>NZ_VLKP01000028.1 GCF_007830115.1 Aerolutibacter ruishenii | reverse complement strand
GTGGACCGACCAGCCTTTCGTAGACATCCGGACGCCATAATTCATGGCAATGACCGAGGTGTTTATGGGCAACAGCAAGCAGTACACGGATGAGTTCCGGGCCGAGGCGGTGAAGCAGGTGATCGAGCGCGGCTTCACGGTGGTGGACGTCGCCGCCCGGATCGGGATCCCCAAGCACACCCTGTATGGCTGGGTGCAGGTGGCGAGGAAAATGGCGCCGGCATCGGGCGCTTCAGCAGCGCCGAGCGACTCGGCCGAGATCCGCCGGCTCAAGGCCGAGCTGCGGCGTGTGACCGAGGAGCGCGACATCCTAAAAAAAGCCGCCGCGTACTTTGCCAAGGGGTAAGGGCGAAGTACGCGTTCATGCGCGCGCACATCCGCGAGTTCCGCCTGGTCGCGATGTGCCGGGTGCTGGGCGTGCACCGCAGCGGCTACTACGCCTGGTTGCGCCAAGGCACCAGTGCCCGCGAGCGGGACGATCAGCGCCTGCTGGGGCTGATCAGGCACCACTGGCTGGCCAGCGGCGCGGTGTATGGCTATCGCAAGATCACCTTGGACCTGCGGGAAGCCGGCGAGCATTGCAGCCGGCACCGCGTCCGGCGGCTGATGAAGGCCGAGGGCCTGCGGGCGCAGGTGGGCTATGGCGGCAAGCCGCGCCACCGCGGCGGCCCGGTCGGTGCCGTGGCGAACGTGCTCAACCGGGACTTCACGCCGCACGCCCCGAACAAGGTCTGGGTCACGGACATCACCTACATCCGCACCTACGAGGGCTGGCTGTTCCTGGCCGCAGTGATGGACTTGTACTCGCGCCAGATCGTCGGGTGGGCAACGGCGTCCACAATGACCAGCGACCTGGTGCTGCAGGCGCTGATGGCGGCGGCATGGCGACGCAAGCCCGGCCCGGGCGTGCTGGTCCACTCCGACCAGGGCTGCCAGTTCACCAGCAACGACTGGCAGTCGTTCCTGAAGGCGCACCGGATGGTGCCGAGCATGAGCCGTCGCGGGAACTGCCACGACAACGCCGTGGCCGAGAGTTTCTTCAGCGTCCTGAAGAAGGAGCGGATCAAGCGGCAGATCTACCCGACGCGAGCCACTGCTGCTTCGGACGTGTTCGACTACATCGAGATGTTCTACAACCCGATTCGCCGGCATGGTTCCGCTGGCGGCATGTCACCGGTAGAGTTCGAAAAGCGCTACGCGCAGAGCGGCGACTGAGTGTCTATGGAACTCTGGTCGGTCCA
>NZ_VLKP01000027.1 GCF_007830115.1 Aerolutibacter ruishenii | reverse complement strand
CGGAACGTGTCAACACTTTCCCAACACTCGTTGCGAGATTTCTATGTAACAACTTCGGGTAGCCCGGTGTCGACCGGGGTGGGGACGATGGTCAGTGCGCCGGAGGTAGCCAGCAGTTGCGAGGCATGCATGGCGAGGTCGGGGTTGATGTGCACGGCGGCGGGCGGCAGGGCGACGGTGGGCGCGCCTTTGACGTAGCGCTCGGGGTGGCGTGTGTAGTGCTCGGTGAGCGCCTGCTGGCGGACGGCGGCAACGGTGGGCACGCGGTCATGGAAGAGGTCGGCAGGTGTGAACAGCGCCAACCCTTCGTGCGGACGATCGTTATAGTGAGTGACGAACCGGCGTACCCACTGGCGCGCCTGCTCGGCGTCCTCGAAACGACCGGGGTAGTCGGCGGTGTACTTGAGGGTCTTGAAGTGGCTTTCGCTGAAGGGGTTGTCGTTGCTCACGCGCGGGCGCGAGTAGCTACGCGCCACGCCCATCGCGCCGAGCAGCTCGGTGAAGCTGTGGGCGGTCATCGGTGAGCCGCGATCCTGGTGCACGACGAGTGACTCACGCGCGATGGCGTGGGCGGTCAGTGTGCGTGTGAACAGGTGCTTGGCCAGACCGGCGTTTTCCTTGGTGCTGATCATCCAGCCCACCACGTAGCGGCTGTACAGGTCCAGGATGAGGTAGAGGTTGAGATAGACGCCCCGCGAGAAGGTCGGCAGCTTGGTGATGTCCCAGGTCCACACCTGTTGCGGTGCGGTGGCGGTCAGCTGGGGCCGGGCGTGGCGCTGGGGTGGACGCTGCAGGCGCCGCGCCGTGCTTTGGCCCAGCGCACGCAGGCGGCGATAGAAGGTCGACACCGAGGCCAGCACGATGCCGTCGCTGAGCAACTGCGCATGGACCTGGCGCGGGCTGGCGTCGATGAAGCGTTCGTCATGCAGGGCGGCGAGAACCGCCTGGTCCTGTTCGGCGGTCAGTCGGCGTGCCGGTGCACGCGCCGGTGCCGTGGCCTTGCGTCGTCGGCGATCGGGATAGCAGCGATGTCGCGGCTGGCCCAGCGCCTGACAGATACGCCCCTTGCTCAGTCCCGCGGGAGCTGCTGCCATCACGCTCAAGAGCGGTTCTCCTGCTGGGCCTTCTCGACCAGTTGGAAGACTTTTTTTTGGAGTTCAACCAGCTGTTCAGCCACCTCGGCCCGCCGCTGCAGGCGGCTGTTCTCGCGCTGCAGCTGCTCGATCCGGCGCTCACGCGGATCGGCCGCCTTGCGCCCGGGTGCTTGCGACTGCAAACCCTCCAAACCATGCTCGGTCTGCTGCTTGCGCCAAGCAGAAAGCTGGGCGGCATAGAGGCCATTGCGGCGCAGCCAGGCCCCCTGCTCGCCGTGAGCAAGGGCGTCGGCTTGGGCCAGAAGGCGCAACTTCTCAGGCGCACTGAAGCGGCGCCGTGTCCGCTTTTCCAGTTGCGGATCGGGAGCAATCTCGGCCGTGGTGGGTGAATCAGGGGACATCGGTGTACTCCAGCAGCGGAGCCCATTTGTTATAGATAAAAAACGAGGGTAGCTGTTGGGTCGCATGTTGACACGTAGGG
>NZ_VLKP01000026.1 GCF_007830115.1 Aerolutibacter ruishenii | reverse complement strand
CCTTTGAGCACCTTGCGCACCAGCGGCGACCGGGTCGGGTCGACAAAGCCGTGGTCGCGGTGCCAAGAGGCAATGGCGGCCAGCCGGTGGCGAAGCGTGCTGGCGGCTAGGGTCTGCGCATACGCGGCCAGGTACCGCGCCACGCTGTCCGGTGTCGCTGGGAGGTGGCCTTGCCATTCAACCTCGAAGTGCCGCAGCGCCGACGCATAGCTGCGCACCGTGTTCTGGCGCGTGGCTGCATCGAGGTAGCGGTCCAGTTCGGTCACTGGCGCGTGGCCTCCACAGCGACCGGCTGCCGCAGGGTCGACAGGATGGTGCATTCAGCCCGCTGCCCACCGTGGCAACTGGCAATCACCCGTTCCAACTCGGTGGCCATGCGCTCCAGGTCGGCCATGCGCGCCCGCACGTCGGTCAGATGGCTGCGTGCCAGCCGGTCCACGTCCCCGCACGAAAGCTCCTCATCGCCGGCCAGCTGCAGCAGGCTGCGGACCTCCTCCAGGCTGAAGCCTAGGTCCCGGCCGCGCGCAATGAAGCGCAGCCGCTCGATGTCGGCCGGGCCATAGACCCGGTAGCCATTGCCCGAGCGCCCCGGGCGCGGCAACAGGCCGATCCGCTCGTAATAGCGGATCGTCTCCAGGTGGCATCCACTGGCGTCGGCAGCCTCACTGATTTTCATTCGTAGTACGCTTGACTCCGTAGTAGCTACGGACTTTACACTCACCTGCTGTGTCATGCCAGCGACCCGCCCGGGCCCGGCTTCCCTGCGACTGGAGATGTTCCGATGAGTGATTGCGGCTGCCACCACGAGGCCAAGAATGCGCAGGAGCGGCGCGTCCTCTGGATCGCCCTAGCGTTGAACGCGGCGATGGCCGTGATCGGCGGCATCGCCGGCTGGATTGCCCATTCCACTGGCCTGCTGGCCGACGCTCTGGACATGCTGTCCGATGCCACCGCCTATGCCATTGGCCTGGTCGCTATCGGGCGCACGGCGCGCTTCAAGGCCAATGCCGCTTGGGTCAGCGGCAGCGTGCTGCTTGTGCTGGGTGTGGGCGTGTTGGTTGAGGTGGGCCGCCGGGTGATGTACGGCGCCGAGCCGGTCAGCGGCTGGATGATTGGCACCGCCCTGCTGTCGCTGGCGGTCAATATGGCGGTGCTGCGCATGCTGGCACCGCTAAAGTCCGGCGAAGTGCATCTGCGAGCGACGTGGCTGTTCACGCGGGCCGATGTGGTCGCCAATGTTGGGGTGATCCTGGCCGGTCTGTTGGTGTGGTGGCTGGCCAGCCCGTACCCGGATTTCGTGATCGGCGCCCTGATCGGCCTGTATGTGATCAAGGAAGCCTTCGAGATTTTAGGTGATGCCCGCCGGGCAGGTGCCGACGCGCGCAAGACGGCTGCATGACCAGGCTTGGCCGACTGAGCTCGGACTCTGGCGGCTGCGCTTGAACCCGGCACTGTCACGTGGCGCAGCTGGCCCCCGACCTAATCCGTCGCAGCTCAATCTGCGTGACCGTGCGGAAGCTCAGGCAAAACGTTAACTTTCTGTTCTTCGGATGCCGGATTCCGTCAATTTCCCGCGCCAGCTTTTGCCTGGCCACCTGACTCGCAGAGGCCACTCGAGCCCGCGAGATTGATGAATAAGCGTCAGCTTGCTGATGAGCGGGACCCAAGGTATCTTTCCGGCCTCAAATGTATCAGTCCTAGCCACACGTGCCTTCCATTGTCATCCATGCCAAGCGCTACGCTCTGGCACTGCTGCTCGCAGTGATGATCATCGTGCCTGTCGTTGATGCTTCGGTCTGCTTCTCTGAGGAGCAGTCACACCAGGAAGTGAACCGCCCCGGGTTCTCCGGAGGCTCCAACCTTTGAGAGGATGGAGCCATGAAGACGACAGCAACACGTTACTCCCCGGAGCTGCGCGAGCGCGCGGTGCGGATGGTGCTGGAGCACCAGGGCGATCACGGATCGCAGTGGGCAGCGATTGCCTCGATCGCCGGCAAGGTGGGCTGTACGCCCGAGTCGCTGCGCCGCTGGGTGCGCCAGGCCGAGCGTGATCGCGGCTTGCGCAGCGGACCGACCACGGACGAACAGGCGCGGATGAAGGCGCTTGAGCGGGAGGTGCGCGAGCTGCGGCAGGCCAACGAGATCCTGCGCAAGGCATCGGCGTATTTTGCCCAGGCGGAGCTCGACCGCCGGTTCAAGCCATGACGGCGTTCATCGACGAACACCGCGGCAGCTACGGAGTCGAGCCGATCTGCAGGGTGCTGCCGATCGCTCCGTCGACCTACTACACGCATGCGGCCCGGCAGGCCGATCCGGAACGCCAGACGATGCGGCAGCGTCGCGATGCCGACCTGTGCGAGCATATCCGCCGCGTCTGGGAAGAGAACTTCCAGGTGTACGGCGTGCGCAAGGTCTGGCGGCAGCTGCTGCGCGAGGGCGTGCAGGTCGCCCGCTGCACGGTGGAGCGCCTGATGCGGCAGATGGGGCTGCGTGGCGTGGTCCGCGGCAAGCCGGTACGCACCACGATCGGCGACCCGGCGCGCCCGTGTCCGCTGGACCGGGTGAACCGGCAGTTCCGCGCCGACCGGCCCGATGCGCTGTGGGTATCGGACTTCACGTACGTCTCGACCTGGCAGGGCTTCGCCTACGTCGCCTTCGTCATCGACGTGTTCGCCCGGCGCATCGTCGGCTGGAAGGTGGCGGCCACCGCGCACACGGACTTCGTCCTTGATGCGCTGGAACAGGCCCTGCACGCCCGTCGTGGCGCGGCCAGCCGTTCCCTGATCCATCACTCCGACCGCGGCAGCCAGTACGTCTCGATCCGCTACAGCGAGCGATTGGCCGAGGCCGGCATCGAACCTTCCGTGGGCAGCGTAGGCGACTCTTACGACAACGCGTTGGCCGAGACGATCAACGGACTGTACAAAGCGGAGGTGATCCACCGACGCTCCTGGCAAAGCCGCGAGGCCGTCGAGCTGGCCACCCTGGAATGGGTGGACTGGTTCAACCACCGACGCCTGCTGGAGCCGATCGGGAACATCCCGCCGGCCGAAGCCGAAGCAGCCTACTATCAGCAGACCCGTGAGCTCGCCATGGCGGCGTGACTCACACCAACGAGCCTCCGGGATTCCCGGGGCGGTTCAAAGTGGCAGGGCCAGGCGATGGCCACCCCGATAAGGCGCATGCCGCTTGTGGTCACGGTCACTGCCACCACAGCAGCACTTTTGTGGCGTCCAACGGTTTCACCAGTGCCGAAGCCGCAAGAAATGAAGGCGGGCACACGTTCTACGAACAGCCCATGACGTCCCACATCCCGGACACGCTGATTAGACCTCCCAGGCTTTGATCGCATAACAGGCGCAACGCGCCTGTCAGTCCTTCTGCGATCACCTTTGTGTAGGTCTTTCCATGAACACATCTTGTTGCTGGGCGCTCCGTGCGCTCGGCCGACGCGTGGCTGCACGTGCAGTCGCCGGCCAGTACTGCGCCGCCTTGAAGAAGGCGACCTGAATGCCCTTCTCAACATCTACCAATCTCCGAACTGCACGCGATCGAGCGGCACTACTGATGGCAACCTCCGTGCTTGCCATCGGCGCATCTCTTGGTGTGCGCGATTTTGGGCCTGTCGACGAACCGAGATTTGCCTTGGTTGCCACCCAAATGGTGGCAACCGGAAGCTCGCTGTTCCCGCGTCGGGGAGCGGAGCTGCACCCAGACAAGCGTCTCTTCATGTGGATCTCGGCTGCACTGCTGTCACTGACCCAAAACCTGCGGACCGCGGTCCTGGCCCCTTCGCTGGTGTCAGGCGTTGCATATGTGTGGATGGCTTTCCATCTAGGAACGCGCAATGGCGGCCGTGTGCGCTAGGGGCGCGCGCGGTGGTCAATAAAAAGGAATCACCAATGCATTACGTGAAAACAGAATTCAACCGAGGCAGTTCGCGCGGGGGCCTAGGCTCAGATCCACTGGGCCGTCTTGGCAAGCCCATCTGCGGCCCGCAGCTGGGCGTCAACACGTTGATTATCATCGTGGCGATGTACTTCACGTTCTTTCTCAACAGCGCGTTCTTCGCAGAAGTAATTGCGAAGAGTGGTGCGGACGGAGCAGCTCGTGCGCTACTTGTTATCTCTACGGGAGCGATCCTCACTGCCTTGAATGTGCTCATTCTCGGATTGCTATGCGTTCGATGGACGGTGAAGCCGGTTCTTGCATTGCTTCTCGTCGTGTCCGCTACTGCTGCCTACTATTCAGACAATTACAGCGTCTACTTCGACGCCAGCATGGTACGAAATGTGCTGAAGACCGACGGCGCTGAAGCCGGAGAGTTGCTGACCTGGGGCTTCTTTCTTGCGGTACTAATTAAAGGCGTCGTGCCAGCTATCGCGGTATGCATGGTAAGGCTCCAACGTTCTTCCAATGTGACGCGGGCGATACTTGCAAGAGTGCTTCTACTTGGCATGGCGGTTGTTGTAATCGTTGGCGCGGCAATTGCGTCATTCGACGACCTCTCATCACTCATACGCAATCACAAGCAAGTCAGATACCTTGCAAACCCTGGAAACTACATCGCTTCCATTGCGAAGGTTGTGCGAGAAGACACCCGTGCGGAGCGCGGTCCGATCCAAGTGGTTGGCCCCGATGCCATGATGACGCCTCATCCGCCAGGCGCGAAGCCCCACTTCTTGGTCATCGTTGTAGGTGAGACGGTTCGTGCGCAGAACTGGGGTTTGAATGGATACGGCAGACAGACAACGCCACAGTTGGCAGCGTTGGACGTCGTCAATTTCTCAGACGTGACCGCCTGCGGGTCAAACACCGAAGTGTCGGTGCCCTGTATGTTCTCTGCGTACGGGAGGCGAGACTACGATCGAGACAAGATCAAAGGTTCGGAGTCGCTTCTGCATGTTTTGGAGCGTGCCGGGGTCAGGACCCTATGGCGTGACAACCAGACTGGATGCAAGGGCGTCTGCTCTGATCTGGCATTTGAATCCTATCGCGTGCCGGTCAAGGATGTTCTGTGCGACGACCAAGCATGCCGTGACGAGATTATGCTGCAAGGTCTGCATGACTCGATCGAGGACAACCCTGGTGATGTCGTTGTCGTTCTACATCAGCTGGGGAACCACGGACCCAGCTACTTCAAGCGATACCCGGAAGATCTGACGAAATTTACTCCCGACTGCCGAAACGCAGACTTGGGCAAGTGCACACGCGGTGAAATCGTCAATGCGTATGACAACGCGGTCCTTGCGACAGATGACTTCCTTGCAAAGACAATTCGCATGCTTGAACAGGACAAGAGTCACGATACCGGGCTGATCTATGTCTCCGACCACGGCGAGTCATTAGGGGAGGCGAACGTCTATCTTCACGGGCTCCCCTACGCTATCGCCCCTGATACTCAGATCAAGGTGCCGATGGTGATGTGGATGTCTGATGGTATGAAGAGCAGCAACAACCTGGACCTTCAATGTGTCCGGGACCGATCAAAGCAGCCGTCCAGCCACGACAACCTCTTCCATTCTGTGCTTGGCCTGATGCAGGTTAGGACGACGGTGCTAGACGAGAGCCTAAATCTGTTCTCAGGCTGTACCAGCAACGCCGGTCACAGCCTATAGCCGACCACGGCGAGTATCGCTGTTGGAAGACCCGTGAGCGTCTCTTGGGCCCAAAAGAAGGAAACATCGAAGTGGCAGATATGTACGGTCATCGTCCGCGGAGCATTGCGCGCGTCTTTGAGGCGCTTCGCTGGTCTCTCCAGGGGCTGAGATCAGCTTGGCTGCATGAATCGTCGTTTCGGTTGGAAGTTGTTATGGCCGCGGTGGCATTACCTACAGCTATCTTTTTCGGCAACTCAGGGGTAGAGCGAGTGCTTCTCATGGGGAGCGTACTGTTCGTTTTGGCATTCGAGCTGCTGAACTCCGCTATCGAGGCAGTGATCGAACGGTATGGCCCAGAAATCCATGAGCTGGCTGGTCGTGCGAAGGACATGGGGTCGGCTGCGGTGTTCGTGGCTCTTTGCAATGTCGCCCTCACATGGGCCGTTATCCTTGTGGGTTGATTCCCTGGGTCCCGACCTGAACGGGGCTAGGGTGCGTTCAAGCACAGCCACCGTAGTGTTTTTATGTAATTGTATCCGTCCAAAAGAGGTTGCTAACCTTTCCCAATGCGTCGCTCTCTGCCTGCTATTCGTATATACCTGATGCTGCTGCTTTTGGCGGCGTTCGTGGTCGTGCCTGTGGCCGAGGCATTGGCGTGCGCGCAAGAAGCGACGGTCAGCGTGGGCGATGTGCACGCCTTGCAAAGTGATTCAGACTCCGAGTCGAGCAAGAGCAAGGATTCGTCCAGTGCCGATGCCTGTGGCCATGGGCATTGCCACCATTCAACGGCAAGCCTCCCAGCTGCCGGTCACGACGATCTGTTCGCCGATGGCCGGATTTCGCTGCACAGTACCGAGCACGGGGACGTCTACGCCCTCCGACTCGACGCGGAACGTGTCAACACTTTCCCAACACTCGTTGCGAGATTTCTATGTAACAACTTCGGGTAGCCCGGTGTCGACCGGGGTGGGGACGATGGTCAGTGCGCCGGAGGTAGCCAGCAGTTGCGAGGCATGCATGGCGAGGTCGGGGTTGATGTGCACGGCGGCGGGCGGCAGGGCGACGGTGGGCGCGCCTTTGACGTAGCGCTCGGGGTGGCGTGTGTAGTGCTCGGTGAGCGCCTGCTGGCGGACGGCGGCAACGGTGGGCACGCGGTCATGGAAGAGGTCGGCAGGTGTGAACAGCGCCAACCCTTCGTGCGGACGATC
>NZ_VLKP01000025.1 GCF_007830115.1 Aerolutibacter ruishenii | reverse complement strand
CCGGCGCTCACGCGGATCGGCCGCCTTGCGCCCGGGTGCTTGCGACTGCAAACCCTCCAAACCATGCTCGGTCTGCTGCTTGCGCCAAGCAGAAAGCTGGGCGGCATAGAGGCCATTGCGGCGCAGCCAGGCCCCCTGCTCGCCGTGAGCAAGGGCGTCGGCTTGGGCCAGAAGGCGCAACTTCTCAGGCGCACTGAAGCGGCGCCGTGTCCGCTTTTCCAGTTGCGGATCGGGAGCAATCTCGGCCGTGGTGGGTGAATCAGGGGACATCGGTGTACTCCAGCAGCGGAGCCCATTTGTTATAGATAAAAAACGAGGGTAGCTGTTGGGTCGCATGTTGACACGTAGGGACGGACCCATGCGCCCCCCCCGTATCTGATCTGGCTCTGCCCCGCATTTGCGGGTAGTTCGCTCAGATAATTTACGGGAGTTTTTATGTCGATTTTGACGGGTCGGTCGCTTTCAGCGACCGGGTTGGCTGTCGCTGTTCTGCTGGCGTTGGTGCCAACCGGGCATGTAGCTGCTCAAACTGCACCATCTTACGAATCGTTGCTTTCTCGCTTGAACCAGATGCCTGCGACGGTCCAAGGCGTCGCGCTGGCTGAGGCAGCCGAGGCGCGGGTACAACAGGCTCGGGCACTGCCCAATCCGACGGTCTCCATCGAAGCGGAGAACGCCTACGGCACTGGTCCCTACAAAGGTTTCTCAAACGCTGACAGCATTGTCACCCTCTCCCAGCCGCTGGAGATTTGGGGTCAACGAGGGGCCCGAGTGCGCGCCGCGCGTGCGGAGGCTGGGGCTGCAGGCTTGCGGGGTGATCTGATGCGCAGTGACGCAGCGGGTCGCCTGGCTGCGACATACGCCGAAGCAGAGGCTGCGCTGCGCCGATATGAGTTGGCCAGCGAGGCATTGGCCTTGATTGAACAGGACGCCAAGGCGGTAGCTGCGATGGTCAGCGAGGGACGTGAGCCCAACCTGCGCGGTGTGCAGGCACGGAGCGAGGTCGCCAATGCAAAGGCCAGCCTAGATGAGGCCGAGGCCTACCGGGATGCGGCGCTTGCTCGCCTAGCCGCGGTGTCCTTAGTGGACAGCCCGCTGACCGACATCGGCGAAAGCCTGCTTGACCGAGTGCCCTCTCACCCAATTGACAATGAGGCCGCCCCGCTTGCCGTTCGTATCGCCCAAGCCGAAGCGGACGCCTCCGGCCGCCTTATCGATGTTGAGCGCAAGCGTGCGTTGCCACAACTGAGTGCATCCGTGGCTCAGACGCGCTTCCGCCAAGCGGGCGACCAAGCTTACAACGTGGGCATCAGCCTTTCGATCCCCCTATTCGATCGTAACCGCGGTGCGATCCAGGCGGCCTATGCGGAACAACGTGCTGCCGAAGCGGTTCTGGAGGCTCAGAGGCGTGACAGTGAGGCGGCCCGTTTGGGAGCGGTAGCGAGTCTCAAGGCATCCAACAGCCGCGCACGAGCAGCGGATGAAAGCGTACAGGCCGCAGATGAAGCCTATCGGCTGGCCCGCATCGGATTTGAGGCAGGTCGTATATCGCAATTGGAGCTGCGCAGCACGCGATCAACCCTGATCGCTGCGCGTGGCAGTGCTGTGGATGCCCGTCTTAGCCGGGTGGCAGCAGAAATCGACCTCGCCCGCCTTGAAGGGCGCGCACCGTTTGTGGAGGCAAAATGAACAAGTACGGAAACAAGACGCTCATCGGAGCGACGCTGCTGGCTACCTTGATGATGACCGGCGCGCTGACCTCATGCAGTGGCGGGGCGCAGGAGGATGCCAAATCCACCGGTACGGAGGCAGAAAAGCCGGCTGGAAAGGATGATGGTCACGACGATCACGCAGCTGACGCAAAGCCGGGCTCCGCCGAGGCGCACAGTGAAGGTGATGGTGATGGCGAACATGGCGAAGAGGAGTCCGAGGAAGGTGTAGTCAAGCTGACGCCTGACCAGATCAAGGCATCTGGCATCGGCGTGGTGGCTGTCGGCCGCGGCGGTGGCGCATCGACCCGCCTTGCAGGTCGCGTCGAGCCGGCCATCGGGGGGCGTGCTGCCATCGCCTCAACGGTCACCGGCCGCGTTGAGCGCGTGCTTGTTGCGCCGGGTACAGCCGTCAAGAGCAACCAGCCCCTGGTGATCATTGTCAGTGGAGAAGCTGCGACCTTCAAAGCCGCCGCCACTGCCGCTGCGGCGGAGGCCGAAGCCATTCGCCTGGCCTACGGCCGCGACAAGTCTCTTGTCGAGCAGGGCGTAGTGGCTCGCCAGGAGCTGGAGGCCTCGCGCGCGCGCTCTTTGGCCGCTGATGCCGCCGCTAGTGCTGCACGTGCACAGGTAGCGGCCAGTGGATCTCCGGACAGTTCCGGCCGGGTGACAATCTCCAGTCCTGTCGCTGGCGTGGTTGGCAACGTCCAAGTGACGCCCGGTGGTGTCGTCTCAGCTGGAACGCTTGTTGCGGAGGTTTCCAATCCGGACATGAATGAACTCGTATTCACTGCACCGCCAGCACTGGCCACTCTCGCGGTGCCCGGAATGAAGCTGGAAGTGACTGGCCCGGGCGGAAGCTTCGAAGCTGAGGTGATTGCCGCCGCTGCGAATGTGATGCAGCAGGGAGGCACCGCGACCATTCGCGCCAAACCAATTTCGGAGAAGTTGCCACCGGCCGGCTCCCCCGTTTCGGCCGTCATCATCGCCGATGGCGCAGCTGAAGGCATGAGCGTCCCGGCGGATGCGGTCCAAAGCGTTGATGGCAGAAGTGTTGTGTTCGTTGCTGTCGAGGGAGGCTTTAAGGCAACGCCGGTACTCGCTGGCCGTCGTGCAGGTAATCGAATCGAAATCCTTAACGGCCTGACAGGTAGTGAGCGCCTCGTAGGCGCCAATGCCTTCCTGCTCAAGGCCGAACTGGCCAAGGGCGAAGCCGAGCACGGCCACTAAGGGAACTCATACACCATGTTCAAGTTCATCATTGAAGCAGCGGTCAAGTTCCGCTGGCTCGTGGTGTTTCTGGCTGCATTGATCGCCTGCTTTGGCTTGTTCCAACTGAGCAAGCTGCCAGTCGATGCTGTACCAGATATCACCAACCGCCAGGTTCAGATCAATACAATTGCACCTGCCCTCACACCGGAGCAGATTGAACGCCAGGTTACCTATCCTCTGGAGACGGCCTTGGCCGGCATCCCGGGTCTGAACACCACTCGCTCCCTATCACGCAATGGCTTCTCTCAGGTCACCGCGATCTTCACTGATCAGACCGACATCTATTTCGCCCGCCAGCAGGTGGCAGAGCGGATGCGGGAGGCTGCCGGAGATCTGCCCGAGGGCGTGTCCCCCATGCTCTCCCCGGTTACAACCGGGCTGGGCGAGGTTCTCATGTGGACGGTGGACTTCAAGCCATTCGACCCCAAGAAGCTGGCCAAGCCCGGCCAGGCTGGCTGGCAAGAGGGTGAGGTCTACCTGACACCAGAGGGCGATCGTCTTGGAACCGCCCAGGAGCGCGCAACGTACCTGCGTACTGTCCAGGACTGGATCATCGCACCACAGATGCGCTCCAGCCCCGGCCTGGCCGGTGTTGATACGGTGGGTGGGTACGTCAAGGAATACGGCATCTACCCCGACAGCGCTCGACTGGCGGCATACAACTTGGGTCTGGCCGATCTGGTCCAAGCACTGGAACGCTCCAACGTCCAGGCTGGCGCCGGATTCGTCCAGCGTGCGGGCGAAGGCCTGGTCGTTCGGGCCGACGGCCTTGCCCTTACGACCGACGACTTGGCTCAGTCGCCCGTTGCCACCAAGGACGGCGTGGTCATCCGGGTGGCCGATGCTGCCGAGGTCGGGATGGGGCGCGCCCCAAGGCTTGGTGCAGCAAGCCGAAATGGTCATGAGGCAGTACTGGGCACGGCGCTGATGATCGCCGGCGGCAACAGCCGCACCGTCGCTCAAGCTGCTGCTGAGCGTCTGGCACAGGTCAATGAATCTCTGCCCGCCGATATCTTCGCAGAGCCAGTGCTGGACCGTAGTGTGCTGGTTAACTCCACCGTCAAGACTGTCGCCAAGAACTTGACCGAAGGCGCCCTGCTGGTCGTAGTTGTGCTGTTCCTGCTGCTGGGCAACCTGCGGGCGGCAGCCATCACCGCATTGGTCATTCCGCTGTCGTTCCTCTTCGCTGTTATCGGCATGAACAAGTTCGGCATCAGCGGCAACCTCATGAGTTTGGGTGCGCTGGACTTCGGCATCCTTGTGGATGGCGCGGTAATTGTGATCGAGTCCACCCTGCTGATGCTTGGCAAGCGGCGTGCGGAACTCGGCCGACCCCTCAATGCCATGGAGCGACTGCGTGTGGCCGCCGACTCGGCGAGGAAAATGGCGCGCCCTGCAGCCTTCGGCCAGGTGATCATCCTGTTGGTGTTCGCACCGATCCTTACGCTGGAAGGTGTGGAGGGCAAGACGTTCCAACCGATGGCCGCCACCTTCATGCTCGCCCTCGTTGGCGCGTTTATCTTCTCGTTCACCTTTGTACCGGCGATGGCTGCCCTGTTGGTCAGGGAGCCCAAGCTCCACGCGAACAAGGAGGGGCACGAGAGCGACCAAGACGAAGAACATGAGACTGCCATCATCCGCGTCCTGCGCGGCCGTATTGAACCGGCGATCCAAGCGGCGATTCGTAGGCCCAAGGCAGTGTTCGCTGGCGCCCTCGTGATGCTCGCAATGGGCGTGGTCGGCTTTACGATGCTGGGTCGAGAGTTCATGCCAACGCTTGATGAGGGAAACCTCGCTATGCAGGCGTTGCGTGTGCCATCTACGTCGCTTGAGCAATCGTTGGCTATGCAGTTGGCGCTGGAGAAGGCCATTGCTGCTGAACCAGAGGTTGTGACGGTCTTCTCGAGGACCGGTACTGCCGAAGCAGCTATCGACCCCATGCCGACCAACATCTCCGACAGTGTGATCGTACTTAAGCCGAGAAAGGAGTGGCCAGACTCTTCCCTGAGCAAGGAGGATCTGATTGCAAGGTTTGAGAAGATCGCCGCCTCGCAGATAGGCAACAGCTTTGAATTCAGCCAGCCCATCGAGCTGCGCTTCAATGAGCTGATCTCAGGTGTACGTACGGACCTAGCCGTCATGATTTACGGCGATAACTTCGAGCAACTGCAAGCTGTTGCTGACCAGGTCGCGCTGAAGCTGAGAAATACTCAGGGCGCAGCGGATGTCCGTGTTGAACAGATTTCCGGCCTGCCCACGCTCAATGTGGCAATCGATCATCTTGCAGCTGCGCAGTATGGCCTCACGGCGGCGGACGTGAGCGACGCACTTTCAACCGGTATTGGCGGCGCTGCGGCAGGCAAGATCTTCGAGGGCGACCGCCGGTTCGATGTTGTGGTGCGCCTCGGCGACGATGCACGCAATGACCCCGATCAGCTCGCATCGCTGCCGATTGCAACCCCAACTGGGGGCATCGTGCCGCTCTCCTCTGTCGCACGCATTGAGATCAGCGAGGGGCCGAACCAGATCAGTCGAAACAACGGGAGCCGTCGTGTCGTGGTGCAGGCTAATGTTCGCGGTCGTGACTTGGGCGGGTTTGTCGGAGAGGCCCAAGCTGCGGTGAAGGACGTGAAGCTTCCACCAGGCGCCCACATGACGTGGGGCGGTCAGTTCGAGAACTTGCAGCGGGCGGAAAGGCGACTCATGACAGTTGTGCCGATTGTCTTCCTGCTGATCGGAAGTCTTCTGTTCATGGCATTGGGCAGTGCGAAGGAGGCGGGTCTGGTGTTCACCTGCGTCCCGCTTGCCCTGGTTGGCGGAATTCTCGCATTGCTGGTGCGTGGTATGCCGTTCTCGGTATCTGCCGCTGTCGGATTCATCGCGGTATCGGGTGTTGCGACGCTGAACGGATTGGTGCTCATGCAAGCCATCAGAGAGAGGCTTGATGCTGGTGACAGTCCATTGATCGCTGCAATGAACGGTGCCGGCAGCCGAATTCGAGCTGTGGTGACCACCGCGCTGGTGGCGATCGTCGGCTTCATTCCGATGGCTATTGCGAGTGGATCTGGTGCTGAGGTGCAGAAGCCTCTCGCCACGGTGGTCATTGGCGGCCTGTTGACCGCAACAGTACTGACACTTCTTGTGCTGCCGACATTTGCGGGGCGCCTGGCCAAGCCAGATCCCAAAGGGCAACCGGGAAATGTTCCCTGATTGATGGAGTGTTTGTGTCCGGCAGCGTATCTGCCTGCCGGACTTCCCGATCCATTCTTATGACGTTGGAGGGAACACATGAACCTGACCACAGAAGTCGAATTGCCGGTCGTACTCCCAGGCGTTTCTCGCGACGATAACTGCGTCCAAAGGCTGGTGGACGGGCTTCAGGAAATGGACGGAATATCACGCGTGCACGTGCGCGGTGGTAGCGATGGGGCTTGCGGAACACTTTGCATTCATTACGCGCCCGAGCTCATCTCGCTTCAACGAGTGCGAGAGGTGGCGTCGTCCATGGGTGTCAAGCTGGGTGAGCGGTATGGTCACCTCTCCTTGGAACTGGGTTCAGCAGTTCACGCCCGGAAAGCACGAACAATTGCAGGCCAACTACAGGCTTTGCCGGGGGTCATTGAAGCCACCACCAGCCCGACTGGCGGCGTGAGCCTCGAATACGATCAAACCAAGACAAGCGAGACGGAGCTGAGAGCAGAGCTCCACGCGCTGGGTGTAGGGCAAGGCGCATCCGGTCCGAAGGAAGACTTGAAAGATCAGCACGAAGGTCACGAACACAAGGACGGACAAGACCATGGTCATTCCCACGGAGGCGTATTGGGTGGCAATAGCGAGCTGATCTTCTCACTTGCCTGTGGCCTGCTCCTGATCTTGGGATTTGCGATTGAAAAGCTCGGCTTGCTCCAAACGCCATGGATTCCTACCGCATTTTACGTAGCTGCCTACCTCTTTGGCGGCTGGTTCACGCTTGGCGAAGCGATTGAGAACGTCAAGCTGAAGCGTTTTGAAATCGATACTCTGATGCTGGTTGCAGCGGTAGGTGCGGCAGCGCTGGGCGCATGGGCCGAAGGCGCCTTGCTTCTGTTCCTCTTCAGTCTAGGTCATGCCCTTGAACACTACGCGATGGGCCGGGCTAAGCGCGCGATTGAAGCTCTTGCAAAGCTTGCCCCAGAAACCGCCAGGGTGCTGAGGGATGGGCAGGTCGTGGAAGTCAAGGTTGAATCGTTGATACCTGGAGATGTGGTGGTTGTTCGTCCCAATGATCGGATGCCGGCAGACGGATTCGTCGTCAAAGGCACTAGCAGCGTTGACCAAGCCCCTGTCACCGGGGAAAGCATTCCGGTAGATAAGTTGCAAGTCACTGACCCTGCTCAGGCACGGGGTCGGCCTGATTCGGTGGGAATGGAGTCCCGCGTCTTCGCCGGCACTATCAATGGCTCCGGCGTCCTAGAGGTCGAAGTCACGCGTCGATCAGGCGAATCGGCACTGGCCCGCGTAGTCAAGATGGTGAGCGAAGCCGAAACCAGGAAATCGCCAACGCAGCGCTTCACAGACAAGTTTGAGAGGGTATTCGTTCCCGCTGTTCTGATCTTGGCCGTGCTGTTACTTTTCTCATGGATCGTGATCGATGAGCCATTCCGCGACAGCTTCTATCGAGCGATGGCGGTACTTGTAGCGGCAAGCCCTTGCGCACTGGCAATCGCGACTCCAAGCGCGGTTCTAGCGGGAATTGCGCGAGCTGCGCGAGGTGGCGTACTCATCAAGGGTGGCGCACCACTGGAGGAGCTGGGCATGGTCCGCGCCATCGCGTTCGACAAGACTGGAACGCTCACTGAAGGCAAGCCGCGAATTACCGACATCAAAGTGATGCAGGGAACGACAGAGCAGGAACTGCTTCACGTTGCCGTCGCCGTCGAGGCTTTAAGTGACCACCCTTTGGCCGCAGCTATCGTTCGAGATGGTAATACTCGCCTGGGCGATGGACCGGTCATGGTAGCGACAGACCTCGCTAACTTCGCTGGAAGAGGCGTTCAGGCGAAGGTGAACGGCATTGACGTGTGGATAGGAAAGGCAGAAATGTTCGGTAACGACGGCATTGGCGCTCTATCCGCGGGTGCGGAGTCTGCCATTGAGGAGCTCCGTAACGCCGGCAGAACCACGATGGCCGTTCGCCTAGGTGATCGCGACCTAGGTGTCATCGGCCTTATGGATACGCCCCGGCCAGAGGCGCGTGAAGCCCTGGACAAGCTAAGGCGCTTGGGCATCCAACGAATGATCATGATCTCTGGCGACCACCAGACTGTAGCTCAAGCCGTGGCAACGGACGTGGGTCTAAACGAGGCATGGGGAAATCTCATGCCTGACGACAAGGTGAAGGCAATACGTCAGTTGAAGGAGACGGAGCGAGTGGCAATGGTCGGCGACGGTGTGAATGACGCACCCGCAATGGCTAGTGCCAGCGTCGGAATTGCAATGGGTGCCGCCTCTTCGGACGTAGCGCTGGAGACTGCCGACGTCGCGCTTATGTCTGAGGATTTGAGACAGGTTGCATTCTCTGTAGCGCTTAGTCGACGCACGAAACGGGTGATCCGTCAGAACGTGTATGTGAGCCTGGGCGTCGTAGCGTTGTTGGTTCCTGCGACCATTCTAGGTCTTGGCATTGGACCGGCTGTGGCAGTGCATGAAGGTTCAACCTTGTTGGTTGTATTCAATGCGCTGAGGCTCCTTGGCTACCGTCAGTCGTGACATGCGAATTCTAGTGATTGAGCGCGATCGAGAAGTCGCTTTGAAGATTCTGGCCTACTTCGAGGCCCGAGGGCATCAGCTTGATACCATCGGGGACGGCATCGCCGGCCTTCACTTTGCGGCGTCCAATGGTTACGACGCAGTCGTTCTTGATTGGATGCTTCCTCGCATGGAAGGCCCGGAGGTTCTGAGAAGGCTGCGGTTGAATCACGGTGTTTCAGTTCCCGTTGTGATGTTGGCTGCAAAGGCGGCTGCTGATCGGAGAGCTCACGTTGGACCTGAGTACGTTGGAGGCCACACGGGCTGGAAAACGACTGCATCTGTCCCCAGCTTGCAGGAAGCTCCTTGAAGCGCTGATGCGGGCAAGTCCTGCCGCTGTGACCAGGCGGCAGCTTGAGCACACTCTCTGGGGTGACGACCTGCCCGACGGGGATCTTCTGCGATCACAGATGTCCAGCCTGCGGCGAAGCATTGGGTTCTACCCCGACCTCCTCCAGTTCCTTGGCGGTGGGATCAGGCTTCAGTCGCGGGTAAGCGGTCTCGTGAAGGGTAGCCATTGGATCCGGAGGTTGTGAGGGGAATCAGTCCCAGTGCCGGCCGTCGTCTGTACTGAGAGACGCTTCCAGGAAACACTGGTGCGTATCGGCCATGCGGTGCATGTCATCGAGCAACGTGGCCAGGATTTCATCCAGATCCCGGTCGGGATCGGTGGGAACAGTCAACCGGTACTCGCTGCTGGCGGTGTTCAGGCGCATAGCCTTGAACGGGGCCAAGCAGATCTCTTCGATCCGACCCCGGGCTCTGGCCGCGCCGCGGCCGGCGCGGGCAAACGGGGTCAGCACCAGGCGTAGGCGCAGCTGCAGGGCAGATTTGCCCTCGGGCGCCGGCAGCACCATCGTCGGAGCTGGCGCGGCTGGGCTGGGCAGGCTCGCTTCAATGCGATCCCGGGCGAACGGGTCACGCCCGTCCAGGTAACGCATGGCCGAGTGCACATCGCGCCAGCCCACGTACTCCATCAGCGCCTTCATATCCCAGCCTTGGTCGTTGGCCCAGCTGGCAAACCCGCGGCGCAGCGAGTGGCTGCTGTGGAGCCCAGCATCGGCAAACCCGGCACTGGCCAGCAACTCGCGCAGCAAGAGCACCAAACTGTTGGGATGGAGGCCTTCGGCGCTTATCTGGCCCCACTGGTTGACCGCTCGAAACACCGG
>NZ_VLKP01000024.1 GCF_007830115.1 Aerolutibacter ruishenii | reverse complement strand
AACGATCGTCCGCACGAAGGGTTGGCGCTGTTCACACCTGCCGACCTCTTCCATGACCGCGTGCCCACCGTTGCCGCCGTCCGCCAGCAGGCGCTCACCGAGCACTACACACGCCACCCCGAGCGCTACGTCAAAGGCGCGCCCACCGTCGCCCTGCCGCCCGCCGCCGTGCACATCAACCCCGACCTCGCCATGCATGCCTCGCAACTGCTGGCTACCTCCGGCGCACTGACCATCGTCCCCACCCCGGTCGACACCGGGCTACCCGAAGTTGTTACATAGAAATCTCGCAACGAGTGTTGGGAAAGTGTTGACACGTTCCGTGTCGTCGATCGATTCGCGACGAGTATTTTCATGGCTCCAGTGCTTGTATCGCTCGCCCTGTGGATGGTCACCACGGTTGTGATTGCGTTCACTGATGTGGGCGATATTCGATCCGATTCCAACGCGTTCTGGTGGGCATTCTTTCTGGTTCCGTTCGCGATGTTCAGTAGTGTCATGCAGGTCGTGCTGATGGCAAGTGAACGTTCGGCGACGCTGATGTTCGTAAAGGCATTGGGGAGGTGGGTCGAGGTCGGCTTTGTTACTGGCGGGGTAGTTCTGATCCAAAACAATGCGGCGACCGTATTCGGCGGAAAGCTGGCCGTTGCCGCCCTCCTATGCGTCTATTACGTACATTGGATTAAAAGAAACTTCCGCTTCTCAATGTCGTCGCTTGATATTAACGCCACGCTTGGCGCGTTCCGTTACGGAATTCCAATGATGGCCAATGAGTTGGCGTGGGTGGCGTTGGTCGCCATCGATCGGGTGATGCTCAAGGAGATCACCAGTGACTTTGCGGCGGTTGGAATTTATGCGATCGGATACTCGCTCGCGATGCAGATAAACGTACTCATGAGCGCGACGCTGAGTGAGGCGTTCGTGCCAGTAGCCAACCGTATCCATGGTGCGCAAGGCGACGAAGCCGTGCGCGAGCTAAAGCGCACCTTGCTGCGTCCATTGACATATGCGTGCATTGGCGTGGCGGCTATGGTGCTCGGGGTCGGAAATGAGGTCATTGTGGCGCTGAGCGGACCGGCCAAGGCTGCTTCGGGCGATGTGTTCGTTATCGTGGGGATGGCAATCGCCATCTATCCGATGTTTGAAGTTGGCAACTACGGATTGCTTTTGCGGAACAAGTCCACGATCGTGTTGGCGATAACATTATCGGCCGCGGCGCTGAACATCCTGCTCAATCTTTTGCTGATTCCTCGTCTTGGCTTCATCGGCGCGGCGTGGTCGACCGTCGCAAGCTACGCGGCGCTCGCCATAGGGGGGGCGCTGTTTTGCCCCCGTGGATTGTTCCAGGCCCCAGGTCCGCATTCCGTGCTGCTGGCGTGTTCGTGCGCCGCGATATTGCTGCTTTGGATCGAATATGGCCTGGCTCCAGAAATTGAGAATATTTGGATTTTTTTGTTTATGTCAGCACTGTCATTCGCGATTTTCTATGCTGCTCCGGTGTGGGCTTTTGACAGGGAGTTGCGTGCGGCTGTCATGGCGCTCCGTAAGGGACGAGGTGCGTAGACGGCGCCGGTTCTGCGCATGGGGTTTCGGAATTCCTGGGGGTATTGCATGTGCGGTCTGGTGGGTTTCATACAAAGGGGCGCGGATGGCGACGGCCTGGGACCGATGGTGCAGAAAATGGCTGATCGGATCCGGCATAGAGGGCCTGACGACGGAGGGTCCTGGTGCGACCCGTGCGCGGGCATCGCGCTCGGCCATCGTCGGCTAGCCATCATTGAGCTGTCTGATGCTGGCCACCAGCCCATGGTCTCGGCATCGGGGAGATGGGTAATTGCGTATAACGGTGAGATCTACAATCATCGTGATATCCGCAGAGCCCTTGATGCGGAAGAAGCCCCCCCCTGTTGGCGAGGTGGATCGGATACAGAGACTATCCTCGCTGCGATAGAGGCTTGGGGCGTGGAGGGCATGCTCAGTCGTAGTATTGGAATGTTCGCCTTCGCCCTGTGGGACCGGCAGGAGCGGGCGTTATGGCTGGCGCGAGACCGAATGGGCGAGAAGCCGCTTTACTACGGCTGGCAGGGCAACGCTTTCTTGTTTGGCTCAGAGCTCAAGGCGTTGGCAATGCACCCGGCGTTCTCTGATGAGGTGGATCGCGGCGCGCTGGCGCTGATGCTTCGGCACACTTATGTGCCGTCGCCTTATTCAATATATGCTGGAATATCCAAGCTCCCGCCAGGTTCATTTCTGTGCTTGCGCGATGGGGCTCGCGAAGTTGAGCCCGTTCGCTACTGGTCCCTCGCCGAAGTGGCGGAGTCCGGTGCGTCACACCCTTACGCGGGATCGCCACACGACGCGATGGATCTGCTTGAACAACGCCTTGACACGGCGGTCCGCCGGCAAATGATGTCGGACGTCCCGTTGGGAGCTTTACTTTCTGGTGGAATAGACTCCACGATCATCGTTGCAATGATGCAGGCTCATAGTAGCCAGCCGGTTCGTACTTTCACCATCGGGTTCGATGAGGAGATGTTCGACGAGGCGCCGCATGCGCGTCATGTCGCGGGTCGTCTCGGTACTGATCACTCGGAGCTCCTGATGAGCGCCAAGGATGCGCTGTCGTTGATCCCCCATCTTCCAGAGATCTACAACGAACCGTTTGCAGACTCTTCGCAGCTTCCAACCCACCTTGTCATGCGTCTTGCCAGGTCCCAGGTGAAGGTGGCCTTGTCCGGTGATGGTGGGGACGAGCTGTTCGGCGGCTACAGTCACTATCTGAACTATCCTATGGTTTGGCGGCGGCGATACTCCATGCCACTGATGGTCAGGCGTATGATCGGCGCGGGGATCGAGTTTCTGCCTGTGGGCGCTATCAACCTGGCTTCGCGCTCGCTAGGACGATTTTCCGGAGGGGAGTTGCTCGGCGACAAGGTTCGCACTGTTGGTGCGCGACTGCGCGAGTTCGAGAATTTTGACGATCTCTATGTTGCGCAGAGGCGTGTGTGGGGCGATGCGGCGGGAGTCGTCATCGGGTCGTCGATTCCCGAGAATATTTTCGACAACAGATCGCGATGGCCGGAGATTCGGGAGCGCGCCTCCAGGATGATGGCAATGGATGGCCTGATATACCTCCCTGACTGTATCCTCGTCAAAGTAGATCGCGCTGCGATGGCGGTTTCGCTCGAAACGCGCGCGCCCTTTTTGGATAAAGAGGTCGTTGAGCTGGCATGGTCACTGCCGGAGGGATTCAAGCTGCATGCCGGACAGGAGAAATGGTTACTTCGTCGCCTGCTTGAGCGTTATCTGCCGGACCCGCTGGTCGATCGGCGCAAGCAGGGATTTTCCGTGCCGCTGGACCAGTGGTTACGCGGACCCTTGCGAGAGTGGGCGGAAGGTCTGATCGCCACCGATCGCCTGCATCGGGAGGGATTCTTTGATCCAACCCTGATTGCAACCGCATGGCGACGTCACGTCGAGGGTCAGGCAAACCTCGCAAATCAATTGTGGTCGGTCCTGATGTTCCAGGCCTGGTCCGAGACGCGCGCGTCCTGGAAGACCGGTGAGAAGGTCATGTCTTTCGGGTAATCCCAGCACTGGTTCGGCGTTGTTGCGTCTTCGTGACCATCGGCATGCATTTGGTTGCTGGCCAAAGTGAGGGATGGCGCGCGGGTTCACTGCTGCTCCAGCCATGCTTGGAACATCAACACGGACCACAGCCGGTAGCCGAATGACGCCTCGCCGCGAACATGCCGGGTCCACGCCTTTCGAATCGGTGTCGGATCGAAATATCCTTGCAGGCGCAGTCGATCTTCCGCTAGAAGGGATTCCGCCCAATCGCGCAGCGGGCCGCGTAACCATTGATCCAGTGGGATGCTGAAGCCTTGCTTCGGACGCTCTGTGAGTGCACGGGGCACGTGACGATCCAGCAACTGACGCAGGATCCACTTGCCCTGGCCGTCGCGTAGTTTCATCGCCATCGGCAGACGCCAGGAAAACTCGACTACATCACGATCGAGGAACGGAGCCCGCGTTTCCAGCGACACCGCCATTGCCGCGCGATCCACCTTGGTAAGGATGTCGCCCGGCAAGTAGGTCAGCGTATCAAGAGCCATTATCCTCGCCACTGGATCGGCCAAGCGCGGCCAGGCCTGGCGCTGGTCGAGTAGGTTAGGGGGGATGCTCGCATCGACCACGATCTCGGATGCATTGCTCCACTCAGTGACCAGTGACACATACACATCTTCAAGACTGCTCAAGTCACGCATCCGCATACCCAGCTTGTGCGTCTTGTCGCCAGGTAATGCAATGTTCAACAAGTGCGCAGGTTTGGCAAGCAAGCGATTCAAGGTCGTCGCAGGCAATGCCGTCATCGCCATCCCCAACGCACGACGTGCAGGAGATGGCACCCAGCTGATGCGCCGCCAAATTTCTGGCCATAGGTAGTGCCGCTTGTAACCGCCAAACAGTTCATCGCCTGCATCCCCCGATAGCACCACCGTTACATGTCGGCGTGCCAGTTGCATCACCAAATGGGTGGGCAGTTGTGAGGAGTCAGCGAACGGCTCGTCATACATCTGCGGAAGGCGTGGGATCAATTCCAGTGCGTCCTGCGGGGACAGATGCATCTCAGTGTGCTCTGTCCCCAGGTGTGCAGCCACTGCCCGCGCATGCACTGCTTCGTCATAGGCCTTCTCGTCGAAGCCGATGGTGAAGGTACGGACTGGACGGGTGCTGTTGGCCTGCATCAGGGCAGTAATCAATGTGGAGTCGATACCGCCGGAGAGAAGTGCACCCAAGGGGACGTCGGACAACATCTGCTCGCGCACCGCAGTGCTCAACAGGCTATGCAGTGTGTCCAATGCCTCGGCTTCGGTACCCGTGAATGGATTCTTTGCCCTGCATTCCGCGGTTTCAGCCAGCGACCAATACGCCACCGGTTGTGGGTCGCGCTGACCGCCAGACAGCTTCAGCCAGCAGCCAGGCGGTAACTTGCGGATGCCGTTATAGATCGAATGCGGCTCGGGGATGTAGTTGTGGCGTAGCAGCAGCGCAAGCGCGCCGCGATCAACCATGGCGTTGAACTCTGGATGCGCGCGCAGTGCCTTGAGTTCGGACCCGAACAGGAAGGTATTCCCCTGCCAGCCGTAGTAGAGCGGCTTTTCCCCGAGGCGGTCGCGCGCAAGCCACAGTTCGTGGCTATGGCGATCCCAAAGCGCCATGGCGAACATGCCCACGCTGCGCTGCAGCGTTTTCTGCACTCCCCAGGCTTCTACACAGGCTAGAAGGGTTTCGGTGTCGGAATGCCCGCGCCACTCTGGCGCCAATGCCGAAGCTTCAAGTTCTGCACGCAGCGTCAAATGATTGTAGATTTCCCCATTATAAGAGATTACCCATCGCCCGCTGAACGAGACCATGGGCTGGTGGCCTGCCGGGGATAAGTCAAGAATGGAAAGTCGACGATGTGCGAGCGCGATGCCGGCACCAACGTCGACCCATACCCCATCACCGTCTGGGCCACGATGAGCAATGCAGTCGGCCATCGCTTGAGCCAGAGTTGTTGATTTATGGCGATCAGCGGTATTGTCAGTGCCAATGTAGCCGGCAAAACCACACATGATGTAACCCTATGAAAATTGGTGCTTCACCGGATCGAGTGGGGCGCGTTCCTGGCTGATACGACGGGCGGGTTCGGAACCGTCCGGATGGAAGTGGATGGCACTGGGGGGCGGTCGCGGTTGCGAAATTCACAGGCCCGCTGTTTGATGTGACGGATGCGGGCGTTGATGCTGCGTGGCCGTTGTGCGGTTTTCAATGTCGAGGAGTTCGGTGAAGCACTGAAGCTGGGCATTGGCCATGTTCTCGGCGTCGTCCAGCAATGCTTATCAGCTGCCCTCCAGTGCATCCACACTTTGAGCGTTCAGTTGTTGGCGGACCGTCCGCGGACCTTTTCCGTGGCGCCGCACTTTGACGGCGTGGAACTTGCCGAAGGCGATCTTGGTTTCCGCCCGTGGCGCTTCTGAAGCGATGCCTCGTCCACGCACGGATGGGGCGGATCGGGTCATGACGTCGGTAAAGCTGCCTTGCGGCAATAGTAAATTTCACCGCAACGCGTCAGTCCCATTGTGACCCGCAATTGTTCGTCAACAAGGCTGTCCGCAAATACGACGTCTACGTCAAAGCCCGTGTCACGGAGTCGCTCCAAATAGTCAGGGCCGTAGCGACGAACATGATCCTCTTGACCAAAGGCGGCTAGCCTGGCTTGAGGCGTGACGATTGACGGATCCTCGTATGTCTTGTCGCTGGTTATTGGGACATTGAGGACCGCCCAACCGCTCTTCTTCAGCACCCGGTTCAGCTCTCCCATCGCCATGCGATCGTTGGGTACGTGCTCGAGTACGTGATTGCACACAATGACATCGAACGATTCGTCATCGTAATGGATGTCACAGATATCCATTTTTACCATTGCACTTGGACTGTACAGGTCACTGGTAAGATACGCGCTGCCAAGTTGCTTCTTGAGCCGGACTTCATAGCAGGACTCCGGAGCGACATGAAGGACGCGCTTCTGTTTTGTATCGAAGATGTCGGTATTTCGCTCAAGGAATAGCCAAAGGAACCGATGGCGTTCGAGTGCGCCGCAGTGAACGCACTGTGCATCGTCGCGCTTCACGATGCCATACGGCCGAAATTTCCGTGACTGCTTGTTGCATACAGGACAGTATCTATCGCGACCCCGGTAGCTGGTGATGGCCAGAACGCGATTGCGGGCTTCCCGCAAAGCGTCCTTGGTTGGGCTTGGCAAACGGGATAGAAGTCTAGCCATACCAACTAACCTCCAGATACTTGGGTCAGCTCACGCCGCGGCGGTAGCCTGGTCGGATCTTGGCGATAAGCGGAAACCGGTCGGCTGGGAGTGCGTGGGCAGTCGGTGGGTTCGTACCCAGCTCCGTGGCTTGCCTTTGCAGCATCGCTAGACGTTCCACCAGGCCGCACATGATCCAAAAGCTGCCCGCGAATGATCCGTCGAGCACGAGGCTGCTGAACATGCTTCCTAGCAGCAGTGCCATGGCTGCGAACGTCAGTCCATCGGCGAGCGCCTTGGCCTCCGTGTTGTCAGGTTCGGACTCATGACGCAGCTGCTTGGCGAGCCCGAATAGCCTGACAAAGAGCCACACAAGAACTCCCAGGCCTAATGGCCCATACTCGGCAAGTGCAAGCACAAACGAATTGTGCGCATCCATCTCGGGATACGAGGAGTAATCGCCGATGTGGCTCCTGAAGCGGTTGGGCCCAACCCCGGCGGGGTGATCGGCCACCATCTTCATGGCGCCCGTCCAGATGTGGTAGCGACTGGCGGTGCTGTCGTCGACCCCCATCTCCCCAGACGCGCTGCTCTGTTGGGTTTCGGTCACTCGCTGCGCGACGCTTCCCGGCAGGAGACTGATCGCGCTGACCATGATTGCCGACAGGGCAATGGTCAGCAATACGTTCTTGCGGAACAGGAGCGCGATGACGGTAATTGCCGCGATCACATAGCCCTGGCGGGAGAAGGTCGCCATGATTCCAACGCAGAGGATTGCGCTACCTGCGAGGGCGGCGAAGCGCCAGAGGAAGTGATTCTGCGACCGGAGGAACAGCGAAAGCAGCATTGGAAGGAACAGTGCGTAATATATTCCCGCGCGATTTGCGGCGAGAACGCCACCGAACGGTCCGCTGGCCCGGTTGTCCGGAGAGAAATTTCCCATGCCGAACTGCGCCCATTGATATATGGCCTCGACTCCCGCTGCGACCGCAACTGCGAGGGTTAGAAGAATCAACTGTCGAGTTGCCTTTAGGTCTTGCCTTGAATGGCGGTATACGAAGTACAGGCACGGGTAAAAGGCAGCGTTCTTCAGCTTCGTCGCGTCGTCCGCGAAGTCACCCGGGTCGACGAGTTGGACAACAATGAATCCGGACGTGATGACCAGGAGCAACGCCAGTAATGGTGAGGTCATGTAGCCATGTTGGGTCGGCGCATTTTCTCGCTTCCCCAGCGCCAGCCCTAGTAACAGGAGGATGAACAAGAGGTTGGTAAGGTTGAAGCCCGGAATGCCGGCGTCAAAAGAGAACCGGAGCGAGTTCGGAATGAGAACGATCATGGTTGCAAGCAGAAGGCGCAACATCGCTCAGTCCCCCTTTGTTTTGGAAGACCCGGTCGCCGCGTTTTTCGGAATGTCATGCATGGCATACCGCCAGGAAGTGCTTGAGTAGGCGGCCCGCCTCTACGCGGACATCGAATTCACGTTCCACCTTCTTCCTGCCTGCCATGGCGAACCGTTCGCGTTTCAGCGGGTCGTCGATCATTGACTGTATTGCATCAGCGAGCGCGTTGGCGTCACCGGCTGGGACTAGTCGGCCACTCACGCCGTCTTCGACCAACTCTGGTATTCCGGAAATGGACGTACTGATTACCGGCAATCCTGTTGCCATGGCCTCCATCAATACGTTGGGTATGCCATCGGAGCTGCCATCCGGTGCGACCACGCAGGGGAGGACCATGATGGAAGCGGAAGACATGTGGTTGATGACCACATCGTTTGGCATTCCGCCGGGCAGGTCGACTGCGTCGACCAGGTCCAACGATGCGCGAAGCGATTCGAGCTTGGCGCGCTCCACGCCCTCGCCGATGATGGTGCATTCCAGCCTGGTCCCGCGACTTCTGAGAATTGCAATCGCACGCAACAGCACGTCAAACCCCTTCTGCGGAACGAGTCGCCCTACGGAAAGTAGCCGTGCAGGCGCCCTTCCTTTGGTGACGAAATGCAAGTCATTGAGGTTCAGCGCCGAATGGATGACCTGGATTGGAACGGCACCTGGGGTTGGCATCCACCGGTTCATGTACCGGACGTTGTGCTCGGTGATGGTCACAGCGAGTGCTGCGTTGGCCAGCTTGCCAGGCATCAAATGGCCTCGCACGAAGATGTCGTGAGCCCGGCTGGTGAAGCTGAAGGGGAGGTCCATCAATCGGGACAGTATCCAGGCAACCGTCGCCGGGTAGGTGGCCCAAGGCGCATGGATCAGCTTTGGGCCATACGCGCGGATGTCCTCCAGGCGGCCCATGGCAAGCGTGATTGCTGCGATGCTCTTCAGCATTGCCATGGGATGTCGCCATAGCCCGCGCGCCACCGTGAAGCTGAATCCCATCATCAGTGCTGGATTCCGAGCCACCGTTTTCATTGTGGACAGCACCGTATGGAACCAGTTCGCGGGGTGTAGCACGCGATCGAGGAGGGACCGGGCCAGGGGCTGGACGATCAGGTCTGTGGGCGGCTTCAGGGAAAGAATGCGTACATCGATACCACCTTCGATCAACGCATGGATTTCGCGCGCAATGAAGGTCTCCGAAAGTGACGGGAACAGCGACACTACATACAGGACCCTGAGCGGAGGGGAAGGGACGGGCTGCGGCCCTTGGCGATGATCCATTGCCTTGGCGTTCCCCGGCGCAAGGCGGTCTGCAGGCTGTTGCGCCTCGGGCGTCGAGACCGACTTTGCCATTTCCACGCTCCGTTGTTTCGAGCCCCGGTGCACCTGCTTTCTGGACAACGGGACGGGGCGGAAAACGCGGTCATGGTGGCGCCCGGTCGGCAGCCAGGCGTCGCGAGACAATCAGGGTTTCGTATCCGTAGGTTTTGGAATGACGATCTCGAGCAGGTTGTCCGGCAGGCGAATCATGAACGCATCGATGTCCAGGTTGGAGGTGGTGCCCCAGTTCGAGCCGAACAGCACGCGGCTGAAGTCGCGGCTGACCGTCGCTTGTGGCTGGGTCCAGAAGCCGTTCTGGTACGACTGGTGGTGGGCCAGGTTGATGATGGTCGGGTTGGCCTTGAGTTCAACCGCCATGAGGCGATTGGCCAGCAAGTTCGCGTTGCTCTCTCTGTGGGTCTCCATCAGGATCCAGCCCGGGCGGGCGAAGCTCTTGGCCGAGAGGTGGTAGCCGGTCGACGTGCCGTTGTTGTAGATCGAGAACAGCGTGGTGCGCGCCCCTGTTGCCAAGTCCGCCATGACCAGGTTGCCACCGTTGCCATAGTCGACAAACACGGCGTAGTCGTTGCCGTCGGCGCCGATGGCCAAGTCCGCATGTTCCTCTTTCGCGTGGATCGTGCGCGAGGTGG
>NZ_VLKP01000023.1 GCF_007830115.1 Aerolutibacter ruishenii | reverse complement strand
ACCTCAAGTGGCCTTGGACTCGACGACACGTTCGACGTTCGGCACAATACCTCGCTACATTCCAAACTATTCGCCCAAGGCAGATCAGTGCATCGATCCGTCCAGGGCAACCAACAAGAGCGCGTGCGCCGTGATGGCGACCCTCCACCCTCTCCCTGGTGACAATAGCTGTGTGGAACCACCCGATCCCTTCCCGAACTCGGAAGTGAAACGCACACGCGCCGATGGTAGTGTGGCTCAAGCCATGCAAGAGTAGGTCATCGCCAGGGGCTTTACACCGAAGGCCGGATCCAACAGGATCCGGCCTTCTTCTTTTGCGCGCTGGAACGATGGCCTTCTTCTTTGCGGCAGGTACCGGCCTTCTTTTCCGGGGCGGGCGGGTTACCGCACGGGGTGCGAGGCTTGGCCGCCTCTTGGGGTATTGCCCAGAGCCACCAATGAACGCAAGGGCCCGAAGCCTGGTACCGACAAACACAAAAGCCACCCGTTACGGGTGGCTTTTGTCGTTCAAAGCGAAGCGAATCGGAAAGCTGCTGGGTTTCTATTTCAAACCGCTTCCGCAATCGCCCGGAACGTCACCACCAGCACGTCTCGCCACGCGGCTTGTGCCGGGTCCAGCGGTGCCACGGCGGTGACGCCGTGGTAGACGCGGCCATCGTCGACGAAGGCGGTGTCCAGCGGACGGGTTAGTGTGAAGCTGCCGATCTCGCCGCCGTCCAGCGCATGGATGCTGGTCGTGCCGCTGGTGATGTTGTGCCGGTCGAGCAGTACGACCATGACGAAGTTGACGCCGTCGCGGTGCATGCCCTCGGGCGTGGGCTGGCCGTGGTGCTCGGGCAGTGCTTCGATGCGGAACTGGTGGGCCTCCACGTGCCAGTGGCCCACATGGGGGGCCAACCTGCCAAACAGGGCGTGGGCGAAGCCGAGCAGGCGACGCATCGGCAGGCTGTCGGCCACCTCGGGCCGGATCGGTTCGAACCAGCGTTCGATGCCGCCCTGCAGGGTGTTGTAGTCACGGCTCTGGTAGTGCGGCTGGTGCGGTGCGCGTTGCACGTCGCCATCGGCGGTGGCGGTGAATACTGCATGCCGGCGGCGGCGTCGCAGGCCGACCTTGGCCAGGTAGTTGTCATCGGCCAGATCCCCCCAACTGGCGGCAAACTCGGCCCAGGCCTGCGCAGCGTGCGCCCGGCCATTGCCCAGCAGTGCGCGCATCACTCCGGCACCGATGAAGGCGAAGCCGTCCTCGCGCAGGGCCAGTTCCAGCAGGTGGCAATCGCCGGACGCGGGGGACATCGACTCCAATCCATGAACAGACATCGGGAAAGCGTAGCGCGAAAACAGCGACGGCGCCGCGAGGGCGCCGTCGTGCGTCATGGCCGGTGGTCGGCTGGAGATGGCAAATGCTACTTGGCGGCTCCGCGCAACTTCTGCTCGGCCGCGCGGAAGGCGTTGTCCTGGTACCAATGCGGCCACTGATCGCCGCCAGTCAGTTGCTTGCCGACGCCGTACAACGCCTGCAGGTCCTGCACCACGCCGTCCATCTTCCACGCCGGATCGTATTCGTCGCCAGGTTTGTGGTAGCGGTTGTCGCGGTAGTCGCGCTGTGCGGCATGGCCGGCCTCGGCACCGCCTTCGACCAGGTCGTCGCCGCCCTTGGCATACAGCGCGGGCACGCCGTCCTTGGCGAAGTTGAAGTGATCAGAGCGGAAATAGAAGCCGTCCTCGGGCGTGGCTTCCGGGGTCAGGGTGCGACCCTGCTCGGCGGCGATGGCCTTGAGCCGGTCCTCCAGTTCGGAGCTGCCGTAACCGACCACGGTCATGTCCTTGGCGCGGCCGATGACCGGCATGGCGTCGAGGTTGATGACCGCGACGGTCTTGGCCAGCGGGAAGGTCGGGTGCGCCACGTAGTACTTGGAGCCGAGCAGGCCGGACTCTTCCAGGGTGACCGCGAGGAACACCACCGAACGTTCGGGGGCCGGGTTCTGCTTGGCGAAGGCCTCGGCGATCTCGAGGATGCCGGCGACGCCGGTCGCGTTGTCGACCGCGCCGTTGTAGACGTGGTCTTCGCCGGACGAGGCGGCGTTGGCGTCGGCATGGTTGCCGAGGTGGTCCCAGTGCGCCATGTACACCACGGTCTCGTCCGGGTGCTTGCTGCCGGGCAGCACGGCGACCACGTTCCGCGAGGACTTCTCGGCGATGGTGCTCTTCAGGTCGACCGACAACGTGCCCTTGAGCGGAATCGGCTTGAAGCCCTTCTTGCCGGCCGCCTTGTACAGCGCATCCAGGTCCTGGCCAAGGTCGGCGAGCAGCGAGCGGGCGACGTCGCCGGTGATCCAGCCCTGTGCGGGCAGGCGTGGATCCGGGTCGTCCTTGGCGGGCAGGCTGAACTGTGCGCCGGACCACGAGTTCTTCACCACGTCCCAGCCGTAGGAAGCGCCTTCGGTGTCGTGGATGATCAAGGCGGCGGCGGCGCCCTGGCGTGCGGCTTCCTCGAACTTGTAAGTCCAGCGGCCGTAGTAGGTCATGCGCTTGCCTTCGAACAGCGCCGGGTCCTGCTGGTGGAAGCCGGGGTCGTTGACGAACATGACCACGGTCTTGCCCTTGACGTCGAGCCCGGCGTAGTCGTTCCAGCCCAGTTCGGGGGCGTTGACGCCGTAGCCGACGAATACCAGTTCGCTGGAATCGACCTTGACCTCGGCCTGGCCGGTGGTGGTACCCACCACCATGTCAGTGCCGAACCTGAGTTCGCGCGGCTTGCCGTTGACGTCCAGTTTGAGCACGGTGGACTCGTCTGCAGTGGTCTCCACCATCGGCACGGTCTGGAAGTAGCTGTCGCCGTTGCCCGGCTTCAGCCCGATCTGCTCGAACTGGGCCTTCAGGTAGTCGACGGTCTTCTGTTCGCCGGTGCTGCCGGGGGCGCGGCCATCGAATTCATCGGAAGCCAGTGCCTTGACCCGCTCGCCAAAGTCGGCGGCGTTGATCTCGGGGCTGAAGGCGTGGGCGGGGGCGGCTGGCGTGGCCGGCGCCTGCACCGCGGGTGCCGGTTCGGGCGCTTTGCTGCAGGCCGCCAGGATCAGGGCGGCGGCGACCAGGCCGGTCGCGGGGTGGAGCGGAATACGGGACGACATGGGGCCTCGTGCGGTTCGCGCCGGGCATCGGCGGAACCGCATTCTAGGCACAGCCGGCCGGCCGGACGCCATTGGGCGATGGGTGGAGCCGCTCGCGGCGCAGGCGCAACCAACAGGGCAGTGCGAGTGCGCGAAACAGGCACCAGCCCAAGTGCGTGCGCTTCGCGACTCAGCGCGCCGGTGGGGTGGGCGTGTCGAAATGCACCGCGGTGGCGCCGGTCACCGGGCCAATCACCGCGCTGCGGTGCACCAGCAGTTCGACCTTGCGCTCGAACACCAGCGAGCCGTCGACACGCGCATTGGGCCCGATCACCACGCGGGGGTCGCGCTGCTTGGTGGAGAACCAGATCTTGCCCGGTTTCTCATAGTGGATGCCACCGCGTACGTGTGACCCGATCCCGACCGTGGTGTCGCCGCTGACGGTCTCGATACCGCCGGCGACATCGGTGTCGACCAGTCCGATGCCGCCGTTCACCGTGCTGATATTTTTGCGGACGTTGCCACCGCGATCCACGAAGATGCTGCCGTTTACCGTTTCGATGTCGCCGTTGACAGTGACGTTGCGGCCCACCCTTACGCTGCCGTTGACCGTGCCGAGGTTGCCGGTCTGCACCGAGTCGCCCACGTGGACGCTGCCGTTGACCGTGCTGGCTTCGCCCACGCGGGCATTGTTGCCGATGCGGATGCTGCCGTTGACGGTGTTCAGTTCGCCCTGACGGCCGCCGTCTTCCACGGTGATGCTGCCGTTGACCTTGCTGATGTCGGGGTCATTGGACGCGGCGGCCCCCATCGGCAGGGCCAGGGCGGCGGCGAGCGTGAACATGATGGAGACGTTGCGCATCGTGGGAACTCCCTGTTCGGTCGGTTTGAACGGTTCGATGCGGCACGGCGGGCAATGGTTTACCTCCACCGGACGATCGTGCCGACGGTTTGGCACCGGGATCGGGACGGGGGAGGAGTGTCCCGGACGCGGGCCAAGGCCGCTTCGCTACAATCCCACCAATACCAAGTCCGGGCACCTGCCCGAAGTCACAGGGACCAACGACGTGTCTGCTTCTTCCCCGGCGGTCGCCGCCCCCGCCCGCGCGGTGGCGCGCCCCAAGCCCGTGGTACTGCTCATCCTCGACGGCTGGGGCCACCGCGACGATCCCACCGACAACGCCCTCGCCCAGGCCGTGCTGCCCAACTGGCACCGCCTGCTGGCCAGCGCGCCGCACACGTTGATCCACACCGAAGGCCGCCACGTCGGCCTGCCGGATGGACAGATGGGCAACTCCGAGGTCGGGCACATGAACCTCGGTGCCGGGCGCATCGTCTACCAGGACCTGACCCGCATCGATGCGGCGATCGAGGACGGCAGCTTCTTCACCAACGGCGAGTTGCGCGCGGCCTGCGCCGCGGCCAAGTCCTCCGGCGGCACGCTGCACCTGATGGGGCTGCTGTCGCCAGGCGGCGTGCACAGCCATGAGGCCCACCTCTTCGCGATGATCGACCTGGCGCGCCGCGAAGGCGTGCCGCGGGTGGCGGTGCATGCGTTCCTCGATGGCCGCGACATGCCGCCGCAGTCGGCGGCGCCGAGCCTGGCCGCGCTGGAAGCGGCGTGCACCCAGGCCGGCAATGCGCGCATCGCCACGGTCACCGGACGTTACTACGCGATGGATCGCGACAAGCGCTGGGATCGCCAGCGCAAAGCGTGGGATGCGATCGTCGAAGGCGTGGCCGAGCACGTGGCGGCGGATGCGGCGACCGCGCTGGCCAACGCGTACGCGCGTGGCGAGAACGACGAGTTCGTCGCTGCCACGGTGATCGGTACACCCATGCCGATGCGCGATGGCGATGCGGTGGTGTTCATGAACTTCCGCGCCGACCGTGCCCGCCAGCTGACCGCGGCATTCGTGGCGCCGGACTTTGATGGGTTCCAGGCGCGCCGGCCCGCGTTGTCGCGTTTCGTCTGCCTGACCGAGTACGACGCCAGGCTGCCGGCGCCGGTGGCCTTCGCCCCGGATGACCTTCGCCACACGCTGGGCGAAGTGCTGGCCGCCAACGGCCTGAAGCAACTGCGCATCGCCGAGACCGAGAAATACGCGCACGTCACCTTCTTCTTCAGCGGTGGCCGTGAGGAGCCGTACGAAGGCGAGAGCCGCGTGCTGGTGCCCAGCCCCAAGGTCGCAACCTACGACCTGCAGCCGGAGATGAGCTGCCCCGAGGTCACCGACAAGCTGGTTGCCGCGATCCGCTCCGGCGACATCGACGTGGCCATCTGCAACATCGCCAACCCGGACATGGTCGGCCACAGCGGCATCCTCGCCGCGGCGATCCAGGCGGCCGAAGCGGTGGACGTGGCGATCGGCGCCGTGTGGCAGGCGGTGCAGGACGTGGGCGGCGCCTTGCTGGTCACCGCCGACCATGGCAACGTCGAGATGATGCGCGACCCCGAGACCGGCCAGCCGCACACGTCGCACACCGTCGGCCCGGTGCCGTTCGTGTACGTCGGCCCGCGTGCGGCCGCGCTGCGCAGCGGCGGCGCCCTGCGCGATGTGGCGCCGACCATCCTCGACCTGCTGGGCGTGCCCAAGCCGGCCGAGATGAGCGGCGAAAGCCTGCTGGTGGGCTGATGCCGACGCCGCGCACGGCCCTCGCCGGTGTCCTGCTCGCGCTGCTGGGCACCGCCGGTGCGCCCGCACAGGACCGCAACACGACCGAGCGCAAGCTCGAGACCGTCAAGCGCGAACTGGAAAGTGTGGCGGCCGAACGACGCAAGCTGGAAGGCGAGCGCGGCAGTGCGTCGCGGCAATTGCGCGAGGTCGACGAGAGGGTCGGCCAGTCCGCGCGCAGCCTGCGCGAGACCGAGCGTCGGATGGGCAGTGACGAGGCCTCATTGCTGGAGCTGCAGCGGCAACGCGACGAGTTGCAGGTTCGCGTGGCCGGTCACCGCGACGAACTGGCGAAGTTGCTGCGCGCAGCCTATGTCCAGGGCGGCGCGGCGCCGCTGAAGGTGATGCTGGCACAGGACCGCGTGGCCGACGCCAGCCGGGTGCTGGTCTACCACCGTTATGCGCAGCAGGACCGTGCGAAGCGCATCGCCGCATTGACCCGGGAACTGCAGGCGCTGGAGGCGGTGGAGCGCGATGTCGTGCAGCGGCGCAGTTCGCTGGAAAGCGCACGCGCGGAGCAACGCCAGCAACTGCTGGTGCTGGAACAGGACCGCAAGGCACGCGCCACGCTGGTCGCGGAATTGGACTCGCGCTACCGCGACCAGCGTTCGCGCGAGCAGGCACTGGGGCGTGATGCCAAGGGTCTCGAACAGTTGTTGCGGCGTCTGCGCGCGGCGGCCGCCCGGGCTGAAACGCAACGCAAAGCGGCGGCGGCACGCGAGGCGCGACAAGCCCGCGCCGGGAGCGGCAAGACCGGCGGCGCGTCCACGCCACGCCGTGCGACGACGGTCGGGTCCGCGCCGCCGCCTCAGGTCGGCGGCCTGGGCTGGCCGGTGGCCGGCGCACTGCTCGCCGGATTTGGCGCGACCATGCCTGATGGCCATCGCAGCGACGGCCTGCTGATCGGCGCGGGTGCCGGCAGCAACGTCAGCGCGGTCGCCGATGGCGGCGTGGTCTACGCCGAATGGATGACCGGCTACGGCCTGTTGCTGATTGTCGACCACGGCAACGGCTACATGAGCCTGTACGCACACAACGACGCGCTGCTGCGTGACGTTGGCGATCGCGTGCGCAAGGGCCAGCCGGTGGCGACCGTCGGCAGTTCCGGAGGCCATGGCCGGCCAGCGCTGTACTTCGAGCTGCGCCGCAATGGCCAGCCGGTCAACCCGGGCGTGTGGCTGCGCCGCTGATCGGCTTCGCCGGGCGTACCGGCGTTAACGAAAGCTTCCATGGGGTTGGGTCAGCATCCGGGTTCCCCCCACGGCGGGAACCGGGCACGATGGCCGAACCCTCGCGCGGTTCCGCGGTCCAATGCGATGGCCACCGCCGTGTCCCATCCCGGAGTTTGCATGCCCCTTCGTCGTCCCCTGCCGCTGGCCCTGGTCCTGGCATCGATCCTGCCCTTGGGCGTGGCGCTGGCGCAGCAGTCGCCCCCGTCTGATCCGCCCCCGGTCCCGTCCGCCGAGGCGTTGTCGGCTGCCAACGACTCCAAGGTGCCGCTGGAGGAGATCCGTCGCTATGTCGCGGTGTACAGAGCGGTGAAGCAGGCCTACGTCGAACCCGTGGATGACGCGAAGCTGATGCAGTCGGCGGTCCGCGGGCTGCTGCTGGACCTGGACCCGCACAGCGTCTACCTGCCCAAGGCCGACGCCGACGAATTCGACGAGCAGGCCCAGGGCCGCTACGACGGCATCGGAGTGGAGATCCTGCGACAGCCCGACGGCACCCTGCGCGTGATCGCTCCGATCGACGACACTCCGGCGATGAAGGCCGGGATCAAGGCCGGTGACCTGATCGTAGCGGTGGACGGCAAGCCGCTACGGGCCGAGGACGGCGAGGAAAGCGAGCCGTTGCGCGGCCCGCCGGGCAGCAAGGTGCTGTTGACCGTGGTGCGCGAAGGCACGGCCAAGCCGCTGGAGATCAGCGTGCAGCGCGAAACCATCCGCGTGGCCAGCGTGAAGGGCCGCATGCTGGAACCGGGTTACGGCTACCTGCGCATCGCCTCTTTCCAGGCCGACACCGCCGCCGATTTCGAACGTCAGCTGGGCGTGCTGAAGGAACAGGCCGGTGGCCGCCTGCGTGGGCTGGTCATCGACCTGCGCAGCAATCCGGGTGGCCTGCTCAACGCCGCGGTGCAGATCGCCGACGACCTGCTCGACAGCGGCAAGATCGTCAGCACCCGCGGCCGCATCCCGATCAGCGATGCCGAATTCGGTGCCACCCCCGGCGACCGCCTTGACGGTGCGCCGGTGGTGCTGCTGGTCGATGCCGGCTCGGCCAGCGCCTCGGAAGTGCTGGCCGGCGCGCTGCGCGACAACGGCCGAGCGCGCGTGGTCGGCAGCCGTACCTTCGGCAAGGGTAGCGTGCAGACCGTGCTGCCGCTGGACAACGGCGATTCGGTCAAGTTGACCACCGCGCGCTATTACACGCCCAGCGGCAAATCGATCCAGGCATTGGGCATCGAACCCGACGTGGTGTTGCAGGCCGGCAAGGGCGGCCAGGGCGCGCGCGCGGACTATAGCGAGGCCAGCCTGCCCGGGCACCTGCGTGGCGATGGCGATGGTCTGCCAGGCAGCAATGCCGGTGACGTGCTGGAAGGCGACGGGTTTATTGCCGAGGCGCTGGCAGTGCTGAAGAAGCCAGTGGCCAAGCCGCCTGCATCGGCTGCCTTGCGTCGCTGAACCGGTCGTCGCGCCAACCGGCGGATGACCGTCACCCTTGCCTTTCGCGTCGAGATGCCCGGTCCACCCGCAGTGTGGCGGCCGCGCGCCGCATGCGCCGTCAGCGTGGCTTGGACGGCAGCGGGAACGGGGTAACCACCTTCTCGCCGGTGGTGGCGTCGCGGATCGCCGACTGGCCTTTGCGCGCCACTTCTTCGATGCGCACGATGCTTTGCATCGGCAGGTGCAGCACGCGGGTGTTGCCGAACTCGTCGCGCAGGCGCTCCTCGGTGGGGTCGATCACCACGCCATCGTGCACGTCGAACACCAGCTCCGACACTTCGGTGAACCCCCACAAGGCGCCCGACGCCACCTGGTGTGCGTAGAGCTCGTACACCTTGCCGGCATTGAGGAACGTGACTTTGTACAACGTCTTGGCCATGCGCCCATTATAGGCGTCGTGCTTGGCTAGTAACCGCGCTGCCGGCGCATGTGGCGGGCGATGCCGGCGCGCGTGATCAGCGCGAATACGCCGCCGAAGGCAAAGCCCGCAAGGTGCGCCGACCATGCCACCGCACCGAACGCCGGGCCGATGTAGGTGAACACCAGCTGCAACGCCGCCCAGACCCCGATCAACAGCGGCGTGGGTACTTTCACGAACTGCAGGAACAGCCCCAGCGGGACCACCATCCCGAGTTTGGTGCGCGGGAACAGCGCCAGGTAGGCACCGATCAGCGCCGAGACCGCGCCGCTGGCACCGATGACCAGTCGGTCCGGCGTTCCGATGATGATCACCGCGGCCAGGTTGGCGAACGCGCCACCCAGCAGGAACAGCACGAGGAAGCGGCGCGAGCCCATGTAGCGCTCCGCAGGCACGCCGAAGATCAGCAGGAACACCAGGTTGCCCAGCAGGTGGGCCCAGTCCGCGTGCAGGAACAAAGCCGTGAACAGCCGCAGCGCGCTGCCATCGTGCAGCGCGCGCCACCAGGCCTCCGGCGAAGCCAGTCCGCCCGACAGCGCCCCCCATTCGGTGATCCACCGCTGCTCGACCGCTTCAGGGGCCAGTTGCAGACCGGTAAAGCACGCCCACAGCAGGGCAAACAGCAGCGGGGTCGCCCAGCGGATGACGGGTTTCCGGCGGGGGGGGAGGGCGACGAACATGGCTCAGCATCCTTGCCGCTCGGGCACCCCAGAATACTTCAACAAGGGACATTTGTAGCTATTAACTTGTTCATTTTCAAAGGGTTGGGGCATTGTTAGCATTCGGTTAATGGGCGCGATATAGTGCATACGGCGTCGTACGTCGGGAGGGGTTTCCGGCGTTTCCGGGCTGCGGACTTCGCGCCCTGCGGATGGCCGAAAACACAACACTCCAGTGGAGACTACACGCATGCAGCACGCACACCGTTTCACCCGACTTTCGGCGCTGGCACTGGGCATCACCGGCGCACTGGCCCTCGGCCAGGTCCACGCGTCGGGCTTCCAGCTCAAGGAAAACAGCGCAAAGGGCCTGGGCAGCGCGTTCGCCGGCACCGCGGCCAAGACCGATGACGCCTCCGCCGTGACCAACAACCCGGCCGCCATGGCGCGCATGTCGGGCACCACCGTGCAGGTGGACGTCACCGCCATCGACCTGAACTACACCTTCGAAGGCTCGGGCACCGCCGCCAATGGCGCGATGCCGATGTCCGGCGGCGACGGTGGCAACGCCGGTGACGTGACCCCGGTGCCCGCGATGTCGATCGTGCACAAGCTCGACAACGGCCTGGCGCTGGGCGCCATGGTCAGCGCGCCGTTCGGCCTGAAGACCGAGTACGAGGATGGCTGGGTGGGCCGCTACTTCGCACACACCTCCGACGTGCAGATCGTCGACCTGGCGCTGTCGGCGTCTGTGGACTTGATCCCGGACAAGTTCTCGGTTGGCGTGGGCGCCATCCTCTCGCGCGCCGACGTGACCCTGTCCAAGTCGGTGGACTTCGGCACCCTGCTGTTCGCCAACCCGGCGACCCGCCCGCTGCCGTTCGCCCGTCCGCAGGCGCGCGATGGCTTCATCGAGGTGCAAGGTGACGACAACGGCTTCGGCTACCTGTTGGGCATGCACTTCCAGCCGACCGAGAAGCTGGCTGTCGGCATGAGCTACCGCTCCGAGATCGACTACGAACTGGAGGGCACCGCCGATTGGACCGTGCCGCAGGACGTGGCCGCCGTGTTTGGCTCCAGCCCGCTCACTTCGCAGCTGTTCAAGGACGGCAACGTCACCGCCAAGCTGACCACCCCGTCGGTGCTGTCGCTGGGCGCCACCTACCAGGTGACTGACAGCTTCAAGCTGATGGGCTCGTGGGCGAAGACCGGCTGGTCGTCGCTGCGTGAAGTGCGCGTCGAGTTCCAGAACCCGGATCCGGATGCGGCCGAGGACTTCTCGTGGACCGACACCAAGTTCATATCGCTGGGCGGCGAGTACAAGCTCAACGACGCGTGGACCCTGCGCGCCGGCGTGGCGCTTGACGAGACCCCGACCCACATCGAGGCTCGCACCCCGCGCCTGCCCGACGCCGACCGCCTGTGGTACTCGATCGGCGCCACCTGGCAGTTCAGCGATGCGCTGGAGTTCAACTTCGGCTACGCCCGTCTGGAGCCGAAGGACCCGGAAGTCAACAGCCACGACAACCAGGGCCATCGCCTGACCGGTCCGTTCGACGGCTACGCCAACCTGCTGGCGTTCTCGGCGCAGTACAACTTCTAAGCGCTGCTGTCGCTGCAAAAAGAAACCCCGCTTCGGCGGGGTTTCTTTTTGGTTCTTCTCCCAACTGAGGGAGAGGCGCACGGCCGACCCGGCTAATTTGTGGTTGTCGAGACTACAAACAGGGGTCGGCCGTGGCCGAAGGGGATTGTATGGCCCAGCTGGGTGGCTGGGTGGGCTACCGGGTTGGGGAGTGGCGTCACGAGATGCGTGGGGCGCTGCGCTGGCTGGTGGTGGAGCTGGCACCAGAACCTGGAGTGGCGCGAACCTGCATGGGGTGTGGCGGCCGGGTTGAAGCGATCCACGACCGCACAATGCGCCGGGTTCGGGATCTGCCGGTGTTCGGAGATCCGGTTGAGTTGCGGCTACCGCGCCTGCG
>NZ_VLKP01000022.1 GCF_007830115.1 Aerolutibacter ruishenii | reverse complement strand
GAGGTGCTGGAGGCCAACCAACCGCTCATGGTGGTCTACGTGATGAAAGAGCAGCTCAAGGCACTGTGGAACGCCCCAACGGCGCAAACGTGGCGTCGTGCATGGAAACAGTGGCTACGCCATGCCCATGAAAGTGGCATCCCGGCCCTGATCCACTTCGCCAAGTGCCTGAGGCCTTATTGGCGCGGCATCGTCAGCCGGGTGCGCTGGCCCATGCATACAGGCCTTCTGGAAGGCATCAACAACAGAATCAAGGTCATCAAGCGCATCGCCTACGGCTACCGCGATGACGCCTATTTCTTCCTGAAGATCCGGGCTGCCTTCCCCGGACTTGGGTGAAGAACCTTTTTGTTTGCCTGTCGGCATCTGGCCAGCGGCGCGCCACGCGTGCAGTCCGGCACGCGCCCCCGCAAGCGCAAAGCACCAGGCGTGCGCCGCCGCACGCCGCGCGGCAACCGCCGTGAGTGGCGAAAAAAGCGCCAACCACGACGCCTGAACGGCCGCGCATGGCACGCCACGCGTCATCCCCCGATCGGGCGGCCGCGCCCCCCGCCGGTCCGTTGCATCCGGTTTCAGCCGTTGACTGCCAATGCGATGTTCGCCCCGCGGCGGCCATCGCATCCCCCACCACAATGGAGTGTCCCCATGGCCGTCCCGTCCGCTGTGCGCTCGTGCGCACGCCGCCCGCTGCCCGCTTCGCTGATCGCCGCAGGCCTGCTGCTGGTCCTGCCGCAGGCCTACGCCCAGACCTACACCCCTGCCGATCCGGTGCTCTACTGGCACCAGGTCGCGGCCACCGCGCCGGTCGTGGTGCGCCACGGCGGCCCGTACCAGCAGTTCCGCGCCCTGGCGATGGTGCAGTTGGCAGTACACGACGCGCTCAACGCCATCGACCCCCGTTTCAAAACCTACAGCACGGTGCCCACCGCACCGGCCAGCGCATCGCCCAACGCGGCGGTGGCCGCTGCTGCGCACGACGTGGTCCTGGGCCTGATTCCGCCCAACGCCGACCCGGCCCACCCCAACAGCGTGGCGCGCCTGGCGGTGCAGAACGCCTACACCGCCGCACTGGCTGCCATTGCCGACGGCACCGCCGAGAACGACGGCGTCGCCGCGGGTCAGGCGGCCGCCGCGGCCATCCTGACCACCCGCACCAACGACGGCTCGGCATCGCCGCACATCCCGGCCTATGTCGGGGCGAACATCGCGGGCCGGTACCAATCCACGGAGCCGTACGGCTCGGCCGCGCCGCAGTTCAGCAACTGGGCGGCCACGGCCCCGTTCGTGGTGCAGAGCGCCACCCAGTTCCACGTGCCGCCCGGCGAGATCTTCGACCTGTCCGGCGACGCCTATGCCAGCGAGTACAACCAGGTCAAACAGCAGGGCGATGCACGCAAGCGCGCGGCCGCGCCCAACTCACACCACAGCGACGTCGCGCGCTTCTGGTACCACGGCGGCGTGGACTGGCACACCAATGCGCGGCTGATCCTGCCCGGTTTCGACCTGGACTGGTGGCAGCAGGCGCGCACGCTGGCGTTGATGGCCGTGTCGATGGCCGATGCGGGCATTGCCAACGCCCAGAGCAAGTACGCCTACGCGTTCTGGCGGCCGGTGACGGCGATCCGCTGGGCCAATGACGGCAACCCGCGGACCCAACCCGACCCCAACTGGCTGCCGTTCATCACCGTGCCGCCGTATCCGGACTACCCGTGCGGTTCGACGGGTGCCGCGGGTGCCGCGACCACCGCGTTGCGGCTGGCGCTGGGGACCAACCATGCGCCGTTCACCCGCACGGTCAACGCGCCGGCGCTGCCGTTGACGGGCCAGGCGTGGCCGGCAGGCTTGCCAGGGGTGCCGGCCAAGGCCATCACCCGCACCTACCACTCGCTGCAGCAGGCGGCCAACGAAGTGGGCAAGTCGCGCGTGTATGCGGGCATCCACTTCTGGGAAGGCTGCCAGGCCGGTACGGTGCAGGGCGAGATGACCGCGGAGTACATCTACCCGCGCATCCTGCAACCGGCGCAGTAGGCAAGTCGCGTCACGACGCCCGCCCCCGCGGCGGGCGTCGGCGTTGGCCACACGCGTGGTTGATGGCACGCATGACCATCACACAACGACAACCCGCCACGGGCTACATCTGCGCCGCAGGGGCTTTACACATGCCCAGGTTGTGCATGCACGGCCAACCCGGAGCATCCAGGGTGTCGCCCTCCGCGACCCACAGGAGACCGCCATGAAACGTTCGCTGCGCAACCCTCCCGACTACCTGCTGGTGCTGGCGCTGGTACCGGTCCTCGCGTTCGCCAACCAGGCGTGGGCCGCGACACCCGGCCAGAATGCGCCCGCTGCCGCCGCGGACCAGGCCGCGGTGCCCGCCCCCAAGCTGCAGGCCGACCTGCGTGCCCTCTGGCACGACCACGTGGTGGAGACCCGCGCGTACGCCATGGCCGTGGCGGACTACAACACCACGCATGCCGCGGAAGCGGCGCAGAGCGTGGTGGCCAACGCCAAGCTGATTGCCGATGCGGTGGGCAGTTTCTACGGGCCTGCGGCGGGCGAGCAGATGCTCACCCTGCTCGGCGGGCACTGGGGCGCGGTCAAGGCCCTGACCGACGCACGCAGGGCCGGCGACGCCGCCGCGCACGACAAGGCCCTGGAGACACTGACCGCCAATGCCGGTGAAATCGCGAAGTTCCTGGCCGGTGCCAATCCCAACCTGACCGAAGATGGGGTCAAGGGCCTGATGATCGCGCACGGTGCCCACCACGTCGCGCAGATCCAGCAGATCATGGCGGGTGACACCAAGGGCGAAGCCACCACATGGGCGGCCATGCAGGCGCACATGGACACCATCGCCGACGCGCTGGCCACCGCCATCGCCAAGCAGTTCCCCGACAAGGCCAGCTGACCCGGTGGCGCAGGCCTTGCACCGGCTCGGCGATACCCAGCAGCGGCTGCTGCGGCAGCTGCTGCTGAACGCCGACGGGTGCACCGTGGAAACGCTTTGCGAACGCCTGCACGTGAGCCACAACGCGGTGCGCCAGCACCTGACGGCGCTCATTGGCCACGGTTGGATCGAGCGCATGCAGTCGCTGGCCACCGGCGGTCGCCCGCAGATGCGCTACGCGCTGACCAACAGCGGCCACGAGCTGTTTCCGCGCAATTACGGGGCCATCGCCGGCGCCATGCTGGCGCAGTTGTACGACCACCTGGGCGATGCGGATGCCGCCGCCTTCCTGGACGAACTGGGTCGCAAGGTGGCCGCCACGCAACCCGCGCTGCAGCCTGCGGACGGGCCCGATGGTCTGGCGCGCGCGCTGGCCCGGCGGCTGGATGACTTGGGTTACGAGACGGTGCCCGCGCGCCATGGCACGGAGTGGCAGGTGGAGGCGTTCAACTGCGTGTTCCATGCGGTGGCGCGACAGCACCCGCAGGTGTGCCGCTTCGACCTGGCGCTGATGGAGGCCGCCACTGGCCATCGCATCCACCACATGGAATGCATCGCGCGCGGCGGCCACGTGTGCCGCTTCCGCATCGGCGAGCTGCTTACACCTTCTTCAGGTAGCACGCCTTCAGCATGAAGTTGCCGGCGTCCATGCGGCAGTCCACTTCGTGGTCGCCGCTGCCGACCAGGCGGATGCTCTTCACCTTGGTGCCCTGCTTGAGGGTGATGGACGACCCCTTCACCTTCAGGTCCTTGACCAGCACCACGGCATCGCCGTCGGCCAGCACGGCGCCGTTGGCGTCCTTGACCACCGCGTCGTCGTCATCGGTCGCGGTGCTGTCGCCCGCGGCCGGCCACTCGAAGCCGCAGTCGGCGCAGACATGGTTGTCGCCGTCCGGGTAGGTGTTTTCCAGGCCGCACTGCGGGCACGGGGGGATGGTGGGCATGGGCCGCTCCGGCAAGGTGGGGGCGGAAAGTATAGGTGCGCCGCACTGTGCGGGCAGAATGATCCGCATTACCGGAAGGACGCCGCATGCCATCCATGACCGACCTGCCCCCCAGTACCGTGTACGCTGCGGTGGTGTGTGCCATTGCCGTGCTGGGCCTGCTGTGGGCGGAACGACGCGGCGCACGCGCGGCACGCGCGGCGTGCAAGACCATTGCCAGCACCGCATTCATCGCCGTCGCACTCGCAGCCGGGGCGCTCGACACGCCGTATGGGCAACGGGTGCTGCTCGCGCTGGCCCTGAGCTGGCTGGGTGATGTGTTGCTGCTCGCGCGGCGCAGCGCGGTGTTCCTTGCCGGGCTGGGCGCGTTCCTGCTGGCGCACGTGGTGTTTGCGTGGGCGTTCGCGGGTTGGCCGCTGCACGGCGGCGGGTTGCTGGCCGGTGCCGTGCTGATGGCGGGTGTGGGTGCGGTGGTGCTGCGCCTGTTCTGGCCCAGGCTGAAGCCGCTGTACCGCGTGGCGGTGCCGGCGTACGTGATGGCCATCGGCGTGATGTGCACGCTGGCCATCGGCGCCGGCGCCGGTGCCGGCAGTGGCGCGTGGTGGCTGCCGGCGGCGGCGCTGGCGTTTGCCGCTTCGGACATCGCGGTGGCGCGCGAGCGTTTCATCGGCCACGCCTTCGCCAACAAGGCGTGGGGGTTGCCGCTGTACTACGCGGCGCAGCTGGTGCTGGCCGCTTCGGGGGCATGGCGGGCGTGACGCCCCCAACGCCACGGGCGCTACAATCCGTGCCGCGCATGTCCACATCCCCTGCACTGCCTCCCGCCCCCAAGGCGCCGCCCCCGCTCTCGCCGGGCGGGGTGCTGCGCGGCCTGTTCGTGTTGCGTGGTTTGCCGGAGGGGCGCTGGCTGTTCGCGCTGCGCTGCGGCATGGCGATGGGCCTGCCGATGCTGGTGGGCGTGCTGGCCGGCGACGCCAGCGCGGGCCTGATGGCGGCCACCGGCGGCTTCACCTCTTTGTATGGCAGCGGCCGCCCCTACCTGCGCCGCGCCGTCGAACTGGCGCTGATCGCACTGGGCTTCGCGGTGGCGGTGAGCGTGGGCATCGCCATCGCCCCGCATGCCTGGCTGGTGATTCCGGGCGTGGCGCTGCTGGCGATGCTCGCCACCTGGATTGGCAACGCGTTGCGGATCGGGCCGCCGGGCGCCTACATGTTCCTGCTGGCCTGCGCGGCCGCCACCGCGATGCCGGCGCCGCACCTCACCGCACTGGATGCAGGCCTGCTGGTGCTGGGCGGCGGCGCAGGCGCATGGCTGCTGCACATGGCCGGCGCGTTGTTCAAGCCGCGCGGACCGGAAACCTCGGCCGTCACCACGGCCGCGAAGGCCGTGGCGGGCTTCATCGAAGCGGTGGGCACCGCGCACGAGAACGACGCACGCCACCGCGCGGCCATCGCCCTGCACGATGCCTGGGAAGCGCTGGTGAGCTTCCAGCCGGCCGCGGCGGACGCCAACAGCACGCTGGGGCGGCTGCGTGCGCTCAACCGCCGCCTGCACCTGCTGTTCGCCGAGGCCATGGGCGTCGCCAGCCGATGCGAGGCCGTGCCGCCACAGGCGCTGGCGCAGGCCCGCGAGATCCAGGGCCAGGCGGCGCGACCGCCGGCCAACCCGCAACCGCTGGATGATGAGGCGATCCCGCTGGGACACCCCAGCGCCTTCGACATGTTGCGCGATGCGCTGCGGCCCGGATCGCCGTCGCGGCGGGTGATCGTACGCGTGGGCGTTGCCGCGGTGATCGCAGGCGCGCTGGGCGCGGCGTTCCACCTTGAGCGCTCGTACTGGGCGGTCGCGGCCGCCGTGCTCATGCTGCACCAGGGCCTGGACTGGACGCGCACGGTCCAACGCAGCGTGGAACGCCTGGTGGGCACGTGGATCGGCCTGCTGCTGGCCGGCGCGATCCTGTCGCAGCACCCGCAGGGCCTGTGGCTGGTGCTCACCATCGTGGCGCTGCAGTTCACCATCGAGATGCTGGTGATGCGCAACTACGCACTGGCGGTGATCTTCATCACCAGTGCCGCGCTGACCATCGCCAGCGGCGGCCACCCCATCGATGACCTGGGCGGCTACCTGCTCGCGCGTGGCGTGGACACGCTGGTGGGCTGCGCGGTGGCGCTGCTGGTGTTCCGCCTGCTGCCCCCGCGCCGCGCCGCCGACCGCATCACCACGCAACTGGCGCACGCCTTCGTGCAGGTGGGCGAGACCGTGCGCCACCTGGCGCGCGGCGACGTGACCTCGGCCGAGGCGCTCGTGGCGCGCCGCGACCTGCAGCGCCGCAGCTTCGCGCTGGCCCAGGCCTACGACGATGCCCTGGTCGCGTCCAGCGGGCAGCGCCGCCGCGCCGAGGAACTGTGGCCCGCGCTGGCCGCCACCCAGCGGCTGGTGTACCGCACGCTGTCCACCGCGTGGGCGCTGGAAAAGATCGGCGGCGAGGCCGCGCGCGAAGCCGCCAAGGCGATGTTCGAAGACCATGGCGAACAGCCGGTGCGCGCCGCGCTGGCCTCGCTGGCCACGGCGGTGCATGGCGGGACCGCGCCGGCGCCGCTGCCGCCGCTACCGGCGGTGCTGGCACCCGAACTGCGCAACGTGCACGAGTGCCTGCTGCGCGATGAGCACCGCGACGGCGCGGCGTAAGCCCGCTGGCAAGGACGAGCAGGCCCGTCAGGACACCGCGCGCCCCATTTCACGCAATGCGGCTGCGAGCCGGTCAACGTGCGCGTCCGGGGTGAACACCGAAGGCGTCACCCGCACGCAGGCACCGGAGGCCAGGCCATCGCGGTGCACGGTGAACACGCCGTATTCCTTCACGAGCCGCACCACGGTTGCCTTGTTGTCATCCACCGTGGTCTGCCCGCGCAGCCGGAACGAGGCGATCGCGCTGGACAGGCGCGAGTCCGGCGACGACAGCAGCTGGATGCCACCCACGTCGCGCACCGCGTCCATCCATCGGTTGCGCAAACGTCGCAGCCTGGCCTGCTTGTTGGCCACGCCAATGCGCTGGTGCAGGGCGAGTGCGTCCGGCAGCGCCAGGTACGCAGCAAAATTGGCCGTGCCGGTGTGCACGCGCGTGCGGATGTCCTCGCGACCGCCCTTCTCGCCCATGTAGGGATCGATGTCGGGAACCCGTCCACGGCGGATATACATCGCGCCAACCCCCACCGGCGCGCCAATCCACTTGTGCAGGTTGATGCCGACGAAGTCGGCGCGCAGGTCGGCCAGTTGGAAGTCGAGCTGCCCGACGGCATGCGCGGCATCCACGATCACGTCCACGCCGCGACGGCGCGCCATCTCCGTTATCTCCGCCACCGGCAACACCAGACCGTTGCGGTGGCTGACCTGGGTCAGCAGCATCAGCCGCAGCTTCGGGTAACGGTCCAGCGCGGCGGCATAGGCGTCGATCACGCCCTGGTAAGTGGCCGGCTCCGGCAACGCGATCGACACGACCTCCGCGCCACGCCGTTCGCGCAGCCAGCGGGTCGCGGTGATCATGCTGTCGTAGTCGGTATCGGCGTGCAGCACGGCGTCGCCATCGCGCAGGCGGTTGTAGCCGCCGATCAACGCCTGCAGCGCCTCGGTGGCGCCACGGGTCAGCACGATCTCGTCGGCATGCACGCCCAGCACCTGCGCCAGCGTCGCACGCACCGCTTCGAACTGCGCCGGATACTCCCGCCGCCCGTACCAGGCGTTGCCGCGATTGACCTGTTCCAGATGATGCTGGTAACGGGCCAGCACGGGCCGCGCCATCGAACCCCAGTAGCCGTTCTCCAGGTGCGCCACCTCGTCGGTGATGTCGTACAGGCGGGCGACATCGGCCCAGTAGCGGCCATCACCGGCCAGCACCTCAGCCGGGATGCCGGGCGGCGGTGGGGGCGGCAGGTCCGACCCCGCCGCCCCCACCGCCCGCGCTCCGGCGGCCCCGCTGCGCGCCCCCAGCGGCAGCAGGGTCCCGGCCAGCAACAGCGTTCGACGGCGGGCATCCATCCTCAGAACCGGATCCGGTACTCGGCGTACACGTTGCGGCCGTCGGTGTCGTAGGGCGCGTTGCGCGAATAGACCAGGCCACGGCTGGCCTGGAAGGTCGCCTCGTCCGGGTACTCATCCAGCACGTTGTCGGCGCCAATGCGCAGCGAATGCACCTTGTTGAAGCGATACGTCAACGCCAGGTCGAGGAACTGCATGTCACCGAAGCGCTGGAAGATGTCACCGGTGGCATTGCCGGACGAATCCGTCCATGCGCCGTAGTGGCGCACGCGGCCGAGCAGGCCCCAGTTGCCGATGTCGTAGTTGGCAGTCAGCGTCGCCTTCTGCTTGGGCAGGCGCTCCTCGAAGATCGTGCGCTGGGTCAGGTTGGTCGCCACGCCGGTGCTGCCGCCATCGACTTCGGTCTTGTTGTAGTTGAGCGCCGCCGTCAGGTTGAGCTTGCCGGCGCCGACGTCGCCCACGTAGCTGCCCACCAGGTCGATACCGCTGGTGGTGGTGTCGAAATCGTTGGTGAAGTAGCTGACCGATGTGTAGAGCATCGGGTTGGGCGTGCCGGCGGGAATGCGGAAACTGGCGGACTGGCTGAAGCGGTCGGTGACCTTGATCCGGTACATGTCCAGCGAACCGGAGAAGCCCGACTCGCCCTGCCACGCCAAGCCGAGCGACAGCGTCTCGGATTCTTCCGGCTTCAGCGGCTTGGCGCCCAGCAGCACCGCCAGCGGATCATCCGGCGACAGGCGGCCGCTGGTGAAGATCTGCAGCGTCACCGTGTCCAGGCCCTGGCCGGTGTCGGTCGAATTCAGCTGGCCCGGCGTGGGCGCGCGGAACCCGGTGGAGTACGAGCCACGGAGGGCGAGGTTGGGCGTGATCGCGAAGCGGCTGGAGAGCTTGCCGTCCACGGTGTCGCCGAAGCTGGTGAAGTCCTCGTAGCGCAGCGCCGCACCGACGTTCCAGCGTTCGGTCACGGGCACCTCGACGTCGATGTAGGCGGCGTAGCTGTCCTGGTCCCACTCGCCCGCCTGGCGGTTGCTGAAGCCCGGCGCGCCGTTCGAATTGGGCGCCAGGCCCGTGACTGCACCCGGCCCGACCGCATAAGACGCCGGGTCGCCTGCCGTCACGCCGAAGGTCTCGGTGCGGTACTCCGCGCCGAACGCGATGTTGACCGGTTGCGGCAGTGCGTCCACCGGCAGCGAGTAGACGAAGTCGGCGTTGAAGTTGACCTCTTCCTGCGACAGCTGGCCGAGGTTGAACGCCGTCGGGCTGTTCGGACCAAGCGAGGCGTTGATGGAGTTGGACAGCGTGTAGTCGATTTCATTGCTGCCGTAGGACGCACTCACGTCCCAGGTGAAGCGGTCGCTGAACTCGCCGCGCACGCCGGCGACGAACTGCATGTCCTCCTGCTCGCTGCCGTACTTGGGCACGAATCCCACGGGGTAGATCGAGCGCAGGTCCCAGCCCGGGAAGACGGTGCTGGGGTTGAAAGCCGATGCAGTGCCGTCAGGGTTGCGCCAGTTGAAGTCGGAAACGCCTTCACTCTGGCCGAACAGGCCATGTCCGTAGAGCTCGGTGTAACCGGCCAGCGTGATCTTGGCATTGAAGCCGACGCGTTGGCTCTCCAGGTCCGGCTGGCCCCAGCGCTGGACCGGGTTGGGCACCACGAGATCGGGGTGCGCGTTCTGGAACGCGATCGCGTCCGGACGCTGGCGCGAGCGCGAGGTCGCATCCGACTCTTCCATCTCCGCGAACAGGCTCAGGTTGCCGTACTCGCCGATACCGAAGCCGGTGCGGGCCCCCACCCGCCACGCCGCACCGTCGCCTTCGGAATACTCCGAGGCGCGTACCGAAATGTCGGTGGCCTGGTCGTCGTGCAGGATGATGTTGATCACGCCGGCAATGGCGTCCGAGCCGTACTGCGCCGAGGCGCCATCACGCAGCACCTCGATGCGCTTGACCGCGCTGGTCGGAATCTGCGCGAGGTCGGCGGCCTGCGCACCGCGCGCGCCGAGCAACGCGGAACGATGGAAGCGGCGACCGTTGACCAGCACCAGCGTCTGGTCGGGCGACAGACCGCGCAGCGTGGCCGGACGCACGAACACAAGTCCGTCGTTCATCGGCAGGCGCTGCACCACGAACGACGGCACCAGCTGCGCCAGCACGTCGTTGAGATCGGACGATTCGACCGCGCTGATGTCCTCGGCGGTGAACACATCGACCGGCGCAAGCGTGTCGAACTGGGTGCGGTTGGCGCCGCGCGTGCCGGTGACGATGACCGAATCCAGTGAAGTTGCGCCTTCCACGGCGTCGGGACTCGCGGATCCGGTACCAGCCTGCGCATGAGCGGCCCCGGCGGCCCCCATGTTGATGACAAGGAGGATTGCTGCCGCCAAGGAACTGCTCTTCACTTGCTGCTCCACATCAAATCGGCACATCGGGATGATGTGCCGTGTTCGTGGATGCATTCTCCCCGCCGCGCGTTGCCGGCGAATTACAACGGTCAGTTGATCATCAACGGCACCGCCGCGACGATTGGCGGTGAGCAAACCCGTCGACAATCATCAAGGCAGGCATCAGCCGCGCGTGCCGACCGCGCGACGCATCGCCGCCACTTCCCACCGCCAGAAACCCCAGCCCACCGCCAGGAACGCCGTGGCCGTAAGCACCAGCATCATTCCGCTGCCGCTGATCATTGGGGACAGCACGCCCGCGATCAATGCATTCAGCACCAGGCTGGTGAACGCCTGCAGCGAGGACGCCGATCCGCGGTGCCCGGGGAACATGTCGATGATCACCAGCGTGATCACCGGAAACACCAGCGCGATGCCGAACGCGTTGAGGCTCATCGGCAGCACCGCCCAAGGCACGCGCGGCACATCGGCCAGCAGGTTGTAGCCCAGGTTGTAGGCCATGGCCAACGCACTGGCGGCAAAACCCAGTGCCACCAGCCGCGCCCCGCCAACACGTCCCGCACTGCGGCCTGACACCCACGCCCCCGCCGCCATGCCGCCGATGGTGGGCACGAAGAACCACGCGAACTGCTGCTCGCTGAGCTTGAGCAGATCCAGCACGAACGCAGGCGCCGAGGCGATGTAGAGGAACAGCGCACCAAAGTTGAACGCCGACGCCGCGGCCAGTCGCTGGAAGCGAGGGTTGAGGAAGATGCCCACGTAGTCGCGCAGCAACCGGCTCGGCACCGGCGGCAGCCGCGCCTCGGGCGGGTGGGTTTCCGGCAGCACGCGCCAGGTCGCGAACCACAGCACCGCGGAGAACAGCACCAGGAACCAGAAGATCGCCGGCCACTGGCTCCAGCCCAGGATCCAGCCGCCGATGACCGGTGCGATGGCCGGTGCCACGCTGAAGTGGACCGACCAGCCTTTCGTAGACATCCGGACGCCATAATTCATGGCAATGACCGAGGTGTTTATGGGCAACAGCAAGCAGTACACGGATGAGTTCCGGGCCGAGGCGGTGAAGCAGGTGATCGAGCGCGGCTTCACGGTGGTGGACGTCGCCGCCCGGATCGGGATCCCCAAGCACACCCTGTATGGCTGGGTGCAGGTGGCGAGGAAAATGGCGCCGGCATCGGGCGCTTCAGCAGCGCCGAGCGACTCGGCCGAGATCCGCCGGCTCAAGGCCGAGCTGCGGCGTGTGACCGAGGAGCGCGACATCCTAAAAAAAGCCGCCGCGTACTTTGCCAAGGG
>NZ_VLKP01000021.1 GCF_007830115.1 Aerolutibacter ruishenii | reverse complement strand
CATCAAGGTCGGCGACGAAATCGAAATCGTCGGTATCCGTCCGACCCAGAAGACGACCGTCACTGGCGTGGAGATGTTCCGCAAGCTGCTGGACCAGGGCCAGGCGGGCGACAACGCGGGCCTGCTGCTGCGCGGCACCAAGCGTGACGACGTGGAGCGTGGCCAGGTGCTGGCCAAGCCGGGTTCGATCACCCCGCACACCACGTTCGAGGCCGAGGTGTACGTGCTGTCGAAGGACGAAGGCGGCCGCCACACCCCGTTCTTCAAGGGCTACCGTCCGCAGTTCTACTTCCGCACCACCGACATCACCGGTGCGGTGGAGCTGCCGGAAGGCGTGGAGATGGTGATGCCGGGCGACAACATCAAGATGGTGGTCACCCTGATCAATCCGGTGGCGATGGACGAAGGCCTGCGTTTCGCGATCCGCGAAGGCGGCCGCACCGTCGGCGCCGGCGTCGTCGCCAAGATCCTCAAGTAAGAACAGTTAACACGACAGCTGCGCTGTCGAGTTGACTCCCGCCGATCATCCGACCCTGCCGGGTCGGATATCGCCGGGGAGACAGGAAAGGGCGATGGCGGCACTGGCCGCCTTCGCTGTTTTCGGAACCAGTCGATACGCCAGTAGCTCAATTGGCAGAGCAGCGGTCTCCAAAACCGCAGGTTGGGGGTTCGAGTCCCTCCTGGCGTGCCACCTGGTAGCGGGCTTGTCCGCAAGAGCCCGGCCCCCGTGGCTGGACTTCCCTCCAGACAACGCGCCCGCCACGGCGTGCGTGCGACGAGTCGGATGAACAGCAACGTCCAACAACCCAATTCCACCAACGCCGGCGACATCGTCAAGTATGTTGTCGCGATCCTGCTGGTTGTGGCCGGCCTGTTCGGCTATAGCTGGTTCAGCGATTGGCCGGGCAGTCTGCGCGCCCTGCTCGTGGTCGTTGGCCTGCTCGCCGGTCTCGGTGTATTCATGCTCACCGCCAAGGGCGCCCAGACCCGCGAGTTCCTTTCGGAGTCGAAGTTCGAACTGCGCAAGGTGGTGTGGCCCACCCGTCAGGAAGCGCTGCAGACCACCTGGGTGGTCATGATCGCCGTGGCCGTGTTGAGCCTGATCCTGGCCGGTTTCGACGTGGTCATCCAGGCCGCGGTCAAGTGGCTGCTGGGGCGTTGAGGAGATGAGCGACGTGACGAACGAAGGCAACAAGCGCTGGTACGTGGTCCATGCCTATTCCGGCTTCGAGAAGTCGGTGGCCCAGGCGCTGCGTGACCGCATCGTGCGCGCCGACATGCAGGACAAGTTTGGCGACGTGCTGGTGCCGACCGAGGAAGTGGTCGAGATGCGCTCCGGCCAGAAGCGCCGCTCCGAGCGCAAGTTCTTCCCGGGCTATGTGCTGGTGCAGATCGCCACCCATGACGAAGCGGGCATCCCGCGCATGGACAGCGAAAGCTGGCACCTGATCAAGGAAACGCCGAAGGTGCTGGGCTTCATCGGCGGCACCGCCGACAAGCCGCTGCCGATCGCCGACCACGAGGCGGCGACCATCCTGAACCGCGTTCAGGAAGGCGTCGAAAAGCCGCGTCCCAAGGTGCTGTTCGAGCCGGGCGAGATGGTCCGCGTCATCGACGGCCCGTTCAACGACTTCAACGGCGTGGTCGAAGAGATCAACTACGAGAAGAGCCGCCTGCGCGTGGCGGTGCTGATCTTCGGCCGGTCGACCCCGGTGGAGCTGGAATTCGGTCAGGTCGAAAAGGCCTGATTCGGCCGCGCCGCGCCCTTCGGGTTGCCGGCGCCGGTCCGCGAAGCCCGTGGAGGCGGGTATCGATCATCCGGGTGCTGGCTCGGCTGGCCTGCCGTAATGGCGGACAGTCGCCTGCATTGTCAGCCAAACCCTGCTATGATGTGCGGCTCGCTCTCCTTGGCAAGCCGCCATGGAACGTTCGGCCGCCTTCGGGTGGCCGTCCGCACGAGCAAAACGTGAATGCCGGGACACGTGATTTTCCCGGCGCGATGGGGAGCCTGACATCCAGGCGCTTGCACCCGGAGACAAGAAAATGGCAAAGAAAGTAGTCGGTTACATCAAGCTGCAGGTCAAGGCCGGTCAGGCCAACCCGTCGCCGCCGGTTGGCCCGGCCCTGGGTCAGCGCGGCCTGAACATCATGGAGTTCTGCAAGGCGTTCAACGCCGCGACCTCCAAGCTCGAGCCGGGTCTGCCGACCCCGGTCATCATCACGGCCTACTCGGACCGTACCTTCACCTTCGTCACCAAGTCGACCCCGGCCACGGTGCTACTGAAGAAGGCTGCCGGCATCACCTCCGGCTCCAAGCGCCCGAACACCGAGAAGGTGGGCAAGGTCACCCGCGCCCAACTCGAGGCCATCGCCCAGCAGAAGGAGCCCGACCTGACGGCGGCCGACCTCGACGCGGCGGTGAAGACGATTGCGGGTTCGGCCCGCAGCATGGGTCTGGTGGTGGAGGGCTAAGACATGGCAATGAGCAAGCGCGAAAAGGCCATCAAGGCCGCTGTTGTCCCGGGCAAGTCGTACGCCTTCGAGGACGCGATCAAGATCATCAAGACCGCCACCAAGGCCAAGTTCGTCGAGTCCGTCGACGTTGCCGTGCGCCTGGGCGTGGACGCCAAGAAGTCCGATCAGCAGGTCCGTGGTTCGACCGTGCTGCCGGCCGGTACCGGCAAGTCCGTGCGCGTGGCGGTGTTCGCCCCGGCCGGTGCCAAGGCTGACGAAGCCCTGGCCGCTGGCGCCGAGGCTGTCGGCATGGACGACCTGGCCGAGAAGATGCAGGCCGGCGACCTGAACTATGACGTGGTCATCGCCACCCCGGACGCCATGCGCGTCGTTGGCAAGCTCGGTACCGTCCTCGGTCCGCGCGGCCTGATGCCGAACCCGAAGGTCGGCACCGTGTCCCCGAACCCGGGTGAAGCGGTGAAGAACGCCAAGGGCGGCCAGGTCCGTTACCGCACCGACAAGGCGGGCATCATCCACTGCACCATCGGCAAGGCCTCGTTCGAAGACGCTTCGTTGAAGGACAACCTGCAGGCCCTGCTGATGGACCTGGTCAAGGCCAAGCCGGCGACCTCGAAGGGTCAGTACCTGCAGAAGATCTCGATCAGCTCGACCATGGGCCCGGGCGTCACCGTCGACCAGTCGTCGCTGAACCTGAAGTAATTCGTTTCAAGCCGCTCCGTTCGCGGGGCGGGCGGGTCGGGGGCAACCCCAACCCACGTTTTTGAGGGCGTCGCCCCGGCTCCGGCCGAGGCGGCAGCCGTCAAAGACCGCAGGCGCGGTCAACGCCTACCGGCGACGGGCACGGAAGCTCGACATGGCAGGGAATCGCCGTCGGTGGAAGCGGGGCTGCTTAATCCGGACCTCCGGGTCGACCTGCGTAGATGGTGCCTTCTGGAAAATTTTTCTGGAGTGGCCACCACCGGGATGCCGAAAGGCGTCCCCGATGCCAGGGACCGGTGTCGCCCAGGACCGCACGCGGCAGGAGCCGTAAGCGGAATTCAATTGGAGGAGTGCAATGGCTCTCAATCTGTCCCAGAAGCAAGATGTAGTCGCAGAGGTGGCCGAAATCGCCGCCAAGGCGCACTCCTTGGTCGCAGTCGAGTACGCGGGCACCACGGTCAGCCAGATGACCGCGATGCGCAAGAAGGCCCGCGAAACCGGCGTGTACTTGAAGGTTGTCAAGAACACGCTGGCCTCGCGCGCCGTGGCCGGTACCGAGTTCGAGGTCGTCAAGGACGCCCTGACCGGTCCGCTGCTGTACGCGTTCTCGCTGGAAGAACCCGGCGCTGCCGGTCGTCTGATCAAGGAAGCGGCCAAGGGCAACGACAAGCTCAAGCCGCGGCTCGTGTCGGTGGAAGGCAAGCTGCTGCCCGCCGAGCACGTCGAAGTGCTGGCCTCGCTGCCGACCCGCGAACAGGCCCTGGCCATGCTGGCCCGTGTCCTCGCCGAACCCGCCACGATGTTCGCCCGCGCCGTCAAGGCCGTGGCCGACAAGCAGGGCGGTGGCGAAGCGGCACCGGTCGAAGCGGCCGCCGAAGCCTGAGTTTGCGTACGCGACTTACTAACCCATTCGCAAGAATAATTTTCCAGAGGTAAATGCAATGTCCCTGTCCAACGAGCAGATCGTCGACGCCATCGCCGCCAAGTCGCTGATGGAAGTGATGGACCTGGTGAAGGCCATCGAAGAGAAGTTCGGCGTCACCGCCGCTGCCCCGGTGATGGTCGCCGGTCCGGCCGCCGCCGCTGCCCCGGTCGAAGAGCAGACCGAGTTCAACGTCATCCTGAAGGATGCCGGCGCCAAGAAGGTCGAGGTCATCAAGGCCGTTCGCGCCATCACGGGCCTGGGCCTGAAGGAAGCCAAGGACCTGGCCGAGGCCGGTGGCGTGGTGAAGGAAGGCGCTTCGAAGGAAGACGCCGACAAGTTCAAGAAGGAACTCGAGGCCGCCGGCGCGACCGTCGAGCTGAAGTAAGCAGTACTTGCGTCGCCGGCCACCACTGGCGACCACCCAAGGCTGGGGTCGAAAGACCCCGGCCTTTGGCCGTTGTTGAAGTCCTGCGTCCGGGCGTGCCCGGCGGCAGGCAGGAAACCCAACCGAGTTGGTAGTTGGAAGCAGCAGCAGAAGGCGTGCGGGTGCCGGCAATACCCGCGGCTTCCAACTGACAGTTCTTCGTTCCCCCAGGGTCGCGGACGCGCGGCCCACCCGAGGCCCGCGACGGCGGCCCTCGTACAACAAAACCGAGGCGGTAGCTCCCCATGACGACGTACTCGTTCACCGAAAAGAAGCGCATCCGCAAGGATTTCGGCAAGCGCCGGTCCATCCTTGAAGTGCCCTTCCTGCTGGCCATCCAGGTCGACTCGTACCGCGAGTTCCTGCAGGAGAACAAGGATCCGGCCAAGCGCGACGACAAGGGCCTCCACGCCGCCCTCAAGTCGGTCTTCCCGATCGCCAGCTACAGCGGCAATGCCGCGCTGGAATACGTCGGCTACAAGCTGGGCGAGCCCGCGTTCGACGAGCGCGAGTGCCGCAACCGCGGCCTGTCGTACGGCGCCCCGCTGCGCGTGACCGTGCGCCTGGTGATCTACGACCGTGAGTCGAGCACCAAGGCCATCAAGTACGTGAAGGAGCAGGAGGTCTACATGGGCGAGATTCCGCTCATGACCGACAACGGCACCTTCATCGTCAACGGCACCGAGCGCGTCATCGTCTCGCAGCTGCACCGTTCGCCGGGCGTGTTCTTCGACCACGACCGCGGCAAGACCCACAGCTCGGGCAAGCTGCTGTACAGCGCCCGCATCATTCCTTACCGCGGCTCGTGGCTGGACTTCGAGTTCGACCCGAAGGATGGCCTGTTCACCCGTATCGACCGTCGCCGCAAGCTGCCGGTGACCGTGCTCCTGCGCGCCCTCGGTTACACCAACGAGGAGATGCTGCGCGAGTTCTTCGAGATCAACACCTTCCACATCGATCCGAAGGAAGGCGTGCAGCTGGAGCTGGTGGCCGAGCGCCTGCGTGGTGAAACGCTGGACTTCGACCTGGCCGATGGCGACAAGGTCATCGTCGAGGCGGGCCGCCGCATCACCGCGCGCCACACCAAGCAGCTGGAAGCCGCCGGCATTTCCGCGCTGGCCGTGCCGGACAGCTACCTGGTCGGCCGCATCCTGTCGCACGACGTGGTCGACGCCAACACCGGCGAGTTGCTGGCCAACGCCAACGACGAGATCACCGAAGACCAGCTGGCCAAGTTCCGCAAGGCCGGCGTGGCTTCGGTCGGCACGCTGTGGGTGAACGACCTCGACCGCGGTCCGTACATCTCCAACACCCTGCGCATCGACGCGACCAAGACGCAGCTCGACGCGCTGGTCGAGATCTACCGCATGATGCGTCCCGGCGAGCCGCCGACCAAGGACGCTGCGCAGAACCTGTTCCACAACCTGTTCTTCACCTTCGAGCGCTACGACCTGTCGAGCGTCGGTCGGATGAAGTTCAACCGCCGCCTGGGTCGCAAGGAGACCGAGGGCGCGTCGGTGCTGTACGACAGCAAGTACTTCGCCGAGCGCAAGGACGAGGAATCGATCCGACTGCGCGAGCAGTGCACCGGTTCCGACATCCTGGACGTGATCAAGGTCCTGACCGAGATCCGCAACGGCCGTGGCGTGGTGGACGACATCGACCACCTGGGCAACCGTCGCGTGCGTTCGGTCGGCGAAATGGCCGAGAACGTGTTCCGCGTCGGCCTGGTCCGCGTCGAGCGCGCCGTGAAGGAGCGCCTGTCGATGGCCGAGTCCGAAGGCCTGACCCCGCAGGAACTGATCAACGCCAAGCCGGTGGCCGCCGCGATCAAGGAGTTCTTCGGCTCCTCGCAGCTGTCGCAGTTCATGGACCAGAACAACCCGCTGTCGGAAGTCACGCACAAGCGTCGCGTGTCGGCCCTCGGCCCGGGTGGCCTGACCCGCGAGCGCGCCGGCTTCGAAGTGCGCGACGTGCACCCGACCCACTACGGCCGCGTCTGCACCATCGAGACGCCGGAAGGCCCGAACATCGGCCTGATCAACTCGCTGGCCGTGTTCGCCCGCACCAACCGCTACGGCTTCCTCGAGACGCCGTACCGCAAGGTCGTGGACGGCCGCGTCACCGACGACGTCGAGTACCTGTCGGCCATCGAGGAAAACGAGTACGTCATCGCCCAGGCCAACGCGCCTCAGGACGAGAACGGCGTGATGACCGCGCCGTTCGTGAATTGCCGCTTCCAGGGTGAAAACCTGCTCAAGCCGCCGAGCGAGATCCACTTCATGGACGTCTCGCCGATGCAGACCGTGTCGGTCGCGGCCGCGCTCGTCCCGTTCCTCGAGCACGACGACGCCAACCGTGCGCTGATGGGCGCCAACATGCAGCGCCAGGCCGTGCCGACCCTGAAGGCGCAGAAGCCGCTGGTCGGTACCGGCATCGAGCGCGCCGTGGCGCGTGACTCGGGTGTGACCGTGAACGCCAGGCGTGGCGGCGTGATCGAGCAGATCGACGCGGCCCGCATCGTGGTCAAGGTCAACGAAGTCGAGATTTCCGGCGAGCACGACGCCGGCGTCGACATCTACAACCTCATCAAGTACACCCGTTCGAACCAGAACACCTGCATCAACCAGTCGCCGCTGGTGAAGGTCGGTGACGTGGTGGCGCGCGGTGACGTGCTGGCCGACGGCCCGTCGACCGACATCGGCGAGCTGGCCCTGGGCCAGAACATGCTGATCGCGTTCATGCCGTGGAACGGCTACAACTTCGAAGACTCGATGCTGCTGTCCGAGCGCGTGGTCCAGGAAGACCGCTATACGACGATCCACATCGAGGAGCTCACCGTCCAGGCGCGCGACACCAAGCTGGGGCCGGAGGAGATCACCGCCGACATCCCCAACGTGTCCGAGCAGGCGTTGAACCGCCTCGACCAGTCCGGCGTGGTGTACATCGGCGCGGAAGTCCGCGCTGGCGACATCCTGGTGGGCAAGGTCACGCCTAAGGGCGAAAGCCAGCTGACCCCGGAAGAGAAGCTGCTGCGCGCGATCTTCGGCGAAAAGGCCTCCGACGTTAAGGACAGCTCGCTGCGCGTGCCCCCGGGCATGGACGGCGTGGTCATCGACGTGCAGGTCTTCACCCGCGACGGCATCGAGAAGGACGCGCGTGCGCGCCAGATCGAAGAGAGCGAGATCAAGCGCGTCAAGAAGGACTTCGACGACCAGTACCGCATCCTCGAAGCCGCCATCTACGACCGCCTGCGCTCGCAGCTGGTCGGCAAGGTCGCCAACGGCGGTGCCGGCCTGAAGAAGGGCGACACCGTCACCTCGCTGGTGCTGGATGGCCTTTCCCGCAAGGACTGGTTCGGCCTGCGCATGAAGGACGACGACGCCATCGAGGCGATCGAGCGCGCGCAGAAGCAGATCGACGTCCACAAGGACGAGTTCGAGAAGCGTTTCGCCGACAAGCGCGCCAAGATCATGCAGGGCGACGACCTCGCCCCGGGCGTGCTGAAGATGGTCAAGGTGTTCCTGGCCGTGAAGCGCCGCATCCAGCCGGGCGACAAGATGGCCGGCCGCCACGGTAACAAGGGTGTGGTCTCGACCATCGTGCCGGTGCAGGACATGCCGTACGCGGCCGATGGCCAGACCGTCGACATCGTGCTGAACCCGCTGGGCGTGCCGTCGCGCATGAACATCGGCCAGGTGCTGGAAGTCCACCTGGGCTGGGCCGCCAAGGGCCTGGGCCAGAAGATCCAGCGCATGCTCGAGGCACAGGCCAAGATCGCCGACCTGCGCAAGTTCCTCGACGATATCTACAACCACGACCGCAAGGCGCACGGCGAGCGCGTTGACCTGACCCAGTTCTCCGACCAGGAGCTGCTGGTGCTGGCCAACAACCTCACCGACGGCGTGCCGATGGCCACCCCGGTGTTCGACGGCGCGGCCGAGGCCGAGATCAAGCGCATGCTCGAGCTCGCCGACCTGCCGACCAGCGGCCAGACCACCTTGTACGACGGCCGTACCGGCGAGGCGTTCGACCGCAAGGTGACCGTGGGCTACATGCACATGCTGAAGCTCAACCACCTGGTCGACGACAAGATGCACGCGCGTTCGACCGGTCCGTACTCGCTCGTCACCCAGCAGCCGCTGGGCGGCAAGGCGCAGTTCGGCGGCCAGCGCTTCGGTGAAATGGAAGTCTGGGCGCTGGAAGCCTACGGCGCGGCCTACACCCTGCAGGAAATGCTGACGGTGAAGTCCGACGACGTGCAGGGCCGCAACCAGATGTACAAGAACATCGTCGACGGCGAGTACGAGATGGTGGCCGGCATGCCGGAGTCCTTCAACGTCCTCGTGAAGGAAATCCGCTCGCTCGCGATCAACATGGAGCTGGAAGAGAACTGATCCCAAGGGCGGGGGAGTGCAGCGTCACGCGCGCTCCCCTCGCTCCGCAGTCGGTAATCCACAGCCCCTCGACGAATTCCTCCGGACTGGAGAAAAGAAATGAAAGACCTGCTCAACCTGTTCAACCAGCAGCGACCGGCGCTCGACTTCGACGCCATCAAGATCGCACTGGCCTCGCCCGACCTGATCCGTTCGTGGTCGTTCGGCGAAGTCAAGAAGCCGGAAACCATCAACTACCGCACCTTCAAGCCCGAGCGCGACGGCCTGTTCTGCGCCGCCATCTTCGGGCCGATCAAGGACTACGAGTGCCTGTGCGGCAAGTACAAGCGCATGAAGCACCGCGGCGTGGTCTGCGAGAAGTGCGGCACCGAGGTCACGCTGGCCAAGGTGCGCCGCGAGCGCATGGGCCACATCGACCTGGCCTCGCCGGTCGCGCACATCTGGTTCCTCAAGTCGCTGCCGTCGCGCATCGGCCTGATGCTGGACATGACCCTGCGCGACATCGAGCGCATCCTGTACTTCGAAGCGTATGTCGTCACCGAGCCGGGCCTGACCCCGCTCGAGCGCGGCAACCTGCTGACCGAAGAGCAGTACATGCAGGCGCGTCAGGAGCACGGCGACGACTTCGAGGCCGCGATGGGCGCCGAGGCGGTCTATGACCTGCTGCGCACCATCGACCTGCAGTCGGAGATGGTCACCCTGAAGGAGGAGATCGCCTCCACCGGTTCGGAGACCAAGCTCAAGCGCCTGACCAAGCGCATCAAGCTGGTCGAGGCCTTCCTCGAGTCCGGCAACCGCCCGGAGTGGATGGTCATGACCGTGCTGCCGGTGCTGCCGCCGGACCTGCGTCCGCTGGTCCCGCTGGACGGTGGCCGCTTCGCGACCTCCGACCTGAACGACCTGTACCGCCGCGTCATCAACCGCAACAACCGCCTGCGCCGCCTGCTGGAGCTCAACGCTCCGGACATCATCGTGCGCAACGAAAAGCGCATGCTGCAGGAGTCGGTTGACGCCCTGATGGACAACGGCCGCCGCGGCCGCGCCATCACCGGCACCAACAAGCGCCCGCTCAAGTCGCTGGCCGACATGATCAAGGGCAAGCAGGGCCGCTTCCGCCAGAACCTGCTCGGCAAGCGCGTCGACTACTCCGGCCGTTCGGTCATCGTGGTCGGTCCGTACCTCAAGCTGCACCAGTGCGGCCTGCCGAAGAAGATGGCGCTGGAGCTGTTCAAGCCCTTCATCTTCGCCAAGCTGCAGCGTCGCGGCCTGGCCACCACGATCAAGGCCGCCAAGAAGCTGGTCGAGCGTGAAGAGGCCGAGGTGTGGGACATCCTCGAAGAGGTGATCCGCGAGCACCCGGTGCTGCTGAACCGCGCCCCGACCCTGCACCGCCTCGGCATCCAGGCCTTCGAGCCGGTGCTGATCGAAGGCAAGGCGATCCAGTTGCATCCGCTGGTGTGTACGGCATTCAACGCCGACTTCGACGGTGACCAGATGGCCGTGCACGTGCCGCTTTCGCTGGAAGCCCAGCTGGAAGCGCGCGCGCTGATGATGGCGTCCAACAACATCCTGTCGCCGGCCAACGGCGAGCCGATCATCGTGCCGTCGCAGGACGTGGTGCTGGGCCTGTACTACATGACCCGCCAGCTCGTCGGCAAGAAGGGCGAGGGCATGGTGTTCGCCAACGTCGCCGAGGTGAAGCGCGCGTACGACACCAACGACCATGACGGCAAACGCGTGGTCGAGCTGCACGCCGGCATCAAGGTGCGCATCACCGAGCGCGTGAAGAACGAGGACGGCACCTTCGAGCAGAAGACCTCCATCGTCGAGACCACCGTCGGCCGCGCCCTGCTGCGCGAGATCCTGCCGGAGGGCCTGCCGTTCGCGCTGGCCAACGTCGAGCTGACCAAGAAGAACATCAGCCGCCTGATCAACTCCTGCTACCGCATGCTCGGCCTGAAGGACACGGTCGTGTTCGCCGACAAGCTGATGTACACCGGTTTCGCGTTCGCAACGCGCGCCGGCGTGTCGATCGGCATCGACGACATGATCATCCCGGACGAGAAGAAGGGCATCCTGGCCGAGGCCGAAGCCGAGGTGCTGGAGATCCAGGAGCAGTACCAGTCGGGCTTGGTCACCGGCGGCGAGCGCTACAACAAGGTGGTCGACATCTGGTCGCGCACCAACGAGCGCGTGGCCAAGGCGATGATGGACACCATCGGCACCGAGAAGGTGGAGAACGCCAAGGGCGAGGTCGTCGACCAGAAGTCGATGAACTCGATCTACATCATGGCCGACTCGGGCGCGCGTGGTTCGCAGGCCCAGATCCGCCAGCTCGCCGGCATGCGCGGCCTGATGGCCAAGCCGGACGGCTCGATCATCGAAACGCCGATCACCTCCAACTTCCGCGAAGGCCTGAACGTCCAGCAGTACTTCATCTCGACCCACGGCGCCCGCAAGGGCCTGGCCGATACCGCGCTGAAGACCGCGAACTCCGGTTACCTGACCCGTCGCCTGGTCGACGTGGCGCAGGACGTGGTCATCACCGAGACCGACTGCGGCACGCTCGAGGGCCTGATGATGACCCCGATCGTCGAAGGCGGCGACGTGGTCGAGCCGCTGCGCGACCGCGTGCTGGGCCGCGTCGTGGCCGAGGACGTGTTCCTGCCGGGCAACGACGAGGATCCGATCGTCACCCGCAACACCCTGCTCGACGAAGCCTGGGTGCAGAAGCTGGAAGACGCCAGCGTGCAGGTCATCAAGGTCCGCTCGACCATCACCTGCGAAAGCTCGTTCGGCGTGTGCTCGCACTGCTACGGTCGCGACCTCGGCCGCGGCCACCTGGTCAACCACGGCGAAGCGGTCGGCGTCGTCGCCGCGCAGTCGATCGGCGAGCCGGGTACCCAGCTGACCATGCGTACGTTCCACATCGGTGGTGCGGCGTCGCGTGCGGCCGCCATCGACAATGTGACGGTCAAGACCACCGGTTCGATCAAGTACAACAACCTGAAGTTCGTCGAGCACAGCCAGGGCCACCGCGTGGCCGTGTCGCGCTCGGGTGAACTGTCGGTCCTCGACCCGCACGGCCGCGAGCGCGAGCGCTACAAGCTGCCGTACGGCGCCACCGTCAGCGTCAAGGACGGTGCCGAGATCAAGGCCGGCCAGACCGTGGCCAACTGGGATCCGCACAACCACCCGATCGTCTCGGAAGTCGCTGGTTTCGTCCGCTTCATCGACTTCGTCGATGGCGTGACCGTGATCGAGAAGACCGACGAGCTGACCGGCCTGGCCTCGCGCGAGATCACCGATCCCAAGCGCCGCGGCTCGCAGGGCAAGGACCTGCGTCCGCTGGTGCGCATCGTCGACAAGAACGGCAAGGACCTGTCCATCCCGGGTACCGACCTGCCGGCGCAGTACCTGCTGCCGCCGCGCTCGGTCGTCAACCTGCAGGACGGCTCGCCGGTGGGCGTGGGTGACGTGGTCGCCAAGATCCCGCAGGAAGCGTCCAAGACCCGCGACATCACCGGTGGTCTGCCGCGCGTGGCCGACCTGTTCGAAGCCCGCAAGCCCAAGGATCCGGCGGTGCTGGCCGAGCGCTCGGGCATCGTCAGCTTCGGCAAGGACACCAAGGGCAAGCAGCGCCTGATCATCCGCGACACCGACGGCAACGAGCACGAGGAGCTGATCCCCAAGTACCGCCAGATCATCGTGTTCGAAGGCGAGCACGTGGAGAAGGGCGAGACCGTGGTGGACGGCGAGCCGAGCCCGCAGGACATCCTGCGCCTGCTGGGTGTCGAGCCGCTGGCCGTGTACCTGACCAAGGAAATCCAGGACGTCTACCGCCTGCAGGGCGTGAAGATCAACGACAAGCACATCGAGGTGATCGTTCGCCAGATGCTGCGCAAGGTCGAGATCACCGAGCAGGGCGACAGCAAGTTCCTGCACGGCGAGCAGGTCGAGCGCCAGCGCCTGGTCGAGGAAAACGCCCGCGTGCTGGGCCGCAACGAGATGCCGGCGAAGTTCGATCCGGTCCTGCTGGGCATCACCAAGGCCTCGCTGGCGACCGAGTCGTTCATCTCCGCGGCTTCGTTCCAGGAGACCACCCGCGTGCTGACCGAGGCCGCTGTCCGCGGCACCCGCGACAGCCTGCGCGGCCTCAAGGAAAACGTGATCGTGGGTCGCCTGATCCCGGCCGGTACCGGCCTGGCGTACCACACGCAGCGCCGCAAGAACGCGTCGGGCTTGACCGACTCCGAGCTTGAAGTGCTGGCGGGCCCGGTCGCGACCGAAGTGGCCGAAGCCGCCGATGTCGCGGGCGAGGACTCCACGGCCGAGTAAAAACCGGGTACAATCCCCGCGTTAACCCGGGCGGTGCCTTCAAACGCACCGCCCCAGATCACCAAATGAGGTCGCAGGGAGCGCCTCGTGTTGGGCCCAGGACGGGCGGGATCGCAGATTCTCCGGTCGGGTGCGTTCGCGCGTCGGATCCGGAAAACAGGTTTAGTCCGCGTTGACCGCAGGGTCTGACGCGGGCTATACTTTTTCGTCTCGGTTGGCCGGAAGTAGTCGGCTGCCCGTTTGTTTTCCCGCGGAGGCCGCCCGGCCCCCTCACCAACCAGAGCTCCAGATGGCGACTATCAATCAGCTGGTGCGCAAGCCGCGCAACCCTGAAACCTACAAGAGCGCTTCCCCGGCGCTGGCGAACTGCCCGCAGCGTCGTGGCGTTTGCACCCGCGTCTACACCACCACCCCGAAGAAGCCGAACTCGGCGATGCGCAAGGTGGCCAAGGTGCGCCTGACCAACGGTTACGAAGTCATTTCGTACATCGGCGGCGAAGGCCACAACCTGCAGGAGCACTCGGTGGTGCTGATCCGCGGTGGTCGTGTGAAGGACCTCCCGGGCGTGCGTTACCACACCGTGCGCGGCTCGCTCGACGCCGCCGGTGTCGCCAAGCGTCGCCAGCGCCGTTCCAAGTACGGCGCCAAGCGTCCGAAGTCCTAAGCGACGCGCTCACACAGCGTGGCCCGCCCAGGCGGGTCGCCCGTTCAAGATTTGACGAAAGGTACGCAACATGTCGCGTAAAGGCTCCACCCCCCAGCGTTCGGTCCTGCCGGACCCCAAGCACGGCAGCGAGACGATCGCGCGCTTCATCAACATGGTCATGCAGAGCGGCAAGAAGTCGATCGCTGAGAAGATCGTCTATGGCGCCATGGACGTGATCGGCGAGAAGAACCCGAACGCCCTCGAGCTGGTCGAGAAGGCCCTCGGCAACGTGTCGCCGTCGGTCGAGGTCAAGTCCCGCCGCGTCGGCGGCGCGACCTACCAGGTCCCGGTCGAAGTGCGTTCCTCGCGCCGCATGGCGCTGGCGATGCGCTGGCTGATCGAGTCGGCCCGCAAGCGTGGCGAGAACAGCATGCCGCGCAAGCTGGCCGCCGAGCTGATGGACGCCTCGGAGAACCGCGGCGGCGCGATCAAGAAGCGCGAAGAAACCCACCGCATGGCGGACGCGAACAAGGCGTTCGCGCACTACCGCTGGTGATGGACCGCCCCGCCGGCTGAGCCGCGCGGGGCGCCCACGGCGCAGAAGCGCTGACGCGGCGGCGTTACGCCGCCACGCGAACCGGAGGCCGCCCCCGAGGCGGCGTCCGGCCATCTGGAATTCACAAAACTTACGAGAGGGTCCCGTGGCTCGCACCACTCCCATCGAGCGTTACCGCAACTTCGGCATCATGGCCCACATCGATGCCGGCAAGACCACCACGTCCGAGCGCATCCTGTTCTACACCGGCAAGAGCCACAAGCTGGGTGAAGTGCATGACGGCGCCGCGACCATGGACTGGATGGAGCAGGAGCAGGAGCGTGGCATCACGATCCAGTCCGCCGCGACCACAGCGTTCTGGAAGGGCATGGACAAGTCCCTGCCGGAGCACCGCTTCAACATCATCGACACCCCCGGCCACGTCGACTTCACCATCGAAGTCGAGCGTTCGCTGCGCGTGCTCGACGGCGCCGTGTTCGTGTTGTGCGCCGTGGGCGGCGTGCAGCCGCAGTCGGAGACCGTGTGGCGCCAGGCCAACAAGTACCACGTGCCGCGCATCGCGTTCGTCAACAAGATGGACCGCACCGGCGCCAACTTCTTCAAGGTCCGTGACCAGCTGAAGTCGCGCCTGGGCGCGGTGCCGGTGCCGATGCAGGTGCCGGTCGGCGCGGAGGACAACTTCGACGGCGTGGTCGACCTGCTGAAGATGAAGGCCATCCACTGGGATACCGCTTCGCAGGGCATGAAGTTCGAGTACCGCGACATCCCGGCCGACCTGCAGGAAGTCGCCGAAGAGGCCCGTGCCTTCATGGTCGAGGCTGCGGCCGAAGCCAGCGAAGAGCTGATGGACAAGTACCTGGGCGGCGAAGAGCTGACCGAGGCCGAGATCGTGTCGGCGCTGCGCGAGCGCACGCTGAAGACCGAGATCGTGCCGATGTTCTGCGGTACCGCGTTCAAGAACAAGGGCGTGCAGGCCATGCTCGACGGCGTGATCCAGCTGCTGCCGTCGCCGGTGGACGTGCCGGACGTGCGCGGCGTGGACGTGGACGACGAGACCAAGGAGCTGACCCGCAAGTCGGACGACAAGGCTCCGTTCTCGGCGCTGGCGTTCAAGATCATGACCGACCCGTTCGTCGGCTCGCTGACCTTCTTCCGCGTCTACTCGGGCACCCTCAACGCCGGCGACCAGGTGCTGAACTCGGTCAAGGGCAAGAAGGAGCGCATCGGCCGTCTGCTGCAGATGCACTCCAACAACCGCGAAGAGATCAAGGAAGTGCTGGCCGGCGACATCGCCGCGGCCGTGGGCCTGAAGGACGTCACCACCGGTGACACCCTGTGCTCGCAGGACGCGCCGATCGTGCTCGAGCGCATGAGCTTCCCGGAGCCGGTCATCTCGATGGCGGTCGAGCCCAAGACCAAGTCGGACCAGGAAAAGATGGGTATCGCCCTCGGCCGCCTGGCCCAGGAAGATCCCTCGTTCCGCGTGCGTACCGACGAAGAATCGGGCCAGACCATCATCGCCGGCATGGGCGAGCTGCACCTGGACATCATCGTCGACCGCATGAAGCGCGAGTTCAACGTTGAAGCCAACGTCGGCAAGCCGCAGGTGGCCTACCGCGAGACGATCCGCAAGTCGGACGTCAAGTCTGACTACAAGCACTCCAAGCAGTCCGGTGGTAAGGGTCAGTACGGTCACGTCGTGATCGAACTGTCGCCGATGACCGAGGCCGACAAGGCCAACGCGGACGTGAAGGACGACTTCCTGTTCGTCAACGACATCACCGGTGGCGTGATTCCGAAGGAATTCATCCCGGCGATCGAGAAGGGCCTGCGCGAGACCATCACCAGCGGTCCGCTGGCCGGCTTCCCGGTGGTGGGCGTGAAGTGCAAGCTGACCTTCGGTTCGTACCACGACGTCGACTCGTCGGAAATGGCGTTCAAGCTCGCTTCGTCGATGGCGTTCAAGCAGGGCTTCGCCAAGGCGGATCCGGTGCTGCTCGAGCCGATGATGAAGGTCGAGATCGTCACCCCCGAGGACTACGTCGGTGACGTGATGGGCGACGTGAGCCGTCGTCGTGGCCTGCTGCAGGGCCAGGACGACAGCCCGTCGGGCAAGATCATCAACGCGATGGTCCCGCTGGGCGAGATGTTCGGCTACGCCACGTCGCTCCGCTCGATGTCGCAGGGTCGCGCCACGTTCTCGATGGAGTTCGACCACTACGCCGAAGCGCCGACCAACATCGCCGAAGCGGTCATCAAGAAGGGCTGAAGCCCGGCCGGCTGAGGCCGGCCGCGGTTCCTCCAAGAATCAACAGTTTCCAAATTAGAGGTATAGAGCAATGGCAAAGGGTAAGTTCGAGCGCACCAAGCCGCACGTGAACGTGGGCACCATCGGTCACGTTGACCACGGCAAGACCACGCTGACCGCGGCGCTGACCAAGGTGGGCGCGGAGCGTTTTGGCGGCGAGTTCAAGGATTACTCCTCGATCGACGCGGCGCCGGAAGAGAAGGCGCGCGGCATCACGATCTCGACCGCGCACGTCGAGTACGAAAGCCCGACCCGTCACTACGCGCACGTGGACTGCCCGGGCCACGCCGACTACGTGAAGAACATGATCACCGGTGCGGCGCAGATGGACGGTGCGATCCTGGTGTGCTCGGCCGCTGACGGCCCGATGCCGCAGACCCGCGAGCACATCCTGCTGTCGCGTCAGGTCGGCGTGCCGTACATCGTGGTGTTCCTGAACAAGGCCGACATGGTTGACGACGCCGAGCTGCTCGAGCTGGTCGAGATGGAAGTGCGCGAGCTGCTGAGCAAGTACGACTTCCCGGGCGACGACACCCCGATCATCCACGGTTCGGCCCGCCTGGCGCTGGAAGGCGACCAGTCGGAGATCGGCGTGCCGGCGATCCTGAAGCTGGTGGACGCGCTGGACACGTTCATCCCGCTGCCGGAGCGTGA
>NZ_VLKP01000020.1 GCF_007830115.1 Aerolutibacter ruishenii | reverse complement strand
CGCAGGCGCGGTAGCCGCAACTCAACCGGATCTCCGAACACCGGCAGATCCCGAACCCGGCGCATTGTGCGGTCGTGGATCGCTTCAACCCGGCCGCCACACCCCATGCAGGTTCGCGCCACTCCAGGTTCTGGTGCCAGCTCCACCACCAGCCAGCGCAGCGCCCCACGCATCTCGTGACGCCACTCCCCAACCCGGTAGCCCACCCAGCCACCCAGCTGGGCCATACAATCCCCTTCGGCCACGGCCGACCCCTGTTTGTAGTCTCGACAACCACAAATTAGCCGGGTCGGCCGTGCGCCTCTCCCTCAGTTGGGAGAAGAACCTTTTTTTATTGGAACCGGTGTGGCCGGAGTCCGGGTCGGAAACGGAAAAGGCGAGCCACCTGGGCTCGCCTTTTCCATGTTCCGGAACGGTGTGGCCGGTATCGGTTGCCCGTGCCCGGCGAAGACCTCAGCGCGGAGCAGCGCTTGCCTTGGTGGCTGCCGCGCCTGCCGGCGACGTCGCCGGCAACTCGCTGCTGTCGACGTACAACGACGTCTCTTCGATATCCGCGTCCAGCCACCGTTGCTGGGGCAGGCCCACGGCGCGGTCGAGGATGGTCGGCAACAGGCCCGACGGCAGTGAACTTTCGCTGTTCCAGAGCAGCGCGACGCCGAAATCGCGGTCGGGCAGCATGGCGATCAGCCCACGGTAGCCCTGCACTGCACCGCCGTGAAATACGACGCGCTCACCGGCGTAGTCGTAGACCCGCCAGCCCAGCGCGTAGCTGGCCGAATTGAGGCGCGTGCGCCGCCACGACGAGCCGCGGATCTCGGTCGGGGTGGACACCAGCGGCTGGTGCAGCGTCGCCAGCAGCGGTGCCGGCAGCACGTCCGGGCGATAACCGGTGTGCGCCAGCAGGTACTGCGCCATGTCGCTGGCACTGGCATTGACGCCTGCGGCCGGAGCCACCTGGTAGTAGGTCGACTTCGGCCGAACGGACACCCAACCCGAACGACCGCGCACGTGCGGCTTCGCCCAGCGCGCGCTCGACTCGATGCCTTCCAAGCCCAGGCTGGCGTCGTTCATGCCCAGCGGCTTGAGGATGCGACGCTGCACTTCCTGGCTGTAGAAGTCACCAGTGGCCGCGAACACGATGTCGCCCACGAGGCTGAAGGCGATGTTCTGGTAGCTGTAGCACGTACCCGGCTGGCACTTCAGCGGGGCGTTGGCCAGCTTGTGGGTCAGCGTGCGGTAATCGGCGTAGGCCTCGAGCTCGCGGTCGTAGGCGTTGTGCGGAAGGCCCACGCGGTGGCTGAGCACGTCGGCCACGGTGATGTGGCGCGCCGCTTCCGGATCGCTGAGCCGGAACTCGGGCAGGTAGCGGACCACCTTGCTGTCCCAGCGCAGCGCGCCGTCGTTGACCAGCATCCCGGTCAGGGTGCCGGCGAAACTCTTCGACAGCGAGGCCAGCCGGAAGACCGTGTGGCTGTCCACCGGTTCGGCGGCCTTCACGTCGGTGATCCCATAGCCCTGGGCGCTGAGCACGCGACCGTTGTGCACCACCGCCATGGCCAGGCCAGGCACGCGCTGGTTGGCGACCAGCTGCTGCGCCATGGCCTCGAACTGGCGCACGTCGAACGCGCTGGACAACGGCTTGAGCGCCTGGCGGGCGTACGTGGTGCGATGCTGCTGGCGGGCAAGGTCGTGGTTGGAACCATCCGCGCGTGCCGCAGACGCGGCGTTGGGCTGCGTCTGCCGCCAGTGCACCGGCGTCTGCGCTGTCGAACCCAGGGTCAGGGTGAGGAGGATGGCCGATGCGCCGATGCGCAAGGTCGTCCGTGACCGCCGGGGTGCGTGTTCTTTCATCGTTCGCAACGCCTGCGTATGCTCAAGCTTCGGTCGATGATAGCGCCGTTCTCAAGGACGTGGGGGAGCAATGATGGTCAGCTTCATGATTTTGTTGGTATTGGTGATCGGGATCGTGGTGTGGGCGGTGGGCCAGTACAACGGCCTGATTGCGGCCCGCAATGCGTTCAGGAACGCCTTCGCGCAGATCGACGTGCAGTTGCAGCGCCGATTCGAGTTGATTCCCAACCTGGTGGAAACCGCCAAGGGCTACCTGGCGCACGAGCGGCAAACGCTGGAGGCGGTCATCGCCGCCCGGGGCGCCGCCATGGCGGGCCTTGCCGCGGCCCATGCCAGCCCCGGCGACCCGGCGGCGATGGCCCAGCTGGCGAGTACGCAGGGCCAGCTGAATGGGGCGCTGGGGCGGCTTCTGGCGGTCGCAGAGGCCTACCCGGAGTTGAAGGCCAACCAGAACATGATGCAGCTCACCGAGGAGCTGACCAGCACCGAGAACAAGGTCGCCTTTGCCCGGCAGGCCTACAACGATTCGGTGATGGCCTACAACAACCGTCGCGAGGTGTTCCCGGCCAGTCTCATCGCCAACAATTTCCGCTTCGGGCCTGCGGCGCTGCTGGAGATTCCGGCCGAAAAGGCGCAGATGCGCGAGGCCCCGCAAGTCCGGTTCTGAGGACATGAACTTTTTCGAGCGCCAGGACCAGGCCCGACGCATGTCGGGTCGGCTCCTGCTGCTGTTCGGCATCGCGGTGCTCGGCATCGTGGCCGCGGTGACAGCGGTGATCGCGGTGTTCCTTGGCCCGCGGCCGGGACCGTTGCTGGCCGGTGCCATCGGTACGCTGGCGGTGATCGGGCTGGGGTCGCTGTACCGGATCAGCAGCCTGGGAAGCGGTGGCGAAGCCATCGCCCGGGAGCTGGGCGGCGTGCAGGTGAACGAAGACACCCGGGACCCGGCACTGCGACGCCTGCGCAACGTGGTGGAGGAGATCGCCATCGCGTCCGGCGTAGCGGTGCCCAAGGTGTTCGTGCTGGAGCAGGAGGCGGCGATCAATGCGTTCGCCGCGGGCTATTCGCCTGCCGATGCCGCCATCGCGGTGACCCGCGGCGCGCTCGAGCGACTCAACCGCGACGAACTGCAGGGTGTCATTGCCCACGAGTTCAGCCACATCCTCAATGGCGACATGCGGCTGAACATCCGCCTGGTCGGCGCGCTGTTCGGCATCCTGATGGTGGGCCTGATTGGCCGCAAGGTGCTGGAACACGGCCGTATCGGGGGCGGTCGCCGCGGCAGTGGCGCGGTCGTCGTCCTGGTGGTCGCGCTCGTGGCCATGCTGATCGGCTACGTGGGCCTGTTCTTCGCGCGGATGATCAAGGCAGGGGTCAGTCGCAGCCGCGAGCGACTGGCCGATGCGTCGGCGGTGCAGTTCACCCGGCAGACCGCGGGGCTGGCCGGTGCGTTGAAGAAGATCGCAGGCCTGCATGAAGGCTCCCGGATCGCGCAACGCGGTGACGCGGAGGAAGTGAGCCACATGCTGTTCGGCGACGGCGTGGGATTACGTGGCTGGTTCGCCACCCATCCGCCCCTGCTCGAACGCATCCAGGCGTTGGAGCCCTCGTTCGGCGAAACCGAACTGGCGCGACTGTCGCACGGTTGGACGCTGCATCCACCGCATGGCCTGGAGGAGGACGTCATGCTGGGGCTGGCCGGACCGCATGCAAGCCCGGCATTGCCCGCCGTCGACGCGGAGCACATGCTCGCGCCCGGCCGCGTGGTGGACGAGGTGGCCGCTCCGCAGGCCGAGGATTTCGTGTTGGCCGGCGCCATCGTCGAAACCCTGCCACGGGAGATACATGACTTGGCCACGCGCCGGGAATCCGTGATGCCGCTGTTGGTCGGCCTACTGCTGGACCAGGATGCGGAGGTCCGTGAGCGGCAGCTGTTCGAGGTGGCCGCGCGGATGGGCGCGGTCGTCGCCGGAGAAGCGCAGGTGTTGCGCGAACAGACCCTGGCCACACTGCATCCGATGCACCGACTGCCCCTGGCCGCGATCGCCTTCCCGGTGCTGCGGCGCCGGCCGAAGCCCGAACTCGACGTGTTCCTTGATGCGATCCATGCGCTGGTCCACGCCGATGGCAAGGTGTCGCTGTTTGAGTATTGCGTGGCGTGCCTGCTGACGGTGCAGGTGCGCGAGTCGCTGGATCCTTCCCGGTATGCCCGCTTCGGCCGCAGCAAGCTGGATGCCGTGCGGAGCGAAATCGCCACCCTGCTGGCCGTCGTGGCGCAGCATGGGCATGCCGATGCGGACACGGCGCGCCACGCGTACCTGCGTGGCATCCAGCGTGCGCTGCCGATCGATGCGCTGCCCTACCTGCCGCGTGCGCAGGGCGTGACTTCGCTGGATGACGTGTGGGTGGCGCTGGACGCCCTGTACCCGCTGGGGAAGCAGGCGCTGGTGGAAGCGTTGACGGTGACCATCAGCCACGACGGGCGTACCACCGTGGCCGAGGCGGAATTGCTGCGCACCATCTGCGCGATGCTGCATTGCCCGCTGCCGCCGATGCTGCAACCGGCACCGAGTCAAGCCGTTTGAACCGGCGGGCGGCTCAACTCGTGATCACGTCGCCATGCCGTAGCGGCTGAAGAACTCCTCGGGGCTCATGTGCGCCAGCGCGCGGTCGCCCGAGGCCTCGATGTAGCCGACCGAGCGCGCGTAGGCCTCCCACTCCGCCTGCATCTCCGCCAGTTTTTCGGGGTGTTGCGCCGCGACGTTGACCTGCTCCTGCGGATCCTCGCGCAAGTCATAGAGCTGCCATTCGCTCTGCCCGTATGGCGGCGCCAGGAACAGGATCTTCCAGCCGCCCTTGATCACCGCCTTGCACTCGATCATCTCGAAGCCGAGCGGGTCGTATGAACCGCGGATGGGCTGGCGCGAGCTTCGCTCCAGCCATGCGCGCCAGGAGCGACCGTACAGCGGCGCGAGCACGTGGCCGTTGCGCTCCTTTGGCCGCTCGACCCCGGCGTAGTCGAGCAGCGTTGGCACGATGTCGGTGGCGTGCAGCAGCTGGTCGGTTACAATCCCGCGCCGCTCGACGCCCGGCCCCTTGACGATCAGCGGCACCTGCACACCGCCCTCCGAGGTGGTCAGCTTGAAGTACGACAGCGGGGTGTTGCAGGCCTCGGCCCAGGCGCCGCCGATGGAGACGAACGAGCCCTTTCGCCCCATGTTCCCGGGGCTGTTGTCGTACCAGGTGTCGATCTGCTCCGGCGTGCTGGCGGAGTAGAAGTGCGGCTCCTTCGGGTTGGCGCCGTTGTCCGACATGAACACCACGATGGTGTCGTCCAGTGCGCCTGTCTCCTCCAGGTAGCCGAGCACCTGGCCGATGCCGGCGTCGGCCATCTCGATCATCGCCGCGCACAGTTCCATCTTGCGCGCCTGGCTGCGCTGCTCGTCGGGCGGCAGCTCGTCCCACTCCGGGAAATGGCCGGTCCCCGGGTTGATCTCCAGGTCCTGCGGGATCAGTCCCACCGCCTTCATCCGCCGGGTGCGTTCGGTCACCATCGCCGGGTAGCCGCCGTCGTAGCGGCCACGGTAGCGGTCGAGCCATTCGTCCGGCACCTGCAGCGGGTCGTGCGGCGCGGTGTAGGCCAGGTAGGCGAAGAACGGGCGATCGGCTGGCCGCTCGCGCAGGAAGCCGATCATCCGGTCCGTGTAATAGGTGGTCGAATAGAAGTCGTCCGGCAGGGCGTCGGTCACGTCGCGGCCGTTGTCGTCGTACAGCGTATGCGGTCCCTCGCTCGGCGCCAGTTCGCGCGCGTCGGCGAAGTGCGAGGCGCCGCCGCCGAGGAAGCTGAAGACCTGCTGGAAGCCGCGGTCCTCGGGTCGCTGGCCGTCGTTCTTGCCGAGGTGCCACTTGCCCGCCATGCAGGTGAAGTAGCCGCCATCCGACAGCAGTTCGGCGATGGTCGCGACGTTGGCGTTGAGCGTGCCTTCGTAGCCCGGTTGCATGAACTGGTTCATCGAGTGCATCGGCGGCATCACGCCCAGGCCGTTGAGGTGGTTGTCCACGCCGGTCATCAGCAGCGAGCGCGTGGGCGCGCACAGCGAGGACACGTAGAAGTTGCGGAAGCGCACGCCTTCCTCCGCCAGCCGCGACAGGTTCGGCGTGGCGATCTCGCCACCGAAGGGCGCGCAGTCCGAATAGCCCATGTCGTCGACGACGACGAGCAGGACGTTGGGGCGCTTGCTTTGCGTGGTCATGGGTCGTTCCTCCTGTGTTGGTTGGCCAGCCAGGCGCTGGCCATGTCCACCGCGCGTGCGGTGGAGGTTCCCAGCGCGTCGTCGGCGCGCAGGATGTCGACCCGTCGGTCGGGGTCGAGCTTGCCGCTGCGCTGCAACTGGCTGGCGGCGTCTTCGGACAGCCCTGCGAGATACAGACGGCCTCCGGCGCGTTCGACAGCCTCGGAATAGATGTCGAGGACTTCAATCAGGGTGGCGCCCAGCCGCTGCCGTCCGCGCAGGCGGATGACCACCGCCGGCTGCACCGCGCCGGCAGGGTCCGGCAGTTGCTCCTCGAACCGCCGTGCACCGGCGAAGAACAGGCTGCCGTAGACCTCCAGCACCGTGGTGGCGCGGCTCGGGAGGCTTGCTGGCGGATCGGACTCGTGGATGCGGCCGTCCGGTTCGCGGCTCAGGACGCGCACGCTCACGTCGTTCGCCGAGGACACCACGAACAGCAGCAGGGTCAGCACCACGCCGATGCCCACGGCCACCGGGATCGGCAGCACCAGCGTGGCGGCGAAGGTCGCGACCATCGGCAGCAGCGCACCGATCCCGGTGCGCCACACCGAGCGCAGCTCGCCCATGTCGATGGCGCCCACGCCCGCCATGATCATCAGCGCCGCGAGCACCGTCATCGGCACCTGGCCGACCAGCCCGGGGAAGATCAGCACGATCGCGAGCATCCACACGCCACCGGCGACGCCGGCCCAACGGCTGCGCGCGCCCACGGCCACGTTCAGCGCGGTCTGCCCGACCGAGCCGCCGGCCGGGATTCCGGAAAACAGGCCGCTTGCCGCATTGGCGACGCCCTGCGCGACCAGGTCCTTCGACGCATCGTTGGGCGTCCCGTCCGGGTTCCTGACGCCCTGGCTCACGCCGATGCCCTGGATCCCGATGATGACCGCGACCGCTGCCGCCGCGCCGACCAGTTGCGGCCCCAGCAGCGTCAGATTCGGCAGCGCGGGGGAGGGCATCCCGCGCGGGATCGGACTGACGTCGTCGATCAGGGTGACGCTGCCCAGCCCGAACACGGCGACCGCGAGCGACGGCAGTACCAGCGCGACCAGCGAAGCCGCGGCAGCGAAGCGGGTGCGTCGCATGCCGAGGAGGATCGCGATTGCACCGAGCCCCACCAGCAGCGTGGCGATGTCGAACCGACCAACGTGGGCGACCAGGTCCGCCAGTTGTACGAGTTCGTTGCCGCCGCTGGGCTGGTAGCCGACCAGTGGGGCCAGCTGGTCCATCACCAGCACGGCGGCGACGCCGCTGAGGAAGCCGGTCATCACCGAATGCGAGACGAAGCGGGAGAGCCGGCCCAGCCGCAGCACGCCGAATAGCGCCAGGAACACGCCGACCATCAGCACCAGCAGGAACATGGCCTCGGCGCGCTGCGCCCCGGGGTAGGCCGCGATGGCCTGGCCCGCCGCCAACGCCGAGGCGCTGGTGGTCGCGATCTGCATCAGCTGCGTGCTGACCAGCAGGCTGCCGCCGATCGGCGCGACCACGCTGGTGTACAGCCCGTAGACCGGGTTGACGCCGGCGAGCGCGGCTGACGCCAGGCCGTCGGGCACGCTGATGACCGCGTTGACCAGCCCGGCCGGCACGTCCTTGCGGACGATGCTGCGCCAGTCCCGGCCCGGACGCATCGGGACTGCCGCCTCACCCATCACCCGGCTCCTGGGCAACGGATACCAGCCACTCCTCGCTTTCCTCGACCGCTGCGCGGGTGGACTGCCCACGGAACGCCGTCGCCTCGTGGATCCGCACCGGCCCCTGCAGGTCCAGGCGCCCGGTGCGCACGATCTGGCGGTGGGCCGCGGGGTCGACGCCGCTCAGGTACAGCCGCCCGCCGGCGTTGCCGATGTCACGGGCGTAGCGGGCCAGCACCTCCAGCAGGGTCGCGCCCATCGAAGCCAGCCCGCGCAGCCGCAGCACCACCACCGGACGTTCAGCGCCGCCCACCCTGGGCAGCAAGCGCTCGAGGGTGTGGGCACCGGCATAGAACAACTGTCCGTAGCCGTCGAGCACGGTCACCTGGCGGGCGGACAGCGTGGCCGGCGGCTTGCGCTCCTCGATGGCACCGTCGTCGTGGCGGACCAGTTCGACCAGCGAGATGTCGGTCGAGGCCTGGGTGATGTAGAGGAACGCCGACAGCACCACCCCGAATCCCACCGCGGCCTGGATCGGCAGGAACAGCATCGCGACGAAAGTGGTGCCGCCCGCCAGCCACGACGGCCATCCGGCCTCGACCACGAGCCGGATGTCGCGCGGCTTGATGCTCGACACGCCCGCCAGGATCAGCAGCGCGCCGAGCGCGGGCATGGCGACCACGCCGACGGCGCCCGAGAACGCGAGCACGATGACCGCCATGATCAGGCCGGCGAAGATCGACGCCCAGCGCGACTGTCCGCCGTACAGCACGTTGAGCGCGGTGCCGCTGACCGAGCCGCCGACCGGTGCGCCGCGGAACAGCCCCGACACCATGTTGGCGGCGCCGATCGCCATGAAATCGCGTGAGCTGCTATGCCGGGCGCCGTCCGGGTTGGGCACGCTCTGGCCGACGCCCGCCGACTGCACGAGGATGATCAGCGCAACCGCGATCGCACCGGTGATGACTCCGGGTGTGAATGCGGACAGCGGCGGCAGCGACGGCAGCGGCAGGCCCTTCGGGATGGTGCCGGTGTCGCGGACCAGTTGCACGTCTGCGAACAAAGGCAGCAGCGCGAGTAGCGACGGTACCACCACCGCGAACAGCCGGCCGTACTGGCCGACCTTGGTGCGTGGCAGCAGCACCGCCAGCAGCAGGGTCAGCGCTGCCAGTGCCAGCGTCGGCAAGTGCACCGAGCCGAGGTCGGACAGCAGTTGCACGGCGCCGGTGACGCCGCCGGGCGCGTCGCGGCCGGTCACGTCCGGCAACTGGTTGAGGATCAGCAGCACAGACACGCCGGTGAGGAAGCCCAGGGTCACCGAATACGACACGAAGCGCAGGAACCGCCCCAGTCGCAACCACCCGGCCCCCAACTGCAACGCCCCGACCAGCAGGACCATGGCGAACAGGCCGTCCGCCCGCGCCTGGCCCGTGAGCCCGCCCAGCGCCTGCGATGCCGACAGCGACGCCGCCGCCATCGTGGTGATCATCATCAGCTGCGTGCTGACGAGCGCACCGCCGACGGCCGGCCCGAAGATCGTGCCGTACAGGCCGTGCACCGGGTTGACCCCCAGCAGCGCGCCGTTGGCCATGCCGTCGGGCACGTTGCTGATGGCGCTGCTGAGCCCGGCCATCGCGTCCTGGCGCAGCGCCGCGCCCTTGGGCAGCCGCAGCCACGGCCGCCTGCGCACCGCGGCGCGCAGGATATTCAGGCCAGGCTGGTCGTTCTGTGCGACTTCGCCAACAGGATCCGACGCGCTCATGGCGCGGCCACCCGTCCGGCGCGCCGCCCGAACTCGCCGGCAGCGACAAGGACCACCCCCATGCTGATCAGCGACGCCGCCAGCACCATCAGGAAGACATCGGGTTGTGCCGCGAAGCTGCCCTGCGCGATCACGAACGCGGCCGCGTAGTTGCGCTGCGCGGAGGCCAGGGCCAGGGTCCTGCGGACCTCCGGCGCGGATCCGCCGAGCAGGTAACCGGCGCCCAGGCCGACCAGGATGATCGCCAGCGCGGAACCGATCGCGCCGCTGCCGAACAGGTCGAGCACCTGCGGCACGTTGGCCAGGTTGAAGATGAGCATCAGTGCCAGGCTGAGGTTGGATATCTCGCCCATGACCACCCGGGTAGACTCCGCTTCCTTGTCGTAGCGAAGATTCACCAACAGCCCGGCGGCCAGTGGCAGCAGGATCTGGATGAACAGCGGCAGTGCGATGGCCATGGCATCCACCTCGACGCCCGGCACCAGCCAAGGCAGCGCGAACGGCAGGTAGGCCACGGTGGCAACGACCAGCAGCACGACCAGGCTGGCCGCCACCGCATTGTCGCCGCGTGCCATCTGGGTCGCCTTGATCGCCAGCGGCGCCCCGGCCACCGCGCTCATCAGGATCAGGCCGATGCCGAGATCGGGCGCGATCGGCAACACCCGGACCAGCAACCAGGCCAGGGCGGGCAACAGCACGAAGCTGATCCCCAGTGCCGCGGCGACCAGCCTGCCGTTGCGCAGCGGTGCCAGCAGGTCGCGCACCGTCAGGCCCAGCCCAAGGCCGAACATGCTGGTGACCACGAAGGCCAGGGTGAACGCCTGGTTGAGGGTGCCGATGATCTCGTTCATGCGAGCGCCTCCGCGCGGCCGTTCACGGCGACCGGGGTCGCCGTGAACGGCCCACGCCGCAGATCAGGGACGCAGCGCGTTGCGCAACATGATGCGCGCGACGCCGTTGGAGATCAGCGAGAAGCCCGTGAGCAGGCCGATGAAGGCGACCGAACTCTGCGGCCAGCCGATCATGATCAGCACCGCCAGCACGATCGACACCAGGCCATCGAACAATACCCAGCCCCAGCCTTTCATCGGCTTGAGCCGGAACGCGAACACGCAGCCCACAATGCCGCCGGCCAGCAGGAAACTGCCGACCAGCAGGGCGAGCGAGGCCACCGCCGCCATCGGCATGACCAGCACCAGGATGCCCAGCAGCAGGATCAGGATGCCGGAGGTCAGCCTCCAGCCGAATCCCTCCAGGGCACGCGTCTGTACCGCATGCACGATCCCGAATATCCCGCCCAGCACGAGCAGCCATCCCAACATCATGGCAGTCGCCAGTGCGGCGAACGCCGGCATCATCACGGCCAGCACTCCAGCGATGATCAGCAGTACGCCCCAGGCAAGCAACCAGCCGGTGCCGGTGCCCGTATTTCCCTTCGATTCGCTTGCGGCATTCATGCAACACTCCTTCCAGTGGGTGGACGGAACAGCATCGGGTTTACCCGGAACCGCAACCTCAGGCCATTCAAGCGCGACACCACTCGACGGCAAGCGGTCCCGGCTGCATTCTGCGACCGGCTTCGATCGGGTTCAACCAAGGCGCTTGCCGTGACCGAACAACAAGTCGTAACCGAGCTGCACCGTACCCTCGTGCTCTGCCTGGACCTGGGCGGGACGTTTGCGTTCGCCCTGAGTGGGGCGATGGTCGGCATCCGACGACGTCTCGACCTGTTCGGCGTACTCCTGCTTGCCTACGCGGCGTCCACCGCCGGCGGTGTCGGCCGCGACGTGATGATCGACACTGTTCCGCCGGTGGCGCTGCGCGACTGGCGCTACCTCGCGGTCTCGGTCGCTGCGGGCGGCCTTGCGTTCTTCTGTACCGGCGTCGTGAAGAAGCTGCGCGATCCCGTCCGGGTCATGGATGCCGTCGGCCTGGCGTTCTTCGCAGTGGCCGGGACGCAGAAGGCGCTGTTGTACGGGGCGGGTCCGTTGGGAGCGGCGCTGCTTGGCATGATGACGGGTATCGGTGGCGGCATCGTGCGAGACGTGCTGGTCCGGGAGATTCCCGCCGTCCTGCGCTCGGAGTTCTATGCCATTGCGGCGCTCGCCGGTGCCGCCTGCGTCGTGGCCGGCGGCCTGTTGCGGGTCCCCGTTCTCGCCAGCGCTGTGGTAGGGGGTGTGGTCTGCTTCGGCCTGCGGATGATCGGAATCCGACGGGGATGGCAGTTGCCGGTCGCCGGCACGCCCCACTGAGCGGCTTCGTGACGCAGCCGATATCCGCCCAAAACGGCGCTTACCCGGCTTTGATCAGGTCCGCCGCCCGCTCGGCAATCATGATCGTCGGCGCGTTGGTATTGCGACTGTAAATAAAATATCCCCCTTGCAAATCAAATACCTGTAATCTTCCAACTGCCGGTTTGGAAGGATATTGGAAGCCGTGCGCCCGTACCGGGTGGTTTGCAGAGGTCACCATCATGACAAAGAAGAAGGCCCGCAAGGACGGTTGGAAGCGCGTCGAGCAGGGTATCTACAAGCGTGTCTGGGCAGACGGCAGCGGTGGTGCATTGCTGGCCAAGATCACCTTGCCGGGCGGTGCGCAGAAAAACTCCGGCTCCATGCCGTACTTCACGAACACCCGCGACTCCCAGGCGACCGAGGCGGCCGTCCTGAAAGCGGTTCGGCGCTGGCGTACCGACAACCTCGAAGCCAAGGACATCCATGGCCAGGACGCCGGCCTGCGCCAGGACGAGCAGGACGACATGCTGGGGTACTGGTTCACCCAGTACATCGCCGACGCCACCCTGACGCGAGTTGCCCACGATGCACGCGAGAAGGGCAAGACTTGGACGACCTGGGACGTGGTGCCACTGCTGGACCACGAACCCGAAAGCCCGCGCGAGCGAGCCGCCCGGATCGAGCACGAAGAGGCGCAGTGCCGCGACCCCATGAAGGCAGAGTGGCTGCGGATCTATCGTCAGGCTGAGGCGGAAACCTGCCAGCGGCTGGATGGTGGATTGCCGCGGGGTGTGTCCGTGGTCGATACCACGTGGACAACGAAACAGGATGCGCTCAGGCGCGCCGCAGCGAAGCGTGGGGAAACCTACGACCCGCCCAAGCGGCAGAAGTCGCCACCCATCCCCGCACCCTTCAACCGTCCCCGCATGGGCGCCCAGGTGCTCGACACGAAGTGGGCGGCGGCCAAATGGGATCGGGACCATGCCGTCCAGGTTTTGCGGGAGCAGGCCCACGGGATCATGTCTTATCACCCCACCGCCGTGGGCAAGCGGGAGCTGGAAGACGTGGCCAAGGACATGGCCACGCGGGTGGCGCAAAACACCGCCAACCGACGGATGGTCTGCTTTGTTCGGGTCTACCGCCGGGGACGCGACGTGTGGAGGCGCCGCCCTTCCTTCGAGAAGCTCAACGGCCGCATGGAGCGCGTTGAGCGTGCCTGGTGGCCGCACGATGCGCTGCCGACCGACGGGATCAAGTGGAAGCAGCCGGAGAAGTCCAAGAGCCCCGAGATCATCACCGATGAGGACTGGGCGCTGATCCTGGGGCAGATCCACACGACCTGCCGGAACCCGGACAAGGTCATCGAGCCCACCACCGTCGCTGGGCTGTACTGGTGCAGGGCGACGGCTGCTCGGCGCGGAAACGCCCACAAGCTGGAATGGCGCGACATCACCCCTCCCAAGGAAGCCCGGCTGCAACGCACGCCCGAGGATCGGGAATGGGTCGCCCTGCTGCGGGACGTCAAGACGCCGACCGGCCAGCCCACTGACATTGAAATCCCGTTGCTGGTGGGCGGCAGTGAAACGGAGGACGGCGTGCGCCCCTTGCTGCTCGCCCGTGCCTGGGTGCTCGCTCAGCGCGCCATGACGGGTGAGCTGGACGACCGCGCGCGCGCTGCGCTGGATGGCGACTGGGAGACTGCGACCGAGCGGGAGCGCATGCGGGCACGGCGCACGGTGCGTGAGCAGTTGATGGCCGACCTGGGAACGCCGGACGACCTGGCGCGTGACCTGCGGGCGGGGCGGTTGAAGGGTCGGGTGTTCGGTGGCTCGCGGGACAAGCTGACGGCCGCCTGGTCGCGGTTGCGCGACCGCGCGGTATCGAAGCTGGAAGGGCGACTGGAAGAAGCCGAACGGCAAGGCGACCAGGAGCAGGCAGGTCTACTGGCCGCCCAGATCACGCGCATCCGCAACGAGAAGCTTCACAGCATGCGCCACAGTCGCATGACCGAAATCACAGGGATGCTGTTGCCGCAGGACGCCGCTCGGTTTTCCGGCCACAAGACCCTGGGCATGGTCATGCACTACTACCACACGACCCCAGCCAACGTGGCCAACAAGCTGCGCGCGGCCACCCAGCAGAAGAGTGCCGCCGATGAGCAGGACCAGTTGGTCCGGCTGATCGAAGGGCTCGACGAGGAGACTCGGCAAGGGTTGATCGCGGCGCTGCAGAAGCAGGCAAGCACCCGCGAGTAGCCAAGCGACGGGCCGGGTCAGTGGCCAGCTCGATTGCAGGTGCGGGTGCCCCCGGCGATGATCTCAAGCGTTGATACCGTTGGCTGGTATCAACGGGCTAAGACGGCATCAGGTGGCGTGTCTCGGTCTAGTCTGAGACGCCCCGTCGTCTCATGCGCCATCTAGAATGGCACTCCATAGATATAGGGGACCGGTGGGTTGAAGATCGAGGACATCGCCAGGGGGCAGCGGCTGGTTGGGGTGGATCCCGCTGGCCCCGTGGAAGTCGTAGCCGTAGCGCCCGGCGGGCAGGACGCCATCACCCTTGTGTTCCGGTCCTCGGCAGGGGTCATCGGCGAGCGGATGCTGTTCCGGGACGACGAAACGTCCCTGGCCGAGGCCACTGCCACACGCCCCTGGTCGTTCGCCGCTGACGGCGAGGCCTTCCAGCTGGCCGCCGAGGCGCTGCGCATCCGCTTCGCCCACCTGTTCGACCCGATGATGGCTGTCCACACTTCGGACGTAGAGCCGCTGCCGCACCAGATCTCGGCGGTGTACGAGGCCATGCTGCCGCGCCAGCCGCTCCGGTTCGTCCTGGCCGACGACCCCGGTGCAGGCAAGACCATCATGGCCGGCCTGTTGATCCGTGAGCTGATCATGCGCTCCGACGCCCAGCGCATCCTGGTGGTGTCGCCGGGCTCGCTGTCCGGCCAGTGGCAGGACGAGTTGCGCGACAAGTTCGGCCTGGAGTTCACTCTGTTCAGTCGTGAGCAGCAGGAGCTGTCCGCCAACGGCAACGCCTTCACCCAAACCGACCGCATGATCGCGCGCCTGGATCAGCTGGCGCGCAACGACGACCTGAAGGAAAAGCTGCGCGCGTCGCACTGGGACCTGGTCATCATCGACGAGGCCCACAAGTGTGCCGCCAGCTTCTCCGGCGGCGAGGTCAAGAAGACCCAGCGCTACGAACTGGCGGAGCTGCTCGGCTCGATCTCCCGCCACTTCCTGCTGATGACGGCCACGCCGCACAACGGCAAGGAAGAAGACTTCCAGCTGTTCATGGCGTTGTTGGATGGCGACCGCTTCTACGGCAAGTTCCGCGAAGGCGCCACGCGCGTGGACGTGTCCGACTTGATGCGGCGCCTGGTGAAGGAAGAGCTGCTCAAGTTCGACGGCACCAAGCTGTTCCCGCCGCGCCTGGCCTACACCGCCAACTACGACCTGTCGCCTGCCGAGGAGGCGCTGTACGCGCACGTCTCGGACTACGTGCGCAACGAGTGGAACCGGGCCGAGCAACTGGATGGCAAGCAGCGCAATAGCGTGGGCTTCGCCCTGACCATGTTGCAGCGCCGTCTGGCATCCAGCCCGGCCGCCATCTACCAGTCGCTGTTGCGCCGTCGCAAGCGGCTGGAAGAGCGGTTGGAGGAAGCCAAGCTGATCGCCCGCGGCAATCGGGTCGGGGAGGATCGCCCGGCCTACGGCAAGGTGGTGGCCATCGACGTGCCCGACGACCTGGACGAGGCCGAGGACGAGCTGTCGCCTGAGGACTTCGAGAACGTCGCCGACCAAGCGGTGGAGCAGGCCAGCACCGCCGACACCCTCGCGGAGATGGAGGCTGAACTGTTCACCCTGCGCTCGCTGGAAGCCGAAGCGCGGGCGCTGTACGACAGCGGCAACGACCAGAAGTGGCGCGAGCTGTCGCAGATCCTGCAAGACAGCGCATTGATGTTCGATGCCAACGGCAACCGGCGGAAGATCATCATCTTCACCGAGCACCGCGACACGCTGAACTACCTCAATACCAAGATCAGTGGCCTGCTGGGCAGGGCGCAATCAGTGGTCCAGATCCACGGCGGCACCAATCGCGATGAGCGGCGTCGCGTGCAGGAGGAGTTCCGCCAGAACAAGGACGTCCAGGTGCTGTTGGCCACCGATGCGGCAGGAGAAGGCGTCAACCTCCAGAACGCCAACCTGATGGTCAACTACGACCTGCCCTGGAACCCGAACCGGCTGGAGCAGCGTTTCGGTCGCATCCATCGCATTGGCCAGCGCGAGATCTGCCACCTGTGGAACCTGGTGGCGGACAAGACGCGCGAGGGCGCCGTGTTCCAACGCCTGTTCGAGAAGATCGAGATCGAGCGCCTGGCCTTGGGTGGTCGCGTGTTCGACGTGCTGGGGGAGGCGTTCACCGGCAAGCCGCTGAAAGACCTGCTGTGGGAGGCCATCCGCTACGGCGAGCGCGAGGACGTCCAGCGCGACCTGTTCAAGGTCATCGACAACAGCTTGGACTCCGAGAAGCTGAAGGAGATCTTCCGGCGCAACGCGCTGGTGGACAACCAGATGGGGCTGGACGCGCTGCATGCCATCAAGGAAGAGATGGACAAGGCCGAGGCGCGCAAGCTGCAACCGCACTTCATCCGCGCCTTCTTCCTGAAAGCCTTCGAGCAACTGGGCAGCGATGCCCGCCTGCGCGAGAAAGGCCGCTACGAGCTGCCGCACGTACCGGCGGCGATCCGCGAGCGCGACCGCCGCATCGGCCAGACCCGCCAGCCGGTGCTGCCGAAGTACGCGCGCGTGTGTTTCGAGAAGGGCGACATCCGCCTGCTCAACAAGCCGATGGCCGACCTGATCCATCCGGCGCATCCGTTGATGGGCGCGGTCATCGATATGACTCTGGAAGCGCGCCTGCCGGCCTTGAAGCAGGGCAGCGTGCTGGTCGATCCGACCGACCTGGGCACCGAGCCGCACCTGTTGCTGATGGTGGACCACGAGGTGCGAGAGGGAACGGGCGACTCCGAGCGCACGGTGTCGCGCGAGGTCCAGTTCCTGCGGATCGCGCCGAATGGCGAAGCCACCTTCGCAGGCTGGGCGCCGCACCTGGATCTGCGCCCGGCCACCGAAGCGGAGGCTGACCAGGTCAAGCCCCTGCTCGATGCGGCATGGCTCGACCAGGGCCTCGAACAGCGGGCGCTGGAATGGGCTGGCGGGCAGCTGGTGCCCAAGCACCTGTCGGCCGTGCGCGACCGCCGTTTGCGCCACATTGATCGAGTCAGCCAAGCGGTGCATGAGCGTCTGACCCGCGAGATCAACTTCCTCTCCCATCGCGCCATCGCGCTGCAGGAGGAAGTACGAGCAGGCAAGCAGCCCAGGGTTCAGCCGGACAACCTGATCCGACGGGCCGAGGAGCTGACCGCGCGGCGATCTGCGCGCCTTCAGGAGCTGGAAGCCCAGCGCCATATCGTGCCGGCCACGCCCAGGATCGTGGGAGGTGCGTTGGTCGTGCCGACCGGCTGGTTCCAGACCGGCCAGCCTGCCGCCACGCCAGCGGTCCACAGCGTCGATCCGCTTGCGCGTTCGCGCATCGAACTACTGGCCATGGAAGCCGTTGCCGCAGCAGAGCGTGCGATGGGGTACAGCCCGCGCGACGTGTCGGCGGAGAAGTGTGGCTGGGACATCACCTCGGCCGTGCCGCCGACCGGCGCTACGCTGCCCGACGATCGCCTGATCGAGGTGAAGGGCCGCGCCAAGGGCGCGACCACCATCACACTGACCAAGAACGAGATCATCGCTGCGCTAAACAAGCCCGACCAGTTCTGGCTGGCCATCGTCCTGGTCAACGAGGACGACAGCACCGAAGGCCCGTATTACCTGCAAGGCCCGGTGTCGCAGGCGCCGGACTGGGCGGAGGTCAGCAAGAACCTGGAACTGGCCGAACTGCTGGCCCGCGCCACGCGTCATGGGAGTGAGGCATGAGCCTCGCGGCGGCACGGCGTGCTGCGCCAGAAACAGAGACGCCCGCACGAGGCGGGCGTCGGGCCGGAGATGCTATCTCCGGCGGGGCTGTCTTTCATGGCCTGCGAGGCTACAAAAGAGAAACGCCCCTTGCGGGGCGTCGGGCCGGGGATGCTATCCCCGACGGGGTAGGCGCATTGTTGTCAAGGCTTGACGGCCTGTCAACAGGCAAGGAGGCCAGAACATGAACAGGGTAGTGGGCTACATCGACGGCTTCAACCTGTTCTTCGGCCTACGCGACAGTGGCCTGCGCCGCTACTACTGGCTGAGCCCGGAGCTGCTGATCCAGAACCTGATGAAGCCGTGGCAGACCCTGGCAGGCGTGCGGTATTTCAGCGCCCGGATCAGCCCCAGCCCTGGCGACCCGGACAAGCACCTGCGCCAGCAGACCTACCTCGAAGCCGTGGAAACCCTGGCCGGCGTCGAGGCGATCTACGGCCACTACCTCAGCAAGCCAAAGCAGTGCCGTGCCTGTGGTGCGCAGTGGCAGCAGGCGGAGGAGAAGATGACCGACGTGAACATTGCGGTGCGCCTGCTGGCCGACGCCATGGACGATGCTTTCGACACGGCGATGATCATCTCCGCCGACAGCGACCTGGTGCCGCCAGTGGAAGCCGTGCGTGCGCGCTTCCCGGCCAAGCGGATCATCATCGCCAGCCCGCCCGCGCGCCATTCCACCAAGCTCGCTGCCGCAGCCAACGCGTGCTTCACCATTGGCCGCAAGAAGCTGCAGGACAGCCAACTGCCCGACACCATCACCAAGCCGGACGGCTTCGTCCTCAGTCGCCCGGCGTCCTGGAACTGATCTGAACCGCATGCATCCCATCAAGACACCCAAGAAGCTCATCGAAGTCGCGCTCCCGCTCGACGACATCAACGCTGCCGCGGCGCGCGAGAAATCGATCCGGCATGGCCATCCCAGCACGCTGCATCTGTGGTGGGCGCGGCGGCCGCTGGCGGCAGCGCGGGCGGTGCTGTTCGCGCAGATGGTCAACGACCCGGGCTACGAGACCGGCAAGGGCTTCACCCGCGGGGTGAACAAGAAGGAGGCCACGCGCGAGCGCGAGCGCCTGTTCGACATCATCCGCGAGCTGGTGAAGTGGGAAAACACCAACAACGAGGAAGTCCTGGCACGGGCGCGGGCGGAGATCCGCAAGAGCTGGGAAGAGACCTGCGAACTCAACAAGAAGCACCCGCAGGCGGCCGAGCTGTTCAACCCGGCCAAGCTGCCTGCCTTCCATGACCCGTTCGCGGGTGGTGGCGCCATCCCGCTGGAAGCGCAGCGGCTGGGCCTGGAAAGCCATGCCAGCGACCTGAACCCGGTGGCGGTGCTGATCAACAAGGCGATGATCGAGATCCCGCCGAAGTTCGCCGGCCGCAGGCCTGTGGGGCCGGTGCCGGCCGGCGAGAAGCAGACCAAGATGGCGGAAGACTGGTCCGGTGCGCGTGGCCTGGCCGAGGACGTGCGCCGGTATGGGCACTGGATGCGGGAGGAAGCGCAGAAGCGCATCGGCCATCTATATCCGCCGGTGGAGATCACCGCGGAGATGGCCAAGACCCGGCCGGACCTGAAGCAGTACGTCGGCCAGAAGTTGACCGTGATCGCCTGGCTGTGGGCGCGTACGGTGCGCAGCCCCAATCCGGCTTACTCCAGCGTGCAGGTGCCGCTGGCCTCAACGTATCTACTTTCAACGATGGCCGGCAAGCAGGCTTGGGTCGAACCAATCGTTGGGGGTGGCGATTATCGTTTCAAAGTGGTGGTATCTGAAGATGGTGTGAAGCCACCAGTTACTGCGGCAAATGGCACTAAGGCAGCTGGTCGAGGCTCAAACTTCAACTGCCTCGTGTCGAGTACACCTATACCTGGGGACTACATCAAGGCTGAAGGCCAGGCTGGCCGCATGGGCTCTCGTCTAATGGCTGTAGTGGCAGAGGGAGCGAAAGGGCGCGTCTATCTTTCGCCGGATGATGCGATGGAAGTGATCGCGAGCTCCGCCGTCTCTACCTGGCAGCCTGAAGGGGATGTTCCTTCTCGATTGAGTGGAGGCACTTGCTTCGTGTATGGCTTGACGAAGTTCAGTCAGCTGTTCACGGACCGGCAGTTGGTTGCCCTCCCTACGTGTCAACATGCGACCCAACAGCTACCCTCGTTTTTTATCTATAACAAATGGGCTCCGCTGCTGGAGTACACCGATGTCCCCTGATTCACCCACCACGGCCGAGATTGCTCCCGATCCGCAACTGGAAAAGCGGACACGGCGCCGCTTCAGTGCGCCTGAGAAGTTGCGCCTTCTGGCCCAAGCCGACGCCCTTGCTCACGGCGAGCAGGGGGCCTGGCTGCGCCGCAATGGCCTCTATGCCGCCCAGCTTTCTGCTTGGCGCAAGCAGCAGACCGAGCATGGTTTGGAGGGTTTGCAGTCGCAAGCACCCGGGCGCAAGGCGGCCGATCCGCGTGAGCGCCGG
>NZ_VLKP01000019.1 GCF_007830115.1 Aerolutibacter ruishenii | reverse complement strand
TCTGCCGACAGATCCCGCGCCAGCTGCGCCGCGGATGTCCGCACCTCAACGAGTTCGGCGTCGAGCTGACGCAGGCGCGTCGAATGCGCCCTCTCGGGGTTCAGCCGAGATACGCGTAAAAATGCCCCACAGAACTCAAATAATTCTTTCGGTGCAATGACTTAGCCGATATTTATCTTCTCGGCCGGTTGCGCCAGAAGATCGAGCGTCGGGCACGGTGCGCCTGTCACCACGTGGCGACACTCCTCCACCAAATGCTCAAGGTCGACTTCCAATTGTCGTAGCTCATCCAGACGCCGCCGTACCTCGGCCAATTTCTGTTCGGTCAGCCGCCGAGTCTGCTCGCAAGCGCGTTGGCCTTTGACCTCCAACAGCCCCGCTATCTCGTCGAGACTGAATCCCATCGCCTGTGCTCTGCGAATGAACTGAAGTCGGCCGACTTCGTTGGGCCCGTACCGGCGGACGCTGCCCATTGGGCGCTCAGGCTCCGGCAGCAGGCCTCGCCGCTGGTAGTAACGGACCGTTTCGACATGCACACCAGCGGCCGCGGCCAGCCGGCTGATTGTCATTACGTGGGTGGCCATCAGCTTGACTCCGTACTTAGGTACGGAGATTACCATGCGGGTATGGTCCAACCTCCCCCACAGTCCTCCCTGCCCGCCCTCTTGGGCGCCGCCGTCGCGGCCATTGGCGCGTCCGTGTGTTGCGTCGTGCCCCTGGTGCTGGTCCTGTTGGGTATCAGCGGTGCCTGGATCGCCAATCTCACTGCCCTGGACGCGTGGCGTCCGTGGTTCAGCGCGGCCACGTTGGTGTGCCTGGGCTGGGCGTTCTGGATGCTCTATGGCCCGGCCTCGCGCTGTCGCATCGACGGCGCCTGCGTCGATCCCTCGCGATTGCGACGCCGCCGGCGCTGGCTATGGATCGCTACCGGCCTGATCGCTCTGCTGCTGCTCTTTCCCTACTACATCGGTTGGTTCCTGTAGGAGTCCCACATGCGCAAGATTCTTCTCAGTTTGGTATTCACGGCATGGATGGGCTTGGCTTGGGCGGCTACCCCTAAGCAGGTCGTCCTGCAGGTGGAGAACATGACCTGCCCGGCGTGCAGCATCACGATCGAAAAGGCGTTGGATACAGTGCCGGGCGTGACGGCGAAGCGTATTGACACCCGAGCCGCCACCGTGACGGTGGCATTCGATGCCGAGCGCACCAACGCGGCCGCCATCGCGAAGGCCATCACCGACGCCGGTTTTCCAGCCACTGCAAAGGCGAAAGCGAACGGTGGCTGAGGTGCAGTTGCAAAGCACGCTCACGTGCCCGACATGCGGGCACCAGGCGACCGAAACCATGCCCACTACGGCGTGCCAATTCTTTTACGAGTGCTCGGCCTGCCACACGCTCCTGCGCCCGAAAACAGGCGATTGCTGCGTGTTCTGTTCCTACGGCACGGTACCGTGCCCGCCCATCCAGCAACATAGTCCCTGCTGTGGCAGTACCGGTTGACCCACGCTACGCCGCCAGGGCCAGCTCGATTTCGTACGGTTCCGGAAGCGCGTCCACGTCGATCAGGTAATCGCCGAACCGCTTCACGTGGCTGGTCACGTAGGGACTGAGCGCCGCCACGTCCTCCGGGGTGATCTTCCAACCCGCTCGCATCAGCGTCTTGATGATGCGGGTCTGTTCGACCACGTTATGAAAGATGACGGCGTTGGCGACCAGGTCGTTGTAATTGACCGCCTTCTCCTGTTCGAGCGGGTCGTTATCGGCGATCACACCCTCTCCGCCGAAGAAGAAATACTTCGAAAACCCATTATAGGCTTCGACCTTGTTGGTGGAGGCCGTGATCTGTTCGCGTAGCTCGCGATCGGAAATGTATTGCAGCAGGAACAACGTGCGCACCGCAGCACCGAGTGCCCGGAAGGCCTGGTACAGGCGGTTCTTGCGGCTGTAGTTGCCCAGCTTGCGCAGCAGCGTCGAGGCCGCGATCTTGCCGGACTTGATCGATAGCACGACCTGCATCAGATCCTTCCAGTGGGTCTCGATCAGGTCCCAGTTCACATCTTCCCGGAACAGCGCATCGATGTGCTCGTAGCGGCTGTCCTCGTCCGGACGGAAGAACCGGTAGTCGCGCCAGTTGCGGATGCGCGGCATCAGCTGGATGCCCAGCAAGTGCGACAGCCCGAATACCGGCAGCGACTGACCCTGGGTATCGGCATGGACGGTGTCGGGTTGGATGTCGGAGGTGTTCTTCAGCAGCCCGTCGATGATGTACACCGCTTCCCAGACGCCGCACGGGATGAAGTGACTGAAGAGCGCCACGTAGGTGTCGGACACATGGTGATAGGCAATGCCGCCGTAGCCGCCATAACGGATGTGGTACGACGCCAGCAGGTTCTGGTCGTACAGGTCGTACTTGGTGCCGTCGGCCGCGGCGCGCTTGCCATCGCCCCAGAATTTGGGAAGCTGCAGGCCGGCGTAACTGTTGATGATGTCGCGGCAGGCCGCTGCCAGCTTGTTCGCATCCACGTGACGGCGATTGACGAACGACAGCATGTGCGCCGACGCAGCGCCTCGCAGATGCCGTGCGGCCTGGGCCGGGCCGAGGTTGCAACCATAGGTAAACGCCGTCAGCACGTAGCGTTCGGTGGGCTGGTCGATCTTGGTGTCGGACCCGGACAGCGGTCCGAAATGCCGCGGCCAGCGGGTCCAGTGCGCCACGTCACAGAGGATCTCGATGACACTGCGCTCGCGCAGGCGGTCGAGGATCGCGGTCTCCAGGGCGCGAGCGCCGCTGCTCATGTCCTTGGCCTTGTGGCGCTTGAGCACCGGAAACCCGTCGTCGCCGATGATCACCTGGCCGTTCTCCAGGTAACCCTGATCCGTCAGGTCCGCGACTTGCATCAGCTTGGACTGCAAGGCATTGACGAATCCCACCGCGGAGGCCGGTAAACCCACTTGGCGACAGTAGTCGTCCAGCAACGGCTCGCACTGCTCCCAGGGCAGCAACTGCTCGCGGTAATCGGCGTAGGTTTCCGAACCGCGCACGGCCACGTCGCCGGATTTCAGTTCGTTGGCCAGTGAGGAGAACACGCACACCTCGAACAGGCGGCGGTGGATGCGTTCCTCGCCCTGCTCGGTGCGGTGGGTGATGGTCTTTCGCCAGAGCTGGGTCGTGAACGCCAGATCGACCGGTTCGTCCAGCCAGTCGCCGCGGGCACGCTCCTGCGACAGGATCAGCTCGATCGCGTCGATCAACGAACGGTCTTCGGTGGTGGATTCCAGGTCCAGCATGCGCACCATGCGCAGGATGGTGGCGCGGTGGCTCTTGTAGAACGGCCACAGCAGCGGCAGGTGGTTGTCGCCGCTGTGGGCGGCGATGGCATCGCAGTCAGCCTGCAGGGTCTGGACGCCCCCGCGCGTGCTGACCAGGCGGCGAATCTCCCGTCCTGCGTCGGTGTCGCCCGGGTGACGGTCGAGCACCTGGATCACATCCGACATCGTGGCGACGATGGCCTCGGTCTTCTCGCGGTAGCGCGCACGCAGCCGCTCCAGTTCCTCCTTGCCGCGGTTGTGGAGATTGCCCATGCGTTTGATGAACATCTCAGCTAGGTCGTCGCGGGTCTGCACCCGGGCGCGATGGATCAGGCACAGCAGCAGCGCGTGTCGTTTGGCCGGGCCGAAATCGCGCAACTCGGCAGCGTCCAGTACCCGGGCTTCGGCGGCGAAGTGCTTGCGCTTGAGTTCCGGCACGTCCGCCAGGTGCCGTTCGCTGCCGACCAACTCGTCCAACGCCGCGATGTGGTCGAGCAGTTCCTGGAAGTGCTGCAGAGAAGATCGTTTCGGCAGCCGCTTGATGGCCTGCAGCGGGCTCTTGATGCGAGCGTCGGTGACGACCAGCAGATCGTCCAGCCGTTGCTTCTCGTCCGCCGTCAGCCGCTTGTCGATGAGGGCGAAGTAACGGCCATTGACCAGGGTGCGAACTCGGCGGGCCAGGCGATCCAGGGCGGAGAACGCGGGCAACTCGATCCGGTCGCGTACGAGCTGTTCGATCGCCACATTGATCAGGTCGGCCGGATTGTCCATGACGGCGGCGGCTTCATGGATGGCACGGGCCGCCACGTCGAGGCCGCCGTCGGCATAGGCCCGGACCTGCAGATAGGCCCGGATCCGCTGGAAATAGCGGTAGCGCTTGTTCGGCGCGATGTCGGCGGGCTTGATCTGGACCCGGAACCGCAGCGCATTGCGGAGGTGCCGGATGACCCCTGCGGGCACTTCATCGATTGCGGGGAAATAGCCCAGTCGCTGGAAAGATTTCAGCAAGATTGCCAAGATCAATCGATGGCCGGGTTGCCGGGCATTGTCGGCAATGAAGGTCAGTTCGGCGTCGGTGGGCGTGTAGGCGACGACCAATTCGCGGACGACGGGATTGCGTTTGAACTGGGGATACGCGGTCCGTTCGATCGACGCCATTGAAGCCTCATTTGGTCAAGGTTCAGGTAACGCAGGCGGCGGCAGGCTCGCCTCGATACGATGGCGCGCAAATGGGTCGCTGCCGTCGAGGTAGCGCATCGCCGAGTGCACGTCGCGCCAGCCGACGTATTCCATCAATGCTTTCACGTCCCAGCCGTTCGCGTTGGCCCAACCGGCGAACCCGCGACGCAGGGAGTGGCTGCTGTACTCCTCCGCATCCGGAAGCCCGGCGGCGGTCAGCAGGCGGCGCAGCAGCGGGATCAGGCTATTCGGGTGCAGCGGCGTCTCGCTCACACGCCCCCAGCGGTCGATGCCGCGGAACAGCCGCCCCTCCGTCAGGGCGGCCGTGGTCGTCCAATCCACGATCGCAGTCACCGGGCACAATCGCGATAGCGCCGGCACCTTGTAGGTGGTGCCCAAGGCCTGACGGTCGCCTTTGCTGCGCGACAGGAAACAGGTCATCCCTTCGCCAGGGACCAGGTGCAAGTACTCGACTTGCACGCGGATCAGTTCATCGCCGCGGAAGCCGCGCCAGAAGCCGAGCAGGATCAGGGATCGGTCGCGGCGATGGCGCAGTTCGTCCGCGCGATCGCCGCGTTCGCGGGCGACCGAGATCGCAGTGCGGAGCCAGTCGTCGACCTGCGTCAGTCGGGTCAGTTGTAAAGGCTCGGCCTGCTTCTCCACCGAGGGGTGCACCGTCTGGATGCCCTTGAGCACTTTGCGCACCAATGGCGCGCGGGTGGGATCGACGAACCCGTGCTCGCGATGCCAGGACGCCAGCGCAGCTAGCCGCTGTCGGAGCGTGTTGTTCGCCAACAGCGCGGCGTGATCGGCCAGATAACGGGCCACGCTGTCCGGCGTGGCTGGCAGGTGGCCGCCCCATTCGACCTCGAAGTGCCGCAGCGCCGAGGCGTAGCTGCGCTGCGTGTTCTCGCGTTCGGCGGCCTTTAGGTACCGTTCCAAGGTCATGGGCGGCACCCCGGATCGGCGCACGAAGTCACATCGTGGCCCGTGTGCCGCAGTGCCCCCAGGATGGTGCATGTTCCGCGCTCGCCGCCAGCGCACTGGGCAATCACTCGCTCCAGTTCGCCCGCCATGCGGGTTAGCGCCTCGATCCGCTGATGGATGTCGGCCAAGTGCACGCGCGCCAGCGCATCGACGTCGCTGCACGACAGCTTCGGATCGTCGTTCAAGCGCAGCAGGCTGCGGATCTCCTCCAGGCTGAAACCCAGTTCGCGCCCGCGGCTGACGAACCGCAACCGCTCCACGTCTGCCAGGGTGTAGGCGCGATAGCCGCTCCCGGTCCTGTTCGGCGATGGGATGAGTCCCACGCGCTCGTAGTACCGGATGGTTTCCAGGTGGCAGCCGCTGGCGGCGGCGGCTTCGCTGATCTTCATGGGCACCCCGCTTGAGTCTGTAGCGGCTACGGACTTTACCCTGAGTCGACCCTCACTGCCACCAGACCAGGGAATCCCGGGAAAAGGGCGCGCTGTGGATTGCACTGGTGCCGAATGCCGCGATGGCCTTCATTGGCTGGAGGATTGCCTAACCCTGTGGCCTGGCCGCCAATGGACTGGATCTGCTAGTGGACGCAACCGGTGTATGCGATCGAGCTGATCGCGATTGAAGTCTTGATATTGGCTAACGGAGTTGGTGATGTCTGATTGCGGCGACTGTGGAAATATCGTGGATGTGGCGTCGATGCAAGCCTCACAGCGACGCACCTTGAAAATCGTGCTGGCCATCAATCTCGCCACCTTCGTCATGATGATGGGCGCGGCTTGGTTCAGCCGTTCTTCCTCACTGCTGTCAGGTGGGCTGGACAACCTTGGCGATGCCCTCACGTACGCGGTCAGCCTGGCCGTCGTTGGCTCGTCCCTGCAGACCAAAGCCAAAGTTGCCTTCCTCAAAGGGCTGCTGATCCTGGGCGCAGCAGTTGCGGTCGCGGCCCAGATCGCGTGGCGGCTCAAGAACCCCGGCGTGCCTGTATTCGAGGCGATGGGACTGGCGGGGGTGCTGAACCTGTCCGCCAACGCATTCTGCCTCTGGCTGCTGACCCCGCATCGAAACGGCGACATCAACCTGTCCTCCGCCTGGGAGTGCTCCCGGAACGATATCTATGAAGGCTGCGCGGTCTTGCTGGCGGCTATTGCGGTGTGGGTGTTCGGGGCGGGCTGGCCAGACTTGGTAATCGCCTCCGCCTTGCTGCTGCTGTTTCTGCGATCCGCCGTTCGAGTGATGCGCGGTGCGCTGCAGGAACTCCGGGGCACCAGATGCGTGCCGTGCCAGGAAGAGAGTGGCGGGCCTGCAGTCGGTTGAGGTCTTCGACCGGCGTTGTAATTGTATCCGGATACGCGAGACTGATATTTTGCGAAAGATGTACCGCGCCCTTCCCCGACTGAGAGGCTTTATCGCCGCGCTGCTTGTCGCAGTGATGGTGATCGTGCCTGTGGCCGATGCTTTCGTTTGCTCGTTCGAAGTCGACACTCACGCAGCGAGCGATCACGCTGGACCTGCGCCCCAGGATGAGGCTGGTGAGGGCGACGCTCCGGAAAGCGCGCATGGTGGTTGTGTCCACAACCATTGCCATCATTCGACAGCCAATTTCTTTGGCAGTGCCGCCGTTGTTTACCCCGCCGCGCACGTCGTTCAGCACGCACAGCATGACCCAGGTCGTGCATCTGCGCTGTCCGAAGGACCGATGAGACCTCCGCAGAGCTGACGTGCCGTGCCCGTAAGGACGGGCTCCCACGTCAACTTTTGCTTCTGGAGTTCCCATGCTCACGCAACTTGTCCGACCGCTCCTGGCGGTCGGGTTGCTGGTGACTGCCTTGCTGTTCGCCTCGCCCTCGTTGGCGGTCGAACCGGTCGTCGATACCGCCCCGACCTACGAAGATCTGATCGCTCGACTCGACGCACTGCCGTCATCGCTCGAGGCCGTTGCCCGATACGACGCGGCCGTCGCCCGCGCCGACCAGGCGCGCGCCTTGCCCAACCCCTCCATCGCGTACGACATGGAGAACGTTTACGGCACCGGTCCGTACAACGGCATCGGCAACGCCGAAACGACCCTGTCGGTCAACCAACCTCTCGAACTGTTCGGCCAGCGAAGCGCCCGGGTCCAGGCGGCGCGCTCTGACGCCGATGCTGCGGGCCTGCGACGCGAACAAGTCCGCTGGCAGGTCGCAGCTCAGGTGGCGCTGGTCTACGCGGAGGCCGAAGCCGCGGCACGGCGACACGAGCTCGCGGCCGAGGCCCTTTCCCTGGCCGAGCAGGATGCGCGCGGGGTCGCCGCCATGGTCGAACAAGGGCGTGAAGCCACCCTGCGGGACATCCAGGCGCAGAGTGAGGTCGCGTCCGCCAGGGCTGCGGTTGATGAGGCCAGCGCCCTTCGGGACGCCGCCTTTGCGCGGCTGTCGGCGATAGCCCTGCTCGACCGGCCGGTCCAGGCAATCGGCGCGAGCCTGCTTGATCGCGCGCCGGGGACGCCGCAAGCAGGCGACGCCGATCCGTTGGCGGTCCAGGTCGCCCAGGCTGAACTCGTCACCGCCGGTCGGCTGGTGACGGTCGAAAGGCGCCGTGCCCGCCCGGATGTCAACGCCTCTCTTGGCATGCGCCGATATCGTGACACCGGCGATGAGGCGTTCACGGTCGGCATCGAACTGACCGTCCCGCTGTTCGATCGCAACCGGGGCGGTATCCGCGCTGCCTACGCTGAGGAGCGAGCCGCCGAAGCCCGACTGATCGCGCAGCAGCAGGAAGCGCGAGCAGGCCGGTTTGCCGCCGTGGCGGCGCTTGCCGCGTCCGGCAGCCGCACGCGCGCCGCCGACAACGGCGTCGCAGCCGCCGAAGAGGCCTATCGCCTGTCCCGCATCGGCTTCGAGGCCGGCCGTATCTCGCAGCTGGAACTTCGCAGCACACGTGCGGCGCTGATCGCCTCGCGCAACGCCGCCGTGGACGCGCGGATCGCGCGAGTCCGTGCCGAAATCGACCTGGCGCGCCTGGAAGGCCGCGCCCCGTTTGGAGATTCCCGATGAAAACCGATACCAGGCGACTGATGATGTTCGCTGCGGCGCTCGTGTTCGCCGTCCTCGCAGGCTACGGCCTTGCGAAGCTCACCGGCGGGCAGGACGCTGGCCCCAGCCCTGCGGGTCATGTCGATGGTGGCGGCCAAGGCGAACATGGCGATCAGGGCGAACATGGCGATGAAGAGGCCGAGGGCGAAGAAGGCTTGGTGGTCCTCACGCAACCGCAGATCGAAGCGTCGGGCATCCAGGTCGTGGCTTTGGGCCGCGGCGGTGGCGGCGAGACACGCCTGAGCGGTCGCGTCGAGTCCGCCGTTGGCGCCCGCGCTGCCGTTGCCGCCTCCGTTGGCGGCCGCGTTGAGCGCGTCGTCGTGGCGCCTGGCACCCCCGTGCGCGCCGGCCAGCCGCTCGCCGTGATCGTCAGCGGCGAAGCGGCGACCATGCGGGCAAGCGCCGATGCCGCACGCGCGGAGGCCCAGGCGGCCCGGTTGGTGTACCAGCGCGACCAGTCCCTGGTCACCCAGGGCGTGGTCGCACGGCAGGAACTCGAAGCCTCGCGCGCGCGCTCGCTGGCGGCCGATGCGACTGCCCGGGCTGCCGCGGCGCAGGTCGCCGCGGCCGGCTCACCGGATGCAGGCGGCCGCGTGACCATCACCACTCCCGTGGCCGGCATCGTCGGCGCGGTGCAGGTGACGCCAGGCGGCTTCGTCGCCGCGGGTGACCTCGTGGCGAACGTGTCCGATCCTGCGCAGACCGAACTGGTCTTTTCCGCGCCGCCCGCGCTCGCCGCGCAGATCGCGCCTGATGCGCGCATCGAAGTTACCGGGGCCACCGGGAGCTTCAGCGCCGTCGTGATCGGCGTGGCCGCCGACGTACGCGAACAGGGCGGCATGGCGATCATCCGTGCACGCCCTGAATCCGGGATGCTGCCGCCAGCGGGTTCACCGGTGTCCGGTGTCGTGGTGGCGGCAGGCCAGGACGACACGCTGACCGTGCCGGTCGATGCCGTGCAGACGGTGGAAGGTCGCTCGGTTGTGTTCGTGACCGATGAAAAAGGCTTCCGCGTAACCCCTGTGCTCGCAGGCCGCCGCGCAGGCGACCGCGTCGAGATCCTCAACGGGCTGTCGGGCGACGAGCGCGTCGCTGGCAGCAACGCGTTCCTGCTGAAAGCCGAACTCGCCAAGGGCGAGGCCGAACACGGCCACTGAGGACCCGACATGTTCAAGATCATTATCGAAACAGCGGTCCGCTTCCGATGGGCCGTGGTCTTCGCCGCGGCGGTCATCGCTGTCTACGGCTTGTTCCAGCTCGGCAGGCTGCCCGTCGATGCGGTTCCGGACATCACCAACCGGCAGGTGCAGATCAACACCATTGCGCCCGCGCTCGCCCCGGGCCAGATCGAACGCCAGATCACCTATCCGCTTGAAACCGCGCTGGCGGGCATCCCCGGACTGACCAGTACGCGCTCGCTCTCGCGCAACGGGTTCTCGCAGGTTACGGCGATCTTTACCGACCAGACCGACATCTACTTCGCGCGCCAGCAGGTGGCCGAGCGCATGCGCGAGGTGCAGGAGGATCTTCCCGAGGGCGTGACGCCGATGATGTCGCCGGTCACCACGGGCCTCGGCGAGGTGTTGATGTGGACGGTTGACTACGTGCCGTTCGACCCGGCGAACGTCAGTAAGCCGAACGAGCCCGGCTGGCAGGCCGAAGAGGTCTACCTGACTCCGGAAGGCAACCGGCTTGCGACGGCACAGGAGCGCGCAACCTACCTGCGAACGGTGCAGGACTGGATCATCGCACCGCAGATGCGCTCCACCGCCGGCCTTGCCGGTGTCGATACGATCGGCGGCTACGTCAAGGAATACGCCGTCCGCCCGAATGCCGAGCGGCTGGCGGCCTACGGTATCGGCCTGGGCGAGCTGGTGCAGGCTCTGGAACGCGCCAACGTCCAGGCCGGTGCGGGCATCGTCCAGCGCGCTGGCGAGGGCCTGATCGTTCGCGCAGATGCGCTGGCGCAGACCGTCGACGATCTGGCACAGGCGCCGGTCGCCAACCGCGACGGCCTTGTGATCCGCGTCGCGGACGTGGCCAGCGTCGGCATCGGACAGGCGCCACGGCTGGGTGCCGCGACGCAGGACGGCCACGAAGCGGTGCTCGGGACGGCGTTGATGATCGCCGGCGGCAACAGCCGCACGGTGGCACTCGCGGCCGCGGAGCGCCTGACCGAAGTCAACCGCTCACTGCCCCCGGGCATCGTCGCCGAGCCGGTGCTCGACCGGAGCGTGCTGGTCAATTCCACGGTCAGGACGGTAGCCAAGAACCTGACCGAAGGGGCACTGCTCGTCATCGTGGTGCTGTTTCTGCTGCTGGGCAACATACGGGCGGCGGCGATCACCGCACTGGTGATCCCGCTGTCGTTCCTGTTCGCGGTGATCGGCATGAACCGCTTCGGGATCAGCGGCAATCTGATGAGCCTGGGCGCACTCGACTTCGGCATCCTCGTCGACGGTGCGGTGATCGTGATCGAGGCCACCCTGCTCATGCTCGGCCAGAAACGGGCCGAACTGGGACGCGCACTGTCCGCAGGCGAGCGAGTGGGCGTGGCGATCCGGGCAGCACGCAAGATGGTGCGACCGGCGGCGTTTGGTCAGCTCATCATCCTGCTGGTGTTCGCGCCGATCCTCACGCTGGAGGGCGTGGAGGGCAAGACGTTCCAGCCGATGGCCGCGACCTTCATGCTCGCCCTGGTCGGCGCGTTCATTCTCTCTTTCACCTTCGTGCCGGCGATGGCCGCGCTGTTCGTGCGTGATCCCAAGCCCCGGCCCGCGCAAGCAGCGCCGCGTGACGAAGGCGAGCACGACGGCGAACACGAGACCCGAATCATCCGTTTCGTGCGTGGCAAGGCCGAACCGGTCATCCGCGCTGCGGTGATGCGGCCGCGCCGCGTGCTGATCGGCGCCGTCGCCATGCTTGTCATTGGCTTCACCGCATTCGTCTCGCTGGGCCGCGAATTCATGCCGACCCTTGACGAGGGCAACCTGGCGATGCAGGCCTTGCGGGTGCCTTCTGCTTCGCTGGAGCAGTCGCTGGCGATGCAACTTGCGCTGGAGAAAGCCATCACCAGCGAGCCGGAGGTCGAGACGATTTTCACGCGGACAGGCACGGCCGAGGCCGCAATCGATCCGATGCCGGTCAACATCTCCGATAGCGTGATCGTCCTCAAACCAAAAGCCGAGTGGCCGGACAGGTCGCTCGACAAAGAGGCGCTGCTCGGCCGACTTGAGTCCATTGTCGACAAACAGATCGGCAATGCATTCGAGTTCAGCCAACCCATCGAACTACGCTTCAACGAGCTGATTTCCGGCGTGCGTACCGACCTTGCCGTGATGGTGTACGGCGACGACTTCGACGTGCTGCAGCCTGTCGCGGAACGCATCTCGGTCCAACTGCGCGGCATCGACGGCGCAGCCGACGTTCGCGTGGAGCAGGTTTCTGGCTTGCCTACGTTGACCGTGCGGGTCGATCATGCGGCCGCGGCGCAGTACGGCCTGAGCGCGGCGGACATCAGCGAGGCGCTGGCGACTGGCGTTGGTGGTACCACGGCCGGTCAGATCTTCGAGGGCGATCGCCGCTTCGATGTGGTGGTGCGGTTCGAAGAGGACGCACGCAACGATCCGGCGCAGCTCGCCGCCTTGCCGGTGGTCGCGCCCGACGGCACCGTGGTTCCGCTGTCCTCGGTCGCGCGCATCGATGTCAGCGAAGGTCCCAACCAGATCAGTCGCAACAACGGCAGCCGCCGCATCGTGGTCCAGGCCAACGTGCGGGGTCGGGATCTGGGCGGCTTCGTCGAGGAAGCACAGGCTGCCGTTGCGGGCGTTTCCTTGCCCAGTGGCGTCTACCTGGACTGGGGTGGCCAGTTCGAGAACCTGCAGCGTGCCGAAGCACGTCTGGCTCTGGTGATCCCCATTGTGTTCCTGATGATCGGCAGCCTGCTCTACATGGCACTCGGGTCGATCCGCGAGGCAGCGCTGGTGTTCCTCTGCGTGCCGCTGGCGCTGGTCGGCGGCGTCCTGGCACTGCTGGTGCGCGGCATGCCGTTTTCGGTGACGGCGGCGGTGGGCTTCATCGCCGTCTCCGGTGTTGCCACGCTCAACGGCCTGGTTCTGATGCAGGCCATCCGCGAACGGCTCGAGGCTGGAGATGCGCCACTGGAAGCGGCGACCACCGGCGCCGCCAACCGTCTGCGCGCCGTGCTCACGACGGCGCTGGTGGCCATCGTCGGCTTCATTCCAATGGCGATCGCGGTCGGTGCCGGCGCCGAAGTGCAGAAGCCGCTGGCCACCGTCGTCATCGGCGGGCTGATCACGGCGACCGTGCTGACGCTGCTGGTGCTGCCCACCTTCGCGGCGCGGGCCATCGCGCATCGTCCGAAGCGGCACGCGACATGACCCCGAATCTGGCCCGGCAAAGGAGTGTTCTACGGCAGGTCTTGCTGTGGAACCTCGCGCTGTTCGCAGGACTGGGAGTGGCGGGCTGGGTGGCCGATTCCAGCGCGCTGCTCGCCAATGCCCTCGACAACGGTTCGGACGCAGCCGTCTATCTGCTGAGCTACCTTGCCCTCGAGCGCCGACCCGCCTGGAAGCGGGGAGCGGCGAACGTGTCGGGGGTCCTTCTGTTGATCTTCGCGGGTATGGTGCTGGCGGACGTGGTCCGGCGATGGATGTATGGGGCCGAGCCGCTCGGCCCCGTCATGATCGGACTGGCGCTCGTCGCCGGAGCCATCAATCTGTGGTGCCTGGTGCTGCTGCGCCGCCTCCGTTCCGACGACGTGAACATGAAGGCGGCCGAAACCTTCAGCTTCAACGACTTCATTTCGAATGGCGGCGTAGTCGTGGCGGGTGTTCTGGTGCTCTGGCTCGGTTCGTCCTGGCCGGATCTGGTGGCGGGTGCATTGATTGCTGGTGTCGCGTTCAAAGGCGGCATCGAGATCCTGCAAAGCGTCCACGAAGACAAGCGATCCGATGGATAGAGTTCGGCTGCGCCGTCGTTGCCTGCCGACGGGTGTATGCACAAAACGCTTGCGCAGGCAAGACACCAGCCCTGGAATCGAGGGAGAACGATGATGACCGGGAAGCTCCGCATCGACCTGCAGATCCTGCTACCGCAGGTGCCGGACGAGTCCGACGCCTGCGTCAGGCGGCTGATCCACGATTTGGAAAGCCGCGATGGCATTGTGCAGGTGCACTTGCGCCCGGGATCGGACGGCACGCCGACGCAGTTGTGCGTCCACCATGACCCGGACGTCGTGCCACTCGCCCGCATCCGCGAGGTGGTCGAGCGTGCCGGCGCGGCGATCAGCGAACGCTACGGTCATGCCCTGTGGGAAGTGAAGGGCATTGGCCACCAGCGTCGTGCGCGCACCGTCGGCGAGCAACTCAGGTCGCTCGAGGGTGTGCTGGAAGCCGAGGCCAGTGCGGCGGGCATCGTCCATGTCGAGTTCGACCGCCGAGAGGTGTCCGAAGCGCGCATCCTGAAGGTGTTGGCCGGCATGCAGGTCGTTCCGGTCAGGACCCCGGGTGAGGATCAACCTGCACATGGAGGAGATGACGTGCGCCACGCGCACCGCGAGGGCGGTGACCATGTCCACGGCACGGGTGGCGGGGCGCACGCACATGGGGGGCTACTGGGCCCGAACACCGAGCTGATCTTTGCGCTGACCTGCGGCACCTTGCTGCTCGCCGGCTTCCTGGTGGACAAGTTTGTTGCTGGCGCGCCCGCCTGGCTGCCGTTGGCCTGTTATGTCGCGGCGTACTTTTTTGGCGGCTTCTACACGCTGCGCGAGGCGTTCGACAACCTGCGCCTGAAGCGTTTCGAGATCGACACGTTGATGTTGGTGGCGGCGGCAGGTGCGGCCGCGCTCGGCTCGTGGGCCGAGGGCGCGTTGCTGTTGTTTCTGTTCAGTCTCGGACACGCCCTGGAGCATTACGCGATGGGCCGGGCGAAGCGCGCCATCGAGGCCCTGGCCGAACTCGCCCCGCCCACCGCGACCGTACGACGCGACGGCCGGATCCAGGAGATCGCGGTCGAAGAACTGCTGGTTGGCGATGTGGCTCTGGTCAAGCCGAACGAACGCCTGCCCGCCGACGGCTTTCTCGTACTCGGCACCTCCAGCGTGAATCAGGCGCCGGTGACCGGCGAGAGCATCCCGGTCGACAAGCGGCCCGTGGATGATCCCGCGACCGCGCGCACCCGACCGGATAGCGTGGATGCGGCCTCGCGGGTGTTCGCGGGGACGATCAACGGCAGCGGCGCCATCGAGGTGGAGGTCACGCGCAAGTCCACCGATTCGGCCTTGGCGCGCGTGGTCCAGATGGTCAGCGAGGCCGAGACACGTAAGTCGCCGACCCAGCGCTTCACCGACCGGTTCGAGCGCATCTTCGTACCTGCGGTGCTGGTCTTGGCCTTCCTGCTGCTGTTCGCGTGGGTAGTCGTCGACGAACCCTTTCGCGACAGCTTCTACCGCGCGATGGCGGTGCTGGTGGCCGCCAGTCCCTGCGCGCTGGCCATTGCGACGCCCAGCGCGGTGCTGTCAGGCATTGCCCGCGCGGCCCGCGGTGGTGTGCTGATCAAGGGCGGTGCGCCTTTGGAAGAACTCGGTTCGCTCAGCGCGATGGCCTTCGACAAGACGGGCACCCTGACCGAAGGGCGTCCGCGCATCACCGATGTCATCCCCGTTGACGGAGTAACGGAAGAGGAACTGCTCACCGTTGCAACCGCAGTCGAATCGCTCAGCGACCATCCGCTGGCCGCAGCGATCGCCCGGGATGGCCGCGAGCGACTCGGCGGACGTGAGATCCCCTCTGCCAGCGACCTCGAAAACCTGGTCGGACGGGGCGTCACCGCCACCTTCGACAGTGAGACGGTGTGGATTGGCAAGGCCGAGATGTTCGGCACCGAAGGCGTCGCTCCGCTGGGGGAATCGGCGGCTGCCGCCATCGCACAACTTCGCGCTGCAGGGCGCACCTCGATGGTCGTCAGGCAGGGGTCGCGCGATCTCGGGGCCATCGGCCTGCTCGATACCGCGCGGGCGGGTGCGCCTGAAGCGCTGAAGGCACTGCGTGAACTCGGCATCACCCGCATGATCATGATCTCCGGCGACCACCAACGGGTCGCCGAGGCGATCGCCTCGGAAGTCGGCCTTGATGAAGCCTGGGGCGACCTGATGCCCGAGGACAAGGTTGAGGCCATACGCAAGCTGCGCGCGCAGGACAAGGTCGCGATGGTGGGTGACGGCGTCAACGACGCGCCGGCGATGGCCAGCGCCACGGTCGGCATCGCGATGGGCGCCGCTGGTTCGGATGTCGCACTGGAGACCGCGGATGTCGCGCTGATGGCCGACGACCTCCGCCACCTGCCATTTGCGGTGGACTTGAGCCGTCACACGCGCAAGGTGATCCGTCAGAACGTGTTCGTCAGCCTGGGCATTGTCGCATTCCTCGTGCCGGCAACGATCCTGGGCTTGGGGATCGGACCAGCAGTCGCTATCCACGAAGGATCCACCTTGCTCGTGGTGTTCAATGCGCTACGTCTGTTGGCGTACCGAAGCCACGTTGGCTAGACGCGGCAGGGCTCATGAAGAGAGCCTGCGCGCCCTTGACCGCTTTTGCTTCTCGTCAGCACGCTGCCGGCCATGATTCTGACAACCGGAAATGCAGCGCTTACCGTGCGCTAGCACGTGGCGGCACATTCCAGTTTCGTACTGAATGACACCCCTTGGTGCAGGTCTCAGGCAGCTGACACGGGATAAACCACTATTATCCCGCTTAAAAGCACGGTCAAATTACCGCTCGTTCCGTATTTTGATTAGTATGTAATTACGTGGTATGTAATACATTACGAAATAGTCGGAGGGCGCGATGGCACGCGGCGGCCTGTACAAGAGCGACATCCAGAAGGCCCGCGATACGCTGCGGGCGCAGGGCAAGCACCCGTCGGTGGACGCCGTGCGAGTGGCGCTGGGCAACACCGGCTCCAAGACCACGATCCACCGCTATCTGAAAGAGTTGGAGGAAGAGGAAGGGCAAGGCCTTGGCGCCAAAGTCGCAGTCAGCGATGCATTGCAGGATCTCGTCGGCCGGCTCTCCGGGCGCCTGCACGAGGAGGCCGAGGCGGTCGTCGTCGAGGCTCGTCAGCGCTTCGAGGTGCAACTGCAGGAGCGCAGCCAGGCGCTGGAGCGTGCCCAGCAGGAAGCGGCCGCGCTGGGCGCCCAGCTTCAGCGCGTTGAAACCGCCTTGCACGAGGAAAAAACCGTGCACGCCGCTACCCAGCAGGCCTTGGCCGAACGGGTGACGGAGGTCGCGCAGCTCAGCGAACGCATCGCTGGCCTGACCACACGGCTGACAGAGCACGAGGCACACGCGCAGTCACTGGAACAGAAGCACCAGCACGCCCGCGAGGCGCTGGAGCACTACCGGACCTCGGTAAAGGAGCAGCGCGAGCAGGAGCAACGCCGCCACGAGCACCAGGTGCAGGAGCTGCAGGTCGCGCTGCGTCAGGCCAACGAAGCGCTGACCGCCAAAAACCACGAGCTGGTGCAGCTCAACCGCGACAACGGGCAGTGGCTGGAGCGTCACACCCGCCTGGAGCGGGAGCTGGCGCAGATGCGTCAGGCAGCGGACGAGCAGCGGAAGGAACTAGACGCGCTGCGGCTTACAGCTGCCGAGCACCAGGCCCTGCAGACCCGCTGGGCGCAAGATACCCAGACGCTGGAAGCCGCACGGGTGGAATTGGCCAGTGCTCGCGCCGATCTAACGAAGGAGCGGGAGCGTCGCGAACAGGCAGAGGCCGAGGCGTTGCGGGCCGACGTGCGTATGACCACGCTGGAGCAGTTGCTGGCGCAACTGCGACCCGATCGCGCTGACGGAACGAGCGCCCAAAAAAATCCGGCAACCAAATGAATCTACAAGGGAAAACAGATTGTATGGGGCATTTTTACACGTATCTCGGCTGAACCCCATGCACGAAGCGCCGCAAGGGTCCGGAATTGCTCAGAACTCCCCTGCACGATGCAGTACGCCGGAACCCCAGATTTTTCCGACGCTAACCAACTAGCCAAAAACAACCAACTAGGTTATAGTGCGCTTATGGAGAAACGAACCCCGCATTGCAAGCTGGCAGTCGTCAAAGCCTTGGTAGAGGCTGGCAAGGTGCGCACCACGCACGCGGCGCGTACCGGCGCAAACGAGTTGGGACTTGCCTTCTCCGACATGCTGGACGTGGTAATGGCACTGACGCCAGCGGACTTCTACAAGAGCATGACCACCCATGCCGATCACACGGTATGGCAGGACGTGTACCGCCCGAGCACACAGGCGGGTGACGTGTACCTGAAGCTGATGGTCATTGATGACGTGCTGATCGTGTCCTTCAAGGAACTATGACTATGAAATGCCCTGTTTGCGGCGCGGCGGAACTGATACACGACACGCGCGACCTGCCCTACACCTACAAGGGCGAAACCACCATCATTGCAGCGGTGACGGGCGACTTCTGCCCGGCCTGCGCCGAGTCGATCTTGGACGCGGCGGAATCGAACCGCGTCATGCGCGAGATGCGCGCCTTCTCCAAGCAGGTGAACGCGGCCATCGTCGATCCGGGCTTCATCACGGAGGTGCGCAAGAAGCTCGATCTTGACCAGCGCGAAGCCGCCGAAATCTTCGGCGGTGGCATCAATGCCTTCTCGCGCTACGAGAACGGCAAGACCAAGCCGCCGCTGGCTCTGGTCAAGCTGTTCAAGCTGCTGGATCGTCACCCCGATCTGCTCAACGAAGTTAGAACCGCCTGACGACACCCCGCCCGGAATTTTCGGCGGTTCCGGCTTAAGTGGGTTCGCTGTTCCATTGCGCCGGAATGGCGGTCCATGTGCCGCCTTGTCGGCAATCCTATAGTTCTGTGGTGTCCGAAATGGAACGGTTTCGGACAGGTGGTGCGCATGCTGTCCACAAATTATCTTGACATTGTTTCGGACACTGGCGATATTTCGGACACCCTATAAGGACGATTCCGACCCATGCCGCGCACCTTCGCCTATGCCCGCGTGTCCACGACAGGCCAGACGACCGAAAACCAGATTCAGGAGTTCGAGGCCGCTGGCTTCCACGTCGAGCCGCGCCGGATCGTGACTGAGACGGTTTCAGGCAGCACGGCGATTGCGCAGCGTCTGGGGTTCTCAAAGCTCATGGATCGCTTGGAGGCCGGTGACGTGCTCATCGTCACGAAGCTGGATCGGCTTGGCCGCGATGCCATCGATGTCAGTTCAACAGTGAAGACGCTGGCCGGGATGGGCGTGCGCGTGCACTGCCTCGCCCTTGGCGGTGTTGACCTCACCAGTTCGGCGGGCACGATGACGATGAATGTCCTCAATGCAGTGGCGCAGTTCGAGCGGGATTTGCTGATCGAGCGAACGCAATCGGGCCTCAACCGGGCCAAGGCAGCGGGCAAGACACTGGGCCGTCCGGCTACGCTCAGCGAGCAGCAGAAGCAGGCCGTGCGCGACGGACTGGCTGCCGGGGAGAGCGTTTCAGCCCTCGCCCGCAAGCTGGGCACCAGTAGGCAAACGGTGATACGCGCCCGTGCGGCCGACTCCTGATATTCCGTGCAGTCGCCTTCTGAAAATGACAATCCAAGTCAAGGACACGGTATATTTGTCTGGTCAATTGAGCCACGACACAGAAGGAAACTTCGTTGCGCCTGCGCAACTGGACAAGATGGGGAGGCCTGTCGATTACTCGCAAATGGAGCACCAGATTCGTCAGACATATGTCAACGCTAAGAGAATACTTTCCGAGTTTGGCGCGACGCTAGATGACGTTGTGGAAGAGAGCGTATTCGTTCTGGATGTTCCTGCGGGATTCGCTGCCGCGGCGAAGATACGCAAGGAGATGTACGGAACTGACATGCCACAGTGTGCCAGCAGCATCGTCGGCGTCGCAGCACTTGCGCAGCCTGTTCAACTCGTTGAAGTTACGTTTCGCGCGGTGATTGATCCCCCGCAAGGTAACTGAAATACTTAGCGCTGTGCGGTTAGACAGGTTTTGAACACGCCGTGCTTCCGGGGTGGTGACAACATTCCAGTTTGATCACCACTAGCCGATCCGTCTTGCGCATCCAAATGAGGAATTGGTGGCAATTCATTTGCGCTCTTCCTCAGTCCTCACCTCACCAAATGTTAATGCTATTAAAATAGGAGAGTAAACATATCAGTGACCCACTTCACGGCCAAAAATGCTACATATTTCCGCTATCAAGACTAAGAGGTCTTCCTCGGCGACGTGTTGAACGACTACAAGAACGACACGCACAAATGTCAAGGCCGGGGATGAAGTTGCCTTTCATTTTTGCAAGGCTTGAAGTAAATGGTGATTGTTTTGCTTGCAAAGTTGATCACTAAAGCCTGAATCCGTGAGCCCAAGAGTGAAAGGGGCTCACCCTGCGGGTGCGTTCGATTTGAGGTAGTTTGGTAAACGCGAGACAGGTGTGGGGCGTTGATTGGCCTGTTGCAAACGCAGTACATGAGTTCTTCCAATGCGCCCCTTCATCGTCAAGCAGCTCGACTACGACCTCACCCCGGTAGCCGGTCTGGCGCTGGTCGGACATCACCTGAATCGACTCGCGCCAGTGTTCAAGCAACTCGATGCCGCCTTGCCCGTGAGAAATGGCGTTGCCAACAGCGACATCCTGCGCAGCTACCTGGGCCTGCTGGTGCAGGGCAAGAGCGACTTCGATGCGATTGAGAACTTCCGCGGCGATGCCTTCTTCAAGCAGGCGCTGGGCATCCAGCTGTTGCCCTCCAGCCCGACGCTGCGCCAGCGCATGGACACGCGCGCGGACGAGCTGTTTGACTTCCTGGCGACGCTGATCGAGAAGCTGCTGGACAGCACGCGGGTCGACTATGGCGTCTTGCCTTGTGGCTGGCTGCCGCTGGATGTCGACACGTTCGCCATGGACAACGGCGGCACCGCCAAGGACGGCGTAGGACGCACCTACACCGGCGTCGATGGCTACTGCCCGCTGGCCGCGTACCTGGGCTCGAACGGGTTCTGCCTGGAGTTGGCGCTGCGCCCTGGCGTGCAGCATTCGGCACGGGAGACGCAATTCAACTTCGAGCGGGTGATCCCGATGGCGCAGCGCCTGAGCGCGGCGGGTCCGAAGGCGCCGATCCTGGCACGCCTGGACTCTGGCTTCGACTCCACGGAGCTGGTGTGCGAGATGGAGTCGTATAACGCTGCAGGCGTGCCGCAACTGGACTGGCTGATCAAGTGGAACCCGCGCACGACCAACGTGGCGGCGCTGGCCGAGCGCCTTGATGGTGACACCGCCACGATCTGGGAGCATCCCCGCGCGGGCAAGCGCGTGACGCTGTGGGAAGAGGCGCTGCACATCGAAGGCATCGAGCGGCCACTGCGCCGCGTGCTGCGCCTGACTGAACGCACCATCGACGCGAAGGGCCAGTTGCTGATCGAGCCCAAGCTCACGCTGGACGGCTGGAGCACGAGCCTGAGCGCCAAACAGTTCGATGCTAAAGCCATCGTCGCGCTGTACGCCGACCACGGCACGCACGAGCAGTTCCACTCCGAGTTCAAGACCGACCTCGATCTGGAGCGGCTGCCCTCGGGCAAGTTCGATACCAATTACCTGGTGTGCGAGCTCGCGGCGCTGGCCATGAACATTCTTCGCCTGATGGGACAGGCCGGACTGCTGGGGCCCGATGCGCCGGTACGCCATGCGGCCAAGCGCCGGCGCATCAAGACCGTGATGCAGGAACTCATCTACCGCGCCGGGCGCCTCATCGAGCATGGCCGGCGCGTCATCCTCGGACTGGGCGCCAATGATCGCTCGGCCAAGGCCTTCCAGCGGCTGCACGGAGAACTCTTCGCTGCCTGCGGCTAAGCGCAACTGGCCGATCACCGGCCTCACGAAACTCACGGATCCATAAAAATCGCCTGCCCGCGAGGTTGCGGCGTGGGGCAATTGCACGCCAACCCGAACAAGTCGCCCACCAACTCGCGATGCCGACGATCCAGTGCCATCGAGTTGGGTGATGTCATCTCCCAGGCTGTCAAATTGAACGGGCACGACGCAACAAAACAGACCAACCCGAGCATGCGTGCGCCTGGGTGTTGCGCGCAGAGTAAAACTGGGCCACTTCGCGCAAGGTAAATCTGAACCACTTTTCCGTACAGTCTGCCTTTTCCGCGCGAAGGCCGACGATGCTTTTGAAGGAACAGTGGATGCAGATCCATGTGCTCAAGGCCCAAGGGCTGTCGCTGCGCGAGATCGCGCGACGGCTGGGCGTCTCTCGTAATACCGTAACTCGCTACTTGGCTGCGGACGATGTCCCCCGTTACAAGCAGCGTGAGGCTCGCCCGACCAAGCTCGACCCGTTTCACGATTACATCCGCGAGCGCATGCAAGCTGCCTTTCCGGATTGGATCGCGGCGCCCGCGCTATTGCGCGAGCTAAGAGCGCGAGGCTATCAGGGACAGCTGCGCAGTCTCCAAGCCTTCATGCACGCGCATAAGCCTTTGCAAGCGGCTGATCCGATCGTGCGGTTCGAGACCGCGCCGGGTCATCAGATGCAATGCGACTTCGTCGTCTTTCGCCGTGGCGCTGACCCGCTTTACGCTTTTACCGCGATTCTGGGGTTCAGTCGCTGGCGCTGGGCCAGATTCACCACGAACGAGCGGGCGGAAACGCTGATGACCTGCCATCACGCACTGTTCGAGACGTTGGGCGGGGTTCCGCGGGAGATCCTGTACGACAACGCCAAGACTATCGTCGCGTCGCGCGATGCTTACGCAGAGGGCCATCACCGCTGGCATCCCGGCCTCCTGGACCTTGCCAAGCGTTATGGATTCATTCCCCGCCTCTGTCGTCCGTATCGTGCCCAAACCAAAGGCAAAGTCGAACGCTTCCATCGGTACCTGCGTGGCAACTTCTACGTGCCGTTGACCAGTTGGTTGAAGCAGTCGGGCCTGGTGCTGGACGTCGATACAGCTAACGCCGAAGTCGGCAAGTGGCTGCGCGACGTGGCGAACCAGCGTGTGCATCCGGTAACCGGATACGCGCCAGCGGAGTTGTTCACTCAGCGAGAGCGCGCGTTCTTGCGTGAGCTGCCAGCATTCTCCCAGCCCTCCCAGCTCACGAAGGTCACACAAGCTGCTCCGTCGCTGGACGCCACGCTGCAACACCCCCTGTCGGTCTATCAGCAACTTTTGACTGAGGTACGAGCGTGAACCTGCAACAGGAGCGAATTGATGCCCATTGCCAGACGCTCAAGCTCGAGGGCTTGATGCAGGCATACCGCGCAATGGCCAGTGACGCGGTGAACAAGGACTGGAGCTTCATGGACTATCTGGAGCACGTGCTGGAACATGAGCGTGATACCCGCCAAGTCCGCTCACGCCAGACGCTGGTTCGCATGGCCGGGTTCCCAGCGGTCAAGACGCTGGACGAGTACGACTACGGCTTTGCTGTGGGAGCGCCTCGGAAGTTGATCGACGAACTGGCGACGCTGCGGTTCATCGAACGCAGTCAGAACGCCGTGTTGCTTGGTCCCTCCGGCGTCGGCAAGACTCATCTGGCGATTGCCATCGGATACGCCGCCACACAAGCCGGGATCAAGACCAAGTTCATCACCGCCGCCGACCTCATGCTGCAACTCGAGGCCGCCAGGCGTCAGGAGCGATACGACGCCGTCCTGCGACACAACATCCTCGGCCCACGCCTGCTAATCGTTGACGAGATCGGCTACTTACCCCTGTCCGGCGACCAAGCCAGCCACTTCTTCCAGATCGTCGCCAAGCGATATGAACGCGGCTCCATGATCCTCACCAGCAATCTTCCCTTCACCCAATGGGATCAGACCTTCGGCGGCAATACCACGCTGACTGCGGCAATGTTGGACCGGATACTGCATCACGCGCACATCGTCCAAATCAAAGGAGATAGTTATCGGCTGAAACAGCAACGCAAGGCCGGCCACGTGCCCGCCACGAAGAACTAATCAACTGGTTCACATTTACTTTGCGCGCGGGCGCGCGAAGTGGCTCAGATTTGGGCTGCGCTTGACATGGGCTCACGGATTCAGGTAAAGTCGAATGCCGCCTGGATGTTCCGGGCTTTGTAGCTTTGTAGGATTGACGATGCCACTCAAGTTTTCGGGCGTGCTCTGCGCCAGCCTCCTGACCATCACCCTTTCGGTAGCCGCGCATGCAACCGAACTCATCTTGGACTTCAACAAGGTGCAGATGCGCAGCCAACAACTCGCACCTGGGGTGTACGCGCATCTACCGGCAGACTCCGCCGAGCTGAATGCAAAAGGCGGTGTAGCAGGCACCAGCGGTGGCTTGATCGTCGGGACACGTGGCGCGATGCTGATCGAGACCATGCTCAACCGTCGCCTTTTCGATCAGGTCCAAGCACTCGCCAAAAAGGAGGCATTGGGGCTGCCGCTGCTGTACGCAGTCAACACCAGTTATCATGGCGATCACTCGTATGGGAACATGTACCTGAAGGCGCCGACGCGTGTCATCCAAAGCACCAAAACGCGTGATTATGTCGATGGTCACCTCGCCGACGACAAGGCATTCATGGTGAAGAATTTCGGTGCCGGGCGCGGTGTTGAGCAGATCACGGCAAGGACGGGCGACATCCTCGTGCCTCCGGGAGGTCGCGTGAGCGTCGACCTTGGCGGCAAGACTGTTGAGATCATCGACTTCGGGTTCGCACAGACCGGCGGGGACCTGTTCGTCTGGGAGCCGCAATCCAAAGTTATGTGGACAGGCAACGCAGTGGTCGCCAGCAAGCCAGCTCTACCTTGGCTGCCCGATGGCAAGCTGGTAGAGACGTTGGCGACGCTACAGAAAGTCTACGATTTTCTACCGCCTGATGCCACCATCGTCCCTGGACATGGTGTACCCATGGCCCGCGAAGGCCTGCGCTGGCATCTGGACTACCTCGCAGCCGTGCAAGCAGGCGTCAAGGATGCTTTGGCTCGCAAACTGAGCCTCGAACAGACAGTGACCGAACTCAAGATGCCGGAGTTCCGCGGCTACGTACTGTTCGACTGGGTTCATCCAGATCTCAACGTCCCCGCTGCTTACAAGGATCTCGCAGCCAGGCCTTGATCCTGCTCGAATCCATCAGCAACCTGGTCGCTTCTCTGTCACAGAGGAAAGGGAAACTTCTCCACGGCAGGGAGGAAGCTCGGCCTCTCGGCTTCCGCTGTCGGCAAGGCGGTGGACCGCTTAAAACAGCGCGTGGGAACAAGACTTCTCACTTGCACCACTCGAAACCGGCTCGGTGCTCATGGGACTGCCGGCCCACTTTACGTCTGGCAAAGAAGCACCCCGATGGAGGGGCCGAGCGTGGACTAACTGGCATCCGAAATGATCGAGAAGCGCGCCATCTGTCGCGTGATGAGGCCGTTCGTCACCACGAAGGTGTCGGTGCCGAACTTGATGCCGTTGGAGTTTCCACCAAGGCGTACCCGGCGCGTTAAACCTTGCGGCCCGATAGTTGGTCGAGTAAGCGTAGAAGGCCGGACTGTTGATTTCCATTTAGAAGTGACCCGCTAACCCCGCCGGGTCAGCGGGAGTCCTCCATCAACGCTCTCGGACGGCCAATCAGCTGGGCAGATTCCGGCGCGGATTCGCCAGCCTTGGCCGCCGAGAGCATATGCTATGCAAGCCGCGCGTAAGGCGTCGAGGCCCGTCTTGATGTACGTAAGAGGGAAATCATGAAGTGGACTGAAGAGGAAATTGCTGCGGCTGTTAGCGAAGGGACTCTCAATGCCTTGTCGTTGGACACGTCCGTGTTCGATGGCGAGCGCAATCGATTCGAGCATGGACTGCTTGTTCGCCTGCGCCAGTTCAAGGATACCGATGTGAGTGTGGTACTGGCTGAAGTCGTCAGACGCGAAGTGCAAGCGCACGTTGCGAAGGCCGCGGCAGAAGATCAAGACAAACTTCGTGCGGCCCTGCGCGGTATCGGGCTAACTTGGCAGATCGATTCAGAGCGTCGGGATTCGGCGTTCAAAACTGCATGCGGAGATGAAGCTCCGGTTGCGTTCGCTGAGCGGCGTGTGAGCCAGTTCTTGGCTGACAGCGGGATCGAGATCATTGACAGCGCTGGGAGAGTCCGCGTGGAAGATTTGCTACGTGACTATTTCATGGCCAAAGCGCCGTTCGGTAAAACAGCTGACAAGAAAAATGAGTTTCCTGACGCCATCACTGTGTTTTGACAGCAATCAGCTTGATTGAGGTGAGGGATATAAGCCCGCCAGGCGAGCATGCAAAGCTGTTCTGGTCCGAGCCCCAAACCGGGTTCACCAGTGGTCTGCCGGCGAAAGCGCCGAAGCCCGAACCCGTCAATCACTGGCAACGGGCGGTCCAAGCTATCAGTGAGGCGATCATTGAAGCGCGGCACAACCCCGAGACGGCGCGCTCGCTGTTCGCCTTGGCTTCCTATGGTCGGCGCGACCCAGCTTCCCTGGAACAGTTGCGAGCCACCTTTGCAAAGGAAGGCATCCCCCCGGAATTTCTGTCACATTACGAGCCTGATGGACCCTTTGCATGTCTTAGACAGAATGACGGGTTAAGTGACAAATTTTGACGGCCAGAATTTTCCGGCGCACACTGTCACATAATCGAACGTATATGTGACAGGGGCAACATGCTAATTGGCTACATGCGGGTATCGAAGGCGGACGGCTCCCAGGCCACCGACTTGCAGCGCGACGCGCTGATCGCTGCCGATGTCGATCCGGCGCATCTCTACGAAGACCAGGCATCGGGCAAGCGCGAGGACCGACCCGGCTTGGTGAGTTGCCTGAAGGCGCTGCGAGAGGGGGATACGCTGGTCGTGTGGAAACTGGACCGGCTCGGGCGTGACCTACGCCACCTGATCAACACCGTGCACGACATGACCGGGCGCGGCATCGGCCTGAAAGTGCTGACCGGCCACGGCGCTGCCATCGATACCACGACCGCCGCTGGCAAGCTGGTCTTCGGTATCTTCGCCGCGCTGGCCGAGTTCGAGCGCGAGCTGATCTCAGAACGTACCGTCGCCGGCCTAAATTCTGCAAGGGCTAGAGGCCGAAAAGGCGGTCGGCCCTTCAAGATGACGGCAGCCAAGCTGCGTTTGGCGATGGCGGCGATGGGGCAGCCGGAAACCAAGGTCGGTGATCTGTGCCAGGAACTCGACATCACGCGACAGACCTTGTACCGGCATATTTCACCGAAAGGCGAGCTGCGGCCAGACGGCGCGAAGCTTCTCGGCCGAGTTTGACGCCGACACGAGGATGGTCGGCCTGACGCCCAGTTGTGGCATGGCTCAAGTGGGAATTTTGAACCGGGAGACTTAGTTTTGCTGCATTGCCGTCTGACGAGACGAACGCAAATTGATCGTGAAGGCCACTACAACGATGACTAACACGGCGAACTGCGCTGAGAGTGTTTGCCACGACGGATAGATGCCTAGTAGGTCGATGCGTGGGATCGCAATCGGGCTGGTATGCAACAACCCGGCCTCTTGCAGTCCCGCAATACCCTTTCCCGCCAAGACCACGGCAAGTATGGCCACCAGCAGTGAGCTGGCAGCGAAGAACTGGCCAATCGGCAGGCGCGCACTGGTGCGCAGCAGCACGGCTGCAAGCAGGGCCAGGATTCCCATGCCGGTGCCCAAGCCTGCCAGCAGGGGCCAGCCATTTCCCTCTGTCCAGAGCGCAGCATAGAACAGCACCGTCTCAAACACTTCACGGTAGACGGCAACGAAGGCCAGCGAAAACAAGAACCAAGCCGTGCGTTTGTTGAGCGCCGAGGACAGCTTTTCCTTGAGATAGACCTGCCAGCGGCCAGCAACGCTCTTCTGGTGCATCCACATGCCCACACCCAGCAAGACCACGGCAGCAAAGAGTGACGAGAACCCTTCCGTCAGTTCGCGGCTCGCCCCGCTGACGCCCACCAAGTAGGTTGCCACGGCCCATGTAATGCCGCCTGCGGCCAGCGCGGACGCCCAGCCTGCATGCACGTAGATCAATACGTCTTTCCGTTCGGCTTTCTTGAGAAATGCAAGCATGGCAACGACGGGGGTCAGCCGAGATACGTGTAAAAACAGTGCACAAACGCGGTTTTAGCGTTCTGTATCAAACGCTTAGGCCGGTTTCGCTGCGCCGCAGCAAT
>NZ_VLKP01000018.1 GCF_007830115.1 Aerolutibacter ruishenii | reverse complement strand
ACCGGATCTCCGAACACCGGCAGATCCCGAACCCGGCGCATTGTGCGGTCGTGGATCGCTTCAACCCGGCCGCCACACCCCATGCAGGTTCGCGCCACTCCAGGTTCTGGTGCCAGCTCCACCACCAGCCAGCGCAGCGCCCCACGCATCTCGTGACGCCACTCCCCAACCCGGTAGCCCACCCAGCCACCCAGCTGGGCCATACAATCCCCTTCGGCCACGGCCGACCCCTGTTTGTAGTCTCGACAACCACAAATTAGCCGGGTCGGCCGTGCGCCTCTCCCTCAGTTGGGAGAAGAACCTTTTTATTTTGTGTTGCGCGGCGAAGGGCGGAGGGCCCCGTAAGTCGCGGCCGTTATCCGCTTGGTTGCGGGGCCCTCCGCCCTTCGCTCCGAACGCTGGGTCGGACTGAGGGGCTGATGGGTGAGGCTGACGGCAGGCAGTCGGCAGCGGGGTCGTGCCACCGAGCCATCGGAGCCATCGGAGCCATCGGAGCCATCGGAGCCATCGGAGCCATCGGAGCGCCGCCAGGTGCCGTGTGCAGGAGCCTGGCCGGCCGCGGCGGGCCTTGTTGGCGGACTCACGCCCATCCGGGCCAGAATTGCCACCGGGGGCGCGCTGGCGCCATGAGCGGTTCACCGGCCACGCAATCCGGCAGGAGGCGATGATGCAAAGTGCGTTCGAGTTGGCGATGCCGTGGTGGCAGTTCGTGTTGCGTGCCGTGGCCGTCTATGTGGTGCTGCTGTTCCTGATCCGGCTGTCGGGCAAGCGCACCATGGGCCAGTTCACCCCGTTCGACATGCTGCTGATCGTGCTGCTTGGCAATGCGGTCCAGAACGCGTTGCTGGGCAAGGACACCTCGCTGACCGGCGGCATCCTGCTGGCCAGCACGTTGATCGCGATGAACTGGCTGCTGGGCTTCATCACCGCGCGCAGTCGGCGCGCCGAACGGGTGATCGAAGGCGAACCGGTGGTGTTGGCGCGTAACGGCAAACTGTTTGATCGCGCGCTCAAGCGCGAGCTGGTCAGCCGCGCCGACTTCCACGAAGCGATGCGCCAGCAGGGTTGCGCCGACGTCAGCGAAGTAAAGCTGGCGCTGCTGGAGACCAACGGCCAGATCAGCATCGTGGCGAAGGACTGAGTGGCAGCTTGCGGGCGCGGCATCGGCTTGCCTGGGCCGCTGTGGCGATGGCGCCGGTTGGGCCCGTTCAGCCGGAGCGGCCGACGTGACCCGCTGGCGCGCCGATGTTGCGGCTATTGGCCGGCCAGTTCAGCCAGCCAGTCGCGTGGCCGCAGGTAGTCGGCCAGCCGCGCCTCGTCGCTGCCGGCCTCGGGTTGGTAACCGTACTCCCAGCGCACCAGCGGCGGCAGGCTCATCAGGATGGACTCGGTGCGCCCGCCCGACTGCAGTCCAAAGTGCGTGCCGCGGTCGAACACCAGGTTGAACTCCACGTAGCGCCCCCGCCGGTACAGCTGGAACTGGCGCTCGCGCTCGCCGTGCGGCGTGCCTTTGCGGCGCTCGACGATCGGCAGGTAGGCATCGAGGAAGCCGTCGCCCACCGCACGCAGGTAGCCGAAATCCTGTTCGAAGTCGCCGTGCAGGTCGTCGAAGAACAACCCGCCGATGCCGCGCGTCTCGTCGCGGTGCTTGAGCATGAAGTACTCGTCGCACCAGCGCTTGTGCGCGGCGTAGCGCTCGGCACCGCCAAACGGTTCGCACAGCGCGCGCGCCACGCGATGCCAGTGCAGCACGTCCTCGTCGAACGGATAGAACGGCGTCAGGTCGAAGCCGCCCCCGAACCACCACGCCACCGTTTCGCCATCGCGCGTGGCGCGGAAGTGGCGCACGTTGGCATGCGTGGTCGGCAGGTACGGATTGCGCGGATGGAACACCAGCGACACGCCCACCGCGCGCCACGACGCGCCGGCCAGTTCTGGTCGCGCCGCGGTCGCCGAAGGCGGCAGCTTGGTGCCTGATACGTCGGAGAAGCCGATGCCGGCCTGCTCGAACACCGCGCCATCACGCAGGATGCGCGTGCGTCCGCCGCCACCGAGCAGGGCGCCTTCGCCCTCGCGGGTCCAGGCATCCTCGATGAAGCTCGCCTGGCCGTCGGCCTGTTCGATGGCGGTGCAGATGCGGTCCTGCAGGCCGGTGAGGTAGTCGCGGACGCGGTTGAAGTCGGTGTCGTCGGTGCTCATGCCGGGATTGTAAGGGGTCGTGTTGCTGGTGCCGGCTTCGGGTGGGGGCGGCGATGTGCACGGGGTTTGCTCCGCGGCATCAAGGCGTCACTTCTTCAGCGTGCGCTCGAACAACTCGAAGATCCGTCGGTATTCGTCATACCACGAGTCCGAATGCACGAACCCGTGCCGCTCCAGCGGATACGACGCCAGCTCCCACTTGTCCTTGCGCAGTTCGATCAGCTTCTGCGCCAGCATCACCGAGTCCTTGTAGAACACGTTGTCGTCGATCATGCCGTGCGCGATCAGCAGGTGATCCTGCAGGCCGTTCGCATACTCGATCGGTGACGACACCTTGTACGCCTGCGGGTCCAGCACCGGCGTGTTGAGGATGTTGCTGCTGTACTCGTGGTTGTACTGCGACCAGTCGGCCACCGGACGCAGCGCGGCGCCGGCCTTGAACGTGCCCGGTGAGCGGAACAGCGCCATGAACGTCATGAAACCGCCGTAGCTGCCGCCGTAGATGCCGGCGCGATCGCGATCGCCCTGTTTGTTGGCCACCAGCCAATCCAGGCCGTCCAGGTAATCCTCCAGCTCCGGGTGGCCCATCTGCCGGTAGATCGCGGTGCGCCAGTCGCGGCCGTAACCCTCGCTGGCGCGGTAGTCCAGGTCGAGCACCACGTAGCCCTGCTGCACCAGCAGGTTGTGGAACATCTGCTCGCGGAAATACGCCGGGTAACGGTCGTGCACGTTCTGCAGGTAGCCGGCGCCATGCACGAACATCACGATCGGGTACTTTCGCCCCGGCTCGTAGGTCTTCGGACCGTAGAACTTGCCCCAGACCGTACCCGCACCGTGCCTGCTCGGCACCTGCACGTATTCGGGTTCGATCCAGGTGCGCGCCTTGAACGCCTCGGTGCGGGTGTCGGTCAACATGCGCGCCTCGCCGCCGCTGGCGTCGACCACCGCCAGCTGCGCCGGCAGGTAGCTGTCGGAGTGGCGCACCAGCAACCGGCGGCCATCCGGCGACAGGCTGAAGTCCTCCACACCGTCCAGCGCGGTCACTTCGCGCACGGCGCCGCCGTTGCGATCGACCGTGCACACCTCGTAGTCGCCCGGCCACGCGCGGTTGCACAGGAAGAAGAAGCCGCGGCCGTCGGCCGAGACCTGCGGCATCGACACTTCCCACTTGCCCGTGGTCAACGCGCGCGGCGTGCCGCCACCGTCGCTCAGGTACAGGTGCGAATAGCCGCTGTGCTCGGACAGGAACCACAGCGCGCCATCCGGCGTCCAGCCGAAATCGTTGAAGCCCCAGTTGATCCACGCCGCGTCGGTCAGGCGGTGGCGCGTCTCCAGCTTCGCGCCACCCAGGTCGACGCTGGCGATCCAGCGGTCCTTGTTGTCCACTGCGCGCACCAGCAGCGCGACGTTGCGGCTGTCGTCGCTCCAGTGGATGGCCGGACCGCTGCCGTCGCCGTCGGTTTCGATGCGCACCGCGCGATTGCCCTTCAGCGGATCCTGCCTGGCCGCCTTGCGCATCGCGGCCAGCGGATCGCTGGCGATGCCTGGCAGCGCGTCCAGCGACAGTTCGCTGGCCTTGGCGCTGGCCACGTCCACCAGCCACAGCCTGTGCGGCAGCGGCGCGTTGCGGCCCACGCGGGTGCGCACGTCCTCGAATTCCTCGTAACCCGATTCGGTCACGTACTTGGGCATCTTGCCGGCCTGGCCTGCGTCGGCACCCTTCTCCTGGGTGACCACCAGCAGCCAGCGGCCATCGGGCGAGAGCGCGCTGTCGCTGATCTCGACCTTGTCGTCGAGGAACACCGGTGCCGGCGCGCGGCTCGGGTCGGCGTTGCGCCACGCTTCGTCCTGCTGGCGCGCGGCGTCGCGGCGCTCGCGCATTTCGCGCAGGGTGCGACTCATCGCCAGCTGTCGCTCGCGCAGGTCATCGGCTGGCGGCGCCGCATTGGGGTCCTTGCCGGCACGCACGTCGCTGGCCTGGCGCACGCCGTCAGTCGCATTCCACGACCACCACTGGTTGCCCGCGCGGAACACCAGTCCGCCCTGCTGGTTCCACTGCGGCCGGGACTCGCTCTCGCTGCTGCGGGTCACCTGGGTCAGCGCGCCGCTACGCAGGTCGCGGACGAAGATGTCGCCATTGCGCACGAACGCCATGCGCGTGCGGGCGTGGTCGTAGGCGCGGTCGGCGCCATCCAGTTCCGCGCGTGCCGCCCCATCGATCCGAGCCGCATTGCCGCCGGCCACGGGCACCTGCCAGGTGTCGCGGATGCTGCCGCCCGCGCGCTTGAGCGCGAACTGCGCATGCTGGCCATTCCACGACCACCAGGCCTTCTCGACCGCTGGGCCGATCCAGTCGGGGTCGGCCATCGCCTGGTCCAGAGTGGTGGGGGTGGGGGCCTGGGCGGCCGCCTGGGCAGTGGCGAACGTGAGTACGGCGAGGGACAACAGGCGATGCATGGGCGCGGTTCCGCAACGGTTTCACGGAAGGTTAACAGCGCGGCGCGGCAACGCATGGGCCTTCGGTCATTCCCGGCGCTGATGGGCGGTAACGGCAAAGTGCGATGCGGATGTGTCGCGCGCCACAGTGTCCGCACGCACCCCGGCCATGCCGGTTCGCGCCCACGCGGCAGGCGGGTATGCTGTGGACCACACCCTGTTCCGGAAACCGTGGCCAGCCCCCGCTGGCCTCCCTGCATGCAAGCCTACGTGTACAAGAGCCTGACAAAGGCCGACACCTATCTCTACCTCGCCGTGCGCGACGAATTCACGCGTCTCCCCGAACCGCTGCGCACCCAGCTGGGCACGTTGCAGTTCGTACTGGAAGTGGCGCTCACCCCGGAGCGCAGGCTGGCGCGCGAGGATGCCGCCACGGTGCGCGACAACCTCGCGGTGCGGGGCTTCCACCTGCAGTTCCCGCCGTCGCAGGCGCAGGATCCGATGACCGGGGACTGGGGCACCGATGGCTGACCTGCGGCGGATATTGCTCTCGCCGATCACGCTGCTTCTCGCGGGGCTGGTCCTGTCCGCACTGACGGTGGTCGGCGGCCCGCTGGCCGCGGTGGCCGGCGTGCTGGCGCAGCCGGCGTTCGCCATCGCCGTCTCGGCCTGGCGGCGGCGTGACGAATTGACCACGGCCTCGGCCTGGCGCCGGGATGCCGTGGCGCTGCTGGTGCTGTGGGCCGCGGGCGTGGCCGCCATCGCGCTGCTGGTGGCGTGGCCGCTGCGCGCGCTGATGGACAGCGGCTCGCTGCTGTCGGCGCTGCTGCTCAGCGCCGTGGCGGGCGTGGCCCTGCTTGGCGTGTGGCGACTCTGGCCGCTGTGGCACGCCGTCGAACGCGACGGCGGCGATCTGCGCGAGCACTGGAAGCGGTTGGCTGAACTCGAACCGGGTGCGTGGCGCGGGTTGGCGGTTGCGGTGGCCGTGGTTGCCGTTGCCGGGCTGGTGATCGCATTGGCGTGGCCGGGCCTGCTGGCCGATGGTGCGCGCTGGCCGTTGGCGGCGCTGTTGACGCTGGGCGCGCCGATTGCGCATTACCTGTTGCAACGCCAGGCGCCTGCCGACGAATTGATGCTGCTGGACGATGCCCAGGGCAGCGCGTTCGACCCGGACGCCAGCGCCGAGCCGCCGATGCCGATCGAAGGTCCGTTGGAACCGGCGCTCTACACCGCTGCCCGCACCGGGCGCGCCGAGCGGGCCCTGGAACTGCTGGCCGCAGGTGCGGACCCCCATGCCGCACCGCCAGTCGACGACCGTGACCGACGCAGTCTGGCGGTGCTCGCCGCCGTGCTCCCCGACCTGCGACTGCTGCGCGCCCTGATCGGCCACGGTGTGGATCTCAACACCGTGGCCGGCGGCATCACCCCGCTGTTGGCCGCCTGCCGCGACAGCTGGCACGGGCGCCCCGACGCGGTCATGACCCTGCTGGCCAACGGTGCCGACCCGCGCGTCGCCGATCTCGACGGCAACACGCCGCTGCACCACGCCGCGCGCAGTTCCGATCCGGGCGTGGCCGCGCTGCTGCTGGACGCCGCCGCGGAGATCGACATGCTCAACGCGGAGGGGTTCTCGCCGCTGGGCGTCGCCTGCACCGCGGGCAATTGGCGCCTGGCCCGCTTCCTGATGGAGCGCGGTGCCAGGCCGGAGCCCGCCGGCGGCCAGCCGGCGCTGCTCGCCGCGGCCGGCAGCGACGACGACGATCCGGCCGGGGTGCTGCTGCTGCTGAAACAACGGGCCAAGGTAGAGGCCCGGGGCGGACAGGGGCGCACCGCGCTGCTGGAGGCCGCGCAGGCCGGCAATGCCGAAGTGGTGGCGGCGTTGCTCGCCGCGGGCGGCGACACGGCGCACGCCGATGTGCTGGGCCGCACCGCGCTGCTGGAAGCTGCGCGCGCGGGCCATACCGGCGTCATCGAACGCCTGATCGAACACAGCCTGGCCCGCGGACAGGCGCCGGTGGATGCGGTTGACGCGCACGGTTGCAACGCCCTGGCATTGGCCGTAACGGCCGAGCAGGCGTCGGTCGCCATGGTGCGCCGCCTGGTCGAGCTGGGGCTGGATCCGCTGAGGCACGACCATGACGGCAAGCGGCCGGTCGACCGCGCCGCCGAGGCCGGCCGATGGGCCCTCGTGGCCGAACTGGACCCCACGTACGCCCTGCCGGCCAGCGTGCGCGGCGGCGATGCGGATGCGCCGTTGCCTGATCGGGCGCCCGCCGCGCTGCTGCGCGAAGCGATGCACGACGGCCGCGACGATGCCCTGGCCCCGCTGGCGCAGCTGCTCTCGCCCGCCGAACTGGGCGCACTGCTGCACGACGACGAGGCCCGTCAGCCGCAGCGGATCGACTGGCTGTTGCGCCAGGGCGCATGGCCCGAAGTGCCCGACGCCAATGGGGACACTCCGTTGCTGGCGCGCCTGGCGCAAGGGCCGTCCGCCCTGCCGGCGATCCGTGCCCTGCTCGACCGGGGGCTGGCCCCCACCGGACGCGGCGGACTGGCCCGCTTCCTGGCCGCCTGCGCGGCCGAGGACCTGGCCAGCCGCGCGCTGGAGCAATTGGCGCTGGACCTGCTGGAGCGCGGCGCCGACCCGTTTGGCGGGTCGCGGATCGTGGATCCGCCGCTGACCTTGGCCGTCCGCCTGGGCTGGACCCGGCTGCTGGCCCGCCTGCTTGCGATCGGCGTGGACCTGGATGCACGCGATAGCCGTGGCATGAGCGCCCTGCACCTGGCGGCCGCGCTGGGCCGCGAGGCGATGGTCAGGACGCTGGTCGCCCAGGGCGCCTCGCCCGACCTGCTGGCCGCCGACGGACAGACCCCGCTGGGTGTGGCGTTGGCCTCCGGTCGGCGCGACATCGCCGATTGGCTGGACTGGCGCGGCTGGCCGTTGCCGCGGCGCGCATTGCGCCCCAGTGACATACCGGCCGCCGCCGTCGTCGGCGACGCCGATGCCGTCCGCCGCCTGCTCGACCTGGGCCTGCCGCTGGATGCCGTGGACCCGCAGGGCTGCACCGCGCTGTTGCGCGCGGCCGGCAGCGGCCATCGCGCGGTGGTCGACCTGCTGCTGGCACGTGGCGCCGACCCGCGGTGCGCCGCCACGTCCGGCGCGACGCCGCTGTCGGCGGCGGTGAGCATGCGCCACGTCGAGCTGGTCGATCGCCTGATCGCCGCCGGCGCGCAGGTCGAGCAGCGCCTGCCGGGTGAACTCACCGTGCTCATGGTGGCCTGCGCACTGGGGCTGCCCGAGGTGGCCGCGCGGCTGCTGGCTGCTGGCGCCGACGTCCACGCCACCGATGCGCAAGGCCGCACCCCGCTGCACTGTGCGGCCATGTACGCCTTCACCGCGCGCGAGCGCAGTCGCGTGGTGGCGCTGTTCGATACCCTGTTGCTGGCGGGGGCGGAATCGACGATCAACGCGGTCGCCGCCGGCGCCACGCCGCTGCTGCTGCTGCTGGGCGCGCGCGCCGAGCCGGGCAGCGCCGCCGACGAAGACGTGCTCATTGCCGGGCTGGAGCAGTTGCTGGACCACGAGGCGCGCCTGCAGGTGCAGGATCCGCGTGGCTTCGGCCCGCTGCACCTGGCCGCCCTGCATGGCCTGGTGGGCGTGGTGCAGTGGCTGCTGCGGGCCGGCGCCGACCCCGACCTGCGCGACGGACTCAACCGTACCCCGCGCGAGATCGCGGTGATGCGCGGGTTCATCGACATCGCCGCCGAGCTCGCGCCCCGCGCACGGGGCGATGACGTTTCGATGGCCAGGTTCCTGCGCGACCAGCGCTGAGCCTGTCCGGCCAGGGCGCGGTGGCGGTTGTCGCCACGCCCTGGCATTCGCATCGTTGAACGGCCCGCCGACCGCCGACAGGGCTATTCGGCGCGCCTGCGCTCCACCGCGATGCCGCCCAGCACGCCTTCGCCCTGGTCGGCGTTGAACAGCTCCTCCAGTTCCTTGCGCGCATCGGCGGCGGTCTGCAGCAGCGCCGCCTCGTCGTCATGCACCTGGTACTGCGCCACCAGCATCCGTTCGTCGTGTTCGCGGAACCGGCGGGCGTGCTGTCGCGCCACCTCGGCCGGAACGCCCAGCGCCATCAGCACCTCCTCGCCCAGGCGCAGGCTGGAATGGAACATCTCGCGCACCGCATACGCGCCCAGGTCCATCAGCTCCCATGCGTGGCGGCGGTCGCGCGCGCGTGCGAACACCTTCGCGTCCGGGTACAGGTGGCGGATGGTGCGCACCGTGTGCAGGCTGCCCGCGGTGTCGTCGATGGCGATCACGAACGCCTTCACGTGCGCCGCGCCCGCCGAGCGCAGCAGTTCCGCGTTGGCCGGATCGCCGTAGTAGATGATGTTGCCGAAGCGACGCACGAAGTCGACCTGGTCGGCGCTGTGCTCGATGGCGATGTACGGCACGCGTTGCGCGGTCAGCAAGCGCGCGATGATCTGCCCAAAGCGGCCGAAGCCGGCGATCAGCACCTGCGGATGCCCGTCGGGGATGGCGTCGAAAGCCCGCCTGGGGCGCGTCGGTGGCTTTGCCGCCAGCCGCCGCGCCACCGCCATCACCAGCAGCGGGGTGAGCGCCATCGACAAGCCCACCACCGCCACCAGCCGGTCATGCAGGCCCGCGGCCAGCAGCCCGGCGCGTTCGGCCTCGGTGAACACCACGAACGAGAATTCGCCACCCAGCGCCAGCACCGCGGCCAACTGCAGTGCCTCGCGCAGATCCAGCCGCCCCGGGCGGAGGCCGATCAGCACCAGCAGCACGAACTTCACCGCCATCAATCCGGTGACCAGCCCCAGGATCAGCCACGGCTCGGCGGCCACCCGGGCCAGGTCGATGGACATGCCCACCGCCATGAAGAACAGCCCCAGCAGCAGGCCCTTGAACGGATTGACCTGCGACTCCAGCTCGTGGCGGAATTCCGAGTCCGCCAGCAGCACGCCGGCCAGGAACGCGCCCAGGCCCGCCGACAGCCCCGCCTCCTGCATCAGCCACGCCGCGCCCAGCACGGTGAACAGCGCGGCCCCGGTGAACACCTCGGGCATCTGCGCACGTGCGACCAGGCGGAACAGGTGCCGCAGTGCCCAGCGGCCGACCAGCACCAGCAGCGCCATCGCGCCCAGCGCTTTCACCACCTCGTCCCAGCCCAGTCCGGTATCGGCCGATGCGGCCCGGCCCAGCAGCGGGATCGCCGCCAGCAGCGGGATCGCGGCGATGTCCTGGAACAGCAGGATGGCAAAGCCCAAGCGGCCGTGGTCGCTGTTGAGCGCCTTGCGTTCGGACAGCAGCTGCAGGCTCACCGCGGTGGAGGACAGGGCCAATCCGGCGCCGACCACCAGCGCCGCCTTCCAGCCCAGGCCCAGCGCCATCGCGATCCCGCCCAGCACCAGCGTGGTCAGCAGCACCTGCGCGCCACCGGTGCCGAACACCGGGCGACGCATCACTTTCAATCGCGGCAGCGACAGCTCCAGGCCGATGACGAACAGCATCATCACCACCCCGATCTCGGCGGCGGCCATCACCGGGTCGGCGTCGCGCACGAAGCGCAGGCCGTTGGGCCCCAGCGCCACGCCCGCGACCAGATAGCCCAATACCGCGCCCAGGCCGAAACGCCGGAACACCGGCACCGCGATCACCGCGGCCAGCAGGAAGACCAGTGCGAGTTCGAGGCCGCCGCCGTGCATGGGATTACCTGGGTGGCGGGACGCCGCCAATGAGGTCCATGGTAACGGTCGCCGCACCGCGCGCAATGCGCGGTCGTCAGGACCCTGCGCGATGCGGTGACCAGCGCGGCCTGAACAACAACGCCCCGCAATGCGGGGCGTCGTCGTTTGCGGCGTCCGTGGCGGTTACCGCCTCATGGAAGAGAAGAACTCGTCGTTGCTCTTGGTGTTCTTCATCTTGTCCAGCAGGAACTCCATCGCGCCGATCTCGTCCATGCCGTGCAGCAGCTTGCGCAGGATCCAGATCTTCTGCAGCAGCTCCGGCTCGATCAGCAGGTCCTCGCGGCGGGTGCCGCTGCGGTTGATGTCGATGGCCGGGTACACGCGCTTCTCGGCGATGCGGCGGTTCAGGTGCACTTCGCTGTTGCCGGTGCCCTTGAACTCTTCGTAGATCACCTCGTCCATCTTGCTGCCGGTGTCGATCAGCGCCGTCGCAATAATGGTCAGCGAGCCGCCTTCCTCGACGTTGCGCGCGGCGCCGAAGAAACGCTTCGGGCGGTGCAGGGCGTTGGCGTCCACGCCGCCGGTCAGCACCTTGCCGCTGGAGGGCACGACGTTGTTGTAGGCACGCGCCAGGCGGGTGATCGAGTCGAGCAGGATCACCACGTCCTTCTTGTGCTCGACCAGGCGCTTGGCGCGCTCGATCACCATCTCGGCGACCTGCACGTGGCGGCCGGCGGGCTCGTCGAAGGTCGACGACACCACTTCGCCGCGCACGGTGCGCTGCATCTCGGTTACTTCTTCCGGGCGCTCGTCCACCAGCAGCACGATCAGGTGCACGTCCGGGTGGTTGGTGGTGATGGCGGTGGCGACCTGCTGCATGAGCATGGTCTTGCCGGCCTTGGGCGGGCTGACGATCAGCGCGCGCTGGCCCTTGCCCTGCGGCGCCATCAGGTCGAGGATGCGGCCGGTGATGTCCTCGGTGCTGCCGTCGCCGCGTTCCAGGCGGAACTTCTTGCGCGGGAACAGCGGGGTGAGGTTCTCGAACAGGGTCTTGTTCTTCGACGCTTCCAGCGGCTCGCCGTTGATCGTGTCGACCACGTTCAGCGCGAAGTAGCGCTCGCCGTCCTTCGGCCAGCGGATGCGGCCGGACAGGTGGTCGCCGGTGCGCAGGTTGAAGCGGCGGATCTGGCTGGGGCTGATGTAGGTGTCGTCCGGGCCGGCCAGGTAGCTGGCCTCGGCGGCGCGCAGGAAGCCGAAGCCGTCGGGCAGGATCTCCAGCACGCCGTCGGCGGCCACGCCCTCGCCGTGACGGGTCAGCACCTTGAGCAGGGCGAAGATCACGTCCTGCTTGCGCGCGCGGGCCACGCCGTCGGTGATCTGCAGCTGCTCGGCGATCTCCAGCAGCCTGGGCGCGGGCATGCGCTTGAGGTCACCCAGCGAGTACACCGGGAAACCTTCCGGTACCTGTGGGTGCGGACGCGGCACGAACGTCTCGTTGCCGCCGCCGTCGTCGGGCATGCCGCCGTCGCGCTGGCGGTCGCGCTGGCGGTCGCGACGGTTGCGGAAGCGGTCGCGGCGGTTGCCGCGGCCGTCGAAGTCGCGGTCGTTGCGCTGGCCGCCCTGGCCCGGCTGGCCGCCGCCCTGGGCCTGGGAAGCGCCTTCACCACCGGCCTGGGTGCCGCCGCCCTCGCCACCCGCGGCGGCAGCCGCGGACGGAGCCGGACTTGCGGCCGGCGCGGGTGCGGACTCGGGCGCGGCGGCCTTGGCGGGCACGGCGGTGGGGGTTGCGGCTGCGACCGGAGCGGCAGGCGCGGCATCAGCCTTGGGAGCACGCGGCTTGCGCACGCGCTTTTCGGCGGTTTCGCCGGCGTCGGGGGTGTTATCGGACAAGCAGGGAATCCTCGCTAAGCGGCGAGCGCTCGCAGGCGGCGAGCGGAGCGTCAGGGACGTGGTTATGTAAAGAGGGGTGTGGCGCGGAGACGCGCCCAGTGCCACGAAACTAGCACCGCCGCGGCTTTCCGCGCAAGCGGCACAGCGCATGGGGCGACCTGCTGTTCAGTTGGCCGCCCCGGCGGCCACCGCTGGAAGGCCCGGGTCGGACCTGGGCCGCCGGAAGGGGCGGGGCACCGGCGGGAACGTCCCGCGCCGGTGCCCGGCAGCGCTCAGAGCGCCTTGTCGATCAGCTGCGCGATCTGCGGCTTGCCCACCGCGCCGATCTGGGTGGCCTGCACCTGGCCGTTCTTGAACACCAGCAGCATCGGGATCGAGCGCACGTGGTACTTCAGCGCGGTCGCCTGGTTCTCGTCCACGTTGACTTTCACGATCCTGGCCTTGCCGGCGTATTCCTCGGCGAGCGTGTCCAGGGCCGGGGCGATCATCTTGCACGGGCCGCACCAGGGCGCCCAGAAGTCGACGAGCACCGGTTCGGACGACTGCAGCACGGCGGCGTCGAAATCGGCATCACCGACATGCATCACTTTATCGCTCACAAAGCTTCTCCTGCGGGTTGGGCCTGGGGCGGCCCAGGGTGGCATGGACGTCGTGGCCGGGGCGCGAAGCCTCCGGCACCGGGCGCCGGTCCCGCTGCGGGGCGGGGCTTACGGTAAACTGGGGCGTTTCCCGGCGGCTTCAAGGCGGCCGGTAACCCCAATCCGAGCCGGCGTCCGAAGAGGCCGGCCCCGGCAGTCTGCGATGCGGACCGCCACCCACGCAAGCGCAGCGCCGCAACACTGCGGGCCGCGCGCGGACATGCCAAGCCGATGAGCGACAAGCCTTTAACCGACATTTCCTTCTCGTCGTTCGACCTGCATCCGGGCCTGCTGGCCGGACTGGAGAGCGCCGGGTTCACCCGCTGCACGCCGATCCAGGCGCTGACCCTGCCGATCGCGCTCAAGGGCGGCGACGTGGCCGGCCAGGCCCAGACCGGCACCGGCAAGACGCTGGCGTTCCTGGTGGCGGTGATGAACCGCCTGCTGACCCGCCCGGCGCTGGCCGACCGCAAGCCCGAGGATCCGCGCGCGCTGATCCTGGCGCCCACCCGCGAACTGGCCATCCAGATCCACAAGGACGCGGTCAAGTTCGGTAGCGACCTGGGCCTGAAGTTCGCGCTGGTGTACGGCGGCGTGGACTACGACAAGCAGCGCGAGCTGTTGCAGAAGGGCGCCGACGTGATCATCGCCACCCCCGGCCGCCTGATCGACTACGTCAAGCAGCACAAGGTGGTCAGCCTGCACGCCTGCGAGATGTGCGTGCTGGACGAAGCCGACCGCATGTTCGACCTGGGCTTCATCAAGGACATCCGCTTCCTGCTGCGCCGCATGCCCGAGCGCACCACCCGGCAGACGCTGCTGTTCAGCGCCACGCTCAGCCACCGCGTGCTGGAGCTGGCCTACGAGCACATGAACGAGCCGGAGAAGCTGGTGGTGGAGACCGAGACCATCACCGCCGCGCGCGTGCGCCAGCGCCTGTACTACCCGGCCGACGAAGAGAAGATCCCGCTGCTGATCGGCCTGCTGTCGCGCAGCGAGGGCGCGCGCACCATGGTGTTCGTCAACACCAAGGCCTTCGTCGAGCGCGTGGCGCGCGCGCTGGAGAAGGCTGGCTACCGTGTCGGCGTGCTGTCGGGCGACGTGCCGCAGAAGAAGCGCGAATCGCTGCTGAAGAAGTTCCAGGCCGGCCAGTTGGAGCTGCTGGTGGCCACCGACGTGGCCGCGCGCGGCCTGCACATCGACGGCGTGTCGCACGTGTTCAACTTCGACCTGCCGTTCGATGCCGAGGACTACGTGCATCGCATCGGTCGCACCGCCCGCCTGGGCGCGGAGGGCGACGCGATCAGCTTCGCCTGCGAGCGCTACGCGCAGGGCCTGCCGGACATCGAGGCCTACATCGAGCAGAAGATCCCGTCCGAGCCGGTGACCGCCGAGCTGCTGACCGCGTTGCCGCGCACGCCGCGCGCATTGCCGGAAGGCGCGCTGGACGACGGCGAAGGCGACGAGGCCGAGAGCATCGCGGGCATCTTCAAGGAAGCGCGCGAGCAGCGCGCGGCCGACGAGGAGCGTCGCGGCGGTGGTCGTGGCCGCGGTGGCAGCCGCAGTGGTGGTCGCGAAGGCGGGCGTCGTGAGGGTGGCCGGGGCGAAGGCGGCGGCCATGCCGGCCGTCCGCGCCGCGAGGCTGGCGAAGGCCAGGTCCCGCGTGCGCCGCGCCCACCGCGTCCGGAACCCAATCCGGCGGTACAGGCCGCGCCAGGCGCGGTTGAAGGTGCCGAGGGCGAACGCCCCGCGCGCAAGCGTCGCCGACGTCGCGGCGGCCGTCGCATTGATGGCGTCGAGGGCGCCGTGACCGGCGAGGGGCAGGCGGCGACACCGGCCGTCGCAGCGCGCCAGGGCGGCAAGCCCAACCACGTGCCCGCCACCAAGCCGGCGCGTCCGGCCGCAGCCGCAGCCGAAGCCAAGCCCGGCCTGCTGGAACGCATCAGTCGCGGGCTGAAGGCGATGGTGACGCGCGCGCCACGCTCCCGGCACTGAGCACGGTTGGCCCGTGCACGTGGTGGCGGGATCACCGCAACCACCGCCGGATGTGCGATCCACCGTGGTTCACGACGCCGGTCCTGTGCCGGCGTCGTCGTTTGCGCGCTTGATGCAGGGACTGCGACGCGCACCCCCTTTGCCGCGCGTTGTCCATGGCGTGGGCGCTGGCCATCGTCGCGCCGGACACCGATACTGGGCGCCATCGAAACACACCGGTACACGATGAGCGTCCTGCGCTTCGACAACGTCAGCAAGCAATACGGTGGCGGCCAGTCCGCGCTGAGCGAGGTCAGCTTCGACGTGGCGGCCGGCGAGATGCTGTTCGTCACCGGCCACTCCGGCGCCGGCAAGAGCACCCTGCTCAGGCTGATCCACCTCAGTGAACGGCCGAGCCGCGGCGCGGTGCTGTTCCGCGAACGCAACCTGCTCAAGGTGCGCGGCAACAAGGTCGCCCTGCACCGCCGCGACGTGGGCGTGGTGTACCAGGACCACCGCCTGCTGGGCGACCGCAGCGTGGCCGACAACGTGGCGTTGCCGCTGCTGCTGCGTGGCCTGCGCCGTGGCGACATCGCCAAGCGCGTGCGCGTGGTGCTGGAGCGGGTCGGGCTGGGCGCGCGCGCCAACGCATTGCCGACGCAACTGTCGGCCGGCGAGCAGCAGCGCGTGGGCATCGCCCGCGCGGTGGTGTCCGAGCCGGCGCTGCTGGTGGCCGACGAGCCCACCGGCAACCTCGACCCGACACTGTCGGCGGAGATCATGACGTTGTTCGAAAGCCTGCCCGAGCGCGGCACCAGCGTGCTGGTGGCCAGCCACGACCTGGGGCTGGTCAAGCGCATGAAGAAGCGCGTGCTGGTGCTCAACCAGGGGCGGCTGGTGGACGACATCCGCCCGGAGGACCTGGCCGAATGAACGCCATCAACGCGCCGCTGCCGGCCGCCCGCGCACAGTCGCGGCTGGGCACGTGGTTCGACCATCACGTTTACAGCCTGGTGGCGAGCGTCGGCCGCATGGTCCGCAAGCCCGCGGCGACGTTGTTGACCGTGGGCGTGATGGCGGTGGCGCTGGCGCTACCGCTGGGGCTGTGGGCGGCGCTGCACAACGTGCAGCGCTTCACCGGCGACGTGCAGCAGGCGCGGCAGGTCAGCGTGTTCCTCAAGACCGACGTGGCCGCCGCGCGCGCCGCCGAGTTGGCCGCGCAACTGCGCGCGCGCGGCGACATTGCCGCCGTCGAGCACCGCACGCCGGAACAGGGCCTGGCGGAACTGCGCGAACGCGGTGGCCTGGACGATGTGTTGGCTGGCGAAGACGGCAACCCGCTGCCACACCTGCTGCTGGTGACCCCGCGCGGCGACGAGACGCTGCTCGCCGGCGCGCTGCAGGCGTTGCCGGAGGCCGACGTGGTGCAGCACGACGCCGCATGGCGGCAGCGCCTGGACGGCTGGCTGCGGTTTGGCGGGCGTTTCGCCCTGGTACTGGCGGCGCTGCTGGGCCTGGGGGCGCTGCTGGTGGTGGGCAATACCGTGCGCCTGGACATCCAGTCGCGGCGCGAGGAGATCGGCGTATTGCAGTTGCTGGGCGCGACCGACGGCTTCATCCGCCGACCGTTCCTGTACCTGGGCGCGAGCTACGGCCTGGTGGCCGGCGCGCTGGCGCTGGCGATGCTGACCGTCGCCGACGTGGCGCTGCGCGCGCCGCTGGCCGAACTGGCGACCAGTTACGGCAGCGCGTTCGCCCTGGAGGGCTTCAACCTCGTGCAGGCGGCGGGCGTCGTGACCGGTGCCGGCGTGCTGGGCTGGCTGGGCGCCGGCCTGGTCACCGGTCATTACCTGCGGCAGACCCGGCCTACCGACACCTGAGCATGGACAGTCCCGAACTTCGTCATCTGGACGCTGCCGCCACGCGGGTGATGGTGGTCGATGGCTCCAAGCTGGTGCGCAAGCTGATTGGCGACGTACTCGCGCGTGAGTTGCCGGGCGTGCAGCTGGTGACATGCGGCAGCATCGCCGAGGCGCGCGCGGCGCTGGCCGCTGGGCCGGTCAACCTGGTCACCACGTCGCTGGTGCTCCCCGACGGCGACGGCATTGCGTTGGCGCGCACCGTGCGCGAGGCGGCGGGGCAGGCGTACGTGCCGGTGATCGTGGTCTCCGGCGAGGCGCAGTCGCGCCTGGAGGCGCGCCGTTTCACCGAGGACGTCACCGACTATTTCGACAAGGCGCTTGGGCACCAGGCGCTGGCGGCGTTCATCCGCGGTTATGTGCAACCCGAGCCGATGCCCGGCGCACGCGTGCTCTACGTGGAGGACAGCCGGGTGGTGGCGCTGGCCACCAAACGGATGCTGGAGCGGCACGGGATGACCGTCCTGCACTTCGTCGACGTGGAAGAGGCGCTGGCGCACCTGGAGGCGCACCTGGGCCGGGACGACATCGGTGCCGACGTGGTGCTCACCGACGTGTACCTCAAGGGCGCGCTGGACGGCGGCGACCTGCTGCAGCGGGTGCGCCACGCGTATGGCTACGGCAAGCGACGGCTGCCGGTGCTGGTGATGACCGGCGATGCCAACCCGGCCAACCAGACTGCGTTGCTGCGCGATGGTGCCAACGACCTGGTGCTCAAGCCGATCGAAGAGCGATTGCTGGTGACCAAGACGCTGTTCCAGCTGCGCTTGGCGCAGTTGCCGGAGCAGGCGGCGTTTGATGCTTGAGACCGTGCCGTGCGCGTCCGTGAGGGCCAAGCCCTCTCAAGTCGCTCCCCGTTACACGCTTTGTTGAGAGGGCTTGGCCCTCACGGACGCCTACCGACGTGACTGAAGACCGCATCAAGCTCGAGCCTTCGTGGAAGGAACGGGTGGGCGACTGGCTGCAGCGCGAGGACATGCGGGCGCTGGCGGCGTTCCTGCGCGAGCGCAAGGCGCGTGGAGTAGCGGTGTACCCGCCGGGCCCGGACATCTTCGCCGCGTTCAAGGCCACGCCGTTCGACCAGGTCAAGGTGGTGGTGCTGGGGCAGGATCCGTATCACGGAGCGGGTCAGGCGCATGGGCTGTGCTTCTCGGTGCGGCCGGGCGTGGCGGTACCGCCGTCGCTGCTCAACATCTACAAGGAAATCGAGCGCGACCTGGGCGTGCCGCGGCCGGATCATGGCTGCCTACTGCCGTGGGCGCGGCAGGGCGTGCTGCTGCTCAACGCGGTGCTGACCGTGGAGGCGGGCCAGGCCGGCAGCCACCAGGGCCGTGGCTGGGAGGGGTTTACCGACCACGTGGTCGAGACGCTCAACCGCGAGCGCGAGGGGCTGGTGTTCCTGCTGTGGGGCAGCTACGCGCAGGCCAAGGGCAAGGTGATCGATCCGCGCCGGCACCGGGTGCTGAAGGCGCCGCATCCGTCGCCGTTGTCGGCGCATCGTGGCTTTCTGGGCTGTGGACATTTCTCGGCCGTCAACGAGTACCTCACGCGCCGCGGCCAGGCGCCGATTGACTGGTCGTTGCCGCCGCATTCAGCGCCCGGTTGAATCCCTGCAGGACGTGCGCGCTGGCCACGTGCGTGCGGCGGGACCGGCGATGACCACCACGCCGACTGCCACCCATGGCAACGGTTGCAGCAGTGACCGTTGCGGCGGAAACGGATGAGCCATCGCCGGCTTCGCAGTGGACAATGGAAGCCCCGCATCGCAAGGCAATTCCATGGCAGTCGCCGGCACCATCGGCATCCTCGGTTACGGCCGTTTCGGCCAGGCGCTCGCCGGACTGCTGAATACGCACGGGTACCGGTGGTGTGCGCATGATCCGATCGCCGCCGTGCCCGCGGCGAACGCGGTCGCGTCGCCGGAGGCGTTGGTCGCATGCGCCGACGTGCTGATCATCGCGGTGCCGGTGTCGCGGTTCGAGCCGGCCCTGCGTGGCCTGCGCCAGCACCTGCTCCCGCGCCACACCGTGATCGACGTGGCCAGCGTCAAACAGGGGCCGTGCGCGGTGATGGATGCGGTGCTCGGCGATGCCATCGCCCACGTGGGCGCGCACCCGCTGTTCGGTCCGCTCAGCATTGCGCGCGCCGAGCCACTGCGCACCGTGATCTGCCCAAGCCCGCGGCACCCGCGCGCCGCCGATATCGCCGAAGCGCTGTTCACCACGCTGGGCAGCGAGGTGGCACGGCAGACGCCGGAGGCCCACGACCGGTTCATGGCGCTGACCCACGCGATGGCGTTCTTCATCGCCAAGGGCCTGCTCGACCTGGGCCTGGGCGATGACCTGCGCTGGTCGCCGCCGAGCTTCGCCGCGCTGGCGGCATCGATCGCCGCGGTGCGCGCGGACGCCGGCCACCTGTTCCGCGCGATCCAGAACGACAATCCGTATGCGGCGCAGACCCGGCGCCAGTTCATCGAGGCGTTGCAGCAGATCGACGCGCGCATTGCCGACACCGTTGCGGACACACCGGCCCAGCAGGCGGCCCTGCTGGCCATCCCGGACCTGGGGCGGCAGTCACCGGCGTTGCGTGAGGTGCGCGAGCACATCGACGAGCTGGATCGCGAGCTGATCGACCTGCTGCGCCGTCGTCGCGAACTGAGCACGCGGGCGGCGGCGGCCAAGCACGCACTCGGGGCGCCGGTGCTGGATCCCGCGCGCGAGACCGACCTGATGCGTGAGCGCGCGCAATGGGCGGAAGCGGCCGGGCTCGATGCCGACACCGTGCAGCACCTGTTCCGCGAGATCCTGGGCATGAGCCGACGTGCGCAGGGCGCGGACCGCGATGGGGCACGCTGAAAACACGAAGATCGATCGTTACACTCCCGGCTGGATCCACGGGCGCTGCCAATGCCACATTCCCCGCCGGGACTCGTCGATTTTCCCATGAGCGCCATGGGGCGCCGGTTAACGCTGCTGCTTGGCCTGCTCCTGGGCTGCATCGTCGCGTTGCCCGGCGCCGCGCAAGGACTGCGGGTGATGACGTTCAACGTGCGCCTGCCGACCGATGCCGATGGCGACAACCGCTGGGCCTTGCGCCGCGAACAGGTCGCCCGGCTGCTTGCCGCGCAGCAGCCCGATGTCGTCGGCACCCAGGAGCTGTACGCCGAGCAGGGCGATTACCTGGCCGCGCAGTTGCCCGGCTATGCCTGGTTTGGCCAGGGCCGCCGGGGCGGTCCCGGCGACGAGCATGTCGGCGTGCTGTACCGCCACGACCGGTTGCGGGTGCTTGCATCGGGCGACTTCTGGCTCTCGGACACGCCGGAGGTGGCGGGCAGCATCAGCTGGCGCCATCTGTATCCCCGGTTGGTGACCTGGGCGCTGTTCCAGCTCAAGGCCGATGGCCGCCGCTTCTACCTGTTCAATACCCACCTGCCGTATCGCGACGAGGACCAGCAGGCACGGTTGCGCGGAGTGCGCCTGCTGCGCGACCGGATCTCGGCATTGCCGGCAGAGGTGCCGGTGGTCGTTACCGGCGATTTCAACATCGCGCCCGACGATACGGTGCATGCCACGCTGGTGCCGCCACTACGCGACGCCTGGCTGGCCGCGCCGCGCACGCAGGGGCCGGCGGAGACTTTCCACGGCTTCACCGGGCGGGCCGACCGGCGTATCGACTGGATCCTGGTGCGCGGCCTTGCCGTGACGCACGCCGCCAGCCTGGACGACCACGTCGACGGCCGCTATCCATCCGACCATTTCCCGGTCGTCGCGGATCTGGAGTGGGATGTCGCCGCCACGCCATGACGGACAGCGCGCGTCGGGGCTGGCCGCCGCGGCCCTGGCCGCAGCCAGGCCTTGCCCCGGCCTTAACCCCCCTTCTGGCACGCTCCCCCGTTGTCGAGAGCGCGTAATTACGTCAGTTGGGCGCCGCGCTCACTAACCCATTGATCTGTCATGGGCTGCTCCAGCTAGATCCTCTATAGCAGTGCCACGTGCGGACGCGGTTAGGCGCTGATCTGTGTGCGACTGACAGGGTCAACGAGTTGCCACAATTGAGGGGGCTAGTCAGGATGGCATTACCGGCTAGGTCGGCCGATCACTGACAAAGGTAAGTAGAGCAAGTGCGACCGGCTGGGGTGCGGCCGAGTGTCATCCCGGCGATGGTGCTCCTGCGGGAGTTGGCCAAGCGGGGCTGCACCGGCGGTATCTGCCAGTTGAAGTTGTTCATGGCGCCCTTGCAGCATGCGCTGGGGGGACCCGGTGGTTGCGCTTCGAGACGCCGCCGGGCTAACAGATGTAGACCAACTGCACCACGATCAGATGCGGAGCGGCCGGTCGGTGGCCATCATGGCCACGCTGTGCGTCAGGCGGCCAACGTATGTGGAGCTGTGCTGTTCGACAACGCCAAGCCAGTGCTGCGGGCCCGCGACGTGTTCCGCGCTGACCTCCTGTTCGTCGCTGTGGGCCCCTCATGCGGCGAGAGGGCAATTGGCCTCATCACAGATCGCGGCGTCGATCCGTCTCATATAAGCGTGAGATTATTAGCGCTTAGGTAGGAGACGGCTTGAGCTTGAAGTTGTGAACTGTCTATTTGATCAGTTGAGCATAGAATTTCGTAACATATTGAATTGACGAATCTTTTTAATTGAGTGGTGATTGGCATGTGGGAATGGTTGAACCGCGCCTATGCCCTTTTGGACGTCACGCTTGGTGAGCCCAAGCACGAACTGAACGAGCTCGACTGGAAGGTCGACGCGTCGTCAAAGGGCAGCCGCACAGCCGAGCACTTGTGCGCGCTCGCCAACCAGCCGGGCGGTGGGTTCCTCGTTTTCGGTGTGAACAACGACGGCGACGTGATCGGCGTCAACGGCTCTCAGATTGCGGACATCCTTAGCCGCCTCACCAGCATTGGTAGAGATGGTTCGTTCCTTCAGTAACGGTGGAGCATCAGGTAGCCGACTATCGCGAGAAGCGCCTGCTGTTCCTTCACATTCGCGAGTCGATTACCAAGCCCGTGCACCTGCGAGGCAAGTCGATCGAAGAAACTTTCATTCGCTCGGGCGGGACAACGCGAAAGGCTTCTCGGCAAGATGTCGGCAACCTCTTGCTCAACAGCAAGACGCCGCGATGGGAAGAGTTGCATGCGTCTGTCCTGCTGACCGGGTCAGAGGTTGTCGCGCGACTCGACTTCCTCCCGGTATTCGAGGCCTTGGATAGGAAGATCCCGTCTGGCCAAAACGAAGTGCTCGCTTGGGCAGTAGCTGAGGGCTTTCTCGAAAAGCAAACTGAGGACGGGTTCTACATCACGAACTTGGGGGCTATGGCAACCAGTCGCAACTTGGGCGAATTCCCTCAGTTGGCGCGCAAAGCTGTTCGAGTACTGATCTACAACGGGAAGGACAAGTCGTCGATACGACTGGAAAAGGAGGGGCTTAAGGGGTATGCCATCGGCTTCATTGGACTCTTGGATTTCGTCATGTCGCACTTGCCGCAGAGCGAAGTTATAGAAAAGGCCCTTCGGCAAAAACGCACCCTATATCCCGAAATCGCATTGCGTGAGCTAATCGCAAATGCGCTGATCCACCAAGATTTCACGATCACGGGGACAGGTCCGCTTATAGAGATCTTCAGCGACCGGATCGTCATTTCGAACCCTGGTGGACTGTTGCCATCAAAACGCCTGGATCGGCTAATTGGCACGCAGCCAGAGTCTAGAAATGAGGCGCTTGCCCGAGCGTTCCGCCGCTACAAAATATGTGAGGAGTTGGGATCAGGTCTCATCAAGGCAGGACAGGCCGCCGAACTGTATGGGCTACCGCCGATCAAGTTTGAGACCGGCGACAACTATTTCCGCGTCACGCTATTCGCGCCACGGGCATATGCAGCGATGTCGCAGCGTGAGCGGTTGGATGCTTGTTACCAACATGCCGTTCTTCGCTTCCTTGCGGGGGAGACCATGACTAACAAGACGCTGAGGGAGCGCCTCAAGATGCCGGACAAACATAGGTCTATGGTGTCTGTGATACTGCAGCAGGCCGCGGAGGAGAGCTTGATCAAGCCTGCGAACCCCGACAACAAGTCCAAGAAGTTCACAGAGTACGTGCCGTTCTGGGCTTGATGCGGCTAGGGAGTAAGCCGTACTCCGCTCCCGCCGCCCGTCCGACACGTCGCAGGAATCGAGTGCTTTTCCAGTCCGGCGCGGAAGCATTCCCGCGGTCAGCTCGTTCCGCATGGTTTTCTTGGTTGTGCTGGGAAAGAATTCGGTCTACAGCTTGTCGAACGTCATCGTCCGCCCATGCAGACACAGCGTTCCCTTGTCGCCGTGCGAGCGGCTATGCACCATCAGCTCCAGTCGTTGGACATTTGCTCTACTGCACAGATTTGGGAGGCCGTTGATCTGTGCCTGCACTGGTAGTCCCTGGGGTGGAAGCGTGCCTGTATTTGCTCAAGCGGTGGATGTTCTGTTACCAATGCCAGACAGCTACTTTTCTACTTGGACAGAAGCCGAATTCAACTCAACTAGGATCATTAAGTATGAAGCTTGCAAGAAAATTTGCACTTATAGCTTTGTTGTCGATCTCTGTGCCCGCTATCGCCGGGGATCTGTTCCTGGTGATTGGTCAATCAAATGCACGCGGTCGTGCGCCTTCTGCAGGTGTGGCTCCGCAACTTCAGCAGGCCTGGGAATACAACGGCAATGGTGGGTTCGCGCCGATGGGCAGTATTAGCGGCTTGCCGACAGGCAATTACTGGACGAGCGATACCTACGGGCCGATCCCGTCATTTGCTCGCCGATGGGGTGAATTGCAGGGCAACAATCATCTCTATGTAGTTCGGCCAAAGGGCGGCACAGGACTTACTTCCGAAGGGAACGTCTTGCAACAAGGCTTCTGGAAGAAGGGGCAAGCCATTCACCAGCAGGCCATAAACGACTTAATCACGGCCTACAACAATTCCTGGCTTGTGACTAACCCGAACCGGATCATTGTGCTGTGGTCTCAAGGCGAGAACGACGCGGCCGGTGGGGTCTTCGCCGGAGAATACGTGACCGCATTGAATGAACTGATTACGGACCTTGATGACGCGCTTTATGGTCAGACGGGTAGGCGCATTGATGCATTCGCCATAATGCAAACTGGGTATTTTTGGGGCTACGACTACTCCGGGCTTCTCAAAGACGATTTGCTTCGCGATCATCGGCGGCGAGTCGAACAAATTACGTTGGCACAGGAGTCTCCGCAGTTGCACCCCAAAGCGTTGTTGGTGTCCAACTCAGCTCGTTATCTGATGTCACCGTGCATTAATGGAGTTAGCGCTGTTGGCTGCGGAAGCCATGACTTGATCCACTACAACACCGCATCCCAAGAGTTCATAGGGAAAGAAGCCGCGGAATATCTGAGTCGTTTTCTGACCCACGGAATCAAACCGCTGTCTGCAATTCATTGCGCATCCATTCCGTCTTTGTGCGGACCGACCCAGCCAATCTACCGTTGGGTCAATTCGACTGCCTTGGGAGCCGATCATGTCACCAGTACAGCCGGCGATGAGTTTGACACGACGAGCAGCTTTTCCTTCAAGGGAGTTCGCTATTACCTTTTCCGTGATAGCGCGAGCGGTCGAGTGCCATTGTATCGGCGGAAGAATTCGGTGAACGGCGAATACATGGACACGATCAATAGCGCGGAGGGTAGCCCCAATTACGGCAATACGGTCTTGCTCGGTTACTGTTATGCCAGTGCGACTGCGAATGCAGTCGTTCCAATCGTTCGATTGTTCAACGGCTTCAATTACATGACCACCAAGGATCCTTCTGAGTCAAATGCATTGCAGGCTGCGGGCTATACGGTGAACGGCACGCTCTGCTACACGCACTAGCATTTTGCACGGGAATGCGGGATGCACGAAGGCTTGAGGCTAAGGGGGCGGTTCCTACCGCCCCCAGCGCTCATTGGGTATTCCCACCGTTTTTAGTTGACTTCAAAAGTGGAGTCAGATGGCATCGGTGGGCTACTTCAAGCGGTGTTGATCAATCGGCGGGCTGCAGCAGGATTGAAGACCAATATGACCACTCTTGTGAAGCATCTTCGCCCAGGCTTCGAACGGTATGAAGGGTTCCATGAGCGACGAGACGTGGTACACCGCTGGAAACTGCCACGCACCGGTTAGAACAGGAAGGGAAATCCAATCTCGGAACGGCGCGGCTATGTCCGCCATAAGCGGATGCAAGAGAAGTATCTCTACCGCCTTGTGGAAGGCATCGCGATGCAATTGGAGTAAGACTTCCTGGTCGGTTACATAACATTCGGCGACCAACGCAGCCAGTAAGCTCAGAGAATCAGCCGTGGGATGCTTCGCCAAGGGCTTCAGCGACAATACATAGCGCTTGACTAACTGCGCGTGCGAAAGCCGTGAAAGTGCGGCGAACTTCGCTTCGGGGAGAAGTCCTCGATATTCATCGAGCGAAGGCGAACAGAGTTCAAGTCGAGCTTTGAGCTCCGCGATCTTGGACCGAATGTCCTCCAAGCTAGGAAGTGCCGGATAAGCCAGCCTCCACAGGTAAGCGTTTTCCCAGCTTGCAGATCCCGGGCACAACTTTTCCCCGGCTTCAACCAGATCTATCGGGATCTCCCAGTAAACGCTCTTTTCGGGCTTGGTCTCTCCGGGGGCGGATCGCCCGGAAACACCCCGAACTACCTGCTTCGCGCCAGCAGGAGGCGCGCTCCCAAGCTCACTTTGGGCGATACGACGCACCAATCTTCGCGGGTCATTCCCGTGCTTTACGACCCCTCGGACTCCCTGCAGGCGCCCTTGGGAAGCAGAGTCGCTATAGACCATCAGCAACTCCCTCTCCAAACCGGCCCACTTGAGCGCCCGTCCGGAACTCGAAAGCTCCGGATTCATGCTTAAGTTGATCCGTAGCGCCCGGATCCAGACCTGTCGGCCCAGCCGTTTGATCGGATTGTCGGCAGTGCGAGCCATCAAAAGGCTTTCGAAATAAGGTTAGATCAAATGGTTTCGAAAGCGGAGTCTATAGGAGATCGTTGGCCCCCAGGCGCAATTTCCATGGATTTCCGCATTGATGATCCAGCCCAACCCGCAGTTTGACGAAGCCTCATGGATCGAAGCGCAGGTCGCGCGCTATGGCCCTGTTGTTGGAAGCGAGGCTCTGCGGAGCCTGCTTGGCTTTCGGTCGGCCAGCGCCTTCCAGAAGGCCCGTCTGCAAGGGCAGCTTGAGGTAGCTGTTTTTGCTCTGCCCGGACGGCAGGGCGTGTTTGCTTTGACTCAGGAGGCCTGCACCTGGGTAATGGCCCAGCGTCGGCTTGGCCGGTTTGGGGCAGCTCCTCAAAGGGAGGCGATCAAGTGAAGACCTAGTCGGGCAAACCCACTGAATCCACGAAGGCCCAGAAACGACAAAAGCCCAAGCGTTCGAAGCGCTTGAGCCCTTGACGTCGCCGTCTGTTGCCTTGCAGCAACCAGAAGCAGTGGTCGATTGCACACCGACGCTGCAAGCCTGCCAGAACCTCCCGTGGGCCGTCAAGGGCTGCGAGGGAGCGGTTTGGCTAGCCAAAGGCTGCTGCAGGGCTCGGCCTCCAATTCCTTTCGCCGCTTCGGCGGTATTGCCTTGGAGAACTACCCATGCACACAACCCTTGATGCCAATCAACTGCGGGCCGCGCTGACCGCGGCCCGTTTCCCTGATCATTGCAACATTCGCCGGATCGAGCACGATCGGCGCGTGATTCCGGTTTCCCGCGGACGCCATGTCCGGGGCTGGCACCCGATCCGGCCCGACCACCCGACCGTGGCCTTCGAGTCCAAGTTGGAGTGTCGGCTGCTCACGGCGCTGGTACGTTTCGCCGAGCTCCGGAGCGTGGTCAGCCAGCCCGTCACCGTGAGCTACACAGTTGATGGGACATCGCATCGCTATACCCCTGACTTCCTGGTGGAGTTCGCGAATGTCCCCGACACGCTCACGTGGTTGGGGTTTACCCGCCGCACGTATGTGGAGGTCAAGCCGCTCCGCCGCGCGCTCAATGTCGAGGCGACGCTGCGTCGGCAGTTCCCTGTCTTGCGGCAGGCGATGCAGACCGCGGTCACCCTGATTACCGACTGGGATCTGACCCTCTCGAACTGGGAGGTGTGTCATGACGCCTGAACTCAAGCCGGACCGTCGCGTCCTTTACAAGAGTGTTCCGGCGAAGGTTCTGGAGCTGGTGGGCCATGACAGCGTCCTCCTCGACGTTGGACAGTTTGGTGTGATCCAGGCCATGCGCTCCGAAGTAATCGCGATTGCCGATCCGTGTGAAGTGCTTGGTAGGAGCCTGCTGGCGAGCATCGCCAGTACCGATTGGGAGCTGGCCAGCCGTCGCGCCGCCTTGATCCGAAAGCTCATTGCCATGGAGTCGGGCCGTACGGAGGCCGCCAAGGAGTACGCGCGTGAACTGAGTATCAGCGAACGTCAGCTGTGGCGCCTCGTGGCGGACTACGAGCGGCACGAAACGGTTAGCGGTCTGATCCCGCGAACGTCCGGGCGCAAGATGGGCGCGCGCGTGCTGGACATTTCCAGGGAACGAATCATCTCGGAGAAAATTGAGACGTACTTCATGACGCCCGAGCGGCCGACCTTAAAAGCGCTCACCGAGCGGATTGCCACTGCGTGCCGCGACGTAAGTCTGCCACCGCCGAGTGAACGTACCATCGCCCGACGACTGGAGGCCTATCAAAACAGGGAATCCCAGAAGCATCGGATCGGCAGCAAAAAGGCGAAGTACATCTATGAGGCCATGCCAGGACATGTTGAAGTCAGCGCACCTTTGGAACGCGTCGAGATCGACCACACGCCCTTGGATGTCATGGCCCGCTCGGACGATCCGTACTGCAACTTCATAGGTCGTCCGTGGTTGACCATCGCAATCGATGTGTACACCCGCTGTGTTTTGGGTATTCACATCGGTTTTGAACCGCCTTCAATTCTGTCGGTGGCGCTGTGCCTGACGCATGCCGTGCTGCCAAAATTGCCAGCGGATGAATTTGGCGTGCCACTGGATTGGCCGATGGATGGGCTGCCCAAGGAGATCGTCGTCGACAACGGCAAGGACTTCGTGTCCGCGGCATTTTGCCGTGGCTGCGATGAGCACGGCATCTTGCTTACGTTGCGGCCTGTCGGCTCGCCTCATTACGGCGGCACCATCGAGCGACTGATCGGCACGATGGTGGGGCAGTGTCACCTGCTTCCTGGCACGACGAAGAACTCGGTGAAGGCGAAGGGCGACTACGACAGTATCAAGCACGCCACGTTGACGTTGAGTGAAGTGCGCACCTGGTTTGTCGAGCAGCTGCTGGGGCGGTACCACCTCAAGGAGCACCGGATGATCCGGGTCCCGCCTATGGTGGCCTGGCATCGAGCCAAGGAGGGCGACAGTGGTCCGCAATCCCACTGAGTTTCTGGTGACCTTCCTACCCAGCGAGATGCGGCGGCTAACGCGCACGGGCGTCCAGATACACAATCTGCAGTACTGGGGCGACGCACTTGCTCAGTGGATCGGTCAGCATCAGGACGTGCGCGTGCACTACGACCCGCGGGATATCACCGTGGTGTACGTGCGTAGTCCAGCGGGGGTGATCGTGACCGCCAGAGTCACGACGCCGGAGATTAAATCGATCTCGCTGGCCGAGTGGGGGGCAAGGCGCAATTACGAGCGCGCAACAAGCAGTGATCCCGCGTTTATGGCGCAACGCGATGCTAGCCAAAAGCGAGGCGACCAGTTGGTTTCGCAGGCCAAGGCATCACGCCGAGTGCGGGGTCGCAAAGCCACCGAAGCTGCCGGAGATCGCTGGCGGCCCGAAGCCTCCCCGGTCACCGAATCCGCCACACCTCCGCCAGCGGAAGCCGCGCCCATGCTGGCAGCCGTTGTTTCCCAAATATATGACGTTGAAGGCATTGACTATGACTACTGAAAACAACCAATCGAATCATGCCTCTGTGGCCACATCCTTGGGCAGCGTGCAGGTCGACTCCCGTCCCGGTGGTCGCTTGCATCCCGTCGCCGAGCGCCTGACGCACGCCTCCGATCTCGAGCGGGCCGCGTTCGTGATCCAGGATCTGACCATTCGCTATCCGGCGCTGGAGCAGGTGGCAGGCGAGGCCGAATGGATGATCCGTGAGCCGCGACAAACGCGGGCGCGTGGCCTGATCGTGTGTGCAAGCAAGGACAACGGCAAGACCAGTCTGGCCAAGCTTATCCACGATCGGTTTAACGACTACCACCATGTGGATTTGCCCTGCGTGCTCCGGATCTCGATGAGCGGCGTGCGCGACGCCCGTTCGGTCTACGGGCGGATCATGGAGGAACTCGGAAGTCCCGCACGCATCTCCCACCGCCTCAGTGACCGGGAACTGCTGGTGCAGCGCTTGCTGCGGGATGTCGACTGCCGCTTGCTGATCTTGGACGAGGTCCAGGACATTCTGCTCGGTAGCGAACGTGAGCAGCAGCGCGCCCTGGAAGGGATCAAGCTGCTTATGAACGAACTCAGGCTGCCGATCCTGGCATTCGGGGCCGAGAAGGCGGGTCAGGCGTTCAACAGCGACGGCCATCTGGCGGCCCGTTTCACGCAGTTCACCATGCCCACGTGGAAGGCGGATAGCACGCTCGCCAATTTCCTCGCCACCTATGAACGCTTCTTGCCCTTCAAGCAGCCCTCAAACTTGGCGGCGCCCGACAAGCTTGCGTTTCTCGCCAAGGTGGGGGGCGGCATCTTGGGCAATGTCGTCACGCGTATCAAGAACGCGGCGCTCACCGCCATTGTCGACGGCAGCGATTGCATCACGCTTGACTTGCTGAAGACGTCGGTGAAACGGCCGACGGTGTGCCTGATGACACCGCGCAAGGATGCTGCATGACATGAGAAATGTGGCACTGCGACTTCGTGTGGATCCTCCGTATCCCGGCGAATCGATGTCCTCGTTCTTGGGGCGCACAGCGCAGTTCTATGCCATGCCTGTGCCCACGCTCCTGACCGACCTCATGCAGGGGGAAGCCTGGTCTGTAATGACCCAGTGATTTCCTGCTCAGGTGTAACCTTGAAGAGGAAACACTGATGAGCGTAGTGATGGAAGAAGAGATCAAGCGATGGACAGCCCGGCGGAAGTCCGCGTTGGTGCTGGAGATCATCCAGGGCAAGACGACCGTTTCGGAGGCCAGCCGGCAGTTTGACCTGCCGCCCTCGGAGATCGAGAGCTGGGTCGATGACGGCAAGCGCGGTATGGAGAACGCCCTACGGGCCAAGCCCGAGGATGTCCGCGAGCAGTACGAGCGCCAGCTCAAGGACCTGCAGGAAGCCTATGGCGAGGCGATGCTGGAGTTGCGCGCGCGAAAAAAATTGGCGTCCCTGTTGGGCAAGGACGAGAGCTGATTGCGTCCGTCCGGCAGGGACTGAAGCAGGATGGGTTCGAGGTGTCTGTCAGCCAGCTGTGTCGCTGGTTCGAACTGCCCCGGCGGACCGTGTACTACAAGCCGACCAAGGCCGCACCGAAGGTGAAGTCGGAACTGGCCGAGCCGATCAAGGCGCTGATCGAAGAAGAGCCGTCGTTCGGTTATCGGACGGTGGCGGGCCTGTTGGATATGAACAAGAACACCGTGCAGCGCGTGTTCCAGTTGATGGGCTGGC
>NZ_VLKP01000017.1 GCF_007830115.1 Aerolutibacter ruishenii | reverse complement strand
GGGGGTCAGCCGAGATACGTGTAAAAACAGTGCACAAACGCGGTTTTAGCGTTCTGTATCAAACGCTTAGGCCGGTTTCGCTGCGCCGCAGCAATTCAGAAGTCTCCTACAGGTTTCGCGGCGCAATCCGACGGCAATAGCTTTGTGATCCGCTCATGCTGTGTGCCGCCGGCCAGATTAGATCTGGCGCCACCCTAGCTGGAGCACGCGCTCATGGACGAGTACCGGAACACCCTTATGTCGGCAGTAGATGCAGCCTGTCGCGGCGACCTGCAGGCGCTACTCATCGCTCAGTGGATGTTGAGCTCATTGCGGTCGGGCATGGTTACGGCAGCTGCTGACCACGCCACCCCGCCGGATCAGTAGTTCGATGGGCGGACCAGACCCGCGCTTGCGACGCCTTGCGGCAAAGACACCGTTGCCGGTTCTGGTTGCCAGACGTAGGCCAGCACCTGCTCGATCCCTTGGACCCCTGACGCCTCGATGAGCTCGATCGGCCTCCTCCTGCCGAGCTCTGCTCTCGGCAGATGCACCCAGTGCGGATACCAGACCCCAGCGCGCACGTAGCGCTGGGCGCCGGCATGGACTTTGAGTAGCAGGTCCAGTCGCACTTCGAACTCCGGGGTCGTGTGGCCAAGGACGTGCGGCCAGCGGCGCCGCGGCAGGCTCCAGGCCACCATGAGCGCGTGCGCACGCCAGCGGGCCGCGGCGTCGGGCGGTGGCCCGTCGCCCCACCAGAGGTCCGCCCAGTAGTAGCGCTCCAGTTGAGCCCGCAACGCATGGGAGGTCGCGGCCGCGTCCCGCGAATCCGACCATTGAATGAGTCTCCTGTGCTGGTCCGCGGGCCACTCCTCTTCACTGGGCAGGACGGCAAGCCAGCTGGGCAGCCTCCAGACGTGCCGCCGGGTGAGCCAGTAGATGATGTGTTCGTACCGCGACAAGCTCAGGGGCGGCACGTCGTCCCAGAGGTTCCCGACGACCTGGGTCGGCAAATCGAGCCCATGCGCCGCCCAGAGATCCTCGAGCCGGTGCGCGCGAGCCCACGGCGAGCTGACCACCACCTCCACCAGCTCCGCATACGGACCCAGCCCCTCCAGCAGGGTACGTAGACGCGCCGACGCCCCCTCTCGGCCTGCTTCACCGGGTTCGCCCGTGCTGTCGAGATCGACGAACAGGAGCACGGCCTCACCGGTAGAAGGTGTGGGTGTAGTCGAGAAGGGCCGACGCGCCGCCGGGCTCCACCAGTCGCTCGATCGGTGGCCGGCCGAGCCCGACATTGGACCCGCGTAGCCACTGCTGCGCCCCGTGTTGATCTCCGGCCAGATGCTCCAACCGGTACGCGAGATGGATCAGGCTCAGCGCGCTATGCCAGGCCGTCGACCCAGCCTCGAGCTCGCCGGACGGCGCCTGCAGCTCGAGCGCTTGGAGCAGTTCCTGGTCGCTCAGGCCCAGCCAGGCGGCGGCGCGGCCCACGGCCTTGGCGAGTACTTCCCCGGGCGCAACCTCACTCGCGGTCCCATCGGCTCCATCCATATCAATGCGAGACCGTCGGGCGGCGAACCCAAACCGGCGGGAATTCCGGCATTGCGACCCAATCCGGCGGCTCGGCCGGCTCGTAGCTGCTCAGGTCGATCGGCAGGCGCGGCTCGCGGTCATTGGTTTGCAGTGCCAGCGCCACCGCCCGCGCCACGCGCTCGGCGAACGCGTGCGGCACGGCGACCACCGCCAGCAGGCCCGTCGGCTCCACGGAGCCGGCCACGTGTGCGTGCACGAGGTGCACGGCCTCGGCGGCCTCGATGGGCCTGACGGCCTCGACGACCAGTTGCCCGATCCAGGCATCCTCGGGGAGCGCCGGCGAGACGTCGACAGGCGCATCGGGAACGGACGTCGGCGCCATGGCGGCGCTGCCATCCGACAGCAGCGCCAGGATCTCCTCCGGGTAGAGGGTGGTCGAGACATCGTTCGGGTCGAGCATGAACGTCGCGCCGGGCGCGCTCATGAAAAGATCCCAGCCTCGCACCTGGCCCACGCGGACCGCGCCTCGGGCCGCGACCGCCGCCTTGCCTTCGTCGGTGAACACCGGGATCACCGTGAGTCCATCCGGCCGGGTGAAGCACACGAGCTGCAGTGCACGCGATGAGGGCTTGAGCGGCAGATGCACGTAGAGCCGAGCTGTCAGCAGCGCGCGCAGGAAATCCGGCTCATGCCGCGGATCGGCTACCGACAGGGAAATCAGGCGTTGGAGCTCGGCGGTCGACGTCATGCCCCTCAGTATTACTTAGAGGTTTTGGCTCCTGCAGGCTTCGCGGTCCGGCCCGGGCGGGGGTTCGTGCTTGTTCGCGCTCGTGCGCGTTTTGCGATCGGCGCCGGTGCGAGCGCTGACTCCAAACTGCGCCGAAGCTCGGCCTGCTGCGCCTCCAGCGTCTCTCGTCGCGCCCGTTCTGCCGACAGATCCCGCGCCAGCTGCGCCGCGGATGTCCGCACCTCAACGAGTTCGGCGTCGAGCTGACGCAGGCGCGTCGAATGCGCCCTCTCCATCGCCGTGAGCTGCTGCTTGAGGCCCCGCGTTTCCTGCCGGGCCCGGTCAACCTCGCGGTGGGCGCGGTCCTCGACCGCGCGCAGGTGGGTCGCCTGGGCCTCGCGCTCGGCGGCGGCCTCTGCTTGTTGGGTCTCGAGCCGGGCGCGCAGGGCAGAGAGTTCCGCCTCCTGGCTCGCAAGGCGCTGCAGAGCCTCGTCGCGCTGGCGGGTGAGGTCTTCGAGCTGCCCGGTCTGCTGGTCGACCAGCCGCTGGCGCTCCTGCAGGCGCTCCTGGGCGGCCGAGAGGGCGGCGACCGCCTGGGCTGAGGCTTCCTGCGCCGTCTCCGACGCCTGCTGGGCCGCGGCGACGCGGGCATCGGCCTCCAGCCGGGCCGCCGCCAGGCTGCCGCGCTCCTCGGCCAGCGCGGCCTCGGCGTGCTCGCGAGCGCTCGTTAGCGCCTGCTCCCAGAGCTGGGCGGCCAGCATCGCGACCGGTTCGGGTGCATCCGGCAGCTCGACGGTGCGCCGTTGCGCGCTCAGGCGCGCCCCGAGGCCTTTCCACCAGGTGTCCAGCAGCCGGGTCACGGTGTTGGGCGAGCCGGTGCCCAGGTGCTGGCGGATGCGCTCGACGGTGGGGCGTTCACCGGCCAGCAGCAGGGCATCGGCGGCCTGATCGACGTCGTTCTGGGTGATGCCACGGGCCATTTGCGTCTCCTTGTCGGGTGCCCTACTCTGCGGTTTCAGCACCCGCGATAATGGATGTTTATCACGGGTACGATGATGGGACCGTAGTAGGGGATACATATTACATATGTCTGATAACACCTTGCCGGAGCCACTGGCGATCACCCCGGTCCTCTTCCCCGATCAGCTGGCCGAGGCCGCCGAGAGCGCGGTCAAGGAGATCCTCGAGGAAGCCGCGTCCGCCAACACGACCCGCAGCTATGCAAGCGCGCTGCGCTACTGGGCAGCCTGGTTTCAGGGGCGCTACGGACGATCGATCGAGCTGCCGGTGCCGGAAATTGCGGTCGTGCAGTTCATCGTCGACCACGTAGCGCGCCGCTCGACGTCGGGAATGGCGTGGGAACTGCCCAAGTCCCTCGACGATCAACTGGTCGCCGCCGGCTTCAAGAAACGCACTGGTGCGCTCAAGCTGACGACCGTCGTGCACCGGGTCGCAGTGCTGTCCAAGGCCCATCAGTTGCGGCGCGTGGACAATCCCTGCGAGCAGCCGCCAGTGCGCCACCTTCTGGCACGTGCGCGACGCGCGGCAAACAAGCGTGGGGAGCGGCCAACCAAAAAGACTGCGATTACGCGGCGCGAGCTCGAGGCATTGGTAGAAACGTGTGATCAGACGCTAGAGGGCATCCGGGATCGCGCCCTGCTCTACTTCGCATTCGCCAGCGGCGGGCGCCGCCGTAGCGAGGTCGCCGCGGCGGACTTCGCCGACCTCAAGCGTCTGCCGGACGGCGGCTACGTGTATCGACTGCAGTTCAGCAAGACGCAACAGGCCGGCCCGAACGCTAAGTCGACGCCGGACAAATCTGTGCTCGGAGTCGCAGGCGACGCCCTCGCCCGCTGGATCGAGGCCAGCGGTCTGACCGAGGGTCGGGTCTTCCGGCGCCTGTGGAAGGACCGCGTCGGCGCGGGCCTTTCGCCGGCTGCAGTGGCTGAGATCGTGCAGCGGCGCGCGGCCAAGGCTGGCCTGGAGGGCGACTTCGCAGGCCACAGCCTGCGCTCAGGCTTCGTCACCGAGGGGGGCCGCCAGGGAGTCGCCCTGCCCGCCATCATGGCCATGACCGAACATCGGTCGGTGGGAAGCGTAATCGGCTACTTTCAGGCCGGTGGCGTACAGGACAACCCGGCGGCACGGCTGCTCGAAGACGAGCCGAAACGCGACTAAAAAATACCCCGGCCGCGTGCACGAAGGCAGAGACGGTACCGGGGTCTACGCCGCCCATCCTACGGGCCTGTCCCGGACGATGCAACTTGGGAGCGGGGATGCATTCATTTGAAGGGTTGGAGCATGCACTGTCGCTCGAGCGGTTCGGCCGGTACCTGCAGTGGGCGGGCGGCGATCGGACGCGCGCTTTGGAGCTGTACCTGTACAACACGCGCGTGTCCGAAGCGTTCTATACGCCGCTGCAGATGCTCGAGGTCGCGCTGCGCAACCGGATTCACGACGTCCTCTCCGCGCGCTACGGCGAGTTCTGGTTCGACGAGCCGCGCGTGCTGGTCGGCGCCGACATGCGTAAGCGCATCGACGAAGCACGCACGACCCTGTCTCGCATGCGCCGGCCAGAGACACCCGGCCGCCTGGTGGCTGCATTGACGTTCGGCTTCTGGACCGGCCTGTTCGGCAGTGATTACGAAACCCTGTGGCAGCGCGCGCTGTATGCCATCGCGCAGCGAGACAACGGAAAGGGCTTGCGCCGCAAGGACTTCTCCGCGCCCATCGGCAAGGTGCGCGATCTGCGCAACCGGATCGCCCATCACGAACCGATCCTCCACGAGCCGCTGGGCGAGCGCTATGCATCGATTGTCCAGCTCACCCGCTGGCTGGTGCCCGCTGGCGCACAGTGGTGCGAAACCTACTCGGTGCTTCCACAGGTTCTGGCAGGCGCGCCTACGCTAGTTGTGGAGGTCAAACCCGCGGAACCCCTCGACCGCGGAGTCTAGGCTTCGGTAGAGCCACGATCACGACGCGGTGCATGCCAAGTGGAGCTCGACCAAACGTTCGGCTCACGAAGCTGGAAAGCGCACTTTGAAGCCACGCATGGGATTCGCTCAACGATCAGGCTTCGAGCTCCCTCAAGAGCCGCCGTCGCTCGGCGGCACTTAGTTGCGTCCACACCAAGATCCACCGGGCGAGCTGGTCATCCTCGGCATACAGATAGGCCAGAGGCACGCCCAGCTCGCGCGCGATCCGCGCCGCCGTGGTGTGGTGCGGCACGTGGACGCCGTTCTCGTACTGGTTGATCCGGGGACTTGCCACACCCGGGTCCATGCCGACGCGCCGTCCCAGCTCGACCTGGGCAATGCCCAGCCGCACCCGCGCCTCGCGCAGGCGAACAGCAAGGATCGGCAGTTCCCCAGCCCCAGACACCACGAACCACCCCAATAGGACGAGCCCATAGGGTGGGAAACTCCGAGCGGCTCCGATACTAAGTTATCCTGATAGGCGCGTTCAACGACGAAGGGGCTGAGCCCACGCGATGGCCCCCACGCCCCCTGCCACGATCGACGACCTCGGCCTGCCGGCGGCGCTTTATCTGGGCGCGCTCATGGAAAGCTGGGCGAGGCGCACGCGCATCGCGCCGACGCGTCGCATGACCCTTGCGGTCATGGGGCAGCTGCGAGAGCTCGGGCTCATCGAGGTGCCGTGGCCGGAACCTCGTTGGGACGCATCGCCCGATGCACGGGAAACTCCGATCGAGGGGCTTCAGTGGCGCTTTGCGTGGCGAGCCTACGAGCCGGATGCATTGGCCCCTGCCCTGCGGGACTACCTCGAGTCAGTCCCGCGCGACGACTTCGCCATCGCCCTTCGGCTGAAGCTGTGGCGCGAACTGGCCGTTGCCGAGGGCGAACGGTACTTTGAAGCGCAGCTCACCAAGCACCAGTTCGACGCCAGCTGGGCCCAGGACTTGGCCTTTGTCCACCGCGAATGCGGACTCGAGCTATCGGCCGCGCAATGGCGCTACTGCGTCTGGGCCGCCACACGGCAAGGAGCCTCCGTCGCGCAGCAACAGCGCCTTCCGGATCCTGCTCGCGTCCGCGAGGTCATCTTCACGGAGCTGCGAAGGCGAGTGGGTCCGGTCGCGTCCGGCCAGTGGACCAATACCTCTTTTCTGCCCTTCAACGCGCGCCCCGAGAACGCGTTGAGCATGCTGTTTGCAGAACACCTCACGACGCTGGGCGAGCTCTTCTGGGCCCTGGTTCCCAACGAACTCGCCCTGCTCGCCCCTGCGCGTACGCAGCGGGCCAGCTAACGACGCGTATTTCACCGCCGGCCGCAGCGGCCATTCAACCAAGGGGACTTCCATGGATCGTTCGTTCTCCCGCGCATGCCGCACGCTTATCGGCGCCCTGGCGCTTCTGACCGCAGTCGCTTGCAGTAGACCCGCAGACAAAAAGCTCGTCACCTGCCGTGGTCTGGAGGCGTACCGCGCATCGCTTGCGCCGGTGGCCGCCAAGCTCTCGCCCGAGCAGGCGAAGGCACTCGATTGGGCGGTGTCAGATCGCAATCTGGACACGCTCAACGCGCGCTATCCCGAGGGTAGCGTGCGCGACATCGTTCGGGGCGAGGCCCGGCTCGTGCTCGAAACCTACCCCGCGACGCTGAAGGCCCTCGAGACGCGGCACCGTGCCGAGGCTCCGATCCGTGCGCAGCTGTCTCGCATCGCGGCATTGCACCCGCAGTTCTTCATCGACAGGAACTTCTTTGGTCTGCAGCCGCGGATCCGCGCGACCGTCGTCAACGACTCGTCCCTGCCCATCAGCGGGCTGAACTGGAAGGCGGCCCTCTATATCGACGGCCGTACCGAGCCGGAGGCTACGACCACGCTCACCAATGATTACCGCAATAATGGCGGGCTCAAGCCCGGTGGCAGGTTCACCGTAACGTTCAACGTTGGCTTCGTGCGTGGCGACGAAAACTGGACGACACTCGCGATCCGCGATGCCCGGACCCGGCGCGTTGTGCTCACGCCCCTGCTCGATTCCCTCAAGGACTTCTCGGACCGGACCTAAGTGGGTGGCGATACCAGCGCGCAGATCAACCAGCACACGCAGGCCTTGAAAAAGGCTGCTGAATACCGCTCGTTCTAGCGGTACCGAACCGATGGAAGGGCGCTCCAGCACCTGGCGCCGTGCCACCGCAGCGCGCCAGGGTCGGGCGCCGACGCTCACGGTTAGCCAGTCGGACGGGCGAATCCGTTGTTCGCTCACGTGCGATGGCCGTAAGCACGCATCGCGCAGACCTACAGCGATGCCTAGCGTGTCTTCGTGTCATGAAGGCGGTGCGTATGCGCACACTCGACGCATCGCCACGCCTTGGCGCGAGACGCGAGCACGCTGCGCGCGCTCGTACTGCATCGATGACACACGCAATTCAGGCGAGCCAGTCGCCGAGTGGGTGCGCCTATGCCATTGCGCCATGGCTCCTGTCGAGCTAACCAGCTTCACGCTGGGGCTAGCAGATGTCTACCACTGGCCGATAGCCAACATACTCGATAGAGGCAAAGTGATCAGCTGCATCCGGTACTCGTGATCAGCCTGGTCGGCCAGGAACTCGACCGGAGCCAAAGTCGGCATCCTAACCAATAGCCGCTGCTGTAGGTTAGAAGCGCTAGTCTTCTCCTCGACGCGGTATCGCCGGTCCGGCACGGGAAACCCACCGAATTTCAGCCGCATAAGCAGTTGCATCGGTCCGATCAACGCGTTAGCGCCGTCGATTCCACGACAGGGTGCCGCTGAGCTCATCCAGCCCGTCTCGCTCGTAGCTTGCTCGAGGGTCCGAAGAACGTGAGAGCGCGTTGGATATAACCTCGCAGTCGCATGTGAGAAGTATTAGGGATGTATCTCGTTCGACGTCATGGATCGCGTCCTCGATGACCACCCCGTTGAGCTCGCCCTCGAGCCAAGCATCGGCCTGATGCTCGACAAGCTCTTGGACCTCCACGTCACCACGCAGCTTTGCTGCCTTTGATTTGGCTGGGAACCGCATCCCACGACGCACCGCTAGGCCCGAGCTACGCATGGGCGGAGAACGGAAGCAATGCTGGATGACACCTGCGCGAGCCACAACAAACGCACAGATCTCTCGCGACAGCGCGGCATACCTCGAGCCTAGACAGTGTAGGGACGCCTGAAACACCTCCCGGAGCTCCTCAAGTGCTTGGAAGGTCGCGGGACGCTCGGCAATCGCCGGGCGAAACAAGTGCACCGGAAGGAGAAGCTCCGCAGCAAAGACGTCGCAGCAGATTTCATTCGGGTGTCGCTGAAGTTGGGCGGGGCCGTGCTCACTCGGAAGGCCGAGAACGATATGGCCTATCTCGTGGCATGCGGTAAACCGCTGTCGCTCGAGCCGATCCCGCCCATTGACCGCAACGAGAAACCCCGCACCGATTGGCATGGAGTAACCGGCCTCATCCGGTGCCATTGCATCGTCAACGAGAAACTTTGCTCCAACATCGGCCAAGTAGGGCTCGAGTGGAACAGGGGCAGACTGCGGAGAAATTCGTTTTACGAATGCACGAGCCTTGAGTTCGGCTTCGAACTCATTCATGGGCGAATGCGGCTAGTACACGCTGAGCCCGTTCGATCTGCATCTCAGGACTGAGACGTCCTGTTCCACGATGAGCCATCAGGTAGGCCGCTTCGAACGCTTCCATTTGCACCCCTGGATTCTGGATGACGTACTTCACGAGATCCGCGTCGCCCGACGGGTACTTGTAAAGAAAGCGAATCAGGTCGGCTTCACGGGCCTGCGGTTTGAGGACCCTAAAAAGCTTGTCCACCGTCGCTGCGGAAGGGGCCTCTTTGGCGCCCGTCTCCAGCCTGTGTATGTATGCGTGGTCGATCTCAGCGATCTGCCCAGCTTCCCGTAAAGAAAGCTTGCGCTGCTCCCGGCAGTGCCGAAGCACGACGCCTAGGGGTGAGAGGGTCATATCTAGTCCTTGACGGAGGGAACTAAACCGCTCATGCTGTTGTCCAAGCAAACAACAGACCACTGCGAGCCCCCTGCATAGGGGGACAAAAGCGGTCTGCCATTATGCCCAAGGTGTTGTCCAGATAGGCAACACCGGCAGTAACAACAAAGGAACTTGTGACGTGTAGCACATATACCAGATAGCCCAGGAGGCTGACCATGATTAGCGAAAACCAGAAGCAGGACCACGATACCCCCCAGGACGGCGAAGTCATCGTCGAAGTCGTCGACCTCGAGACCCATGCGGCAAGCGGCAAGAAGCCGCCCAAGACCAAGCGCTACCGCATTCGCGTCAATGCCGACCACGTCCAGATCGCGAAGCCCGATCCGACCGGGGCCGAGATCCTGACCGCCGCGGGCCTGACGCCGCCCGAGCGATGGACCCTGCGTCTGAAGATCCACGGCGGCACTTACGAGATCGTGCGTCTGGATCATCAGGTCGATTTGACCCGACCGGGGGTCGAGAAGTTCAAGGCACTGCCCAACGACCAGAGCGAGGGCTGATCCATGACGCTTCGACGCGACTTCACGCTTCCGCCGGCCGACGTCGAATTCCTGGACGCCTTCGGGCGTCCATGGGAGACGGTTACCCATGGCAACGGCTGGGTATTGATCCACGACGTCCCTGCCCCGCGACCGGGCTACGCGATCGAGAGCTACACCATGGCAATCCGGATCGAGCCGGGTTATCCGATGGCGTGCTTGGACATGGTCTACGTTTACCCCGCGCTGGTGCGCGCGGACGGTCAGCCCATCAACGCGACCCAAGTCACGCAGGATATCGAGGGGCGCAGCTACCAGCGGTGGTCGCGCCACTACACGGCCGAAAACCCTTGGATCCCGGGAACTGACGGACTGGAGCGGCATGTCCTCAGCGCTGAGCAATGGTTTGCTCGGGAGGTCGCGACGTGTACGTGACCCTGAATATGACGGCCGCCCAGCACGCCGAGCTCCGAGGTCACCTCTACCCAGGGGACGGCAACGAAGCTGTCGCGCTCCTGCTATGCGGGCATCGCATTGGCGATGAGAACACGCGCTTGGTGGTTCGCGAAGTCCATCCGGTACCTTACGCGCGCTGTCGGCGGACGGCGACGCGTGTCGACTGGAATCCGGCCGCTGAGTCGGACGCGCTCGATCGCGCGGAACGCGAGGGGCTCGTTGTCTGGAAGGTCCGCAGTCATCCCAACGCGATGCGGGGCTTCTCCGCACAAGACGACGTCTCCGACCGCGAGCTTTTGCCGATTTTCAGTGCCTGGGGCGAGCAGGTCAGCGCGCCTTCCGGGTCGGCGATCATGCTGCCCGACGGCAGCCTGCTCGGCCGGTACCTGCAAGGCTCAGGCGAATTCGTAGAGCTCGACGCGGTTCAGGTTGTCGGTCACGACCTTAAGCGGTGGGCTCGCACCTCAGGCACGTCTCCCTCCCAGGCGTCCCACGTCATGGCCTTCGGCGAGGGAACGTTCGCCGCGATTTCTACGCTCTCGATCGCGGTGGTTGGCTGCTCCGGGACGGGAAGCCCCTTGATTGAGCAGCTCGCGCGAATGGCCCCGCGGGAACTCATCCTGATCGACCCCGACGTCGTTGAGGAACGGAACCTCAATCGCATCGTCCATGCGACCAAGGACGACGCGGAGAAAGAGCGCCCCAAGGTCGAGGTACTCAAGCGCGCGATAGAGGCGATGGGCCTTGGAACCCGGGTGCGGATCCTCAAGGCCAGTCTGTGGTCCAGGCAGGCGATTCGCCTCTGTGGAGAGGCCGACGTGGTTTTCGGCTGCGTGGACAGCCCCGATGGTCGATACCTGCTGAACGCCATCTCGATCTACTACACGATCCCGTATGTCGACCTCGGCATCTGCGTGGATGCGATCCCCACCTCGCCAACTACATCGAAAGTGCGTGCTGCGTGCGGGAGTGTTCACTATCTGGTTCCCGGCGGGTCGAGCCTTCTGAGTCGGGGCTTGATCTCGATGGCGGACGTCACGGCTGCCCGTCGAGCGGTGACCGACCCGGAAGGCCTCGAGCGTGAAGTCAAGGAGGGGTATGTCCGCGGCGTGCCGACTTCGCGTCCTGCCGTGATCAGCATCAATAGCGCGTTGGCGTCCCTTGCTGTTACCGAGCTGATCGCCCGCATCGCCCCGTTTCGCGACGAACCAAACAGCAACTTCGATCAGGTCGAGGTGGACTTCGCCGGGATGACGATTTTCCAGCACGCCCACCCACGTTCCTGCAGGAGTCTCGGCGCCCATGTCGGTCTTGGCGATGCGGAGCCCATGCTAGGCATCTACATGGGGCTTGAGGAATGAGACCACTCTTCCAACTACTCCGGCGTGCCGTTAAACCCCGCTTCCAAGTCGCCTTCGTCGGTGAGGACTTCCCGAGCCCACTTCCGAATCGGACGCTCGTGATCACAGTCGACGGCTCGCTTGCACTGGCAGCCGGTATGCGCTGCCCGTGCGGCTGCGGCGACGATGTGCTGCTCAACCTGCTTGCTGATCAGCGCCCGACCTGGCATCTCACCGTTCGAAACGGCCGAGCTTCCCTCTCGCCTTCCGTATGGCGAACGAGTCGATGTGGCGCCCACTTCTGGCTACGAGACGGCCGCGTCGAATGGACGGCCGATCAGCGAAATCAACTAGTGAAAGATGTACGCGCCTGGTTCGCTAGATAGCTCGCAACGGCGCTGCAATCTACACCTCCTGCGGCAGTAGATTGCACCGAACTTATCACCTACTCGCCCTTAATCATGTCCGCCGCTGGCTGAAAGCGGACCTGGTCAACAACAGCGAAGCCGTCAGCTTCGACCGGTGCGAACGATGAACCAGATCGGTACGCGCAACCGGGCCGCCTCGAGTTTAAACCGGCGCACGTTGTCCGCGGGAGGGCGCAGAGCCCCGAGGACTCGTCGTCGGGTTCGTCCCGAGGGGCGCCTGCCGCATCGGACTTCGGCCCCTTTTCCGACACACGACCACCTTCAAGGCTCGCGCGCCGGCACTGCGCGCCATCGAACCGTCCGCTTGAGCGTGGCACGGCTGCTGCTCCCGTGGGCATGCTCCTAAGCATTGACCTACTCTTCCAAGACTCCTGAACACGGCGGGTAGGGACCGATGAAACGCACTGGGCTTCCCGCTGGCGTTGTGGCGCTGGGCTGGGTCAGCCTGTTCATGGACCTCTCCTCCGAGATGATCCACAGCCTGTTGCCGGTGTATCTCGTGAGCGTCATGGGCGTCAGCACGATGACTGTGGGCGTGATCGAAGGCGTTGCAGAAGCCATCGCCGCGTTCATGAAGACCGCGTCGGGCGCGCTGAGCGACTGGATCGGGCGCCGCAAGCCGCTCGTGCTGGCGGGCTACGGCATGGCAGCGCTAGTCAAGCCCCTTTTCCCGATCGCGCAGGATGTGGCGACGATCGTCACCGCACGATTCGTAGACCGTGTGGGAAAGGGAGTGCGCGGTGCGCCGCGCGATGCACTCATCGCCGACATAACACCGCCGGGCGCGCGAGGCGCCGCTTTCGGCTTTCGGCAGTCGATGGACACCGTGGGCGCAGTCGCCGGGCCTGTCGTCGCCATCGCCCTCATGGCGGCCACGTCCGGGGATTTCCGACTGGTGCTCTGGGCCTCGGCAATACCCGCAGCCGTGGCAGTGGCCATTGTCGTTTTCGGCGTGAGGGAGCCCGAGACGCATGCGCATCCCGTCGCGCGCAAGCCGATCGCGCTTCATCCGCGGGAACTCAGGCAGTTGCCGACCTACTACTGGGCATGCCTCGCCGTGGCGGGCGTGCTTACGCTCGCTCGTTTCAGCGAGGCCTTCATGCTCCTTCGGGCGAGCGACGTGGGCCTCGAAGCCACGTGGACGCCAGCGGTGCTCGTGGCCATGAACGCGGTATACGCGATCAGTGCGTGGCCACTCGGGCGCGTGGCGGATCGCATGGATCGCAGGCACCTGCTGTCGATCGGCATTTTCCTGCTATGCATCGCCGATGTCGTGCTCGGTCTTGCCTCATCGGCGGGCACCCTGATGCTCGGTGCCGCGTTGTGGGGTCTGCACATGGGGGCGACACAGGGGCTGCTCAGTGCGCTGGTCGCGGATGCCGCGCCCGACCACCTCCGCGGCACGGCGTTCGGGGTCTTCAGCCTCGTCATCGGCTGCGCGCTGCTGATTGCGAGCGCTGGCGCAGGCGCTCTGTGGTCGGCGTTCGGCCCGCTCGCCACGTTCGCGGCTGGCGCGGCCCTGTCCGCGATTGCTGGGCTTTGGACACTCGCGCTCCCGCGCACGCAGGCCCCCACCCGAGGTTGATGCCGGCGTCGCGTGAGCCCGTGACCGATCGATGACTTCGTACCGGCCCCGAAGCGACGTGGTTCCATTCGACCCGCGAAGCGGCGACAGGACACGCCCCGTCCCAGGGGGGGAGGGCTTCTCCATTGATCGTTAAGTCCACCCATCTGCGGCGACTAAAATCCACTGACCCGGCCGCTTCTGGCCCGCGTGGCTCCCCTGCCACTGCCGCTGCGGTCGGGCCCTTATCCACGCCTTACGGCCAAGGCGTCACCCGTTCGACAACGGCTTTCGACTCATGATCGACGCGGCAGCGATTTCCCTTTCCGTAGTCGTTCCCGTCTACAACGAGGAGGGCAACGTAGGCCCTTTGGTACGCGAGATCGTCGCGGCCCTGCGCAGCGTCACGCGGTTCGAGATCGTCTACGTCGACGACTGCTCGACCGACCGCACGCTCGCCGCCCTCGCCACGCTCAAGGCGGAGGTGCCCGAACTTCGCGTGGTGCGCCACCTGGGCAACGCCGGGCAGAGCACGGCCACCCGCAACGGCGTCAAGGCCGCGCGCGGTGCGTGGATCGCGACGCTCGATGGCGACGGCCAGAACGACCCGGCCGATATCCCGAAGCTGCTGGCCAGGCGTGATGGCGCGCCTTCGGACGTCAAGATGTTTGCCGGCTGGCGCGTGGAGCGGAAAGACAGTGGCAGCAAGCGCTGGGCCTCAAAATGGGCGAACGCGATCCGCGCCTCGATGCTGAAGGACGACACGCCCGACACCGGATGCGGCATCAAGCTGTTCGAGCGCGAAGCCTTCCTCGACCTGCCCTACTTTGACCACATGCACCGCTACCTGCCCGCGTTGATGCAGCGAGCCGGCTGGAAGACAGTCAGCGTGCCGGTCAACCATCGCCCGCGCGCCACCGGCGTGAGTAAGTACAACAACCTCAACCGCGCGCTCGTGGGCATCCGCGACCTGCATGGCGTTGCCTGGCTGATCGCCCGCGCACGGCGCACTACGGCGGAAGAAATCTGATGCGCGGCGCACGCGCTCGAGTCACCGTCATCCAATTTAATTTTCTCGGCCTCGCATCCGACGGCAGGAGTGCTCATGAAGGTTCTCGTTATTGAAGACCAGCACGACATCGCCGCGAACATTTGGGATTACCTCGAGCGCCGCGGGCATCACGTCGACCATGCTGCCGACGGGTCATCGGGCCTCATGCGTTCGTTGAGTGGCGAGTTCGACGTGATCGTGCTCGACCTCGGGCTTCCGAAGCTCGACGGACTCGAGCTGTGTCGCAGGTTACGCGAAGCCGGGCGCGGTGTTCCGGTGCTCATGCTGACGGCGCGCGACACACTCGACGACAAGATCAAAGGCTTTGGGGAGGGTGCCGACGACTACATGGTGAAGCCGTTCGAGCTGCGCGAGCTCGAGGCGCGCTTGAACGCATTGAACCGTCGCCGGCAGGCGCCGATAACCCAGGCATTGGCGTGCGGCCCGCTCGCGTACAACGCCGACTCGATGATCGCCAGCCGCGAAGGTCGGCGCGTTGCGCTGACTCGCGCCCAAGGCGCCATTTTGCAGACCTTGATGCAGCGATCCCCGGCCGTCGTCACGCACCAGGCGCTCTGCCGCGCGGTGTGGGGTGACGAGGATCGGGACCTCGCCGCCCTGCACAACCATGTGTACAGTCTTCGTCACCTCGTCGATCGCCCCTTCGGTGCAGCCATGATCCAGTCCGTGCATGGAATGGGCTACCGCCTGCTGCCGCCGGAATGAAGAGCCCGATGCGCTTCCGGACGCGCGTGACGCTGCTCGCGACGGCGATGGCGGCCGTCTTGAGCCTGCTATTCGCGTGGGCATCGATCTACATCACTGAGGATTACGAGCACGTTCTGGTCGAAGCGATCCTCGACAGCCTTGCGCAGGATTACAGCGAGCGACTGGCTGTAGCGCCGGCGACGCCCCTGCCGCGGACGCGACGGCTTCAGGGTTTCGCGGCGTCCCATCGCCACCCGGATTCGCCGGCCATACCCCCTGAGCTTCGCGATCTCGAACCCGGCATCCACGAGTCGGCCACCGAGGACGTGGATGGTGTGCACATCGGCGTCTTTGATACCCGTGCGGGTCGGCTGTACTTCAAGATCGACCTGAGCGGCATCGAGGAGCTGGAAGTCCATCTTCGCGTAATGCTGCTCGTGATCGTCGCTGGCGGCATCGCGATCGGCGCATGGCTGGGCTGGCTGGTCGCCCGCGCCGCATCCCGGCCGATCGCCGGGTTGGCCGACAAGGTTGAAGCTCTGCCGCCCGAGCCCACGGAAACGGCGTTCGCGGCCATGCTGCCCCCGGATGAGCTCGGGCGCCTCGGCGCATCGGTCGACGGCTACCAGGCGCGTCTGGTAGCCGCCGCCGCGGCCGAGCAGGCGTTTTTCGCCGACGCCAGCCACGAGTTGCGTACGCCGTTGTCGGTCATGGGCGGCGCGATCGAGCTGCTCCAGGAGGACATCCACGGCGTACCCGGCGCGAAGCCGCGGCTGGAGCGTGTGGAGCGTGGCGTTGTCGAACTGTCGGAGTTGGTTGAAGCGCTGTTTCGCCTGGCGCGCCGGCAGATCAGGCCGGACACGCAGGTTGAGCTGGGCGCCTGGTTGCGCGATACCGCGAAGGAGGCGCTGCGGCGGCATGCGCCCGACGTGGAGGTCGTAGTCAGATCGGATGGCGAGACCCTTGACATATCGCCGCGCGATGCCGAGCTGGTCACTCGCACGCTCGTGCGCCGGTTGGTTCCCCCAGGCGCGAGCGGAGCCCTCGCCGTGTCGGCAGCGGCAGGTCGCGCGACGTTCTCGCACGTCACCGGCGATCCGCTCGCCCAGATCAAGCCAGGCGCCGCACGCTTCGGCCGTGGAGACCTCGGACTGGGCATGAGCCTGATGGGCCGCCTCGCTCACGCAATGGGCTGGTTCGTGGACGAGTCGCAGCGAGATAACGGCACCGTGCAGGTGCGTTGGCAAGGCGACCGGCAGAACGCCCGCGAGCCGTCCTAGCCCTGGGCGCCACGGAACCCCAGCCAGACCGCCGCGAGAGACGACAGTACCGTTCCAACCACGTACAGAGCCGCCAGGCCCGTGTCTCCACGGCGCAGGAGCATGAACGTTTCGACTCCGAACGCGGAAAATGTCGTAAAGCCGCCCAGTACGCCGGTGATGAGAAACAACCGCGCCGCCGGCGATGCCATCGGGCCGTCAAGGGACATCCCGAGCAGGAACCCGATGGCAGCGCTGCCTACGGCGTTGACGATGAATGTCGCCGTCGGGAATGCACCGTCGGCCGGTGCGCCCAGCGCCAGGGTGACGCCGTAGCGGGCGATCGAACCGAGAAAGCCACCCGCGCCGACGAGAAGAAGGTTACCCAGTGCATTCACGGTCGACGCGCCCTTGTCGATCAGCCTATGGAAGCTTACCCGCGCAGGCAGGGCGCGTTAACGCGTCACGTAGATTTGGCCGAGCTTTCCCTACCCGGCACCGGGCCATCGTCACCGCCTTCCGGACTTTCAAAGCACAGGCGTGGGCACGATCGCCCTTGAGGCACTGCAACTCATCGCGACGCTCGGCATTGCGCTGAGCCTGGTCGCGGTCGTCGCGTCGCAGCGTCCCGCGTGGGACGCGGCTTTGGCGGAGAGCCGCTTTGGATACGGACTGGTCATCTGCGCAACGATCGTGTTGGTGAAGCTGGTCGAGGATGTGCTCGGCGGTGAAACGTCGGTGCTCGATCGCTCGCTGCTGCTCGGGCTTCATGAAACCGTGCCCGCCGTGTGGGAGACAGCGTTCGGCGCCATCACGCTAACGGGCTCATTCGCCTTCTTGACCGGGGCGTGCACCCTCGCGGGCGTAGGCCTGTGGTTGCGCGGAAGTCGGGCCAATGCGGCAAGCCTCGTGTTGACGCCGATCGCCGCGGGTGCGCTCATCTATGTGGCCAAGGCGCTGGTGGATCGCCCGCGCCCGACCCTGTGGCCCACGCACCAGTACTGGGGATCGAGCTTCCCGAGCGGGCATACGCTGGCCGTGGCAGCCGTCGCGACGTCGGCCTACCTGGTCGCAGGAAGCGCTGGTCGAAAGCCGGCGATGGTCGTCGGCGCGGCAGGCACACTCTGGGTCGCAGCCGTTGGTCTGTCCCGGCTCGTACTGGGCGTGCACTGGCCGTCCGACGTGGTCGCCGCGGCCTGTGCCGGCCTGCTGGTGGGTGCGGCTTGTCACGCCCTGGTGATCCGGATGAGTGCGCCCCGTGCACGTGGACGGTCGGCGACATCGACTCGGCCTCCAAACGTGCCCGACGTGCGATAGCTCTGTAGGTGCCGCGCGCGGTATGGAGAGACTCCTCGCCCTGCAGCCATCGCTTGGAGGCAGATGTACGCCGCACCGCAAACCCCGCGGCCCTGGCCTGGCGATCGCTCACTCGTGGTCCGGGAACCTCGGACAGTCGACATCGACCGCCAGCGACTTAACGCGATTTCGAGAAATTCACGAGCACGCTTTACGCGCTCCAGCGTGATCGTCGGGCAGCCAGTGCGCCGGATCGACACCGTGAATTCGCCCATCACTGCTCTCCACCGGTCCGCCCGGATTCCGAAGATCCCGCGCGCCGACGGTGGTGACCCGTGAGTCTGACCGGTTGGGCGCTCGTGCCCGTGCGGTCAGGTCGGTCGTACCCGGTGCGGCGTGTCGCGCAATGGCAGTCGTCACCAGTCGGGTGCGCCAGCGTCGTGCCGATCGCTCAAGGGCGTTCAGGTCGCGGCGGCGGCACGACGCTGCTGTTTTTCGCGCGGACGGGAAACGTTCGAGAGTGCCTGACCCGCCTGGCTGGTGACCTGGTGACTGACGTGCGCGCCCTGCTCCTGCTTCGCATACCGGTGGAGCCGCAACCTTGAGTCGCCGCCAGTGGCTGTGGACCGTGATCGCCTCGATCGCCGCGCTCTGGGCTGCATCCACATTCATGCGTCCGGTCCTTCCGGTCGACGAAACCCGCTACCTCACGGTGGCCTGGGAGATGTGGCGCACTGGCGACTGGCGGGTACCGCATCTCAACGGCGTCCCATACGACCACACGCCCCCGCTGCTGTTCTGGTTGATCCAGGCAGGGTGGTGGGTGGGTGGCGTCAGCGAGTCCTGGCCGCGCCTTATTGGCCCGTTGTGCGCCCTCGTCAGCGCGCTCGCCCTGGAACGGCTCGCGGCGCGTCTATGGCCCGACAATGAGGCGGCCGGCCGCATCGGCACGCTGATGTGGCTATCGTCCGTCTATGTCGCCGTGTTCCTGACCGGCGTGATGTTTGATCTCGTGCTGTTGGCTTGGATCACCCTCGGGTGGTGGTCGCTGCACCGCGCGGTCGTCGAAGGCAGGCGTCGGCAATGGATGGCCTGGGGCGTCCTGGGTGGCCTCGCGATCCTGACAAAGGGGCCCGTGGCCTTGGTGTATGCCTTACCTCCGCTGATTTCCATCCGTGCGTGGGCCCCGTCATTGCGACCGAGCGTCAACGCCTGGCATGTTGCCGGAGCCTGCGCCCTGATGGCCGCCATACCGCTGGCATGGATCGCGTCCGCATCAGGTGCATCGTCGCTGGGCTACCTGCACAGTGTCCTGCTGGACCAGACCCTGGGCCGCATCACTGGCGCGATGGGGCACCCTCGCCCGCTGTACTGGTATGCCCCACTGCTTCCGCTGCTTCTGTTGCCCTGGTCGCTCTGGCCGACGCTGTGGACGGCGATGGGAAACGCCCACACGCTCTCGCACGACCGGTCGGCCAGGATGTTGATCGTGACCGCGACGTCCGCCCTGTGCGTACTGAGCCTTGTCGCAGGCAAGCAACCCCATTACATGATTCCGGTCACGGCGCTTTTCGCTCTCCTCGCCGGCCGGCTTCTCTGGCAAGCGCGAGGCCCCGGCAGACCGTGGCACTTGGTGCCACCGGCGCTTTTTCTGGGCGGTGCGGGGATATCGGTGACACTCGCGATAACGCTTGGGGGCAAGCACGGCCCGGCTTGGCTGACGGCGCCGCCATGGTGGATGTCACTCGTCGGATTCATGATCGGTCTGATCCTCGTATCGCGGTCAGCGAGGACGCTTGCGATGTCGGTTCAACGCATCGCAGCGTCGAGCGTCGCGTTTGCAGTGCTCGCGATACTTGGCACCTTCAGCGTCATCGGCCCACGCTACGACTTGGAGGCCGCCTCCAAATTTATCGGCGAGGAACAGCGCGCGGGTCGTCCTGTCGCCTACGTCGGCAACTACCAGGGCGAGTTCGGCTTTCTCGGCAGGCTGTCCGCGCCGATCGAACGTGTTGCGCCTCACGATCAGCGTGCGTGGCTCATCGCTCATCCGCGAGGGTTGCTGGTCACGCGCCTCAAGCGGGCGCGCCCCGGTGGAGGGCTGGCACGTGTGTATCAGCAACCGTACAAGACTGACGGGCTCGTGATGTACCAGCGGGAAGGCGCGGGCGTGTACGCGATTTACGAAGAGAGCGAATCTGCGTCCACCGACGCATTGCTCGATCGACCGTGATGGCGCTCACGGCATAACACGCGCCGGAGAACCGCCGGAGCCGTCCGTACATCGCGTCGAGCAGCCTTGTCCATGCACGCGGCGTGACACGCAGCGGATCAGGAAAGGCTTTTCAGGTAATGCACTCGTCTGTCCGTTTTGTCCGGCGCGGTCCGGTCGCGTCGCGTTTTCGCACCCAACGATCGAGATCCCCCGCGCCGGGTCCCATGTTCGGCCCGGCACTGATCGGCCTGGCCGCGTCGCTGGTGCTGGCCCTCAGTGGCATCGATCTCCAGATCGCGGACCGCGTAATCGCACTGCAGGGCGGTCACTGGTCGCTGGCGCAGCACCCGATACTCGAACTGGGCTTGCATCAACTGGGCAAGAAGGCGAGCGCGGCGGCATGGGTCGCTGTACTCGCGCTCTTTGCCTATACCTGTGCAGAGCCGCGCATCAAGCATTGGCGGCGCCCGCTGGGCTATCTGGCCTTGTCGGTCCTGACCGCCACGGTCGCGGTCTCGCTGGTAAAGAAGTTCTCCGGCGTCGATTGCCCCTGGGATCTCGCTCGCTATGGCGGGTCCCAGCCCTACACCGGGCTGCTCCGGTCCATCGCGATGCTCAAGCCGCGGGGCGGGTGTTTTCCGGCAGGGCATGCCAGCGCCGGATACGCGTGGGTCGCGCTCTACTTTTTCTTTGGCGCGACGCTCCCCCGGTTTCGATGGGCAGGGCTCGCCGCTGGCGTGCTCGCCGGACTCGCGTTCGGCATCGCGCAGCAGTTCCGAGGCGCCCATTTCGCGTCGCATGACGCGATGACCTTCGCCATCTGCTGGCTGGTCGCTTGGGTCGCATTCCGCGCGGCGGGCCTGCCCTGGTTGCCCGCATCGCCCGGCAAGGCGTTGGGAGCGTCGGCATGATGCCGCGCGGTGTGCGTGCACTGCGCTGGGCGCGGACCTGGCGACCCGCGGTGTCGGTCGACATGCTGGCCCTGCTGGCCGCGGCATTCTTTTCACTGGCATGCAACCTCGCATTCTGGCGAAGCTATGCCGAGGCGGCAGGGGGGATCGGGTCATCGGTCACCATGACGGTCAGCCTTTTCCTCGCGATCTTCGGCGTCAACGTTCTCCTGATGTCGGTTCTGCTTGGCCGGCGGACCGCGAAGGTCGTGCTGACCGGCCTTCTATTTGTGACGGCGTTCGCCGTGTACTACATGCATGTGTATGGGGTGTACCTGGACCCTGACATGGTGCGCAACGTCATCCACACCGACAGCAAAGAGTCGCGCGAGCTCCTCACGCCCGGGCTCGTGCCGTGGCTCCTCGGCTATGCCGTGTTGCCGTCAGTGCTGTTGTGGCGGTTGCGGCTGCGTCCCAAGCCCTGGCGAAAGGGGCTTCTCCACCGCGGCGCGCTCGCAATGGGCGGACTCGTCCTAACCGTTGCCGCCTTGGCGGTGGGGTTCCAGCCCATCGCTGCGCTCATGCGCAACCACCGTGACCTGCGCCACCTCATCACGCCAGGAAACTACATCGTTTCGGTCGCCCGGGTCGTCCAGGACGTAGTCAAGGAAAGCCCGACACGCCGTCTCGTAGGCGCCGACGCCCGCTCGCGACCACGAGGCGCGCGCAAGCCGCGGCTTCTCGTCATCGTCGTCGGGGAGACCGTTCGCGCGCAGAACTGGGGGCTCAACGGCTACGCGCGTAACACCACGCCGCAGCTGGCACGACGCGGTGTCATCAATTTCAGCGATGTGTCCGCGTGCGGCTCCAGCACGGAGGTCTCCTTGCCCTGCATGTTCTCCGACATCGGACGTGCGAACTACGACCGCGACACGATCAGGCGATCGGACTCGCTGCTCCACGTGCTGGACCGTGCCGGCATCGCGACCGCATGGCTGGACAACCAGGCAGGGTGCAAGGGGGTCTGCGCAGGCCTGCCATTTACATCGCTGGCCGATGCGAAGGATCCGCAGCTGTGCAACGCCGAGCGCTGCCTGGACCAGATCCTCGTGGACCGGCTCCCGGCGACATTGCGGACGGGTGTCGATCAGGTGATCGTCCTGCACCAGCTGGGCAACCATGGCCCGCGCTACTTCGCGCGCTATCCGTCGCGGTTCCGGGCATTCACGCCGACCTGCGACACGGGACAGCTGGGCGACTGCACGCGGCAGCAGATCGTCAACTCGTACGACAACGCGATTCTGTACACCGACCACGTGCTGGCGACCTTGGTCGACCGGCTCGAGCGCGACCTCACGCGTGACAGCGCGATGATCTACGTATCCGATCATGGCGAGTCGCTCGGTGAGGGAAATATCTACCTCCATGGCATGCCCTACCCGATCGCTCCGCCCACGCAGCTGCGCGTACCGATGACGGTATGGCTGTCCCCGGGCCTCGCCCGTTCGCGCGGACTCGATGTGCAGTGCCTTCGAGCCCGCGCGTCCAAGGCTGTCAGCCACGACAATCTGTTCAGCTCGGTACTCGGGCTTCTCGACATCCAGACCGCGGCGCGCGACACGTCCCTCGATCTCTTCGGTCGATGCAGCGCCCCGCAGGGGCGGCCGTCGGGGGCGTGAGTCGTCCACCGCGCGTCCCGGTGACCCGGCGTCGACCTATCTCTCGCGCCTCGTGTCGATGCAGGCACGAGGCAACACGGGGCATGTGCGGTGCGTTGTGCAGCTTCGGCCAGCCGGCCGGTGGCCGAGCGTTCCGCGGCGTGTCGGTGTACTAAACCGCCGACGACTCCCGGGGGAGCGGCGCTGCCGGCTACCGGGTCGCCGGTCGCGCCCGATACCGGGAGCGGCAACTCAAGGTGCCAGCGCTGCCTCGTCGATCAACGGCGGCGTCACGCACCCGGCCTGCAGGTTGCGGCCGCGCACCATGAGCCAGTCCCGGCGATTCGATTGGCCCACGCGGATGGCCGAGCCTGCGCGAACACAAGGGCTCGCAGCATCCTTCAGGAAAAAGACCCAACGTCGGTCTGCCGCGGCGCGCGCCCATGCACTGGCTTCGTTCCACTGGCGACGCCACGGTGCCTTGTAGCCGAACTCGCGTACGGGTGGGACGGCCTGCAGCAGATTCTGCTCGCGCCACCCGACGAGCCCGATCTCGGCCGTGGGGCCCGCCAGACGCCGCGCCGCCTCCATGACGGCACGCGCCGAACTCGCGGCGTCCACTGCGGGCGCCAATCCCAGTCCGTAGGCCGACCACAGCATGCCGGTGGCCAGCACGAGTGCGATTCCGATGCGGCGGCGTCGAAAAATCGCCAACAGCGCAAGGATGATCGCCCCCACGGCGGCGAGCCAGACGAGGAAATACCGCAACAATCCCGCTGGAATCTCGCGATCACTCGCCAGCCGGACGGCCCAGTCGCTCCAGCCAGCAAGGCCGGAGGTGCCCAAGGCGAGAAGCAGGCCGCCAAGCAGCGCGAGGTACGCGGCGAGCACCATCTGAACAGGTCGGCGGCGCAACAGGCCGGGCAGGAACGGCGCAGCGGCGACACACAGCGCTGGCAGCGCCGGGAAGATGTAGACCTCCCGCTTACCCGGGCTGAGGCTGAAGAACACGAGCACAAGGGCTGACCACCCGAGCATCAGCCAGGTCGCCTGGTCGCGCATCTTCAGGGCCCGCAGCCACGGACCAACCAGCCACGGCAGGAGGAGCGCGCCAGGAAGCCAAAGCGTCGCGACGACCTGCAGGTAATACCAGGCCGGTTGCACGTGGTGCCAAGCGTTCGCATAGCGCTCTCCGGTCTGGCGCACCAGGAGCTCGCGTGTGTAGCGCGCCAGCTCGGGGTCGCCCGTCCTGGCGAGTTCGATCAAGAGCGGCGCAAGCCACACCGCGGTGCCTGCCAGGAAGGCGACGGGCAAAACCAGCCACGCCCAGCGTGGTGTGGCAGGTGCGACTTCATGCGACACGCGTCGATGTACGGCCCACGGGACGAGCATGAGAAGCGGCAGGAATCCGACCCCCTTCGTGACCGTGCCAACGCCCGCGGCGAACCCGGCCAGTGCCAACCAGCGCACGCCGTCCGGCGCGGTCAGGTAGCGTACGAGTGCCCAGAGGGACATCGTCGTCATGGCGACGAGCACCATGTCGATCTGCCCGCGCTTTGCCTGGAGCCCGAACTGCAGGCAGACCCACAGCGCGCCTGCGGCGTACAGCGCGACTTTGCGGGATGCCAGGCGGCGCGCGAGATCGGCTGTCAGCACGAGCGTGAGCAACCCCGCCAGCAGCGAGGGCAGCAGGAACGCGATTCGCCAATTGCCAACGCGCGAGTAAGCCCCCGCCTGAAGCCACATGAAGACCGGTGGCTTTTCCGCGTACAGCTCGCGTCCCCGATGCGGGAGCAGCCATTGCCCGGACTCGACCATGTCACGCGCGGCGAGCACGAATCGCGGCTCATCGGGAGGCGACGGGTCTCGCAGGCCCAGGCCAGCAGCAAGACACAGGGCCGCAAACACGAGCCAGAGTAGCCATGTGCTGCGAGACAGCATGGAACCGACGCGGGGCAGCACCTGCGCCGACGTCATGCGGCCATCAGGCGGTGCACCAGCGGCACGATGCCAAGGCTGGCCCACGTGAGCGCACCGCCGATCAGGCCGACGAACACCGCCGCCGATCCCATGTCTTTCGCGCGTCCCGCCAGCGGATGGATTTCCGGCCCATAACGCTCGATGACGGCTTCGATACTCGAATTCAGCAACTCGAGCGCGAGGACGGCGAGCAGGCTGCCGATCAGCAGCACCCGCTCCACCGGCCCGGGCGCGATGATCCAGCCCACGGGACTGAGCAGCGCGAACACGAGCACCTCGGAGCGGAACGATGACTCGTGCAGCCATGCGGCCTGGAGCCCCTGCATCGACCATCGGGTCGCGGCGAGAAGACGCGCTGGCCCTCGCGGCCGGTGCCCGTAACTGTCTGCCATTCTTTGATTCCCAGCTTTTCGGAAGTGGGTCGACTCCGGACTGCACGCTCGCGGCGTCGACCTATGAGGAGGAGTCTCGGTGTCGCTGCCGTAGCGACTTCTAAGCAGAATCTCCCGCCGGCGTTAGCTTTGTTGGCCGCTTCCACGAGTCAAACCGCAGGAACAGCAGCGGCATCACCAGAAGCACCAGCGGGACGGCGACTACCAATCCCGCGATGATCGTGATCGCCAGCGGTCGTTGCATCGCAGAGCCGGTCCCCAGGCCCAGCGCTAGCGGGCTGAGTGCGAGGATGGCGATCGTCGATGTCATCAGGATGGGCCGCAGCCGCATGTGCGCCGCGTGCCTCAAGTCACCGGGCGTCACTTCGCTGCGCGTGTCGACTTCGGCGAAGAAGAACACTGCGACTTCAGTGACGATGCCGATCACCATGGTGAGCCCCATCATCGATGACAAGTCGAGCTCGGTCCTCGTCAGCCACAGGGCGAGGAAGATGCCCGGAAGCGTGAGGAGCGCGGTGGCAATGATCGCCAGGACGACCGATGCTCGTTCGTAGACGAACATGAGCACCGTCGCGACGAGCAGGAGGGCAGCACCGAATACCATGATCAACTCCCGGAACGACTGCTGCTGTTCCTGGTAGAGGCCGCCGTAGCGAACCGTGTATCCATCGGAAGGCCCATGGTGCGGATCGTCGCCTGCACGTCGCGCATGGCCGACCGGAGGTCACGCGCTTCCTTCCCGCTCGGTGTCGACAACCTGGAGGGCGTCGAGTGCCCGCTGGCGCCCGGCCTCGTCCGCTGGTATCGGGTGGGGTGGATCGATGAGCTCGGCCATGGAGGAAGTCGGTCGCCGCAGTGGGAGCGGTATCGGTCTTGCAAAGTTTGTGCCCGTGGCCGAGAGGGGAGCCCTGTCGGGCCAACCGGGGCCGCCGCGCGACGTAGGGCTCACGGCCGCGCCGCCGGAAGGCGCTTACTTTCATCACACCCGAACGGCATGAAAGCGGCTCCTGGCAAGTGAGGACAGATGAGCACCATGGACACCGTGCCGAGGGCCCTGAAGGAACTCGCTGGATACCTGGACGCACGGCGGCAGTCGATCATGTAGACGTGGCGCGGACCGGTCGCGGCCGATAGCTCACTCGGCTGGTCGAGACGCCGGCGTTGGCGCGGTCGAGGTAGCCCAACTACGCCCTGCCGAGGGCCGGATGACACCGCCTCACTGACGGAACCCGCGCCGAACGCGCACAAGCATGGGGTGCTTTGGGGGGCTGGCGAGAACGTCAGTCAGAGCCCAAGGGTCGTGCTCAGCGGCCCGTGTTTCTTCCTTGAACTCCGCACCCTCACCGTCCTGATGGGATATCACCCACTGCCGGGGGACCAACGCGTTCCGAGCGCTCGGAGTGGCGGGTAGGAGCTGCGGCAAATGCGGAAGCATGCCCGCGTCCGGGCGCGTCGACCCGGGCGTGGTACGCGCACAGACGGCCCCATGCCGGCCGCTGTACCGTTCGCGCCCAACACCCAACCTGCTGTGACCGCGACCCGTGGAGCTGCGCGTGTACCGGAGGGCGGACGACGCGTTGGTCGTCGTGCCGTCCCTTTTTCAATCACCCTTGGCCCTGTCCAAGCACAGCGCACTCAGGCAGATCGGCGTTGCGACCGTCGAACTTGCGCACCTGGGCGAAAGCCTGGTCGCCGACATTGGGATCCATGGCTACGCGATTGCCACCGGGGCGGACGAGGCGTTGATCCGGATGTGTGTCGACCGAGCGACCGCTGCCGGCGCAGTGCCGGGCGTGGCGCACGAAGCGCCGATGCCCAGCTTCAGCGCGGACGAGCCGTAGCAAATCTGTCCAGGGCCTTGGCGCACTCCATGTAGCCTGCCACCGTGCACGTTGCCAAGCGCCTTGTGGGACGGACTGGCTCACGCAGCGCCGGCTTGCACCCTGACAGTTCATCCAAGCCTGCGCGCGTTCCTGGATGCGGCGACGCCCGGTATGCCAAGGCGCGCGAGGCGCGTTCATTCCCGCACGTACTGGAGTCCACGTGGCGAAGACTGATCCCATCACGCACTCGTTGCTCGTCACGGACGCCGAACTGCGTGCGGTATTTCCATCGGACTTCCACAAGCGGTGCATGTACGCGGCCTTCGGCATCGCGTCGCTGCTAGAGGATGCCGGGATCAAAGCGAGCGTCGTTGGCGGAGACTTCCTGTGTGCGGTGGTATCGACCGACGGGCGCCAACTCAGCCTGCAGGGGTTCGGGACGACGGGCATTGGCGAGCCTTCGCACTACTGGGTGGGCGCAAGCGGCCTGCACATCGATCCAGGCCCGATGTATCTCCCCTACGAGTCGCCCTACCCCGCACCCGCCCTTCCGGCCGTTGCCTGGGCGGGCGATTTAGCGCTTCCGCCCGTGCTGGCCTACCGCGAGCGCGTCCGGGTCGCCCCTGGTGCGACGATCTCGAACCCAGCCATTGCAGCGCGCGTTGCGGTCTTCGCTGCTCGGTGCCGCGCGCGTCGCGACGCCGCGACCGTCCCTGGTCGCCTCCCGTTCTGGCTGCTGCGCGACATGGCCTCACTCGCGTACCGCGCCCAGCGTGGGGATCCGTGGGCGATCGCCGCGCAGACATTTTCGCGCCGCGGCTTGAAAGCTGCGTTCCCGACCCCGACCGGGCATGCGCACGGCTGAGACGCCTGCGAACTCCCGCGCTCGGCGCAGACCTGTCGCTCCGCCGTACCATGGCCATGTCGGAACGTGCGATCCGGTACCGAGGAGCCTAGGCATGGATGGAGCGAATGGCACCATGGTGGTAGCCGGCGCGGCCGCCAGAGATGAGGGCCTGCCCGAGTGCCGACCCAGCAGAAGCTGCCGAGCCGACCGCCTGCGTCGCGTCGGCCGTGCGCACCTCGCGGCGTAGGGTGAAGGCCATGCTTCCCTACGAAAATCAGCTGATCGGGTCGTTCCTGTACGCACTCGGCTACGCCGACGCGTTCCATCGCGCCCGCAGCGGAGCCTCGGGCTCCCAGCCGGCTCCGATGATGGTGAACCTGTTCCAGCAGACGCCGCTGGACGCGACCTTCAACGACCTCGTTGTTGGGCGCGAGCGCTGCCTGGTCATCGAATTCAAGCGCTCGGCCGCTGCCCTGGCAGAAGAACGGGCGAAGGATCGAACCGCATTGCGAGCCGCGCTCGCCAAAGAAGCCGCCTTCTACAACGCATGCCTGTGCGGGCACGTCGTGCTGTATGGACGCGTTGCGACCGAGGTAGTTGACATCCGCCTGTGCACGTACCTCGACGTGCTCGGCCTTACCAACCCGGTCAATCTCGATCGCACCTCCGCTCGCAAGCTGGCCGTCCACCTCGCCAATCCAGCTCCGGATAAGCCGATCGGGCTCGCTCCTGCCGCCATGCTCGAGTATCTGGGCCGCCTGCGCGCGCTGCGCAGCGAGCAGATCGGCGCGGGCGGTCGGTGGGCGGACGAGACGTGGCTGGGGGTGGCGCACGGGGCCGACGGATTGGTGGCGGTGACCGCCACTTCGCTCGACTCGCTGCTCGGCCTGGAGCGCGAGCCGGCGCCAAGTCAGGATCGAGGCATGGACCGGCAGATCGAACGTGACCGCTCCCGGGACCTTGGGATGTAGCCTCTGCGGCGCGCTTATTCGGAGAAGTGGATCAGCGCGTCGGGCGTGATGCCGCGCGTGCGCGACTCGATGCGGATCCCGGACGCCGGTTCTTTCGCGGCGCGAAGCAAGGGCCGTCGTAATGCGCGGAACGGGGTATGCCGGATGTGCTCTTCGACCTCATCCCAGGTGAGGCTGCGTCCGGCCAGGGTCGAGCGGAGCATGCCGATCAAGCCCGCATCGTGGCTTGCGCCCGCGTCGAGCAATGTCGATTGCCCGGGATCGGTCGCGTCGGAGAAGCGCTCGCCGCCGGCGGCGTCGACCTTCCACATCGCATCCTTCATTCGGTCGATCCCGCGCGGATGGTTCGTCGCGAACACCAGGTCGTAGATCGGCTGGTTCGCGCCATTGAGCATCGAAAACAGCCGGACATAGCGTGCCGCGCCGGTCACGCCGGGGCGCGTGAGCTCCTCAAGGTAGAGCCGGCGCAGGTGCTCCAGCCGCGCCGGGCCAGTGAGCGCGCGAGCCGCTCGCCAGGCGTCGGTGCCATAGATCGCGTCCAGATGGGGCTCGAATTCCGACGAGCCCACGAAGCGATGGATAAAGCCTGTCATCACGTTGATGAGGACTTCGCAGCTGGGCGTCGCGAGGATGCGGCGAACCAGCGCCATGGGCAGCCCTGAGACGCCGAACGGGTCGATGAACACCAAGGAGGGCGCCAGCTGTTTGCCATTGGCTTCGATCTCGTCGAGCGCGTGGGCGAGCAGATCGGCGTAGGCGCCCTGCAGCACGTTCGCAGTGGCGCCTTTCGGCAGGGCGGGGACAAGATCGCTCACCACCTCTTGCAGGCGCGCGGCCCGACGGCCGTCGGCCTCGATAAAGACGAAGTGCACCGCCGAGTTGATCGCCGCCTGGTGGGCGTGATCGATCAGGGCACGCATTGCGATCACCGGCGAGCCGGCTTCGCCGTCCTCATAGACCCCGGGCCCGGCGAAGCCATCGATGAACACCACGCGGCTGCGATTGCTCGAGATGATCGGCAGCCACGCCTGCAGGTAGCGCTGCAGGATCAGGTGCTTGGCGCGGGTGTGCGGCTCCAGGGGCCACACGGTCGTTTTCGGTCCGGACATGGGCCTCGACTAGAGAAGGATGAACTGGCGACGCGGGTGGACTTCGTCGTCCAGATGCAGGCGTTCGACGTTCTTACGGCTTCGCCCGGTTCTCGAGCGTACGTCGAGCTCACGATCGCGGTCGAGACCGAACAGCACTTCACGAACCATGGTGCCCGTCGCGGGGGTCTCATTGGCCACGCTCCTCAGGAGCGCCCCGACGCTAATGCCCTGCCCGTGCGCGTCATGCACGCGTCGCAGCAGATCCTCCTGCAGTGCGCGACGCGTGCGGTCGCGGGCGAAGTCGCCAAAGTCGAACGTGGTCTGCGCCGATTCGAGCCGGAGAGGATCAAACGCGAGGATGTTCAGACCCTCTGCACCGAAATGCATGAAGTGGTTGCGCTCCTGCCAATGCAGGGACTTCATTTCGTCATTCGCCCGCACGTTGTTGGCCAGGTGCACGAGCCAGTACCCGCGGCGACTTTGCTTGGGAATGATGAAGAACGGGGTCGCGAACGCCGCACCGGTCTGGGGAAAGACCTCACGCAGGATGACCGTCTGGATCAGGTGTTTGGCGCCATCGTCCTCGGCCTTGAGCCGGGCCAGGCGCTTGGCACTGACGATGTCGTCAAAGCCCATCTTGGCGAGCATCTTCTCGTAGCGCTCGAGCATGTTGTCCGACGCGAAGTTCACGAGCGTGTCGATCGCGAACGTCAGGACGATCTCGGCCTTGGGGAAGGCGGCGAAGAGCTCGCGCATCACCGGAAGGCTCGCGTCGCTCAGACCGTACTGGTCGAGCACGAACAGGATGCGCGGACTGCCGCGCCGGCCGCGGTACTGCTCGATGAGCTGCCGCGCGAGCTGCTCGAAAGGCAGTGTGAAAACCTGCGTGTCCGGCGTCCAGCCTCGGTCCGGCGCGCTTCGCAGCTGCTCGTGCAGCATGGCGATTGCGTCCGGATCGATATCGTTGAGGATCAGCGTGGCCTCGAAATCGAAGGGCCGGCGCATTCCCATCTCGGCGCGGCGTGTGTGCAGCCGGGCCCTTCCGCATTGCAGCGCTTCGCGCAGGATCAGGGGCGAGCCTGGCTGGAGGATGCCCGCCTCGTCCTGGTAGACGCCGCCGCCGCAAAAGCCGTCGACGACGACGAGCCGCATCCGGTCGCGGTGCGGATCCTGGCAGAGGATCTGGATGTAGTTCTCGACATAGCGCCGCATCACCCGATGCTTGGCGGCGCTGTGCTCGTCGAGCCGGGGCGGCGTGCCGGATGTCCAGTCGTAGCGTCCTGCCACAGCGGTCTCCGGTTCGAGCGGCTCAGGCGGTCAGACTAAACCCGGCGGGCATCTGGTCCCACGTGCGCCCCTCGAGCAGCCGCCCGTTGGCGGCCTTGGAGCGCTTCTTGCCGTCGGCACCCCAGCCGCCCCACTGCTTGAAGAAGAACGCGGCGCCCTGCTCCTCGCACTGCAGCCGGATCCGGGAGGCCCAGGCCGCATCCATCGGCCGCGCCTTGGGTCCGGACTCGCCGCCGACGATAACCCAGTGGATGTTGGTCAGGTCGATGTCGCCCAGGTCTTCGAGAAGCGGCTCGCACGAGAGAAAGCGGATGCTGGCCGGCACGCGGCGCAGGAAGTCGATGCGTGGTACGCCGTGCTTGCGGTTCTCGACCGACACGCCGAGCCAGGCGTTGGGCGGCGCGGTTCGACCTTCAAAAAAACGCGCCATGCGCTCAGCACGCTTGGTGAGGATCTGGTACTGGTGCTGCGGCGTGCGGGCGATGACGTCGAAGACCCGATCCAGGTACTCGTCCGGGATCTTCTCGTGGAACAGATCGCTCATCGAGTTGACGAAATAGATCGTCGGCTTGCGCCGCTCCAGCGGCTCAGCCAGTCGCTCCTCCAGGATGCGCAGCTTGAAACCTGAGCGGTATGCGTCGATGCCCATGGCCTTGAGGCGTTCGGCCATCCCGAGGGCGTAGCAGTTCTTGCAGCCCGGGCTGATTTTCGTGCACCCGACCGTGGGGTTCCAGGTGCGATCGGTCCATTCGATCTTCGATTGCGTCGCCATGTCGACCCCGAGTCTGTCCTTGGCGGAACTGCCGGCTATTGTGCCGACGATGATACCTTACACCTGTATGGTATCTCATCCGCCTCGCGTGCCCGCACCCCCGCCCATGGCCGCGCTGACCGCGCGGCAGCGCGAGGTGCTGGCGTTCGTGGAGGCTACGGCGGCCAGTGGCCGCCCCCCGACCCGCGCGGACATCGCGCACGCCTTCGGGATCACCCGCCCGACCGCGCAGCAGCACGTGGTAGCACTCGAGCGCCACGGCGCCCTTCGCCGCTTGCCGGGTTCGCGAGGACTTGCACCGGCGAGGCGTGCGTCGGCGGCCGTTTCGGTGCACCCGATCCCCTTGATTAGCCGGGTCGCCGCCGGCCGTCCCGTGCTCGCCGTCGAGGATGCCAGCGAGGTCGTGTCCGTGGCCGACGGGCTCTTTCGAAAGCTACCCGACGTGCTGTTGCGCGTGGAAGGCGACAGCATGATTGGCGCGGGGATCTTCGATCGCGACCTCATCGCAGTCGAGCTTCGCGCCAGTGCCGAATCGGGCGAGATCGTGGTCGCCCGGCTCGACGACGAGATCACGGTGAAGCGGCTGCGGCGCCGCGGCCCGCGCATCGAGCTCATCGCCGAGAACCCGGCCTATCCGCCGGTCGAGGTGGCCGCCGGGCGGGAGTTCGGCATCGAAGGTGTGGTGCTGGGTGTGATTCGCCGGTACTGATGCGCCGCGCGATGAAGGCCTAGACTCGAATCCTTGGCCCGGCACGCACGCGATGGACGAATCGAACGACAGCGAATTTGAGTACTCGCTCGCGGATGCGCCGATCGTGGTCTTCACCCATCCACCGGGCAAGCCGCTCGAGTTCGACGACGGCCGGCTGGCGGCCCTTCCCCGCGGCCTGCAGCGCGTCGCGATGATCGAATGGTTCAGGGCGCGCTTTTGCGATCCTGCGGAGGAGACGCCCTACAACGGCCGCGAGGGCGGGTACCAGTTCATCCACGGGGGCCCGTTCGATCCGGCGGACGAACTGCCTGATCGCTTCGGCGGCGTGCTCGACGACATGCTGATCGACGAGGCGGTGGAGCATCTGCACGCCGAAGTCGGCCACGAATGGGCGCCCATGCGCGCCTATGACGAGGCGTTCGACGTCGAGGTCGATGCGGCCGATGCCCCATTCGAGCACCTCCTGCGGCGCCTGGCGGACGCGCAACGCGTGATGGGGCTGCGCGGCGATGTGCAGGCCGAGCGCCTAGTCGTGCATTGGGCCTACAGCGCGGTAATCACGGCGCTGGAGAGCTATCTGTGGGAAACGCTGGCGTACTGGATCGACGCCGACGAGCGCGTTCTGCACCGGCTCGTGACCGGCTTCGACGAGTTCAAGGGGCGCACGGTCAAGCTCGGGGACGTCTTCAAGCGCGTTGCGGGCCTGCGCCAGGAAGTACGCGGCTACCTGCAGGGCTTTGTCTGGCACCGCTGGCATGACGTGGCCCGCCTCTACAAGGCGGGCTTCGGGGTCGAGGTGCCGTCCTTCGACGCGCTCGAACGGCCGCTCCTCGTGCGTCATGACATCGTCCACCGCAACAGCCGGACGCGTGAGGGCGAGCCGATCGAGCTCGCGCCTGCCGATGTCGCCGCACTGGCGCTGACGGTCGAGCGACTCGCCCGCGACCTGCAAAATGCGCTCCCGCTTCCGCCGTCCGACTTCGACGGCCTGTCGGACACGGACCGATGAGCACGATCCGCTCCCGTCGATGGCTGGTGCAAGAGCCCTCTCATTGGCGAGTCCTCGGCGTGTTCGAAGCGCAACGCGCAGAGGACGCGTGCGGCGCGGCTGCGCGCGACGCGGGCCTCGACTGCGAGGCCTTCCACGGCTCCTGGCTGCCCGGCAGCCGCTCGCTGCACGACCGCGGTGAGGGCATTGAGCTCTACGCCACGGACGTGACGGGAGCGGGCTCGCTGCCGGCGCTCCGCGCGCTGGACGAGGACGTGCTACGCGGGCTTGCCGAGGACGCGGACGGCGACTTCTACACCGCACGGGCGCCTTAGCCGACGTTGGGCCGCCATACGGGGCGCCAGGATGTCAGGCGCTGGGAAAGCGCTTGGCCAGCCGCCGCGCCGTGGGCATTTGCGCGAATTCCTCGAACAACCGCCGCTCGCCTGCTCCAATCGTGCTCCCGATCGTGTCCGGAGCCGGCGGGACGGACTTCCGGCTCCACGTGTTATCGAGCGCGCAGGCCAAGCGCCACGTCTCGTGATCGAGCCACGCGCGCTCGTCATCGCCTTCGACGACGCAATGCCATTCCGCCAGCATGTCCTCCGCCGCATACACCGTCGAATACGGGTGATCGAGCATTCGTCGGCCGCTCAACACGCGGCGACGAATCAGGAACACGAAGAGCGCAACCGTGCGACTCGCGAACCCTGGGCGGTCGCAGAAGCGACGCGCCGCCTTCAGGATCGCGCCGTGTAGCAACCGCGCGGCGTCGATCGCGTCCTCGCGCAGACTGCGCTCATACAACAGGCACAGCAGCGTCAGCGCATCGATCGTGGGCGTACGCGCCAGGCGGAGCGCCCAGCGGCGGAACGCGGCCGCCTCCATCGGCCGCGGGGGCGGCGACAGGAAGTCGAACACCTCTCTCGCCTCGGTCGCGGGCGGGGGACTCCACTGACGCCACAGTAGCCGCTTGCTGATATCCCCCATATAGATCTCGAGCGTATCGATCGGCAACGGGTCGCGGCCGAGGAGCTTCCACAGCGTGCTCCCGTAGACGTCCTGCGTGTCCCGGTAACCGCGCACCTGCGCGACGAGCTCCACCACGCTCCGGTCACCCAACGAGCCCCGCTTGCGCCCCGGGTCGGAGGCATCGTGCGCGATGCGGGCGAACACGCGCTTGGCATCGGGCGCGTCCCCAAGGAATGCCGTGCCCATGGCCGCGAGCGTTTTCGGGGTCCGCGCCATCGAGCGCACGCAGGCCAGCCAGACCTCGCTTTGGGCGCGATGTACGACGTCTTCCTCGCCGCGCCCGCGAAGCACGGCGTCGTTTTCGGGCTCTGACGCTATCGATTCAGGCATGGTCCGACGTGTACGTCTTTTCCTCCCAATTCTGGCATGGATTGCCGTCGCGCAATGCGGTATCCAGCAGCGAATCTGCGCCTGCTGAGCCGAAATGATGCCGTTGAACGACCGTGACGCTGCCGACCTCGAGCGGCGTCTTTTAAGCGAGCATGGCGAGCTGATCGGGGGTACCGCGCTGGCCCGCGGACTGGGCTACCGGACGGCGCGCGCGTTCCAGGTCGCCGTGCAGCGCGAACGTATGCCGATCGAGACGTTCACCCTCACCGGGCGTCGCGGGCGCTTTGCACGCACGTTCGAGCTCGCTCGGTGGCTGGCGTCGCGGGGCGCCGCGGAACCGGCGGCGAGCGAGCCGGCGACGAATGCCGAGGCAGAACCTGCCGGCCCGCAAGGAGGCGATGCCATGCGCTAGCCGACCGCCCCGCATTTTCGTGCCCCCGGAAACGCACAAGGGGCCCGCGCGCTAACGCGGAACCCCTTGAGAGTGCTTGAACAGCGGTTGCTTCGATAACGACTCGCTGGCAAGCCTCGCGCATTTCCTCCCTGCCCGTCAAGCCGCTCTGCGAGCCGGCTCGGGCGACTGTTGCCTGAGGAGTCCCATGCCTGCCTGTCACCTGCCCCGGCTTACGCCGGCACCCCCCGTCGTGCCCGCGGGGGACGCATGACGTCCATCGACCGCACCGCCTATCCCCGCTTTCGCAAGAAAGCCCTCGATCGGGAACTCGCGACGGCGTACACGCCGACCGACGACGAGATCGAGCTGTTCAACCGCAAATTCAGCAAGAGTGCCCCGCATCGGCTCGCCTACGCGATGCTGTTCAAGTCGTTCCAGCGCTTGGGCTACCTGCCCGCGGTCGCGGACGTCCCCCCCTATGTCGTCGTCCATCTGCGCACCTGCCTCAAGCTCCGGCGCAACGTCGTGCCCTCGCCGCTGGGGGAAGCGACCTATCGTCGCTACCAGAAGGACATCCTCAAGCGCTGCAAGGCGCGCCGCTTCGGGCGCGACGCCCTGCATGCGGCCGCCGAGGCTATGGCCGAAGCGGCGGCGGTCCAGGACCACCCCGCGGACATCATTAATGCGAGCCTTGCGGTACTGGGCCGCGAGCGCTTCGAACTGCCGGCGTTCTCCACGCTCGATCGCCTTTGCCGCCGCGTCCGGACCACGATCAACACCCGGGTCTTTGCCGGGATCGACGCGCGCCTGAGCGAAGCCGACAAGGCGCAGCTCGACGCGCTGCTCGATGTGCCCGGTGGCGGCAAGAGCCTGCTGTTCCAGCTCAAGAAGCGGGCCCGCAAGGACTCGGCGACCAACCTGCGCGCCCTGCTGGACCATTTGGACTTTCTGGACGGCCTCGTGCGGGTCGAGGGCGTGCTGGACGAGGTCCCGCATGTGAAGCGGCGGCACTTCGCCGCCGAGGCGGCCGCGATGGATGCCAGCGAGCTGCGCGACTACGGGCCGGTGAAGCGGCGCGCCCTGCTGGCATGCCTGCTCGCACACGCCCGCGCCACCACGCGCGATGAGATCGCGGAGATGTTCATCCGTCGGATGGCCAAGATCCACCGCGCGGCCAAGGACGCGCTCGAGCTCGACCGGCTGGCTTTTCGCGAACGCACCGACGCCATGGTGGCGACGATCGCCGACGTGATTCGCCTGTTGGCCGAGCATCCGGCCGACGCCGATGCCGGTCGCGCGATCCGCCACCTGATCGAGGATCGCGGGGGCATCCAGCCGCTGCTGCGCGACTGCGAAGCGCTGATGCAGTTCCACGGTGACCAGCATCTGCGCTACATCCTCAAGCCGCTCGAGGGCTTCCGCTCGCTCTTTATGCGCATGCTGCGCACCCTCGAGTTTGTCTCGACGACGGAAGACACCACGCTGATCGATGCGATGGTCGTGCTGCGTCGCCATGGCCGCAGTGCGTACCTCACGGAATCGGTCGACCTCGGGTTCGCCATCCACGCCTGGCGCGAGCTGATCATCGAACGCGCCGAGAGCGCCGAGCGGTATCGCTTCGACTTCTTCCAGGCCTGCGTCTTCTCCTCGCTCGCCAACGAGTTGCGTTCGGGCGACATCGCGATCGTCGGCGCGATCGCGCACGGTGACTACCGGGCCATGCTCGTGCCCTGGGACGACTGCGAAACCCCGGCAAAAGCGCACTGCGACGAGCTGGGTTTGCCCGCGGACGCCACCGGATTCGTGGCTGAACTGCGGGAGCGGCTTCGCGTGCAGGCCCTGACGACCGACGCGGACTACCTTCAAAACGCCGCGCTCGTGATCGACCCGAACGGGGAGCCCCACCTGAAGCGGCACGCCGCGCGCCCCATTCCTCCGGGTACCGAGGCCTTGGCCGCGGCGATCTCCGAACGCATGCCGGTGCGGGGCATCGTAGACATCCTCTGGGACGTGCACTGCTGGACCGACTACACCCGGCAGTTCGGACCGATCTCGGGTTCGGAGCCCAAGCTTGAGAGTGCGGCGAGCCGATATGTCGTCACCCTGTTCGCCTACGGCTGCAATCTCGGCCCCGCCCAGACCGCACGGCACATGCGCGGCGCGGTGTCGTCCCATCAGATCGGTTTCGTCAATCGCCGTCATATCGATGCCACGAAGCTCGAGGCCGCCTCGCGCGACGTGGTCAACGCGTTTGCCGCCATGCACCTGCCCCGGTTCTGGGGTGACGGCTCCAGCGCCGCCGCTGACGGCACGCAGCACGACCTGTACGAGGACAACGCGCTGGCCTCGTATCACGTGCGCTACGGCGGCGTGGGCGGCATCGCCTACCACCACGTATCCGACACCTACGTTGCCCTCTTCACCCAGTTTCTGGGCTGCGGGGTCTGGGAAGGCGTGCATATCTTGGACATGCACTACAAGAACTCGAGCGATCTGCAGCCCGATCGGCTCCACGCCGACACCCAGGGACAGTCCCTGCCGATCTTCGCCCTCGCCTACCTGCTGGGCATCCAGCTCATGCCGCGGATTCGCAACTGGAAGGACTACCGGTTTTTCCGACCCGACCCCGGCACCCGCTACGACCACATCGAGCCCCTGTTCCGGGAGTCCGTCGACTGGGAGCTTGTGGAGCGGCACTTCAAGGACCTGCTGCAGGTGGTCGTGTCCATCCGCGCCGGCCGCATCGCCCCGTCGACGCTTCTGCGCAAGCTGGGCAATTACAGCCGGAAGAACAGGCTCTACCACGCGTTCAAGGCGCTCGGCACCGCGGTGCGGACCCTGTATCTACTGCGCTACATCCAGGACGGGCCGCTCCGCGTTGAGGTCACCGCATCCTGCAACAAGGCCGAGTCCTTCAATGGGTTCAGCAAGCACCTGCGCTTTGGTGGCGAGGTCATCACCCAGAATGACCCGATCGAACAGGAAAAAGCGGTCAAGTACACCCATGTGGTGGCAAATGCGGTGATCTTGTGGAACTCGGTCCACCAGACGCGGATCATCCGCGCGCTTCGTAAGGGCGGGTGGAAGATCACGGTGGCCCAAGTGGCGTGCCTGAGCCCCTACCCCACCCAACACATCAAGCGCTTTGGGGACTACTGGCTGAACTTCGAGGAAGCCCCGGATCCGATCGACGGGGAGCTCGAGCTGGACGCTTAAACGACGAACGAAAACTTTGTAAGTTATCGATCACAAAGGACTTTTCGGCCTTTGTGATCGGTTTTTACACGTATCTCGGCTGCCCCCCACGATGGGTCAAGGAATGGTCGGCCACGGCACTCTATCCTATTGATTTGCTTACGATTCCGTCCCCGTTGGAATCGGTCGGCTGGAATGAGAGGCTAACGTCCTGTCGCCACGTTGCAGACCCAGCATGTGCGAAGTGCGCGAAATCGAGGGTCGGCAGGGAATCGTTACGTACTGGGCCAAAAGCCACCTAAACGATTGAAGCGCAATGATAATTGCCTTATTCCGATAGCGGATCTCCCCGTCTATGGGGCCTGTTCAAGGACTTTGGCGGCATAGCTCAGCGGCGCCACTTCCCTTTCAAGATCCAAGTGGTAATCGCCGAAGCGATTGATGTGGCTGGTTCGGTAAGGCGACAGGCCGGCCAGAATCTCGGGCGTCAGTTCAATCCCCTCCTTCTGCATTTCGGCCAAGGTCCGGCTCATGCCTTCCACGTTGTGGAGGATGATCATGTTGGCCACCAGCTGACTGTACTTGATGATCTTGCGCTGCTCGTGTTGGACGTTCTCGGCAATGATCCCTTGGCTGCCAAAGAACACCCACTTCACGAAACCGTTGTATTCCTCGCTCTTGTTGGTCGCGGCATTGATCGTTTTGCGGATCTCGTGGTCATCAATGTAGCGCAGCAAGAACAGCGTTCTGACGGCCTTGCCCAGCTCCCGGAAGGCAAAGTACAGTTTGTTCTTTCGGCTGTAGGTGCCCAATCGGCGCAGGATCGAGGACGCGGTGATCTTGCCCAATCGGATGGAGATCACCACCCGCAGCATGTCGTGGAGATGGGTGGCGATCAGTTGCCAGTCGATGCTGTCCCCAAACAGGGCCTGGATGTTCTTGTAGGCCCTTCCCGGTTCAGGCCGGAAGAACGTCAGATCTTTGATGTTTCGGATCCTGGGCATCAGCTGGATGCCCAGCATGTGGGCCAGGCCGAAGACCGGATAGCTTTGCGCCTGCGTGTCACCATGGACGATCTCAGGCTGGATGTCGGAAGTGTTGGCCAACAGGCCGTCCAAGATGTAGATGCCCTCGTGCACGCCACAGGGAATGAAGTGGCTGAACAGAGCCACGTATTTGTCGGACACGTGGTAGTAGCCGATGCCGCCATAGCCGCCGTAGCGGATGTGGTACTCCGACAGCAGGTTGTCTTCGTAGACGCTCCACTTGGTGCCATCTGCTGACGCGCTCTTGCCGCTGCCCCAATAGCCCGGCAGGTCAAATTTGTTGTAGGTATTAACGACCTCCACGATGGCCTTCTCAAGGACATCCTCGGTCACGTATTTGAGGTTGAGCCAAGCGACCTGGCGACGGCTGAAGCCCTTGATCGACCGCGCCGTCTGCGTCGGACCCAAGTTGCAGCCATAGCAAAACAGCGTGGTGATCACCCGCCGGGGCAGATCTTCAACCTGGCTCTCGGTGCCGGCGATCGGACGGAAGAAGCGGTGCAGATCCAGCCATTGGCTGGCGTCGATCAGCACATCGACGATGCTGGACTCTGGGAGCCGTTCGGCGATGAGGCGATCCACCGTGGTAATCGCGCTGGAGACTTCGGCGCGTTGCCCCTTCCGCAGCACCAGGCGCCCCTCCAGGATGTCCGCATGCACGTTCTCCGGGAAACGCGCGTCGACCTCGTCGGCCAGGGAGGTCAATTGTGCGCGCAACCCTGCCACGAACGACTCGGCGTCGGTGGGCAGGCCTGACACCTGGCCATAGGCTTCCAGCTCTTGGGCCAAGGTGGCTTCATCGACCAGCTGCTCGCGGTAGTCATCAAACCGTTCGCTGCTGGGAATGAAGAGATCGCCGGACTTCAGTTCGTCCTTGACCTGCACCAGTACCGCCAGCTCGAAGTACTTGCGGTGCATCCAGCCGGCGCCTGCCGCGCTGGCCCGTTTGCCAAACACGTGCTGACGCCAGAGCTTGGACATCCAATCGAAGTCCTTTTCCGGATCCAGGCCGAGGGATGCGACTTCGATCAGCTCACGGCGTTGGTTGCGCAGCGACAGCACCGCTGCGATCAATGGCTCCATGCCGGCATCGTGGCTGGTTGCCCGCAAATTCATCAGCTCCAGCCCGTTGAACAGCAGTGGCCTGACCGCGCCATAGGGCTGCAACATGAAAGGCAGGTAGTTCTTCCCCGCGTAGGCCATATGTTCTTCGCATTCGGCCAGCAGGGTCGACACTTCCGCTTCCAGGCTGTTGTCGATGGCATCCACGCGCTGACTATCGCTGCCGTCGAGCTGATAGGCCTGCAGGATTTCCTTGAGCTGGCCGATGAGGAAGTCGGCCCGCTTGGCATGTTCGAGCTGGTAGGCCAGCAGCTTCTGCTGGGCCGTGTTCTCCAGCCCGCGCACCTGTTTAATGAACAACTCGGCTGCATCATCCAGCGTTTTGGCATGCTGGGCGCGAATGAAGATGGTGGCCAGCGCATAGCGCTTGTCCGGAGCCAATTCGGCCAGCTCGCTGGCGTCATAGGCCCGGGCCATTGCACGGAATTGCTTAAGCTTAGGGACCGGCACATCGATCGGAGGCAGCTGCTCAGCCAACTGCTGCAGCATGCGGATGTGCTGCAGATAGAACCGGACTTCCTTGTTGGTGGGCCGACCAGGCTCGCGCTTGAGCGATTGCCAGCCGGTGAACCTGGAGTTTTCCGGTGCGCGCAGCAAGTCGTCAATGAGCGTGCGCGTGGTAGGCGTCAGCGCGTGGCTGATGCTGCGGTAGTAGCCCAGATTGACCCGCTCACGCGCGCCGATGGCGGCCAGTTCCAGGGTGCGGAAACCGGGCAGTTCGTAGCGATGGTGCACCAGCTCTTCGAGCAGGACGTTCACGATGTCCGGGATGGTGTGCTTGGTCTGGGCTGCTCCGGTGGCCACCGTGTCCAGCCAGGCCAAGCCTGATTTATCCAGGGGACGTACACCGATGAACTGCCGAAGCTGCGGCATGTGCCGGCGCTTGCTGCCGGAGGCGTCGTAGCGTTCGAGCTGGTCGGTATCCAATACGCGCCCGAGTCGGGCGGCCTTGGCGATGTGCTGCCGGATCCGCTCGGGTACGTCGGCCAACAGTGTGAAGTAGCCCAAACGCTGGAAGAGCTTGAGATGAATCAGTACCGCCAATTGCGGACCCGGCTGGGTGGTCAGCTGTTTTGCAAATGCAATCTCAGCGGCGGTCGGGGTATAGATCTCCTCCAGTTCCTTGGCGGTGGGATCAGGCTTCAGTCGCGGGTAGGCGGTCTCGTGAAGGGTAGCCATTGGATCCGGAGGTTATGAGGGGGGTCAATCCCAGTGGCGGCCGTCGTCTGTACTGAGAGACGCTTCCAGGAAACACTGGTGCGTATCGGCCATGCGGTGCATGTCATCGAGCAACGTAGCCAAAATTTCATCCAGATCCCGGTCGGGATCGGTGGGAGCAGTCAACCGGTACTCGCTGCTGGCGGTGTTCAGCCGCACAGCTTGGAACGGAGCCAAGCAGATCTCTTCGATTCGCCCCCGGGCCTTGGCCGCGCCACGGCCGGCGCGGGCAAACGGGGTCAGCATCATGCGTAGGCGCAGCTGCAGGGCAGATTTGCCCTCGGGCGCCGGCAGCGCCATCGTCGGAGCTGGCGCGGCTGGGCTGGGCAGGCTCGCTTCAATGCGATCCCGGGCGAACGGGTCACGCCCGTCCAGGTAACGCATGGCCGACTGCACATCGCGCCAGCCCACGTACTCCATCAGCGCCTTCATATCCCAGCCTTGGTCGTTGGCCCAGCTGGCAAACCCGCGGCGCAGCGAGTGGCTGCTGTGGAGCCCAGCATCGGCAAACCCGGCACTGGCCAGCAACTCGCGCAGCAAG
>NZ_VLKP01000016.1 GCF_007830115.1 Aerolutibacter ruishenii | reverse complement strand
GGAGGCCAGCCGGCAGTTTGACCTGCCGCCCTCGGAGATCGAGAGCTGGGTCGATGACGGCAAGCGCGGTATGGAGAACGCCCTACGGGCCAAGCCCGAGGATGTCCGCGAGCAGTACGAGCGCCAGCTCAAGGACCTGCAGGAAGCCTATGGCGAGGCGATGCTGGAGTTGCGCGCGCGAAAAAAATTGGCGTCCCTGTTGGGCAAGGACGAGAGCTGATTGCGTCCGTCCGGCAGGGACTGAAGCAGGATGGGTTCGAGGTGTCTGTCAGCCAGCTGTGTCGCTGGTTCGAACTGCCCCGGCGGACCGTGTACTACAAGCCGACCAAGGCCGCACCGAAGGTGAAGTCGGAACTGGCCGAGCCGATCAAGGCGCTGATCGAAGAAGAGCCGTCGTTCGGTTATCGGACGGTGGCGGGCCTGTTGGATATGAACAAGAACACCGTGCAGCGCGTGTTCCAGTTGATGGGCTGGCAGGTTCTCAAGCGGACCGTGGGCATGCGTCCGCGGATCGAAGCCGTGCCTTCAGTGGCACAGGCACCCAACGAACGCTGGGCGACCGACCTGTGCCGCGTCTGGGGCGGCCGGGATGGCTGGCTGACCCTGGCGCTGGTGATCGACTGCTACACCCGCCAGCTGCTGGGCTGGCACCTGTCGCGCACGGGCAAGGCCACTACCGCTGCAGCGGCCCTGGAGCAGGCCCTGATCACCCGGTTCGGTACGTTGGGCCGGGTACCGGCGCCGTTCCTGCTGCGGTCGGACAACGGCCTGGTGTTCACCAGCCGCCACTACACGCGGCTGGTGCGCAGCTACGGGCTGCAGCAGGAGTTCATCACCCCGCACTGCCCGCAGCAGAACGGCATGATGGAGCGGGTGATCCGCACGCTGAAGGAGCAGTGCGTCCACCGGCACCGCTTTGAAAGCCAGCAGCACGCAACTCGTGTGGTCGGCGACTGGATCCAGTTCTACAACCACCGGCGCCCGCACCAGGCGCTGGGCATGAAGACCCCTGCTGAGGCATATGCTTTAGCGGCCTGACCTGTGCAGAAACCGCTGGGTCATTACATCGGCTTGGAAAACCAAGTCGGCTTGAACTCGTATATCCGGAAAGCAGGAAAGAAAGTAAAGTTTTGTTCACCAATTCTGGCTTTGATGTTGGTTATTACCGACGTCGCTATGGGTTCGACACCGAAGTTGGCTTCAAAACCAATGGATGGAGCTACACGGTTATCAGTTGGGAAGGCGGCGAGAGCAACAGCTCCAATTCCTATGGTGTGTTTGTCGCCAGACAAAGAACCGGCCCCGGCACCACGTTTGAATGCAAAGGAAGGCCAAACTTTGGCACTGCTGAAATCTTCTTCTCACTTGCCGGTAAATATGCCCAAGACAACTAGTGATCCGAGAGCTAACAAGCCGATCAACCCGACCGCAGGGTACAGGCTTTCTCGCTTCCGCAAGCACGCCTCCGCTGCGGCGGGTTATCTCCAACATCAGACTTCTTGTTGCGTGATGCGCAACATGGTACGCTGGCGCCATAATCAAGTCGTTCCGGCACAAAGGCCTACGCCGTCTCTTTGAGACAGGTGTCGCCTCGGGCGTCCAGGCCAGTCACGCCAAACGACTTCGGATGCAACTGATTGCCTTGGATACGGCACAGGCCATCGAGGATATGGACATTCCGGGCTTTCGCCTTCACCCACTAAAAGGTGAAATGCGTGGACGGTGGTCCATTACCGTCAATGGCAACTGGCGGGTGACGTTCGAGTTCCAGGATGGGAACGCCTACGTCCTAGATTACGAGGACTATCACTAATGGCTATGCACAATCCTCCCCATCCCGGTGAGTTCATCTCCGATATCTATTTGGAGCCCAACGGCATCAGCGGCCGCGAGCTTGCGGACAAGCTTGACGTGGCTCCGTCCACCCTCAGTCGCGTCCTAAGGGGCACTAGCCGTATCACTCCGGAAATGGCCCTGCGCCTGTCCAAGGCGATTGGGCGCTCGCCCGAGAGTTGGCTGGCCATGCAGGACATTCATGACTTGTGGGTCGCGCGCCAACATGTCGACCTTCAGCGCGTTGGCAAGCTTAGGCTGGCGGCGGCCTGACAGATCGCCCAAGTCGAAGCCCAACCGCTTCGCGCTTGAGCTCGACTTGACTCCAGGTGTTATGTCTCACATTCGTAGCAGCGTCATTGCAGTTGCGTTGTTGGCACTGTCGGCGAGTGCCGCGCAAGCTTGTCAGTGCACAAATCGGCCGGAGGAGGAAAAATTCCAGGAAGCGCGCGTTGTGTTCGTCGGAGTGGTGCGCGGGACTCAGTTCGTGCCGGACGAACGCGTTTTCGGCGGTGGCCACATTCGCGCCGTCGTTGACGTACGCGAGATGCTGAAGGGCGACCCCAAGCCACGCTTTGACGTGATCGACGGGTTGCCCTTGATTGGAATGTGCTCGGCATCCTTGCGCGCCGGCATCGAGTATGTTCTGTTCCTTGACGAGCGGAATGCGGTCAGTATGTGCAACGGTACGCGGCCCCTCGGTGAAAAGACCTACGACAGGGCGGTACAGGTGAGAGAGCTGCAGGACCTGAAGGTGAGGTCCGAGCGGTGAAACATCACATGTAGGTCGACCGGACCGCCTACGGCGGCCCGTCACCTTTCATTCAAGCCGTTTCATGATTCGCCGCGCGAATCGGCCATCTTCATCATCATGCTGGCCATGTTCCGGTGTCAGGCCGCTCACGACCCCCTCCCCCGGAGACCATAGTGCGAACACTTCTCGGCTGCTACCTCTTTCTTTCTGTGTCCGCCTCGATGTCGGCCCATGCAGCGGAACCACCGCATCTATTGCAAACCGATGCAACATGGAACGAGTTGCGACTCAAGACTGACGTGCGCAGCCTCGATCAGCTGCTCGCCGATGATTGGATTCTCACGCACTCGGACGGTCGCGTTCAAACCAAGTCCGAGTACCTAGGTGAACTCGCGAGTCGGAGCAGAACCAATCAAGCAATAGCCAACGAGAATGTTTCGCTAAGAGCCTACGGCAACACCGCAATCGTAACGGGTGTGAGCGTTCAGTCCGGCGTTAGTAACGGCAAGCCATGGAATGGTCGTTTCAGGTTCACCCGGGTTTGGATACAACGCGACGAGCGTTGGACGATGATCGCCTCGCATTCCTCTCGCATCACGCCAGAGAACTAGATCGAGCCGGGGCAGGGCAGTTCGTTCAAGTCGAAGCTGTTTCGCAACTCGACTTGATTCCGGCGCCAGGCCGCAATCCAGTTGCGGCCAAGGCGTGCGGGTTTTTGGGTTGTCCGCGCCCCAATAGGTTCCGCCTCCCCAGGAGGAGCTGCTTGCAGGTTGCGCGATGCGGCTTGGTGCGTTCACCGGCTGGCTTGCTTTCGCGGCCAGCGATCCCATCTCGATGGAGTTAACGCGGGAGTCGAGGGATATGCGGCAGAGAGTGGTGATCATCGGCGGCGGCGTCGCCGGCCTCGAGGTGGCAAGTTCGCTCGGCCGGCGCTGGCGCGGCAAGCCGGGGCAGCCGTCCATCACCCTCGTGGATCGCGACTCGGCGCACGTGTGGAAGCCGATGCTGCACACCATCGCCGCCGGCACCCGGGACATTTCCCAGCAACAGGCGACCTTCATCGCGCAGGCGCACGACGCGGGGTTCACCTACCAGCCGGGCGAGCTGCACGGGCTGGACCGGAATGCCCGCACGGTGGAGCTGGCGGCGATCCACGCCCCGGACGGGCGGCTGCTGGTGCCCGCGCGTCGCCTGGAGTACGACCTTCTGGTGCTCGCATTCGGGAGCCAGGCCAACGATTTCGGCACGCCGGGGGTGGTTGAGTACTGTTACAGCATCGACTCGCGTCGGCAGGCCGATGCCTTCAACCGCGAGCTGCGCCTGCGGTTGCTGCAAAGCCTGGCGCAGGAAACGGAGCTGTCGATCGCGATCGTGGGTGGTGGCGCCACCGGGGTGGAGTTGGCGGCCGAACTGGTGCAGTTGTTCGAAACCACGGCCGCGTACGGCGTCCCCGGCCTGGCGTCGCGGATCTCCGTGACCCTGCTGGAAGGCGGTCCCAGGTTGCTGGCGGCCTTTCCGGAAGACATCTCCGCCGACACCCTTGCCCGGCTGGAAGGCCTTGGCATCCGGGTGATGACCGGCACCCAGGTCAAGGCGGCCAATACCGACGGTTTCGTTCTGGGCGATGGCAGCCAGTTGCCGGCTTCGTTGAAGATCTGGGCCGCGGGCGTCCGGGCACCGGCCATCGGTGCCGGCCTGGACGGTCTGGAGACGAACCGCAACAACCAGCTGGTGGTGAAGCCGACGCTGCAGACCACCCGCGATCCGGCCATCTTCGCGCTGGGCGATTGTTCCAGCCTCGCCATGGAGCCAGGCGGGCGGCCACTGCCTCCGACCGCCCAGGTGGCCCACCAGCAGGCCCGGCACCTGATCCGCTGCCTGCCGCGTGCCCTGCGCGGGGAGCCCATTGGCGACTTCGCCTATCGCGACCTAGGCGCCCTGGTCTCGCTAGGGGACTACGATGCCTTCGGTTCACTGGGACAGTTCGGGCTGTTCAAGGGCGTCACCTTCCGCGGCCGCCTGGCGCAGCTCAGCCACGTCATGCTCTACCGCAGCCACCAGGCCCGGATCCACGGCTTCTGGCGCGGCGGCCTGCTGTGGCTGGTGGACCGGATCAACTCGCGGGTGCGGGCGACCGTGCGGCTGGACTGAGCAACCGTCTTCATAGATCCCCGGCGAGGATATGCGCAACCCGGACATTCGCTTTCACCCGCTGGAAAGGCGAGTTGCCATGGTCGGTGTGAATCATCCAGAGATGGAACAGACGGCCGTGGCGCTCGGCATGTAGCGGACCTGCGATGGGTCTATTGACTCAGCCGCCCCGACACTCCCGCGCCACGCGCTTCAGCGCACACGGCAGTTGGTACGCACTGGCGCGCGCCGCGGCGGCCACCGCATTCAACGACACGTGCGCGCCCCACAGCTCCACCGTGCTGCCCACGCCGGCCCGTGGGTGGTCGGTGAGGTCCACGGTCAGCATGTCCATCGACACGCGGCCGATCAGCGTGCCAGGGACACCATCGATGGCGACGGGCGTGCCGCTGGGTGCGAACTGCGGGTAGCCGTCGGCATAGCCCATGGCCACCACCCCTACACGCGTGGGGCGCGCGGCCACGAAGTGCGCGCCATAGCCGACCGGCTCGCCTACCGCGATGTCGCGCACGCTGATCACCTGCGATTGCAGGGTCATCACCGGGCGCAGGCGCGCGGCCACGGGGTGCGGCTGCGGGAACGGGCTCAGGCCGTACAGCATCAGCCCGGGACGCGCCCAGTCACTGCGCAGGTCGTCCCAACCCAGCAGTGCGGGCGAGTTGGACAGGCTGCGCGGCAGGCCGAGCGCGGCGGTGGTGGCGTCAAAGACCGCGGCCTGCGTGCGGGTGGTGTCGCGGTCGAGTTCGTCGGCGCGGGCGAAGTGGGTCATGGCCACCACGTCGCGCACGTGCGGCAGCGCCCGCAGGCGCGCGGCGGCGGCGGCGTAGTCGGCCGGCTCGATGCCCAGGCGGTGCATGCCGGAGTCGAGCTTGAGCCACACGCTGTACGGCGTGGCCGGGCGCGCCTGCTCGACGGCGGCCAGCTGCCATTGCGTGGCCACGGTGAACCACAGGTCGTGCTGTTCGATCAGCGTGAGTTCGTCGGGGTCGAAGAAGCCTTCCAGCAGCAGGATCGGCGCTTGGATGCCGGCGGCGCGCAGTTCCAGCGCTTCCTCGATGGCGGCCACGGCGAAGGCGTCGGCCTCGCCTTCCAGCGCGCGGGCGCAGGCCACGGCGCCGTGGCCGTAGGCATCGGCCTTGACCACGGCCAGCGCCTTGCCGCCACCCAGCTCGCGGGCCAGCCGGTAGTTGTGGCGCAGGGCGTCGAGGTCGATCAGGGCACGGGCGGGGCGCAAGGGGAAGTTATCCGGGGCTGGAGTGGAACAAGCGGCGGCGGCCAATTGTGCAGGTGCGCAAAGCGCAACAGTGTGTGCACGCGAAGCGGTTTTGGCAGTGGCGTGAGCGTAATGCCTGCTCAGTCGTATCGCGACAGGTCCAGGCCCTCACCACTGATCCGTGGCGTGCGGCCATCGATCACGTCGGCCAGGTAGCGGCCGGAACCGCAGGCCATGGTCCAGCCGAGGGTACCGTGGCCGGTGTTGAGGTACAGGTTGCCGTAGCGGGTGGCGCCCACCACCGGCGTGCCGTCGGGCGTGGCCGGACGCAGGCCGGTCCAGAACGTGGCAGCCTCGAGGTTGCCACCGCGCGGGTACAGGTCGCGCACCACCTTTTCCAGTGTGGCGCGGCGGCGCGGCGACAGCGACAGGTCGAAGCCGGCCACTTCGGCCATGCCGCCGACGCGGATGCGCTGGTCGAAGCGGGTGATCGCCACCTTGTAGGTCTCGTCGAGGATGGTCGAGGTCGGCGCCATCGCCGCATCGGTGATCGGCAGGGTCAGCGAGTAGCCCTTGAGCGGGTACACCGGCAGGCGCAGGCCCAGCGGTGCGACCAGACCGGGCGAGTAGCTGCCCAGCGCCAGCACGTAGCGGTCGGCGCGTTCGACCTGGCCGTCGATGCGCACGCCAGTGATGCGCGCGCCGTCGTGCTCCAGCGCCTGGATGTGCTGGCCGAAACGGAACTCCACGCCGGCCTGCGCGGCCATCTGCGCCAGGCGACGGGTGAACAGTTCGCAGTCGCCGGTCTGGTCGTTGGGTAGGCGCAACGCGCCGACCAGGGGCGCTGGGGCGGCGGCCAGCGCCGGTTCGACGCGGGCGATGCCGTCGCGGTCGAGCAGTTCGTACGGCACGCCGTACTGCTCCAGCACCGGGATGTCCTTGGCCGCGCCGTCGAGCTGGGCCTGGGTGCGGAACAGCTGGGTGGTGCCGAGCTGGCGATCCTCGTAGTCGATGCCGGTCTCGGCGCGCAGCTGGTCCATGACGTCGCGGCTGTACTCGGACAGGCGCACCATGCGCGCCTTGTTCACCGCGTAGCGTGCATGCGTGCAGTTGCGCAGCATCTGCAGCAGCCACAGGTATTGCTGCGGGTCCATGCCGGGCTTGATCGCCAGCGGCGCGTGGCGCTGGAACAGCCACTTGATCGCCTTCAACGGCACGCCCGGCGCGGCCCACGGCGAGGCGTAACCCGGGGAAACCTGGCCGGCGTTGGCGAAGCTGGTTTCCTGCGCCACGGTGGGCTGGCGGTCGATGACCACCACCTCGTGCCCCGCGCGCGCCAGGTACCACGCGCTGCTCACGCCGATGACGCCACCGCCCAGCACCAGAACCCGCATCGCCTGCCCCGTCCGTCGTCGCCGGCGGGAGTGCCGGCAAAGGGGCGCAGTATCGGGCAAACGACGCAGGGAGTTTTTTCGATTTTTCATGCCTGGACAGGCGTAAACTCTGCCCACCAACATTTCTGCAGTGCAACATGGCCAGCAAAGCACGCGAATTCGACAGGATTGACCGCCACATCCTGCGCATCCTGCAGGAGGAGGGCCGCATCTCGTTCACCGAGCTGGGCGAGCGCGTGGGCCTTTCCACGACGCCCTGCACCGAGCGCGTGCGTCGGCTGGAACGCGACGGGGTCATCACCGGCTACCACGCGCGGCTGGACCCGCAGCACGTGAAGGCGACGCTGCTGGTGTTCGTGGAGATCAGCCTGGCGTACAAGTCCGGCGACATCTTCGAGGAGTTCCGCCGCGCCGCGCTGCGCCTGCCCAACGTGCTGGAGTGCCACCTGGTCTCGGGCGACTTCGACTACCTGCTCAAGGCGCGGATCAGCGAGATGGCCAGCTACCGCAAGCTGCTGGGCAGCACGCTGCTGACGCTGCCGCACGTGCGCGAATCAAAGAGCTACATCGTGATGGAAGAGGTCAAGGAGACGCTGAGCCTGCCGATTGCCGACTGAGGCGGCCAACAGCGCGACTCACGCACTCCGTGCACGCTGGCTCGATCAAATGGCGGCCGGCGCATTCGCCGGCTGTCGTCAGAACCCATAGCGCAGGAACCCGCCATCCACCGCGATGCATTCGCCGGTGACATAGCTCGATGCCGGCAGGCACAGGAACGCCACCGCCGCCGCGACTTCCTCCGGCTCGCCCACGCGGCCCATCGGCGTGCGCAGCAGCACTTCGTCCAGGTAATCGGGGTCGGCCAGCTTGCTCGACGTGCGCCGGGTGCGGATGTACCACGGCGCCACCGCGTTGACGCGGATGCCGTCCTCGGCCCATTCCACGGCCAGGTTCTTCGTCATCTGGTGCATCGCCGCCTTGCTCATGCCATAGGGCGCGCCGGTGCGCACGTGGGTCAGGCCGGAGACGCTGCCGACGTTGACGATGGCCGAACTGGCGTGGCGGGTGAGCAGCGGGTGCGCGTAGCGCGACAGCTCGAACGCCGAGTACAGGTTGACCTCGAAGATCTGCCGCCACTCGTCCTCGGTGTAGTCGGTGGCGGGCTTACCGAGGTTGCCGCCGGCATTGTTGACCAGGATGTGCAGGCCTTCGCCGAAGTCCTCCACCCGGTCCAGCAGTTCGCGGCGCTGGTCGGCGTCGGCCACGTCGGCGGCGAAAACGTGCACTTCGCGCCCGGGGAAGTCCTCCAGCAGTTCGCCGCGCACGCGGTCGAGCGCGGTGGTGTCGCGCGCGGCCAGCAGCACGTCGGCGCCGAAGCCCAGCAGCTCGCGGGCGATGGCGTGGCCGATGCCGGCGCTGCCGCCGGTGACCAGGGCCAGTTGTCCGTCCAGCCGCCAGCGCTTGGGGTCCATGGTGCTCTCCGCAGGTTCTGGCGCACGCGCGCCCGAGGCGTAGGATAGCCGCAGGCCCATCCGGGAGTGCCGCCATGCCTGTGTCACGTTGCGCCAGCGACCACCACGTGTCCGGCCCGGTACGTTTGCCAGGGACCGGCACACGCCTCACATCGATCCGCGCCCTGCTGCTGGCGGCCTGCGTGACGTTGCCGCTCAGCGCCTGCTCGCGCCCCGAGCCACCGGACAAGGAGCGCCCGCCCGAGCCGCAGGCCACCGCCCCGGCGCGTCACACCGAGCTGCGTGACGCGATCCAGGCGCCCCAGGACAAGGCGCGCGCGGTGGAAGGCGCGGTTGAGGACGCGGCGAAGGCGCAGCGCGCGGCGATCGAGGCCGCAGGCGGCTGACGACGAACTGCCCCGGGCCTACAAACCGCAGAAGCAATAGGCCAGCGCCTTGACCGGTACGCCACGGGTGGGCTTGGCCGCACTCTGCAGGAAGCGCAGGTCCTGCGCGGCCTGCGGCATGGCCTGCGTGACCAGCGCCTGCGTCAGCGAGGAATCCTTCAACATCGCTGCACCGATACGGCTGGCGGCAAACCCGGCGAAGAACTGCTCGAACGGCGAGCCGGCCTTCTCGATGTAACGCACGCCATACGCGTCGCGCTTGCCCAGCTTGGCGCGCCTGGCGGCATCGTCGATCGCGGCGTCCAGGCTGCCGAGTTCGTCCACCAGGCCGCGCTCCTTGGCCTGCGCGCCGCTCCACACGCGACCGCGCGCCACCGCGTCGATCGCCGCCACCGGCTGCTTGCGCGCCAGGGCGACCTTGCCGGTGAAATCGCGGTAGCCCTTGTCGATCACCGACTGGATCACCTGCCCCACTTCGGGTTGCAGCGTGCGGGTAATGTCGAACGCACCGGCGAAGCGCGTGGTGCCCACGCCGTCGGTGCGCACGCCGATCTTCTCCAGCGTGCGCGGGACCGTCGGGATCATGCCGAAGATGCCGATCGAACCGGTGATCGTGGACGGGTCGGCATAGATGCGATCGGCGTTCATGCTGATCCAGTAACCGCCCGAGGCAGCCAGGTCGCCCATTGACACCACCACCGGCTTGCCGGCGGCCTTGAGGCCTTCCACTTCGCGGCGGATCTGTTCGGAGGCGAACACCTCGCCGCCGGGCGAGTCCACGCGCAGCACCACCGCCTTGACGTTGTCGTCGTCGCGCGCTTCGCGCAGCAGCGCCGAGGTGGACACGCCGCCGATGGTGCCCGGCGGCTGTTCGCCGCCGGTGATCTCGCCTTCGGCCACCACGACGGCGACCTGGTTGCGGCCGGGCTCGATGGCGTTGAGGCTGGTGTTGACGTGGGCGACGTAGCCGTCGAGCGAGACCTGGCGGTAGCCACCTTCCGCGTCTTCGTCGGCGACGCCGCGCTGGGCCATCAGCGCGTCGAACTCCTCGCGGGTCTTCAGGCCATCGACCAGTTTCTGCTGCAGCGCGTACCGGGCCAGGTCGCCGCTGGCGGCGGCGATGCCGGCGGGCAGCGTGTCGATGCCGGCGGTGATCGCGGCCGGGTCCAGCTTGCGCGCCTTGGCCACGTCGGCCACGTAGCGCTGCCACACGTCGTTCATCCAGTACAGGTCGGCTTCCTTGGCCTCCGGCGACGCGGCATCGAGCACGTAGGGCTCCGCGGCGGACTTGTATTCGCCCACCTTGAACAGGTGCACGTCCACGCCGAGCTTGTCCTGCAGGCCCTCGCGGAAGTACTGGCGGTAGCGGCCGAGGCCTTCGAGGAACATGCCACCCATCGGGTCGAGGTAGACCTCGTTGGCCTCGGCGGCGATCAGGTACTGGCCCTGGTCCATCGCCTCGGCGAACGCCACCACCTGCTTGCCGCTGGCGCGCACCCGCGCCACCGCCCCGGCCACCTCGCGACGCGAGGCCATGCCGCCGCCGCTGAGCTGGTCCAGGTGCAGCACCACGCGCTCGATGCGCTTGTCCTTGGCGGCCGCGTCCAGCGCGGCCAGCAGGTCGCGCAGGCGCACTTCGTCCTGGCCATCGCCCATGGCCTTGGCGAAGGCGCGCACGGTCGGGTCGATGGTGTACTGCTCGACCAGTTCGCCTTCCGGCGCGATCACCAGCGCGCTGCGCTCCAGCAGCGGACGTGTGCGGTCACCGGCGCCGAGCATGGCCAGGAACAGGATCAGCAGGCCGAAGAACACCAGGTTGAAGAACAGCCGCCGGGTGAAGTTCATCGCATCCCACAGCCCAACCAGCAGGCGGACGATGGGGCCACGGCGAGGGGGTTGAGTGCTCATTGCAGCGGTGCCCTCCAGCGGGCGTTGAACGGTCGATCCAGGATCAGGTTAGCCACGCGGCGGCACCATGCACATCGGCCATTGGTCACCGGCCCGGACGGAAGGGTGACGGACGCGCCGCTGTCGCCCCGTGAAGGCCTCGACGCGATGCGGATGGCATCGCCCTACCCGGGGACGGACGATGCGCCACCCCGCCTGCGCAGCCGGGCGCGCCACGCACGCCGGAAAACAGACGCTCCCCGCGGACATCACACCGACACCCGCCGCGCCAGCCGCGCCGGCGCACTGGCGCGCAGGAAGCGCCCGCCCAGCAGCACCGCGGCCACGGTCAACCCGGCAATCAGTCCGATCCACATGCCCTTCGGCCCCCAGCCCAGGCCCAGGCCCAGGCCAGCGCCGACCGGCATGCCCACGCCCCAGTAGGCGAACATCGCCAGGAACATCGGCACCCGCGTGTCCTGCAGCCCACGCAGCGAACCGGCGGACATGACCTGCACGCCATCGGGGAACTGGAACATGGCCGCGTACACCAGCAGCCCGGCGGCCAGCGTGGCCACCGCCGCGTCGCGGGTGTAGATGCCGACCACCCATTCGTTGGCGGTGAGCAGCACCGTGGCGGACAGCAACTGGCTGGCCAGGACAATACACAGCCCGGCCCACGCGGCGCGGCGCACGCCGTGCACGTCGCCCCGGCCCAGCGCGTGGCCCACGCGCACGGTGGTCGCCTCGGCCAGGCCCATCGGCACCATGAAGCACAGCGTGGCCACGTTGATCGCGATCTGGTGCGCGGCGGCCGGTACCTCGCCCAGCCGCCCGATCAGCAGTGCGGTGGCGATGAACAGTCCGCCTTCCATCAGCACCGTCACCCCGATCGGCAGGCCGGTGGCGAGCAGGCCGCGGATGGTCGGCCAGTGCGGGCGGTCGAAGCGCGCGAAAAGACCCAGGTCGGCGAAGCGGCGCGCGCGGCGCAGCACCAGCGCGAAGGCGATGGCCTGCAGCCACAGCATCACCGCCGAGGCCAGGCCAAGGCCGCCGGCGCCCATCTCGGGCAAGCCCAGGCGGCCGAAGGTTGCCGCCCAGCCCATCGGCAGCAGCAGCAGCGGGCCGGCGGCGCTGATCAGCATGGTCGGCAGGGTCCAGTGCAGGCCTTCGCTGAGGTAGCGCATGGTGAAGAACAGGGTCAGCGCCGGCACGCCCCAGCGGATGCCGTGCAGGAACGCGGTGGCGCCGGGAATGATCTCCGGGGCGATGCCGAACGGCGCCAGCGCCAGCGGCAGCACGGTCATGAAGGCGAACAGCACCACCGCCAGGCCCACGGCCAGCCACAGCGCCTGGCGGAACACCGCGCCGATCTCGCCGCGACGGCCGGCGCCGTCCAGTTGCGACACGGTCGGCGGCACCGACAGCAGCGTGCCGATCGGCACCATCATCGGCAGCCACCACAGCGCGGTGCCGATGGTCACCGAGGCCAGCGTGGTGGTGCTGTGGTGCCCGGCCAGCACGTTGTCGACGAAGCCGATCAGGCCGGTCGACACGTGCCCGGCCACCAGCGGCGCGGCCAACAGCGCGCTGGTGCGGACTTCGTCCGACAGGCGCTGGCTGGGCCGCGCTTCGGGCGCGACGGGGTTTGGGGTGGGAGCGGACGACATGGGCGCGGCGGGCGACTGCAGCCGCGTCGACGCAACCGATGGCGGACGCTGGCGCCGGGTCGCGACAGGTGGCTATCTTAGCGCCTCGCCGATGACAGGACGGCGCCGTCAAGGAAACGAACGTTGGGCGCACACACCATCACGCATTGCGAAAACTGCCAGGCGCCGTTGCAGGGCGCGTTCTGCCATGCCTGCGGGCAACCGGTGGCCAGCCCGGTGCGGCACGCCGCGCACGCCATCGAGGACGTATTCGAGTCGTTCTGGCATCTGGACGGCCGCGTGTTCCGCACCCTGCGCGACCTGCTATGGCCCGGTCGTGTCGCCCTGCAATACCTGGCCGGGCACCGCGTGCGCTATATCGCGCCACTGCGCCTGTTCGTGATCCTCAGCCTGCTGACGTTCTTCGTCGGCAAGCTGGCGGTGCACGCCGACGGCCCGGCGTTCCAGCTGGACCCCGGCGACACCCGGTTCGGGCAGATGCAGACGGTGGCCGAGGTGGAGCAGGCGCGCGACGCGGCGTTGCGCAGCATCGGCGAAGCAGAGCAGCAAGCTGGAGGCACGCCGGGGGCGAGCCCGGCGCTGGTGGTCCTGCGTACCCAGGTGCAGGGGGCCGCGGCCGCGCGCATCGCCGAACTGCGGCAACAGGCGCCGGCGGCGGCCATGCCGCCGACAACGCAGTCGCGGCAGAAGGGTGTGACCCTCGATTCGGAATGGGACCCCGCCAAGGACCCGATCCGCGTCGGTTGGCTGCCCGGCTTCGCCAACCGCTGGCTGACCGACCGCGCGGCGAAGGCGCAACGCAACATCACCACCATGGGCAGCGATGGCGACAAGGTGTTGCAGGCGTTCATGGGCGCGTTGCCGACCGCGCTGTTCGTGCTGGTGCCGGTGTTCGCGCTGCTGCTGAAGTTGTTCTACCTGGGCTCGCGCCGGCTGTACCTGGAGCACCTGACCGTGGCGCTCTACAGCCATGCCTACATGCTGCTGGCGCTGCTGGTGTCGTTCCTGCTGGTGGCGCTGGGCAACGCGTTTGCACAGGGCTCGCTGGCGGAGGCGTTCTCGCGCCTGGGCATCGTGGCGCTGTGGTGCTGGGTACCGGTGTACCTGCTGCTGATGCAGAAGCGCGTGTATGCGCAGGGTTGGCTGGCGACCTCGCTCAAGTACCTGGTGATCGGCTCGATTTACCTGCTGCTGGTAGCGTTCGCGGCGATGTACGCGTTGCTGGCCGGCCTGGTGGGGATGTAGCCGGCTCAGCGGTCCAGCCGCTGCCACAGCCACGCCTGCCGCTGCGCCGCGGCGGTGGACAGCAGCTCGCGCCGCAACTGCGGCCGGTCCTGCGGCGGCGTGCGCTGCACCAGCACCGCCAGGTCGCTGCGCTGGGGGGGCGTCATTTCGCGCAGCACCCGCAGCAACGGCGCCCGGTCGGACGCGGGCACCTGGGCCAGCAGCGGTTGCAGTCGCGGATAGTCGGCACCCAGGGTGGGGCCGAGCAGCCAGCCGCGTTGCTCACTGCGGTCCAAGGCATCGAAACGCGAGCGCCAGGCCTGTTGCCGTGCGGGATCGAGCTGCTGCCAGCGGGCCGCCATCACCCGCAGTTGCGCCTGCTCCGCCGAGGTCAGCCCCTGCCAGGCCGCATGCTGTTCGCGACGCCATGCCCGGGCCTGGGGCGACAATGCCGCCCAGGCCGCGGCCCGCTGCCGGAAGGCCTCGCGCTCCGCGTCCGTCCAAGCCTCCCATTGCGCCGCGCGGGCCTGCAATTGTGCGCGTTGCGGCGCCGGCAGCTTGGCCAGGCTGTCGCCAAACGCCTCCAGCACCGGGCTGGCGGCGTGCGCCAGACCCAGACCCAGACCCGCGGCCAGCACAAGGGGCAGCCACGCGTGGCGGCGGCCAGGATGTCCGGGACGCTCAGGACGGCGCATGGGCATCTGCTCCTGCTTCGGACTCCAGCGGCGGCAGCCCCCCCTCTGGCAGGGCTTCCGCCGGCACCGGCACGTCGGGCTCGGCGCTGGCGGGATGATCGGCAGGCACCGTGCCTGCGTCCACCGCCACCATCCATGCCCAAAGCGCCAGCTCGGCCGCCTCGGCATCGGTGGCCGGGTCAGCCAGCAGGGCGAAGTCGGGATGGGCCAGCAGGGCCGCATCCGCGCCCAGGGTTGCCGCGGGCGGCTCGGCCGGCGGCAGGGCTTCGACCCGCACGCCGCGCGCCGCGCCCGGACCGGCGCCGTCCACCGGCCACCACCAGGTGGCGGCGAACGCCAGTGCGCACAGCAGCAACAGCAGCCATAACAACACCAGCACCCCGCGGCGGCGTGCCGGGGCGGTGGTGGGCATCGGCTTCGAAGTGGGTGCGGGCTCGCCGCGCAGGATCGCCTCGCGCGCCTGGGCCAGGCGAGCCAACCGTTCCGGCGCCAGGGTCTTGATCCGGCGGTGCACCTGGTCGCGCAGGTGCTGCCAGGCCTGTGGATCGGCCCGGCCGTCGGCGTGGTGCGGCAACGCGCCTCGCAGGGCCAGCCGGTAACTGGCCACGCCGACCCCGAGCACGGCAGCCGCCTCGGTTTCCGACAGGCCCGCCGCCAGCCGCAACAGCAGGGCCGCGCGTGGACCGGTGGGGACCTCGCCCAGCCGGTCCGTCGCCTCCAGCGGCATGGTCACGGGCACGCGTTGCCGCAAGGCGGGCTGGGCCAGCAGGATGGCCCAGAAGCGGTGCGGCCAGTCGGCCATGGTCACGGCTGGCGCCGCTTCGCAGAACGCGCGCATGGCTCCAGCGAGGGCAGCATCGCCTGCGTTGGCATCGCCGCACTGCAACTCGGCCAGCACCGCGCCACGGCGCTCCACGCCGCGCAGGAAGGCAGCCTGAGCGGAGGAGGTCGACGGGGAAACGGATGCGGACACTACGAGAAGGGGAACAGCAGGGACATGCTCGGCATCATAGCGAGACCCTTGTCCCAATATTCTCTTGACAAGTGGGCTTGAAGCCGCCCAGCGCGCAGCGGCGCGGGCTGCAGCCGGGGCCAGTTGTGCACAGCGGTCAAATTCCCGTCATCTGTCGATGCGTCGCAGCATGGCGGACACGTCGTTCAGCAATGTTTCACGAACAAGGTATTGTTTTTACTGGGAAATCAGCACATGGCACTTTTTTGTCCAACCTGACGCAAGAGCTTGTTTTCACGGCGTCACGCACGACAGCCGAAGCACGATGCACAGACTTATCCACATGCTGTGTGGATAAAGGTGAAATTGCTTTGTCCACGGCAACTTACGGCAGGTTCGTCAGCTGTTGCACAGCAATGCATCACAACCGTCTCACGCCCTGCGCCAGCCCACCGACACCGTAGACTTCGCGCATGGCCGAACCCGTTTCCTCCTCCTCCGTTGCCATCTGGCGGGTTGCCGTTCCGGTGCCGTTGGCGCGGCTGTTCGACTACCGCGCCCCGGACGGCCACCTGCCCAGCGAGGACGACATCGGCCGGCGGGTGCGGGTACCGTTCGGCACGCGCGAACTGGTGGGGATCGTGGCCGCGATCGGCGTTGCCGGTGCCGATGACGCCGTGGGATTGCGCGATGCCGGGCCGGCCCTGGACCCGACCCCTGTGCTGCAGGGCGAACTGTATGCGTCGCTGGCCTGGCTGGCCCGCTATACCCACGCGCCGCTGGGCGAGGTACTGGCCACGGCCCTGCCCACGGCCCTGCGCCAAGGGGATCCGCTGCCTGCCACGCATGGCTGGGCGTGGCGACTGAACGAGGCCGGCCTGACCGCGCGGACGCGGCTGCGTGCTGGTCGGCCACGGCAACTGGCCGAGTTCCTCGCGGCCGTCCCCGGCCCGGTGGACGAGGACCGGCTGGATGCGGAGTTCGCCGCATCGGACACAGGCTGGCGCAGCGCCGCCCGCGCCCTGGCGCAGCGTGGCCTGGCGGAGCGGATCGCGACGACCCGCGCCGCGCCGGCCGCCCTTCCGCGCCCCGGGCCCGACCTCAACCCCGACCAGCGCGCCGCGGTGGACGCCGTGCTCGGTGCCGGCGGAGGATTTGCCGCGCTGTTGCTCGACGGCGTGACTGGCAGCGGCAAGACCGAGGTCTACCTGCACGCCATCGCCGACTGCCTGGCCCGCGGCCGGCAGGCGCTGGTGCTGGTGCCGGAGATCGGCCTGACCCCGCAGACCCTGGCCCGCTTCCGCGCCCGCCTGGGGGTGCCGGTGCATGCGCTGCACTCGGGCCTGTCCGACGGCGAGCGCGCCCGCACCTGGGTGTCCATGGCGCGCGGTGAGGCGCGGGTGGTGGTCGGCACCCGCTCGGCGGTGTTCCTGCCGCTGCCCGAGGCCGGGCTGATCATCATCGACGAGGAACACGACGGCAGCTTCAAGCAGCTGGACGGCATCCGCTACCACGCCCGCGACTTCGCCCTGGTGCGCGGCAAGGCGCTGGGCGTGCCCGTGCTGCTGGGCAGCGCCACGCCATCGCTGGAATCGCTGCACAACGCGCAAGGCGGCCGCTACCGGCACCTGCGCCTGCCGGCGCGCGCCGGCGCCGCGCGGCCGCCCCACGTGCGCGTGCTGGACGTGCGCAAGCGCCCGCTGGAGGCCGGCCTTTCGCCGGAGCTGCTTGAAGGCGTGGCCCGGGCGCTGGAGGCCGGCGGCCAGGTGCTGGTGTTCAAGAACCGCCGCGGCTACGCGCCGGTGCTGCTGTGCCACGACTGCGGCTGGAGCGCGCATTGCCCGCGTTGCAGCACGCCCGAAAAGGGCACGCCGATGACCGTGCACGCCGCCGGCCGCCGCCTGCAGTGCCACCACTGCGGCACCCGGCGCCCGGCACCCAACGCCTGCCCGGACTGCGGCGGGCTGGCGCTGCAGCCGCAGGGTGCCGGCACCGAGCGCATCGAGGAGGTGCTCAGCGCACGCTTCCCCGACGTGCCGGTGCTGCGCATCGACCGCGGCACCACCCACGGCCGCGACGCGCTTGAGAAGCACCTGGCCGCATTCGGCGACGCGCCCGGCATCCTGGTCGGCACGCAGATGCTGGCCAAGGGCCACGACCTGCCCAACCTGATCCTGGTCGCGGTGGTGGGCATCGATGAAGGGCTGTTCTCGGCCGACTTCCGCGCTCCGGAGAAACTGGCGCAGCTGCTGATCCAGGTCGCCGGCCGCGCCGGTCGCGCCGACAAGCCCGGGCAGGTGCTGCTGCAGACCCACCACCCCGAACATCCGCTGCTGTTGACCCTGCTCGACGGCGGCTATGCCGCGTTTGCCGGAACCGAACTGGCCCAGCGCGAGGTCGCCGGGTTCCCGCCGTTCGGCCACCTGGTGATGCTGCGCGCCGAAGCCAGGCAGGTGGAGCAGGCCAACGCATTCCTGCGCGCCGCCCGCGCCGCCATCGACAGCGCCGCCGACGAGCTGTTCGACCCGGCCGACCCGGATGCGATGATCGAGCTCAACGGCCCGCTGCCCGCGCCGATGCCGCGCCGCGCCGGCTACCAGCGCGAGCAGTTGCTGCTGTCCTCGCCCACCCGCCGCCACCTGCACGCGGCGCTGGACGTCGCCCTGCCGGCCATCCACGCGCTGCCGGAGGCGCGCAAGGTGCGCTGGTCGCTGGACGTGGATCCCACCGACCTCTACTGACCCGCACGTCGATTGGCAAACCTGCGCTGGCCGCGGGACACGCCGATGTCGCCGTGCGCGTGCCCAATACCCGGCGGGGCCGCGCCACAGCGCCAGCCCCGTGGCAGGTCAGCGGCCGCGCTTGACCGTCCTGCCGCCGTCGATGCCCTGCACCGCGGCCACCGAGCGCAACGCCACGGTCAGCTCCTCGCGCGCGGCCTGCGCCAGGCAACCGAACAGCTCGCGGTCGACCTTGCGCTCGGTTTCCAGCAGTTGCGGCACCAGGTCGCGGCCGGCTTCGGTGATCTCCACCCGCACGAAACGCATGTCGTCGATGTCGGTACTGCGGCTGACGTAGCCCAGGTCCTCCAGCGAGGACAGCGCGCGCGACAACGAAGGCGCGGTCAGGCCGGCGTCGGTGGCCAGGCGGCACTGGGTGGTGCCGCCGCTGCGCTGCAACTGGCGCAGCGCGATCCATTCGGTGGTGGTGATGCGCAGCTTGCGCGCGGCGCGTTCCAGCTGCAGGTGGCGGTTCTTGGACACCAGCGCCAGCCAGTGGCCGAGCAGGGTATCGGAGCCGGGTTGGCCGTGCAGCGGCACGACCTCGGCGCTGTAGGGCGCGGCTGCCGCCAGCGCCCCGCTCACAAGGGCCTCCGTTGCGCATCGGCGCAGGCGACGGCGAGACCGGCAGCTACGGTGGTGGCATACCAGGGGGCGAAGGTGGTCTTGGTGGCGTTCGGCTTGGTCTTGGTCATGGCAGCGTCCTCAGAGGCGTTGGGGGGGAGGTGGATCGATTTCTTGCGGTGGAATTCAGAATGGCCTGCGGTGGGTCCGGTGGTTTTCGGTACGCCGGCCCAGGCCCCAGAACAAAAAACCCCGCGCTTCTTTCGAGGGCGCGGGGTTCAGGTCTGTTGCCTGGGCTGGTTGGCGTTGGCCTACACGTGCCCGATCCCCGCGCGGTGTGCCCAGGTAAAGTTGGTAATCCAGTTCAGGCCGGTGGCTTGGGCACACGCACACGGCCGCATCGCGTCGAGGGACGCATATACGGCAAGTTTGCGAAGGGCGTGGGCGGTGCTCATGGGTATCGAGAACACCATGCGCACGGTTGTGCTGTCAACCGTTTCATTGGATATGAATTCCGGTTGGGTCCGGCGCCGGTGCGACATGGGCCGAAGCCTGGCCGCCAAGCCGACGCTGGCCGGCGGCGTTGCCAGCGCCGCACGCGCGGGCTTCATCCCATCGGTGACGCATTCTCCAGCGGCTGCCGCAACAGCGCGTGCAGGCGCAGGCCGCCCTGCGAGGACACATGCAGGCGCCCGCCCAGCGCCAGCGCGCGGTCGCGCATGTTGGCCAGTCCGCGTCCATTCGCACGCGCGGCGCGCACCCCGATGCCGTCGTCGCGAATATCCACGAACAACCACAGCATGCCGCCACGCTGGTTGACCCGCAGGCGTACGCGGCAGTTGCCGGCACGCGCGTGGCGGACGACGTTGGTCACGCCCTCCTGCACCAGGCGATAGACCGCAATGCGCAGCGTGTCGTCCAACTGCGGCAGCAGCCGCGCGTCCCCTTCCAGCACGGTCTCCAGCGCCACCCCGGCGTCGGCCGCCAGGCGCCGCACCAGTCCCTGGTCAATGGCCGGGTACAGACCCAACTGCTCCAGTGCGGAGGGACGCAACGACTCCAGCACGCCCGAGATGTTGGCGCGCATCGCCCGGGTCAATTCCAGCAGCGAATCCACGGCCGCCCCCTGTCCCGCCTGGGACAACTGGGGCGCGACCAGCATCAGCCGGGTCTGCAACGCGGTAAGGGTCTGGCCGAACTCGTCGTGCAGCTCGCCCGCCAGGCGACGACGCTCGCGCTCCTCGGTGAGCAGGTTGCGGCGCGCGGCGGCATTGAGCTCCTGCGCCAGGCGCTCGCTCTCCTCCTTGGCGTGCTGCAACTGGTCGGCCTGCGCGCGCAGGCCATCCACGGTGGCGCCGAACAGCAGGGCGGTGGCGCCGGTCACGGCGGTGAACAGCTGCATCCGCACCGGGCTGGCCAGCGCGCCTCGCAGGTGCTCCTCCAGCCCCGCGGCCACGCTGACCGCCAGCAGCACCAGCGCCGCGCCGCGCCAGCCGTGCCATACCGCGAACACCACCACGGCCACCAGCAGCAGGCGCCGCACCAGCTCGATCAACTCGGCGCCCGGCGACGACGCGACCCAGGCCAGGTAGCCGATGGCCACCGGCAACAGCCAGCGCAACCCGTCGCGCAGGATCGGGGCGGAACGCTCGCGGTTGGTGGCACTCACTGCCCACGCCAGCAAGGGCGCGGCCAGCAGGATGCCAGTGAAGTTGCCGAGCAGGCTCTTGATGGCGAATTCCGCCACCCGCGACAGCCCCGGATCGGCCAACAGCGGTGCGACATCGACAATCCGCATCGCGCGTACGTCGCCGATCCAACCGTCGTTCCACACGTACAGCACGTCCTTGCCCATCACCAGCAGCGCCGATGCGAGCGCGGCCAGGTGCAGCCGCGAGATCTGCTGCAGGCTGGCGGGCGTGTGCGGGGTGATCCGCCAGTGCTGCAGCAGCACCACGCCGCCGGCCACCAGGAATGGCTCCAGCACGTTGCCCAGCACGAACTGTGCCGGTCCGGACCAGTAGCCGAGAAAGGCCCCTTGCACGCCCGAGGCGGTGTGGATGAGCACGCCGCCCAGGCAGCGGGCCAGCACGGTGCCGGCAAAGACCCACGGCCAGGACCGGCGGGGCAGCAGCCACAGGACGCTGAACAGCGCGCCGTTGTTCACCGCCCAGTGCAGGAACCCGACCCGGCCCAGGCTCAGATAGAGCACGAGTGTGAGCGCAACCAGCGCCGGCCCCGCCGCCCAGCCGCGCACCTCGGCAATCGCCCCGTTCGCAGCCGGGGAAAAGGCGGGAATCGTTGCTGCGGGGGCCACCGGTCGGTTCATCGGCCCAAGGCTAACGCGCCGCCTCCCGCCGCTGGTGCGAGCTTTTCTCGCCGCCGGCACAGGCGCCGATCACTGCCGTTCCGGCCGCTACAAATGCGGAAGGCCCGGTTGCCCGGGCCCCCACGTGGTGCGACCAGCGCCCCGGTCAGGCGGCGAACAGCGCTCGCATCTTCTTCAGCGCGTTGGCCTCGATCTGCCGGATGCGCTCGGCGGAGACGCCGTACTCGTCAGCCAGTTCCTGCAACGTGACCTTGCCTTCGCCGTCCAGCCACCGGCGCTTGACGATGTCGCGCGAACGCGCGTCCAGCCCGGCCATGCCCTCACGCAGCAGCTGCAGCTGGTTGTCTTCCTCGTCCACGCGCTCGTAGGCCTGCGACGGGTCCTCGCCATCGGCGCGCAGGTATGCGGCCGGCGACGGCGGGGCGTGGTCGTCGTCATCGTCGCTGGACAGGTCGAAACCGATGTCGCGACCGGACAGGCGCGACTCCATCTCCAGCACCTCGCGCTCGGACACGTTGAGGTCGGCGGCGACGGCGCGCACTTCCTCGGCATTCATCCAGCCCAGGCGGGTCTTGGACTTGCGCAGGTTGAAGAACAGCTTGCGCTGCGCCTTGGTCGTGGCGACCTTGACGATGCGCCAGTTCTTGAGGATGAACTCGTGCATCTCGGCGCGGATCCAGTGCACCGCGAAGCTGACCAGGCGCACGCCCTGGTCCGGGTCGAAGCGCTTCACCGCCTTCATCAGGCCGATGTTGCCTTCCTGGATCAGGTCGCCGATCTGCAGGCCATAACCGTTGTAGCCGCGGGCCACGTGCACGACGAAGCGCAGGTGCGAATGCACCAGCTCGCGGGCCGCGTCGAGGTCCTCGTTGTCGCGGAAGCGGCGGGCCAGCACCTGCTCGTCCTCGACCGAGAGGACGGGGATGCGGTGCACGGCGCCGATATAGGCTTCGAGCGAACCGAGGGGGACCAGCCCGCCCAGGGCGGGGATCGGGAGGTTGTTGGCGACCAGGGCGGTGGAGGGGACGTTCTGGGTCATGAGGGTCATCTTAGCAGTCGGGGGGTATGACTGCTAAAGGGGGGTAGAAGTTCCGCTGTGTTGCGGGTGTGGAACGCCAATATGCAGGCCTGGCGGGACGGGTGTCGAGCGCACCAAACTATGTCAGCAATCGTCAAATTGGTGTCAGCGACGCGTAAGCGTGTCAGCAAGAATACTGCCCGTCATGCAAATCAATGACTTATGCGGCATCAGTTCCCAAGAGCATCGCCGAGCCAGCCGGTCTCTGGAGGCTGCTGCGGTAGGTGTCGCGCAGCCCGGTACCGACTAAATCTGGTGCACCTGTGCCGTCCCAAGCATCGAAAGCCTGCGCGCCGGTTGCAAAGCGCATGATCGCCGATTCGTTGCCTCTCTCGCCGGAACGGCGCCGAAGCTGCAACAGCAGCTCGAACAACTCAGCCGCTTGCCTAAGGCGCAGCAGCGCCTGGTCAGTCAGCTCATCGACACTGTGCTGCAGCAGCACGGCGGCTGACATTTCGCCAGCCGCACAAACGACAAGCCCGCCGAATGGCGGGCTTGTCGAACTGCATCTTCTCCGGGCGCTAGATACTGGCGAAGATCAAAGCAATGCTCGCTGCGATGAAGAATAAAGGGAGCACATACATCAGAACTTTTATCCGCTTAACGCGGCCCTGTATGTCGCTGTAGACGGCCGACGAACTGAACTCGCCAGCTGAAATCGACCGAATAAAGCGCAACGAATTTCCAATCGAGTTATTGGTGATCAGGCTTGGCTTACCAAGCCTCTCCCAAAGCGGCGGATCGTGCTTTTTTATGTAGCTGAAGAACGAGCCAACTTCGACCATATACCAAACAAGCACAACTCCAACGAAGGGTAGGCTCAACGCAAATACAGTGGTAGCGTTCATCAAATAACCTCAAGACTAAGGATCTTGGTTGAAGGTTTTTTCAACACCCAGAGTCACTGGCATCTTTGCGATTCCCTTCCCCCCCAGCCCAACACCCAAGAAAACATTCCAAGTAACTCGACCGCCAACATCAGCCTGCAAGCTTGTGCCAATCGCACCAACAGCACCAACCTTGAAATCAAGCGCGCCTGACTTCAGGTTTACAAAAGAGTCCACTGCCGCAGGCAGCCTGAACTGCGCAAGCTTGATGTCAGCACCACCAAAAATACCTGCGCCCGCCCCAAGAGCGTAGTCGCCAGACAAAGTAAGCTCACGACCAGTAAGCGGCCTTGACGCCTCGAACTCAGCCCCGGAGCCAAGAGCCACACCCGCTGAAACTTTCAAGTCCGTTCGCTGGGCAATGGCGTTGCCAATGTTCCCAGCAAGCTCTGTAACGCTTCCCGCTTGCCGGTGACCTCCTGTACTGCCTCCGCCTGACGATCTCGCTGAGGTCGCCATCTGCGCAGCTGAACCCGGAGACTTCGCCAGAATCGAACTCCGATCGCGCATTAGCTCTTTTCGAGTTTCTCTGTCCATGCGGCCATCGGGATCGGTGAATCGATACGGATTGTTGCTCGCGTACTTGTAACGATTGAAGTTCCCACCCGTGTTGCCGTCCGCCATGACCGGATCAACGGACAGGAACCTCCCGATGGTCGGGTCGTAATAGCGCTGTTGCATATACGTAAGGCCTGTCGGCGCATCCATCACATGGCCCGTGTATCCCGGGCGATTGTTGGCCACTCGATTCGTAAGTGCCCCAAACGGATCGTACTCACTGCGCTGGGCAACGGCGCCGGCGGCATCCGTTAGCGCAACCTGGGAGCCTAGCTCATCGTTGTGGTAGTAGTAGACCGTTTCGCTGGTCGAACCGATCGGGCGCCGCCTTGTCGCCAGCAGGCTGCCGCCCAGATAAACGTACTCCAACCTCGCACTGACACGCTCATCGCGCTCCCATAGCAGGGCGCCATCGGCTCCGTACAGCGCAAAGCTCTTGCCGCTGGGCGATTGGGTCAGAATCCGCCTGCCCTGCGCGTCGTAACGGTAGCTTTCCGTGCCAAGTGCTGTACGCAACCGGTTGCCATGGTCGAAAGTGTGAACCTGCCCGTTCTTATTGGCCAGGTTGCCCTGAACGTCATAGCCCAAGCCGACTACCGTCGCACCCGCGGCGTTACGGATGTTGGTCAACCTCCACGTTGTCGGATCATAAAAGTACTCGGCATAGTCCTTCACGCCGGCCAGTGTCCAGGACTTCAGGTTGTCGAGCGCGTCATACCCAAAGCGGTGCACGCCATCGCCACCAAACGCCGCCGAGGTCGCTGTCTTCAGGCGATCAAGACCGTCATAAGTCATCGCCCGGTTGTAGCTGCTGCCTTGGGCATAGTCCGTGATCGCGGCTACATTGCCATTGCCATCGTAGGTGTACCCATAGTCCACCACCGCACCGTTGGTAACGCGAGACGGCATCTGTCGCGCGTTCTGCGTCATCGCATGCAAGATGCCGTTGCCGTAGGTGAACTCCCTGATCGCGCCGTTGGGGTAATACCGGACCCCGCTGGCATAGGTGGCACCACTGGCCACCACGGTACGTGGCTGGCCCAACGCATTGGGTGAAAAGCTCACGGATAACCCACCCGGATACGTCATGCTGGCGCGGTTACCCAGCGCGTCATAGCCCTGGCCAATGCTCCACGTGTACACATCGTGCTGCTGGGTCTCACCTGTCTGCAGCCGCCGTGCGTTGTAGACGTAGCTGTTGACTACCGCATTACCGGAATTCTGGGTCGTAACCTGACTCGGCAACCCGTCGGCGGTGTAAGCCCAGACCTGGTCGCCATTCCCATCGGCGAACGTGAGCGTCTTGAGCCAGTTGCGTTCGTGGTAGGTCCGATCAACCCGGCGCCCAGAGGAGTAGGCCGTGGCCCGCACCGTGTCACAGGATGTGCCGGGGGCAATAGTCAGACCGGCCGCCGTCCACGCCACGTTGCCTGCATCGTCGTACTGGGTCACCGTGGCACCCGTTTCAGGCTCAACGACCACGCAAAGCCGACGATGGGTGTCATGGGTGTAGTAGCGGGCAGCGGAGATGCTGTTGTCCGCACTGCGTTGGACCAGGATCTCCGGGGTTGTCAGTTGCGGATGCCGCGTGATCTCGACGACCTTGCCCTCAGGCAACTGGCTCCATGCCAACAGGTCGTACGCCGGTTGGTCGAAGGCCATGTAGCCATGAACGGTCACTCCGCCGCGCGGGTCCTGAACCTGCTTGCGCAGGCTGGACAGGTAGCTCGTGGTGGTCGCGAGCACGCCCAACTCACTGTCCTGCTCCACGCGGGTTACGCGGTCGAGCACGTCGTAAGACGTTCGCGTGCCCGTATTGGCCGTGGCGTAACTGGACAGCGTCGCCAGTGGGTAGGACTGGAACGCCAGCCGGCCGTTGGCGTCGTAGCGCTTGACCGTGATGGATCGCGTGTCGGCCGCGTTGGTGGCGTCCAGAGACTCCTCGACCACCGGCCGCCAGAGCGCATCGAAATAGACCACCCGACGGGCGTCACCGGTCGACACCGTTTGCTTCCAGTGCCCCGCCGGGAGTCCGTACTCGCTGGCGGCCACCGGGACGAACGTCTGCGCCTTGGCAAGCCACGTGCTGGTGTCGCAAACGCCGATCTGAGACTCGGAAGGGTATGTCACCCCGTTGACGCGGCCCATGGCATCGTAGCCATAGCAGGTCACATGCCCAAGCTCGTTGGTGACCGACCGGATCCAGCCCAGGTCATCGACCACCGCCGACTCGATCTTCAGATCTGGATGCTGGATGCGCTGGGGAATGCCGCGCTTCCACTGCGAAAGGCCGGTCGTCTGCAGGCGGCCGTCAACCACGCTGGCGAGCGTACCGTCAGCGTTGTACCCCAGGGTACTCTGGAGCTTCCCGAAACTGTACAGCCGTTGCGGCAGCGCATTGGCGTCATAGTCAGTCTGCGCGACAACGATGCCGGTTTCGGCGTTGGATTGCTTCTTGACCTGCCCGACGACCCACTTGGCCAGGTCGTCGTGGTATTCCGTGAGGTCGGTTTTGGCGTACCCGAGGGAATTGGACCGGGCGACGCTTTGGGGACGCCCGAAACAGTCAAACTGATTCACGTGACTCTGGTAGGTGGTGCCATCGCGTGCTGTTGTCGCGTCGACTTGCGGGCGCAGATACTCAGCTACGAAGCTTCCTCGCCACTGGATGCCTTTTCCGATGGGCTTGCTGTAGCACTGACCGTTGTCGGTAAGCACATGGGTCCAGCTGTCCGTCTGCGCTGCCACGCCTGGGGTAATGCCGCGCTGGACATTGACCAACTTGCCTTCGTTGTAACGGTAGCTGTTGCCGAAAGTGTGGACTGCCCACTCGCCACCGGGCCCGTCGACCGTGACCTGCGTGCTGCCGGCGCAGTCGTCACTTGTGCACACCGGCGGGCTGCAATCAGCACCATTGCCACAGACTGGATGTCCAGCGCCACTGGGATGATTGAAACCAGAAATGAACGAGAAGTAGTTGTAATTCCAAGTCTGCGTAGACAGTCCTGGTCCCGACACTTGTTTCTGGACTAGCGCAAAGTTATCCCACGCCACGGGATGAAAAGTCGAGTCATCATTGGGATCATTTGACAGCGTTTGGTAGTTAAGGCACACCATGGGTACGTTGGAGCGGCCAAAACGCGTTGGCGCCACCGTGAATTGGCCGGTGACCCCCGATGGGTGGGTCACACTCCCTGTCACCGGAGTCTCGTCGTAGATGTCACCCGGGTTAAAACAGTCGCGATATGGCTCGGACGCAGATGGCGCAGGCGTAAAATATCGGAAGCTGGCACTCGACAGTGAAGCGAGGTTGAGCTGCCAACGTGTCGTGTCCGGAAGGACTACCGCCGACAACGCGCCTGAACTGTACTCGTACTGCCACGTCTGACTTCCGTTCGTGACGCTGGCGACATGGCCCTGTGCGTTGTAGCCCAAGGTGAGCTGGCGACCGTCGCTGCTGTTGATCGCGGACAGGCGGCTCGGGGCATTGGCGGCGTTGTTGTAGGAGTAGGTGACCCAGTTCCCAAAGCGATCTTCGATCCGAGTCACAAACAACGCGGTTTTGCGACGAAAAAGGGAATCGATTACTCCGCGCCCACCGCGGAGAGTGGGTTCCTGGTATTGAGCCATCCAGTCGAACCAATATCGCGTTCCATCCGTGGTGATCGCCAGGAACCCTTCACCCGATCCATTCTTGATCTGGGGCAGACAGCTGAAATAGGTGAGCCCGTTGGTTACCCAGTTGTAGGGCCCACCCGTACTGGGTCGCGGGGCATTGGTCGTGCCGCTGCCAGCCCAAAGCAACTCGCCGCCGCCGGGCATTTGCGCATGCGTACCGTGCCAGTAATCTTCAGGGTAGAAATAGGTATAGGTAGATTGAACCAGCTTTTGAATGATCGGCGGCGGCGCAGAACTGGTGCAGCGATTGTCTGCCCAGGTTGAGGCGAATACGCCGCTCACGTTGGGGATATCCAGATCCCAATCCGCCAGCGCGCCCTCTCTAGTGCTATAACCTCGACGATTATTGATGGACAGCGTGCGAGTTAACGTGACGGGGAGCTTGCTGTTTCCAGGAATGCTGGCATCGGTGACCGAGAACGACAGGGCGCCCGCCGACAGATCCACCGAGTCCCCAAAGAGATCAGGACCGTAAGCGGCCACCGTGTCGCTTCGAGCGATTATCTTGTTGTACTCCTCCCAAGGGCGCGTTTCCTGCGCCTGGGCGGCTGTACTTACCAGCAAGAACCCGACGGCCGCGGCTCGCAAAAAGCTCCACATCGCTACCTCTCCCCATCCAACACACAGCCGATGTCCCCGATGACTGCACCCAAAACGACTGGAGTAGCAGCCCCGCCCCGCCTCTGTGCAAATCCAACCGCCAATCGATTGATTTGCACCTTCAACTGTCCGTACCAAAGTGCAACACGGTTGTACCGGTAAAGACGTCCTCAAATCCCTGGTAGGGAAGCGGCTGTGCCATCAAAGCCGCCGCCTCAAGACCCCGTCGAACCGAGCTGTCGCCTGGACAGGTTGTTGCCTCCGACGACACGACAATGCCACCGGCACGTTGGGAGACAACTAGAACGCACCCCGACGGCGGCTCCACCCCATGCATCGACTTCCATTGTTGCGCCACCGCTGCACGCAACGCCGCGACGTAAAGCACTTTCCTGTCGGATCGGACGCTAGCGACTTCCTGGCCAGTAGTCGCCTCAGAAGCCGGCTCAGCCTCGTCGCTTTTCTCTAGCTCTGCTGTTGCTGAGGCGTCTACTGACGTCTCTGCAGTGGCAGCTACGCGATCCGGAACTTGAGGCGAAAGCTCAATGCTTGCCTCCGCGGAGGCCGCCTGAGCCGCTCCTGCGGGAGAGGCATCCCGCACCACAAAGTACGCAAGAAATCCTTCATTCACCCCATCTGAAGCCGGAGCCGCCCCCGACCCGGCGGTAGACTGCCAGCGCGCCATCAGCAGAGCCACGTGCAGGAGCGTCGCAATGGCGATCGCGACCAGCCGGTCATACCGCTCGCTAGACCCGGCAAACGGCCGATCAGGCATCAGGTGCATCCGATGCAACCTTCAGGCTTGCTTGGCGGAGCGGACGTGAGCCAGTCCATAGTCAGCAGCAACCCCATGGTGGCAGTCGTTTCACTGAATCACTGCAAGCCATTGCTGCGGCCCAATGCAACGGCGGCTTTTTCCCTTCGCGACGACCGCGTCGCTGGTTCAGGCTTGTTCCATCCCGTCGAGCCACACGCTGACTCCTTAATTCCGGGCGCCAGCCAACCTTAAGCCCGGTTCTTCTTGGGCGGTCGGCAACTGCCAGAAAACACCCGCGACGACTTCACTGCAGTGGCGGTCAGGGTTTGGCTGCTGCGATCAAGGACGTAGGAGAAACGCGGAAACGAACTTTGCCAACTAATGGTCTTATCGGTCACCACAGCAGGATTGGCTTCGTTGACCAACTTGGATGCGACGTCGACTTTAAGATCGACAAGCCACCAGTCCCCGCGCTTGCCTTCTACATCCTGCAATTGACATTTCAGCGTAATGGCTGATGTGGCCGCCATCGACGACGCTTGCGGTGCCGTCGCCAAGATCGTTAGGAGCACCCACGGCAATAGCTTCACCTGCTGCCTCCTGCTAGTTACGTCAGATCACCCAATGGCGAATTCCAGGACGTACGCTTCAATGTTGTCTGCACCAATGTTCGGCGCCATGAATGCGTTGCCCAAGCGGGCGCCTACCAGATCGGAACCTATGCCGAATCTTGACGCGCGAGGGCCAGTTGCGAGAGAGATTTTTTCTCGACCGCCTTGGACGCGTGCTCCTGCTTCCGTCCGGGCCGCTCGCGCGCCATGGCCTAGCCTCAGCAAGGCGGCTCGCCATACTTGCCCTCTGCCTGTTCACATTTGGCAGGCGGCTCAGGCCAGTTCTTGTGGATGTCAGCGCCGAGAAAGCATCCAGAGAGGCAAAGTTCCCTGATCGGGCCTTGAGCTCCTGCTCCTTCTGCTCATCAATCGTCGGCGGGAAGTACATGGGGACTTCTGTGGTCCCACTTTCATACGCCGTGCACTTGGTCGATGTGACGGTGGCCAAGTTCGCGCCCCCGCCGGCGGCTAAGACCTGATCAGACCCTGGTTGTGCCGCTGCGTCCTGTCAGGATTCAGCGGCATCATTGTTTCCAGCCCCGTTAACATCGGCGCCCATTCGGGGCCGGTGTCGGCTTAGGCGCAGTCACAAGGACTGGGCCCCCCCTCATTTGCTGCCGGACCGCTCCCAGCGGCGATTGGAGGCTCCGGTGGCATCAATGCGGCGGGAATACGCGGAAGCCCCGAGCGGTGACTATAGGCCGCAAATCGCTGCGTGACCCTAGTCAGGAAGGGGGCAAGCATCCGCCCCACGCGCTCACCGGGAAGCCTGCTTGCCGGCTTGACAGCAAGCGTACGGAACTTGAATACGACCGACCTTCCCTGATGAAGTGCGAAGACGATGGTCTCCACATCGGCCTCGTGGAAGTTTCCAAAGTCGGGGCGTGCGAGCTTTGCAAGCTCCTCGCCTTCGACGATGGTCCCGCGGATCAAGTAGAGGTCGGGCTGGCCAAAGCCCTCGCGCCTGATGCAGTCGCAGGCCGCTCTGATGTTGAGGAAGTACCGGGGAGCGTCTCCGTTCTGGTCAAAGAACAGATCGCCAGTGGAGTATGAGCCCGCAACCAGGAGATCATTTGGGAGTAGGCGCTCAGCCTGCAGAACCTCATGAAGTGCTTGGCGATACTTGGCGTCGTTGGCGCCGAAGTGCTGCATCGCCGCGTCTGAGAATTCGTCCAGATTTGCGGTTAGCGGCTTCATTCGCGCTGCGACAAGCCGAGTGATCAGTTCCCCAAGTTCAGGGGCGGGCGAAACGCCGTCCTGCTTAAACGAATTCCAGAAGATCACTGGCCAGTACTTGTGCTGGTCGTGAAACTCCTTGAAGAGCTGATTGACGGCCAGCGTCTGGCGACGTTCCCACTGCTTCAATACAAGGGCAGAAGGGGTCTGATTGATCCAGTCTTCCAGGACGCTGAAGAGATCCTCGCCCACGTCGCGCTTGCTCTTGACCAGGATGTGCGACCCCAAGTTCTCGCCGATCAATCCGCTTTCTCTGAGCACATCGGTTACGTGATCAACGTCCTCATTGGTAAAGATGAAAACGGGCGCGTGACGACGCTCGCGAAGCTTGGTCAGGAACTCAACGTTCTCCTGCTCGTACTCATTCTCCAATCCACCAATATGCAAACCACTGAAATTGAAGTCGGGGTGCGAGCCGGCTCCATCTTGTCCTTCTTCTACTTGATCCAGCTTGGAGCCGTGGAGATTCCAATCCATAACGAAGAAGGCGGCATTGGCAAAGTTGTCCAACTCCTCATCCCGCTTGGGAAGGGCGTCCAGCTTGACTGCGTGACTGCCTGCGTCCTGGATGGCTTTGAGGATGGCCTCAATCCCGTCGGGCCCATTGCGTGGCGCTCTCACCAGGCCGTCATCAATGACCACTGCAATGCCCTTGAACAGCCCCTGTGACTCGGCCTGCGCCGGGTCCTGTCGAACAGCATTCATCGTTCCTATTCCTTTACAAACGAAATGGTTAGGTTGGCACCCGGCAGGATCTTTTTCTTCGCCGGGGTTACATCAATCGTGTACTCGTGCCTGGCCAGGAGCTGGCGTGCAATGTAAAGGCCTAAGCCTCGACCTTCCTCGCCCTTGCCGGAGAAGAACGGTTCAAAGATAAATGGCAGATCCTCGGCGTTCAGCCCTGGACCGCTATCAGCAAAGGTCAAAGCTCCATTGTCCCCATCAAGCACCACGAGTATGGTCTTGGGCGGATCACGCCCCTCAAGCCAGTAGCAGGCATTGTCGAACAGGTTCAGGAAAACCTGCAGAAGCACCGCGTCGGTAGTGTTGGCCACCAGCGGCGAACCCAGGGTCTGGACCTGATAGTCGATACCGCGCTTGTCCATCATGCTGGCGTAAAGCCTCTGCACCTTTACCAGGATTTCAGAGACGCGCACCTGCTTGCGCTTCTGCTTGGTGGATCTGAACAGCCTTTGCATCTCCGTCATGGAGCCTTCGAGGAAGGAGACCATGCCACGCAGAGAGGTCAGTTCCTGGGCCACGTGCGCGGCGGGGATGGGCTTCCCACTACGGGTTTTGTCCATCAGATCGTTGATGATCCGGTACATCGATCCGATGCTCAGCATCAGATCGTGCGATGCGGCCTCTACCGAGAGGCCTACGCCAGCAAGATGCTCGGTGTCTTCGGCGCGCTTGACCAGATACCTTCGCTCGGACAGGTAGTTGCGCTTGGCATCATTGAGGCGAGACTTCGCCTCAGCCGGCTGATCGTCATCCAGGGCCTCGGAAACTTCATTGAGGCTCTTCTCGACCGCATTCTCAGTGTGGACGGCGATGTCCAATGTGTTCTTCTTGATCCTTACGAGCTTGTCGTAAGGATCCTTGCGCACCCATGCCAGGAAGATCTGGATCATGGCCCTGAAGTCGTCGGTCGCTTCACCGACTTCAACTAGGCCCTCTCGGCTGGTCTTGTCGCGCAGGTCTGGGTTGTTCTCTTGGCTGATCTCTACGACACCAACGGTCTGGTCATTACTGAAGAACTCGCTTGCCTTGACCGTGCCTCGGCGCACGTCGATCAACAACCAGTCGTCGCTTGGGTCGCCATAGGGATAGACCCGGATGCCATCGCGATAGAGATAGATTCTGTGTTCGCGAATCAGGTCCTTATCGTCCTTGGCCAGCAGGTGGTGCTCAGCCGCGTCGCTGGCAAAATTGAAGACATAGAACTTGAATTTGAAGGGTCCACACGCAGTGAAGCGGCTCTCCAGCTCATTTTTGGAGTTTTTCTCAGGCGCATAGATGTCCCGATAGATCTTCATGCCCGTCAATGTGGGATCAAGCAAATCCAGTGTCTGGTGCTTGTCATTGATGGTGAAGTCAAACTTCTTCCCAGCTTCGTCGTACGCGCCCTCGATCCGGAAGACGGTCTTCTCAGCCAGAAGCTTCTGCAGGACCTCTTCTCTCTCGCTATCAAAGGACTCCAGATCCTCGTCGCGATAGATGTAGATCTTGAACTCGTCCTGCTTGCCCTTGGCGCCCTTTGCAGCTGTACCGTCATGAGCGGCTGTCCCATCGCGGACGATTCGGTCAAAGACGGACTGCAGCCGTCCCAGGTCGCGATGAACCTGACCAACCCGATGGCGGGTCCAGGTACCTTGGAGGTGGGAGATCTCAAGTCGCGTTCCGTGTGGCTTTCGGGTGACCTGGGCGTCGCCGAGTTGGATCTTGACGCGGTCAATCTCCTGGGCAGAATCGGTCTCGCTTAGCGTCATGCTCAGCTCATCGAGGAACAATCCCTGCTGGTTCTGTAGGAAGTTCTCATCGTAGCCAGATACGTCCAGATTGAGCGTCAGCTCTGAGGGGGCGCCCTTGGCGCGAGTGGTCATTTCAACGCGTCTACCCAGCTTGAGAAGCGCAAAACGGCCAATGCCCTTCTCACCTTGGACGATTCGCCCCTTGGCGGTCTTGTGACGCTTTGACTGCTTGTCGATCAACTTGCCAGGGGTCGCCGGGTTGACCCAGTGGTTCTCGATGATGTCCCGGCCCATGCCAATGCCGTCATCTTCGATGATGATCTTTGCGTTGGAACCAACAGCTTGGAAGTCCTTGTTGAAGCTCTTGAAGGTGAGCTTCACCCAGCCGGCATCGGCGTCGTACGCGTTCTTGATGAGCTCAACCAGAGCAACGCGTTCGTTTTTGATGAGCTGATCCCCCAGCATCGTAAGAAGGCGGGCATAGGGTCTGAACTTCAGAGGCTTGGGCTTGGGTCGCTTCATCGGTGTGCCATGAGTACGTACTCGTGCGAGTAGATGTGGTTTGAGGTCTGCGTGCGGCTGAACTTGCCCGTCGGGGTTCTATACGGGGTGGCCGCCTTATTTGAGATTGTTCGCTTGGTCACTCGAACGGTCTTGAATCGAGCCGAGAGGAGCGATTCGGTGAGGTGGCTGGCGTTGTCCACGTCAACTCCGCGGTACTGGGTATTGCCGATGACGAACATGGCGATCCCACCGGGGCGGACAATGCGCATCGCCCGATTGGCGATCGCCTGCATATCAATGAAGTAGTTAGCGACAGACCGCGCAGCGCGCTTGTCCTGCTCGTAGAGGGAGAACACCGTGCGTGTGGCTGTCCGATTCAGATCCCGAATGCCCTTGGCCAAGCGGAAGTCATGCTGGGTGCTTCCGATTGATCCATCGCGCAATTGCCGATGGTCATCGGCGTAGCCCAGGAACAGCGACGACAGCTGGTGCAGGTCGGCATATTCGTAGGAAGTGACATACGGTGGGCTTGAAACGAGCAGGTCCACCCGCCGCTTGGGGAGCCCCACGCTCAGGGCATTTCCCAGCTCAACAACGGCTGCAGGGCTGTGGGAGAGATCGCCAGCTTCCTCAATGGCCTGGGCCACGGTAAGTGCATGCTTCAAGAAGGTGGCAAAGACCTCAGGAGGAAGCTTCGCATTGTCCAGAGTAGGCTTGATCGCTCTCTGCTGCCACTGCGAGCACGGCTTGAGGATCGCCGAGAATGTGCAGAGATAGGCATCTTGAAGCGGCGAGGGTTCCGGTACAACGTGCCTGATCGCGTTCAGGACCTTGGCGAGATCGGCAAACTGCTCGGGACGGAACCAACGATTGAGGCGTTCACGCGCAGAGGGCGCCAACTGGATGTCGCCCTTGGCCCTTCGTGCAAGCCGCATGATCCGATCGAGCATGCTACGGAATTCGAGCGGGCAAAGGTCTGCGCTCTTGGTGCGCGCAATCAGGGTGGCCACCGGGTTGATATCGCAGCCCCAGAAGCCCAAGCCCAAGCGCCGCGCCTCATGGGCCACAGTGCCGCAGCCGCAAAAAATATCACCTACCATCTTCACCCGAACGCCTGCGCTCCGGGCATAGCTGATCCCGCGTTCTGCCAGAAATGCAGGGAACTTCGCAGGATAGGGATGAATCCGATGCATGCGAGGCTCTTTCGAGGCATACGTATCCCACTCCGGATCAGCCGGAGCGTTGAGTAGAGGCATGTCCCACAGCTGCCTCACATCCGTGATGTCCACGAACTGCCTATCCATAGCGATTTCCCCTGTTTGTTGATCGTAGGTGAATTCCTCTCCCTTGCATACTATGCGTCGTATGCATATTATGCAAACTATGCAAGCTGTCAAACATCCGGTGACTGCGGACCTCGTTGGCCGGGCCAGGCGCAAGCTGGGCCTGAAACAGGGTCAATTCGGCGTCAGGCTAGGGAAATCCCAAGGTGTCGTATCTCGCTATGAGAAGGGTGAGGTCGAGCCTCCCGGCGAGGTGATGATGCATTGCATGCATATTTTGGCTTCTGCTACTGCTACCACGGGTGAAGTGCCAACTAGCCCTCAGACCTTGGATCAACTGGTCCAGACATTAGAGGGGGCGCTGTCCTTGGTTCGATCCATGCGGGACAAGTCGCCCGGTCTCATCCAGGGCGACGAAAATGACGACAATTCCCATCAGCCAAGGCAGGCTTGAGGACCTCATCTAAATGCAAACCCGCACTGTCCACCCGTTCCCGGCCCGAATGGCTCCGGATCTGGCGCTCAACTCCCTGGTTTCGCTGCCTACCAAGAGCATCGTCCTGGACCCTATGGCCGGTTCCGGCACCGTGCTTCGCCAGGCCTTGTCACTGGGCCATAGGGCCATTGGCTTTGACATGGATCCGCTCGCGGTGTTGATGAGTCGCGTCTGGACCTCGCACTTCGATGCTGATGCGGGGCGGGCGGAGCTAGCGTCTGTCCTGGAAGAGGCGGCTGCCCTGGATCTCAGGCGTGTTCGCTTGGCATGGCAGGACGAAGAAACATTGCTGTTCATTCGCTACTGGTTTGGAAAAAAGCAGCGGCGCGACCTGACTCGTATCGCGGCTGCCTTCGATCGCCGGCGCAAGTCAATTCGCTCGGAGTCCCGTCGCTCCGCGCTGGATATGCTCCAGGTAGCTCTCAGTCGCATCATTGTTACGAAAGAGCAGTGCGCCTCGTTGGCCCGCGACACCTCGCATAGTCGTCCGCATCGTGTCACGCTGGAGTCGTCGTATGACGTCTTAGAGGGCTTCAGGCGGTCAGCGACGCAACTGATGACGCGACTGTCGGCTAATCAGGCGGCCAATCACGAGCATGGTCAAGTAACGGTCAGCTTGGGCGACGCGCGCGCTATTGAGCTGCTCGATAGTAGCGTTGACGCGATCATGACCTCGCCGCCTTACCTCAATGCCATCGACTACATGCGGGGTCATCGTCTGTCGCTGGTATGGCTTGGGCACAGCGTTGGGGGGCTGCGTAGGATCCGCTCCAGCACCATTGGTGCGGAGAGGAGCTACGACGCTCAGTGCTCCGTCGCCGAGACAATCGCAGCTGCGATGTGCGATCTGGAGCGTTTGGAGCCCAAGCAGCAGCGCATGATTATCCGATATGCCGGCGACTTGGAGCGCATGATGCATCAGGCAGCCCGCGTGCTTCGCAAGGGCGGCTCGGCGACCTATGTGTTGGGCAACTCCTGCCTCAAGGACACGTTCATCCGCAACTCCGAGGGCGTGGCCAAGGCAGGGGTCCAGGCAGGGTTGACCTTGGCGGGCGTGGCCGAGCGTGATTTGCCGGCTGCAAGTCGATACCTGCCGGTCACTCAAAGCGGTAGCCTGTCTAAGCGGATGCGTACAGAGACAATCCTGACCTTCGTCAGGGCCTAGCACCGTTGCCCCTCGCTAGACCTGGCTTCGGAGAGTCACTCGACTATGAGTCGACGCGGCCTTTACTCAAGCTGCGTGGGCACATCGGCCCACGCGGCAATCAGGCATTAGCCTGCATTACTCAGGTGCATTTTCCGCGCGAACTCTCTCGGCGTCCGCAATGACCGCGTCAAGCTCATCCTTGCGGTCAATGCTCGCGAAGACACCATCGGCATAGGTGATCTTCACTGAAGTGTCGGATGCGACGGTCTTGAGCAGGAAGTTGCGCAGTCGCTCAAAGTCCTGGTCGTTAGCCTCAGCTACCGCACGGTCCCAGTCATCCTTTGCGATCGTGACATTTCCGCTGTCAAACTCCATGGACAGTTTGCTGCTCATCTGAACTCCTTGTTGGGCACGAAGGGGGTGCGCCGATGGCGCACCTCCGATTATCCGCGAAAGCACCTGGCGGCGTGACCCGTGGTCTGCAGCTGGCGCTCTGCCTGAGTATGGATAGCTGTCCGCGGCGCGAACGATCTCAGCTTTCAGGTCCAGCGACCAGCATGCGGCAAGCTCTGCAGCAAAGAATGTCGATGCTTCTACTAGTGTCCTGGCCTTGCTTCCACGTGCGCGGGGGGATGAGCCAAGACGTTGCCATGGTGTCGAAGCCCTCTTTTCCCTCCTCGGGGCCGATGGCCGTGACTAGGGCGCGTTCACTTACGCCTCCTCCAGCGCCGGACAGAGAGTCTTGGCCTGCTGAATTTCCCGGCATGTATGGCCCGACATGATAGGCAGGACGGCTTTGGGATCAGCATCAAGGGCCTGTAGCCCCTCCCGAATGGTGTCAATCGGGAACGAGGCATGGAAGCCTGAGTAGTAGATTCGATTCCAAAACAGTCGCTCGATACAGGCGAACAAGCTCTCCCATCTATAGCGGAGCGCGGGATTCCCATAGAGTACGTGGGGCAGCAGATCAAACGCGCACGCGGAAGGTACGTAGTGCTGGGGATCATCCTCCAATTCTTCCCCCTTGCGAGCAAGACATAGCAAGGTAATCAGTGCTTCTACCGAAGCTTGATTTCGAATTGCACGAATTCTTGCACCTTCGGGCCAAGCATGGTGGAACCACCCTCGAGCATCAGGCTCGCCGTCGAGGAATAGATGCCGGCGAATGTTCATTGGCATCTGCTCCAATAGCCGATGCAGACGTGATATGGGCGGCGCCACTGGTGTCAGTAACTCCCAGAGCGGCAGGTCTTTCCAGTACCCCAGCCTGACTGCACCACCCGAGCGGCTGTACATATGTGCTATGGAGTCGGAGTTAGGAAGAGCCTTGCCCTGGCGCCAGCGCCGATACTTGTTGGAGCCAGAGGGATCACCATTGTCGGAACCTTCGCCGTAGGGCCGAGCAGGGGCGCAGGCGTCGGGCTCGCCCGCCCGCCCGCCAAGGTCGATTTGGACTTTTGAAGGCATTCAGATTGGCGATCTCAGCCCAGCTGGCGGCTTTGCCGTTCTACGGCATTTGAAACTCCGGTTACTTATCGCGTCGTAGGACGGTCGGCAACTCGCGCTGCAGAGCAGCTACAAGCTCAGCCTGCACGCGCGGCTGGCCCAGCGTGCCCCACGCGTGCACCAAGTGATGGCGCTGGTCCTGGGGCCAGCTGTTAGCGTCATCGTCCAGTGCCAGCCACGGTCCCGCGTAGTTCGGTCGGCGACGCCTCAGCCACAGATCTATGCAGGCGTAGCGGGTGGCGAAATGTGAGCGGTAATCTGGCGCGCCGTACTTCTTCAGTTCGTCTAGCCAAATGGAGTCCACCACTTGCGCCGCCAACCTGGGCGGCAGCATGTCGCGAATGGTGTCTAACTGCCGGGTATAGGCCCACCAACTGGAAATGACGATCTCAATACGTTCCGCGTAGGGGGCCAGCAAGGCGTCCAGCAGCGGCGCATGCACCAAGGGCGGGCCGTCATATGGCGCCGCCACCTCACGCCCATCCTCACGGACACGGAATTTCCACGTGGGATGAAGCGTGTCGTCAAAGTCCAGAAAGAACAGTAGATCTGCCATACAGGTTTCGCGGGAAGGTAGGGCGAGCTTACAGAAAGTGCCTCTGTCGGTGTCAACGCCGATTGAAATTTGACCCACTTGCCCTGCAATTCGCCGATTGAAATCTGACCCACCCCGGCTCTTCATTGGCCCTGTCTGGGCTTTACCGTTCCGGCTCGCCGTTTGTCTTTCAGCCGATAGCTGTCGCCCGTTATTTGCACGATGTGTGCGTGGTGCAGCAGGCGATCCAGCAGCGCCGCGGTCAGCGTCGCGTCGTCCGCCAGCGCACCTGCCCATTGGGGGAACGGCAGATTGCTGGTCAGGATCATGCTGCCGCGCTCGTAGCGCTTGGCGACCACGTTGAAGAACAGGCTGGCCTCCTCGCGTCCGAACGGCAGGTAGCCCAGCTCGTCGACGACCAACAGTTTTGGCCCCAGCACGGCGCGGTTGAAGTACTCACGCAGTCGCCCCTGACTGTTGGCCGACGCCAACTGCAGCATCAGGTCGGCTGCCGACAGGAACCGCGTCTTGATGCCCGCATGGATGGCTCGCATCGCCAAGGCGATGGCCAGGTGGGTCTTGCCCACACCTGATGGCCCCAGCAACACCACGTTCTCTGCGCGCTCCAGGAACGCCAGGCTGGCCAGTTCCAACACCTGCGGCTTGGACACGCCGCTGGCGAAGCCGAAGTCGAACTGCTCCAACGTCTTCACCGTCGGCAAGGTCGCCAGCTTCTGCAGCGTCTGTCGCGTGCGTTCGGTTCGGGCATCCATTTCCGCGCGCAGCGCCTGCTCCAGGAAGTCGCCGTAGCTGGTGTCCTCGCTGACGGCCCGCTGTGCCAGACCCGACCACTGGGCCGCGATCGCCGGTAGCCGCAATTGCTCGCACAATGCCTGGACGCGCTCGTGCTGCAGGTTCATGCGGTCACCTCCATCAACTCACCGTAGATCGACAACGGGTGCTGGATCGAAGGAAACGGCAGTACTCGCGCCGTTGGACGGGGCGGCAACACACGATGGAATACATCCTGCGGCAGCGGCTGCAGGTGCTGCCGCTCCTGCACCAGCAGATCGAACGGACGGGCCTGCGTCGTGCCGTGCTTGCGACGGTTGGCGATATCGTCCAGCCAGCGCCGAACCTCGCGGTTGGCGGTGGTCACGTCCAGTACCAATCCGCCGGTGCGCAGGGTCGCCGCCAAAGGCACCACGAAACTGCCTTTCAGGTAGCCGTTGAAGCGCTCCACCTTGCCCTTGGTCTTGGCCCGGTAGGGGCGGCACACCCGTGGCGTGAACGCGCATTCCTCCGCCAACTCCAGCATCCTCGGGTTCCAGCGGTGGCGGCCGGGGCCGAACACGTCGCGGTCAAGCAGCACCGGCTTGGCATTGTCGAACAGCACGTCCTGCGGCACGCCGCCGAAATAGTCGAACGCACCCACCAGTCCCGCCTCCCATGCTGGAAAGCTTTCATCGTCGCCGAAGCGCACATACGTCGACCGGCTGAAGCCCAGCGTGGCCACGAACGCGACCAGCCGGTCCCGGCCACGTCGTATCGTGGTGAAGTCGGCCTGCATCTGCTGGCCTGGTGGCGTCTCAAAACGCACCACCGGATCCGCCGGCGCTTGCCGCAAGGGCGCCATGAACGCCTTCAATTGGCTGATACCGCCGGTGTAGCCCCGCTCGGCCAACTCCCGCAACAGCACCGTCGCCGGGATGACATCCGGCCGCGCCGCCGCCAATCGCTCACGCACGTAATCCACGTAAGGATCCAGCTTGGCCGGCCGGCTTTTCCGCGGCGCATAGGCGGCCTCCGCACCACGCAGATACCGCCGCACCGTGTTCCGAGCAATCCCCAACTCGCGTGCGATCTCCCGCACGCTCTTGCCCTGACGGGCCAATACCCTGACTTCCACTGCTTCCTCCTGGCTAAGCATCCAGGCGGTCTCCAAAAGACCGCCATCCTCGCCCGGGGTGGGTCAGTTTTACATCGGCGCGGGTGGGTCAGTATTCAGTCGGCGCTGACATGTCGGCAGCGGGGATCGATGTTGGCAAGGCCAGTCTTGACATAGCCAGCAATCGCCGAAACGTTTCGATAACATCGGGACGCCCACGATAACAGCGTTATTGTTATCGCGCAGAAGGATTGTTATTCGCCTATTCCGGCTGCGCACCTAGACCATTTTTGGATCTTTACAGGCCCTCAAGTTGGCTATCGGAACACGGCTGGGACGTGCCTGATTTCTGCAACTGCTTGGCTTGAGTACCTAGATTGGCTGAGCGACACCGGCGGCGATCCAAGCAGAGCCGCACTCGACACGAAGCATCAATGCCGCCAACGAACCCGTCTTGATGTCTGAACCTAAGAGATCGAGACAACTGGCGCGCACGAGGCCAGAATGTGTTCACACGAAACTCTTCATCGACACCTTCTGGTGCCACTCCAAGGTCTCCCGCTGCTGGGGCCCGAGCCGCCCCAGAAGCTCCTCCCACCACACCGTCCACGCTGGAAATTTGGATGATGTTTCGGCAATGAGAGACCCATAGCTCTTGGTACCCACTAATGTCCGGACTGCAAAGAAGAGGTAACTGCGCCGCCAGCGGAGACAGGCGGTTTGCCTGATGCCGCTGTCCGAGAACTTCCACTCCCGACGGCGGGCCGAACCGGGCAGCGGGCCAAACCACTCTGGCCACTGGCGTGGGCAGGCCACATCGGCCAATGGCGGCTCTTGATGGCGGTCCTGGTGACGCGACGCCAACTCGATGAGAAAGCGCAGATCGCTTCTCAGGTCATCTTCAACCGTCCGCCCGCTCAAGTAGGGGGGCATCGGTGCATCAAAGCGCTTCTCCGCTACGAACTGTACCCACCGCAGCCACGACAGCACCACCTCAAGGCTTGGGCAATCCTTGGAAGGTGGGGCGTCGCAAAGCTGGCGAATAGCCTCTAGGTCGGCCCGCATGAACGCGGGTGTTGCTAGTCTCATATCACCAGTTCTGTAAAGCCATGCTTTCGGCAATCGGCGCCGGCCGGCCGAATCACAGTCAGCCCACTCTCGCAAGGGCGCTTCGTGATCCCAGCAACTGGTCACCAAGGCCGGAATCCAATCCATACGGAAGTAGGGCGTCCGGCCTGCAGCAAGATCCTCTTCAAAACACAGCGGGCAGTAGGCTCGCCGTCTGGCGGGTCCCAACGTCCAATTCCGAAACCCCACATGTCCGGCCAACGGAGAGCGCCAATCCTTGACGCTCTCTGTTAGACGTTGTTCGAGCATGGCAGGCGGGGCGAGATCCACGTCCCTCCGCCCATGGCAAGACCTGTAATGACCCAGCGGTTTCTGCACAGGTCAGGCCGCTAAAGCATATGCCTCAGCAGGGGTCTTCATGCCCAGCGCCTGGTGCGGGCGCCGGTGGTTGTAGAACTGGATCCAGTCGCCGACCACACGAGTTGCGTGCTGCTGGCTTTCAAAGCGGTGCCGGTGGACGCACTGCTCCTTCAGCGTGCGGATCACCCGCTCCATCATGCCGTTCTGCTGCGGGCAGTGCGGGGTGATGAACTCCTGCTGCAGCCCGTAGCTGCGCACCAGCCGCGTGTAGTGGCGGCTGGTGAACACCAGGCCGTTGTCCGACCGCAGCAGGAACGGCGCCGGTACCCGGCCCAACGTACCGAACCGGGTGATCAGGGCCTGCTCCAGGGCCGCTGCAGCGGTAGTGGCCTTGCCCGTGCGCGACAGGTGCCAGCCCAGCAGCTGGCGGGTGTAGCAGTCGATCACCAGCGCCAGGGTCAGCCAGCCATCCCGGCCGCCCCAGACGCGGCACAGGTCGGTCGCCCAGCGTTCGTTGGGTGCCTGTGCCACTGAAGGCACGGCTTCGATCCGCGGACGCATGCCCACGGTCCGCTTGAGAACCTGCCAGCCCATCAACTGGAACACGCGCTGCACGGTGTTCTTGTTCATATCCAACAGGCCCGCCACCGTCCGATAACCGAACGACGGCTCTTCTTCGATCAGCGCCTTGATCGGCTCGGCCAGTTCCGACTTCACCTTCGGTGCGGCCTTGGTCGGCTTGTAGTACACGGTCCGCCGGGGCAGTTCGAACCAGCGACACAGCTGGCTGACAGACACCTCGAACCCATCCTGCTTCAGTCCCTGCCGGACGGACGCGATCAGCTCTCGTCCTTGCCCAACAGGGACGCCAATTTTTTTCGCGCGCGCAACTCCAGCATCGCCTCGCCATAGGCTTCCTGCAGGTCCTTGAGCTGGCGCTCGTACTGCTCGCGGACATCCTCGGGCTTGGCCCGTAGGGCGTTCTCCATACCGCGCTTGCCGTCATCGACCCAGCTCTCGATCTCCGAGGGCGGCAGGTCAAACTGCCGGCTGGCCTCC
>NZ_VLKP01000015.1 GCF_007830115.1 Aerolutibacter ruishenii | reverse complement strand
CTCTGCGTTGATTGAGTCGCAACCCAATCATGGCCCTCGAGGCCGAACGGCGATGCCGTCGGAGGGGAAGTCTCCTTTTTACTCGTTCAAGTCGAGCTCAATCGCTTTGCGCTTGATCTCGACTTAATTCCGGTGTTAGGGCGCACTGAAACGCTCACTCGTTTTGGAGAATCCATGATAAGGACGCTTGGCTTAGTTTTCTGCGCTGCACTCATCTCGTCCTGCGCATCCCACCGCGCCCCGGCCGTGACGTGGCAGGATTGTGCTCGCCTCACGACAAGTAGCTGGATTCAGTCGGGTCGTCCAACCTCATGGCCGACTGTTGAGGCTCTGCCCGAGGGTGTTTCTGTCCAGGTCGTATTGCTCGGCGCCAACCCGCCGGACGCGGCTCATGACGCGCTATACCGGACACTGCACTTGGTGCCGTCAATGAACTCCGTGTACGTGGAGGAGTCCGGCGGATTTTCTGGCATGCGTAGGCTGTACGGTCCAATATCCTTGGCAGGACATTGCCCAGCTCCATCGGCTGCGCCCTAACAGATTGTTCGAGTCGAAGCTCAATCGCTTCGCGCCTGATCTCGACTTAATCCAGGTGTTAGGCGGCACAACCCACCGTCCTTGGCGCCCCTTTCGATCGCAGCTACAGTCAACATTGCAAGTTCAGGAGATGAGTCAATGTTCAGTCATGTAATGGTCGGCTCCAACGACATCGAGCGTTCCAAGCACTTTTACAACGCAGTGCTTGGCGTACTAGGGGCCGGGGACCCATGGACAAGCCCAAACAAGACTGGTCAGACTCGCTTGTTCTATCGTCATGATGGTGGAATGTTTTGCGTCAGCGAACCGATCAACGGTGAGCAGGCATCCTTCGGCAACGGCGGCACCATTGGATTCAGGTGTTCCTCGCCTGAGCAAGTTCGGCAGTTTCATGACACAGCCGTTGCGAATGGCGGAATATCGATTGAAGATCCACCCGGACTACGGGAACTCGCACTGGGGACCATGGACTTGGCCTATGTGCGCGATCCTGACGGCAACAAGCTCTGTGCCATGCACTTGCACCGCCCTACTACAAGTGCCGGGTGAACTAACAGACCAAGTGCGACACATCCTGGCTTCGCGCTTTCATGCGTCTGGCCTAACAGATCGTTCAAGTCAAAGCTCAATCGCTTCGCGCTTGAGCTCGGCTTAACTCCAGACGTTAGGCGCTTCCGAGCGTTCTTGGCGGCGCTCACGGCCCCGACGGTTCTCGCAAACTACTAGGTGGCGAGCATCGCTTCGGTTGCGCACCGCTCGCTTTCGTCAGCGTCACCAGCAAGGCCCTCTGTCACTTCGGGCAAGGCGTTGCGCGGTCGCCTTCCCCACGACCTGCTACCTTATCGGCATGGGTTAAGCCTATGTGTACTTGTCCGGCGAGCCGAAAGTCACGAGACTGGTGAGGGAGACTCGATGGCCAGCGACCTAGGCTTTGTCGAATACGTGATCGAACAGGCCGGACTGGGCGCGCGGCTGGACCACAAGCGCCTGTTCGGCGAGTACGCGCTCTACCTGGACGGCAAGGTGGTCGCCTTCGTCTGCGACAACAGCCTGTTCCTCAAGAACACGCGGGCGACGAAGCGGCTGGTGCCGGAGTGCCCGATGCTGCCGCCCTACTCCATGGCCAAGCCGCATCCGATGGCGAATGAACTGCTGGACGAGCCGGAGCGGTTGCGGCAAGTACTGGTCGCGATCGAGGCCGAGTTGCCGGCGCCCAAGCCCAAGGCCAAACGGCGACGCTCCACCTAGCCCGCCACCCGCGCCAGCAACGCGTCCACGTCGCGCGCGTCGGCCAGGGTGCCGTAAGCGCCACCCAACCGGCGGCCGATGCGGTTACGCTGGAACACGTCCGCCAAGGGGTGCGCCGCCTGCTGTAGCACCGCCGCCTGCATGGCCAGCGCCAGTGACTCCACCAGCAGGCGCGCGTGCAACTCGGGCACATCCTTGCCGCCAGCCAGAACCGCCTCCAGGATCGCGGCCACTTCGCCATCGGCGCCGGCCACGGCGTCGGTCGATTCCAGCCAGCGCCACAACGCCCGCCCGTGCCCAGGCTCGCGCGCCAGGGCCCGCAGCACATCCAGGCACTGGACGTTGCCACTGCCCTCCCAGATGGAGTTCAGCGGCGCCTGCCGATAGAGACGGGGCAACAGTGACTCTTCCACGTAGCCGGCACCCCCCAGGCACTCCTGGGCCTCGTTGACGAAGGCAGGCGCGCGCTTGCACACCCAGTACTTGCCCACGGCGGTGCCGATGCGGGCCACGGCGACGGCCAGCGGATCCGTATCCGCCTGTTCGATGGCGCGCGCCACGTGCAGCGCCAGTGCGATGGCGGCTTCGGCCTCCAGCGCGAGGTCGGCCAGCACGTTGCGCATCAGCGGCTGGTCCAGCAGCGCGCGGCCAAAGGCATGGCGATGACGGAGATGGTGCAATGCATGCGCCAGCGCCATCCGCATCTGCGCGGCCGAGCCCAGCATGCAGTCCAGGCGGGTGAGCATCACCATTTCCAGTATGGTGGCCACGCCGCGCCCTTCCTCGCCGATGCGTCGCGCCCACGCGCCGCAGAACTCCACTTCGCTGGACGCGTTGGACCAGTCGCCCAGCTTGTCCTTCAACCGCATCAACCGGCAGGCGTTGCGGCGACCATCGGACAGGACACGCGGCAGCAGCAGGCAGGTCAGGCCACCGGGCGCCTGTGCCAGCACCAGGAAGCCGTCCGACATGGGCGCGGACATGAACCACTTGTGCCCCACCAGCGTGTATTCGCCCTCGGTAGCCAGCGGCTCGGCACGGGTGGTATTGGCGCGCACATCGGAGCCGCCCTGCTTCTCGGTCATGCCCATGCCGAGGGTGATGCCGGCCTTGTCGGCGATGGGCACCTCGCGCGGATCGTAGTGTGGCGCGGCGGCCTTGGTGGCCCATTCGGCCAGCGCAGGCTCGCGGCGTAGCACGGGGATGGCGGCGTGGGTCATGGTCAGCGGGCAACTGGTGCCGGGCTCCACCTGGTGGTGCAGGTAGCTCAGCGCCGCGCGCGCGACGTGGGCGCCGGGTTCCGCGGCGGTCCATGACAGCCCCGCCACGCCATGTTCAATGGCCGCACCCATCAACCGGTGGTAGGCGGGGTGGAACTCCACGCGGTCGATGCGCTGGCCGAAGCGGTCATGGGTGCGCAGGCGTGGCCGGTCGCGGTGGGCGTCGAAGGACAGGGCATACAGCTCGTCGCCCGCCAGCGCGCCGTATGCACTCAGCTGGCCGGTGAAGGCCGCACCGCCCTCGCGGGCCACCGCGTCGCGCAGCGCGGTGTCGTTGGTCCACAGGTTGCCCGGCACGAACTCCGGCGGTTGGTTCTCCACACGGTGGGTTTCGAACGGCGGAAGGTCCATGCCCGGCTCCGACGGTGGCGCTGGACCGATTGTGCCCCCGCGCCTGACTGGCTGTCGCGCACAAAAAAACCCCGCGCCAGGCGCGGGGTCTGGAGTGGCATAGGCCGGATCAGGCGGGCTGTACGCCCGACGCCTGCGCGCCCTTGGGGCCCTGGGTCAGCTCGTAGCTGACGCGCTGGCCTTCCTGCAGGCTGCGGAAGCCCTTGGAGTTGATGGCCGAGAAGTGCACGAACACGTCCGCGCTCCCATCCTCAGGCGAAATGAAGCCAAAACCCTTGGCGTCGTTGAACCATTTCACGGTGCCGTACTGCATATCCTAGATGACCTCATGCTGGGTGCGTTGAGCGCGCCGCCGCCAGACGAAGGCAAGCGCGCGCCCCGAGTATGCAAACTGAACGCAAGCTTTACAATCATCCGAATTCGCCCCCTGCGCGGGCCGATCATGCCAGCGCCCCGGTCTCCTGCGGTCAGCCGGGGTCAGCCTGCCAACAAGGACTTCAGCAGGGCGGGCAGCCCCGCCGACGCGGCGGACACGTTGTCCAGCACGTCCTGCAGGGTGATGACCTCGTCCGGGTCGGGCCCGGCGCCGGCCGCCCAGTTGGCGACGATGGCCAGGCAGGCATAGTCCAGTCCCATCTCGCGCGCCAGGCCCGCCTCGGGCATGCCGGTCATGCCGACCAGGTCGCAGCCGTCGCGGCGCATGCGCACGATCTCGGCGCGGGTTTCCAGCCGCGGGCCCTGCGTGGCGCCGTAGCAGCCGCCATCGACCAGGACCACGTGGGCCTTCGTCGCCGCAGCCACCACCGCCTGCCGCAGGCTGCGGGTGTAGGGCTCGCCGAAGTCGACGTGCAGCACCTCGGTGCCCTCCTCCTCGCAGATCGTGGAGATGCGGCCCCAGGTGTAGTCGATCAGCTGGTCCGGGCACGCCAGCGCGCGCGGGCCGAAGCGTTCGGTGATGCCGCCGACGGTATTCAGCGCCAGCACGCGTCGGGCGCCCAGCGCCTGCAGCGCGGCCAGGTTGGCGCGGTAGTTGACCTTGTGCGGCGGCACCGAATGGCCCTCGCCGTGGCGCGCCATGAAGGCGACGCGATGGCCGTCCAGCGTGCCCACGCGCACGGGTCCGGAGGGCATGCCATAGCGGGTCCGCGGTTCGTGGCTGGTCACGTCCTGCAGCTCGGCCAGTTTGTACAGGCCGGTGCCGCCGATGATGGCGAGGGCAATGTCGGTCATGGGAAAACGGTCTCCGATGGTGCGCGGGGGCGATGGCGTCCGCGCGGTGCGACTCAAGGGGTCCCTGTCGGCGCGGCCGCTGCACTCACTCCTTGAGCGCGTAGATATCCGGCAGGTTGCGGCCCTGCTCGTGGTAGTCCATGCCGTAGCCGAACACGTAGCGGTCCGGCACGGTCACCGCCACGTAGTCGGCGCTGATGCCGGGCACGCAGCGGTCGTGGTCCTTCACCGACAGCGCGGCGATGCGCACGTCGGCGGCGCCTTCGGCCACGCACCAGGCGCGCACGGCGGCCAGGGTGTGGCCTTCGTCGAGGATGTCGTCAGCCAGGATCACGCGGCGGCCGGCGAGCAGCGTGGCCGGGCGGTGCTTCCACACCAGGTCGCTGCCGGTGGTCTGGCCGCGGTAGCGGGTGGCGTGCAGGTAGTCGAACTCCAGGTCCAGGCCCAGCGCGCCCAGTTCCATCGCCAGCTGCGCGGCGAACGGCAGGCCGCCGTGCATGACGGTCAGGTACACCGGCACGCTGCCGGCATAGTCACGATGGATGTCGGCCGCCATCTTGCGGACGCCGGCATCGATGGTGGCGCGGTCCACCACCACTTCGGCGTTGGCCAGCGCATCGGCCAGCGCGGGGCGCGTGTCGGTGGTCATCAGGCCAGCCCCTCCTGGCGGGTGCGGGCTTCGCCGTAACGGGCGTCCGCCAGCAGACCCTCCCAGCCCATCGGGCCGCGGCCGATCAGCCCGGTCAGCGCCATGGTGTTGAGCTTGCGGTCCTTGATGGCGTCCAGTGACTCCTCCACCAGCTCGGGGTGGCAGACCAGCACCACGTCGCAGCCGGCATCCAGGTGCAGGTCCACGCGCTGCTTGATGCCGCCAGCGGAGAACGCGGCCGCCATGCCGATGTCATCGCTGAAGACCACGCCGCGGAACCCCATCTCCTTTCGGAGGATGTCCTCGATCCAGACCCTGGAGTAACCGGCCGGCTCCGGCGCAACGGCCGGGTACACCACGTGCGCCATCATCACCGCATCGGCCTTCGCCTCGATGCCGGCCACGAACGGCACCAGGTCCAGCGCGCGGATCTCGTCCAGCGTGCGTGGATCGACGGCATCGTCGAAGTGGGTGTCTTCCAGCACCGAGCCATGGCCCGGGAAGTGCTTGAGCGTGGCGGCCATGCCGGCGCCGTGCATGCCGCGCACGTAGGCGCGGGTGAAGTCGGCGACTACCGCGGGGTCCTCGGAGAAGGCGCGGTTGCCGATGGCGCGGTTGCCACGACCCAGGTCCACCACCGGGGCGAAACTGAGGTCGACGCCGGTGGCGCGCACTTCGCTGGCCATCAGCCAGGCGTGTTCCTCGGCCATGGCCAGCGCGGCGGCCTTGTCCTGCGCGTACAGGCGGCCGAAGTGCTCCAGCGGCGGCAGCGCGCTGTAGCCCTCGCGGAAGCGTTGCACGCGACCGCCTTCCTGGTCCACGCACACCAGTTGCGGGCGCGGGGTGGCTTCGCGGATGGCCTGCGACAACTCCGCCACCTGCGCCTTCGACGCGAAGTTGCGGGAGAACAGGATCACGCCGGCGCAGCCGTCGCGCTGCAGCCAGTCGCGCTCCTGCGCGGTGAGTTCGGTGCCGGCGACGCCAATGACGAGCATTCAGGAAACTCCAGGACGGGACGGCGCTGGAGCGCCGTCGAATCGATGATTGTCGCGCAGATGCATGCACTGCGCAGCAAGGACGGGGCGGCGCTGGGGCGCCCGTGGAGATCGGCCGCACTCCAATGCCTGGACGCAGTGCCGGGGACTGGCCTGTCGCCCTCGCGTGCGGTATTGGCACCCGTGGCGTCCAGGACTGCGCCCGCTTCACCGGCTGCATGGGCCGGCACGAGGGAGTCACGCCGCCAAACGGTTCCGTCAGCCGCCCTGGCCGGTTTTTTCTCCGTCGCTCCACTGGTTGAACGGACGCGTGGCCAGTGCCAGGTTGTAGTAACGCGGGCGGTCCGTGACTTCGGTGCCGGCCCAGTCGGGCTTGGCGAAGGCCTCGTCGGCCGAACCCAGTTCGATCTCGGCCACCACCAGACCCGCATTTTCGCCGAGGAATTCGTCCACTTCCCACAGGTGGCCTTCGTGGGTCACGTAGTGGCGGCGCTTGTCCACCAGCCCGCCCACGCTCAGCGCCAGCAGGGCGCGTGCATCGTCCACCGGGATGGCGTAGTCGAACTCCTGCCGGGTATGGCCCAGCTCGCGCGACTTGAGGTTGAGGCACGCCTCGTCGCCCTGGATGCGCACGCGCACCGAGGCCTTCATCGCGCCGGTGTCCATGGCCTTGAGGTCATTGAGGTAGCCCTGCGCCATCGGCACGATCTTGTGCGCGGCGGTGCGCCAGCCGTCGCCGGTGACGAGGAATTTGCGTTCGATTTCCAAGGCCATGAAGGCTCCTGATTCTGATGGGGCTGGCACAACCAGAACAACGAAAATCCCGGTCGCCAAACGCACCGGCGCCCACGGGCGCGTCCACCCGGAACATCGACCAACTTCAACCGCGGCCGGGCTCGAACATGGCGATGGACTCGACGTGCGCGGTGTGCGGGAACATGTCCATCACCCCGGCGGCCTTGAGCTTCCAGCCGCGCTCGTTGACCAGGTAGCCGGCATCGCGCGCCAGCGAGGCCGGGTGGCAGCTCACGTACACGATGCGCTTGAACTGCTTGAGCGGCAGCTGGGTCAGCACGAAGTCCGCGCCCGAACGCGGCGGGTCCAGCAGCAGCTTGTCGAAGCCTTCGCGCATCCAGGTGTGGCCGGACAGGTCTTTGCCCAGGTCGGCGGCGTGGAACTGCGCGTTGGGCAGGTTGTTGTGCACGGCGTTCTCGCGGGCGCGCAGCACCAGTCCGGCCTCGCCTTCCACGCCCACCACCTCGCGCACGGTGCGCGCCAGCGGCAGGGTGAAGTTGCCCAGGCCGCAGAACAGGTCGAGCACGCGCTCATCGGGCTGCGCATCCAGCAGGTCCAGCGCGCTGCGGATCATCTTGCCGTTGAGCCCGGCGTTGACCTGGATGAAATCCAGCGGGCGGAACTTGAACTCGAGGTTCCACTCCGACAGCGAGAACGCCAGATCGACCTGTTCCGGCCACAGCGGATGCACGCTGTCCACGCCGCCGGGCTGCAGGAAGATGGCGAACGCGTGTCGCTGGCCGAATGCCACCAGCGCGGCCTTGTCGGCGTCCGACAGCGGCGAGAGGTGGCGCACGGTCAGCGCGATGCCGCTGAAGTCGGGCTGCGGGTCACCGGCGATGAACTCGATCTGCGGGATGTCCTTGCGCGCCTGCAGGCCATCGACCAGCGTCGCCAACGCCGCGACCTTGTCGCCGATCTCGGGGATGACCGTGTGGCAGAACGACACGTCGGCGACGAAGCGCGGATCGACTTCGCGGAAGCCGACGAGGGTCTTGTCCTTCTTGTCGACGCGGCGCACCGAGAAGCGGCCCTTGCGGCGGTAGCCCCAGGACGCATCGGTCAGCGGTGGCAGCACGGTTTCCGGCGTGACGTGGCCGATGCGGGAGAGGTTTTCCAGCAGCACGTTCTGCTTGGCGAGGATCTGCTGGTCCTCGGCGTAGTGCTGCATGGCGCAGCCGCTGCACACGCCAAAGTGCGCGCAGCGCGGCTCCACCCGCTCCGGGGCGGCGACCAGCACCTCGACGGTCCTGGCCTCGTCGAAGTTGCGGTTGCGCCCGGTCTGGCTGGCCATGACCCGCTCGCCCGGCAAGGCCCCGGCAACGAACACCGCCTTGCCGTTCTCGCGACGGGCCACGCCGCGGCCGTCGTGGGTCAGGCCGGTGATCTCGGCCTCAAAAGGAGTCTGGTCGATTCGCGCCACGGTTACAGCCGGTTTTCAGGGGGTGGCTATTGTCGCAGATGTGACGGAACCGGCGGGCGCCTGTGCAACGAAGGGCCACTGGCGACGTCGCGCATGGGTGTTGCGGAAAGGGCGCCATGGATAGCGCCCGGCGGCGACTCGGCGCAGGATGCGCCGACGGAGCCGGGTAGCAACACCCGTGCGCGACGGCGCCCCACAACGAAGCAGCAGAACAGGCCTTATTTCTGCTTCCAGGCCCCACCCGACTGGTACCACCACCCCGATCGCGCGCTATCGATCCACTGCCTGGCGAACACGTCGCGGATCTGCCCTTCCCACTCGGGATGCCCGTTGGCCACCGCCACTTCGCGGTACACCGCCTTGCGGTCGCGGTTGTCGTCGGCCACGGCCTGGTTGACCGCCACGCGGTCCTTCAGCGCCAGCTTGGACGCGTCACGCACCACGATCGTGCCGTCGCCGGCAAAGCCCAGCGCACCCGCATCGAAGCCCGCGCGCAGCTGTTCGTCGAAGCGCGAGGCCATGCGCGCCTGGATCGCCTGTATGGCCGGCGTCTTGATGGTGATATCCGGCGCCGATTGCGCGTGCGCGCTGCCGATGCCCACCAGCGACAACCAGTCGATGCGCGCGGCCAGCGCGGCCGGCGTCATCGGCGCGGACAACGAGGCGCTCTGCCCGCCCGGCTTGCCTTCGCTCGGCGCGGGGGACTTCGCCTCGTCGCCAATCACCTTCTCGACGAACTCCTTGGCCGCTTCCTTGGCCTCGGCGGCCGGGAAGTAGACATTGATCGTCACGCACGCCGTCAGCATGACGGCGGCAACCGGAATTCCCATCCAACGACGCATATGAACTCTCCTGGTGTGTGCGTTGCGGTGCTGCGTTACTCCACGACCGGCTTGACGTCGCCCTTGCCGATCGCCGCCAGGCGCTCCAGCAAGGTCGGCCAGTCCACCCGGCGATTGAAACCCACCACGGTCAGCCGGGGCAGCCCCGCGCCTTCCACGATAATAAAGCCCTGCCCGGCTGAACCGAGGCCGTCCATGGTGCAGACCTCGTCGACCAGCCGGCAGGCGATGCCGATGCGCTTGTAGCCGAAGTCGTCGAACAGGCCGATCAGCTGCCCCTGCAGGCTGCTGACAAACGAGGCGTCACCCACGCTGGAGATGTTCTGCACCGCGCGCTGGCTGATGCGGTGGCGCAGGCCGCGCTTGCGCTGGGTGTGCAGCTCGGCATCGAAGGCGACCGGCTGCCAGTCCACCAGGCGCAGGCCGTTGATACGTCCGTCCAGCGCGCCGGTGATGCTGCCGAAGCCGAACACGCCGGTCAGCGACTCCAGGTCCAGGTCGTCGATGGCGATGTCGGACGTCAGCGTCGGTGCAACGCCGAACGGACGCTCCATCGACAGCGAGGACACCTGCACGCGGCCGTCGAACAGCTGCATGTCCAGTCCGCCTTCGAAGTCCAGCCGGTCATTGGCGTAGCGCGCCCGCGGGATGCGGCCACTGAGCTGGCCGGTGAACGCCGGCCCGTCCAGCGCCTTGGCCAGCTGCGCGATGTCGAGCCGGTCCAGCACCAGGCCAAACTCCACCTGCAGGCCACGATCGGCGGCAGGCGGCCGGATGCTGACACCGTCCAACCGCGCCTGCCCCCCCAGGATCGGCAGGGTCACCGGCTGGGCGACGCGCAGTTCGCCTTCCTGGCTGGCAAACGGCAGCCGCGCCGGTCCGAAGCCGAGGCCGTAGAGCGCACCCCCCTGCCACTGCAGGCTGCTTTGAACAGGCGCTCCGTCGGAAAACGCCACGTCGCCGTCGAGGCCGTCGAAATCGAAACGGCCGCGCGGATCGTCGATGGTCACCTCATGCAACCGCACCTGCGTGCCGCGCAGGCGTCCATCGGCGACATCCACCCACGCATCCATCGCGCCGGCCAATGCAAGCTCGCCCAGTCCGGCCAGGCCAAGCCAGCCCGACAGATAGCCGTCGCGCAGCGGTGTCAGCGTCGGGCTGTGCATGCGCAGCGTGGCGTCGCGCAGTTCGCCTCCGGGGGTCAGTGCCGCGCTTCCCGAGACGGACAGAATGCCGTCGTCCTGCCAGCGCAACTCGGGGAAGCGCCATCCGCCAGTCCCGTGCCTGGCGCCCTGCACGTGCAACCCCACCCGCCGGTCCTGCAGCGAGACGTAGGTGGTGCCGAACAGCAGTTCGCCGCCCAGGACCTGTCCCCACACCGACACCGTGCTCGTGTCGGCGAAGCCCGCATCGACATCCAGGTCAGCGCCTACGCCCTCCGCGGCAATGGTGCCGTCGGGTGTGTCCAGTGCGGCGTCCCGCACCTGCAGCGGCCCGTGGATGCGCAGCGGGCGCGCGGGGCTGCTGTCGATGTCCAGCCGCCCGGACAGACGCCCTGCGGTCAGGTTTGCCGCGGGCCACGCCGTGGCGAGCAGCGCCTGGGTCCAGGCCAGGGGGACGGCGGTCAGGTCGATGCGGGTGAAGTCGGGCGTGGCCGCATTGCGTTGCAGGTGCAGGGTCGTCGCCCCGCGCGCCAGGCGCGCATCGGTGGTCGCCACGCCCAATGCAATGGCGAGGCGGAACGGCGCGCCGTTGGCCGCGCGCAACTCGCCTTCGCAACGCCAACCACCCTGCCCATCCCGTTGCAGTGGGCACCGCCAGTCCAGGTTGCGGAACCGGTAGCCGAAATCGGGGGCATCGGCGCGCCCCGCCTGCAGCCGCAAATGGCCTTGGGCGGCGGCCGCGTCCCATTCGAGCCGCACGCGCACGTCCTGCAGCGTGGCCACCGGGGTGTGCACCCGCTGGATGCGCACGCTCATGGCCCGCGCGTGGCTTGCCCCCGCCGCCAGCAGCACCAGCAACGCCACCGCGCACTGCACAGGCAGCGCCAAGGGCGTTCGCGGGCGTACCATCCGTGTTTCCATGGCCGCAGCATAACCAGCCAGCGCGAACTGCTCATGAAATCCGATGACATTCCCTGCATCCTGCTGGTCGAGGACGATCCCGTGGCGCATGCGTTCCTCGCCGCCTCCATCGAGGCGGCAGGCTTCAGGGTCGACGGTGCCGGCAGCGTGGCGCAGGCGCTGGACCGTGCGGCCGAACGCGAACATGCGGCGTGGCTGATCGACGCCAACCTGCCCGATGGCCGTGGCGATGCGCTGCTCGTCCAGTTGCGCCAGCAGCATCCGGCTCGACCCGCGATCGCGCACACGGCATCCCACCTGCCCGAAGAACTGGATGCGCTGCTGCAGGCGGGGTTCCAGGAGGTGCTGGTGAAACCCCTGCCGTCCCGCGCCGTGGCCGATGCGCTGCAGCGCGCGTTGACACAGCTGGCATCCGGCACGCCCGGCGCAGCCGACGACGGGAACGCACCCGGCGCGCTGCCGGTATGGAATGACGAGGACGCCGCGCGCACCATGGGCGGCAACATGCAGCATGTCGCGGCATTGCGCGACCTGTTCCTGGCCGAGTTGCCCCAGGTGCGCGAGCGCATCGCCGAAGCAGGTCGCCTCGCGCGGGCGGCCACGGTGCTGGACGAGGTGCACAAGCTGCGCGCCAGTTGCGGATTCGTGGGGGCGGCGCGGCTTGCCTCGGCGGCCGCCGCGCTGCGCGCCGATGCCTGCGGCGCCGACGCGCTGGCGCAATTCGACCGTGTCGCGGAAGACACCTTGTCGATGCCGCCACTGCATCGGCAATGCATCGACGCCTGCTGATCGGCGGAACCGCCCCTGCATCGACACGGCGTCGATGCCTGCTGACCGAAGCCCCCCCCTGCATCGACACGCCATCAATGCCTGCCGACCGATGGACTGGCCCGCGCAGTGCGGCCGTTACCCGCCCGGACGCGGGAGTCCAGCCAGCATGTCCCACGACTTGAGTCCCCGCGGGCCCAGGTGGTGCGCCAGCACGGCGCGCAGTGCATGGCGCAGGCCGGCCAGGTCCTCGCGTTCGGGCAGCGTGTCATCGGCCAGCGCAAGCAACGCCCGGCCGGTGGCCGCCGTGGCCCGGTCCCCGTGGCCGCGATCGCTCAGCACGCGGCGTGGGCCATGTTCGGGCTCGATGCGGTAACGCGCCGCCGGATCGATCGGCACGCCCTCGCCATCGCACTGCCAGTCGAAGCCGTAGCCCAGCGCGTCCAGCAGGTCACGTTCATAGCGGCGCAACGTCCACGCCAGCGGCTCGTCGGACGCCATCCGCTGGCGCGCCGCCGCATACGCGACGAACACCTCCGGCACCGGGTCCATCCGTGGCGCCAGCCGCAGCGTGAGCTCGTTGAGGTAGAACGCCCCCATCATCGCGGCGCCGCCCAACCGCGGCGCGACATCGATGGCCTCGGCCGCCGTCAGGCGCGCCAGTTCACCGCGCAGCAGCGCGTCGAGCCGGATCAACTGCAGCGGCTGCAGGGCCGCACGCAGCACGTGGCGTTTGGGCCCCTGCACGCCGCGGGCGACCACGCCCACGCGGCCGCAGCTGGCGGTCAGCACTTCCACCAGCAGGCTGGTTTCCCGCCACGGTCGCGCGTGCAGGACGAAGGCGGGTTCGGCCATCAGTTGCATGTGCCCTCCCTTCGTCCTGACACCAGGAACACCCGCCCAGGCCGATGCGGTCGCGACGGGTCCGCCTCGCGCGCCGGCGCGCGCGACTCAGTCGTGATAACCGAAGGCGCGCAGCGCGGCTTCGTCGTCCGACCAGCCCTCGCGCACGCGCACCCACGTCTGCAGGAACACCTTCGCGCCGAACAGCCGTTCCATCTGGATGCGCGCCTTGGCGCCGATCTCGCGCAGGCGTTCGCCACCCTTGCCGATGACGATGGCCTTCTGCCCGTCGCGTTCGACCCAGATCACCGCGCCGATCCGCAGCATCGTGCCATCGACTTCGAACTGCTCGATCTCGACGGTGGTGGCGTAGGGCAACTCCTCGCCCAACTGGCGCATGAGCTGTTCGCGCACCATCTCGCCCGCCAGGAAGCGCTGGCTCTTGTCGGTGATCTCGTCCTCGCCGTACAGCGCGTCCTGCTCGGGCAGGTGCTGCAGCACGGACTTCACCAGCGGCTGCAGGCCGGTGCGCTTGAGCGCGGACACCGGGTGCACCGCGGCGAACTCACGGCCTTCGCTGACCTGGGCCAGGTACGGCAGCAGCGTCGATTTGTCCTTCAGCCGGTCCACCTGGTTGACGACCAGGATCACCGGCAGGCCGGCGCCACGCAGCGCCTCATAGGCGAAGCCGTCGGCCTCATCCCACTGCCCGGCGCGGACCACCAGCAGGGCCACGTCCACGCCTTCCAGCGCGCCGCGGGCGGCACGGTTCATCCAGCGGTGCATGGCCGTGGCGGTGGACTTGCCCTGGTCGCGGTGCAGGCCGGGGGTGTCGACCAGCACCAGCTGGCCTTCGGGAAAAGTGGCGATGCCCAGCAGACGGTGGCGCGTGGTCTGCGGACGCGGCGAGACGATGCTGATCCTGGCGCCCACGAGCGCGTTGGTCAGGGTGGACTTGCCGACGTTGGGCCGGCCGATGACGGCCACGTGGCCGGCGCGGTAGGGGGTGGTCATGCGGTAATTGTAGGCAGTCGTGGGCGCGCTGGCGCGAAATGATGCAGTCCCGTGCGGGCGGGTCATCGGGCAATGGCCGGAAGGGATCCGCGGGTAGTCCGCGCGGCCGGCCAACTTGAGCTGCTGGCCGGGGTGGCATCCGCCGCTGGCGGCCATCCGCCACCAAGGGCGGCCGGTCAGCGCCGCAGGCCTTCGACCTGCTCCAGCGCGGCCTCGGCGGCCGCCTGTTCCGCGGCACGCCGCGAGTTGCCCTGCCCCTCGGTGCGGACCGCCGGCTGGACCAGGGTGCAGCTGACGTGGAAGGTCTTGGCGTGCTCTTCGCCGGATTCGGAGATCAGCTCGTACAGCGGCAGCGGCTTCTGCCGCCCCTGCAACCACTCCTGCAGCCGCGTCTTGGCGTCCTTGCCCACCTTGTGCGGCGGCGGCAGGGCCGCGATGGCGGCCTCGAACCAGGGCAGCACGATGGATCGGCAAGCCTCGTAGCCGGCATCCAGGTAGATCGCGGCGATGATCGCCTCGACCGCGTCGGCGAGGATCGAATCGCGGCGGTGCCCGCCGGATTTCATCTCGCCCGGTCCCATCACCAGCCGCGGTCCCAGCTCCAGCGTGCGGGCGATGGCGGCCAGCGAGGATTCACGCACCAGTTCGGCGCGGGCGCGGGTCAGCGCCCCTTCGTCTGCACTGGGCCAATGGGCGTACAGCGCCTCGGCGATGAACAGGTTGACCAACCCGTCACCGAGGAACTCCAGCCGTTCGTTGTGTGGCGTTCCCGCGCTCCGGTGGCGGAGCGCGTGGGCCAGCAGGTTCGAATCGGCGAAGCGGTGGCCGATGCGATCAGTCAACCGCGCCCCGACGCAATTCCTGGTCCGCCTTGAACTTGCCCACCACGTCCAGGTTGGCGATCAGCGGCTTGCGGACTTCGTATTCCACCGTCATCACGTAGCCGGCGTCCTTGCGGACGACCTTGACGTTCTCGGCCTTCACGTTGTCGGCGTAGCTGATGTACAGGCGGCGGAAGAACAGGTCCTTGATCTTGGCCGGGTCGTACCCCGTCACGCCCGGTTCCTGCGCCAGCCCGTTGAGGGCCTGCTTGACCGCGTAGTACTCCGAATACATCGGGATGGTCTTCATGCCCATGTACACGAACACGCCGACCACGGCCAAGGTGATGATGAACCCGATCAGGGTCATGCCACGCTGCGTACGCTTCATCCGTTCACTCCCCAATTGTAACGGTTTCTGTGACTGGCCGGCTTCCCTCACCGGATGCCGGTGCCGATGCGGGAGAAGTCCACCCCGCCATCGAAGTTCATCCAGACCAGGAACGCCTTGCCGCGCAGGTTCTTCTCCGGCAGCAGGCCCCAGTATCGGCTGTCCTCGCTATTATCCCGATTGTCGCCCATCACGAAATAGTGGCCCGGCGGCACTTCCCACTCGCCTTCCCCGGGATCAATGAACGGAAGATCCGTCCTCTCGAGGACGCGGTGCTCGACGCCGGGCAGCGACTCGCGCAACTCCTCCGCACCGGTCATCTCCGTGCCATTGCCCTTGCCCTGGTACGTGCCGACCCGCGTGTACGAAAGCGGTTCTCCGTTCAGGTAGACCTGGTTGTCCCGGTACGCAATGCGGTCGCCCGGCACACCCATCACGCGCTTGATCCAGTCCTGCTCGGGGTGGTGCGGCGGGCGGAACACCACCACGTCACCGCGCTGCGGCTCGCCCAGTGCCACCACCTTGTGGTTGTTGATCGGCAGGCGCAGGCCGTACTTGAACTTGTTGACCAGGATGAAATCGCCGGTCAGCAGCGTCGGCATCATCGAATTGGAGGGGATGCGGAACGGCTCGGCGACAAAACTGCGCAGGATCAGCACGGCCGCCAGGATGGGGAAGAAGGCCTTGGAGTAGTCCACCACCACCGGCTCGGCGGCCTCGTCCAGCAGGCCCTCGCGTTGCGCGCGGCGCTTGGCCAGCACGAACCTGTCCAGCAGCCACACCAGGCCGGTGAAGAGGGTCAGCACGACCAGCGCGGTCTCAAACCAGATCATCGTGTTGCATTCTCCTTGCACCGCACAGATTCGGATGCGGCGCCTCCAGGGCGTCGCCAGCTTGCCACCTTAAAGCACTACGGCCCGCCGTCCATGGGCCCGTGGTCATGCCCTGGGCGGCCCACCCGGACCACGATCCCCGCCACTCCAGTCTCCCATGACCACGCCCGCCAATGACAACAGATCGGGGAACCGGGCATCGCGTCGCCGGGGCTTCGCGCCATCCCGTCGTTACTTGTCCACCGACAGCACCGCCAGGAAGGCCTCCTGCGGAATCTCCACGCGGCCAACCTGCTTCATGCGCTTCTTGCCTTCCTTCTGCTTTTCCAACAGCTTCTTCTTGCGGGTGATGTCGCCACCGTAGCACTTGGCCAGCACGTTCTTGCGCAGCGCCTTGACCGTGGTCCGGGCGATCACCTGGCTGCCGATCGCGGCCTGGATGGCCACGTCGAACATCTGCCGCGGGATCAGGTCCTTCATCTTCTCGGTCAGCTCGCGGCCACGGCGGTCGGCATGGCTGCGGTGCACGATGATGCTCAGCGCATCGACCTTGTCGCCGTTGATCAGCGTGTCCACGCGCACGAACGGACCGGCCTCGAAGCGCAGGAAGTGGTAGTCCAGCGAGGCATAGCCGCGCGACACCGACTTGAGCTTGTCGAAGAAGTCCAGCACCACTTCGGCCATCGGCAGTTCGTAGCTGACCTGCACCTGGCTGGCCATGTACGTGATGCCGATCTGCACGCCGCGCTTTTCCTCGCACAGCTTGATCACCGCGCCGATGTAGTCGGGCGGGGTCAGGATGTTGGCGCGGATGATCGGTTCGCGCACCTCCTGCACCATGTTCACCGGCGGCAGCTTGGCCGGGTTGTCCATCGGCACGGTGGTGCCGTCGGTCTTCAGCACCTCGTACACCACCGTCGGCGCGGTGCTGATCAGGTTGAGGTTGTACTCGCGCTCCAGGCGCTCCTGCACGATCTCCATGTGCAGCATGCCGAGGAAGCCGCAGCGGAAGCCGAAGCCCATCGCCTCGGAGCTTTCCGGCTCGAAACGCAGCGCGGCGTCGTTGAGGCGCAGCTTGTCCAGCGCCTCGCGCAGGTCGGGGTAATCCTCGGCATCGACCGGGAACAGGCCGGCGAACACGCGCGGCTGCATTTCCTGGAAGCCGGGCAGCGGCTTGGGCGCCGGATCGGCGGCCTTGGTCAGCGTGTCGCCGACCGGCGCGCCGTGCACGTCCTTGATCGACGCCGTGACCCAGCCCACCTCGCCCGCGCGCAACGCATCGAGCACCTTGCGCTTGGGGGTGAACACGCCGACGTTGTCGACCTCGTGCGCACGGCCGGTGGACATCACCAGCAGCTTGTCGCCCTTCTTGATCTCGCCCTGCATCACGCGCACCAGCGAGACCACGCCCAGGTAGTTGTCGAACCACGAGTCGATGATCAGCGCCTGCAGCTTGTCGGTATCGCGCGGCCTGGGCGGCGGAATGCGATGCACGATGGCTTCAAGCACGTCGACCACATTGAGGCCGGTCTTGGCGCTGATCGCCACGGCGTCGGTGGCGTCGATGCCGATGACGGCTTCGATCTCCTCCTTCGCGCGTTCGATGTCGGCGGTGGGCAGGTCGATCTTGTTCAGCACCGGCACCACTTCCAGTCCCTGCTCCACCGCGGTGTAGCAGTTGGCCACGGACTGCGCTTCGACACCCTGCGCGGCGTCCACCACCAGCAGCGCACCTTCGCACGCGGCCAGCGAGCGGCTGACCTCGTAGCTGAAGTCCACGTGGCCGGGGGTGTCGATGAAATTCAGGAAATACGTCTGCCCGTCCTTGGCCTTGTACGGCAGGGACACGGACTGGGCCTTGATGGTGATGCCGCGCTCACGCTCGATCGGATTGTTGTCGAGTACCTGCGACTCCATCTCCCGCTCGGACAGGCCGCCGCAGATCTGGATGATGCGGTCGGCGAGGGTCGACTTGCCGTGGTCGACGTGGGCGATGATGGAGAAGTTTCGAATCTGCTGCATGCGGGGGGCGCGGCGTGGGGACCGCGTAGGCCTGGAAAGGTTAACGGGCGATTATCGCACAGCAGTTGACCAAGCCCGGCCGCCGGTATCACCGGCCGACCGGGCCTTGCCGAGGTGACCGCCTCAACCCTTGTCGGCCGTCACCGGCACGTATCGCGTACCGCCACGGCTGCGCACCAGCAGCATCACCGTGTCGCCCGCCTTCACCGAGCCCAGTGCCCGCTCCAGCGCGGCCACCGAGCCCACGCTCTGCCGACCCACGCCCAGGACCACGTCGCCCGGATTGAGGCCGGCCTCGGCGGCACCGTCACCGGTCACCCAGGCCACCACCACGCCTTCGTCCTTGTCCAGCCCGAGGCGTTGGCGCTGTGCGGGGTCAAGATCCTGCGCGGTGAAGCCCAGCGCATTGCTGCCGCGGGCCGGGGTTCCCGGCGCGGCGGGTGCCGCACCGTCATCATTGGCGGCAAGCGCCGCGTCCAGGGCGCCCAGCACCACGGTGAACTCCCGTTCGCGGCCGTCGCGCACCACGCCCAACTTCACCTTCGCGCCCGGGGCCAGGCCACCGATCAGCGGGGGCAGGTCGCTGCTGGTGTGGACCGGCTTGCCGTTGACCGAGCGGATCACGTCCATGCGTTCGATGCCGGCCTTGGCCGCGGCGCTGCCCGGCACGACCTCGCCGACCAGGGCACCTGCGGCATTGGGCAGGCCCAGCGCCTTGGCCCCGTTGGCGGTCAGCGCCTGCACCTGCACGCCCAGCTGTCCGCGGGCGACGCGGCCGGTCGCGCGCAGCTGCTCGGCCGAGTTCATCGCCACGTCGATGGGGATGGCGAAACTCACGCCCATGTAGCCGCCCGAGCGGGAGAAGATCTGCGAATTGATGCCCACCACCTCGCCCGAGGTGTTGAGCAGCGGCCCACCGGAGTTGCCTTGGTTGATGGCCACGTCGGTCTGGATGAAGGGCACGTACTGCTGCTCGGCGCTGGTGGTGCGGCCGACGGCGCTGACGATGCCGGCGGTGACCGAGTGGTCCAGGCCGAACGGCGAACCGATGGCCACCACCCACTGTCCGGGCTTGGTGTTGGCGGCGTTGGCCACGCGCAGGTACGGGAGATCCTTGGCGTCGACCTTGAGCAGGGCGACGTCGGACGGCTGGTCGCTGCCGATGACCTTGGCGGTGAACTCGCGACGATCATTCAGGCGCACCTTGACGGTATCCGCGCCTTCCACCACGTGGTGGTTGGTCAGCAGGTAGCCGTCCTGCGAGATGAAGAAGCCGGTGCCCTGCGAGACGCCGCGACGCTGCTGCGGGCCACCCGGGAAAGGCATGTCCGGTCCGAAGAAGCGGCGGAAGATCTCGGGCACGTTCTCCATGTCCGGGTCCTGCTCGCGCGCGTTGCGGCGCATGCCCACCTCCGCGGTCACGCTGACCACGGCCGGACCCACTTTCTGTACCAGGCCGGTGAAATCCGGCAGGCCGGTCACCAATGGCGCGGCGGGCGTGGCCGCCGGAGGCGGAGCGATGGGGGTGGACGGCGACTGCGCCGAGCACGCCGTCGGAATGAGCGCCGCCAGGGCGGCAGCAAGGGTCAGGGTCTGGAAGGGTCGGTTCATGGAATCGGCCTCGGGGGGAATCAGGAGGTGATGGCGGCGGGGTGCAACGGTGCGCCGGGATCAGGGTTGGGGGTTGGCGTTGGCGTTGGCGTTGGCGGCGTTGGCGTTTGCGGCCGGCGCATGTGCGACGTCCGGCTCAAACGGATAGAACGACGGCGAGGGCGAGTTCGTGCCAAAGCGCGCGGTGAAGGCACCCGCCGCACTGGAGTCCGGCAGCAGGGCCCGCGGCCACGGGCGGGTGACGAGATCGCCCACCTGCGGCTTGAAGGGATTGCCGGCCGCCGGGGCGGTCGTTCGGGGTGTCGGCTCGGCCGCCAGGGCCACCGTGGCGGGCGCTTCGGCATCGGGGCGCGCGTTCGTCGCAACGGCGGTCACGCGCGACGGGGTCCTGCGTTCGGCCACGCGTCGCGGGGTTTGGGCCGCGGCGACCGTCGCCACGGCCACTTCGGCCGCACCCGCAGCGGAGGCTGGGGCGGCATCCGAAACCGGAGGAAGAGGACTGGGGGCGGCCGAGTCGGTCGCGGCGGGGATGGCCGCCAGGGGGGCGTCGATCGAACCGGCCTCATCCCCGGAGCCCAACCTGGAGAACGGATCGGTCACGAACAGGGCCGCCATCGCCACGGATGCGGCCAGCGCTGCCCGGCCCCACCAACGTCGGGATCGCGCCTGTGCCGCGCCGGATGCAGGAGTACGACGAACCTCGCCTGCGACTGCGGCCAGCGGCGTGGCCTCCTCGGCCAGCGCCTCGGAGATCCTCTGCGCGAATCCGCGGGGGGCCAATCCCATCGACTGCCCGCGCATCACGTCGCCGGCCAGTTGCCAGCGGCTGCAGGCATCCCGCCAACCCGCGTCATGGTCCAGGCGTCGCAACGCGAAGCGGGCGGCGTCGCCTTCCAGTTCGCCATCGAACAGCGCACTGAGGGCTTCGCGGTCGTCGGAGGTCATCGAGGAGCTCATGGGCGGGCGTTCTCCCGGGTGTCGGTATCCAGCAGGGGCTTGAGTTGCGCGTCGATCGCATCGCGCGCGCGGAAGATCCGCGACCGCACCGTGCCGATCGGGCAGCCCATCCGTTGCGCGATCTCGTCGTAGCTCAGGCCGTCCACCTCGCGCAGGGTGATGGCCACCTTCAGGTCCTCCGGCAGGCTGTCGACCGCACGCATCACGGTGCGTTCGATCTCCTGCCGCAGCAGTTCGTGCTCGGGGGTGTCGGTGTCGCGCAGCCGCATGCCCACGTCGAACTGCTCCGCATCGGCCGCGTCGATGTCGTCCGTCGGCGGCCTGCGGTTCTGCGCTACGAGGTGGTTCTTGGCGGTATTCACGGCGATACGGTGCAACCAGGTATAGAACTGGGCGTCGCCGCGGAAGTTCGGCAGTGCCCGGTAGGCGCGCATGAAGACTTCCTGGGCCACGTCCTGGCATTCGCTCCAGTCGGACACGTAGCGCCCGATCAGCCCGACGATCCGGTGCTGGTACTTGCGCACCAGGGCATCGAACGCCGTGCTGTCGCCGCGCTGGACGCGCCTGACCAACTCCTGGTCCAGGTCCAGTTCTTGGGACACGATGTTTTCGGCCATGCCTTGCCGGCACTCCTGTCAGCTCGGTCATCAGCCGAGCATTGAGACAACCCTGTCGGGGGAAAAGTTCACTCCGCGCCTCGACGCGGATGCTGGATAGTAAATGGGGTGCCCGGCGGCTGGCTGCAACTGCCGTGTGTCATGGACCGTCGCGACCGGGGCTGGCCGTGCCCGATTGCCCGCTGGGCCCGTCGCCGCCCGGGAAACATGGCGGAGCCGGGTTCCAAACGTCCATTTGACTGCGGGCAAAGGTCCTCGGGATGATAGGGCATCTTCCATACGTGAACGGATGGTTCCGGTATGACCGCTGGCCTCCAGGGACAAGACAACTTCGCCGGCCTGCGCCTGCAGCACTGGCGCACCGAGCCACGCCCCGACGGCGTGCTGGTGCTGGTGTTCGACCGCGCCGGCGCGCCGGTCAACACCTTCGGCCAGGACGTGCTGATCGAGCTGGACGGCCTGCTGGAGCGCATCGCCATCGACCCGCCGAAGGGGCTGGTGGTGCGTTCAGGCAAGGACAAGGGCTTCATTGCCGGCGCCGACATCAAGGAATTCCAGACCTTCGACGAGAAGGGCGTCATCGGCGACGCCATCGGCCGCGGCCAGCGGGTGTTCCAGCGGCTGGCCGAACTGCCCTGCCCCACCGTGGCCGCCATCCACGGCTTCTGCATGGGCGGCGGCACCGAGATCGCGCTGGCCTGCCGCTACCGCGTGGCCAGCAACGACGCCTCCACCCGCATCGGCCTGCCCGAGGTCAAGCTGGGCATCTACCCGGGCTGGGGCGGCAGCGTGCGCCTGCCGCGACTGGTGGGCGCGCCGGCCGCCTTCGACATGATGCTGACCGGGCGCTCGCTGTCCGCGTCGGAGGCGCGGGGCATCGGACTGGTGGACAAGGTGGTCGATCCCGCGCAACTAATCGAGGCGGCCGCGACGCTGGCACTGCGTGGCACGCAAAGACCGTTCAAGCAGCGGCTCATGGGCTGGGCCACCAACACCCTGCCCGCCCGCAAGCTGCTGGCGCCGATGCTGGTCAAGCAGGTGGCGCGCAGGGCCCGCAAGGAACACTACCCGGCGCCGTTCACGCTGATCTCCACGTGGTCGCGTGCGGGCGGCGGCACCCGGTCGCTGCTGGCCGCCGAGCGCAGGTCGGTGGTCAAGCTGGCCTCCACGCCGACCGCGCGCAACCTGATCCGCGTGTTCTTCCTGCAGGAGCGTCTGAAGGGGCAGGGCGGCAAGGAGCATCGCATCCAGCACGTGCACGTCGTTGGTGCCGGCGTGATGGGCGGCGACATCGCGGCGTGGTCGGCGTACAAGGGCTTCGAGGTGACGCTGGCCGACCGCGAGCAGCGCTTCATCGACGGCGCCCTCGCCCGCGCGGGCGAGCTGTTCGCCAAGAAGGTGAAGGACGAGGCCAAGCGCCCCGCCGTGGCCGCCCGCCTGCGCGGTGACTTGGAAGGCGAAGGCGTCGCCAAGGCCGATCTGGTGATCGAAGCCATCATCGAGCGCCCGGACGCCAAGCGCGAGCTCTACAACGCGGTCGAGCCGCGGATGAAGCCCGACGCGCTGCTGACCACCAACACCTCGTCGATCCCGCTGACCGAACTGCGCGAACACATCCAGCGCCCGGCACAGTTCGCCGGCCTGCACTACTTCAACCCGGTCGCGCTGATGCCGCTGGTGGAGATCATCCGCCACGACGCCATGGCGCCGGAGACCGAGCAGCGCCTGGCCGCGTTCTGCAAGGCCATCGACAAGCTGCCGGTGCCGGTGGTGGGCACGCCGGGCTTCCTGGTCAACCGCGTGCTGTTCCCGTACATGCTGGAAGCGGCCACCGCGTTCGCCGAAGGCATCCCCGGCCCGGCCATCGACAAGGCCGCGGTCAAGTTCGGCATGCCGATGGGGCCGATCGAGCTGATCGACACCGTGGGTCTGGACGTGGCCGCGGGCGTGGGCGCGGAGCTGGCGCCGTTCCTCGGCCTGCCGATACCGGCGTCGCTGTCCACGCCGCCGGAGGCCGGCAAGCGCGGCAAGAAGGACGGCCAGGGCCTGTACAAGTGGGAGAACGGCAAGGCGGTCAAGCCGGAACTGCCGAAGGACTACCAGGCACCGTCAGACCTGGAGGATCGCCTGATCCTGCCGCTGCTCAACGAGGCGGTGGCGTGCCTGCACGATGGCGTGGTCAGCGACGCGGACCTGCTGGACGCGGGCGTGATCTTCGGCACCGGCTTCGCCCCGTTCCGCGGCGGCCCGATCGCGCACGTGCGTGCGGTGGGGCCGGATGCACTGGTGGAGCGCCTGAAGCAGTTGCAGCAGCGCTACGGCGACCGCTTTGCGCCGCGCCCGGGCTGGGACAATCCGGCGCTACGCTGAGCGTCCCACCAGCCAGACCTGCAAACAGGAAAGGCGCACCGGTGGGTGCGCCTTTTCCTTGTTCATTGATGATGCGTATTCGCCACGTCCGGATCGTCCGCATGACTCCAGCGACCGGCCGCCGATTGGACATCCATCGCCACCGGCCGCCCGGCACGTCGGGCTCCGCCGGCACGGACATCACATCGTGTGCGTCGGCTTGTCCGCGTTGAGCAGGCCCGCCAGCAGCGCTTCGATCTTGCCGCGCACCGCCTCGCCCTCCGCGCTGTCGGCAAACTGCACGCCGATGCCCGCGGGGCGGTTACCCTGCGCGCCCACGGGGGTCACCCACACCACCTTGCCGGCCACCGGCAGGCGCTCGCTGGACTCCGGCAGGGTCACCAGCAGGAACACTTCGTCGCCAAGGAAGTAACGCTTGGTCGTGGCCACGAAGATGCCGCCGTGGCGGATGAACGGCATGTACGCGCTGTACAGCCCCGCCTTGTCCTTCAGCGCCAGCGACAGGATACCTTGGCGGGCACCGCCCGGTATTGCTCCACTCATTCCCTGCGTCCTCCATTGGCGGCGGGCCCGGATGCGGCACGCCAACCCATCAGCAATTCGGCCACGGCCAGATCCGCGCGAACGGTGGTCCGCAACAGGTCACGCACGCGATTGGCCTTGTCGAACCACGCCGCCAGACTGCGCGTCCTCGCCGGGTCGGTCAAGCGCGACGCTTCGGCCAGCGCGAGGTCGGCGGCGTGGTTCAGTCGCAAGGCGGCATGATCGTCGCCAATCCAGGACTGGGCGATGTCGATGGCGGTCGCGTCGCCACGCGCCAAACGCGCCAGGTCGTCGCCTACCGTGCGACGCAGGGTCAGGCCCCCGCCCTGCAGCCACTGGTGCGCCAACCCGGGATGGCCGCGGGCGGCGTCCAGGGCCTCCGCGGCGGCATTGGCGGGGTGCCCCTGCCCCACCAGCCAGGTCAGCGCCTCATCGCGCGGCGGCAGGCGGAACTCCAGCCGCTGGCAGCGGCTGCGGATGGTGGCCGACAGGCGCGCCGGCTGGGAGGACACCAGCCACAGGTAGCGCCCCGGCACCGGCTCTTCCAGTGTCTTGAGCAGGGCGTTGGCCGCGGCATGGTTGATGGCATCGGCCGGGTCGATGATCGCGATCTTGGCCCCGCCAAACTGCGGGGTGAGGGCCATTTCCTCCGACACGCCGCGGACCTGCTCGATCACCAGTTCAGTGCGCAGTCGCGGTGGACGGGCTTTCTCGTTCCATTCAAAGCCGACAAACCGCAGGTCCGGATGGCCCGAGCGACCGAATGGATGCGCCAGCGAACCATCGGGACGCAACTCCGGTGGGTCGGCCTGCGTGCGACTGGCGAACAGGCGGCAACCGCGGCATTGCCCGCATGGCTCGCCGCCGGACTCGCGGCCGGTGCACAGCAGACGCTGGGCAAGGCGCTCGGCCACCTCCCGCTTGCCCAGGTGCTCCGGGCCGCAGAACAGCAGCCCATGGCCCAGGCGTCCGGCTTCCACCGCGGCGGCGGCCTGTTCGTAGATCCGCTGCTGCCAAGGCGCAAAGGCGCTCATGCAGGGCGCTCCATGAGGGCGCGCAGGTGCGCGACCACCGCTTCCGCCACGGCCTCGGCGGACTGGCTGGCATCGACCACGCGGAAACGCGCCGGGTCAGCCGCGGCCCGGGCGAGGTAGCCTTCGCGCACGCGTTCGAAAAAGTCCTCGCGTTCGGCCTCGATGCGATCGGTCGCGCCACGGCCGCGCGCCCGCTGCAGGCCAATGGCCACGGGGACGTCCAGCAGCAGGGTCATGGCCGGCTGGATGCCGACCACCCGCTGCTCCAGCTGCGCGATGAAGGCGACGTCACCTCCCCGCGCGGCCCCCTGGTAGGCGTAGCTGGCATCGGTGAAGCGATCGCTGATCACCCATTCGCCACGCGCCAGCGCGGGCAGGATGGTTTCGCGCACGTGCTGGGCGCGTGCGGCGAACATCAGCAGCAGTTCGGTTTCGGCGGCGGGCGGCTCGTGGTGCGTGTCCAGCAGCAGGCCGCGGATCTGCTCGGCCAACGGCGTGCCGCCGGGCTCGCGGGTACAGGTCACGGCCTGGCCAGCGGCTTCGAGCGCGTGGCGCAACGCGGCGAGCACCGTGGACTTGCCCGCACCCTCGCCGCCTTCCAGCGAGATGAAGCGATGGCATGTTCGCAGTGGCGGCAGCGCACCGCTCATTGGGCGCCCTTTGACTGTGCCTTGCGGTAGTTCTGCAGGTACTGGCGCACGTTGGCCTGGTGCTCGGCATAGGTTGCGGCAAACAGGTGGCGGCCACTGCCATCGCCCACGGCCACGAAGTACAGGTGCTCGCCGGATGCCGGCTTGGCCACGGCCTGCAATGCGGCGACGCCGGGCATCGCGATCGGCGTGGGCGGCAGGCCGGCCCGGGTGTAGGTGTTGTAGGGCGTGTCGGTCAACAGGTCCTGCTTGCGGATGTTGCCGTCGTAACGTGCGCCGAGGCCGTAAATGACCGTCGGATCGGTCTGCAGTTTCATGCCGGTCTTCAACCGGCGTTCGAACAGGCCGGCGATCTGCGGACGTTCCTCCGCGATGCCGGTTTCCTTTTCCACGATGGAGGCCAGGACCAGCATCTCGTCGGGTGTCTTCAGCGGCGTGTCGCCGCGACGCTCGGCCCACGCGGCGGCCAACGCCTTCGACATGGCGTGGTGCGCGCGCCTGAGCACGTCCAGATCGCTGTCGCCACGCGTGTAGACATAGGTTTCCGGCAGGAAGCGGCCCTCCGGATGCTGGCCGGGCTGGCCGACGGCCTTCATCAGTGCCGCCTCGTCCCAACTGGCCGTCTCCTGTTCCAGCGGCGTGGCCTTGGCCAATGCCGCACGCAGCTCGCGGATGTTCCAGCCTTCGACCAGGGTGAAGCGGTGGCTGATGACCTTGCCATCGCGCATGGCTTCCAGCAGCACACGCGGGGTGATGCCTTCCGGCAACGCGTACTCGCCGACCTGCAGCTTGCCGGCAGCGCCAAGTTGCTTGGCCAGCAGACGCCATTCGATGGCTTCGCCGGTGTCCACGCCTGCATCGGCCAGCTTGCGCACCACCACCGGCAGTGAATCGCCAGGCTTCACCACGATGCTCATGTCCGCACCGGTGCCGGCAAGCGGCGCATCGGCGAAGCCGGTGAAGCGTTGCCAGCCCCAGAACGCGACGGCCACGGCGGCGATGAGCAATACCAGGACCAGCAGGCCGGCCTTGCCGGACGAACGCTTGCGACTCACGAAGACTCCGGTGCGAAGGCGGGGTGATCGGCGGCCAGGCGCACCTGCAGCGCGGCCACCAGCGGGTGTGCAACCCACGTGCGCTCGCCCAGACGCGCAACCGGCAGGATACCGCGCACCGCATTGCACAGGAAAACGGCCTCCGCCGTTTCCACGTCGGCCACGTCCAGTCGGCCTTGGGTGGCGCCGGTCGCGCCCATGATCCAGCCACGGCAAACGCCGGCGATGCCGCAGCGGTCCACCGCGGGCGTCAGCCAGCGACCGTGCCGCAGGATGAAGAGGTTGGCCGCCGTTGCGCAGACCACGTCGCCCTCGGTGCTGCGCATCAGGCCTTCGTCGACCGTTGGTGAAGAGGCCACTTCCGCGTCGGGGTGCAGCGTGCGAGTGTCTGGCGTCGCTGTGCCTGGCCCGTCCACAACCGGTGCCGACGCAGTCCACTCCGCGCGCGCCAGTACCTGTTCAAGCCGGTTGCAGTGCTTCAGGCCGGCCAGCAGCGGCTGCACCGCAAGGCGCGTATCGCACCAGCGCAGCACCAGGCCGTCACGCGGGCGCGCCGGCGCCGGGTGGTGCGACAACAGCCACGTGGGCACGGCCGCGTCGGGAGGGGCATAACCGCGTCCACCACTGCCACGGGTGACCAGCAGTTTCAGCACGCCGCCGCGGCCACCCAGCAACGCTTCCGCCTCGGCGCGGGCCAGCGCTTCGTCGGGCAGCGGCAACTTCAACCGCGCCGCACCCGCAGCCAGTCGCGCCCAGTGTGCTGGCCACCATGACACGCCACCGCGATGCGCGCGCATGGTTTCGAACAGCCCATCGCCGTACGCCAGGCCGCGGTCGTCGGGCGGCACGGCGTCCACCGCATGCGTCCCCACGAAAACGCGCACGCTCACCCGTCCACTCCCAGCGCACGGAACATGCCACGCGCCTTGGCCCGGGTTTCATCCAGCTCGCGCTCGGGGATGGAGTCGAAGACGATACCCGCACCGGTGCGGAAGCGGGCTGTGTCGCCCTCCACTTCCGCACTGCGGATCAGGATGTTGAGGTCGAGGTCACCGTCGCGGTTGAGCCACCCCATCGCGCCGGTGTAGGCACCGCGACCGTCGCCTTCCAGCTCGGCGATGATCTGCATGCAGCGCACCTTGGGGCAGCCGGTGATGGTGCCACCCGGGAAGGTCGCCCGGATCACCTCGCCGGGCGCGACGCCCTCGCGCAGGTGGCCACGCACGTTGCTCACGATGTGGTGCACGTGGGCGTAACTCTCCACGGTCATCAGCTCGTCCACCTCCACGCTGCCGGGCGTGCATACGCGGCCCAGGTCGTTGCGCTCCAGGTCGATGAGCATGACGTGCTCGGCGCGCTCCTTGGGGTGGCCCACCAGTTCGCGGATGCGGGCGCTGTCATCGTCACCGGCAAAGCGCGGTCGCGTGCCTGCGATGGGACGCGTCTCGACGACATCGCCACGCACCGATACCAGTCGCTCGGGAGAGGCGCTGACCACCGCCCAGCTGGCATCAACGCCATGGCCCCTGCCACCGTCATCGCCTACATTGCCGGCGAAGATGCCGGCGAAAGGCGCGGGATTGTTGTCGCGCAACCGCTGGAACAGCGCAGCCGGGGGAAGCGACTGCGCGAATCGCGCGCGCCAGCCCCGCGAGAGATTCACCTGGAACACATCGCCTGCCGCAAGGTACTGCAACACCCGGCGGACGCCGTCGGTGAACCGTGCCGGCGCGTCCTCGTCCAGCGCGACGGGCGGTTGCCATGCAGGCAAGCGTGGCAACGCCGATGCCGCCGCCGCGTCGCGTTCGATGGCATCCAGCAGTGCCTCCTGCCCCGCCTCTGCGATGGCTATGCACTCGCCGGTTGCGTGGTCGCGGAGCACGGCCGCGGGGCAACGCAGCGCGCAGGCCACCGGCAAACCGCCGGACGCGGGTGGCAGCCGCAGCACGGGCTCGACCTGTGCGGCCAGTTCGTAACCCAGCAACAGCGCCCAGCCGCCCCGGAATGGCCAACGCGGCTCATCGCGCGGAACCTTGGCCGCCCGCCATGCGCGGTCCAGCGCCGCCAGGAAGTCGCCTTCCACGGCGACGCCCGTGGCGTCCCGGGTCACGCCGTCGGCGCCCAGCGACAACGACTCGCCGTTGGCCACCAGCAGCAGGTCCCACCGGCCATGCGCGGTGCCATGGGCGGTGGATTCGAACAATGCGGCATAGCGCGCGGGCGCCAGCCGGTGCAGGTCCAGCAGGTCGATGGCGGGAGAAAGGGAACGCGTTACCAGCATGGAGTCGCACTACCGCCGCAAGGTCGCCGGGCCGGCGGCAGATTGCCGGCCCTCGGGCCGGCGTCCATGCACGGGCCGCGGGCGTGGATCAGATGCGCTTGAACACCAGCGTGCCGTTGGTGCCGCCAAAGCCGAAGCCATTGGACACGACCACGTCCACCCGCTTCTCGCGCGCCACGTTGGGCACGTAATCCAGGTCGCAGCCCTCGCCCGCCTCGTCCAGGTTGATGGTCGGCGGGATGATGCCGGTGTGCAGCGCCATCACCGAGAAGATCGCCTCGGCGCCACCGGCCGCGCCCAGCAGGTGCCCGGTCATCGACTTGGTGGAGCTGACCATGGCCTTGTAGGCGTGGTCGCCCAGCGCGCGCTTGATCGCCAGCGTTTCGGCCAGGTCGCCCAGCGGCGTGGAGGTGCCGTGCGCGTTGAGGTAGCCGATCTGCTCGGGGTTGACGCCGGCGTCGTTGAAGGCCGACACCATGCAGCGCGCCGGGCCTTCTCCGTTCTCGCTGGGTGCGGTCATGTGGAACGCGTCGGACGAGGCGCCGAAGCCGGCGAGCTCGCAGTAAATGCGCGCGCCGCGCGCCTTGGCACGCTCATACTCCTCAAGCACCAGGATGCCGGCGCCGTCGCCCAGCACGAAGCCATCGCGGTCCTTGTCCCACGGACGCGAAGCGCGCGTCGGATCGTCGTTGCGGGTGGACATGGCCTTCATCGAGCAGAACCCGCCCATCGAGGTGGGCGAGGAGCCACGCTCCGCGCCACCGGCGATCATCACGTCGGCATCGCCGTACTGGATCATGCGCATGGCCATGCCGATGGAATGGTTGGACGTGGCGCACGCCGACACCGCCGAGAAATTCGGACCCTTGATGCCGGTGAGCAGCGACACCTGCCCCGGCAGCATGTTGATGATGGTGCTGGGCACATAGAAGGGCGAGATCTTGCGCGGGCCGCCTTCGTGCAGCTTCACCGCGGTTTCCTCGATGCCCAGGATGCCACCGATGCCGGAACCGATCAGCGCACCGATGCGCTCGGCGTTGGCCTCGGTCACTTCCAGCCCGGCGTCCTGCATCGCCATGAGCGACGCGGCCACGCCGTAGTGGATGAACGGGTCCATCTTCTTGGCGTCCTTGACGTTCACCCACTGGGTCACGTCGAAACCGCGGATCTCGCCGGAGATCTTGGTGGTGTAGCCCTCGGTGTCGAAATGGGTGACCGGGCCGATGCCCGAACGGCCATTGACGATGCCATCCCAACTGCTGGCCAGGTCGTTGCCCAGCGGGGAGACGATGCCGAGACCGGTGACGACGACGCGTCGGGACGAAGCGGGACGGGAGGCCATGGAAACTCCGTTGTCAGCCTGCGGGCCGCGGCGCGCAACGTGCGCCGCCGCCCATGTTGCCGGCACGGAGCCGGCGGGAATGAGGGGGCAGCCCGGTGGAATGTCCGGACTGCTCCGATTACCTGTTGCCGTGACACCCATCGGGGTCACGCGGCGGTGTTACCGCCCAAAGACACAGGGCCGCAGCAAGCGGCCCCGGTCTGGATGTCGGCAAGGCAACGCACACGACCCGGAGTCGACGCGTGGCCTTGCCCGGGCGCAAGCGCCCACAAGCGGATTACGCCTTGACGTGCGCCTTGACGTAGTCGATCGCCTGCTGCACCGAGGTGATCTTCTCGGCCTCTTCGTCCGGGATCTCGCACTCGAACTCTTCTTCCAGGGCCATCACCAGCTCGACGGTGTCGAGCGAGTCGGCGCCGAGGTCGTCAACGAACGAAGCGTTGTTGGTGACTTCCTCTTCCTTAACGCCCAGCTGTTCAATGACGATCTTCTTGACGCGCTCTTCGATGCTGCTCATTTCTGCTCACTCCTCCCGGGATCGGGATATCAGACGGATAGTTTAGTGGAATCGCGGGCCTTCGCCAGTATGGTGCAAAAGCCTTTTGTATCAAATCTTTACGACCATCGTACGATGGTCACGGCATGTACATGCCGCCATTGACGTGCAGGGTCTCGCCGGTGATGTACGCCGCCGACGGGCCCGCCAGGAACGCCACCGCGTGCGCGATGTCGGCCGGCTCGCCCAGACGACCCAATGCGATCTGGCCGAGCATTGCGTTCTTCGCGTCCTCGGGCAGGTCACGGGTCATGTCGGTGTCGATGAAACCCGGCGCAACCACATTGACGGTCACGCCACGCGAGCCGATCTCCTTGGCCAGCGATTTGCTGAAGGCGATGATGCCGGCCTTCGCCGCCGCGTAATTGGCCTGGCCGGCATTGCCGGTCACGCCCACCACCGAGGCGATGTTGATGATGCGGCCCTTGCGCGCCTTCATCATCGTGCGCATCACCGCCTTGCTGCTGCGGTAGACGCTGGTGAGGTTGGTGTCGAGGATGGCCTGCCAATCCTCGTCCTTCATGCGCATCAGCAGGTTGTCGCGGGTGATGCCGGCGTTGTTGACCAGGATCGAGATCCCGCCGAATTCCTTGGTGATCGCGTCGACCAGCGCCTCGATGGCGCCCGGCTCGGTGACGTTGAGCACGCGGCCGTGGCCGCCGCTGGCCGCCATGCGCGCGCCGATCGCCGCGGCACCCGATTCGCTGGTGGCGGTGCCGATGACGGTGGCGCCCTGCGCGGCCAGTTCGTCGGCGATGGCGGCACCGATGCCGCGCGTGGCGCCAGTGACGAGGGCGACTTCGCCGGTAAGAGGACCGTTGGCCATGTGTGTTACCTCGTTGTGGGGTGGGGACCGCCGGCCAGGCGGCGCGCGGTGGCGCGTCCTGCCCGCCGCGGACGGTGATGCCTTACTGCCAGTCCGCCAGCGCGGACTCGAAATCGGACGGCGTGCCAATGGCACGCGCGTCCAGCGACTTGTCGATGCGCTTGACCAGGCCTGCCAGCACCTTGCCCGGGCCGCACTCGGCGATGCGGGTGATGCCGCGCGCGGCCAGCGCCTGCACGCAACCGGTCCACTGCACCGGCAGGTACAACTGGCGGACCAGCGCATCACGGATCGCTTCGGTGCCTTCGTGCACTTCGGCATCCACGTTCTGGATCACCGGCAGCGCAGGCGTGCGCCACGTGAGTTCAGTCATGGCCTCGCCGAGGCGGTTGGCGGCTTCGCGCATCAGCGGGGTGTGCGACGGCACGCTGACCGCCAGCTTCACCGCCTTGCGCACGCCGCGCTCGGCCAGCAGCGCCAGCGCCTTGTCGACCGCGGCCGCATGGCCACCGATCACGACCTGGCCGGGCGAGTTGAAGTTGGCCGGGACCACGACTTCGTCACTGGACACGGCTTGGCAGACCTCCAGCACCAGCGCGTCTTCGGCGCCGAGCACGGCGGCCATCGCACCAGTGCCGGCCGGGGCGGCGGCCTGCATCAGCTGGCCACGCAGGCGCACGAGCCGGGCGGCGTCATGCAGCGACAGCACGCCCGCGGCGACCAGCGCGGAATATTCGCCCAGGCTGTGGCCGGCCAGGAGCGCCGGTTGTACGCCGCCACGGGCCTGCCACAAGCGCCACGCGGCCACACCGGCGGCCAGCAGCGCCGGCTGGGTGAATTCGGTCTGGTTGAGCTGCTCTTCCGGGCCGTTCTGGCTCAGCGCCCACAAGTCCACGCCGGCACCTGCGCTGGCCTCGGCGAACGCGGCCTGCACCACCGGGTCCATCGCGGCCAGCTCACCGAGCATACCCAGCGACTGGGAGCCCTGGCCGGGAAAGACGAATGCCAACTGCGATTGGGTCGGAAGCGATGCGGTCACGCGACAGCCTTGAGGTTTGAAACGGAGAGGTACAAACGAACGCGCAATGATACGAGTGAAAGCTCTAACGTGTCTGTACCCGGCCGTACAGTCCGGTGTTTGAAACCGTTGACCGAAATTGGGCGCAGTTGGCCACTGGACCTCGTCACGCGCGGGCTGTACTGCCGCAGCGCCCGCGATAGCCGGCCCGGATTGACGCGCGGTGCCTGCTCTCCCGGTTTCGCAGGGCGGACCGACACGCCATGGCAACAGTCCCCATGAACACGAACGCCCCGGCAAGCCGGGGCGTCTGGTGGACACCGAACTCCGCCAAGGGGCCGGACTACGGCATCAATAGCGGATCAGCGCCGAGCCCCAGGTAAAGCCGCCGCCAAAGGCTTCCAGCAACAGCAACTGGCCACGCTCGACCTTGCCCGAACGCACCGCGTGATCCAGTGCCAGCGGCACCGAGCCAGAGGAGGTGTTGCCGTGCTTGTCCACGGTGACGATCACACGTTCCATCGGCATATCCAGGCGCTTGGCGGTGGCTTCGATGATGCGCAGGTTGGCCTGGTGCGGGATCAGCCAGTCCAGCTGGTGCCGATCCAGGCCATTGGCCTGCAGCGTCTCCTCGACCACCGAATCCAGCGCCTTGACCGCGTGCTTGAACACGTCGTTGCCGGCCATCATCACGCGCACGCCCGCGTTGTGCTCGTCGGGCTTGAAGCCCTTGGACACGCCGACCGGGTTGTGCAGCAGGTCGGCCTTGGTGCCATCGGCGTGCATGTGGGTGCTGAGGATGCCGGTCTCTTCGTCGGCCTTCAGCACCACCGCCCCTGCGCCGTCGCCGAACAGCACGCAGGTGCCGCGGTCGCTCCAGTCGAGCATGCGCGTCAGGGTTTCGGCACCGATCACCAGCGCGGTCCTGGCGGCGCCGGAGCGGATGAACTTGTCGGCCACCGTCAGCGCGTAGACGAAACCCGAGCACGCGGCGTTGACGTCGAATGCAGGACAGCCGGAGGCACCCAGCCGCGCCTGCACCAGGCATGCGGTGGACGGGAAGATGACATCGGGGGTGGTGGTGCCCAGGACGATCAGGTCGAGGTCCCTGGCATCGACACCGGCCGCTTCCAGCGCGCGCACGGCGGCGTGGTAGGCCAGGTCGCTGGTGGTCTCGCCCTCGGCGGCGATGTGGCGCTCGCGGATGCCGGTACGCGCGGCGATCCATTCGTCACTGGTGTCGACGATCTTGGACAGGTCGTCGTTGGTGAGCACCTTCTCCGGCAGGTAGCTGCCGGTGCCGGCGATACGCGAGAACACTTGCTTGATCATGCCAGGGGGACACCTCGACGGGGCGGCTCGCCGGCCTCACCGACGCGCCGCGGACGGGCCCGCACGCCAAGCCTCAACGCCGACCCGGAAAAAGACTGCGGCCCGAAGGCCGCATTCCTGCGCAGGAGCACCGGTCAGGAACCGGTGACTCCGGGGACGTTGACAGGTGCCGACGCCCCACAGCAATGCACGCGGCGCGGTGCGCCGCGGTGCGATTACTCGACGTCGACGACCTTCGACTTGACCTCGATGACCTTCTTGCCACGGTAGTAACCGTCAGCGGTCACGTGGTGGCGGATGTGGGTCTCGCCGGTGGTCGGGTCGGTGGCCAGCTGCTTGCTGGACAGCGCATCGTGCGCACGGCGCATGCCACGCTTGGACGGGGTAACGCGGGACTTCTGGACAGCCATGGTCTTGCTCCAAGGAAACTCAGTTCGATTTGTTCTTCAATGCCGCCAATGCAGCGAAGGGGTTCGCGCGTTCCTGCTCGACCTCTCCGGCCGGCCAGTCACGCTCCATCGCCTCCGTGCCGGGCATCGTCGGCACGACCGGGACGGCCAGGATGAGCTCATCCTCGACCAGCTCGGCAGCCCGCAGCAGCCCGTCGGACGGGACCAGCAGCGGTTCATACCCGGGCGGCAGCGCGGCTTCGTCCGCTTCATCACGGATCAGGCCGAGCCGCTGCACGATGTTCACCGGAAACACGAAACGCTGCAGGCTGCGCTGGCATTCCAGCGGCAGACCGGCATCGATGCGCATTTCCACGTATGGCACCTGCAGTTCGTCCGTGTCGAACTCCAGCGAGTAACTCACCTCGCCTTCGGTATCGACCAGACTGTCACGCAACCGGTCCAGCGACGACAGCGGCAGGCGGCCTTGAACACCGCGCCGCGCCGCCACCATGCGCCAAGCGTCCAGAGTCTCGGAAACCGGCGATCGGGGTGCGTCTGCGGACATAAGCTGCAGAATGTTAGGAGGTGAACGCCCCCCTGTCAAACCGGAAAACCGTTGCGGGGCGGTGATTTGCCCCGATGGGGGCGGCCGGTTCAGACTGCGGGTCCCTCCTCCAGCACCCGCGCCGTGACCACTGCCCTCCTGCTGATCGTCCTGGCCGCCCTGGCCCTGGGCCTGCTGGCCTACCTGCGTCGCGGGGTCACACCGCGCCAACGGGCCATGCGCGACCTGCTGGACGCCGCCGACACGCTGGAGGCCCGGTTGCGCACCGCCCGCGCCGAGATCGAGGCGGTAACCGGTGACGAGGGCCAGGACCCGGTGCGCGAGGCCATGCGCGAGATGCTTCGCCAGCGCATGTGGCTGCGTGACCACGGGCAGGAGGCGTCGCTGGAACAGCTGGCCGGGGTCCGCACGTCCATCGACGCCGCGCGCGAACGCATCGACCAGCAACTGTCCCGCATCGACCAGGCCCGGACAACTACTCCCGACCCATGACCCCGCTGATCCTCGCCTCCACGTCGGTCTACCGGCGTGACCTGCTGGCGCGCCTGCGCCTGCCCTTTGACACAGCGCGCCCGGAAACCGACGAGACGCCGTTGCCCGGCGAGTCCCCCGACCACCTGGCGCTGCGCCTGGCGGAGGCCAAGGCACGGGCCGTGGCCACGCGGCACCCCGGTGCCTGCGTGATCGGCTCGGACCAGGTGGCGGAACTGGCCGGCGAGCCGCTGGGCAAGCCCGGCTCCCGTGACGCCGCGATCGCCCAGCTTGCAAGCATGTCCGGGCACGAAGTGCTGTTCCGCACCGGCCTGTGCGTGTTGGGCCCGGACGGTGCCGCCCACGTCGTGCTGGACACGACGGTGGTACGGTTCCGAACGCTGTCGCAGGCCGAGATCGCGCGCTACCTCGATGCGGAGCAGCCCTTCGACTGCGCCGGCAGCTTCAAGTCCGAAGGCCTGGGCATCGGCCTGTTCGACGCCATCGAGTCGAGCGACCCGACGGCGCTGATCGGGCTGCCGATGATCACGACGGCCCGGCTGTTGCGCGAGGCCGGCTACCAGATCCCCTGACCCGCCGTCCGGTACGGCGCAGCCTCGTGACTGGCAGGCGTGCGCAGACGACCCGGGCGCGCCACGTGCCAGGCCAGGGCTTCAGATCAGCGCGCGCCGATCAACGCACGCGAACCGGCTGCTCCGCCCAGTCCTCCACGCTGCCGTCGCGGCCGTGCAACCGGAGTCCCAGCCAGTGCGTGCCCGGCGCCACCGCCCCCAGGTGCATGCGCCCACCCAATCCCACGTGCGGGTGCGATGGATCGGTCGATATCTGCCAGTAGGCCGCGATCCCGGTATTGCGCTGCCCATAAGGCACGTCGCCCACGGGTTGGCCATCGAGCAGCAGTTCCACGCGCGACAGGCCCACGCCGTCCTTGAATGCCCAGCCGCGGACCTCCAGCGTGCGGTCCACGGCGGCCCCCGCGACCGGCGCATCCAGCCACGCCATCGCCGGCGTCGTGCAGGGCCCCACCCGTCGTCCGTGCAGCCGGAACAGCATGAACCGGCGGCGGCCATGGTCGATGTTGACCACCCGCGGTGCCGGCAACGGCCCGACCATCGCGCACAAGGCGTGGTATCGCGCCAGCAGGGCCTTGTAGGGCACGTCGGTGGCACCCACCACCAGCAGCACGGGGCCGTCGCCGATGCCAGACACTGCGTCGCGATGCAGGCCCCACAGCCGCAATTGCGGTGCGCGGCCATGGTGGTGGTTCAAAGGATGGTCCAGCACCGGGATACGCGGGTTACCCAGCGCGAATCCCAGCTCCGCACCGATCTTGAAGTTGTCGGCAAGCAGGTGCGCGCCTGCTGGAAGCGTGGCCTGCTCGCCCCTGACCGCATCGGCCAGCACATCCCAGCCAGCGAAGTTCTCGGGGTACGCCTTGCCCACCGCGGCGCGCTCACGCAGGTGCGGTGCGGAAACCGCCACGTAGTAGCCAAGCACGGCCACCATCCCCAGGCCCAGCAATGCCCAGGTGGCACGCCGTGCCCACGTCGGCCAGGCGGCAAGCACCCACGGCACCAGCGGCAACAACGCCAGGTACCCGGGCAACGGCCAGTGGAAACTGACGCGCTCGTTGTCGGCGACAAAACCCAGCAGGAAGAATCCCAGCAACAACAGCCCACCGCTCCACGCCAGGTAGCGCGATGCCGCCGAAGGCCACGCCCCCGCGATGCCCTGCCGCGCCGCCGCCAGCATCGCCACCAGCAACAACGGGGTGGCGAGCAGCGCCTGGATGCCGATGAACCACAAACCGTCCAGATGGAACGCCCACGGATGCCGTTCCACCAGCTGGAAGCGCAGGCCGGCATCGGCGTTGGACAGGTTCCACGCCAGCAGGGGCATCCACGCCAGCGCGCCGATGGCGATGCCCGCCCAGACCCGGGCATTGCGCAGCGCACGCCGCCCTTCCGGCAGCAGCAACAGCGCCACGAAGCCCACGCCGATCACCGCGACGAACCGGTAATGGCTCAACGCACCGAGGGCGAGGCCAACGGCAAGTTCGCAGGCCGCTCCGGCATCCGCGCGCCGCAACAGGCGCGCCCCCGCGTCCAGGCAGAGCAGCGTCGCCAACGCCAGCGCCACGTCCGGCAACCCCAGCACGCCCAGGGTGCCCGACAGCGGCAACAGCAACGCCAGGCTGCCGGCCTGCCAGCCAACGGCCGCGCCGAACTCGCGCCGCGCCAGCGCCACCATCAGCCAGGGCACCAACGCGCCCATCAACAGAAATGGCCAACGCACGCCCAGCAACGTATCGCCGCCCACTGACACGCCCAATCGGGTGAGCCATGCGGTCAGGCCCGGCAGGTCCGAATAGGCGGCCGCCAGATGTTGGCCCTCCTGCCAGTAGAACGCCTCGTCCACGAACAGCGGCAACCGCGCCGCGACCACGCATTTGGCCAGCAGCACCGCCACGAACAGCACAAGGAACGCCAGGCGTGACCGGCGCACATCCATCATGGGCACAAGACCTCTTACACTCCGGCTGAATACGGGAGAACCACCATGGCAGCGTCCCCTTCGAGCGCGAGCATGCTACCTGATGCCCTGCGCCAGGCCCTCGACCGCGCGCAGGCGCAGGTCAACCAGCTGGTGCTGGGCAAGCCCCACGAGGTGCGGCTGGCGTTCGTTGCGCTGCTGTCCGACGGCCACCTGCTGATCGAAGACCTGCCGGGGCTGGGCAAGACGACGCTGGCCCACGCGCTCGCCGCCACGTTGGGGCTGGAGTTCCAGCGCGTGCAGTTCACCTCCGACCTGCTGCCGTCGGACGTGGTGGGCGTGTCGGTGTTCGATCCGCAGGCCCGGCGATTCGAATTCCACCCGGGCCCGGTGTTCACCCAGGTGCTGCTGGCCGACGAGATCAACCGCGCGCCGCCGCGCACGCAAAGCGCGCTGCTGGAAGCGATGGCCGAGCACCAGGTGACGGTCGATGGCGTTGGGCATGCCCTGCCCTCGCCGTTCTTCGTCATCGCCACCCAGAACCCGGTCGATCTGTCCGGCACCTATCCGCTGCCGGATTCGCAACTGGACCGGTTCCTGCTTCGCCTCGCGCTGGGCTACCCCAGCGAGGCCGCCGAACGCGACCTGCTGGCCGGCGCCGACCGCCGCGACCTCATCGCGCAGTGCATGCCGCAACTGGGCAGTGACGATGTAGTGGCCGCGCGTGCGGCGGTGCTGTCGGTGCACGCCAGCGACGCGCTGATCGACTACGTGCAGGCGTTGCTGGTCCGCAGTCGTCGTCATCCCGGCGTGCGCGTGGGACTGTCGCCGCGCGCAGGCATCGCACTGCTGCGTGCGTCCCGTGCCTATGCGCTGCTGCTGGGGCGACAGCATGTGCTGCCGGACGACGTCCAGGCCCTGTTCGGTGCCGTCGCGGCGCATCGGCTCACGGCGGACGCGGATGCCGGCGACCCGGCCGCGCTGGCCAAATCGATCCTGCACTCGGTGCCGGTCGACTGAGTGCAATGACGGATACCTGGCAAGCCGCCTGGCGCGACCGGGCCGCGGCGCTGGCGCGCCCGCGCCACCCCGAGGCGATGCCGGCCCGACTGGACCGCCGTCGCGTCTACGTGTTGCCCACGCGCTTCGGCCTGTTCTACGGCGTGCTGTTGTCGGCGATGCTGCTGGGTGCGTTGAACTACAACAACAACCCGGCGTTGCTGCTGGCCCTGCTGCTGGCGGGCACGGGGCTGGCCAGCCTGGTCGCCGCGCACCTGCAATTGACCGGCCTGGAGATCGTGGCCGTGGACGGCGAGCCGGTTGCGGCCGGCCGGCCCCTGGTGCTGCGTCTGCACGCCACCGCCCCGCCGGACCGCGTGCGGCGCGGGCTCCAGGTGGCCTTCGTGCGGACCCCTGCGGACCGCACGGTGCTCCACCTGGACCAGGGGCATGGCGAAGCGGACCTGTCGCTGCCCACCCGGCAGCGCGGTTGGCTGGACATCCCGCGCCTGACGATCTCGACGATCCGACCATTGGGGCTGGCGCGCGCCTGGGCCTACGTCTGGCCCGATGCGCCGCTGCTGGTGTATCCAGCGCCCGAGCCGGCCGGCCCACCATTGCCCGAAGGCGCGGGCGACCGGGCCGACAATCGCCTGCATCCCGCTGGCGAGGACGTCCACCATCTGCGGCCCTATCGCCCCGGCGACGCTCGCCGGGCCATCGCCTGGAAACCTTCGGCGCGCCGCGACCAGCTGATCGTGCGCGAGTACGAGCAGCCGCAGGGCGCCGAGACCACCCTTGACTGGTCGTCGTTGCGCGCGCTGCCACACGAGGCGCGCATCGCCCGCCTGGCGCGCTGGGTCGACGAAGCCGAACGTACCGGCCGCCGCTACCGGCTGGCCCTGCCCGGCCAGCCGACGCTGGGCCCCGACCACGGACCACACCACCGCCACGCCTGCCTGCGCGCACTCGCGCTGATGCCCCATGGCTGACGCACCACGCACCCCGCCGCTGGACCAGGCCACGCGCCACTGGGCATTCGCCGCGGGTGCGGCTTCGCTGACGCCCATGCTGCTGCAGTTGCCCAACGTGATGGCAGGCACCATCGCGGCGTGTGCGATTGCCGTGGCGGCGCTGGCGTGGCGACAGCCGGCACACTCGCTGATCCGGTTGCTGCTGGCCGTCTCGCTGGTCGGCACGGTACTGGCGTTGTCGCGGTTCTCGTTTGGCCGCGACACGGGCTGCGCGATGCTGGCCGCGATGCTGGCCATCAAGCCCTCCGAAACCGCCACCCTGCGCGACGCGCGCAGTCTGGTGGGCTTCGCACTGTTCGCTCCGTTCGCCACGTTCCTGCTTGACCAGGGACCGCTGAGCCTGGCGCTGGGCCTGCTGGCGACGTTGATCTCGCTGTTGGCATTGCAGCGATTCGCCGACGTGGAGGCCGGGGACACGAGCGCACCCACGCTGCGCCACCGGCTGCCGGCGATCGGCCGGCTGGTGGCCATGGGTGTTCCTTTGACGCTGGCCGCGTTCTGGTTGTTTCCGCGTATGGCCACCCCGTTGTGGGGCGTGCCGGAACGCGCGCTGGCCCGCCCCGGGTTGTCCGACAGCATGACGCCGGGCGAGTGGGTGGACCTGATGAATGACGACACGCCCACGCTGCGCGTGCGCTTCTTCGGTGCCGCGCCCCGCCAGGAACAGATGTACTGGCGAGGGCCGGTGCTGTGGCAATTCGACGGCCGCAGCTGGACCCAACCCGGCTGGTACCGCAACCTGCCCGTGGCCGACACCGAGCCCGCGGAAACTCGATGGGACTACGAAATGGAGGTCGAGTCCACCGACCGGCGCCAGCTGGTGGCGCTGGACCTGCCGCTTTCCGCTCCCGCCGGCACCCGCCTGTCCATTGACCACGGCCTGTGGGCGGAGCATCCACAGACCACGCTGGGTCGTTGGCGGGTGCAGTCGGCACCGCCTCGACGCTACCAGGCCGAACTTCCCCAGACCCTGCGCCATGCCGCCCTGGAACTGCCGCCCGGCTACAACCCGCGGACGCTGGCACTTGCGCGGCAGTGGCGTGCCGAGGCGGGAGCCGACGACGCGGCCATCGTGCAGCGCGCGATGGCATGGATCCGTGCCGAATTCGCGTACACGCTGGACACGCCATTGCTTGGCCGGCATGCCGTGGACGAATTCCTGTTCGACTACAAGCAGGGCTTCTGCGAGCACTTCAGTTCCGCGTTCGTGGTGCTGATGCGTGGTGCAGGCATCCCGTCGCGGGTGGTGACCGGTTATGCCGGCGGGTATCGCAACCCCATCGGCAACTACTGGCTGGTTCGCCGTTCCGATGCGCACGCCTGGGCCGAGGTCTGGTTGCCCGACCGCGGCTGGGTGCGCGTGGATCCGACCGCCGCCGTGGCCCCGGAACGCATCTATGACACGCTGGAGGATCGCGCGCCCGGCGCGGGGATGTTCGGGGCGGCCGGCGGGGTGACGCCGCTGCTGGACATGGGCGACTGGCTGCGCCGCGGCTGGAACGACTTCGTGCTGGGGTTCAATGCCGCGCGCCAGCAGGACCTGCTCAAGCCCTTGGGCATGGACCCGTTGGGCGGCCGGGGATTGATCGCCCTGTTTGGCGCGGCGGGTGGACTGGCCCTGCTCTGGATGCTGTGGCTGAGCACGCGCGAACCGCACGAGGCCGACCCGGTGCTGCGGGCCTGGCACCGCATGGACCGGCGATATCGCCGTCTTGGCCTGGGCCGCGAGTCTCATGAAACCGCCGATGACTGGGCGCGCAGGGTCGCGACCGCCCGTCCGGACCTGGGCCGGGACCTGCTGAAACTCAGCCACCGTTTCATCAATTGGCGCTACGCTGGAACACGAACCGGACGACTGGCCACTCACGAACAGCATGATCTGGTTCGCGCGCTCAAGGCCCACCGCCCACGCCCGCCAGGAGAACGCAGATGAAGTTCCGATCAATCGCCCTTGCCGTCGGCACCGCCACCGTGCTGGTTGCGTGCGTTTCCCAGCCCAAGCCCTTGCAGGGTGCCTTTGCGGAGATCAGCCCGCAGGACGCCGTCGCCAGTGACCGCACCGGCGCGGTGGTGCGCTGGGGTGGCCGCGTGGTCGAGGTGGAACCACAGGCAAACCGCACCTGCTTCCAGATGATCTCCACCCGACTTGGCGGCACTGGCCGCCCGCTGGAGTCCACTGACGACACCGGCGGCCGCTTTGTTGCCTGCCGGACCGGGTTCTATGACCCAGCGCTGTTCCAACCCAACCGTGAAGTCACTTTCACCGGTCGCGTCAGCGGTTACGAGTCGCGCAAGATCGGCGAGTACGACTATCGCCTTCCGGTGGTGGATGCCGAAGTGGTGTACCTGTGGCCCATCCGCGAGCGGGTCGACGTGGTCCAGTACCCGGCGCCGTACCCGTGGTGGGGCTGGTACTGACCGCCCTTCAGTGGGGCGTGCCGAAACGCCCCAACGGCGCACCCGCCAGCAGGTGCAGGTGGATCTGGAACACGGTCTGCCCGGCATCGCCGTTGCAGTTCATCACCACGCGGTAGCCGCTTTCGGCAAAACCTTCGCGCTTGGCGTAATCCGCCGCGGCGATCACCAGCCGCCCCACCACCTCGGCCTGCGAAGGCTGCAGGTCGTTGAGCCTGGGCACCGTCACCTTCGGCACGAACAGCACGTGCACCGGCGCCTGCGGTGCAATGTCGCGGAAGGCGATGAGGTGCTCGTCCTCGTGGACGATCGTCGCGGGGATCTCGCGGCGGATGATCTTGTGGAAGATGGTGTCGTCGCTCATCGGTGGGTCCTCATGAAGGAAGGCAATCGGCAGGTTGCAGCGGGTTGGCGACCCGCCGGGATACCCCGGCATGTTCAGTCGGGCATTTCGCTGCGACTGCCGAAGGCGTGGGAGAGCGTCCCGCGGTCCACGTATTCCAGCTCGCCGCCCAATGGCACGCCATGGGCCAGTCGACTGGGCCTGACCTTGTGCTGGCGGGCCAACTGCGCGAGGTAATGGGCCGTCGCCTCACCTTCCACGGTGGGATTGGTGGCGATGATCATCTCCTGCACCTCACCCTCCGCCAGGCGCGCGGCAAGCGTGTCGAGGCCGAGTTCGCGCGGACCGATGCCATCCAGCGGCGACAGGCGCCCCTGCAGCACGAAGTACAGGCCCCGGTAGCCGGTGGCCTGCTCGATGGCGAGGCGATCGGCGGGCGACTCGACGAGGCACAACTGGTGCGCATCGCGCGAGGCGCTGCCGCAGGTCGCGCAGATGTCGGTTTCGCTGAAGTCGCGGCAGCGCCTGCAGTGGCCAATGCGTTCGATCGCCTTGGCCAGGGTGTCGGCCAGGCGCCGGCCCCCCTCGCGTTCGCGTTCCAGCACGTGGTACGCCATCCGCTGCGCCGACTTCTGCCCGACGCCGGGCAGCACGCGGAACGCATCGATCAGTTGTTCAAGCAGTGAGGCGCTCATTGCAGGCGGCAGAAGCCCGCGCGCGGCAGCCCCACGGCCGCCGCCACGCGACCGGTTGCCATCAGAACGGCATCTTCATGCCCGGCGGCATCGGCATGCCGGCGGTGGCGGCCGACATCTTCGCCTGCGATTCGGCGTTGACCTTGTTCACCGCATCGTTGAAGGCGGCGGCGATCAGGTCTTCGGCCATCTCGGCATCGCTGATCACGCTGGGGTCGATGCGCACCTTGCGGCACTCCATGCGGCCGGTCAGGGTCACGCTGACCATGCCGCCGCCGGCGTTGCCGGTGACCTCGATCTTGGCCAGTTCTTCCTGCGCGCGCTGCACGTTTTCCTGCATTCGCTGCGCCTGCTGCATCAGTTGGGCAATGTTTCCACGCATGTTTCAGTCTTCCAGGGGGCGGATTGAGTCGGGGACAACGCGGGCGCCGTATTGCGCGACCAGGCGCTGCACGTCGGCGTTGTCCATGAAAACGGCTTCTGCGGCGGCCTGGCGCTCGTCGCGCGCGCGGTCGTTGCGCTCGCGCAGCGATTCGCCCACGGCGGCGCTGGCGAAGCGGATCATTGGCGCACTGCCCAGGCGGGGCACCAGGGCTTCGGCCACCATTTTGACCAGGTTGGGCACGCCCAGGTGCTGGTCCGCCTCAGGCAGCGCCAGCGTCAGCACGCCATCGGCATAGCCGCCAAACACGGCGTGTTCGGCCAGCAGGCGCGCGGGGCCCTTGAGGTCGCTGGCGGCCACGATGTCGTGCCATTCGCTGGCGTCGGCGATGCTGGTGGACAGGTCGGCATCGACGATGGCACCGAGGACGGAGGTGGACGCGTCGGCCGACGCTGGCGGCGCAACGGGCGGCATCGCGGAAGCGGCGGCCGGTGCTGCGGCAATCCGCGGTACCTGGTTACGCTCGACCACGATGGGGGGCGCCAGGCCAGCCATGCTCCCGATGGGCGCCACGCTCGCGGAGGACGGCACCTGCGGCATGGCTTCGGCCCACGGCGGGGTGTCGTCCTCGGCCGATGTGCTTTCGACCGGCGATCGCTTCGGCGGCGCCGGGGCGTGTACGTCTGTCTCCGACGCAGTGATCGGCCTGCCTTCAACCGCAAGCACAGGCGAAGTCGACGTTGCAGTCGAAGCGTCAAAAGAAGGTGCGGCCGGGGAGCCGGTCGGCACCACCGCAGCACCGGCAGACGCCGCTGCTGCCGTCCCGCTCGCCGCAACGCCGGTTGGCGCAGCGCCACGCAGCGCCCCCCCCTCCGCCTGGGCGGATCGCATGCCTCCACCGCCCTCCGCGGGACGGAACGCCAGCATGCGCAGCAGCGTCATCTCGAAGCCTGCGCGCGGACTCGGTGCCATCGGCAGGTCACGACGCCCGTTGAGCGCCATCTGGTACCAGAGCTGCACCACTTCGGCACGGATGCGCGCGGCGAGTCCGTCGATGTCCACGCCATCGGCTTCCACCGGCGCAGTGGGCACCAGCTGGCGCACCTGGATGCGGTGCATGGCATCACTGAGCGCATCCAGCACGGTGCCCCAATCGGGCGAGAAGTCGGCCAGCGCAGCCACTTCCGCCAGCAGCGCCTCGCCGTTGCCGTCGGCCAACGCCGACAGCAGCGTGCCCACGCGCGTGCGGTCCACCGACCCCAGCATCGTCGCCACACCGCTTTCGACCAGCTGCCCGCCGCCACTGCTGGCGCCGGTGTAGGCAATGGCCTGGTCCAGCAGGGACAGGCCATCGCGCAGGCTGCCATCGGCGGCCTTGGCCAGCAGGCGGATCGCGCCCGGCTCCACGGCAATGCCCTCGGCGTCGAGGATCTTGTTCATCTGCCCGGTGATCTGGCCCTCGTCCAACCGCTTCAGGTTGAACTGCAGGCAGCGCGACAGCACCGTCACCGGCAGCTTCTGCGGGTCGGTGGTGGCCAGCAGGAACTTCACGTGCCCCGGCGGCTCCTCCAGCGTCTTCAGCAGCGCGTTGAACGCCGCTTTCGACAGCATGTGCACTTCGTCGATCAGGTAGACCTTCACCCGGCCGCGGCTGGGCATGTACTGCGCGTTCTCGATCACCTCGCGCACATCATCCACGCCGGTGTTGGACGCGGCGTCGATCTCGATCAGGTCGAAGAAGCGGCCGGCGTCGATGTCCTGGCAGGTGGCGCACGCGCCGCACGGGTCGGACGAGGTGCCCTGCTCGCAGTTCAGCGACTTGGCGAAGATGCGCGCGATGGTGGTCTTGCCCACCCCGCGGGTGCCGGTGAACAGGAACGCGTGGTGCACGCGGCCGGTTTCCAGCGCGTTGGTCAGCGCACGCACCACGTGCTCCTGCCCGACCAGTTCGGCGAAGCGCCTGGGGCGCCATTTGCGGGCGAGGACGAGGTAGGACATCGGATCCTTTGCAGTGCTGACGATGCGACGACGGGGCCACGGTAGCCGCGTGCCGAACCGGATGATCGGACTTGGCCCATTGTGCCATGGCGTACCAGACACTCCGTTACCCAAGGGGACAGAACCTCCGCACAGGAGAAACGCCGGAGCGGACTTCCAGCGGTGCAGGAGCAAGGACTGGTTGCGGGGCCCGGACACTGATGGGGACCCCGGCCGGTCGCCACGGACTCCCGAGCCGCAATCCCAACGCCTCGACTTGTCCGAAAGCCCCGCGACCGCTAGACTTTGCGACCCCGAGGCCGCAGCCCAGCGCCGTGGCCCCGGGACCCGGAGAGGTGTCCGAGTGGTTGAAGGAGCACGCCTGGAAAGTGTGTAAGCGTCTAAACCGCGCTTCGGGGGTTCGAATCCCCCTCTCTCCGCCAGATTCTTGAATGCGAGTCCCGCCCAGCAAGCCGCGCCCGCGCGCCGTTTTGCCCACGCGAAGCCCCGCAGTCGCCTATGGTGGCCCCGTCGGCCCCTCGCGACGCTAGGTCGAAAACCCCGCCAGGGCCGGAAGGCAGCAACGGTATCGACTGATGCGGGTGCCGAGGCCAGCCGGCGGGGCTACCGCCTTTTCAGGCGCGCATGGCCGTGGGCTCGGCCAAGGGCAGGCACTCATCCGGATGTGCCACGCGGTAGCCGCGCGCCGCCAGCACTTCGCCCTCTTCGCGACTGGCGTAGTGGTACAGCACGCAGCGCGACAGCAGCGCGGCCGGGTACTCGCGCTCCAGGTCCTCGATGCCGCTGTGCGAGGGATTGCCGTGCAGCGCGCAGTCATGCGCGATCAGTTCCCCTTCACCGGCGACCCGCGCCAACACCTCGGGAATCGGCCGGGTATCCCCCGTCCACACCAGGCTGCCCTTCAAGCGCAGGCCGAACGCGGTGTCCGGCCAGTGATGGCGCGCCTGGAATACTTCCAGCCGCACTCCGTCATGCCAGAACGCACTGCCCACGGGGATCACCTGGAATGCATCCCAGAAATTCGCCCCGCCTTCGGCCAACGCATTGGGGTAATCCCCCACGCGCTGGTGCAGCAGCGGCACCAGCGGCGCCGGCACGTACAGCTTCACCGTGCCGCGCAGCGCCGGATTGAAGTAGCTCTCCACGAACAGCCGCTCAAAACCGGCTATGTGGTCCAGGTGGGTGTGCGTGATGAACAGCGCCCGCGGCGCCTGCCCATAACGCGCCAGCAACGCGGTGAGGCCTTCGCCGCCGCAATCGATGGTCAGCCATGGCGCGCCGTCTCGCTCGATGGTGGCCATCGCCGAGCCCAGCTCGACGGCGGAGGCATTGCCCACACCGTGCAAACGCAATGCCCAGCCCATCAGGTACCCCGGCTCCACGCCATCTCGTAGGCGGATCGAAGGCGCTGGAAATCGCGCTCCACATCCTCCTCCGAACGCCCGCCCCGCAGCTTCATCAGCGAACGGTGCAATCGCTTGAGGTTGCCTCGCCGCCATCCGGTGGCGGGGATGCGCAACTGGCCACGGTCGAGGTCGATCACCCAGCCATTTCCGCCGGGGTCGAACAGCAGGTTGTGCGCATTGAGGTCCGCATGGTCCAGGCCCGCGCGGTGGCTGCGGGCGATCAGTCGACCCGCCTCCTCCCACGGCGCGCCGTCACCGGCCACGGCCGCGCGATCGGCCAGCGAACGCACGTCCTCCAGCCGGTCCAGCAGGATCGCGGCGGTGTAGAACAGACCATCACGGCGGTAATAGGCCGCCACCGGCCGCGGTACGGACACCCCCTTGGCCGCAACGGCGCGGGTCAACCGGAACTCGGCGAAGCTGCGGGTAGCGGCGGCGCCATGCCACCAGTAGCGGTCACGGCTCACGTTGGCCGCCATGCCGCCGCGCAGGTAGCGGCGCAGCAGCACCGGACCGAAGGGCGCATCGACGAACCATGCACCACCACGCCCGCCACTTTCCACCGGCCGCGCGCGCGCGCCCCAGTACTGTGGAGAGAACCACTCCGGCGCGGCTTGCCGCACCCGCGTGGTGTCGAACAGAATCGCGCCGTACCCGCTGTCCTCGCGGAACGGAACCAATCCCTCGGCGGCGTCGTAACCCGTCATATCTTCTGGAGTCTAACAATTCACGCCGTCCCTGCACCTGCTTCGATCTGCATCCTGCGGCTGTCGGCCCTGGGCGACGTCACCCACGTGGTGCCCGTGGTGCGCACGTTGCGCAGCGCGTGGCCGGACGTTGCCATCACCTGGGTGATCGGCAAGGGCGAGCACCGCCTGCTCGCAGGCCTGGACGGCGTGGAGTTCATCGAGTACGACAAGAAGACCGGCCTGGCCGGCATGCGCACACTGCGCCGGCAACTGGCCGGCCGCCGCTTCGATGTGCTGCTGCAGATGCAGGTAGCCGCGCGCGCCAACCTCCTGTCGGCCTTCATTCCCGCGCGCCGCCGCATCGGCTACGACAGGTCGCGCTCCAAGGACCTGCACGGACTTTTCATCAACGAGCGCATCCCGGACCGGCCGGGCATGCATGTGCTCGACGCACTGGGCAGCTTCTGCGAACCGCTGGGCCTGCGCCAGACCGCGGTGCGCTGGGACCTGCCGGTACCGGCCGAGGCCTTCGACTGGGCGAAGGCGCAGTGGCCGGACGATGGCCGCCGCACGCTGATGATCTCGCCCTGCTCCAGCCACGTGCTGCGCAACTGGCGCGCCGAGCGCTACGCCGCCGTGGCCGACCACGCCATCGCGTGCGGCTGGCGCGTGGTGCTGTGCGGCGGCCGCAGCGAACTGGAACGCCAGACCACCGACGCCATCCTCGCCGCCATGCACGGCAGCGCGCTGGACCTGGTCGGTAAGGACACGCTCAAGCAGTTACCGGCCCTGCTGGCACGCGCTGACCTGCTGATGACCCCCGACTCCGGCCCCATGCACATCGCCAACGCGATGGGCACGCGGGTGCTGGGCCTGCACGCGGCCAGCAACCCGGAGCGCAGCGGCCCGTACACCACCCGCCGCTACTGCGTGGACCGCTACGACGATGCCGCCCGCAAGTACCGCGGCAAGCCGGCCGCCGAGCTCAAGTGGGGCACCAAGATCGAGCACGAAGGCGTGATGGACCTGGTCACGGTGGAAGACGCCATCGCTGCCTTCGAGCGATACGTGACTGACTGCGCTGACTGAGGAGAGTGGCTTCGGACGGGGCCGGCGCGCACCCGCCGGGATGCTACTCCCCTCCATCGGGGCATCCTGCCCCGAGTCGGGGCCGCGCGCCATGAATGGCGCGCGGCGCGACTCCGCGCAGGATTGCGCGGACGGAGCGCTGGAGCAATGCCATCGCAGGCCGGCTCCCGCCCCCGCAACACCAATATCAGGGCGCCCCAGCCCCCGACTTGTAGTCCTCGTACGACTTCTCCTCGACGTAGCTCGATCCCAGCGCCAGGTTGATCTCCTTCTTGATCCGCGCCCGCTCGTCGTTCTCGAAGTACACGCTGCGCGCCAGGCGCACGAACTCATCGTCGAAGGCCTGCGCCTTCTCCTTGACGCGGATGTCGTCCTCGATCACCCACAGGCGCTCGTTCACCGACTTCAGGTCCGCGCGCAGCTTGGCGATGTCGTGGCCCGCCGCCGGATGCGCCATCCAGGTCTTCTCCAGCGCGGTCAGCTCGTTGCGGACGTTGGCCAGCTTGGCCGCGTCGGACATGCGCTCGCTCTTGATCTGCAGGATCGCGATCTTGTCGAGCAGTTCGCCAAAAGACACCGGGACCAGGATTTCGGACATGACGCCGCCATTTGTTCAGGGGGAAGGGCCACAGTCTAGCGCCGTCGTGTCCGGGCTTGCCGAAGCGGCCGCCGACCCGTATCATTCCCGGCTCACTGCACCCGGAGAGGTGGCAGAGTGGTTGAATGTACCTGACTCGAAATCAGGCGTACGTTTATAGCGTACCGAGGGTTCGAATCCCTCCCTCTCCGCCAGTTTTGCCGAAAAGGACCCCACCGGGGTCCTTTTCTTTTCCTGCGTCCGCCCCAAGCGCACCAAACTGCGCAATCTTTGTCTTGCCCAGCGGCCGACGCGGCACGATGATCGCGTTATACGCAGCAGAAGACCGACGACGCGAACGGAAATGATCGAATTTGGACACCTGACGCACGTCGGGCTTCGCCGCGAGCTCAACGAGGACACCTACTACGGGGACAGCGAGTTGGGCCTGTGGCTGGTGGCCGACGGCATGGGGGGCCACGACTACGGCGAGGTGGCCAGCGCCCTGGCCCGCGAGACCATCGTGCGTGAGGTCCGCGATGGCACGCCCCTCGCCCAGGCCATCCGCATCGCCGACGAGGAAATCATCCGCACTTCGCGCCGGCGCAACGATGCGCTGCCCATGGGCACGACGGTGGTTGCGGCCCGGGTCAACGGCAACCGCTTCGAAGTGGCATGGGTGGGCGACAGCCGGGTCTACCTGTGGCGCGACGGCAACCTCGCACAGCTCTCGCAGGACCACAGCTATGTGCAGGAACTGATCGCCAACGGCGCGCTCACCCATGAGCAGGCGCGCAGCCATCCGCACCGCAACGTGGTCACCCAGGCACTGGGGGTCACCGATCCCAACAGCCTGAACGTGGAAACCATGACCGGCGAGCTGCGCCCCGGCATGCAACTGCTTTTGTGCAGCGACGGCCTGACCGAAGAGGTCGAGGACCGGGGCATCGCCCGCGTATTGTCACGCAACGATTGCAGCGCCCAGGAATGTGTCGACAGCCTGATCGCGGCCGCCCTGGACGGTGGCGGTTCGGACAATGTCACCGTGGTGCTGGTACGCAATCACTGACCCACGCGGAGTCCCACACCGGTCACGTACCTCGCGGTCTTGCCATTGACCGGGCTCACGGCCACCAGCAACGCGAGGTGCCTGTCAGGCAACCGCCTCCGCGACTTCTTCAAGCATCGCGTCCCACACCGCCCGCCCCGCCTTCTTGCGCAGCTTCTCCAGCCGCGCTTCATGCGCGGCCAGTTCATCGGGCAGGATCGCCACGCGCGGACGCGCGGATGCCGCCGTGGACCTGAACCCGGTAGCCGCCTGGGCAGGCGCGGCCTCACCACCATCGCCAAACCCGATCTCGCCCTGGCCCGAGGTCAGGGCGATGTAGACGTCGGCCAGGATCTGGGCATCAAGCAGCGCGCCGTGCAACTGGCGGTGGCTGTTGTCCACGCCCAGCCGCTTGCACAACGCATCCAGCGAGTTGCGCTGGCCCGGGAACCGCTGCCGCGCCATCAGCAGGGTGTCCTCCACCGTGGCGTGGTCGAGGATCCGGCCGTACTGCGCGCCTGCCAGCGCAAGCTCGTTGTCCAGGAAGCCGACGTCGAACGCGGCGTTGTGGATGATCAGCTCCGCGCCACGGATGAACTCGATGAACTCATCCACCACTTCGCCGAACACCGGCTTGTCGGCCAGGAACTCCAGCGTCAGCCCTGTCACCTCCTGCGCGCCCTGCTCGAAATCGCAGTCGGGCCTGAGGTAGCGGTGGAAGTGGTTGCCGGTCGGGCGCCGCTCCACCAGTTCCACGCAGCCGATTTCCACCACGCGGTTGCCGGTCTTCCAGTTCAGGCCCGTGGTTTCGGTGTCGAGGATGATCTGGCGCATGCGCGGTTGGCACTCCGGTTACAGGGACAGCGCGGGCAGGTTAGCACCCGCTTGGGTTGGACGACGCAGCAAGTTGATGGGATGGCTGCTTGCGGCCGAAGGCGCACGCCGTGGCGCCATGCACCAACGCGCCACTCAGCCACGCATGGCCTTGAAACGGATGGCCTGGTCACGCGCCAACACATCCACGCGCTCGTTGTCCGGGTCGCCGGAGTGGCCCTTCACCCACTTCCACTCGATCTGGTGGCGCTGCGTGGCGGCGTGCAACCGTTCCCACAGGTCGCGGTTCTTGACGGGGTCACCGCCGGCCGTCTTCCAACCGCGGCGCACCCAGTTGCGCATCCACTCGGTGATGCCCTGGCGCACGTACTGCGAGTCGGTCTGCAACACCACGACGCACGGCTCGGTGAGCGTTTCCAGCGCCATGATGGCGCCCATCAGCTCCATGCGGTTGTTGGTGGTGTCGGCTTCGCCCCCGCTGAGTTCGCGCTCCTTGCCCTTGTAGCGGAGCAGTGCGGCCCAGCCACCCGGGCCGGGGTTGCCGAGGCAGGCGCCATCGGTGTGCGCCTCGACGGCCTTCTTGGATGATTCAGTCATGGATCCATTATCGCCGGCTCGCGTCGCGCTGGCTCGGACGGACGCAGGTGGCCGGTCTGCCAACGCAGCTTGCGCAGGGGCGAAGGCGGTATGACGGCGCGCACGCGCTTGCTGACGGTCAGCGCGATGCCCGCGCGCAGCCGGTCCGCGGCACCAATGCCGCCTTCGCCGTGTTCCACCCGCCAACGCGGGCCCAGCCACTGCAGGCGCACCGAATCGACCGCAAACCCCGCACGGCGCAACGCACGCTGCCAGGCGCCCGGATGGCGCGCACGCAAGCCCGCACCCGCCCATCGCATGCGATAGGGGCACCATGGATTGAGTGCAGTCAACCAAAGCGTGCCGCCGGGTGCGAGCACGCGCTCGCACTCCCCCAGCATTGCATCGACGGCCACGCCATCATCCAACGCGTGCTGTACCAGCACGGCCCCCAACGACTCGCTGGCCAGGGGCAACGGCAGGCTGCAGCGCACCGCGCCCCACAGCCCCTCGTCCCCCCGCCGGTGCAGCAACAGCCCGCGGCGGCTGTCGTTGGGCGGGGGTTCCGCGGCGGCAACGCCTATCCAGGCCCATGGCAATGCCGGACACGCCGCCAGCACCTGTGAACCGGCGGAATACTCGGCTGCCAGCAGGCCCTGGCCTGCCAGCGTGCCGAACCAGTGCAGTCCATCACGCTGTCCGGGTTGACGCGGTTGCGCGTACGAAGGCATGTTCGGCGGGGCATCCGCAGGGAAGGGGGCGGCCGTCCAGTCTAGACCGGAGCCGCCGCCGCCGTGTACAGGACCGTTGACGCCAAGAGGACCCGTCTGCATGCAGCTTCGCGCGCTGCCCGCCTTCAACGACAACTACATCTGGGCCTTGTGCGACGAGGCGGGACGTGCGCTGTTCATCGACCCCGGTGATGCGGCGCCGGTTCTGGCGGCAGTCGCCGGAGGCCTGCAGCCGGCGGGAATCCTGCTCACCCACCACCACCACGACCACATCGGCGGCGTGCCGGAACTGCTTGCGCGCTGGCCCGGGCTGGAGGTGATCGCCCCCCACGACCCGCGCATCGCCCAAGCCACCCGGCGCGTGCGCGATCACGACCGCGTGGACCTGGCAGGCTGGTCGTTCGACGTGATCGCGGTACCCGGGCACACGCTGACCCACATCGCCTTCCACGGGCATGGGATGCTGTTCTGTGGCGACACCCTGTTCAGCCTGGGCTGTGGGCGGCTGTTCGAGGGCACGCCGGAGCAGATGCACGCCTCGCTGGCGCGGCTGGCGACCCTGCCCGGGGAGACCCTCGTGTGCTGCGCCCACGAATACACGCTCGGCAATGCCGCCTTCGCACTGGCGGTCGATCCGGACAACCCGGACCTGCAGCGGCGCGTGGCCGAGGCCCGGCACCAGCGCGAACAGGGGATGCCTACGCTTCCGACCCCGCTGGCCACGGAACGCACCTGCAACCCCTTCCTGCGCACGGAAACGCCGGCGATCCGCGCGGCGGTCGCCCGCCACCTCGGGCATGACCCGCAACCGGGCGCGGACACCTTCGCCGCGCTGCGCCGTTGGAAGGACGGGTTTGCATGATTGCCGTGGGCCCGCTGCAGCGTCCGCCCGCCGGCTCATCCTGGCGACGAAGCATGCCGTCACCAGCCATCGCGGTGCTGGCCTGTGTGCTGGCCTGTGTGCTGGTGATGGCGGCCCCTGCCCATGCAGGCACCGGGACCGCAGAGCCTGCCGAGCCTCAGCCGGAGACCTTGCCTGCGCACACCCGCAACGGCCTGGCCGTCTACCAGGCATTCCGCCAGGGACTGGCCGATTCCGAGTGCGAACCCGGTGCCAGCAAGCGCTGGCAGAAACATTTTGCCCACGCCCCGGTGCAACTGGCACGATCTGAGAACGAGGCCCTGCCGCTGCTCGGCTACGTGGTGGAGGCGCTGCACGAAGCACGGCTGCCCACCGAGTACGCGTTGATCCCGCTCGTGGAAAGTGGCTACAAGCCGGGGGCACGCAGCCCAGCGGGACCAGCGGGTCTGTGGCAGATGATTGCCCGCACCGCACGCCACCACCGCGTTCCCATCGGTCCGGGTTATGACGGTCGGCTCTCCCCGGTCGACTCCACGCGGGCCGCGGTACGCTACCTCAAGACCCTGCACGGGATGTTTGGCGGCAACTGGCAACTGGTGGCGATGGCCTACAACGCCGGTGAGCACCGCATCCTGGGCGCCGTGAAGCGCAGTGGACGCAAGGCGGCGGCGGTGGATCCGTCCGCCCTGACCGGCATTGCGGACATCACCCGCGCCTACCCGCGCAAGCTGCACGCCCTCTCCTGCCTGCTGGAGCAGGCGGATGACCGCGAGCGGTGGCGCGAGGCCATGGACCGGGACGTACCGCGCCTGGTGGAGGTCACCCTGCCCACCGACGCCACGGACCTGGGCCAATGGGCCCGCGCCCAGGGCCACGATCCCGCCTTGCTGGCCCGCCTGAACCCCGCCCACGCCACCGGCCCGCTGCGCGGCCGCGAGCGCAGGATCCTGGCACCGGCCGTGGATGCCTCCGCTGCGGACGGCGGCAAATAGGTAGCCCCTGCCTCGCCGGCAAGGCAAACTAGAGTCTTTGCTCGGCCGTGCCGACGGCCATCGCCCCACAAAGAGGTCAAGTCCATGGGTTTCCTGCAAGGCAAGCGTGTACTCATCACCGGCGTCGCCAGCCAACGTTCCATCGCCACCGGCATTGCCGAAGCGATGCGCCGCGAGGGCGCCGAACTGGCGTTCACCTACCAGACCGAGAAGCTCAAGTCGCGCGTGGAAGACTGCGCGAAGGAAAACGGCTCCAACATCGTGATCCCGCTGGACGTCAGTTCGGACGAGCAGATCGAGCAGTGCTTCGCCGAGCTGGGCAAGCACTGGCCGGAAGGCTTCGACGTCCTGGTGCATGCCATCGCCTACGCCCCGCGCGAGGCCATCGACGGCGAGTTCCTGGACGGCCTGACCCGCGAGAACTTCGCCATCGCGCATGACATCTCGGCGTACTCGCTGGCCGCACTGGCCAAGGCCGCACGCCCGATGATGAAGGGCCGCCGCGGCTCGATCCTGACGCTGAGCTACCTGGGCGCGGTGCGCGCGCTGCAGAACTACAACGTGATGGGCGTGGCCAAGGCCAGCCTCGAGGCCACCGTCCGCTACCTCGCGCTCAACCTCGGCCCGGACGGCATCCGCGTCAACGCGATCTCCGCCGGGCCGATCAAGACCCTCGCGGCCGCCGGCATCGCCAACTTCCGCAAGATGCTGGGCCACTTCGAGAAGTACACCCCGCTGCGGCGCACCGTCACCATCGAGGACGTGGGCAACACCGCTGCGTTCCTCTGCTCGGACCTGGCCAACGGCATCACCGGCGAAATCACCTACGTCGACTCGGGCTACAACATCCTGGGCATGACCGGCATCGGCGACGAAGACTGAGCGCGCTGCGGGGCGACCACCCCGCGCCAGTGCAACCCAAAGCCCGCCTCGATGGCGGGCCTTTTGCATTGGGTCGCTTTCCGTCGCGGTCCGTTGTCGTCGCGGCTATTTTCCCGCGGCCAGACAAACTGAAAGGCCCGGCAGCGATGCCGGGCCTTTCGCGTTACGTCATGTCCCGGACAGGACCCACCCTCAGAGGTTGGCCTCGACCACGGTGACCTTCATCTGCTTGCGCAGATGGCGCGACAGCGCATCCACGTCCCCCAGCCCATGGGCCTGGGCCAACTGCTGGCGCAGCATGGCCCGCTCCTGCGGGGAAGCCTCGGCCGGATTGCCGGGCTTGACCGCGTGCACGGCGAACAGCGCGATGCGGCCGTCATCCAGCACCAACTTGCCAGCCGAGCTCGCCCCGTTGGCCGGAGCCTTGGCCGCGAAGATGGCCGCACTCACCTCCGGGCTGGGGATGGGCATGCCGCGACGCAGGCCCGGCAGGGCCTGCGGGGCAGGCAGCTGCCTGGAGGCGGCGACGGCCTCCAGTGCCTCGCCCGCGGCGACCCGCGCCACCAGCGCGTCGGCGTCCTTCGCAGCCGCCTTGCGGGCACGATCCGCACGGATGGAGGCGACCACCTGGTCGCGCACCTGCGCCAGCGGCAGTGTCCGTTCCGGTGTGTGGCTTGCGACGCGGATCAGCACGCTGTGGCTGGGCCCGATCTCGATCGGATCGCTCACCGTGCCATCCTGCACCAGCACCTCGGAGAATGCGGCACGCTTGACCGCCGCGTGCGCCAGGATGCCCTCGTTGGAATCACGGGCCACCGGGCCGACCTTCAGCACCGGCAGGCCCACCTCGCGCGCCGCCGGCGCCAGCGAGGACGGATTCTTGTACACCAGGTCCACCAGACGGGTGGACAGGTCGTTGAACGCGCGCTCACGGTCCGTCTGCGCCTGCTCGGCCGCCAGGGTTTCGCGCACCGCCTCGAACGGCTGTTGCGCGGTGCCCTTCACCTCGCGCAGCTGGATCACGTGCCAGCCGAACGCGGACTTCACCGGTGCGCTGACCTCGCCGGCCTTCATCGCGAACAGTGCGGACTCGAACGCGGGGTCCATGATGCCCTTCGACACCCAGCCCAGGTCGCCACCGGCGGCCTTGCTGCCATCGTCGTCGCTGTTGGCGCGCGCAATGGCCGCAAAATCCGCGCCCGGCGCCTTGGCTTCGGCAGCCAGTTTGGCGGCCTTGGCCTCGGCCGCCTTCTGCGTGGCGGCGTCGGCGCCATCGGCCACCTGCACCAGGATGTGCGAGGCCAAACGCTCCTCGCTGGCGGCAAACTTGCCCTTCTCCTGCTCATAACGCTGGCGCAGCGTGGCTTCGTCCGCCGGAGGAGGCGGCGCCATCGATGCGCCATCCAGGGTCACGTACTCCAGGCTCACCGTCTCCCTGGCGCGGAAATCCGCGCCATGGTTGTCGTACCAGGACTTGATCTCCGCATCGGCCACCGGGGCGACGTCGGGTGCCGGCGGCGGCATGAACAGCACGCTGGCATCGCGGGTTTCGCCCAGCACGCGCATCAGGCGCTCAAGCTCGGCATCGGTGACGAAGTTGCTGTTGGCTATCCCGGCGACCACCACGGACTGGCGCAGGTCATCGCGCAGGGTCGCTTCGAACTGGCGCGGGGTTTGCGCCGGCACGGCCGATGCCAGTGCCAACTGGTAGCGCTGCGGATTGAACTTGCCATCCACCTGGAAGGCCGGGATTTCCTGGATCGTCCTGCGCACCTGCGCATCGCTGACCTCGAGCCCCGCACGCTCGGACGCCATGCCACGCAGCTTCTCGTCGATCATCGACTCCAGGATCTCGCGCTTGTTGTCCACGGCTTCGAACGACTTGGGATCGAAGGCATCACCGTCCTGTTGGCGGCGGCGCTGGCGTTCCTGCTCGAAACGCGCGCGGAATTCCTCGGACGTGATCTTGTCGTGGTGCCACAGCATCGACGCTGGCCACCAGGACGGTGCGCTGGCCCACCACGTCGGCGGCGCGTCGATCTTGGCCACGGCGTCATCGGTGCGCTGCACCATGTAGTCCTGGAGACCAAACAGGGCGAAAGGAATGATCAGCAGGCCAAGGATGACCGTGGCGAGCCAGCCGGAAGTCTTGTCGCGGAGTGTCTGCAGCATGCCCGGAAAGAAGAAGACGGAAGCCGGACAGTGTAACCCGGCTTAACCGTGGAATCTGGCGCGGCGCAAAAGGCCCAACGGGGACCTCGGGCGTTGGCAACCCACGCGGCTGCGGACATTCGCAATAATGCGCAGGCGCATCCGGGGACGGCGTGAAACGCAGCCGCGAAAGTTCCGCCTGGCGAACGCGCAAAAACAAAGGCGCCCTTGCGGGCGCCTTTGGCGAAACTGGCGGAGTGGACGGGACTCGAACCCGCGACCTCCGGCGTGACAGGCCAGCATTCTAACCGACTGAACTACCACTCCGCGCTTCAAACTCGAGACAGATATTCTGCAGTAGTTTTTCTGTTTTGGGAAGATCCCAGTTCAGAATTTCTTGCAGGATTATTCTGGATGTTGCCTGGATGCTGTGGTGGGTGCTGAGGGTTTCGAACCCCCGACCCTCTCCGTGTAAAGGAGACGCTCTACCGCTGAGCTAAGCACCCATCCGACTGCCCGGGCCACGGCCCGGGCAGCGAGCCGCTTAGTTTACAGCGTCCTTCAGGGCCTTGCCAGCCTTGAACGACGGGTTCTTCGAGGCCTTGATCTTGATGGTCTCGCCGGTCTTCGGGTTGCGGCCCTGGCGGGCGGCGCGCTTGCGCACTTCGAAGGTACCGAAGCCCACCAGCGTGACGGTCTCGCCCTTCTTCAAGGTCTTGGTGATCACGCTGATGACCGCGTCGACGGCGCTGGAAGCGTCGGTCTTGGACAGCTCGGCAGCGTCGGCGACGGCAGCTACAAATTCGGCCTTGTTCATTCTTTTGGACTCCGTGTGCGGATGTGACCGCATTCTCTTGAGAACCGGGGCTGCCTGCCTCGGCAGTGCAGTCCCCGATCGAGCTTGCCGCGCAACAGGGACGCGCGGTTGCGCCCGTTATACCAGCGGCATTTTGACCCCGCAAGCCGCAAACCCAATAACGACGGGCCTTTCAGAGGTATTTTCCCACCGGTGGCCGCCGGTGGACATCAATGCTTGATGCTCGCCTGCGTGCCCGGCTTGCGTGCGCGCTTCACGCCTGCCGCCTTGTCTCCAACAGGTGGCTTCGCGGGCCCCAGCGGCCGTTCCAGCGCGATATCGAGCACTTCGTCGATCCACCGGACCGGAATGATCTTCAGGCCCTGGGTCACGGCCTTGGGCAGGTCGACCAGGTCCTTGGCGTTTTCCTCCGGGATCACCACGGTGCGGATGCCACCGCGCAGCGCGGCCAGCAGCTTCTCCTTCAGGCCGCCGATGGGCAGCACACGGCCGCGCAGGGTGATCTCGCCGGTCATGGCCACGTCGGCCTTGACCGGGTTCTTGGTCAGCATCGACACCAGCGCGGTGGCCATGGCAATACCGGCGCTCGGGCCGTCCTTCGGCGTCGCGCCCTCGGGCACGTGCACGTGCACGTCGTGCTTCTGCAGGAAGTCCAGGTCGATGCCCAGGCGCTCGGTGCGCGCACGCACCACGCTCAGTGCGGCCGACGCCGACTCCTTCATCACGTCACCCAACTGGCCGGTGAGCAGCAGCTGGCCCTTGCCCGGCACCAGCGTGGACTCGATCTGCAACAGGTCGCCGCCCACTTCCGTCCAGGCCAGGCCGGTCACCAGGCCGATCTCGTTCTGTTCCTCGGCGCGACCGAAGTCGAAGCGCTGCACGCCCAGGTACTTCTCGAGGTTCTTCGCGTTGACCTTGATCGCGCTGTCCTTGGCCTTCTTCGGCTTCGGGCCCGCCAGCGCGATTTCCTTCACCACCTTGCGGCAGATCTTTGCAATCTCGCGCTCCAGGTTGCGCACGCCCGATTCGCGCGTGTAGTAGCGCACGATGTCGCGCACCGCGCTTTCATCGATCTTGATCTCGCCTTCCTTCAGGCCATTGGCCTTGATCTGCTTGGGCAGCAGGTAGCGCATGGCGATGTTGAGCTTCTCTTCCTCGGTGTAACCGGGAATGCGGATCACCTCCATGCGGTCCAGCAGCGGGCCCGGGATGTTGAGCGAGTTGGATGTGGCGACGAACATCACCTCGCTCAGGTCCAGGTCGACCTCGAGGTAGTGGTCGTTGAAGGCATGGTTCTGTTCGGGGTCCAGCACCTCCAGCAGCGCCGACGACGGATCACCACGGAAGTCCATCGACATCTTGTCGATCTCGTCCAGCACGAACAGCGGATTCTTGCTGCCTACCTTGTTGAGGTTCTGCACGATGCGGCCGGGCATCGAGCCGACATAGGTCCGGCGGTGGCCACGGATCTCGGCTTCGTCGCGCACACCGCCCAGCGACATGCGCACGAACTTGCGGTTGGTGGCTTTGGCAATACTCTGCCCGAGCGAGGTCTTGCCCACGCCCGGCGGTCCGACCAGGCACAGGATCGCGCCCTTCATGTTCTTCACGCGCGTCTGCACCGCGAGGTATTCCAGGATGCGCTCCTTGACCTTCTCCAAACCGAAGTGGTCGGCGTCGAGCACGTCCTGCGCGGCCTTGAGGTCCTTGCGGATCTTGGTGCGCTTCTTCCACGGCACGCCCAGCAGCCAGTCGAGGTAGTTGCGCACCACCGCGGCCTCGGCCGACATCGGCGACATCTGCTTGAGCTTGTTGAGCTCGGCCTTGGCCTTGGCTTCCACCGGCTTGGGCATGCCGGCCTCGGCGATCTTGCGGGTGAGCTCGTCGATGTCGTTGGGCGCCTCGTCGATCTCGCCGAGCTCCTTCTGGATCGCCTTCATCTGCTCGTTGAGGTAGTACTCGCGCTGGCTCTTCTCCATCTGCGACTTGACCCGGCCGCGGATGCGTTTCTCCAGCTGCTGCACGTCGATCTCGCCGTCGACCAGGCCGACCAGCTGCTCCAGGCGCGCGCCGATGGCGTGCGTCTCCAGCAGCTTCTGCTTGTCGACCAGGCGCACGCCCAGGTGCGCGGCGATGGTGTCGGCCAGGCGACCCGGCTCCTCGATGCCCTGCAGCGTCTGCATCAGCTCGGGCGGCAGCTTGCGGTTGGTCTTGACGTACATCTCGAACTGGCCCATCAGCGCACGGGCGATGGCCTCCAGCTCACGCTCGGGGCGATCGACCTCAGGCGCCACTTCGTGGGCGCGGCCGGTCAACGTGCCATTGACCTCGCTGACCCCGTCCACCTGCACGCGCGACACGCCTTCCACCAGCACCTTGATGGTGCCGTCAGGCAGCTTGAGCAGTTGCAGCACGTGGGCCAGCGTACCGACACGGTGCAGGTCGCCGGCACCCGGGTCATCGGTCTCGGCGACCTTCTGCGCGACCAGGAGGATGCGCTTGTCGGCGTCCATGGCCATGTCGAGCGCCTTGATCGACTTCTCGCGGCCAACAAACAGCGGGATGACCATGTGCGGGAACACGACGACGTCGCGCAGCGGCAGCACCGGCAGGTCGAGCGTTGCGCTGGCAACAGGCTCACGGGGCTTGGATTCGGTCATGGTGCTCTCCGGGGACGGCAGGGTCGGACGGCGGGCGCCCTTCCACAGAAGAAACGGGGGGCTCAAGGCCCTATGGCCACGGTTATGGGGGCCTCGACGCGGGGATGCAAGCGCACCGGAACGCCGCCCCACGACGCGACCGCAAACCCGTTCAGGAACATGGGCTTGCAAACGCAGACGCCGCCCAATGGGGCGGCGTCCGGGGTGAACGGGAACGCGCCCCGGCCCGCCTGCGCGAACCGGGGATCGGCCCGGGCGGCTCAGTCGCCCGAGGCGGCCTTCGGCGCGGCGGCCGGCGGCGTCTGGTAGATCAGGTACGGGTCGGTCTTGTGGTCGATCACCGACTCGTCCACCACCACCTTGCTCACGTTCTCCAGCGACGGCAGGTCGTACATGGTGTCCAGCAGCACGCCTTCGACAATGGTGCGCAGGCCGCGGGCACCGGTCTTGCGCTTGAGCGCCTTGCGGGCGATCGCGGTCAGTGCGTCCGGGCGGAACTCCAGTTCCACGCCTTCCATCTCGAACAGCTTCTTGAACTGCTTGGTGATGGCGTTCTTGGGCTCGGTCAGGATCTTGACCAGCGCGGCCTCGTCCAGTTCCTCCAGCGTGGCGACCACCGGCAGGCGACCGACGAATTCCGGAATCAGGCCGAACTTGATCAGGTCCTCGGGCTCGACATCGGCCAGGATCTTGCCGGTGTCCACCTTGCGCTCGCTGCTCTTGACCTTGGCGCCAAAGCCGATGCCGCCGGCCTCGGTGCTGCGCTGCTGGATCACCTTCTCCAGGCCGGCGAACGCGCCGCCGACGATGAACAGGATGTTGCGCGTGTCGACCTGCAGGAATTCCTGCTGCGGGTGCTTGCGGCCACCCTGCGGCGGCACGCTGGCGATGGTGCCTTCGATCAGCTTGAGCAGCGCCTGCTGCACGCCCTCGCCCGAAACGTCGCGGGTGATGGACGGGTTGTCGCTCTTGCGCGAGATCTTGTCGATCTCGTCGATGTAGACGATGCCCTGCTGCGCCTTGTCGACGTCGTAGTCGCACTTCTGCAGCAGCTTCTGGATGATGTTCTCCACGTCCTCGCCCACGTAACCGGCTTCGGTCAGCGTGGTGGCGTCGGCCATGGTGAACGGCACGTTGAGCATGCGCGCCAACGTCTCGGCCAGCAGCGTCTTGCCCGAACCGGTGGGGCCCACCAGCAGGATGTTGGACTTGGCCAGCTCGACGTCGTCGTTCTTCTGCCGGCTCTCGATGCGCTTGTAGTGGTTGTACACCGCCACGGCGAGGGTCCTCTTCGCGCGCGGCTGGCCGATCACGTACTGGTCGAGGACCTCGAGGATCTCCTTGGGCTTGGGCAGGTGGCTGCGCGCCGACTGCGCCTTCTCCTCGAGTTCCTCGCGGATGATGTCATTGCACAACTCCACGCATTCATCGCAGATGAACACGCTGGGACCCGCAATCAGCTTGCGGACCTCATGCTGGCTCTTACCGCAGAACGAGCAGTAAAGAATCTTGTTGCTGTCGCCGGTACCGCGGCTCTTTTGCTCGTCGCTCATGCTTTTGCCTGTTGGTGCTCAAGTCCCCAGCCCAGGCCCGTTCACAGGGTCTGGGAGGGTGCTTCGGCCCGAGAATAGCACAGGGTTCCGGCCCGCCAAGGGGCCGGCTCCCGGGCCGGGAAAACGTGGTGAAAGCCCCGCGGAACGTGCCTGGCGGAGACCTGCCCCGCCATCCATCCCGGGGATGGGCCGATGGGTCAGCCCGCCTGGACCGACTCGTCCGGGCGGCGCTCCAGCACCTGGTCGATCAGGCCGTACTCGCGGGCGGCCTCGGCGCTCTTGAAATTGTCGCGCTCGGTGTCGCGGGCAATGGTCTCCAGCGGCTGGCCGGTGTGCTTGGACAGGGTCTCGTTGAGGCGCTGCTTCAGCGACAGGATCTCGCGGGCGTGGATGTCGATGTCCGTGGCCTGGCCCTGGAACCCGCCCAGCGGCTGGTGGATCATCACGCGCGAGTTGGGGAGCGCATAGCGCTTGCCCGGCGCGCCCGAGGCCAGCAGCAGCGCGCCCATGGAGGCCGCCTGGCCGACGCAGATGGTGCTCACGTCCGGCTTGATGTACTGCATGGTGTCGTAGATGGCCATGCCCGCGGTAACGATGCCACCCGGGGAGTTGATGTACAGGCTGATGTCCTTCTCGGGGTTCTCGGCCTCGAGGAACAGCAGCTGGGCCACGATCACATTGGCCATGTAGTCGTCGATCGGGCCGACGAGGAAGATCACCCGCTCCTTCAGCAGGCGCGAATAGATGTCATACGCGCGCTCGCCGCGGCTGGTCTGCTCGACCACCATCGGGACGAGGTTCAGGGCTTGGGTCCGGTAATCCATGCAATGGCACCTGTGAAGACTGTGGGGCGTTGCGACCAAATTGGGGCCGCCGTGTTGAAAGCGCAAGTGGTGCCTTGCCGTCCATGGGCGATCCGCTCAGGCGGACAGCCGGGGTGGGCAAGGACAAAGGGCGCCGCAGGGGCGCCCTTCCTGCCCAACGGCCCGGCTCGCTGCCGGGCGTGGAACGCTTGCTCCGGCAAGGCCTGCACCCTGCGGTGCGGCCGTGCCTCGGCGGTTACTGGCGGATCGCCTCGCTGAACGACAGCGGCTGTTCGGTGTGCTGGGCGCGCTCGGCGATCCAGTCGATCACCTGCTCTTCCATCACGCGGTTCTGCAGGCCGGCCATCAACTGCTGGTCATTGCGGTACAGCTCGATGACCTGCTGCGGCTCCTCGTAGGTGGAGGCGATCAGCTGCAGGGTCTCGGTGACGCGCTTGGGGTCCAGGCGCAGTTCGTTGCGACGGGCCACTTCGCCCACCAGCAGGCCCACCAGCACGCGCTTGCGGGCGGCGTCCAGGTAGTTCTGGTACATGTCGGCCGGCACGTCGCCGACGTTGCGGCCGGCGCGCTGCGCCTGCTCGACCACCTGGGCGGCCATGCCACGGGCTTCGCCCTCGACCAGCTTCGGCGGCATCTCGACGTGCGCGTAGGCCGCGATCAGCTGCTCACCGACTTCGCGGCGCAGGCGGGTCATCAGCGCGCCCTTGAGCTCGCGCTCCAGGTTGCTGCGGATGTCCTTGCGGAACTGTTCGGCATCGCCGCTCTTCACGCCGAAGCTCTTGATGAAGGCCGCGTCCACGTCCGGCAGCACCGGCTCGGACACTTCCTTGACCTGCAGGGTCACGGCGACCTTCTTGCCGGCGAACTGCGGTACGCGCCAGTCGGCGGGGAAGTCGACGTCGACGGTCTTCTCGTCGCCGGCCTTCATGCCGGCCAGCGCAGCCTCGATGGCCGGGAACATCACGTTCGAGCCAATGGCGGTGGCGCCACGCTCGGTGCCCTCGGCCGGCAGGCGCTCGCCGTCGACCACGGAGAAGGTTTCAAGGCCAACCAGGTCGCCTTCCTTCGCCTCGCGCTCGACCTTGTTCCAGGTGCGGCGCTGCATGCGCAGGTTCTCGAGCATGGTGTCGATGTCGGCGTCGGTGACGTCGGCGGTGTTGCGCACCACGTTGAGCTTGGCCACGTCGACGTCACCGAAGTCCGGCACCACCTCGAAGGTGGCGACGAAGTTCATCTCGCCCTCGCCCGGCACGATCTGCGGGTTGCCGGCGATCTGCAGCGCGTTGTCGCGCACGGCGTTGCCGAAGCTCTCGCGCAGCAGGCCATCCATCACCTCGGCGCGAACCTGCGGACCGAAACGCTGCTCGATCACGCTGGCCGGCACCTTGCCCTTGCGGAAGCCCTTGAGGTTGGCACCGCGCTGGATTTCCTTGAGGCGGCCACCGACCACGGACTCGTAGCGGTCCGTCGGCAGGGTGAAGGTGAGGCGGCGTTCAAGATTGCCCAGCGATTCGACCGAAACTTGCATATCCACTCCTGCAACCACGGCTACCTGCCGCGGCACGATGTTGTTGATCTGGTGTCAGGGACCGGGCACGGCGGTGCGCCGCGGGCTCCCTGCGAACTTGCTAGTTTCGCTGATTCCGGACCGGGCCGCCACCATCCAATGGAATCCAACTGATGCCGGGGCTGCCGACAGAGGGGCTTGCCTCCTGACGGCTCGCTCGGTGATGGGGTAAAGGGAAGCGCCTGCCGACGGAGCAGCCTTCCCCCGCGACGGCCCGCTTGGGCGACATGGGGGAACTTTTACTGAGTTGGCGTGGTGCGAAAGGGGGGACTCGAACCCCCACGCCTTGCGGGCACTGGAACCTAAATCCAGGGCGTCTACCAATTCCGCCACTTTCGCAAAGCCGGACCGATTGCTTCGACCGTCCGCCCCGTCATTCTAGGACGGGCTCCCGAAAAGGAAAAAGGTTCTTCTCCCAACTGAGGGAGAGGCGCACGGCCGACCCGGCTAATTTGTGGTTGTCGAGACTACAAACAGGGGTCGGCCGTGGCCGAAGGGGATTGTATGGCCCAGCTGGGTGGCTGGGTGGGCTACCGGGTTGGGGAGTGGCGTCACGAGATGCGTGGGGCGCTGCGCTGGCTGGTGGTGGAGCTGGCACCAGAACCTGGAGTGGCGCGAACCTGCATGGGGTGTGGCGGCCGGGTTGAAGCGATCCACGACCGCACAATGCGCCGGGTTCGGGATCTGCCGGTGTTCGGAGATCCGGTTGAGTTGCGGCTACCGCGCCTGCGACTGGCCTGTCCGGGGTGCGGCC
>NZ_VLKP01000014.1 GCF_007830115.1 Aerolutibacter ruishenii | reverse complement strand
GCTCACGCGGATCGGCCGCCTTGCGCCCGGGTGCTTGCGACTGCAAACCCTCCAAACCATGCTCGGTCTGCTGCTTGCGCCAAGCAGAAAGCTGGGCGGCATAGAGGCCATTGCGGCGCAGCCAGGCCCCCTGCTCGCCGTGAGCAAGGGCGTCGGCTTGGGCCAGAAGGCGCAACTTCTCAGGCGCACTGAAGCGGCGCCGTGTCCGCTTTTCCAGTTGCGGATCGGGAGCAATCTCGGCCGTGGTGGGTGAATCAGGGGACATCGGTGTACTCCAGCAGCGGAGCCCATTTGTTATAGATAAAAAACGAGGGTAGCTGTTGGGTCGCATGTTGACACGTAGGGCGGATCCCGGTCTCGGACACCCGCGCCTACAAGCAGTTTGGCAACTCAGTAGTGGTTCCGGTCATTGCTGAAGTCGCGCGCCTCATGAAGCCCTTCATCGTGGCCGAGGAAGTGCAAAAGAAGCGCAGCAAGAAAGCGGCTTAACCTTGGTTGATATCCTGACCCCGGAACAGCGATCCGCGCAGATGTCGCGGATCCGCGGGTCGGATACGAAGCTTGAATTGCTGGTGCGCCGGGCACTACACGCGCAGGGACTCAGATATCGACTGGGCGGGGCGAGCCTACCGGGCCGTCCCGACTTGGTGTTCCCTCGTCATAGAGCGGTGCTGTTTGTGGATGGCTGCTTCTGGCACGGCCACGAGTGCCATCTGTTCCGCTTACCCAAGACCCGGACTGAGTTCTGGCAAACGAAGATCGATGCGAACCGTACCCGGGATAAACGGGTCGACGTTGAACTGACGCGGCGCGGATGGCGAGTGCTGCACCTGTGGGAATGCGAACTTCGAGGTAAATCACACCAGGAACAGACCGAACGCCTGGGTCGACTCGCCGGGGAGATTGCTGCCGAGCGTCGGAGGCCTGCTACGCCAGAAGATCGACCTGTCTAAACGACTCGTACAGTGAGTCTAGATAGCGGCTGTCAATCCGGAACTGACTGCGTCGCTTCAGCTTCTCAACCGAATCGACAGTCTCCAGTTTGATCCCTGGATCGTAGTGAACAGAACCATATGCAAAAGCCTTAAGCAGCAGGCTGAACCTGCCTCCAGCCGCCAAGTCCACCTTGGAGCCGTAGTGGTATTGAATCGATGGATCTTTCCTGATGATGGACGGGACAAACACAGCCTTGGCGTGTTTTCGCTTCCAGTGATCGATGAGCTTTGCGAAGCTCCATGACGCGGCGACGCGCTCGTCGCCATCGACAAGCATCACCGCTCCATCGCCCTCAAAGCGCCCCGTAGGTTCGTCAAAGCCGGAAAGCACGAGGCGAAGGCGTGTCCTTTCATTTGCTGCGCCTCCCACCCGGTAGATGCCGCCAAAGTTCCTGCGATCTGCTCGACCCAGCTGATCCGGATATCCCCACGTGCGAACGAAGTACTTCGGACCCTCTTCGACATAGGCGCCTCCAGACGGCTCGGGTGTCATGAGGGTGACCCTGCTCGCCTTTGGCTTGGCCCACGATCCGACGCCATGTTGCTTGACCTCCCATCCGTGGAAGTCAGGGTCGGCGTAGCCGTTGGCCGTGATGCCGAGATTGGTCTCCAGCGTGACTCCGCCGCAATTGGGGCCCTTACACGGTCGTTTTGTTCCATCCCGGCCAAGGTACTCAGGATTCAACCAGCCCAGAAGATGGACGCGACGCAGCTCCGCCAGAAGCAGGCTCTCGGAAGACAAATCGCGGGCGCCCAACAGGTCGAAGCGACGCAAAACCCCATAGGGTTCGCCGGGGACCGCACGCAGTGCCCGCGCCTCATCTGTGTCTGCAGGAAAAACGGCAGCGATGACCCGACGATCAGGCAACGGCGCCAGCACGAGTACACGTCCTAGCTCACGACCACGCTTGTTGATATCGAATAGATCTGACGGCGCACCCCGGCATCCGGACAGGAATCCTGAAAGCCGCACTTCGCTGTACTGCGGGTACAGAATTAATTTCGAGTTCGGAGCTTCGCAGAGAGAGCCATCCGCCGATAGCCACCACAGATCCATCGCGGCGCGGAAAATGGGGCCACGCTTATCGGCACCAGGCTTCCGCGATGTTCCGGGATTCAACACCACCTCACTGGTCGGAAGGAGACCTAATGAAGAGATGTCTCCCGCGAGATAAATTTGATTTTTGCTGTTGTCGTTAGACGCTAGATTCTTGACCAGCACCTCTCTTGCACCAAGGGCTTGAAGTCGGGCCGCAAGATTTGGCAGAGGAAAAGAGTTTGTCATATTCGGACCGCCCAGAATTCGAGTTCTAACAGAATGAACCAGACACCCCGATGTTCGTACGACATATGATTGAATTCGGCCTAGACCTAATCGTCATCGGCCCCGATCTCTCCGCCCTCAAGGCCTTGGGCCAATCGCTCCGTAATCGCCTTGTTGATGATCTGTTTGCACGTTCCGTTCATATTCACATATCGAACACGCGACCCGCATTCCAACGGACCCATCATAAGGAATAGCTTCCCGAATACTTCGTCTGCAAACGACGACGCCACAATCTTCACGCCTGCGAAGTCGATTTCCAGATCGGCGCCTGGACTGCTGCTAAGCAAATTTAGGATCAACGTCCTGATCTTTTCTCCCGTTATTCGGTTTCCGAACGTGGGGGCGCATTCGATTAGCTTGAGCAAAAGCGTGCCAGACGATTTTTCGAATTTCTCTTCCAGGTAAGAAGACGGGTCATGACCCCAGAGGGCTGCGGGCAAATCAATCTCCCGACTCGTTGGCAAATGGAGTTCCACTACGGTCCCCTGAAGGGGCGGGTAGAAATCTCGAACCGTTAGTGTGCCTTTCTCAACGACTAGTCGTCCCCCGCCAGAAGTGAGTGCAAAATATCCGCCGCTCTGTAAAGCGATTGCTACGCTCCCCGCAAGACCATTTCCTTGCCCGAAGTTGGGCTTGCTCGTCACGCCCTTCTGAACAGCACGCTCTATCGCAACTCTGTCATTCCGAATATCGCCAAATCGATCTCGCATGGATTTCGGGACACCAACACCGGCATCCACTACTAATACCGATAGATTTTCAGTGGACTTGAACGTATTTACCTGAAGATAACCCGATCCGCTTTCCGCATGATGCAATACATTTCCGCCAAGCTCATTTAATGCCCACTCGAATGAGGCAGGCACGTTGTTTTCCATTTGAAGATTGCGAAGCGCCACTTCGATCGCACAATTTACTGCCCCGTTCAGCTCGTCATCGCTTTCAAAGCGCTTGAGCGGCAGAGAATTGAAGCCCGCTGCTGCGGGCGCGTCGAAGCGCGCGCTATCGATGGCGTGAAACCAGCCTTCGAAACGGATCAGGCGATTCAGATCAACTGATCTTGGCTGGATAATTTCAAAGAAAATTCCATTGCCTTGGTGTCGCTTAACCAGTGCAATGAGTGGAACAATGCCATTGGGATACAGCAACTCGGTGCTGGTGAAATCCAAGGTAATTTTCGATTGCCTGAACCGCGTTACTCGCAGGTAGATGGCCTTCCGGACCTTGTCAAATTCTTCCCAGCCAAAGCGCTTTCCGATCAGCACCAAATCAGTCAGGGCTTCCATTCGTGCCGATGGTCGATTCATACACCCCCTCTTTTTCAATCCTTTCTCGTATAACGCATGAGGGCGGCCAGTGGCCGCCCTCATGCGTTATGTCAAACCCCAATTGGGTTGGGCTTATCTGCATCTAATTTGTACTGCTTAATCGCCCGAGCCACATCCTTCCCCGTCATCTTCCCATCCGCCGCCAGCGCGGCAATCGCCGCGTGCGCGATGTGGAAGCGATCCACCTCGAAGTGGCGACGCAGGTTTGCACGCGTATCACTGCGGCCGAACCCATCCGTGCCCAGCACGCTGTAGCGCGTCGGCACGAACTCGCGCACCTGGTCGGCGTAGTTGCGGATGTAGTCGGTGGCGGCAATCGCCGGGCCCTGGCGGCTTTCCAGCAGCGTGGTGATGTACGGCTTGCGCTGTTCGGCCTCGGGGTGCAGGCGGTTCCAGCGGGTGGCGTCCACGCCGTCGCGCTGCAGCTCGTTGAAGCTCGGGCACGACCAGATGTCGGCGGTCACGCCAAAGTCCTTGTCCAGCAGCTCCGCCGCCGCGATCACTTCGCGCAGGATGGTGCCGCTGCCCATCAGCTGCACGCGCAGCTCGCCCTTCTTGGCCTTGCCGGCGTCCTTGAGCAGGTACATGCCCTTGATGATGCCCTCGGCCGCGCCCTCGGGCATCTCCGGGTGGCTGTAGTTCTCGTTCATCAGGGTGATGTAGTAGTACTCGTCGTGCTGCTCGGCCAGCATGCGCTGCATGCCGTGCTGCACGATCACCGTGACTTCGTAGCCGAAGGTGGGGTCGTAGCTGCGGCAGTTGGGGATCAGCCCCGCCTGCACCATGCTGTGGCCGTCCTCGTGCTGCAGGCCTTCACCGTTGAGCGTGGTGCGGCCGGCGGTGCCGCCCAGCAGGAAGCCGCGCGCGCGCATGTCCGCCGCCTGCCACGCGGCATCACCCACGCGCTGGAAGCCGAACATGGAGTAGTAGATGTAGAATGGCAGCATCTGCAGGTCGTTGGTGCTGTAGCTGGTGGCCGCGGCCATCCAGCTGGCGAACGCACCGGCCTCGGTGATGCCTTCCTCCAGCACCTGCCCGGCCACGTCCTCGCGGTAGTACATCAGCTGGTCGCGGTCCACCGGCTTGTACTTCTGCCCGTGCGGGGCGTAGATGCCAATCTGCCGGAACAGGCCTTCCATGCCGAAGGTGCGCGCTTCGTCGGCCACGATGGGCACGCAGCGCGGGCCCACCTGCTTGTCGCGCAGGGTGATGTTGAGCGTCTGCACGAACGCCATGGTGGTGCTGATCTCGCGCTCGCCGGTGGCCTTGAGCAGGCGCTCGTAGGTTTCCAGCTTGGGCACTTCCAGCGACTGCGTGGCCTTGCGCCGGCGCTGCGGCAGGAAGCCGCCCAGCGCGCGGCGGCGCTCGCGCATGTACTCCACTTCCGGCGACTTCTCGCCCGGGTGGTAGAACGGCACCTGCTTGTCGGCCAGCTGCGCGTCGGTCACCGGGATGTTGAAGCGGTCGCGGAAATAGCGGACGTCTTCGTCGTCCAGCTTCTTGGTCTGGTGGGTGGGGTTCAGCGCCTCGCCGGCCTTGCCCATGCCGTAGCCCTTGACCGTCTTGGCCAGGATCACGGTGGGCATGCCCTTGGTCCGGGTCGCCACGTCGTAGGCGGCGTAGACCTTGTGCGGGTCGTGGCCGCCGCGGTTGAGGCGCCACACGTCGTCATCGCTCAGGTTGGCCACCAGCGCGGCGGTTTCCGGGTACTTGCCGAAGAAGTGGTCGCGGGTGTACTTGCCGCCAAACGCCTTGCAGTTCTGGTACTCGCCGTCCACGGTTTCCATCATCAGCTGGCGCAGCTTGCCGCTGGTGTCACGCGCCAGCAGCGGATCCCAGTAGCTGCCCCAGATGGTCTTGATGACGTTCCAGCCGGCGCCGCGGAACTGGCCTTCCAGCTCCTGGATGATCTTGCCGTTGCCGCGCACCGGCCCGTCCAGGCGCTGCAGGTTGCAGTTGATGACGAACACCAGGTTGTCCAGGCCTTCGCGGCCGGCCACCGAGATGGCGCCCAGGCTCTCGGGCTCGTCGCACTCGCCATCGCCCATGAAGCACCACACCTTGCGGTCGGTCTTGGGCATCAGGCCGCGCGCTTCCAGGTACTTCCAGTTGCGGGCCTGGTAGATGGCGGCGATGGGGCCCAGGCCCATCGACACGGTGGGCACCTGCCAGAAGTCCGGCATCAGCCACGGGTGCGGGTAGGAGGCGATGCCGCGGCCGTCCACTTCCATGCGGAAGGCGTCCAGTTGCGGCTCGCTGATGCGGCCTTCCAGGAAGGCGCGGGCATAGATGCCCGGGGAGCTGTGGCCCTGCACGCAGACCAGGTCGCCGGGATGGTCGCCCTCGGGACCGCGCCAGAAGTGGTTGAAGCCGACGTCGTACAGGGTGGCCGCCGAGGCGAAGCTGGCGATGTGGCCGCCCAGGTCGCCGGGCTTGCGGTTGGCGCGCACCACCATGGCCATCGCGTTCCAGCGGATGATGGAGCGGATGCGCTGCTCCATCGCGTGGTCGCCGGGGCTCTTGGCCTCCAGGTGCGGCGGGATGGTGTTGATGTAGTCGGTGGTCGGCGAGAACGGCAGGTGGCCGCCGGCGCGACGGGTGACTTCAACCACGCTCTCCAGCAGCTGGTGGGCGCGGTCGGTGCCGTCGCGGGCGATGACGGCCTGGACCGAGTCCACCCATTCCTGGGTTTCAGTCGGGTCGAGGTCGCGGTCGAGGTCGGTGTGGGGGGTCTGGCTCATGTCCGCTCCGTACGGGCGGCCCCTGCCGGCCCGCGTAATCAGGTAATTAGAGTCTGGATTCTAGCCCACGCCCGCGGCGCCGGCTTGACCGACATCAGTCGGTAGGACCGCCAGCCGCGTACGAGTGCGTATGCCTATGCGCCAGTGCCCGCACCGCCTTTGACACGGCTCGGCGCGAATCCCTGGCCTACGCCGACAAGCTGTTCGGGGTGTTCCAGCGCCTGCATTCGGATGCGGAGTTCCAGGGCGCCGGCATCGGCCTGGCCAGCGTATGCCGGGTGCTGGGCCGCCACGGCGGGCGGATCTGGGCCGAATCGGTGCCCGGCCAGGGTTCAGCTTTCATCCTTACAATTCCGCCGACCAACGACCTGTCCCCCAAGGCGCGCCCATGACCACCATCCGGTCCATCCTGCTGGCCGAGGACAGCCCGGCCGACGCGGAAATGGCCATCGACGTCCTGCGCGGGGCCAACCTGACCAACCCGATCGTGCACGTGCAGGACGGCGCCGAGGCGCTGGACTACCTGTTCGCGCGGGACAAATACGCCGGGCGCGACGGCGGCGATCCGGCGACGTTGCGCGTGCTGGTGATCGATGACTCCGCTGACGACGTAGAGTTGATGCGTTTCGCGCTGGAGGACGGCGGGCTGGCCGTGGAGTGCCTGCGCGTGTTCACCGAAGTGGCCCTGCGCGAAGCGCTGGCCGGGTTCGCCGCCAGCGTGGTGCTGTCGGACTTGAACATTCCGGGCTTCTCCGGTCAACGCGCGCTGGAAGTGGTGCGCGAGGCGGCACCGGGCCTGCCCTTCGTCTTCGTCACCGGCTGGCTGGGCGAGACGTCGACGCTGGAAAGCGCCGACGCGCTGGTGCAGAAGGACCAGTTGGAGCGGCTGCCTGCGCTGCTGGGCCGGCTGCTGGCCTGAGCCGGCCGTGGGTCCGTGTGGCACGCACCCGCGGGCCGGCCGTCAGTCGGTGGGCTGCGGGTGGAACGCCGGGCGCCGCTCGGGCACCTCCCGCTGTTTGCGGATCTGCGCGTCCACCGCGGCGATCGCGGTCATGTTGACCACGCGCCGCGCCGACGAGGCCGGAGTCAGGATGTGCGCCGGCTTGTCCAGGCCCATCAGGATCGGGCCGATGGCCACGCCGTCGGTCATCACCCGGGTCATGTTGTAGGTGATGTTGGCCGCGTCCAGGTTGGGCATCACGAACAGGTTGGGACGGCCCTTGAGCGTGGTGTTGGGGAACACGCGGTGGCGCAGTTCGTCGTCCCACGCGGTGTCGGCCATCATCTCGCCGTCGATCTCCAGCTTGGGCACGCGCGCCTTGATCAGCTGGTAGGCCTTGCGCATCTTCGCCGCCGACGGGTTGTCGTGGCTGCCGTAGTTGCTGTGCGACAGCAGCGCCACCTTGGGCTCGATGCCGAACAGCTTGAGCCGGTACGACGCCTGCAGCGTGGCCTCGGCGATCTGCTCGGCGCTCGGGTCCACCTGCACGTGGGTGTCGAGGAAGAACCACACGCCCTTGTCGTTGATCACGCCGGTCATGGCCGCGGTGCCCTGCACGCCGCGATCGAAGTCGAACACGCTGCGCAGGTAGCCCAGCTTCTTGTGGAAGCGGCCGACCAGGCCGCAGATCATCGCGTCGGCTTCGCCGCGCTCCACCATCAGCGCGGCGATCAGCGTGGGCCGCGAACGGATCAGGTTCTTGGCCGCGGCCGGGGTCACGCCGCGACGCTCGGTCAGTGCGTGGTACGACTGCCAGTAGTCGTTGAAGCGCGGGTCGTCGTTGATGTTGGTGAGGTCGAAGTCCACGCCGGCGCGCATGCGCAGGCCCAGGCGGCAGATGCGGTTGTCGATCACGTCCGGGCGGCCGATCAGGATCGGCCGGGCCAGGCCTTCGTCGATCACCGTCTGCACCGCGCGCAGCACGGTCTCTTCCTCGCCCTCGGCGTACACCACGCGCTGCTTGTCGCTGCGCGCGCGGTCGTACACCGGCTTCATGATCAGGCCGGTGCGGTGGATGAACTGGCCCAGCTTCTCCTCGTACGCCCGCATGTCGGCGATGGGCCGGGTGGCGATGCCCGACTCCATCGCGGCCTTGGCCACGGCCGGGGCCAGCATCACCAGCAGGCGCGGGTCGAACGGGCGCGGGATCAGGTAGTCGGGGCCGAAGGTCGGCACTTCGCCGCCGTAGGCGCTGCCCAGGTCGGACGCCTCCATCCGCGCGATGCCGGCGATGGCGCGCACGCAGGCCAGCTTCATCGCCTCGTTGATGGTGGTCGCGCCCACGTCCAGCGCGCCGCGGAAGATGTACGGGAAGCAGACCGCGTTGTTGACCTGGTTGGGGTAGTCCGAGCGCCCGGTGGCGATCACCGCGTCCGGGCGCACGCGCTTGGCGTCCTCCGGCAGGATCTCCGGGTGCGGGTTGGCCAGCGCCAGGATCACCGGCTTGGCGGCCATGGTGGCGACCATCTCCGGCTTGAGGATGCCGCCGGCCGACAGGCCGAGGAACACGTCGGCGCCCTCGACAATCTCGGCCAGGCTGCGCGCGGCGGTATCGCGGGCATAGCGCGCCTTGTCCGGGTCCAGGCCCTCGCGACCGGTGTAGATCACGCCATCGCGGTCGAAGGCGGTGATGTGCTCCTTGCGCACGCCCAGCGCGACCAGCATGTCCAGGCAGGCGATGCCCGCGGCGCCGGCGCCGGTGGTGGCGACCTTGACGCTGCCGATGTCCTTGCCCACCACTTCCAGCGCGTTGAGCACCGCGGCGCCCACGATAATGGCGGTGCCGTGCTGGTCGTCGTGGAACACCGGGATCTTCATCCGCTCGCGCAGCTTGCGCTCCACGATGAAGCACTCCGGCGCCTTGATGTCCTCCAGGTTGATGCCGCCGAAGGTCGGCTCCAGGCTGGCGATGATGTCGACCAGCTTGTCGGGGTCGCGCTCGTCGACCTCGATGTCGAACACGTCGATGCCGGCGAACTTCTGGAACAGCACGCCCTTGCCTTCCATGACCGGCTTGCCGGCCAGCGGGCCGATGTCGCCCAGGCCGAGCACGGCGGTGCCGTTGCTGATCACCGCCACCAGGTTGCCGCGCGCGGTGTAGTCGCTGGCGGTGTTGGGGTCTTCGACGATGGCCTCGCAGGCGTAGGCCACCCCGGGCGAGTAGGCAAGCGCGAGGTCGCGCTGGGTCACCATCGCCTTGGTGGCGGTGACCTTGATCTTGCCGGGGGGGGACAGGCGGTGGTATTCCAGCGCGGCCTGCTTGAGATCGTCGTGGTTGGACATGGTTCCGATTGGGGGCGGGTGGACCGTCGATTCTAGCCCCAGCCGAAGGCCCCTACCCCACACGCATCCACAATACGGTCATGGATCGTGGAAAGCGGCCTCTTCCGGCACGCTCTCCAGGCGGATGCGGTTGGCGAACAGCGAGAACGCGAGCATGCCGGCCAGGCCGTTGGCCCGTTCCACCCAGCGCGGCAGCCAGCGCGGCTGAGCCAGCACGCCGGCCTCGAACAGCGGGGCGAAGCGCTGCACGTCGGTGAGCGTCATCTTGCCGGCGAACAGCCAGCGGCACAGGTACAGCTTCTGCTGGCGCAGCGCCCAGCGGAAGAAGGTGTGCACGTCCACCAGCCCGCGCAGGTACACGGTGTCCTTGGTGAAGGCGTGGCCGCCGCGGGTGGGCACGCCCCGGAACACGCGCTGCGCGGAGGTGAAGCTGTCCTCCGGTGTCTGCCCGGCATCCAGGAAGTAGTGGAACACCTGGATGAAGTCGGCGCCGTCCAGCGCCATCGCCACCGCTTCGATGCGCAGGCTGATGCGCTTCATGCGGCCGATGTCGATGTTGCCGGTGATCTGCTCGGCAAACGTGGCCAGGCCTTCCTGGGTGGCGGTGATGCGCGGCGACGACAGCGACAGGCTGGGCAGCACGGCCTGGTGGCGGCCGTTGAGCGCGGTCAGCGAGTGCACGAAGGCCTCGTGCTGCAGCAGTTGCTGGCGGTCGTAGTCGCGGAACGCGGCACCATGGCGCAGGCGGATGCGGGTGGCGCCGGCGGCGGCCTTGGCGATCAGGTCCGGGTCCAGCACCACCTCGATCATGCGGCCGTCGAAGAAATCATCCAGCTCGCGCTGCAGCTGCAGTTGCAGCGCGGTGGCGGAGATCTCCACGTGCTCGCAGGGCGCCAGCAACTCGCGGTCGAGCTCGTTGGCGATCTCGATGAAGTGGTGGGCGGCGTCGCGGGTGGTGGGGCCGTTGCCGGGCAGCGCCTCGGTCGGGCCGCCGTACAACTCCAGCGAGTGGCCGGTGACCTCGTCGGTACCCAGCGCCTCCACCATGGCCGCGGCGGTGCACCAGCTGCGCGCCGACTCGGCGATGTACTGGCCCAGCGGATGGCCTTCGTCGGCCTCCTCGGCGATACGGTCCAGCTCGTGCCGGGTCTCGGTGAAATCGCGGCGCGGGTAGTCGATGTGCGGCAGATAGTGCTGGCCGCGCGCGTGTGCCTCGAGGAAGCGCACTTCCTCGCCGGCCGGCCAGCTGACCATGGCGAGGATGCGAATGCCCTTGGCGGCCTTGACCAGGCGCGCGTCCAGGGCGGCGTGGTAGTGCACTTCGGGTGGCAGGTGGGTGGTGTCCACGGGTTCGTTGTCGGCTTTTGTCCCGGCGGCGTCAAGCGCGAGGGCATTCCACGACAGACGGCGGATGGCGGATGGCGGATGGCGACACCTGAGCTTCAGGGATCGACGGCCATACCCGCGGGAAGGTCGGCACGGGCCAGGGGCGTCGCAAGCGACCGCGCTCAATGGTGCCCGTACTTGTCGTCCAGGCGCTTGTTGATCGCCTTGCCCAGTACCTTTTCCTCGGCCTTCTGCGCACGGCGGTTGGCCAGGCGGTTGGCCGCGCCCGCCACCTCGCCGCTGAGCTTGAGGTAGTTGGCGAAGCGCTGCGGGTCGAGCGTGCCCGCGGCCATCGCCGCCTGCACCTCGCACCCGGGCTCCTTGCCGTGGCGGCAGTCGCGGAACTTGCACTGCACGGCGAGCGCTTCGATGTCGGCGAAGTTCTCCGCGACATCCTCCTCGCCGGTCGGCTTGAGCTCGCGCATGCCGGGGGTGTCGATCAGGCAGGCACCGGAGGGCAACGGCAACAGTGCACGGTAGGTGGTGGTGTGGCGACCACGCGAGTCGTGCGCACGCACCGCGCTGGTCTTCATCCGCGCTTCGCCCAGCAGGGTGTTGGTGAGGGTGGATTTGCCCGCGCCAGACGAGCCGACCAGCACCGCGGTGCGGCCTGGCTTCAGCCACGCCGCGAGTTGCGCGACGCTGGCGGGGTCCTTGGCGTTGACCGTGTACACGGCCACGCCCTGCTCGGCCAGCATGGCGCGGGTGGCGTCGGCTTCGGGCGCGGCGGTCGGGTCGGCCGCGGCCAGGTCGGCCTTGGTCAGCACCACCACCGGCTCGGCGCCGCCGCGCACCAGCAGCAGGTAGCGCTCGATCCGGCGCGGATTGAAGTCCAGGTCCAGGCCGCAGACCACGAACACGGTGTCGACGTTGGCCGCGATCAGCTGCTGGCGGTAGTGCTCGCCGGCGGCGCCGCGCTTGATGCTGGTGCGGCGCGGCAGCAGCGCCACGATCTGCGGCTTGTGGTGGGCCAGGTCCTCGATCAGCACCCAGTCGCCCACGCCGGCGCGCTGCTCGGGCGGGAAGCGCGGACGCTGCCATTCGGGCAGGGATTCCACGCCGAAGGTGCGCTCGGGACCGTCAGCGACCACGTAACCGCTGCGGTGCTGCTCCACCACGCGCGCCGGGCGGGCCTGCGGATGCCGTGCCAACGCCTCGCGCCATGCCGCTGGCTCCGGCAGGCCATCGGCGGCCACGGGCCAGCCGATCGCCTGCAGGGCGGCGACTTCAGGGTTCAAACGGCGGGGGCGCGGGTGGGCATGGCGCGATTCTAGACCAGCCACGGGGGCGTCGCGGGCTCGGTCCGGGCGCGCCACGGCGGCGTTTCGGGCACGGGGCCGAGGCCTGCGGGCCGCCGAAAGGCCCAATACCGTCACGGAAGACCGCCCTCAGGCGGAAAAATCTGCCGCAAAGTTCATGATCGCCGACAGAATTTCGACTAATCTGCACAACCCTCCCCACGATCCCGCCCTGCCAATGTCTCCCCCGAGCCTGAAGACCCGCGACCGCCTCTCCGAAGTCCGCTACGAAATCCGCGGCGAACTGGCCCGGCGAGCCCGCGAACTGGAGGCCCGGGGACGCAAGCAGATCAAGCTCAACATCGGCAACCCGGGCGCGTTCGGGTTCCGCGCGCCGGAGCACCTGCAGCGCGCCATCGCCGACCAGATCGCGCGTACCGATCCGTACACGCACCAGCAGGGCCTGCCCGCCGCGCGCGAGGCGGTGGCCCGCTTCTACAAGGAGCGCGGCACGCCCAACGCCTCGCCCGAGCGGGTGTTCATCGGCAACGGCGTCAGCGAGCTGATCGACCTGTCGCTGCGCGCGCTGCTCAACCCCGGTGACGAGGTGCTGCTGCCTTCGCCCGACTACCCGCTGTGGAGCGCGGCGACCATCCTCAACGACGGCCGCCCCGTCTATTACAGCTGCCTGCCGGAGAACGGCTTCCTGTCCGACCCGGAGCAGATCGAGTCGCTGGTGTCCTCGCGCACCCGCGCCATCGTGCTGATCAACCCCAACAACCCGACCGGCGCGGTGTACCCGCGCGAACTGCTGCAGCAGATCGTGGCGATCGCGGCCAAGCACGGCCTGCTGATCATGGCCGACGAGATCTACGACTCCATCACCTACGACGGCGCGCAGTTCCAGCCGATCGCGCCGCTGGCCGGCGAGGTGCCGTGCCTGTCGTTCGGTGGCCTGTCGAAGGTGCACCGTGCGTGCGGCTGGCGCGTGGGCTGGGCGGTGCTGTCCGGCGACCCGCTGGCCAGCGGCGACTACCACCACGCGATGGACCTGCTGGGCGCGCTGCGCCTGTGCGCCAACGTGCCGGGCCAGTTCGCCATCGATGCGGCGCTGCACGGCGAGGACACCATCACCCCGCTGTGCGAGCCGGGCGGACGCCTGTACGAGGCCCGCCGCGCGGTGGTCGAGGCCGTGGCCGCGAGCAGGCACCTGACCCTGGTGCAGCCGGCCGGCGCGCTGTACGCGTTCCCGGGCGTGACCGGCCCCGCGGCGCGTGACTTCGACGACCACAAGTTCGCGCTGGAGCTGCTGGAAACCGAGGACGTGCTGGTGGTGCCGGGCTCCAGCTTCAACGTGCCCTACCGCAACCACTTCCGCGTCACGCTGCTGCCGCAACCCGAGGACGTGCGCGAAGTGTTCACCCGCATCGAGCGCGTGCTCGACCGCCATGCGGAGCGTGTGCAGGGTGAGGCACTGCGCGCGATTGCCTGACGACAGCTGCCTGGTGGCGACTGTCTGATGGCGGTTGCCTGGTGATGGCTGTCTGGCGGCGGCTGTCTGGTGTTGGCTCTGCCGGGTGACAGCCGTCGGGTGACGACCCGGTGGCGCTCGACGTAATCTGGACGGGTGGCAAGCGCCAACGGTCTTCGCCACGCTTCCGCGGCCGTAGTGGCGCCTCGCTCGCCGGCCACGTCCACACCTGTGCCGGACACGACGATGGCCACCGATCCCAACGCCCTGACCTACCTCGCCCTGGGCGACAGCTACACCATCGGCGAAGGCGTCGCGCCCGGCGAACGCTGGCCGGTGCGCCTGACCCTGGCGCTGCGCGAGTTAGGCGTGTCGCTGGAATTCCCGCGCACCATCGCCACCACCGGCTGGACCACCGACGAGTTGATGACCGCGATGGACCTGGCGCAACCGCCGCTGGGCGAGTACGACTTCGTCAGCCTGCTGATCGGGGTCAACAACCAGTACCGCAATCGCAGTTGTGCGGACTACGCCGGTGAGTTCGGCGACTTGTTGGCGCGCGCGGTGCGGCATGCGCGCGGGCGCGCCGACCGGGTGCTGGTGCTGTCGATCCCCGACTGGGGCGTGACCCCGTTCGCGGCGCAACAGGGCCGCGACCGTGCCCAGATCGCCCGCGAACTGGACGAGTACAACGCCTGCGCACGCGAGGTGTGCGAGGCGCGTGGCGTAGCCTTCGTCGATATCACCGCCATCAACCGCCAGCGCGGCGGCGAAGCGGCGATGCTGGCCGCCGATGGCCTGCACCCGTCGGCGGCGATGTATGCCGAGTGGGCGGCGCTGGCGCTGCCCGTGGCGCGCGGGTTGCTGGCCCGGCCATGACGGACGCGCCGGACCGGCCACCGGGGCTGACGTGGGTCAAGCGATCGTCCGCCGGTTCACCGCCCCTGCAGCCACGCTGGGCGTAAAATGGCGTATTCCCCCTGATTAATGGACCCCGCCATGTCGCTCGACCCTGCCCTGCGCGCCCGCATCGAATCGCTGCTGGCCGCCAACAATGTCGTCCTGTTCATGAAGGGCGAGCCGCGCGCCCCGCAGTGCGGGTTCTCGGCCAAGGCCGTGGGCGCGCTGTCGGCCGTCGGGGTCGAATACGCGCACGTCAACGTGCTGGCCGATGCGGAGATCCGCGAAGGCATCAAGGTCTTTGGCGAGTGGCCGACGATCCCGCAGCTGTACATCGGCGGCGAGCTGGTCGGTGGCAGCGACATCATCGAGCAGATGGTCAACTCCGGCGAGCTGTACACGGTGCTGGGCCTGGCCCAGCCCGACCGCACGCCGCCGGCCATCACCATCACCCCGGCGGCGGCGCAGATGCTGCGCGACGCGGTGGCCAATGCCGGCGAGGGCTACGCGCTGCAGATCGAGGTCGACCCGCGTTTCAACGCGCGCCTGCAGCTGGCCCCGGTGGACACCGGCGCCATCGCGGTGGACCGGGACGGCATCCGCGTGCAGTTCGACCTGGCCAGCGCGCGCCGCGCCGACGGCCTGACCATCGATTGGGTGGACGACGCCCGCGGCCGCGGCCTGGTGATCGACAACCCGAACGCGCCGGCCAAGGTGCGCGAGCTGTCGCCGGCCGACGCCGCCGCGCAGGTCGCGGCCGGCACGCTGACCCTGGTCGACGTGCGCCCGTTCGATGAGCGCATGCACGCCTCGGTGAAGGTGCCGTTCTCCACCTTCGACGACGACGGCATGGCCGAACTGGAAGCCTTGCCGAAGGACACCCCGCTGGCGTTCCTGTGCCACCACGGCGGCCGCAGCCAGCAGGCGGCGGAGCACTTCCGCGGGCTGGGCTTCAGCAAGCTGTTCAACGTCACCGGCGGCATCGACGCCTGGGCCAACGAAGTCGACGGCAGCGTCGGTCGCTACTGAGTTGCCGGCGGCAATGGCCGCCAGCCGATCCTGCCGCTAGCCGCTGAAGCCGCCGCCGTCGAGGAATGCCTGTTCCTCCGCGGTGGTGGTGCGGCCCAGCGCCGCGTTGCGGTGCGGGAAGCGGCCGAAGCGCTCGATGATGTCCAGGTGCAGCACCGCCCAATGGTCGGCCTGCTCGCCCGGCAGCGTGCGATGCAGGGCCACCGAGCGGCGCTGGTCGTCCAGGTCCTCGGAATGCTCGTAAGGCAGGTAGAAAAACACCCGCAGGTCCGGATCGACCGTACGGTCGAACCCCGCGGTGATCGCGCGCGTGGCGTAGTGCCGGGCCAGGCCGTCGGTGGCATAGGCGTGGGCGCTGTCGCGGAACACGTTGCGCGGGATCTGGTCGAGCAGCAACAGCAGCGCCAGCGCGCCTTCGGCGCTGGCCATCCACGCTTCCAATCCGCGACGTGCGGCGGCATGGTGCGCGGCCAGGAATCGCGTGCACTCGTGGTCGAATGCGTCGTCGCGGTTGAACCAGCGCTGCATGCCCGCTTCGCGCCAGAATCCGACCACCGAGGCGGCATCGACCGGACCATCGGCCCGCGCACCCGCGCCCGTGCCCGCCCAGGCAATCGCCGGGTCCGACGTGACGTCTCCGTGCCGGCTCATGCGCTTTCCTCCTCGTCGCCCAGTTGCGTTTCCAGCTCGGCCGCCCACGCCGCGGTGATGCTTTCCAGCGTCACCGCGTGGATCAACGGCCGGATCGACCCGCCGGCATAGGACTGGGCGATGAAGCGCGCGTAGTGCTCGCGGAACGCCAGCCAGGCCCGGTGCGTTTCCTCGAACACGGCCAGCCCTTCGGCATCCAGTTGCGCGCGCAGGTGCGTGAGCAGCGCCTGCAGCCGCGCCTCGGCCCCGGCCAGCGCCTCGCGCGCCTGGGTCACCATGTCGGCCGCGCGCGCGTCGCCGCCGTGGCGCGCCACTTCCTCGGCCTGGCTGAAGTAGTTGTCGGCCATGCGCGCGGCGGTCTCGGCCTTGCCCAGCAGGCGGTGCTCGAAACGCCGCAGGTCGTCGAGGTTGAGGTTGGCGCCCTCCAGCCCCTGCTTGAGCGCCAGCAGTTTCTGGTGGCGGTCGATGGCCTCGCTGGTGCCGCGCCGCTCCAGCCGTCGCTGGATGAAGTAGAACGCCCAGGTCAGCGCCGCGCCCAGCAGCAGGTAGATGGCCTTGTCCATGCGTTCCCCTTCTCCTTCAAACGGGGCCCAGTGTGCACCGTGGGCGTCGCAGGCGTTGCGATGCCGCGCTATTCGTCAAAGCGCAGGTGCCGCACCGACTTGCCGTTGCGCCGGATCAGCTTCAGCGCCTCGATGCCCACCTGGATGTGGTTTTCCACGAACTCGGCGCTGACCTTGGCGTCGCTGGCCTCGGTCTTGACCCCTTCCGGGATCATCGGCTGGTCGGACACCAGCAGCAGCGCGCCGCACGGGATGCGATTGGCGAAGCCGGCGGCGAAGATGGTCGCGGTCTCCATGTCGATGGCCATGCAGCGCATCGTGCGCAGGCGTTCCTTGAAGGCCTCGTCGTGCTCCCACACGCGGCGGTTGGTGGTGTAGACGGTGCCGGTCCAGTAGTCGTGCCCCAGGTCGCGGATCATGGTCGACACCGCGCGCTGCAGCGCGAACGCGGGCAGTGCGGGCACCTGCGCGGGCAGGTAGTCGTCGCTGGTGCCGTCGCCCCGGATCGCGGCGATCGGCAGCACCAGGTCGCCCAGCGCGTTCTTGCGCTTGAGCCCGCCGCACTTGCCCAGGAACAGCACCGCCTTGGGCGCGATGGCCGACAGCAGGTCCATCAGGGTGGCGGCGTTGGGGCTGCCCATGCCGAAGTTGATCATGGTGATGCCGTCGGCGGTGGCGCTGGGCATCGGCCGGTCCAGGCCCACCACCGGCGCGCCGGTCAGCCGGGCGAAGTGGTGCAGGTAACCGCCAAAGTTGGTCAGCAGGATGTACTCGCCAAAACCATCCAGCGGCACGCCGGTGTAGCGTGGCAACCAGTTGCCCACGATCTCGTTCTTGCTTTTCAATGCGTCCCCGCGTCCTCGTGATGTCGGCCCCATTCTGGCACCGGGCATGACCATCGTCATGGTTGTGCGGCACGGCGGGGGGCCGGTACGGTTCGGGGGCTGGCCCGCGGCGTGCGCGGGCCGCGCCTGACCAAGGGAATCCAGCACCATGTCCACACCTTCCACCGCCGTGCTTGCCACGGCGCTTGCAGCCACCTTGGCCTGCGGCAGCGCGCTGTCCGCGCCCGCGGGCACGTCCACCGCGACGTCGCGCTTCGCCGCCGACCCCTACCCCAGCACCTACCGGGTGATCGCCGCACCGCCGGTGCTGATCAGCAATGCCACGGTGCTGACGGGCACCGGCGCGCGCCTGGACGGCAGCGACGTGCTGCTGCAGGACGGCAAGGTGGTGGCGGTGGGCGCGGGACTTCAGGTCCCGGCCAATGCGGTGCGCGTGGACGGCACCGGCAAGTGGGTCACCCCCGGCATCATCGACGTGCATTCGCACCTGGGCGTGTATCCGAGCCCCGGCACCCAGTCGCACAGCGACGGCAACGAGATGACCGCGCCGGTCACTGCAGCGGTCTGGGCGGAGCATTCGGTGTGGCCGCAGGACCCCGGTTTCGCCACCGCGCTGGCCGGCGGCGTGACCGCGCTGCAGATACTGCCCGGCTCGGCCAACCTGATCGGCGGGCGCGGCGTGACGCTGAAGAACGTGCCGGCCACCACCTACCAGGCGATGAAGTTCCCCGGCGCGCCATGGGGCCTGAAAATGGCCTGTGGCGAGAACCCCAAGCGCGTGTATGGCAGCAAGGGCGGCCCGGCCACGCGCATGGGCAACGTGGCCGGCTACCGCGCGGCGTTCATCGACGCCAGCGAATACCTGCGCAAGAACACGCCCAAGCCGGCGAAGAAGAAGCACTGGTGGGAGTCGTCCAACGGCGAGAAGGCCGACAGCGACAAGGACACCGGCGGCAAGCGCGACCTCAAGCTGGACACGCTGGCCGGCGCGATCAGCGGCGACATCATGGTGCACATCCACTGCTACCGCGCCGACGAGATGACCACCATGCTCGACCTGGCCAAGGAGTTCGGCTTCAAGGTGGCCGCGTTCCACCACGGCGTGGAGGCCTACAAGATCGCCGACCGGCTGGCTGCGGAGGGCGTGTGCGGCGCGCTGTGGGCCGACTGGTGGGGCTTCAAGATGGAGGCCTTCGACGGCATCCAGGAGAACATCGCGCTGGTCGACCGCCCGGCCGGCAGTTGCGCCATCGTCCACTCGGATTCGGGCGAGGGCATCCAGCGCCTCAACCAGGAAGCGGCCAAGGTGATGGCGCAGGCCGGACGCGTGGGCATGGACATCGCGCCCGAGCATGCGATCCGCTGGCTGACGCAGAACGCCGCCAAGTCGCTGGGCGTGCTCGACCAGACCGGCACGCTGGAGCCGGGCAAGATGGCCGATGTGGTGCTGTGGAACGGCAACCCCTTCAGCGTGTACGCGAAGGCCGAGCAGGTCTACATCGATGGTGCGCGCGTGTACGACCGCCACGACCCGGCGCGCCAGCCCAGGTCGGATTTCCTGCTGGGCCAGGGTGCAACCGATGGAGGTGTGCGATGAGCCGCCCCGCTGCCATTTCCAACGCCACGGTGCCGTCGATGTCCAAGCCCATGCCACGCCGTCGCGCACTCATCGGGGCGTTGCGCCTGGCCGCCGCGCCACTGCTGGCGGCCATGCTGCTGCTGGGCACCGAGGCCGCCGCGCAGGACGCGCTGATCCGCAACGCCACCGTGCACACCGCCGGCGCGCAGGGCACCCTGCAGCACGCCGACGTGCTCATCGGCGGGGGCAAGGTGCGCGCGGCGGGCACCGGGTTGACGGCACCGGCTGGCGTCGAGGTGATCGACGCGCAAGGCCGTCCACTGACCCCTACCCTGTTCGCGGGCATCACCGAAATCGGCCTGGAAGAAGTCTCCGGCGAGAAGGCCACCGTCGACCAGGCGCTGTCGTTGGGCAAGGGCGGCGAGATGTCGGTGCGCCCCGAGTTCGACGTGACGCTGGCGTTCAACCCCGAGTCGGTGGTGATCCCGGTCAGTCGCATCGAAGGCATCGGCTGGACCCTGCTGGGCGCCAACGCCACCCAGGGCGGATCGCTGATTGGCGGCCAGGGCGCGGTGGTGCGGCTCGACGGCGGTCCCGATGCCGTGGGACCGAAAGTGCTGTTCGTGAAGCTGGGTGGCGACGCCTCCGGCCTGACCGGTGGCTCGCGCGCGGGCCAGTGGATGCTGCTGGACCAGCTGATCGACGAGGTGCGCGGGCGCATTGCGCCGGGCTCGCACGCGGCGCTGCTGACCCCGGCCGGCCGTGCGGCGCTGGCGCGCTACCTGGACGGTAGCGGCCGTGTGGTGGTGCAGCTGCATCGCGCTGCCGACATCCGCCAGCTGCTGCGCTGGGCCGGGCGCCACAAGGTGCGCGTGGCCGTGGCCGGTGGCAGCGAGGCGTGGAAGCTGGCGCCGCAACTGGCGGCGGCCAGGGTGCCAGTGTTCGTGGACCCGCTGGCCAACCTGCCGGCGGACTTCGACCAGATCGGCGCAAGCATGGACAACGCGGCGCGACTGCGCGCGGCGGGGGTGTCGGTAGGCTTCAGCCAGGCCGGCGACGCCTCGCACCACGCACGCAAGATGCGCCAGCTGGCGGGCAATGCGGTGGCCGCCGGCCTTCCGTGGGAAGACGGCCTGGCCGGCCTGACCCGGGTGCCGGCCGAGGCCTTCGGCGTGGCCGACCAGTTGGGCCGCATCGCCCCAGGCCAGCGCGCCGACCTGGTGCTGTGGAGCGGCGACCCGCTGGAGGTCAACAGCGTGGCGCTGCGAGTGTGGATGGACGGCAAGGCCATCCCCATGCGCAGCCGCCAGACCGAACTGCGAGACCGCTACCTGCGCACGGTGCCCGCGGCCGAGCAGGGCGGGCTGCCGCGCGCGTACCCGCCGGTGGGCGGGGTCCGCTGAGGACCGCTGCGTTGGTTGTGCCTCTGCTCTGGCCGGCGCTGCTGGGCGCGGCCTTCGGCCTGCAGCCACCGGGCGAGTTCCATGGCGACGAGCCGGTGGCGCGCGACGGCGAACGCTGGCTGGCACTGCGGGTCGACGGCCGCCTCGACCTGGTCTTCGATACCACCGATCATTACAACCTGCTGCGACCGACGCTGTTCCTGTCGTCGCGCGCCGCGGCCGGCGAACTGGTCGGCCAGGTCGCGCAGTACCAGTCCGTGGGCTGCTGAGCCCCGCCCACACCCCTGAGGATCCCTCGCCATGCCCCCGATACCCACCGACCTCAACTGGCTGGCGATCCTGGCCGCCACCGCGTCCAGTTTCGTGCTGGGTGGACTCTGGTACGGGCCACTGTTCAAGAAGGCCTGGTGCCGGGAGGCCGGCATCGATCCGGATACCGCGCCACCGCATCCGGGACGGGTGTTCGCCACGGCCATCGTCTGTGCCCTGCTGTCGGCCACGGTGTTTTCCACCCTGCTGCCCGCCACGGCCACGGCGGTGGACGGCTTCGGGGCGGGGTTCGTGGTCGGCGTGTTCTTCGTGGCGATGAGCTTCGGCATCAACTACGCCTTCGCCCAGCGCAGCCTGAGGCTGTGGATGATCGACGGCGGCTACCACATCGTCCAGTTCGTCCTGTTCGGGGTGATCCTCGGCGCCTGGGGTTGAGGATCCACTTCCGCGAGGCGCCGCCGCCCGCCGCCCGCCGCACAGGCTCCTGCGCACCCTCTCCGAAGATCGGATTTGCCGCTATGCTTCATGCATGAGCCGCCCTCAGAGCGGTTGTCCGACAAGGGGGAGGCGCGATGCGTATTGGACTGGCAGTGGACTCGGCCTGCGACCTGCCGACGTCGTTCCTGGAACAGCACGACTTCACCATCCTGCCGATCACGGTGCGCATCGGCGAGGCCGTGCTGGCCGACCATCGCGACGAACAGGCCACGCTGGAATTCCTGGACTCGCACGTGGCCGCGCGCGGCCATGAAGCCGAGACCATGCCGTTCACCGTGCAGCAGATCCAGGACCTGTTCCTGCAGAAGCTGGTGATCGACTACGACTACGTGTTCTGCATGACGATCACGAAGACGCGCAGTCCGATCTTCGACAACGCCAGCCAGGCCAGTTTCGCGATCCTCAATGACTACCGGCCGATCCGCACGGCGGCCGGGCATGACACGCCATTCGCGCTGCGCGTGATCGATACGCAGAACCTGTTCGCCGCGCAGGGCGTGCTGGCAGTGGAGGCGGCCCGCCTGGTGGCCGCGGGCGAAGGCGCGCCGAAGATCCGCGCGCGCCTGGAGCACCTGGCGCTGCACACGCAGGGCTACCTGATCCCTCCGGATCTGTATTACCTGCGCAACCGCGCACGCACCAAGGGCGACCGCAGCGTGAGCCTGCTCAGTGCGGCGCTGGGCACCGCGCTGGACATCAAACCGGTGCTGCACTGCAACCGCGGCGAAACCGGACCGGCTGCCAAGATCAAGGGCTTCGAGCCGGCGGTGCAGAAGACGCTGGAGCACGTGGCGCGCCGCGTGGAAGCCGGCGACCTGCTGACGCCCACGGTATGCATGAGCTACGGCGGCAACCTCGAGGAACTGCACCGCCTGCCGGGCTACGAGAACCTGCGCGCGGCCTGCCGGGCGCACAACGTGGAATTCTTCGAGAGCGTCATGAGCCTTACGGGCATGGTCAACGTGGGCAAGGGCGCGGTGGTGGTCGGCTTTGCCGCCGAAGGGCAGAAGTTCAGCGCATGACCATTCCGGGCCGGCACGCCTCCGTGGCGGCTGCCCGCCCCGCTGGAGTCGCCACCCAGCCCCGGCGGGTGGCGCGACCGGGACTTTCTACCTAGAGCCACGCGGGCGCGCGCGGGTTAGGCTGCGGGCTTTGCCCGCCTGCGTGGTTCTTCGATGACCTCCAACCGATGCCTGCTCGCCGTCGCGCTCGCCAGCGCGATCTCCTTCCACGTGGCCACGCCCGCGCACGCGCAGCAACCGCCGCCGCAACCGCAGCCCCAGGCCAAGGAGCAGGCCGACAAGGACAAGGTCCAGCTGGAGCAGGACGCGCTCGACCCGGCCGGCAACGACCCGGCCAAGGCCCCGGCGCAGACGGCCAAGGGCCGCACCAGGCCCGGCGAGGACGCCGACCAGAAGAAATGGGACGTCACGGCCGCGCACGGCCAGACCAAGCCCGTGCGGTTCGAGACCGACGAAGGCACGTGGATGGATGTGGATGTCTCGCCCGATGGCCGCCAGATCGCGTTCTCGCTGCTCGGCGACCTGTACCGCATGCCGATCGGCGGTGGCGCCGCCACGCGCGTGACCAGCGGCCCGGCGTGGGACGTGCAGCCGCGCTTCTCGCCTGACGGCAAGGAACTGGCCTTCACCTCCGACCGGGGCGGCGGCAACAACCTGTGGCGCGTGCCGGTGTCGGGCATGAGCGCCGACGGCAGCAACGCCACGCAGGTGACCAAGGAGGACTTCCGCCTGCTCAACAACCCGGCGTGGACGCCCGACGGGCAGTTCCTGATCGGCCGCAAGCATTTCACCGGCGAGCGCTCGCTAGGCGCGGGTGAGCTGTGGCTGTACCACGCCAGCGGTGGCGGCGGCGTGCAGTTGACCAAGCAGAAGAACGACCAGCAGGACCTGGGCGAGCCGGCGGTGTCGCCGGACGGCCGCTACGTGTATTTCTCCGAGGACGTCAGCGCCGGCCCGTTCTTCCAGTACAACAAGAACCCGCATGCGGTGATCTACGCGCTCAAGCGCCTGGACCGCGAGAGCGGCAAGATCGACACGCTGGTGGCCACACCCGGCGGCGCGGTGCGCCCGCAGCCTTCGCCCGACGGCAAGTCGCTGGCGTTCGTGAAGCGCATCCGCGACAAGTCGGTGCTGCACGTGCTCGACCTGGCCAGCGGCGAGGCGCGCCCGGTGTGGAACGGCCTGTCGCACGACCAGCAGGAGGCGTGGGCGATCTTTGGCCCGTACAGCAACTTCGACTGGACGCCGGATTCCAAGGCGGTGGTGGTGTGGGCGCAGGGCAAGCTGTGGCGCGTGGACATGGCCAGCGGCAAGGCGGCCAACATCCCGTTCACCGCGCAGGTGGAGCAGACCGTCACCGCGCCGCTGCGCTTCGAGCAGAAGATCGACGAAGGCACGTTCGCGCCGAAGATGATCCGCGACGTGGCCACCAGCGCCGACGGCAAGACCCTCATCTTCCACGCGGTGGGCCAGCTGTGGCGCAAGCGCCTCCCCGACGGCAAGCCCGAGCGCCTGACCGGCAATGACGGGGTGTACGAATACCAGCCCAGCTTCAGCGCCGACGGCCGCAAGCTGCAGTACACCACCTGGTCCGACGCGGGCATGGGCGCGATCTACGTGCGCGATGCCGGTGGCAGCGGGCTGGGCAAGCGGCTGACGCAGGAGAAGGGCTTCTACTACGGTCCTCGTTTCTCGCCCGATGGCTCGCGCATCGTGTACAGCAAGACCGGTGGCGGCGGCCTGACCGGCTCGATGTGGTCGGGGGAGAAGGGCATCTACGTGATGCCGGCCGGCGGCGGCAAGCCGATGCGCGTGGCCGACAGTGGCGAGGCGCCGCAATTCAGCGCCGACGGCAAGCGCGTGTATTTCCTCACCGGCGGCGGACTGAAGAAGAAGCTGATGTCGGTGGGCCTCAACGGCGAGGAGCCGCGCGAGGTGTACGACCTCAAGTACGTCGACGGCGTGAGCATCAGCCCGGACGGCAAGTGGGTGGCGTTCACCGAGCTGTTCAATGCCTACGTGGCGCCGCTGGTGACCACCGGCAAGGCGGTCGAGTTGTCCAAGGACAGCAAGGCGATGCCGGTGACCGCGGTCAGCGCCGACGTGGGCAGTTACCTGCACTGGTCGGCCGATTCGAAATCACTGAACTGGATGGTCGGCGACCGTTACTACTCGCGTCCGCTCAACCAGGCGTTTGCGTTCCTGCCCGGCGCGCCGAAGGAGCTCCCCAAGCCCACCACCAATGGTGGCATCGCGGTGGGGCTGACCGTGCCGGTCGACAAGCCCCGCGACGTGGTGGCCTTCACCAACGCACGCATCGTCACCATGCGTGATGCGGAGACCGCCCAGGAAGTGATCGAGAACGGCACGCTGGTGGTGCGCGGCGACGTGATCGAGGCGGTGGGTGTGGGCGTGGCGATTCCTGCCGGCGCACGCGTGGTCGACGCGGCCGGCAAGACCATCGTGCCGGGCTACGTGGACGCGCACGCGCACGCGGCGCACTTCGGCCAGGGCGTGGTGCCGCAGCAGAACTGGGCGTACTACACCAACCTCGCCTTCGGCGTGACCACCATGCACGACCCGTCGGCCACGACCGAGTTCGTGTTCTCCGAGAGCGAGCTGCAGAAGGCCGGCAAGATGGTCGGCCCGCGCGTGTTCTCCACCGGCACGATCCTGTACGGCGCCGATGGCGACTTCAAGGCGGTGGTCAATTCGCTGGATGACGCGCGCAGCCACCTGCGCCGGATGAAGGCCAATGGTGCCTTCAGCGTCAAGAGCTACAACCAGCCGCGTCGCGACCAGCGCCAGCAGATCAACACCGCCGCGCGCGAACTGGGCATGCTGGTGGTGGAGGAAGGCGGCAGCACCTTCCACCACAACATGACCATGGTGCTGGACGGCGTGACCGGCATCGAGCACAACATCCCGGTGGCGCCGCTGTACAAGGACGTGGTCGGGCTGTGGTCGCAGACCGACGTGCGCAACACGCCGACGCTGGTGGTGAGCTACGGCGGCCTGTCGGGCGAGTACTGGTGGTACGCGCGCGACAACGTGTGGGAAGACAGGAAGCTCAACCGCTTCTTCCCGCGCGAGACGCTGGACGCGCGCAGCATCCGCCGCGAGACCGCGCCGGATTGGGATTACTGGCACATCGAGGTGGCCAAGTCAGCGAAGAAGCTGCGCGATGCAGGGGTGAAGATCCAGGTCGGCGGCCACGGCCAGCTGCAGGGCCTGAGCCCCAACTGGGAAACGTGGATGCTCACCCAGGGCGGCTTCAGCAACTTCGAGGCGCTGCGCGCGGCCACGTTCGACGGTGCCGACTACCTCGGCCTCGGCAAGCAGATCGGTTCGCTGGAGGTGGGCAAGCAGGCCGACCTGGTGGTGCTGAATTCCAATCCGCTGGAGAACATCCGCGCCACCACCGACACACGCTACGTGATGGTCGATGGCCGCCTGTTCGATGTGGATGCGGACATGGCCGAGGTCGGCAACCGTGGCGAGAAGGCGCCGAACTTCTATTGGCAGCGCCATCGCGACGGGCAGACCTTCGGGCTGGAGTACGGGCCGACGGCGGTGTGCCACTGCCCGAAGGGGCATGGGGCGCACGTGCACCTGGACTAAGGTGCCAGACGCGGATCCCGGGTGGAGCACCCACCCGGGATCGTCCCGCACGGCAGGCATCGCGTTGCAACATGCCTGACTTGCGCAACACGCATCGTCCGTTCACGTGGCGACGATGCGCGCCCCGCTAGCCTGAATCCACGACGACAAGGAACGCACACGATGGTTGCCAGGTACTACATCACCCTGCCCGATGCCAGCCGCGCACGCGGCCAGGACGCCCGTTTCACCTTCACTGCCGTGGGCGCCGAGGGATTTGCGGAGCAACTGCAGGCCGCGCTGCGCACCGACGACCTGTTCGAACGCTGGCGTCTGGTGCAGGACGATCCCGACGAGGTGGATCCCGCGCTGGGTGCCACCGACCCTGGTGCGACTGTCGAGGGCCAGCAGCAGGACCTGCACGTGAACCTGGTGGTGACCTCGGCCATCCCGGGGACCGTGCTCAAGCACCGGTTGAGACTGTTGGCCGGTGGCCACTGGGAACTGCGCGACGTCACCGCGGCATGAGGCTTGGCGGGGGCCGACCGGCATCAGGCGCTCATTGGCCGTAAGGCTGCGCGGCGCCTGCACCGGCGCCCTGGTCCAGGGTTTCTTCCGGGTCTCTTGCGGGGGGATGCTGGCGCGACCACTGCGCCGCCGACAGGGCGACCCGTCCGCTCACGCCCGCGCGCTCGAAGGCGTGGTGCAGGTGGGTCTTCACGGTTTCCGGACTGATGCCCAGGTTGCGGGCGATCTGCTTGTTGCTCAGGCCTTGCGCTGCCCATTCCACGATCTCGCGTTGGCGTTGGGTCAGTTGCGCCAGGCAGGCCGGCATGGGTTCGTCGCTCCAGGCGCTGCCGTCCAGCCGTGACGGCTGGTGCCAGGACGTCAGTACCGCGCGCAGCATCAGCACGGGCTCCACCGCAAACAGGCCAGCGACCACCGCCCGCAACGCGCGAAGTACGACTTCCGGCGATGCATCCTTGCCAAGGCAGCCGCTGGCACCGCTGCGCACGCAGTCATGCAGGGCCGCCACGGTGGGCGACCGGTAGAAGTACAACCGCTGCGGAAGCGCCACGCGCCAGGCGCGGATCTCGCGTTCGACCCGAGGGTCGTCACCATCCACCAGCAACAGCGCGGGTTGCTCTTCGCCTTGGACCTCCCCCGGTCCGTAAGCGCCCAGCCACGAAATATCGCCCCGGACGGTCAGTATCCGCTCCAGTCGTGCCCTCCAAAGTCGGTCGCTGGCTATGGCCATCACCGGCAATGTCGTCATGCGCGCTACCCATCAGGTTGGCACGGGCGCCCCTGAAACGCCGGCATTGCAGTTAACGCGGGACTTCGGGGGGGCCGGCCATGATGGGTGTCACTTGCCGCCCAGTGACGCCGCATGCCACGCGATGTGCGCACCGATCAGACTGGCGATGAAGTAATAGCTGTGGTCGCTGCCCGGATGCATCCCCAGCTGCAGCGGATACCCCGCGGCCTCGCATGCCGCCTGCAACCGCCATGGCTGCAACTGCTCCTGCAGGAAATCATCGGCCTCGCCCTGGTCCACGCGCAACGGCAGTCGTTCGCGCGCTTGCGCGACCAGCGCACAGGCATCCCACTCCAGCCACGCCGCTTCGTCCACACCCAGGTACGCGGTAAACGCCTTGCGCCCCCATGGCACCTGCGACGGCGCCACGATCGGCGCGAACGCGGACACGCTGCGGTAGCGCCCGGGGTTGCGCAACGCCAGCACCAGCGCGCCGTGTCCACCCATCGAATGCCCGCTGATGGCACGCGCGTCGCTGGCGGGGAAATGCGCCTCGACAAGCGCGGGCAACTCGTGGACCACGTAATCGTGCATGCGGTAGTGCGTGGCCCACGGCGCCTGCGTGGCATTGAGATAGAAGCCGGCGCCCACGCCCAGGTCATAGCCCTCCGCATCGGGCACGCCGTCGCCACGCGGACTGGTATCGGGCGCGATCAGGATCAGCCCGTGCTCGGCCGCGTAGCGCTGCGCGCCCGCCTTGGTGATGAAGTTCTGCTCGGTGCAGGTCAGGCCGGACAGCCAGTACAGCACCGGGCACGGTCCGTCCGCCGCCTGCGGTGGCAGGTACACGCCCACGTTCATGGCGCAGCCCAGCGTAGTCGACGCGTGCCGCCACACCTCCTGCCAGCCGCCGAAGCACGCGTGCCGTTCGATACGTTGCATGGTCATGGCTCCCGCGCCGGATGCGCCATCGCACCCGGCGTCACTGGTTCAGTAGTGGATCACCGAGCGGATCGACTTGCCTTCGTGCATCAGCTCGAAGGCATCGTTGATCGCCTCCAGCCCCATGGTGTGGGTGACGAAGGGCGCCAGCTCAATGTCGCCCTGCATCGCCTCCTCGACCATGCCCGGCAACTGGCTGCGGCCCTTCACCCCACCGAACGCGGTGCCCATCCACTTGCGACCGGTGACCAGCTGGAACGGTCGCGTGCTGATCTCCTGCCCTGCACCGGCCACGCCGATGATCACGCTCTGGCCCCAGCCGCGGTGCGCGCACTCCAGCGCCGCGCGCATCACCTGCACGTTGCCGATGCATTCGAAGCTGTGGTCCACGCCCCAGCCGGTCATCTCCACGATCACCTGCTGGATCGGCTGCGCGTGGTCCTTCGGGTTGACGCAATCGGTGGCGCCCATCTGCCGCGCCAGCTCGAACTTGGCGGGGTTGGTGTCGACCGCAATGATCCGCCCGGCCTTGGCCTGGCGCGCGCCCTGGATCACCGCCAGGCCGATGCCGCCCAGCCCGAACACGGCCACCGAATCGCCAGCCTGCACCTTGGCGGTGTTGTGCACGGCCCCTATCCCGGTGGTCACGCCGCAGCCCAGCAGGCACACCTGCTCGTGGTTGGCCTCCGGGTTGATCTTCGCCAGCGAGACCTCGGCGACCACCGTGTACTCGCTGAAGGTGGAGCAGCCCATGTAGTGGTACACCGGCTGGCCGTTGTAGGAAAAGCGGGTGGTGCCATCGGGCATCACGCCCTTGCCCTGGGTGGCGCGCACGGCCACGCACAGGTTGGTCTTGCCGCTCTTGCAGAACAGGCACTCGCCGCACTCGGCGGTATACAGCGGGATCACGTGGTCGCCGGGCTTGACGCTGGTGACACCCTCGCCGACTTCCACCACCACGCCCGCACCCTCGTGGCCCAGCACGCAGGGAAACAGCCCCTCCGGGTCGTCGCCACTCAGCGTGAACGCATCGGTGTGGCACACGCCGGTGTGGGTGATCTTCACCAGCACCTCGCCCTTGCGCGGCGGCTCGACGTCGATCTCGACGATCTGGAGGGGCTGCCCTGCGGCGAAGGCTACGGCGGCTCGGCTTTTCATGGGGAAGGGTCTCCTGTGGGGGGCGCAACGCGGGTTTACTTGAGGTACGAACGCACCAGGCCGGCGAGTTCCGCGACACGCGCGGCACGTTCTCGATCGGAACCGGCGGGCTCGCCAAAGCCTTCGCGGATGTGCGCTTCCATCACTTCCGACATCAAGCCGTTGATGGCGCCGCGCACGGCCGCGATCTGCTGCAGCACGGGCGCGCACTCGGCACCGGCCTCCAGCGCGCGCTCCAGCGCTTCGAGTTGGCCCTTGATGCGGCGCACGCGGGTCAGCACCCGCTTCTTCTCGTGGGGGGAATGGGGCACGACGGCCTCCCGCCGCGGGGCTATCCGATACTGGGGGATAGTATACCCGTCAGCCGGTGTTCTGCACCCCGGCGGCAATCCCGTTGACCGTGGCGACCAGCGCGTTGAACAGGTCGTCTTCCGCGCGACCCGCCGCACGCCAGCGTGCCAGCAGTTCCACCTGCAGCAGGCTGATCGGGTCGACGTAGGGATTGCGCAGCCGGATCGACTGCTGCAGCCGCTGGTCGCCGTTGAGCAGTTCGCCCTCATTCTTGATGGCCAGCACGGCCACCCGCGTGCGTTCGAACTCGGCGGCGATGCCGGGGTGGAAACGGGCATGCAGGTCACCCTCGGGCAACTCCCGCGCCAACCGCGAATAGCGCTCGAAGATGTCCGGGTCGGACTTGGCCAGCACCATCTCCATGTCGTCCACCAGCGTGCCAAAGAACGGCCAGTCTCGCGCCATCTCCATCAGTGCTTCGCGGCCGTGGCGGGCCAGCGCGCGCTCCAGCGCGGTGCCCACGCCGTACCACGCGGTCAAGCCCGCGCGGTTCTGCGACCAGGCGAATACCCAGGGAATGGCCCGCAGCGAACCGATGTCGCCGCTGCCCGCGCGCTTGCTGGGGCGCGAGCCGATGCGCAGCCGCTCGATCACGTCGATCGGCGTCGCGGCGCGGAAGTACGCCGGGAACAGCGCATCGTCGTGCGCCAGCGCGCGGTAGTGCGCACGCGAATCCCGGGCCAGTTCCGCGGCTATCGCCCGCCACGCGCCTTCCCGCGGTTCTGGTGGCCGTGGCCGCAACGTCGCGCGCAGCACGCCCCCGGTCGCCTGCTCCAGGTTGCGCAACGCCAGCGCACGGATGCCGTACCTGCGGTGGATCACTTCGCCCTGTTCGGTCAGGCGCAGGTAGCCGTCCACCGAACCGCGCGGCGCGGCGATCACCGCGCGCTCGGTCTTGCCGCCGCCCCGGCTGACCGAGCCGCCCCGCCCATGGAAGAACGCGATGTGCACACCGCTGTCGCGTGCCAGCTGGGTCAGGGCGATCTGCGTCTGTTGCAGCGCCCAGCGCGATGCCACGGCCCCACCGTCCTTGGCGCTGTCGGAATAGCCCAGCATGACCAGCTGGCGGTTGTCGCGCGCGGCCAGGTGCGCGCGATACACCGGATCGGCAAACAGCGCGCGCAGGGTGGCCTCCGACGCGTCCAGGTCGTCCACGGTCTCGAACAGCGGGGCCACGTCCAGCGGCACGTTGCCCGCCGCGTCCACGCATTCGGCCACCCGCGCCAAAGCCAGCACGGCCAACGCGTCGGCCGCAGTGCGGCTCATGCTGATGATGTAGGGGCCGAAGGCGCGGGCGCCGTAGCGCGGCCGCAGCGCGGCCACGGTGCGGAACACCGCCAGGGTATCGGCTGCGGCCGCGGCATCGGGATTCGGCACCTTTGGCGACGAGGTTCCCAGCAGTGCATGCAGGCGCAGCGCCCGCTCCCCGGGCGTGCGCGCACTCCAGCCGTCGTCATCCAGCAGCGCGGCCAGCGCGGCATCGTGGGTGCCGGAATCCTGCCGCAGGTCCAGCGTGGCCAGGTGGAAGCCGAAGCATTCGACGCGCCGGCGCACGCGCTGCACCGCGTGCGCACCGGCATGTATACCGCCATGCGCGCGCAGGCTGTCGGCAATCAGGTCCAGGTCGGCCAGCAACGTCTCCGCGTCCGGATAACCCTCGCGGTCATGGTGCGAGTTGGCCCACAACCGCTCGCTCATCAGCGTGAGCAGGTTGCGGTACGGCATGTCCGCATGGCGCGGGTGCAGTTTGGCGGCGCCAGTGGGCAGCAGCGTTCGGTAGGCCGCCACCTGCCGCACCACCGCATCCGACACCGTGACCCGCGACAGCGACTGGCTGAGCGTCTCGGCCAGGGCGGCCAGGTCGCGGCGGTACGCCGCCAGCACCAGCGCACGCTGCCCGTCGAGCGTGGCGGCAATCGTGCCCGCGCCCACGTTGGGGTTGCCGTCCATGTCGCCCCCCACCCAGGTGCCGAAGCCCAGTACTGGCGGCAGCGGCGGCGCGCCGGGGAAATGCGCGCGCAACGCCTCTTCGAACACTTCGCAATACACCGGCAGCACCCGGTACAGCACCTCGGACAGGTAGTAGCTGACGTGCTCGAACTCGTCGGTGACGCTCGGCTTCACCGGCGGCGCCTCGGCGGTCTGCCAGCTGGCGGCCAGCGCCATCCGGATGCGTTCGCGGTCCACGCGGCGTTCCACCGGCGTGCGCCCGCGATCGACGTCGTCGATCAGGCAACGCACGATCACGCGCTCCTTCTCCAGCAGCACACGGCGCACGGCCTCGGTGGGGTGCGCGGTGAACACCGGCTCGATCCGCAGCCGCGGCAACAGCGCTGCCACCTCCTCCACGCCGACGCCTTCGCGCGCCAGTTCGCCCAGCACGGCCAACAGGCCGCCGGGTTGCGCCCCGTCGCCGCTGCGCTCATGGTCGCGGCGGCGGCGGATGCGGTGCACGCGCTCGGCCAGGTTCACCGCCTGGAAATAGGTGGCGAACGCGCGCACCAGATCCGCCGCGTGCCGGGTTTCGATACCGGCCAGGGCCTCGGCCAGTTCGGCCACGGGTGCCTGCTGCTCGCGGCGCCGGATCGCGCTGCGGCGCAATGCCTCCACTTCGTCCAGGAAGTCCTGCCCACACTGTTCGGCCAGGATCTCGCCGACCAGGCCCCCGAGCGCTTTCACGTCTTCGCGCAGCAGCCCGTCGGTGGGGGCGAAGGCCACGGTGCGCAGCGGTTCGTCGGCGAGGGTGGCAGCAGGGGGCAGGGGCACGGGGAGGCCGGCTATCGGGGAAGTCCCTGCATTGTGGCCCCAGCCACGCGCGCGTGGCGCAACAGTATCGGCTGCAACTTCCGACCGCATGGCGCGGCCATCATCGCCGCGTTCGGCACCGCGCCTTTGCCGGCTACCACCCGGGCCGGCAATGCGCATCGAGGACAGGCACTCGCGTCACGCACGCACTGCCGGTGGTTGGCGCCGTACCCGCGCCAATCCGTCAGTACGCGAACGCGCGGAACACCCGGTCGATGTCGCCCTGCCACTCGCCGTGGAACAGCGCCAGCTTGCGCTCGGCCGGGGTGATGCCGGCGTCGACGAACTCCATCAGCGGCTCGAGGTAGATCGACTCGTCCGCGCCGTTGCGGTTCCGGCACGCGCGCCGGGCCAGGCCATGCGCCGAGATCTCCAGCGCGCGGCGTGCCAGGTCGAGCACGGTGCCATCGCGGAACGGCAACTTGAGCGCGTGCCGCGGCACGCCGTCACGCAGCGCATGGCGCTCGGCCAGGCTGAAGTCCTTGACCAGGTCCCAGGCTGCATCCAGCGCGGCATCGTCGTACAGCAGGCCCACCCAGAACGCCGGCAACGCGCAGATGCGGTTCCACGGGCCGGAGTCGGCACCGCGCATTTCCAGGTACTTCTTCAGCCGCACCTCGGGGAAGGCGGTGGTGCTGTGATCGGCCCAGTCCTGCAGCGTGGGCCGATGCCCCGGGAACGCCGGCAGGCGGCCATCCATGTAATCGCGGAACGACTGGCCCGAGGCATCGATGTACTGGCCATCGCGGTAGACGAAGTACATCGGCACGTCGAGCAGGTAATCGGTGTAGCGCTCGTAGCCGAAGCCGTCCTCGAACACGAAGTCAAGCAGGCCGGTGCGGTCGTTGTCGGTATCGGTCCAGATGTGCGAGCGGTAGCTCAGGTAACCGTTGGGCCGGCCCTCGGTGAACGGTGAATCGGCGAACAGCGCGGTGGCGATCGGCTGCAGCGCCAGCGACACGCGGAACTTCTTCACCATGTCGGCCTCGGAACCGACGTCGAGGTTGACCTGCACGGTGCTGGTGCGGGTCATCATGTCCAGGCCGAGCGAGCCGACCTTGGGCATGTACTCGCGCATGATCTTGTAGCGGCCCTTGGGCATCCATGGCATCTCATCGCGCCGCCACTTGGGCTGGAAGCCCATGCCCAGGAAGCCCAGCCCCATCGGCTCGGCCACCGCGCGCACCTCCTGCAAATGGGTGGAGGTTTCGCAGCAGGTCTCGTGCAGGTTGGCCAGCGGCGCACCCGACAGCTCCAGCTGCCCGGCCGGCTCCAGCGACACCGACGCGCCATCTCGGACCAGGGCGATGACCCGGCCGTGCTCCTCCACCGGCTCCCAGCCGAAGCGGACCAGGCCCTTGAGCAACGCCTCGATGCCGCGTTCGCCGTCGAACGTGGGCGGACGCAGGTCGTCGGTGCGGAAGCCGAACTTCTCGTGCTCGGTGCCGATCTTCCAGTCCTCGGGCGGGCGCACGCCGCTGGCGAGGTAATCGATGAGCTGGGCGCGGCCGTCGGCACCGGTGCCGATGGGGACATCCTTGACCTGACTCGGACCGGACACGGACACCTCGTTGGGGATATTGGGCAGGCGATATGCGGCCCGTCGCCGGCAATCGCAAGACCTTGGCAGTGTAGCCGGGCGCTTGCCCCGCACAACCTCCGCCATGAAACGCTCTGGTACGCTACCGCTTGCAGTCGTCCCCTGCCGCGCGGGCGCCCCATCGCGATGGCAATGCCGCGGACGACGCTGGCACCTGCCTCGCCGGCGAAGCGCCGCCACCGCGCATGGCGTCAGTGTGCCGGACGCCGCGAACGTGCCTGGCGCCGTTGCCACCACAGCCAGGCGCCGGTCGCGAACAGCAACCCCGGCAGCAACCCGAACAAGGTCCAGAGCATGCGCCCCGCCATACCCAGTGCTTCGCCGCTGTGCAGGGGAAACAGCCAGGCGATCAGGGTGTCGCCCGCCGGCGCGTTGAGTGGATCACGCACTTCGGCGATGCGGCCATCGGCGTGCACGCGCACCCGGGTATCGCCGGTATCCATGCGCGGTTCACCGGCCTGCAGCAGCCGGACTTCGAATGGATCCCCGTCGCGTGCTGGCAAGCCCACGCGACTCCAGGTTGCGGACGGCCACAGCTGCTCGGCGCAGGTGACCAGCGCATCGGGCGAAAACTGGCCATCAACGTGACCGCACGGGCGCTGCGAATTCGTCGGGGCGCCCCGCGACGATTGCGACTGCGATGACGGCGATGGCAGCACCGCCGCCACCACCGCGCGGCCCTGCTTCGGGAAGCACAGGTAAGCGCCGCTCACCGCCATCAACAGCAGGAACGCCAGCAGCCACAGCCCACCGGCCCGGTGCAGGTCGTAATAGCGGCGGCGCGGTGCCGCGCCACGTTTGACCGTCAGCGCGCGCTTCCACGCCTCGCGCGTGGCATGTCGCGGCCACGCCGTCATCGCGCCACTGACCGCCACGAACAGCAGCGCCAGCCCGGCCAGGCCCACCAGCGCGTGCCCCACCTCACCCGACAGCAGGGAACGATGCAGCTCGTACAGCGCCGGCACCGCATGCGCACGATCCATGCGCAGGGCGCCCCATTCGCGCCGCCCCAGGTACGCGTCGCAGCCCACGTCGACGAAATGCTGGAGGCGCGCGCCATCGGCCGTCTTGCTCCATACCACGTGGGCCGCACCGGGTACGGCAGGCGCCATCACCTGCGTCGCCACCGCGCCGTCTCCGTCGCGCGCCAGCACGGCCAAGGCCCCGACCACCGGTCGCTCCACGTCGGCGCACGCCGCACGTGGTGCAAACCACTGCGGGTTCAACGCACGGTCCAGTTCACCGTGCCACACCAGCACCGTCCCGGTCAGGCCGAGCAGCGCGAACCAGGTGCCCAACACCAGCGCCACCCAGCGATGCAGGCGCATCGCCAGTGGACGCCACTCCAGGTGCGCGCGCCTTCCCACGTAGGTACTCAGTCGAAGCTGCGACGCCAGCCGACGGTGAACGTGCGACCACGGCCGGCGAAGTAGTTCAGGTCGTCCGGGTTGGGCTGCGATTGCGGGTAATAGCCCACATACTGGCGATCGAGCAGGTTCTCGATGCCAAACGAGAACTCACCCACGCGCGTTTCCCAGCCTGCACCGAAGTCCACCAGCGTGTAGCCCTCGAAGTGCTCCTCGTAGATGGTGGTGCCGGTGTTGCGCCCCTCGTTGATGTCGCGCGACAGGTAACGCGCGCCCTGCAGGCGCAGGCTCAACGCTTCGGTCGGGGTCCAGCGCACGGCCAACAACGCCTTGTCCGGACCCTGGGTACGGGCACCCAACTCGAGATCAAGCGGCAACCCCTCGCCCACCGCGGTTTTGCCACGGGTGCGGGCGTAGGTGCCCGACACGCGCCAGTCCGCATGCGGACGCCACTCACCGGCAAACTCGAAGCCCTTCACATGCACCGGGGTGCGGGTGATCGACCCCAGTCCGGTGACACGGTCCACGCGCACCTGGCTGCCCAGCTCACTGCGCGAGTCGTAGTACGACGAAGTGAAGCTGCCCTGTGCCCCGGCCCATGTCAGCCCGACCTCGCGGTTGTCGGTGACGACCGGCTCGAGCGCGACGAGCTTGTCGACCGACTGCCCATCCCGGTTCACCGCGCGCAGCACCAGGCCGACATCCGGCAGGCCAAAGCCCTCGTTGTACGACGCGAAGGCCGACCAGCCCTCGGCGAAGCGCCACACCGCGCCGAGGTTCTTGACCCACTGCGTGTAGGAACGCTGGCCGCCTTCCACCACCCGGCTGCCGTACGTGGCCAGCGTGGTGTAGGTATCCACGTTGAGCGTGGCGTGCTCGCGGCGCACGCCGCCGCGCACCGTCACCGGGCCCTGCTCCCATTCCATCTGCGCGAACGGCGCCCAGCTCTCGAACTCCAGTTCCGGCACCCACAGGCGGCCGGTCAGCGCGAGTTGCTGGTACGAGGTATCCGACAGCCAGTCCAGGCCGGTGGTCAGCTCCAGGCTATCGGCCAGGAAACCGGGGCGCACCCAACTGCTGCGCAGGCCCGCCTTGTCAGCGACCACCTCGGACTGGTCGAGCAGCGTCCCGATCGGTGCGATGGACACATCCTGGAAATTGGCAAAGGCGCCCGCGCCATAGGTCGCCGCGAAGTCCTGCTTGTACACCTGCACCAGTGCGGCACCCCCGGCCAGATCGGCGTCCGACCATTCCAGCGACGCGGTCCGCGCCTTGTTGCGCGGCGGCTCGCCCACCGGCATGCCACGCTCGGCGCTGGTCGGGATGCCGGCGTCGCGGTCACCCGCGACCGCGCGCCAGTCGGCATCGCCCGCCATGCGGAACTTGTTGTAGGTCAGTTGCAGGCGCTGGGTCTCAGCGAAGTCGTAGCCAAGCTTGATGAACACGTCGCGCGCAATCGAGTCCTGCGTATCGCCCTGCGTGCCCTCGATGCCGAGCCGGCGACCCTCGCCGTCCACGCCCACGCCGCGCGCGGCCCAGCCCATGTAGCCCAGCGCATCGAACGCGCCCTGCTTGTGCTCCAGCAGGTAGCCGCCCTTCTCGAATGCGTCATCGCTTTCGAACTGGGTGCCGTATTTCAGGTCGAAGGTGTGCCGCGTCCCCTCGGTGCGCGGCGTGCGCGAAATGTAGTTGATGATGCCGCCGGTCGCGCCGAGGCCCTGCACGGCCGACGCACCGCTGACCACTTCCACCCGCTCGATCACCGCCGGGTCGGCGAAATAGCCTTCGCGCGCGCCGTTGCGCAGCGGGTTGCTCTGCGGGATGCCGTCGAACAGGACCAGCGGCGTGCGCCCGCGCATCGATTCGCCAAAGCTGGTCATCTTGCCGCGCGATGGTGCGTAGCCCGGTACCTGCGTGGCCAGCACTTCGCTCAGGTCCTCGACCACGCGCAACTGCTCGTCCAGGTCGGTGCGGGTGATCACGCTCACCGCGCCGGGAATCCTGTCGATGGCCTTGCTGCCACGGGTGGCGGTGACCACCACGCGGTCCAGCGTGGTGGCGGAAGGCGCGTCCGCGCCGTCCACCGGCAGGGGCGCCCCGTCAGCCTCCGTGGCGGGGGCGTCCTGGGCCAGGGCAACAACGGGGTGGGTCAAGGCCAGTGCGGCGCCCAATGCCAGCACGAGAGGGGCTTTGCGATACGGCAGCATGGAGAGTCCAGGAAAACGCTGCCGTCGGATATGCGGCAGTCAACGCCGCGCATGTTATTGAGATCGATTCGCATTTGCAATAAAACGCCCCGACAAGGGGTGGCCGGCGCGCGATACCCGCACGGCCGGATCCAGTTTCTGGTCGACGCCGGAGCTCACCCGGTCGTCACCGATCACCAACGCTGCCAGCATGCGCATTGCCACCTTTATGGGCAAATGGCCGAGTGTGTCAGGGCATCAGGGAGTATCGGCAACAGCCGCGGCACCGCCCATTTCCAGCCAGTCACCAATCACCGCGCGCACCTCGTCCACGCCCAGCTTGGACTCGCCCGAGAACACCTGCACGCTGACGCTGTCGGCGAACTGCGATGACAGCTCGCGCTTGACCGCGGCCAGCGACTGCATCTGCTGGCTGCGGCTGAGCTTGTCGGCCTTGGTCAGCAGTGCGTGCGCCGGCAGGCCGCGCCGCACTGCGTAGCCCAGCATCTGCAGATCGTAGTCCTTGAGCGGATGACGGATGTCCATCACCACCACCAGGCCGCGCAGGGCCTGGCGGGTTTCGAAGTACTGCTGGATGAACGCCTGCCAGTGCGCCTGCAGGTCCTTGGGCACCTTGGCGTAGCCGTAGCCCGGCAGGTCGACCAGGAAGCGGTCGGTGGTCGGCGGGATGTCGAAGAACACCAGCTGCTGGGTGCGCCCCGGGGTCTTGGACACGCGGGCCAACGCGTTCTGGTTGCAGATCGCGTTCAGCGCGGTGGACTTGCCCGCGTTGGAGCGGCCGGCGAAGGCCACCTCGAAACCGCCGTCGGGCGGCAACTGGCGCGGGTTGTGGGCGGCCAGCAGGTATCTGGCGCGGGCAAGGGGATTGGACATCCGGCTAGGATCGCACGGCCTTACGTACTCCAGCCGAAATACAGCACTTGCGTATGGTCGACTCGGTTCTACTGCGCTAGCGACCTGCCTGGCCCTACCGCCAGACCCAGCAGCGCACCGCCCCTCTGGCACGCGAGCACGGCCCCACGGCCCGCCGCCCGCCTCGGTCGCCCCCCGCCCGGGAAGGCGCCGTTCGGGGCAAACAGAGCGGAAAGTGGCGTGGTTCGCGGCTTCAACCGCCGCCGCGTTGACCCCACCGCGGCCGCCGACGATAATTCCGCGGTTCCGGCACCGCTTGTGGTGCCGCCCGCTTGCCTGTCTACACACCAGATTTTCCGGAGCCCAGCCTAATGAGCCAAGCCCGCGTCCTCGGCATTGTCGGCCTCGTCGCCTTCGCGGCTGCCGCCGTCGCCTATGCCCAGACCACGGTCACCCCGGTCGAGCCGACCGCGCAGGTGCAGACCGCCCCGCTGGACGCCAAGCCGGAGAAGACGGTGTGGGGCGATGCCAAGGCCGGCGCCGCCAAGGCCGGCACCTGCGCCGCCTGCCACGGCCTGGACGGCAACCCGACCGACCCGCAGTACCCGCGCCTGGCCGGCCAGAGCGAGCGCTACATCGCCCAGCAGCTGGCGCTGTTCAAGAGCGGCGAGCGCAGCGGCGGCATGGCCGCGGTGATGATGCCGTTCGCCTCCATGCTGACCGCGCAGGACGCGCGCGACGTAGGCGCGCACTTCGCCGCGCAGAAGTCCGGCGCCGGCATCGCCGACGACACCGCCATCGCCACCGGCCCCAACGCCGGCAAGAAGTTCTTCGAAGTGGGCCAGCAGCTGTTCCTGTCGGGCGACAAGGCCCGCGGCGTCCCGGCGTGCATGGCGTGCCACGGTCCGACCGGCGCCGGCAACCCCGGCCCGGCGTACCCGCGCGTGGCCGGCCAGACGGCCGACTACAGCAAGCGCCGCCTGGAGGAGTACCGCACCGGCACCACCACCCAGCGCGACCCGCACCTGTTCAACGTGATGGCCACCGTGGCCAAGCAGCTGACCGACGAGGAGATCACCTCGCTGTCCAGCTACCTGCAGGGCCTGCACGCGCGGCGTGACGACATCGCGTCGACCGCGCCGGCTCCGGCCGCGCTGCCCGCCGCTCCCGCCACCCCGGAGGCGCCCGCCGCGGACGCGGCCGAGGACACCACCGAGCAGACCGACAGCAGCTCGCGTCCGCTGGGCGGTTGAACTTCACGTAGCGACCGCGGTCACACCCGCCAACGCTGCATTCAGGACGCCGACCGCTATCCTAGCGGTCGGCGTTTCTGTTTCCGGGCGCCCCTTTTTCCACCACCCACCGCAATCGCGCGGGCCACCAGACCCGACTGACCGATGACCCCACACCGCCCCTCGCTCCTGACCACGCTGGCCCTGTCCGCCCTGCTCGCCATCACGCTGCCGCTGGCCAGTGCCGTTGCCGCCACGCCCGCGGCCAAGGCCCCGACCGCGCTCGTCGCCGGCGTGGACTACGAACTGATCGAAGGTGGCGCCGCCTATCAACCGGTGACCGGCAAGGTCGAGGTCGCCGAGGTCTTTGGCTACACCTGCCCGCACTGCGCACACTTCGAACCCGCGTTCGCGGCCTGGAAGGCTCGCCAGCCCAAGGACGTCAGCGTGGCGCTGGTCGCCGCACCGTTTGGCGGAAGCTGGATGCCTTACGCGCGCGCCTTCTACGCAGCGCAGCGTCTGGGCGTTGCCGGCCAGACCCACACGGCCATGTTCCGCGCGCTGCACGAGGACGGCAGCCTGCCGCTGGGCAACGCCACCGCCGACGAGATCGCCACTTTCTATGCCGGGCGCGGCGTGGACCGGACCCGCTTCATCGACCTGTTCAACAGCGCCGAAGTGGGCGCCGACATGCAACGCGCCCGCGACTTCATCATGCGCAGCGGCGTGGATGGCACGCCCACGCTGGTGGTCAACGGCAAGTACCGCGTGATCGGCGGCCAGAACTTCGCCGATCGCCTGCGCATCGTCGACCGGCTCATCGCGCAGGAGCGTGCGGCAGGGCGTCCCACCGCCCGTGCCAAGCGCTGACGACGACGCGGCCTGCCCGACAGGGCGCGCTGCCGCATAATGCCGAAGACGCCTCTCGCGCTCCCTTTCCTCCAGTGGAATCGATGCAATGACTTCACGCCTGACCCTGATCCTGTTCACCGCCCTGACCCTGGCTGCCTGCGGCAAGCAGGAAGCCCCGGCACCGGCCGCCCCGGTGGCGGAGACGACCCCGGCGGCCACCCCCACGCCGGCCGCGACCGAAGCAGCCACGCCGGCCGCCGCCACAGAAAGCGCGCCGAACAACAACCCTATCGTGCCGCCGCAAGGCCCGGCGCCGGTGCTGGGCACCGACTACGTGGAGATCGCGGGCGGCCAGCCGTTCCAGCCGGGCACCGGCAAGATCGAAGTGGCCGAAGCGTTCGGCTACACCTGCCCGCACTGCGCCAGCTTTGAGCCGGTGGTCACGGCGTGGAAGGCCAAGCTGCCGGCCGACGTGAACTTCGTGCCGGTGGCCGCGCCGTTCGGCGGCTACTGGATGCCGTACGCCAAGGCCTACTACACCGCCGAAGGCATGGGTCTGGTCGGCAAGACCCACGACGCCATGTTCCGTGCCATCCACATCGAGCGCACGCTGCCGGTGCAGGGCGTGACCGACGAGCAGATCGGCGCCTTCTACGCCAAGTACGGCGCCGATGCGAAGGCCTTCGCCAGCACCATGTCCAGCTTCGCGGTTGCCGGCAAGCTCAAGCGCGCCGAGCAGTTCCTGGTGCGCAGCGGCGTGGAGGGCACCCCGACCCTGGTCATCAACGGCAAGTACCGCATCACCGGCGGCCAGGGCTTCGAGGACGTGCTGCGCATCGCCGACCACCTGATCGCCCAGGAACGCGCGACCTCGGCGCCTGCAGCGGCCGCACCGGCCACCGGCACCGGCGGCTGATCACGGCGGAGACGTTGGCATGACCTCGCCTGGCAGGAAGACGCGACGGCTGCGGCTGCTCAGCGCCAACATCCAGGCGGGTTCCAGCACGCGCGGCTACCACGACTACGTCGCGCGCAGCTGGTCGCACGTGTTGCCGGCAGGCAACAAGCGCGGCAGCCTGGACACCATCGCCCAGCTCGCCGGCCAGTTCGACATCGTCGGGTTGAACGAGAGTGACCCCGGCAGCCTGCGTTCGGGTTTCACCAACCAGACCCATTACCTGGCCGAGCGCGGTGGCTTCGATTACTGGAGCCACCAGCCCAACCGTCGCGTCGGAGGCGTGGCATCCAGCGCCAACGGCCTGCTGGCCAAGCTTGAACCGCGCGAAGTGCTGGACCACAGCCTGCCCGGCCGCCTCGGTGGCCGCGGCGTGCTGGTCGCACGCTTCGGCAACGAGGCCGACTCACTGATGGTCGCGGTGGCGCACCTGTCGCTGGGCGCGACCTCGCGCGCCTCGCAGCTGTCGTTCATCGCCGAACTGCTTCACGGGCACCCGAACGCGGTGCTGATGGGCGACTTCAACTGCCCCATCGACCGCCCCGAGATGCAGCAGTTGTTCAAACGCACCCGACTGCAGCCGCCGGACCACGACACGCCCACCTTCCCCAGCTGGAGCCCGCAGCGCGCCATCGACCACATCCTGGTGGGTGACGGCCTGCGTTGCAGCGAGCCACAGGCGCTGCCCGCGGCGTTCTCCGACCACCTGGCATTGTCGGTCAACCTCGACGTACCGGAGCAGGCGTTGGCCTGATCGGGATGCACGTCGCGCACGCGCTTCTTGCCGGCCTGATCTTCGCGGCGCTCCGCACGCACCATCAAGACACGCCATGAAGCAGAACGGCCGGGGATCGCTCCCCGGCCGTTGCGTGTTCACGCTTTCAACCGATCAGAACCGCAGGTCGGCACGCACGTAGAAGTAGCGGCCACCCGGGATGTCGTAGGTGGAAGCGTCGTAGCCGTTGAGCGAGCACGACAGGCAGATCGGCGGATCCTTGTCGAACACGTTCTTGGCGCCCAGGGTCAGCTGCAGGCCCTTCATCCAGTCGAAGCGGTAGCCCACCTGCACGTCGTGGTAGGTAATCGCCTCGAGATGGTTGGTGCCAGCCCAGATGTCGTTCCCGTCGTCGTCCTGGCCGACGATGGCACCATCGCTGCAGATCGGGAAGGACGCGGCATCGCCACAATCCTCGGTGAGCTCGGAGATGTGGCGCATGGTCCACGACGCGGACCATGCGTTCTTGCTCCACTCCAGCGAGGTGTTGGAGGTCCACTCCGGGATCGCGCTGTCGGTGACTTCCACGCCCACCGCGCGCGGCTGCACCTGGCCCGCGGCGCCGATCGCCTCGTAGCGACCGACGAACGTGTTCTGCCACGCCAGCTTGAAGTTGCCCAGCGAAGTTTCCGGCAACGTCCAGAACACGTCGAAGTCCCAGCCATCGGTCTTGATCGAGCCGAGGTTGGTCAGGCGGTTGTTGAAGCTGTTGATGCTGCCCACGTTGGGTGCGCGGGTGATGCCGTTGCAGTACAGCGGATCCATCGTCTCCACGCACAGGTCCAGCTGGGTCTGCGCGTCGATGGCCTGTACCGCGCCTTCCAGCGAGTGGCGGTAGTAGGTCAGCTCGATGTCCAGCCGCTCGGACCACGCCGCGTCGCTGGCGAAGGACGGGCTGAACACCAGGCCCGCGGTGAAGCTGCGCGCGGTCTCCGGATCCAGGTCCGGGTTGCCGCCGGTGGTGACCGAGATCTGGCTGTTGGACTGGCTGGCGCCGGCCGGCACGCCCAGCGCGCGGCAGTTGGCGATGTTGCCGGTCGGCGCCGAGCCATCCAGGCCGATCAGGCACGGGTCGTCGATCTGCAGGTCGGCACGGCTGGCCGAGCCGTACAGTTCGCCGATCGACGGCGCGCGGAAGCCTTCGGCGTAGGTGGCGCGCAACAGCAGTTCGTCGGCCACCTGCCAGCGCAGGCCGAACTTCGGCGTGAACTGGCCGCCGAAGGTGGAGTAATCCGAATAGCGGCCGGCCAGGCTCAGGTCCAGGCTCTTGCCGAACGCGGTGTCGCGCATCAGCGGCACGGCAAACTCGACGTATGCCTCGCTCACGTCATACTCGCCCGAGGTCGGCAGCGACGGCACGCCGTTGTAGTGGCTTTCGACCACGGTACTGCCGTCCGGACGGGTCATGGTCACGTAGTTGATCGGGTCCGGAATGTATTCACCCTCGTAGCGGCGGTGCTCCAGGCCCGCGGCGAACGACAATGGCCCGGCCCACATCTCGAACAGGTCGCCGGAGATGTTGGCCGTGGCCAGCTGCAGCGTCTGCTCGCTGCGGTCGCGCACCACCGGCTGGATCCATGCCAGCATCTCGCGCGTGATCGTGCCCGGGCCTCCAAAGAGGTTCAGCGGCACGCAGCCCGGCGTGGTCGCGCAGGTGGCCCCGGAGGTGTCGGTGTCACCCAGCGCCAGCGCGACGTTGCGGATGTTGTACGAGCCGAAGTTGGTCTGCTCCGCCTCGTTCTTGCTGGCGGCGACGTTGACGTCCCAGAACCAGGTCTTCTCGCCGGCATCGAAGCTGCCTTCCATGCCCGCGGCGAAGTACTGGGTGTCCACCTTCTGTTCGAAGATGCGCGGGCCGCCTTCGACCGGGCGGCGACCGATCATGATCAGGTTGGAACTGGAGTCCAGGTCGATGCCGAACGGGTTGTAGACGTGCGAGGCGGGGATGAAGATGCCATCCGCGTACGGGTTGCCGGTGCCGGCATCGCCACCGAGGAAGATCGGCTCCGGCGCGGCCTGGTTGGTCGACTCGCGGCGGTTGTACAGCGCCTTGGCGTAGGCATGCACGTTGTCGCTGAAGTAGTAGCGGAACTGCCCGAACACGCCGGTGCGCTCCGACGGCGTCAGCAGCATGTTGTATTGCGAGAAGTTGAAGCGGTTCGCGGTGCGGAACGGGATGAAATCACCCGGGTAGCCCGGCGTTGGCGAGAACGTGGAGCCATTGGGCGTGGTGATGTTGCAGAACGGCACGTCCGGTGTGGCAGGGTTGTCGTCCAGGTCCACCGCCGGGCAGGCGGTGCTGGGCACGCCCGGCAGGAACACGAAGCGACCGTTGGGCGTGGCCGAGCTGCCAAAGGTCAGTCCGGTTCCGGGTGTCGGGAAGCTGGACTGCTCGCGGGTGTTGGAATAGATCGGGTCCTGGTTGACGTAACTCGCGCCGATAAAGAAGTTGGCGCGCTCGGTGCTGGTGCCCCACGCCAGGTCGACACTGCCAAGGCGCCGTCGCCTTCACCGTACTGGCCGGCGTTGACGGTGACCTGGCCGCCTTCGAAGTTGCGGCGGGTGATGATGTTGACCACGCCGGCGATCGCGTCGGAGCCGTACAGCGAGGATGCGCCATCCTCCAGCACTTCGATGCGCTCCACCAGCGCCAGCGGGATGGTGTTGAGGTCGGTGGCCGCACCCACGCCCGAGGCGGAGGATTCGTTGATCCAGCGCACGCCATCCACCAGGACCAGCACGCGCTTGGGGCCCAGGTGGCGCAGGTCGACCTGCGCCGAGCCCGCGCCCACGCCGTCACCGTTGGGCGAGAAGCCGAAGTTGCCGGACGAGTTGAACTTGGTGTTCAGCGCCGAACCGGCACCGGTCAGGCTCTGCACGATGTCGCCCAGCGAGGTCAGGCCGGTGCGGTCGATGTCGTCGCGCGAGAGCGTCTGCACCGGCACCTGGCTTTCGACCTCGGCCTTCTTGATGCGGGTACCGGTCACGCGCACCGAATCGAGGGTGGTCGCCTGCGACGACTCGGCTTCCTGTGCGGCAACGACGCCGGGCAGGGCGATCAGCATGGACAACTGGATGGCTTTCGCCAGGGTCTTGCGGCGCAACGCTTGCATCGACTTTTCTCCCTAAAGTGATGAAACAACCCACGGCCGCCCGGCCCCTGTTCCAAGGCGTAACCGGGTTGTAAACAAATTGTGAACCCACCACAAGCGGCAAAGGATTGGGCCGGAGCAGCATGAATACCCGAAATCAGATGCCGACGACCCGATGACGCCCCGTTCAGCGTCGGGCCCCGTGAAACCGGGATCGCGGCCGGCAGACCGTCGCGGGCCTCACCCGCCCAATAACAGGCTGCTCCCGACCAGCACCAGGAACCCGGCAAACACACGCTTCAGCGTCTCCCCCGAAAGCCGGTGCGCCAGTCGCGTGCCATAGGGCGCTGCGAACACCGAGGCGATGGCCACGCCGATGGCCGCCGGCAGATACACGTAACCGATGGCGTGCGCCGGCAAGGCCCCGGCAGGTGCCTGCAAGGCATAGCCGGCAGCGCTGGCCAGCCCGATGGCTACCCCACAGGCCGACGACGTACCCACCGCACGCACCGGGGCAACGCCACGCGCCACCAGCAACGGTACGGTCATGCTGCCGCCGCCGATGCCCACCACCGCCGAAACCGCGCCGATGCCCACGCCGGCCGCGCTCATGCCCGGGCCGCACGGCGCCGGCCGAGTGTGTGCATCGGCGGGCGTGCGCCGTCCCAACAGCAGCTGCGCGGCGGCCAGGAAGCAGTAGCCCGCGACCAGCCAGCGCAACCAGTCGCCCGGCAGGTGGATGGCAAACGCGGCACCCGCCCAGCCGCCCACCAGCAAGCCCGGCACCATCCAGCGCACCGTGGGCCACATCACGCTGCCGCGCCGGGCGTGTGCCCGCGCCGAGGCAGCGGCGGTGAGGACGATGCTGGCCAGCGAACTCGCAAGCGCCGCGTGCATCGCCGCGTCCTGCGGCACCCCCAGCAGCGGCAGCATCCACGCCAGCGCCGCGACCAGCACCAGGCCACCGCCCACGCCCAGCAACCCGGCCAGCACGCCTGCGATCGCTCCCAGCCCCAGAAACGCCAACCACGCCATCGACACGCTCTCTTCTCCTGTTTTAGCCTGCATTTGCGCGCCACCGTTATTGCGTGCGACGCCATTCAAGTCGTTCATTTTGACTCGGCTATAGTCCGGGCCATGCGACAAAAAACGACCCCCATCGTAATCGCGTCGCTGCTGGCGGCGTCTGCCACCACCGGATGCGCGCAGCCTGCACCGGTCGACGCCAGGCCGGCCGGCGTCCGCGCAAACTCCTCCGCCAACGCCGCTGCCATGGCTGTCGAGCCTGTACGCCCGGCAATGAACGGGCCATCGGCGCTTGTGACCACGACCACCGGAACCGCTGCCGCGCAGTCCCCGGACACTGCCCGTTTGACCCGGGTCCGCGCCGCCCTGGAAGCGGCCGAACGGGGCGACTTCGACGCATCGCAGTACGCGGACCTGGCACGCGACCCGCTGTGGGGCTGGATCGAACATGCGGCACTGCGTCGCGATATCGACACGCTGGACCCCGCACGCGCACAGGCGTTCCTGCGCCGCCACCAGGGCCAACGGGTCGCCACCGCGTTCCGCGAGGCGTGGCTGGCCGCCACCGCGCGGCGCGAAGACTGGATCGCGTTCACGACCGCGTGGACGCCCGGGTTCACGGACGATGACCTGCGTTGCGCGGATCTCAAGGCGCGGCAGGCACTGGGCCACGCTGATGCCGCCTGGCGCGCCGACGCCCAGGCGATGTGGCGGCAGGCGGGCAAGTCGCTGCCAGCCGCCTGCGACGCGCCGATGGCGGTTCTGGCCGACGCTGGTGACCTGCCGTCGCCGCTGCGCTGGGAGCGAATCGACCGCGCCATCGGGGCGGGCGAGCCGGGCGTGATCCGTGCCGCCGCACTCGGCCTGCCCACCGAGGAACGCGCGCTGGCCGAGGACTACGCCGCTTTCCTGCAGGCGCCCCACGAGCGCGCGCTGGCGTGGCCGAAGAACCAACGCAGCCGACGGGTCGTGGTGCAGGGTCTGGCCCGGCTGGCCAAGGACAATCCCGAGGCCGCGGAAACGCAACTGGCCACCCATGCGCCGACGCTGCAGCTGGATGCGAAGGAGCGCGGGCAGGTACTGCATGCCATCGCCCTGTGGACGGTGGCTTCCTACGGCCCTGACTCGGCCAGACGCCTGGCCGCGGTACCGATCGAGGCCTATGACGGGCGGCTGCACGAATGGCGCGTTCGCGAAGCAATGGCGCGCTCCGACTGGTCCGCCGCACTGGCGGCCTTGCGCCTGATGCCGCCGGCGCAGCGCGGTGATTCACGCTGGCAGTACTTCGAGGCCCGCCTGAGCGAACTGACCGGCGACCGTGCCACCGCCCGGCGTCTGTATGCCGAAGCGGCGCGCAAGCCTGAATTCCATGGTTTCCTCGCTGCCGATCGCATCCGGCAAGCGTATGCCCTGTGCCCGCTCACGCCCGAGGACGACCCGGCGGCCCGAAAAGAGGTCGCACGCGACCCCGCGCTGGTGCGCGCACTGGCGTTGTATCGACTGGGGCGCCCCGGCTGGGCGCAGCGTGAGTGGGACGACGCCCTCTCGCGCTTCGACGACACGCAGCGGCGCATGGCGGTGGCCGAAGCCCAGGCCAGCGGCTGGTTCGATCGCGCGGTGTTCAACCTGGGCAAGCAGCGCGACGAACTGCGCCTGTACCACCTGCGTTTCCCGCTGCACCACGACGCCACCATCCGCCGCGAGGCCACCCGCCAGCAGCTGGACCCCGCCTGGGTGGCCGCGGAAATCCGCGCCGAGAGCATCTTCAACCCGACCGCGCGCTCATCGGCCAATGCGATGGGCCTGATGCAGGTGATCCCCGCCACGGGCGCCGCGGTCGCCTCCCGCATCGGCCTGCCGTGGACCGGCCCGGAGATGCTTTACGACCCCGACGCCAACATCGCCATCGGCACCGCGTACCTGCGCCAGTTGATGGACAAGTACGGTGGCCAGCCTTACACCACCATCGCCGGCTACAACGCCGGCCCCGCACCGCTGGCCCGCTGGCAGGCGCAGCGGCCGGGCATGGATCCGGATTTCTGGATCGAGACGATCAGCTACAAGGAGACACGCGAATATGTCGCCCGGGTGCTGGCGTTCAGCGTAATCTACGACTGGCGGCTCAACGGCGACGCAGCCACCCTCAGCGATCGCCTGCGCGGCATCACCGACGGCCCGCGCAAGCGCCTCGAGTGCCCCGAGCCGGAGGCGGCCGTGGCGCCGGCGCCCGTGGCCAAGCCCGGCAAGAGAACGAGAACGCGAAGATGAGCAGACAGCACGTCGTGGTCCTGGGCGGCACCGGTTTCGTGGGGCGCCACCTGGTGCCGCGCGTGCTGCGCGATGGCCACCGCGTCACCGTCGTCACCCGTGGACTGACCGCGGACACGCGCGCCGCGCTCTCGCGCGAGGCCAGCGTGCGCGAAGGTGACGTGCACGACGCCGCGTTCCTCGCCAACGTGTTCGAGGATGCCGATGCGGTGGTCAACCTCACCGGCATCCTCAACGAGAAGGGCGACCGTGGCGATGGCTTCGAACGCGTGTTCGTCGGCGTCACCGAAACCGTGATCGCGGCGATGAAAGCCAGCGGCACGAAGCGACTGCTGGAGATGAGCGCGCTCAACGCCGGCCACGGCGAAAGCCATTACCTGCAATCGCGCGGGCGCGCCGAAGCCAAGGTCCGCGGCTCGGGGCTGGAATGGACGATCTTCCGCCCTTCGGTGATCGCCGGCCCAGGCGACGGGCTGTTCTGTCGCTTCGACAAGTTGCTCGGTGCCGCGCCGGTGCTGCCGGTCGCGCGCGGGCATGCGCGCTTCCAGCCGGTATGGGTCGAGGATGTCGCCGAAGCCTATGCCCGGGCGCTCACCGACGCTGGCAGCATCGGCCAGGTGTACGAACTGGTGGGGCCGGACGTGCTTACGCTGGCCGAGATTGTGCGCCTGACCGCGCAGGCCCGCGGCCGCCATCGCACCGTGCTCGCGCTTTCGGAGCGACTGGGCCGCTGGCAGGCCGAAATCGGCGAACACCTGCCGGGCAAACCGATCAGCCGCGACAACTGGCGCGCGCTGGCGCTCGATTCCACCAGTCAAGACAACGGCCTGCCCAAGCTCGGGATCACGCCCACCCGCGTCACCGACCGCCTGCGCGAGATCCTGCGGTTGGACGGCGCCCCGGACGCATGAGCCTGCACGTGCCTGGCCGCGTCTATCTGGTCGGCGGCGCGGTGCGCGACCGCCTGCTGGGCCTTCCACCCGGCGACCGCGACCACGTGGTGGTGGGCAGTACCCAGGCGGCGATGGAAGCCGCCGGCTTTCGCGCCGTGGGCCGCGACTTCCCGGTGTTCCTGCACCCCGACACTGGCGAGGAATACGCATTGGCGCGCACCGAGCGCAAGTCCGGGCGCGGCTACCGCGGCTTCGTGGTGGATGCTGATCCGGCGGTGACGCTGGAGCAGGACCTCGGTCGCCGCGATTTCACCATCAACGCCATCGCCGAATCACTGGACGACGGGGCGTTGGTGGATCCGTTCGGCGGTGCGCGCGACCTGCAGGCGCGGGTGCTGCGCCACGTGAGCCCCGCCTTTGCCGAGGACCCGCTGCGGGTGCTGCGCGCGGCACGGTTCATGGCGCGCTTCGCCCCGCTGGGTTTCGAGGTGGCGCCCGCGACCGTGGCGCTGATGCGCCAGATGGTCGAGGCCGGCGAACTGGAACACCTGGTGCCCGAGCGGGTGTGGCAGGAACTGCGCCGCGCGTTGTCCGCTGCCCGCCCGTCGGCGTTCCTGGCCACCCTGCGCGCCTGCGGCGCGCTGGCGGTGGTGCTGCCGGAGGTGGATGCCCTTTACGGCGTGCCGCAGCGTGCCGAGTTCCACCCCGAGGTCGATACCGGTGTGCACGTGGAACTGGTGTGCGACATGGCCGCGCGCATCGCCCCAGGCGATGACCTGGTGGGTTTCGCCGCGCTGACCCATGACCTGGGCAAGGCGCTCACCCCGGCACACGTGCTGCCGCGGCACATCGGCCACGAAGGCGCGGGCGTGGCACCGCTGCGCGCCTTGTGCGAACGCCTGCGGGTGCCCACCGAGCACCGCCTGCTGGCCGAAGCCGCCTGCCGCGAGCACCTCAACGTGCACCGTTTCGACGAACTGCGCGCCGAGACCGTGCACGCGCTCATCGCGCGGTGCGACGGTTGGCGCAACCCGGCGCGCATCCGCCAGTTGGCACGGGTGTGCGAGGCGGACAAGCGCGGCCGCACCGGGCACGCGGACGATGCCTATCCGCAGGCCGCCGCGCTGTGCCGCGCGCTGGAGGCCGCGCTGGCGGTGCGCACGGCGGACCTGCCGCCGGGGCTCACCGGGCCGGCCATCGGCGAGGCCATGGCGCGCGCACGCGTGGCCGCCATCGCCGCGGCCACCGGCAAGCGCTGAGCGACCCGCTGCCGTCCGACCAACGTCCCGCGCACCGGCGACGCAGCGACCGGGCGCCCTGTTCTTCCGCGTTGATGCCCTGGCGCGACCTTGGGTCAGCCCGCCTGGCGACCGTCAGGCAGCCGCAGGCGCGCCACCATCTTCCGCCCCACCCACCAGCCCAGCACCACGCCCAGGGTGTTGGCCGCCATGTCGGCCGGGTCGGCCAGCCGGGACGTGGTCCAGGCCGCCTGCGCCGCTTCCAGCGACGCCCCCAGCGCGACCAGCGCCACGGCCGCCAGCAGTTGCGCCCGCGCCGGGACAAACAGCAGCACCGCACCCGCCGACAGCACGGCATAGGCGGCCAGGTGCTCGACCTTGTCGATCCCGGCGAAAGAGGGTTCGGGCAGGGTCGCCGAGGGCAACAGCGAGCCGACCACCACGGCACCGATCAACAGCAACCAGGCGAGCAGCAGCAGGCGCGGCTGGCGCCAGGGACGCAGCAGGCGGGTGTTGCTCACAGGCGGAAGCTCAGGTCGCCGACCAGGAATGCCGCGCCAAACTCCACCCCTTTCTCGAAACCCATCACCTGGAAGCGTTCGCCCATTTCGCTGGGCAGGGTCAGGCGCTTGATCTCCTGGTGCCGGCGCAGGCGTTCGACCTCGTCATCCAGCGCCTCGATCCGCGCCAGCACCCCGGCCAGGCCGTTGCCGAGCAGGAAGCTGGCCTGCGAACAGTAACCGGCCAGGTCGAAGCCCGCGCCGACGCCCGCCTCGGCCAGCGCGGTGAAGTCCACCGACGCGGTCAGGTCCTGCAGGCCCGGCCACAGCATCGGGTCGCCGTGCATGCGATGGCGATAGAACGCACGCAACGTGCCCTCATCGCGCTCGGGCAGGTAATACTCGCCGCGCACGTAGCCGTAATCGACGAACAGCATGGCGCCGGCCTTCATTCCGCCCGACACCGCCTGGATCCAGTACGGCAACTGCGGCAGCACCTCGGAGCGGTAGCCGTCCGGCAATGGCGCCTGCAGGCCGCCCTGCAGGTGGCGTACCGCCGCACCAAGGAAACCATCGGCCGGGCGCAGCACGCGCACCAGGCGGCCGTCCTCGAGCGCGACGTGTTCCTCGTAGACCTCGCCGGCCTCGACCGCGAAGCGCGGCGTGGGCAACGCGTCGATCACTTCGTTGGCGAACAGCACGCCGATCCAGTCGTGCGGCACTGGCCCGTCCACCCATTCCACCAGGTCGAACAACGGCGGCACCAGCCGTTCGCGCAGCCGCTCGCGCTGGCGCACGCGCAACTGCGCGCTGGGCTCCAGGATCAGGTAGCGGTTGGGCAACGCGTCCAGTTCCATCAGCCGCTTCAGCGCCACCTCGGCGAAAGCGCCGGTGCCGCCGCCCAGTTCCAGGAACAGCGCCTCGGGGCCGAGCTGCTGCAGCACCGGCGCCACCGCCTCGGCCACGCACGCGGCAAACACCGGACCCAGTTCAGGCGCGGTGACGAAATCGCCCGCGTCACCGAACTTGGTCGCACCCGCGCTGTAGTAGCCCAAACCGGGCGCGTACAGCGCCAGCTCCATGTATCGCGAGAACGGGATGACGCCGGCCTCGCTGGCGGCGATCTCGTCCTGGATGGCGGCGGTCAGCCTGGCGCTGTGCGCCAGCGCATCGGCATCGGGTTCGGGGAGCTGGAGGTTCACGATGGCTTCCTGGATCACGTGCGCGCAGGATAGCCTGTCGCGTGCAACCGGAGCCTGACCGATGAACACCCCCGTCCGTCCCGTCGCCCTGATCACCGGCAGCGCGAAGCGCATTGGCGCCGCCATCGCCCGCACGCTGCATGCCGCCGGCTACGACGTCGCGCTGCACTACCGCAACTCGCGCGGGGCGATCGAAGCGCTGGCCGCGGAACTGGACCACGCCCGCCCCGGCAGCGCGCACACCCTGCAGGCGGACCTGGCCGAGTTCGACCGCATTCCCGAGTTGTTGGCGCACACCGTCGGCCGTTTCGGGCGCCTGGACGCACTGGTCAACAACGCGTCCTCGTTCCACCCCACGCCCATCGGACTGGCCACGCCGGATGACTGGGACGCGCTGATGGCCAGCAACGCCCGCGCGCCATTCTTCCTGGCGCAGGCCGCGGCGCCGCACCTGCGCGCCAGCGGCGGCGCCATCGTCAATCTCACCGACATCTACGGCGAGCGCCCGCTGCGCCAGCACACCGTGTACTGCATGGCCAAGGCCGCGCTGCTGATGATGACCCGCTCGCTCGCGCTCGAGCTCGGCCCGGAGGTGCGCGTCAACGCGGTGTCGCCCGGCGCGGTGCTGTGGCCCCAGGACTGCGGCAACACCGCCGCGCAGGAGGCGATGCTGGCGCGCACCCCGCTGGGCCGCACGGGCACACCGGAGGAAGTCGCCGAAGCGGTGCGCTGGCTGCTGCAGGACGCACGCTACAGTACCGGCGAGGTGCTGCACCTGGACGGCGGCCGCATGCTGGCGGGTTGAAGGCGCAGGCAGCGCCGTACCCGCAACACCACGATCACGATCGCGTCTCAAGCAAGCCGCGGTAGCGAGCTCAACGTGGCGGCTCGTTCCCTTCGCGCGCCGCGGCTTCGCTCTCGCGGATCTTGCGGCGGAGGAACAGGTGGATGGCCACGGTGAGCGCGATCGACAGTACGGTTACCGCGATCGCCAGCCAACCCATCGGCGTGGTCAAGAGCTGGTCCAGCAGTGGCGACATCTCACAACTCCACGCTATCGAAGGCGCGTTCGTGGTCCGGGTGCACCGCCCACAACTCGGCCAGCGTGCGTCCATCGCCCGGCACGCGCACGCCCGGCGCGATGTCGGCCAGTGGCTTGAGCACGAAGGCGTGCTTCAGCTCCGGTCGCGGGATGCGCAGGTTGCCCTCGCCCGCGCACACGCGGTCGTCGAACAGCACGATGTCGATGTCCAGCGTGCGGTCGCCAAATCGCGGCCCGCCACGGTCCCGCCCGTGCGCATCTTCCAGCGCGTGCAGCCAGTCGTTCAGCGCCTGCGGCTCCAGGTCGGTCTTGATCATCGCCGCGGAGTTGAGGAAATCATCGCCGTCAAAACCCACCGCCGCGGTGCGGTACACCGGCGAATGCAGCACCACGCCGAAGCGCGCCTGCAGCGCCGCCAGCCCGCTGCGCAGGTTGGCCTCGGCATCGCGGTTGCTGCCCAGGCTGAGGTAGGCCCTGTGCATCACAACAACCCGCTGATGCCTTCCGGCGAGCGCCCCGCGCTGCGCTCGATGATCACCCCCACCGCGCGCGCGCCGCGCACGGCGCCGGGCTTGCTCAGCTTGAGTCGCACGTGGCTGACCCCGAATTCGTCGAGGATGATCTCGGCCACGCGCTCGGCCAGCGTCTCCACCAGGCCGAAGCCCGATTGCGACACGTACTCCTCGACGCGGCGGCTGATGTCCTTGTAGTTGAGCGTGTCCTCGATCGCGTCGCTGGCGGCCGGCACGCGGTTGTCGAAGGCCATCTCGATGTCGAACACCAGCGCCTGCCGGATACGGCGTTCCCAGTCGTAGATGCCGATCAGCGCCTCGATCTCGAGCGCTTCGATGAAGACCTTGTCCACTCGTAGTACCTGCCTGCCTGCGCCATGCGTGCGCCGTCACGACATTTTGTCACGGGCGCGGGGGTTGATGCCGCAGGCAGCGGCGGCACGCATGCTGCTGGCGCCCCGCCCCCGTTGGCGCAAATCGGACGCGCGTTCATCGCCGGCGAAAATGACTGGCAACGCCATGGGGATTGCCCTGTCCGCGATCCGCATGGGACGACGGCAGGGCATGCCATCCGCGGCTCAGACTGCTTCCAGCGTCGCCATGTCCCAGCGCGGGGTGACCCGCACCGATTCGTCCACGTGCTGGCCAGCCTGCAACCGCAGGGCGCCGGCATAGGCGATCATCGCGCCATTGTCGGTGCAGAACGCCGGCCGCGGGAAGCTGACCCGCCCGCCACGCCGCGCCGCCATCTCCTGCAGCTTCGCCCGCAGGCGCTTGTTGGCCCCGACGCCACCGGCCACCACCAGCGTGTCGCAGCCCGCCTCGTCCAGTGCGCGCTGGCATTTGATCGCCAGCGTATCCACCACTGCATCCTCGAATCCGCGCGCGATGTCGGCACGGGTTGCTTCGGACTGGTCGCTGCCCTGCCACGCCAGCAGCACCTGGGTCTTGAGCCCGCTGAAGCTGAAATCCAGTCCCGGTCGATCGGTCATCGGCCGCGCGAACCTGAACGCGCCCGGCCGGCCCTGTTCGGCAAGCGCGGCCAACTGCGGCCCACCCGGATACGGCAGGCCCATCAGCTTGGCGGTCTTGTCGAAGGCCTCTCCGGCGGCGTCGTCCAGCGTCTCGCCAAGCAGCTTGTAGCGGCCGATGGCCTCCACATGGATCAGCTGGGTGTGGCCGCCGGAGACCAGCAGCGCCACGAAGGGCGGCTCGGGGCGACCGAGCGGGTCATCCTCCATCAGCGGCGCCAGCAGGTGGCCCTCCATGTGGTGCACGGCCACCGCGGGCAGGTCCAGCGCCCACGCCACCGCGCGGGCCACGCCGGCGCCGACCAGCAGTGCGCCCACCAGGCCGGGACCGGCGGTGTAGGCCACGCCATCGAGCTCGTCGATGGTCATGCCGGCATCGACCAGGGTCTGGCGGATCAGCGGCAGCAGCTTGCGCACGTGGTCGCGGCTGGCCAGCTCGGGCACCACGCCGCCGTATTCGGCGTGCAGGGCGATCTGGCTGTACAGGCCATGGGCACGCAGGCCGGTGTCCGTGTCGTACACGGCCACGCCGGTCTCGTCGCAGCTGGTTTCGATGCCGAGGACTTTCATTCTGGGGATATGGGGGCGTTTGGACTGAAAGCGTAGCGCTTTTGGGGGGTATCGGCCGGGAGTGTCTTGGGCCTGGCATTGCTCCAGCCCTTATCTCTCGCATTTCTGCCAAGGTAGGCATCGAGAGCCGGCGTGGGCCATCCATGGCCCGCTTTTCCGCAACGCCAGGCCCAAGCCCCTCCCTCTCAAACGCCTCCGCCGCGAAGGGGAAGAGCAAAAGCAAGAGCCGGAGCATCGCGGCATCGGGCCGCCGAGGTCTGCGCCCTCATGGAGTGTGGCGGAAGGCGGGCCACGCCCAGGCACCTCCCTCTCCCACCCTCCGCGACGGATGAAAAGGACAGCTGCCGGAAGCATTCAGCATTGAATCGGCGAAGACGGCGTTCTGCCCGGGTGCTGCGGAGAGCCGGCCATGGATGGCCGGCGCCCCCGACTCGGGGCAGGAAGCCCCGATGGAGGGGCGTAGCAGTACCCGGGCAGAGCGTCGCCCCCACCGAAGCCAGGCCCCGGACTTGCACTCCCCACCCAAGCGCGATTAAAATGCGCGGCTCACCCGGTCCTCCCGGGATCGGTCCCTGAATAGAGATTACGTATGCCCAGCGTCAAAGTCCGCGAAAACGAGCCTTTCGAGTTTGCCCTGCGTCGCTTCAAGCGCACCTGCGAGAAGGCCGGCGTCCTCGCCGAGACCCGCAAGCGCGAGTTCTATGAGAAGCCGACCCAGGAACGCAAGCGCAAGGCCGCCGCTGCGGTGAAGCGCCAGTCGCGTCGCGCCTCGCGCGATGTGACCAAGCGTCAGCGCCTGTACTGAGTACAGCGGGTTCGTCCGCTGTGGCCGGCCTCGGGGCGGGTCACGGTGGATGCCGAAAGCCGGCCGCGCCTCCGCGTCGCCGGCTTTTTGTGTTTTCTGATGCCCGTGCGGGAATTTGTCCGCCGCGCATCGGCCCGGCTCCCTCGCCATCACGCACCCCGGATGGCACCTGCGCCACACCCCCATTGGAGTGATCCCATGAGCCTGAAGCTACGCCTGACCGACGACATGAAGGCCGCCATGAAGGGCGGCGACAAGGACACGCTGGGCGTCATCCGCCTGATCAACGCCGCCATCAAGCAGCGCGAAGTCGACGAGCGCATCGAGCTGGATGACGCCGCGGTGATCGCCGTGCTGGAGAAGATGGTCAAGCAGCGCAAGGATTCGGTCAGCCAGTTCGAAGGCGCCGGCCGCGAGGACCTGGCCGCGATCGAGCGCGCTGAACTGGTGATCATCGACCGCTACCTGCCGGCGAAGATGGGCGAGGCGGAGATCGCTGCCGCCGTCGACGCCGCCATCGCCGAAACCGGTGCCACCAGCGCCGCCGACATGGGCAAGCTGATGGGCGTGCTCAAGCCGCGCCTGGCCGGCCAGGCCGACATGGGCCTGGTGTCCAAGCTGGTGAAGCAGAAACTGGGCTGAGTCACACGGAGCACGCCTTCGGGCGGCTCCGTCCGCCTCCTCGACGCCGCCCGCAGGCGGCGTTGGCGTTTGTACGCCCTGCACACGCGCCCACACGCCATGCGGTCAGCGAGCGCATGGCATCATCGTCTTACTGCTTCAAGGAACCGCCCGCGCCCGCGATGGCCCGCATCCCCGACGCCTTCATCGACGACCTGCTCGCCCGCTCCGACATCGTCGAGCTGATCGGCGCGCGCGTGCCGTTGAAGAAGCAGGGCCGCGAGTACAGCGCGCGCTGTCCGTTCCACGACGAGCGTTCGCCGTCGTTCACCGTCTCGCCGACCAAGCAGTTCTACCACTGCTTCGGTTGCGGCGCGCACGGCACCGCGATCAGCTTCCTGATGAACTACGACCGCCTCGAATTCCTCGACGCGGTGGAGGAACTGGCCAAACGCGCCGGCATGGAAGTGCCGCGCGACACGCAGCAGCGCAACGCCAATCCCGACGGCCAGGACCTGTACGCGGCGCTGGATGCGTCGGCGAAGTTCTTCCAGAAGCAGCTGGCCGGCAGCGCGAAGGCGCAGGCGTATCTCGATGGCCGCGGTGTCGACGCGACCACCCGCGAGCGCTTCGCCATCGGCTATGCGCCCGATGGTTTCAACGCACTGCGCGATGCGCTGGGCAGCGACGAACGCCGGCTGAAGCTGCTCGAGCGCGGCGGCATGATGTCGCGCAACGACACCGGCCGCGTCTACGACAAGTTCCGCGACCGGGTGATGTTCCCGATCCACGACCGTCGCGGACGGACCATCGCCTTTGGCGGCCGAGTGCTGGAGAAGGACGACGGCCCCAAGTACCTCAACTCGCCCGAAACCGAACTGTTCCACAAGGGCCGCGAGCTGTATGGCCTGTGGCAGGTACGGCAGGCGCACAACAAGATCCCGCGGCTGATCGTGGTCGAGGGTTACATGGACGTGGTCGCGTTGTTCCAGCACGGCGTGGACACCGCCGTGGCCACGCTCGGCACCGCCACCACGCCCGACCACGCCGAACTGCTGTTCCGCAACGCACCGGACGTGTACTTCTGCTTCGACGGCGACCGCGCGGGCCGTGGTGCGGCGTGGAAGGCGGTGGAGTCGGTGCTGCCGCGCATGAAGGACGGCCGCCAGGCATTCTTCCTGTTCCTGCCCGAGGGCGAGGACCCGGATTCACTGGTGCGCCAGGAAGGCCAGGAAGGCTTTCACGCGCGCCTGCAGCAGGCCACGCCGCTGTCGCAGTTCTTCTTCGATTCGCTCAGCGCCGACGTCAACCTCTCCACGCTGGAAGGCAAGGGCCGCCTCGCCGAGCGCGCCAAGCCCTACCTGCTGCAGATCCCCGACGGCGCCTTCGGCGACCTGATGAAGCAGCGGCTGACCGAGCTCACCGGCGTGGGCGCGCGCACCAGCTCACCCCAGACGCACGTCCGCGCGCAGCGCGCACGCAGCGCAGGCGCCGCGCCGGCTGCCGGCAAGCGCAGCATCGTGCGCAGCGTGATCGCGCTGCTGCTGCAGCATCCGCCATTGGGCGTCGAGTTGCAGCCGCCCTACCGCTTTGCCACGTTGCGCCAACCCGGGGTCCCGTTGCTGGTCGAGCTGCTGCAACTGGTCGACCAGCGCCCCGACATCAATACCGGCGCACTGCTCGCCCACTTCGAGGGTCGCGACGAACAGGCCGCGCTGCAGAAGGTGGCGCTGCTGAACCTGCCCGGTGACGAAGTGCAATGGCTGCGCGAATTCATGGATGGGATCAACCAGCTCGAGTCGCAGACGGTGCAGCAACGCATCGACGATCTGAATGCCCGGATCCGCGACGCGGGCAGCATGTCGGCATTGTCCGCTTCGGAAAAGGCGGAACTTCGAGAGTTGCAGAGCCCGGTTCGCAAAGACCCCTGACCCGCGGCCTCCCATGCGCACCGCTGGCTGGCAGGAAGCGGTCCGTCGCCGGGGATGTCGCGCCATGGTGGTCTTGCCTGCGCTCTCCCCGTCCACCGGTTTCGCCCACTCCGGCAACCTGCTGGCGCGTTAAGCTCGGGGCTTCGCTGCCACCCTGTCCGGAGCCCCTGATGCGCCTGCACCGCCTCGCCCCGATCGCCACCCTCGTGCTGGCCTGTGCCAGCGCCAGCGCTGCCAGCCCCACGGTGCAGCGCGAGGAAGTCGGCACCCGCATCAGCGAGAACATCCCAGCGATTCCGACGGCACTGGTCGAACAGCTCAACCGCTACCAGAACACACGTGGTGCCGGCTTCGTCGGCTGGACGTCGGGCGGCTGCATGCTGGTCGGCACGCGCTTCGCGGAGACCAACCAGATCCACCGCGTGTGCCAGCCGCTGGGCATGCGTGAGCAACTGACCTTCTACCCCGAGCCGGTCAACGGCGGCCGCGCCGCGCCAGCCGGTTCCGGGCTGGATGGTTTCGTGTTCGGAAAGGACGTGGGCGGCAACGAGTTCTGGCAGTTGCACTGGTTCGACCTGGCCACGCGCAACGCCACCCTGCTCACCGATGGCAAGTCGCGCAACCAGGCACCTGCATTTTCGGCCGACGGCAAACAACTGGCGTACAGCAGCACCGTGCGCAACGGCAAGGACGTGGACGTGTGGGTGATGGACCTGGCCACCCGCCAGCCGCGCCTGGTGGTCAGCGAAGGCGGCCAGTGGTCGGCCGAGGATTTCTCGCCGGACGGCAAGCGGCTGCTCGTCACGCGCTACGTGTCGGCCGCCGAGTCCTATCCGGGCGAAGTGGACCTTACCAGCGGCAAGCTCACCCTGTTCCCCGTTGACGGCGGCAAAGCCGCGTTCAGCGGGTTCCGCTACGCGCCCGATGGGCAATCTGTGTATTTCGTCTCCGACGAACCGGTCAACGGCAAGCCGAGCGAGTTCAAGACGTTGCGCCACCACGATCCGGCCAGCGGCAAGCTCACCGAGCTGTCGGCCGGCATCCGGTGGGACGTGGAAGACTTCGTCTTGGCTCGCGACGGCCGCCACCTGGCCTTCGTCACCAACGAGGACGGCATCAGCAAGCTGCATGTGCGCACCTTGCCCGGACATCGCCCGGTAACGCTGCCGGCACTGCCGATGGGCGTGATCGGCGGCCTCGATTTCTCGCCCGATGGGCAACGCCTGGCGATCACGCTCAACACCGCGACTTCGCCCAGCGATGTGCATGTGCTCGATCTGGGCAGTGGTGCACTGACCCGCTGGACGCGCAGCGAGATTGGCGGTCTGGACCCGTCGAAGTTCGTCACTCCCACACTGGTGCGCTATCCCACCTTCGACCAGGCTGATGGCAAGCGCCGTACCATCCCCGCGTTCTACTACCGCCCAGCCAACATCGCCAAGGGCACCAAGGTCCCCGTGGTGATCAGCATCCACGGCGGCCCCGAAGGCCAGTCGTTGCCGACCTTCAATCCCACCGCGCAGTTCCTCGCCAACGAAATGGGCGTGGCGCTGCTGGTGCCCAACGTGCGCGGCTCCAGCGGCTACGGCAAGACGTGGCTGGGCCTGGACAACGGTGCCAGGCGCGAGGATTCGGTGAAGGACATCGGCGCGCTGCTCGACTGGATCGCCAGGCAACCCGAACTCGATGCCTCACGCGTCGGCGTGCAGGGCGGCAGCTATGGCGGCTACATGGTGCTGTCGTCACTGATGCATTACAGCAGCCGCATCCGCGCGGGCGTGGACATCGTCGGCATCTCGCACTTCGGCACGTTCCTGAAGAACACCGAGAGCTACCGCCGCGACCTGCGTCGTGCCGAGTACGGCGACGAGCGCGATCCCGCAATGGCCAAGGTGTTCGAGCGTATCTCCCCGCTCAACCACGCCGACCGCATCACCTCGCGCCTGTTCGTCGCGCAGGGCAAGAACGACCCGCGCGTGCCGTATACCGAGGCCGAGCAGATCGTGCGGGCGGTGCGTGGCAATGGCCAGCCGGTGTGGTACCTGCTGTTCAACGACGAAGGCCACGGCTTCCGCAAGAAGAGCAACGTGGACTACTACAGCGCCGCGACCATGCTGTTCTGGCAACAGCACCTGCTGGGCGGGGCAGATTGATCAGGCCTGGAGCAGATCCCGCTGACCTAGGCGGCGATCACGCCGCCTGCAGTTCCAGCACCGGCGCCGTCACCAACAGCGGCGCCAGCCAGTGATCCACCAGCAGGAACGCGAACAACACCATCAGGTAAACGATGGAGTAGTTGAACACCTTCATCGCGAACATCTCGTCCGGCGGATCCATCAGCTTCCACGCATACCAGACGAATACCAGGCCCAGCACCAGCGCACCACCGAAATAGAACAGGCCGCTCATCCCGGTGGCCCATGGCAGCAGTGTTACCGCCACCAGCAGCACGGTGTAGAGCAGGATCTGCCAGCGGGTATATGCCACGCCGTGGGTGACCGGCAGCATCGGCACCATCGCCCGCGCGTAGTCGGCGCGGCGGAAGATCGCCAGCGCCCAGAAGTGCGGCGGCGTCCACACGAAGATGATCAGCACCAGCAACAGTGCATGCGCCCAGTCCCATTCGCCCTGCATGCCGGTCATGGTCGACCAGCCCAGCAGCGGCGGTGCGGCGCCGGCCAGGCCGCCAATGACGATGTTCTGCGGCGTGGCACGCTTGAGGTACGCGGTGTAGACCACCGCATAGCCGATCAGCGAGGCGAAGGTCAGCAACGCGGTGATGGCGTTGACGAACAGCACCAGTACCGCCATCGACAGCGCCGCCAGCACCAGTGCAAATACCAGTGCCTGCTTCGTGGAAACACCGCCCACCACCAGCGGACGCCACGAGGTGCGCGCCATCTTCGCGTCGATGCGCTGGTCGAGGATCTGGTTGATCGCCGCGGCCGATGACGCCGCCAGCCAGATGCCGAGGAAGCCGAGAGCGCCGCGCAAGGCCTCTTCCCCGGTCGGCATGCCGTCGATGGCGAGCAGCATGCCGACCAGCGCGGTGAACACGATCAGCGCCACCACGCGTGGCTTGGTCAGGTCCCAGTACTGGCGCATCGACGTGGCCATCAGTGCTCCGGTTCGCGCAAACGCGCGAGCAGGGTGACCAGCACGAACAGCAGCAACACCGCGCCGGCGTTGTGCGCCACCGCCACGTGCAGGGGCAGCGCGAGCTTGACGTTTGCGATGCCGAGGCTCACCTGCACCAGGGTCAGCACCGCCAGCAGCGTGCCCCAGCCGCGCATGCCCGGCATGCGCAGCAGCCGCACCGCCAACAGCAACAGGTAGACGAACACCACCACCGCCATCATGCGGTGGCTGAGCTGGATCGCGATGCGCGCCGCGCCGTCCAGCACGCCGCCCTCATAGTCCACGCCGATGCCGCGCCACAGCACGAAAGCTTCACCGAAGTCGTGCGGCGGCCACCACTTGCCCACGCAGGTGGGAAAGTCGGTGCCGCACGACAACGCGGCGTAATTGGCGCTGGTCCAGCCGCCCAGCGCGATCTGCAACCCCAGCACCACCAGTCCGGCGATGACCCACTTGCGCAGCACCGGCGCATCCGCCTGGCGGATCGGCAGGTGCGTGGCCCGCCAGGCGAACCACGTCAGTAGCGAGAAGGTGAGCAGCCCGCCCAACAGGTGACCCATCACCACGATCGGCTTCAGCAACCAGGTGACCGTCCACATGCCCAGCAACGCCTGGAAGATGATCACCGCCAGCGTCAGCACCGCCACGCGGGCATGGTCCAGGTTGCTCCAGCGCAACGCTGCGAACAGCAGGATCGCCTCGCCCGCCACCGCAAGCACCGACGCCGCCACGTGCTCGCCGTGCATGTACAAGGGGATGGCGACGGCCACCAGCGCGCTTGCGCCGAGGATCTGTGCGACACCGAAGCGCCGGCGGCGCGCGGCCAACAGCGCCAGCGACAGCACCAACAGGCCCAGCGTCGCAGCGATGTGGCGGTGTACCTGCTCGCGCCAGGCCTTGGTGGTGTCGAACGGGCGAATCGCGGTGGCCGCGTGATCCACCGCTTCGTGCGTGGCGCTCGGCCAGGTGGCGCGGCCGTAGCAGGTGGGCCAGTCCGGACAGCTGAGGCCGGCGTTGGACAGGCGCACGAAGGCCCCGAACACGATCACGCACAGCGCCAACGCCACGGCCAGCCAGGCGATGCGGTGCAGATGCTTGTACGGGACGGGCTTCACGGGTGCGGTCATGCGCGGACTCACTTCAGTTTCAGCAGCTTGGCCATGTCGGCGCGCAGGCCGCCCGGATCGAAGCCGGGAGCGTAACGCAGTATGACAAAGCCATTCGGGTCGATCACGTACACCGGCACGCCCTGCGGATCATTGACACGCGGCAGGCCCCTGCTCAGCGCGCCGGACGGCTGTAGCTCATGCAGGCTGGCCGGGCGCACCGCACCGGCAGGCACATCGCCGATCCACAGCACGTGCACCTTGTCCGCATCCTTGCCGAACAGCTGCCACACCACGTCAATCTCGCGTGCAAGCTCCACGCAGGACGTGGTGCACGATGCCGGCGGCGCCAGTGCAATGCGCCACGTGCGCTCCGCCGGGTTCCACGCATACGGCTGGCCATTCTTGTCGATGGGCGTGACCGCGCGCAGGTCGCCCGGCGGCTGCAGCAGTTCGCCGTGGTTCCTGCTACCGGCCGGACGCCAGCCGGAGAAACGCAGCACACCGGCGAACAACAGGCTGCCAAAGAAGATCGCGAAGATCGCCAGCAACATCAGGCGATTGCGGCGGACGGTAGTGGCGTCGGGGGTCATCGGCTCCTCCTGCGGAACGTCAGTATCAGGGCAGTCACGAGCACCGTCAGCGCCAGCGCGAACCATTGCACGGCGTAGCCGCGGTGCTTGTCCGGCGGCAGCGTGTTGGTCAGCAGCGTCAGGTCGCGCGCATAACCCATGGGCATGTCGGGGTCCAGGCGCAGCACGCGTGGCGCCAGCGGCACGGACAACCCGGTTGCGCGCGCGATTTCAGCCACGTCAACGCGCGCCAGCAGCCAGCCGTCGCCGTGTGGGGCCAGCGCCGGTCCGATCGCCAGGCCGGGCGATGGCGGCGGCGCCAGCAGGCCGCGCACCGTGACCACGCCCTCCGGCCGCTCGATCGCCGGCAACTCGCGGTTGCCCGGCAGCGGCAACCAGCCCAGTTCGACCAGCAGCGGCGCGCCCTGCTCGGGGACGAAGATGCGGTAGGCGCGCACGCCAGCGCGGCCCTCGCGCAGTTGGTTGTCCAGCCACAGTGGTCCACGCGCATCGAACCGGCCTGGTCCCTCCGCCCACGCAACGGTGCCAGCGCGGGCCGGATCAGCGGCGGTGGCCAGCGCCGTCGGCACGCGCTGCGCCAGAACCCGCGCCGCCTCGTCGAGCATGGCCTGCTTTTCCACCGCGCGACGCGACTGCCAGGTGCCCAGGCCGGCAAAACCGCCGGCCAGCAGCAGCGCCAGCAGCCACCACACCAGAAGTTTCAGGCCCGCGCGCATGCCGCCCTCTCCCACAACTGCAATAATGGCCCATCTGCCGCGCACCTACGGCCCCTGACATTCCCACGCACCTGCGTGCACCGGAGTTCTGCCATGAAGACCCTGATCATCGTCGGCGTCCTGATCCTCATTCTCTGGAACCTCGGTGCCGGCCTCTATTACATGCTGGTGGACAAGGGGGAGAGCAAGCGCACGGTCAACGCGCTCACCAAGCGCGTCGCGCTGTCCATCGCGCTGATCCTTGGCATCGTCATCGCCGCCAAGATGGGCTGGATCGAGTTCCACGGCGTCGGCCGCTGATCCACTGCACCCGCCCGGCCGGCATCGCCAGCGGGTCGCGCGCGGCGGTACGGCGCGCATCACCCGGGTTCCAAACAACCAACGGGCCGGCAATCGCCGGCCCGTTGCATATCCAGCCTGTCGCCGCTTACAGCACGTAGACGAACAGGAACAAGCCCAGCCACACCACGTCGACGAAGTGCCAATACCAAGCCACCGCTTCAAACCCGAAGTGGTCATCCTTGGTGAAATGGCCCTTCAGGCAGCGCAGCCAGATGATCGCCAGCATGATCGTGCCGAGGGTCACGTGCGCGCCGTGGAAGCCGGTGAGCATGAAGAACGTTGAGCCGTAGATGCCCGAGCCCAGGGTCAGGTTCAGGTCGCGGTAGGCGTGGATGTATTCCTCGGCCTGGAAGAACAGGAACGTGGCGCCCAGCAGCACGGTCAGGCCCAGGAACAGCAGCAGCTGCTTGCGGTGGCCCGCCTTCAGCGCATGGTGGGCGATGGTCACGGTCACGCCCGAGGTCAGCAGGATCAGGGTGTTGAGCAGCGGCAGGCCCCACGCCGGGATCGTCTGGTAGGCGCCGCCGACGTTGCCCGGGCCGTTGCTCGGCCATGCGGCGCTGAAGCCCTCCCACAGCAGGCTGTTGGTCATCACGCCATCGCCTTCGCCACCCAGCCACGGCATCGCGTACTGGCGGGCGTAGAACAACGCGCCGAAGAACGCGGCGAAGAACATCACCTCGGAGAAGATGAACCACATCATCCCCATGCGGAACGACACGTCCACCTGCTTGTTGTAGTTGCCGGCGACCGATTCGCGGATCACGTCGCCGAACCAGCCGAACAGCACGCCGCACAGCAGCGCGATGCCGACGAAGAAGACCTCGTTGCCCCACGAGACGTCGTTGAACCAGCTGGCAAGGCCAACCATGGTCACGAACAGCGCGATCGAGCCGAGGAACGGCCAGCGGCTGCTGTGCGGCACGAAGTAGTGGTTGGCGTCTGGCGATTGGGCTTGGGCCATGGCGGCTGGTTCCGTTTCGGTAACAGTTACAGGAGGATCACGGCGCGGCGTGCGGCGAGGCGGATGCCCCGGGCAGCTGCGATGTGAGCGCATCGTTCTTGAAGAAGGTATACGACAGGGTGATGGTCTTCACGTCGTCCGGCAGGTTGGGATCGACGATGAAGCGCACCGGCATGTCCCGCGACTCGCCGGCCTTGAGCGTCTGCGCGGTGAAGCAGAAGCATTCGGTCTTGTTGAAGTAGCCCGAGGCGCGCGCCGGGGCCACCGATGGTACCGCGCTGCCCACCATGTCGCGGTCGCTGGTGTTGCGCGCGAAGTACGTGGTCTCGTACTGCTCGCCCGGCACCACTTCCATCGACAGCTGGTGCGGCTGGAACTGCCACGGCAGCTTGGAGTTCACGCCGCCGTCGAACTCGACCTTGACCGTGCGGGTGACCTTGGCGGCGCCGGCCTTGCCAAGCTCCACCGCACCACGCTCCAGACGGATGCCCAGCACCTTTTCGCAGGCCAGCCGGTACAGCGGCACCAGGCTGAAGGTGAAGCCGAACGCCAGCAGCGCGACCACCACCATCTTGCCCAGGCCCGCGCTGCGGCGGGCTTCGGGCTTGGCGCTGGTCGCTGCCTCCACCGGCAGCTGCGAGGGGTCGTGTGCGCTCATTGGCCCAGCACTCCCATCAGCAGGAACACCACGTACACCAGCACGGCGATCCCGCCGACGATCCACGCCGTCCGGCGCGCGCCCTTGCGGCGCGCGTCGAGGTCGTCACGGTTGGCGGGATTCGGGCTCATGCCAGTGCGTGCTCAGCGGTCCGGATCAGTGGCTGATGTCGCCGTGGGCCAGGTCGCCGTCCTTGATCACCGGCGGGGTCGAGAAGGTGTGGTGCGGCGCCGGCGATGGCACGGTCCACTCCAGGCCCTTGGCGCCTTCCCATGCGCGGGCCTCGGCCTTGGCGCCGTGCTTCTTCGAGTGCCACAGCACGAAGGCCATGAAGAACGGCGTGACGAACATGCCGAACGCACCGATCGAGCTGACCAGGTTCCAGTCCGCGAACACCACGTTGTAGTCCGGGATGCGGCGCGGCATGCCGGCCAGGCCCAGGAAGTGCTGCGGGAAGAACAGCAGGTTGACGAACACCATGGTCCACCAGAAGTGGAACTTGCCCAGCTTCTCGTTGTACATGCGGCCGGTCCACTTGGGCCACCAGTAGTACACCGCGGCGATGATCGCGAACAGCGCGCCCGTCACCAGCACGTAGTGGAAGTGCGCCACCACGAAGTAGGTGTCGTGGTACTGGAAGTCCGCCGGCACGATGGCCAGCATCAGGCCGGAGAAGCCACCGATGGTGAACAGGATGACGAAGCCGATCGCCCACAGCATCGGGGTTTCGAAGGTCAGCGAACCGCGCCACATGGTGGTGACCCAGTTGAACACCTTCACGCCGGTCGGGACCGAGATCAGCATGGTGGCGAACATGAAGTAGATCTCGCCGCCCAGCGGCATGCCCACCGTGAACATGTGGTGCGCCCACACGATGAACGACAGGAACGCGATCGCGGCGGTCGCGTACACCATGGCCTGGTAGCCGAACAGCGGCTTGCGGCTGAAGGTCGGGATGATCTCCGACACGATGCCGAACGCCGGCAGGATCATGATGTAGACCTCGGGGTGGCCGAAGAACCAGAAGATGTGCTGGTACATCACCGGGTCGCCGCCGCCGGCCGCGTTGAAGAACGAGGTGGCGAAGTACTTGTCGGTCAGCAGCATGGTCACGGCGCCGGCCAGCACCGGCATCACCGCGATCAGCAGGAACGCGGTGATCAGCCAGGTCCAGCAGAAGATCGGCATCTTCAGCAGGTCAACGCCCGGGGCACGCATGTTGAGCACGGTGGCGATGACGTTGATCGCGCCCATGATCGAGCTGATGCCCATCATGTGAATGGCGAAGATCGAGAACGCCACGTTGTTGCCGCCCTGCAGCGACAGCGGCGGGTACATGGTCCAGCCGCCGGCCGGCGCGCCGCCCGGGATGAACAGGGTCAGCAGCAGCATCGCGAAGGCGAACGGCAGGATCCAGAACGACCAGTTGTTCATGCGCGGCAGCGCCATGTCCGGCGCGCCGATCTGCAACGGGATCATCCAGTTGGCCAGGCCGACGAAGGCCGGCATGACGCCACCGAAGATCATCACCAGCGCGTGCATGGTGGTCATCTGGTTGAAGAACTCGGGGCTGACGTGCTGCAGGCCCGGTTGCGCCAGTTCGGTGCGGATCACCACCGAGAACCCGGCGCCGATGATGAACATGATGAAGCTGAACACCAGGTACAGCGTGCCGATGTCCTTGTGGTTGGTCGAGAAGAACCAACGCTCGATGAAACCCTGCTGGTGGGCATGGTCATCGTGGTGGTCAGCGACGGGGTGCGTGGCAGCCATGGCCTACCTCTATCTGTGATGCGTGACGATCAGCCGGCGACCGCAGCGTGCTGGGTAGCAGCGGCGGCCGTGGCGTCGGTGGTCGGGGTCTCGCCTTCGGCCGGCGCAGCCGGTTCGGCGGGCGCGGCTTCAGCCGGGGCGGCGGCGGGCACGACCGCCGGAGCGGCCGGCGCGTTCCTCGCCTTCTCGGCGGCCAGCCACTGCTGGTACTCGGCCTTCGGCACGGCCTTGACCACGATCGGCATGAAGCCGTGGTCCTTGCCGCACAGCTCGGCGCACTGGCCGCGGTACAGGCCCGGCTCGCGGATCTCGGCCCAGGCCTCGTTGACGATGCCCGGGATGGCATCCTGCTTCCAGCCCAGCGCCGGCACCCACCAGGCGTGGATGACGTCGTCGGCGGTGATCACGAAACGGATCTTGGTGTCGGTCGGCAGGACCAGCACGTTGTCCACGTCCAGCAGGTAGTGGTCGTGGTCGCCGGCGGCGATGACCTTGCCGCTCTGGCGCAGTTCGTCGCTCTTGCGGTCCAGACGGCTGGTGAAGGAGACGCCCTCGCCCAGGTAGTCGTACTTCCACATCCACTGGAAGCCGGTGACCTTCACGGTCATGGCCGACTCGCGGGTGTCATACATCTGGATCAGCTTGCGGGTGGCCGGGAACACCATCACCAGCAGCAGGACCACCGGGACCACGGTCCACAGGATCTCCAGCTTGGTGCTGTGGGTCAGGCTCTGGTCGGCGACCGCGCCCTTGGACTTGCGGAACTTGAACATGGCCACGGCCATGGCGCCGAAGACCAGCACGCCGATCGCCACGCAGATCCACAGCGCCAGCATGTGCGCCTCGTAGGCGTTCTGCGACAGGTGGGTCACGCCGCGGCCCATGTTGAGCTGCCACGGCTTGGGATCGGCGGCCTGCGCGTTCGCGAGGACCGGCAGGGCCATGGCGGCGCCACCGACTGCCCACTGCTTGATACGACCGGCTTTCATCAGATTCGAGCCCCGATAAATCTAAGAAGTGTTGTTGGATACCGCTTCGCAGGCTACCCGCTCCGGCCGACCGAGGCTTGCCCGAAGGCACCAGGGGACCGTCCGGAAAGGGATGGCTGGCAGGCCCGCGAGGGCCCATCACGCCGGGAACGGCGCTACGGATAACCGCGAAATGGTAGCCCCGTGCATTGACTTGCGGCAAGCGAGGAAATTTTTATTGTGCTTTTTGGGCTCGTGGAAGGCGGTTCCGGCGCCGCCACGGCGGTGCACGACGTGATCGGCATCACGCCTTCCGGCGGCCGTATTCCATACCGGGCCCGATCCTGTGACAGCCAGCGCGGACGCGCAAAAGCTCTAGAATATTGGGCTTCCCCCGGCAGTCCCGCGGACCAGATGACCGACCAATCCCTCCCAGGCGGCACCACCGCCCCCTCCGGCACCGCCGGCCCACTCATCGCCCCCGAGCTTCCGCCCCCCTCCACCGGCGCGCGCGCCGCCCTCACGGCCGGCTGGGTCCGCGACGAGGCCACCCACGTCCGCGCGCTGCTGGAGCAGGCGCGCCTGCCCGAGGCGGACCGCACCACCGCCCAGGCCACCGCCGCCGACCTGGTGCGCCGGGTCCGTGCCCGCGCCAAGGACCAGGGCGCGATCGAGGCCTTCATGCGCCAGTACGACCTGGGCAGCGAGGAAGGCGTGCTGCTGATGTGCGTGGCCGAGGCGCTGCTGCGCATCCCCGACGAGGACACCGCCGACAAGCTGATCCGGGACAAGCTGGGCGAGGCCGACTGGAAGAAGCACATGGGCCAGTCCGACTCGGTGCTGGTCAACGCCTCCACCTGGGGCCTGATGCTGACCGGCCACCTGGTCGACCTTGCCGACGAGACCAAGCGCGACGTGCACAACGCCTTCAAGCGCCTGATCGGGCGCGTGGGCGAGCCGGTGATCCGCCTCGCCGTGCGCCAGGCGATGAAGATCATGGGCCACCAGTTCGTCATGGGCCGCACCATCGGCGAGGCGCTCGCGCGTTCGCAGAAGGGCGCCAACGCCGCCTACCGCTACTCCTTCGACATGCTGGGCGAAGGCGCACTGACCACCAAGGACGCGCTGCGCTACCAGCAGGCCTACCGCGACGCGATCCACGCGATCGGCAAGAGTGGCCCCGGCGGCAACTACCTCGGCCAGGACGTGTTCGGGGTGCCGTCGATCTCGGTGAAGCTGTCCGCGCTGCATCCGCGCTACGAGCACGCCAAGCGCGCGCGCGTGTTCGCCGAGCTGACCCCGCGTGTGCTGGAGCTGGCGCAGCTGGCCAGGTCGTACGGCATCGGCTTCACCATCGACGCCGAGGAGGCCGACCGCCTGGAGCTGTCGCTGGACGTGATCGCCGGCGCGTACAGCGATCCGTCGCTGGACGGTTGGGAAGGCTACGGTCTGGCGATCCAGGCCTACCAGAAGCGCGCCCCGGAGGCGATCGACTTCATCGCCGACCTCGCCCGCCGCACCGGCCGCCGCATCCCGGTGCGCCTGGTCAAGGGCGCGTACTGGGACAGCGAGGTCAAGCGCGCGCAGGTCGACGGCCAGCTGGGCTATCCGGTGTTCACCCGCAAGCCCAACACCGACGTGTCGTACCTCGCCAACGCGCGGCGCATGCTCGAGGCGAGCGACGCGATCTACCCGATGTTCGCCACGCACAACGCGCAGACCATCGCCAGCATCTGGCAGCGTGCGAAGTCGATGGGCCGCGCGCAGAACTTCGAGTTCCAGAAGCTGCACGGCATGGGCGATGACCTGTACGCCGAGGTGATCCCCGCCAACCGCCTCGACGTGCCGTGCCGCGTGTACGCGCCGGTCGGCAGCCACGAGGACCTGCTGCCGTACCTGGTGCGCCGCCTGCTGGAAAACGGCGCCAACTCCAGCTTCGTCAACCGCATCACCGACGAAGCCGTCGCCATCGACGACCTGATCCAGGACCCGGTGCAGACCGTGTCCGCCTTCGAATCCATCGCGCACCCGCGCATCCCGCAGCCGGTCGACCTGTACCGCAGCTACGGCATTGAGAGGAGCAATTCCATGGGCGTGAACCTCGCCAACGACGACCAACTGCGCGCGCTGGCCGAGCAGGTCAACGCCGAAGCGGCCAAGACCTGGCGCGCCGCGCCGCTGGTGCCGGGCGCGACCGTGACCGGCGCGGACCTCGCCGTGACCAATCCCGCCGACCGCCGCGAGACCGTGGGCCACTGGCAGCCTGCCGACAGCGCCACCGTCGAGCTGGCGCTGCGCAACGCGGTGGCCGCGCAGCCGGCGTGGGACGCGACCCCGGCCGCCAGCCGCGCCGCGATCCTGGAGCATGCCGCCGACCTGCTGGAGCAGCGCATGGCGCAGTACATCGCGCTGTGCACCAAGGAAGCCGGCAAGACCCTGCCCGACGGCGTGGCCGAGGTGCGCGAGGCGGTCGACTTCCTGCGCTACTACGGCGCGCAGGCGCGCTCGCTGTTCGCGGTCGAGGCGCTGCCCGGCCCGACCGGCGAATCCAACACCCTGCAGCTGTCCGGCCGCGGCGTGTTCGTGTGCATCAGCCCGTGGAACTTCCCGCTGGCGATCTTCATGGGCCAGGTGGCCGCGGCGCTGGCCGCCGGCAACAGCGTGATCGCCAAGCCGGCCGAGCAGACCAACCTGATCGGCCATGCCGCGGTGAAGCTGCTGCACGAAGCCGGCGTGCCGGAAGGCGTGGTGCAGTTCCTGCCCGGCGATGGCGCCACGGTCGGCGCGGCGCTGACCAAGGACCCGCGCGTGGCCGGCGTGGCCTTCACCGGCTCCACCGACACCGCGCGCGCGATCAACCGTGCCTTGGCCGCGCGCGACGCCGCCATCGGCGTGCTGATCGCCGAGACCGGCGGCCAGAACGCGCTGATCGCCGACTCGTCCTCGCTGCCCGAGCAGGTGGTGAAGGATGCGATCGGCTCGGCGTTCACCTCGGCCGGCCAACGCTGCTCCGCGGCGCGCGTGCTGTTCGTGCAGGACGACATCGCCGACAAGGTGATCGGCATGCTCGGCGGCGCGATGAACGAGCTCAAGGTCGGCAACCCCGGCCTGCTGTCCACCGACGTCGGTCCGGTGATCGACGAGGACGCGCTGCAGATGCTGCGCGACCACGCCGAGCGCATGGACCGCGAGGCCAGCAGGATCGGCGAGGTGGCGCTGGACGCCGACACCACGCACGGCACCTTCTTCGCCCCGCGCGCGTACGCGATCCCGTCGATCGACGTGCTGCACAAGGAGATCTTCGGGCCGGTGCTGCACGTGGTGCGCTGGAAGGCCGACCAGCTGGACAACGTGATCGATGCGATCAACGCCACCGGCTACGGCCTGACCCTGGGCATCCACTCGCGCATCGACGAGACGGTGGAGAAGATCAGCCGCCGCATCAAGGTCGGCAACTGCTACGTCAACCGCAACCAGATCGGTGCGGTGGTCGGCGTACAGCCGTTCGGTGGCCAGGGCCTGTCGGGCACCGGGCCGAAGGCCGGCGGCCCGCACTACCTGCCGCGCTTCACCACCGAGAAGACCATCACCATCAACACCACCGCCGCGGGTGGCAATGCGTCGCTGCTGACGCTGGGCGACTGAGGCGCTGCCGGCGGGCGCTCACCGCACGGTCCGGCAAGTCGCGGCCCGTTATCCGCTTGGTTGCCGGACCGTACGGCGAGCGCCCCTCAAGGCCATCGCCGATTGATGGAGAAAAAAAGAAGGTTCTTCACCCAAGTCCGGGGAAGGCAGCCCGGATCTTCAGGAAGAAATAGGCGTCATCGCGGTAGCCGTAGGCGATGCGCTTGATGACCTT
>NZ_VLKP01000013.1 GCF_007830115.1 Aerolutibacter ruishenii | reverse complement strand
CCGGCGCTCACGCGGATCGGCCGCCTTGCGCCCGGGTGCTTGCGACTGCAAACCCTCCAAACCATGCTCGGTCTGCTGCTTGCGCCAAGCAGAAAGCTGGGCGGCATAGAGGCCATTGCGGCGCAGCCAGGCCCCCTGCTCGCCGTGAGCAAGGGCGTCGGCTTGGGCCAGAAGGCGCAACTTCTCAGGCGCACTGAAGCGGCGCCGTGTCCGCTTTTCCAGTTGCGGATCGGGAGCAATCTCGGCCGTGGTGGGTGAATCAGGGGACATCGGTGTACTCCAGCAGCGGAGCCCATTTGTTATAGATAAAAAACGAGGGTAGCTGTTGGGTCGCATGTTGACACGTAGGGACAGCTCCGCCACCGTTCGCTGGATAGAAGCGCAGCATTGCGTGCTGCGACCCCAGCTTGATGACCGCGACTGCGACCAGCACCAACGTATCGTAGTACCCAAGGATTCCGTACTGGGCATTGTCAAGGAATCGCGTCAGCACAGGGAAGGAAACAAGTCCCGCCATGACCACCAAAGCATTGGCCAAGGAATACCTGAAGTAGTGCTTGGCAACACCAGTGCGACCTGTCGCCACGCGCCTATTGCCCAGGCGATCCACTACATCGGCCCTGGCGGGTCGGAGGCCAATCATGGAGCGGACAACCTTTGCAAGGTTGCCCACTAACGCGGCGCCCATGTCATCATGCCCCCGCGGCTCCTTCGATGAATACACGCTGCGCCGCGCCATCGAGGTTTCCGACGGCATCGAGCAACTCCAAGCCGTCAGCTCGGTTGTACGTGTGACATCGCTCGATCCCCGGAACCCAAGATGGATCGAGCCTTGATATGCTCCGCTCGCGATAGCACGATGGCGACAATTCAAGCACCTCGTTGAACACGACAGCCGATCCATAGCATCTGCTGCAGTCCTGCGCTGGCCTTATCAGCCGACCATTGTGTTCGAATAGCCGGCCTGCGCACCTGGCGGATCGCACGTCGCTCACCACAGGATTGGCCGGATGCGGGATGAACGGGCCGGCAAGACTGTCACTTACGAACAGGAATAGCTCATCCCAATCGCTGCCGCCGTTCTCAACAACATTGGCGAACAGGTACCAGCATCCGTTGTGATAGTGCATTGTAGGATCAGCGCAAAAATAGCCGACGAGCAGGTCAGTTCGCCTGCTCCAGCGGAATGGGAACTCCTGCGCCTGGTACAGGCTTATTCTCCGCGCCTCCCCGGACTCCACCGTCATGTACCACTGCCCTTCCCAAAGAAATGGCTGCGGATATGACAGGTGACCAGGTTCGTCCAGTACCACACCAAGCTTCTTGGCCACCTTTTTGTCAATCAGCTCCAAGCACGTGATCACGCCACGCTTGCACGACGAAGTAACCTCCTCCACGAACAGGTAGCGATGTCCGTTGTACTTGACCGCGCACGGGTCAGCCCAGTATCCGCCATCCGGTGCGACCAGAAACGTTGGAAGATCAACAGTTGGAGCATGAGGATCCAAGGGTGTTACGTCGTTGCGAACCGCGACGACCCAAGGTGGCTTTCTGCTTCGTCTCGCCCAAAGCTTCCTTGCCAAGTTGGCCATCGACAGAGTGGCCAGCCAAATCGACAAGCCGAATCCAAGCGGATCCTCACTTCCTGCCAGGCGGAGCGTCTCAACCTTTCCGGTTGATCGATGGCCGCCATGAGCCACATGACGTAACCCGCGCAATAGCAATGTCTGGAGTTTGCCGCCCCCCCGCGCCACCTGACGCTTCGGCCAGCCAAACTGCGTCGAAAATGCACTTCTGGCCAGGCAGATCGGAGGTACTCCATCGCTGACGAGCTGGAGCTCGATCACGGTGGCTGTTTCGCCTCGCAACATCGGCGACATCAGTGATTCAGGCGGATTCCGCAAGTCGACCAGCGAAGGATCAAGCCACCAACAGAGTTGACCTGGCTGGCCCGCAAGCCTGTTTGCCAAGGCCCTTGGCCCGATCGCCAGCAATACATCCGCACCACTTGCGTCGAACTCTTTACCAGCAGCATGGACCGACACTTCGATCCATTTTTCCGCGTCAGTGAGATCAATGAACCCAGCTATCCATCGTGGCATATCGGCGGCCAGCACCACTTTGAGCTTGATCGGCCGAGCAGCATCATGCGGCTCAAGGTACAACTGTCTCAGAGGGGATGGATCGCCAACAGGATCGCTCCCACTCATGTCACATTCCGTCACGCTGTTCACGTCAATCCGCTCCCGGTTTCAGGGATCGACGCCAGCCATGCCTCTACAGTGTCAACCAGGCGACGCCGGTATACCCCTGCGTAAAACAAGTGATCGCAGTCTGGCCAGTGCTGCAATGTCACTCTTGGATCCGAACAACTGGCCCCAAATACCCATCTGAACTGGCGCGAATGACGGAATGTGTTCTTGTGGCCGCCAGTGTAGATCCACAGTGAATGAACCCCACGATCCATTACGCCCGAGAACTGGCGCCGCGCCACCTCGAGTGAAGGCCAATCGCGGTCGTCGTCGGGGTTTCCACTTTGATTCTTTACACGCAGAGCCCATCGCCGCAACATGCCAATGCCATCATGGGGAATCATTCCCAGTGTTTTGGTTAACTTCGCCCAATAGAACCACGGCCCGCGGAAGCAAATTCCATCCAGCATCAACATCGCGACCACGCGCTCGTCTTCAATGGCGGCAGTCCAAGCCAGGTCAGCCGCGCTGCATAGGCCGCCAACCGCGAATATCTTGCATCCATGATGTGTGGCCAGGTGCTCAATGGCTGCCAAGATCGCGTCCTTCGCATCAACATTGTCTATTCTCGGTGCTTCGCCTACGCCAGGGACGTCAAAGCGAAACGTGCGTATCCCGCTCGTGGCGAGCCGGTTGGCGAGGTCGACGTGCAGCCGGAAGGGGCCGGTGCGTGGCAACAATCCCGCGCTCGGCAACACCAGCGTCATGGGAGAAATGACATCTTGACTACCGCTCAGCACGCCAACCAGACGCCCATTCGGTCCAAACTGGATAATCTTGCTCTGGGTCAAAGTTCCTCCAAAAGTGCGCGTCCCAGACACTTCACGACACGCTCAACAGGAGGTGACAGGAACATCGTCGAGTCAATTCCGCCGAATTCCGGCGCTCCATCCGGCAATGTGAAATGACGGTCCCACTCATCCGACACGTGTTGTTCGGAGGAACGAAGTATTGCCCACATGGGTAACGATGGCCTCCACTCGCTCAGAGAGAGGGTGGCGTCCGCTAGATCAAGACGCAGTCGGTCTGACAAAGCGAACCCCAGCAAATGACCGTCGCCCTGGAACGCACCATTGGTCAGTCGGTACTTATACGGCCTCCTGGCCAACCTTTCGCTGTGGTCTTGCCGCCTGAGGTGCTCCAACCATGCGGCCCCGTCAACCACGGGCTCCCACATCAAGACCGCACGCGGCATTGCTCCTGCCTTAAGCCAACGAAATACCGGCAGCGACGCTGCCCGCCACGCAAGCACGACGACATTGCCCGCTCCAGCAAGCGACCTGAGCGCCGCTTCGGCGTGCCAGATGTCGACCTGCAGCGAGTCCAGGCTCACCGCATCGGCGTGTCCCGAAGAATCCCCTGTCCCTATGTAATCGAAGCGAAGGCATGGAAGCCCCATCTCGGCGAGACAGCCCGCAACCTCTGTAACGAAACGCCTGCTTCTTTCTATCTCGTGCAAGAGCGGCGGAACAAACACGATAGCTGGACCACGCGAAACCTCCGGCCTATGGAACGCCGCATACCGTCCATGGGTCGAGATGCCTATCCAATGGGGTTCCCAGGATCCAATACCCATCACGTCCGCCATCGATGCCCTGCGCCATCCCCGCAGCGGATGGGTCGATCTTGACCATTGCATCTTCCATACCCTGAAACGCGCTGCGGATAGGCGGACGGCCATGGCTCCCCGCCCCCTGTAAGCGAAGAGCGCTTGAGTCACAGCCCAAACAGGCGATGCAGCCCTTTTACGATGCGCTTGCCCATACTTTCGTCCTTCGCGACGCTGCCGTTTTTCAACGGAAGATCGGCAGCAATCTGCGCCAACGTATCGGTCCCGAGGCGGATGAGTTTGATGCGAACGCCCGTATCCCTATGGACCCGATTCACCATCTGGACCGCCAGCATCGAATGCCCGCCGATCTCGAAAAAGTTGTTATCTGCACCGACGGGCGAGCCGAGCAACTCCGACCACACAGTGGTCAGGTAGCTGGCGCGCGGGTCCATCTCGTCCCGCCTGGAACCGCCTACCTTGGTTTGAACGGCGGCGTCGGGCCGAGTCGCCGGTGCCGGCAGTGCATGCCGGTCCAACTTGCCATTGGGCAACAGCGGCAGTGCGTCGAGCACGATGAAGTGCTGCGGAACCATGTAGACGGGCAGCACCTCGCGCAGGCGCGTGCGCAAGTTCGACTCGACGATGTTCGTCCCGGCCTTGGCAACCAGATAGGCCACCAGACGGCAGTCGTTGGTCCGATCCTCACGAACCACCACGACCGCTCTCGCCACGCCTTCGTACGCGACGAGGGCTGCCTCGATCTCGCCGGGCTCGATCCGGAATCCGCGGACCTTCACTTGATGGTCGAGCCGGCCAAGGTGCTCTAGATTGCCATCGATGCGCCACCGTCCCCGGTCGCCGGTTCGATAGAGTTTGGGCGGCGGCAGTCGCGCGTCGCGTGGGCGCCGCGCATGGTCGGAAAAGCGATCCTCGACAAAGCGCTCGTCGGTGAGTTCTTTGCGCCCCCAGTACCCCAGCGTTACGCCATCGCCACCAATGCAGATCTCCCCCGACACGCCGCGCGGACAAAGCTGGCCATTGGGATCGATGACCCACACGCTGGTGTTGGCCGTCGGCCGCCCGATGTGGATGCCCGTACCAGCGCCTTGCGAGACCCGCGCAACTGTCGACCAAACGGTCGTTTCAGTCGGCCCGTACATGTTCCAGAGCGCGCGGCACCGCGGAAGCAGCTGATCGGCCAGGTCCCTCGCCAACGCTTCACCGCCGCACAATGCGGTCAAGCCTTGGCTTCCCTCCCAGCCGGCATCCAGCAGCATCCGCCACGTCGAAGGGGTGGCCTGCAACACGGTTGCCCCCGTCTGCTTCAGCATGGCAAGCAGGGCCGCGCCGTCCGTCGCGACGTCGCGACTAGCCATCACGACCTCCGCGCCTACACTCAGTGGCAGGAGCAGTTCCAGCACCGCGATGTCGAACGAAAGCGTGGTCACGGCCAGCAGGCGATCGCTGGCGGACATCCCTGGCTCGCGCTGCATGCCGGCGATGAAGTTCGCCACGGCGCGATGGGGAACCTGCACCCCTTTTGGCCGACCGGTCGACCCCGAGGTATAGATGACGTACGCCACGTCCTCGGCCGCGATACCCCCCTCGCCGCGCGCGCAACGGGCGCTGGACGCCGCGGCCATATCCGACGCAAGGACATCCAGTGCGAGCACGGGCCGACCGCGCAGGTCGAAGTTTGCGGCGTACTTCCGCGTGGTGACCAGCGCCGCCAGACCGGCGTCGGCAACCATGTAGGCCAAGCGTTCGGATGGAAACTGCGGATCGAGTGGCACGTAACCGGCCCCTGCCTTGAGTACCCCCAGCAGCGCCGCCAGCATCTCACCGCCGCGGTCCAGGGCAATGCCGACCAAGGTGCCGCGGCGCACGCCGTGCGCCCTTAGCAGGCTGGCGATCCGGTTCGCCCGGGCTTCGAGCCCGCGATAGTCGAGGACGCCCTCCTGGCTACGCACCGCAATGCGATCCGGCTCGCGATCGCATTGCCGCTCAAAGTGCTCATGCATGCGCAGCTCACGATCGAACCCGGTCGATTCTGGCTGCAACGATGCAAGCTGTGAGAAAGCTGCGGCGTCGACCGTCGGCAGGCTGCCGATCGCGTCACCGCCATGTTCGACGGCCGCACGCAGCAGCGCCTCGTACGCGCACAGCCAGCCGCGAATGGTGTCGCCGTCGAACAGGTCCCGGTTGTACTGGCACTCGACGCGCAATCCGCTCGACGTGGGCAGCACATTGACGAACATCTCGAACGGATCGAAGCTGCGCGGGTTGCTGTCCAGATCCATCTCAAGCCCTGGGAACGAAGACAGCTCACCCTCCACCGGCTGGTCGATGTTGAACATGACGGCCGCCAGCGGAACCCTGGACGGATCGCGCTTGATCCGCAACTTTTTCAGCAGTGCGCCAAACGCATAGCTTTGATGTTCCAGCGCATCGATCAACATGGCCTGGGCGTCGCCCAGCGCATCCACAAAACGCTTGTCCGGGTCGACGTCAAAGCGAAGCGGGAGGAAATTGGCGCAGTGTCCAACCAGGCCATCCAGGCCGCTCACTGGCTGATTGGCGGCGGGAATCCCTACCACGATGTCGCGCTGACCGGTGATTTTCGCCAACCAGCAGGCAAACCCCGTCAGCAGCGTCGTGAACAAGCTACCACCTTGTTCGGCCCCAAACCGTTTGATGTCCTTCATCAACGGCACGTCGATGACATGGTCCGCCCAAGCAGACGCAAAGCTGCGCACTGCCGGCCTCGGGCGGTCGGTCGGGAATTCGAGCACCGTAACGTCCGAGGCAAAGCGATCAAGCCAGTAAGTCTCATCCTCGGCGTAAGCGTCCATGGCACGCCGATCGGCTTCGGCCAGAGCGTAGTCGCCATACGACGGCGCAGCGGGCAATGCATGGCCATCGATGCCACACCGTCGGCCATACAGCGCGCCGAGCTCACGAACCAGCACCAACCTGGACCAGCCGTCACAGACAATATGGTGCGAACTGATCAGCAAGACATGCTCGTCGGCAGCCAGGTACAGCAGTTCCGCGCGGAACAGCGGTCCCTGGGAAAGGGCGAAGGGAGTTTCCACGGACAGCCGGATGCGCTCGGCCAGTACTGCCTTGCGATCGGCATCGTCCATCGCCTCCAATGCGATTTCGATCAATGGCACGTCCAAGCGCTCAACCAGGCACAGCGTCTCGCCGTCGGGACCAATGGTGGCGCGCAGTGCATCGTGGCGTTGCACCAAGTCCTGCAGCGCGCCCCTGAGCGCCTCCACGTCCAGGCGCCCGCGAAACCGCAGCGTCAGTGAAATGTTGAATGACAGTGACGCCTCGCGGTGCAACTGGTCGGCCAGCCAGATCTCCTGCTGCGACTCGGTCGTCGGCACGACCCTGGGTTCTCCGCCAGCGAATCGGGCGTAATCCACCCGGTCTCGGGCGTCGATATCGGCGACGTTGGCGATTGTCATGCCCCACCTTCAGGCGCCAGCGTCGTCCAACATGGACGAAATATCGCATCCGGACGCCGCCGCACCTGAGCGGCGAACCGAGCAGCCAGCCCCGGGGTCCTGGAGAACAGTTCCGTCATGTCCGATGGCCTTTACTTCCACAGTCCTCTGGCGCGTGCCGGAGACCGCTCTGGACCACCTCGACGGCCACGCAGCGGGCGGACGGTTCCATGTTCAGGACTGCTCGCCCCACGTCGCTCCCCGAACCCACGGCGATCACGCCGCCTCTTTGTGAGGACCAACGTGTCGCCGCGGCCCATTCGGCCAGTCCGACCAACCCCTGCGCTTCAGCGCGAACCCCGCCTGAACAGCACGGCTTCCACCGTCTGCAGCATGATCATCAGGTCGAAGACGAGGTTGTGGTTCTTCACGTAGAACAGGTCGAATGTCAGTCGATCAGCCTGGTCCTGTACCGATGCGCCATACAGGCAACGGACCTGGGCCAGTCCGGTGAGCCCGGGTTTGACGCTGTGGCGGACGTTGTAATACCTGACCTCATCGCTCAGAACCTTGACAAACTGCGGCCGCTCCGGGCGCGGTCCGACAAAGCTCATCTGGCCGCACAGCACGTTGAACAGCTGCGGCAGCTCATCGATATGGGTGGTCCGGATGAACGTGCCGACCCGGGTCCTGCGATCGTCATCCCGCTGGCACCAGCGCGCAACTCCGTCCTGCTCCGCGTCCGCTCGCATGCTCCTGAACTTGAGCATCTCGAAGTGCTGGCCATCGGCGCCCACCCGGGTCTGCCGGTACAGGATCGGAAGCCCCGACTCCCACCAGATGCACAGCGCGACCAGCAGCATGACCGGCCAGGCCACCAGCAACAGCAGGCATGCCACGGCGAGGTCGAAGAACCGCTTGCTGAGCCGGCGCATCACCGAGTGGTCGAATCCGCCGGAAAATACCAACCAGGACGGATCGACAATGTCCAGTTTGACCACGCCGCACTCACGCTCGAACAGCGTCGACAGATCGGTGACCCTGATCCCTCGCTGGGCACAGACCAGCAGGTCCTCCATCGGCAGACCACCACGGCGCTCGTCGATGGCGACCACGATTTCATCCACGTGCAGCAACCGCGTCAGCTCCGGTAGTCCGAAGTCGGTGGCCAGCAACAGCTGCTCCGGCACCATCGTTGGCTGATCGGGCACCGGAAGGAACCCCACCAACACGAAGGTCTGACGGTCGGTGCGGCGACGCAGCCGGTGGTTGATTGTGTCCGCGCTGTGCCCAGCGCCAAGCACGATCACCCGCCGTTTGAACACATCTGCCCGAAACAGCCTGAGCCAGGCAATCCGCAGGACGATCACACCGAAAAACGCCATCACCATCGCCATGGCGAAGATCGAGCGGCCTACGTACGTTTGCGGAATCGCGTAGTACAGGGCCAACAGTCCCATCCCGCCAAAGCCGAACGACATCAACAGGCGCAGGAAGAAATCCATGCGATTGTGTCGCAGGTGGACCTGGTAGAGGCCAAAGGCGGCCATCGACACCGTAATCAGAATCGGCATCGGAACGATACGCAGCAGCCCCTCCTGCAGGAAGCTCGCATAACTGTCCGGTGACTCGATCAACCGGATCTTAGCCGCAACCATTACGGCGGCGGCAATCAGAGCCAACTCCACCATCCACAACAACAAGACGGCATAACTTTTCCGGCTGGTGGACAAGGCCTTCACGCGACGTCCTGCATGTGGTGGGTGGTTGGCGCCAGGCACTGCGCACACCGGTCACGCGTGCGCCGGGTCACTCAATGAAAACGGCGCGCCCCACTCGCTCCGGACAACTCGCCCCTTGGCTGCATCACTTATCGCCTGGGCTTCAACCAACTGCTTGCAACGAGCGCCCCAACAGGGCCCGCCACTGCCGCGTGGAACGTCGGTCCCACGTCAACCATCGCGACGTCCAACCAATGGCCATCGACCGGAGATCGCACTCGCCCGCATGGGGCGGGAAAACCGTCCATCTCCAAGGCGAGGCCGATCCCTGCCTCCTTCAGCAGCGCCTCTTTCCGAACCCACAGCGCAATTAGCTCGGAGCGGTACGCTGGCGTCGCCTTGCCAACCAGCGCCGATGCCTCCGCCGGGTGGCAGACCCGTTCGGCGATCTCGACAAGTCCCACGGCGCGCGCCACAGATTCGATATCGACCCCGACAGGGCCGAGTGTGGATACCGCCATTGCCACCACGCCATCGGCGTGACTGAGGCTGGTGTACGCGCTGTCATCGTGCAGACGCGGGCAACCACGAGCATCCCGGTACAACTGAACGTCGCGGGCACGCTGCCCGATCGCGGCCGACAACAGCAGCCTGTGCTGTGCATAGGCAAGCGTCAACGTCATGCGGTCTGCGACAAAGCGCTGCCGTCGCGTGCGTTCCAACTCGGATGCGTCGAGCAACGCTTCCGCTTCAGGCAACCAGGACTCCCAGTCACGCACCTTGAAGCACGCCACCACGATGGCAGAACCGGCCATTTCGGCCCAACCGGGTTCTGGCATGGCGTCGTGGAAGGCAGCGCGCAAGCCCGCATGTCCGCGGCGGCTTACGGCCCCGCGGCCGTCGACGGGACCACGCCTCGTGGCCTGGTCGGGCATGCCATATTGCACCTGGTGCGCCATGCCGATGATGGCGGCACCGCACTTGGATGGCGGGTCTTCACGCACGCTGTCCGTCATGACTGCGCCCACCGGCGATAGTCGTGCGCAGACTCATGGCCACTCCTCGCCGCTCAATCCTATCCGCACCGCTGTCGGCCGCCACGTTCCGCGCTGATTCGCTGTTCCGCTCAAAATGCCCCGCCAACGCTTCTATCGTCGGCGACCGGAACAACTCGACGATCGGCAAACGGAAGCCAAACGCGTGCGACAGCTCCGATTGCACCTTGAAGGCCAGGACTGAATGGCCGCCCAGCTCGAAGAAGTTGTCGCGGACCCCGATGTCCTGCACGTTTAGGACGCGCTGCCAGACCTCGCGGATGGTTCTTTCCACGTCACTGCGCGGCCCCGCCGCAACGTCATCGGCGTTGGCAGATTCGGCCGGCATCGGCATCGGCAACGCGTTTCGGTCGACCTTGCCGTTCGGCGTCAATGGCAGCGCGTCCAGCCAGGCAAACACATTCGGCACCATGTACTCCGGCAAGTGCTGTCGCAGCGCCGACTTGAGCACATCGACTTCGATCGCCCCGCCACCCGGCGTCGGCACCAGATACCCCACAAGCACCGGCGTGCCCGCTGCCAGCGTTCGCGCGACTACTACAGCGTCTTCGACTCCCGGCTCAGCACGCAATGCCACTTCGATCTCCCCCAGCTCGATCCGGTGACCCCGCACCTTGACTTGGAAGTCGTTGCGCCCGAGGCACTCGATCCGACCATCGTCGAGCTGCCGCACCAGGTCGCCGGTGGCATAGACCCGTTGTCGGCGCCCGGCTACGTTCAACTCGAAAAATCGATCCGCGTTGAGCACCGTGCGCTCGTGGTAGCCGCGTGTCACCCCCGCACCGCCCACGTGCAATTCACCCACGCACCCGGGCGGCACCAGTTGCCGGTGCGAATCCAGCACATAGCATTGCGTGTTGGCTATAGGCCGCCCGATGGTGACCCGATGGGTATCTCGTTCCACGCGCTCGGTGGTCGACCATATCGTGGTCTCGGTAGGACCGTACATGTTGATGATAACGGCCTTCTCCGGCAGCCGATTATGCAGTTCCGACACCAGGTCGCGCGGCAACGCTTCGCCGCCGATGAGCAAATGGTGAAGCGATTCAAGCGCGTCGGGCCGCTTGGCCAGCATCGGGATCGTGCTCGCAAGCGAGGGCGTGCACTGCATGTGCGTGATCGCGTGACGCGCGATGTCGCTGACGACATCCCCAGCGCCCGCCCACTCCCGATTGCCTACGACCTCCTTGAGCCGACTGATATGGGGCAGGTGCGCGATCACGGTGTCGGCATCGACGCCAAAGTCGATCAGGCAAGCGATTTCATCCACGCCGATCGCATGCAGCGCGACGACCATTTGCGCGCACTTGTCCACCGACCCCAGCAATCCGCTGGTTTCAAAATACCGTTCGAAGGCGAAGTCGTAGAGCTCCTGCTGGTCCTCCGGCCGCAACTCACTCAGAGCCACGGCGCTGACCGGGGCACCCGCACCGCGCTTGAACGCCGCCCATGCATCCGCGTAGCTTCCCACCAGGCTGGCGGCGCTTTGCAGGTAGCGCTTCATCGGCCCACGGACCACCTCACGAACCTGGTCGGTATCCTCGCCGACAAACGCATGGACCATGACCGTGACGCGCCCGGTCGCTGGATCGTGCCCCGCTGCCGCGCGCGCCGCGCGATACGCGCGGATGTTCGCCTCCAGATCGGTCATCGACTGGCCCAGCATGTGGGTCAGGATGTTCGCGCCGATCGTTCCAGCCTGCCGGAAAGTGTCCGGGCTGCCTGCCGCGGTGATCCACACCGGCAGTTCCGCCTGGACCGGTCGCGGGTACGTCCCCAGCTGGACGTCATCGCCCTTGGGGTTGGTCGCCTTGATCCGCTCGCCGCGCCACAGTGCGCGCACGGCTTCGATCTGTTCGAACATCAGGTCCTTGCGTCGCTCATAGTTGCCCGGCGCCAGCACGAAATCGTTTGGCTGCCAACCCGATGCGAATGAGATTCCGACCCGTCCGTGCGACAACTGGTCGACCAGGCCCCACTCCTCGGCCACACGCAACGGGTCGTGCAGCGGCAGCACCACGCTGCCGGCCCGCAGTTGCACCCGGTTGGTGATCGTTGCCAGCGCCGCATTCATGACCGATGGATTGGGATACGGCGCGCCAAAATCGTGGAAGTGCCGTTCCGGGGACCAGACCGCCTCAAAGCCGTGTTCGTCGGCGAACTTGGCCGCCTCGAGGATCAAGCGATAGGGCTTTGGATCCGAGCCATCCATGCCGCTGGCAAAATGGAACAAGCTGAATGAAGGCCCCTGCGCACGCGAAGGGTCCGGTGCGAGCTCACGCGCACCGTGCATCACGACCTCGTAGCCGCGCGTCAGCGTCCACAGCAGTTCCAGCACCGAAATATCGAAGGACACGCTGGTGACCGCAAGCCAGCGCTTCTCAATCGCATCGCCAGAAGGATCAATCACCTCATCCATGCCGACGAAGAAATTGACGACGTTGCCATGGGTGACCAGCACGCCCTTGGGCCTTCCCGTGGAGCCGGATGTGTAGATCACATAGGCCAGATCGTCCGCGGTGCCCGCCTTTGGCTTGAACGTTCCACCATCGGCCAGGTCGATGCTCTCGACCGGAATCGCCTCGGCTCCCGCCAGCTCGAACATGCCCGCGTTGCGCCGCTGGGCCAGGACAACACGCACCCCGGAATCCCGTACGCAGAACTCCAGCCGCTCATCCGGATAGGTCGGGTCCAGCGGCAGGTAGGCCCCCCCGGCCTTCAGGATGCCGAGCATCGCGATGACCAGCTCCGGAGAACGGTCAATGCTCAGGCCGACCACGGCCCCATGCACTACCCCACGCGCGACCAGGGTCGCAGCAACCGCGGTCGACGCGGCATCCAATTCGGCGTAGCTCAGCGCCCGGCCGCCGCCGACCAGCGCCGTCCGCCGCGGATGTGCCGCGACCGCCTGCGCAAAGGCTACCTGGATCGTGGTTGCCGCCACCTCGCGACGGGTTGCGTTCCACTCGCCTTCGATCCGGCCCAACTCCGTCATGGTCAGCATCGGCAACTGCCGAACCTCGCGACCATGAGCCGTGACGATACCCAACACGATTGCCTGCAAGTGCTCCAGCAGTCGCACCGCCTGGTCCGGCGCGAACACTTCCTCAACGTATGCCAAGCGCAATGACAGGCTTGGGTTGGCGCACGCGTGCAGCACGACTGGATACGGTGCCCGCTCATGAAGCGCGAAGTGGCGACGCACCCAATCGGGACGCGCACGATGTACCCGCGCATCCAAGCCATCCAACTCGCAGGCCACGAGCGTATGGAACAGCGCACTATCGGCGCTGACCCGGGCCGCACTCTGCGCCTGCGCCAACGGCAGGTGTCCATGAGATTGCGCTGCCAGTTGCTGGGCGCACAGTTGTCTCACGAGCTCGATGCCTGCGGCGCGCCCCACGTCCGCCCGTACCGGCACCGTGTTGACGAGCACGCCGAGCATGCGCTCGACGCCCGCCACGTGCCCGCTGCGACCGGCATGAGTTGCGCCGAACACCACCGAAGCCTGATCGGTATAGCGCGCCAACAGCGTCGCCCACGCAGCCTGGATCAGCGCCTCGATCGATACCGCATGGATCTGCATCCACTGCCTGATCGACGCTGTCTCGCCATCGCCCAGGCATCGCTCCACAACGCGCGTCCTGGCTGCCGAGGCCTCGCCTATCGCGGGGAACGGTGTGATCTGATCGATTCCGTCGAGCAGCCCCTGCCAATATGCGATCGACTGCGCGGGGTCCATCTCACGCAGCCAGTCAATGAACGCCGAATGGTCCGGTCGCGCCGGAATCTGCGCGCCCTGGCCTTGCGCCAGCCGGTCGTACGCATCCCAAGCGTCCACCAGCACATCGGCGAACGATGGCATATCCAGCAGGACGTGATGGAAAGACCAGACGCAACGGACCGCCATTCCCGGCTGGCGAAACAGCGTCAACCGCAGCGGAACCTCCGCAAACAGGTCGAAACCACGTGTCCGGTCCGCAGCAAGCCACTCGTCGAAGGCAATACCGTTCCCCGGGCCGCCTGCATCGATCGTCACCAGCTTGGGCTGGTATCCCGGCACCGTCACCAGTCGATACTCGCCGCTCCCGGATTCGACCACCCTCGAGCGCAACACCGGATGTTGATCGATGACCGCCCGCCAGGCGGTCTCGAGACAGGTAGCATCGACCGCCTCCTCCAGCGTCACCACCACCTGTTCGATGTTGATCCCACTGCGCGGGTCGATCAGCTCGTGGAAGACCATGCCGCGCTGCATCGGCGTCAATCCGAGGTCCAGATTCGCGAACATGCCACCCCTCTGATCGACGTGCTCGGCCGCAAACCGAATGCGTGCCTCTTCCTGTGCTAACGTCCGCCGGTTCGTTGGCAGGCCAGAGAAGGGCCAGTCTATCGGGCGAGCGGCTCAGGCCGCCTGCGTCGCCCCGGGCAACGGTAGTACACGGATCGGCAACGCTCCGCACATCGGGAGCGCCTCCACCAGCCACATGAATTGCTTCACCATCGCCTCGACCCGGGCGACGGGAAGCACATCGGGGTCATGGTGGAATGCGCAGGCGCCGCCGTCATCGGCGAGTTGAATCACCAAGGTGCGGCCAGGCGATAGCGGTGCGTCGGCCGGGCCGTCGACGCGCTCCACGATCTCCACCGATATCGGCCAGGTCCCGGTGTCAGTGGCGCTGCCTCGCGCCAACAGTGCCGGTATCCGCAACGGCAGGTCACGCGCATAACTGCAATGACGCCGGATCTGCGCCAATCGTCGCGCCAGCTCATGTTCCAGCCGGGCGACGCTCCAACCGTGGTCGCAGCGCACCCGCAAGGGGACGGATTCGGCAAAGAACCCACCCAGCTCACCGATAGCGCTTGCCAGTCGCATGTCGCGGAAGCCCACCGTGATCATCCCGCTGTCGGTATGACGCGCCAGCAGGGCCATCAACACGGCCAGCACCCGATCCCCGCCACCCGCTCCAGAACCGTCATCGGGACCGTCTGGCAGTGCCAGCGCCACCCGGCGGGCGGCGGCTTGCCGCGACGCGCCCGCCGACGGCGCGGCTCCCGACAGCGGCGTCGGCTGCGCCCGCTTCAGCTGCCCGATCCAGAACGGCTCATGCCCCGCCAGTTCGGCGCACAGGGCGAACAGTCGCTCGGCCCTTCGCCTCTCGATCATGCCGACACGCTCGCCCACCCGCAGGTCCGTCGCGCCCACCACGTCGGCCACGGCCTTGGGTGTCCCTTCCAATGTAAAGAAACCGCCCAGCGCGACATCCTCGCTCGCCGTGGCCACAATCAGTTGCTCCGTGTCCTTCGACAACAGGGTTCCGATCGGCTCTCCGCTACGGCCTTGGAGCACCTCCAGCTCGGTGACGATGTAGAACGACTCCCCCATAGCGAGTTTAGGCAGGCCCAGCGGATTGGGGTACGGACCGAAGTCCAGGGCCCGCAGCAGCGCGTGAAGCTGCGTGGCCGGCACGTCGAACTGCAGCGTACATCCGGGCGTCGGCCGCTGGCCACGGCGGAAGAAGGTCCGCTGCGAGGAATCCTGGCGCAATGGGGTCAGGATGCCAGCCTCGATATCATCCAGTAGTGCGGAGAAACCGCTGACTGCGGCCTCGTAGCACTTCGCATTCAACGTCAGCGCGGTGTCGTCGTCGGCGATATCGACCAGTACTTGCTTCACGATATCGCCGTCATCCATGCGCAGGGTCATGCCGTGCCAAGTCACCGCATGTTGGGTCTCGCCATTCAACAACGCCCACGACGTCGCGTGCGAGCCGGCGTAACGCGGCAACGGTGCGTCGTGGTAGTTGATGGCGCCGCGTTCGGCAGCCGCGAGCACGGGCGCGGACAGACGCTGGAAATTGCTGATGCTGAAGAGGTAGTCGAAGGATTCGCCGCAGGCCGAAGCCGCCAGGCCGGAGGGTGCCTTGCCGGCAGCGACCCCGTTCGAGCGGGCCCAGTCCAGCACTCGGCGGTCTGGCGACGCCATCGCAATGATCCGGTGGCCTCGCGCCTGCAGCATCTCGCTGCACACGATCGGCAGCGTGCCCTCGCCGACCACCGCGCAACGGAACTTCGCGTCCGTCACCCTTCGACAGTCCTTCGCCCCCGACGGGAGCGGTGTCAATCCAGACTCGCTTGGCATTCTCCGTCACCCGCACCCGACTATACGGCGCGCTGGTCTTGCGCATCGGTCCCTTGGGCACAACGCGCTGAGTCGATTGGGCAGGTCAGCGTGTGCCGTCGGAGCGAGGCCGCCACGCTTGGTCTCGGCCCAAGGCCAAGCGTGACAGAAGAACAGAAGAGCCAATGAGCTTCCTCAAGCGCGATGGAGCGCGTACGGGTCATCGATCCGGACTTCGGCGCGCAACGGCTTGTCGCGTCTGGCCATGGCGCATCTCCGGGCGGACGGGACCGCGCTTGCCCAAAGGCGGCGCCCGTCCGTCGAGGGCGTGCCCAAGCCCGTGGAAGCGACGATTAGTGCGCTCTGCGTATGGCCAGCGACAGGTCGCGGGTCATAGTCACCCCGACGGCTGCCTCGATGGCCCGGTAACCCCACATCACGATCTGCCTAGCCAGCGTCTTTTGCGCGCTCGTGGATGACTGGTACCAGAGGTCGATGCGGTCCTTGACCCCAAGGCGCGTGGGCGTAAGGAGTTCGGCGGTGTTCCCGTCCCGGTTCAGGATCCCCAATATCTCCCGCGCCGTGCCACCGCGGATGCCCCGGCGCAACAACTGCGACCATGATTCATCGGTATTCACCCGTTGCGAGAATCGGCGCGCACAATGCAGCGTCAGCCTGTCCGGCAGGTAGTTGATGAGGGGGAGACCGGTCGTGTGGGTTTCAATCGGAAACCAGCGATTTGGCGTTTCATTGACGAACATCACGCCGCCGGGCTTCAGGCGTGACCAGACCAGGGCGAGGACGGTCTGCCGCTCCTCCGGGAGCAGGTGCTCGTAGACGGCGGACAGCACGACGTAGTCGAACTCGCCAATATTCGCTGGCAAGCACTTAGGGTCCGGCGACAGCTGGAAACTGACCCGGTCGCCCACCTGGTGGAAGGCGGCCCGGTGCTCGGCGAGGGCGACGTACTCGGGCATCAATTCGACGCCCACGATCTCGGCCCTGGGGAACATCCTGGAGAGCACCATGCTGGAGGCGCCGCTTCCCGAACCGAAGTCGAGCACGCGCCGCCCGACCCAATCTTCCGTTGCGACGTAGCTCAGGAGGTCCCAGTGGAAACGGTGCTGAACATACTTTGGGCTCTCGTCCCGCATGATTTCATCACAGAGAAACGCTGGCCCTTTGACCCTGAGAACGTGCTCGATCAATTCCGGCGGGTAGCTGGTAACCCACTTCCTGACCGGCATGAACAGGCCGGCCGCCGGTTCCACCGTGATCGCCCGCTGGTCTTGGCGCGCCTCGACACGAATGAGGGCCTCGCGGTGCTTCAGGATGATGCACATGGATTCTCCGCGGCCGATGAGTCTTTAAGGTCAACGGTGCCGGTGTCGGCCTTCGGCCATCCGGAGGGCACGCGGCAAGGTCGTGAAGATCACGCAGAGCGACAAGGCCACGCCGTGCCCGCGTGATCAGGCCGGCCGAACGTGCTCCGGGATTCCCGGGAGGGCAGTACTAAAACCGCTTCATGGGCAAAAAAAACAAAAGGGCCAATGAGCGTAGACTCATTGACCCTTGTGCTTTTTGTATGGCGCGCCCGGAAGGATTCGAACCTCCGACCCCCAAGTTCGTAGCCTGGTGCTCTATCCAGCTGAGCTACGGGCGCGTAGTCAAAAAAGTATGACGGGATCTTTCAGATTCGTCAACAATTTCGTTACCGCATTTTCTCGCAGCTTGATGAAAACACTGCAAAAAAGCCATCGACGAGCGATGGGTGGAACTGGCGGAGACTGAGGGATTCGAACCCTCGATAGAGCTTTTGACCCTATACTCCCTTAGCAGGGGAGCCCCTTCGGCCTCTCGGGCAAGTCTCCGCGACAAACACTTCCACGCGGGGCGCAGAGCATAAACGCTCGGGCCGCCGGGATCAAACTTTTTTATCAGGACTGGTCGTCGCCGGCGCCGCTGTTGCCTGCGTCGCTACCCTGTTGGATGCGCTGGTAGATCTCTTCGCGGTGCACCGCAACATCCTTCGGTGCGGTGATGCCGATACGAACCTGGTTGCCCTTTACCCCAAGCACGGTGACGGTGACCGAGTCACCGATCATCAGGGTTTCGCCGACGCGGCGCGTCAGGATAAGCATCTGTCTTTCTCCTAGGCCAGTTCCATTCCAGGGACCGGCGCGTTACGCCCCGCTCGCCGGGGCTTCCGATATTTCGGGCAAGTCGTCAATTATCAATGCCCGGGCAGCCTTGGACAAGCAACCCGGCCACCCGCCAGTCAGCCCAACCGATCATCCACCCAAGTCGGCACGGCTGCCAAGGCCGAAACCAACCCGGGACCATCGTCGCCACCACCCTGGGCCATGTCCGGGCGTCCGCCGCCCTTGCCATTGATCTGACCCGCGATGTGACCCAGCAGTTCCCCGGCCTTGATCCGGCCCAGGGCACTGCCGGCCACGCCGGCGACCAGGGCCGCCTTGCCGTCGGTTGTACCTGCCAGGACGATTACCGCATCCCCCAACTGCTGCTTGAGCCGGTCCATCGCATCGCGCAACGCCTTCGCATCGAATCCCTCCAGTCGCGTGGCTATTACCCGCACACCACGCACGTCCACGGCCGAACCGGCCAAGTCGGCGGTCGCACCCGAGGCGGCCTTGGCCTTGAGGGCCTCGACCTCGCGCTCAAGCTTCTTCTGGCGGTCCAACAAGGCCTTGAGCTTGTCGGTGACGTCGGCTGCATTACCCCCCAGGAGGCGCGCGGCTTCGTCCAGACGCTGCTCCCCGGTGGCGATGTAGTCCAGCGCTCCCTGCCCGGTCAGCGCCTCGATGCGGCGCACGCCGGCGGAGACACCGCCTTCGGACACGATCTTGAACACGCCGATGTCGCCGGTACGTGAAACGTGGGTGCCACCGCACAGCTCGGTGGATGTCTCGCCCATGCGCAGCACGCGCACCTCGTCGCCGTACTTCTCGCCGAACAGGGCCATGGCGCCGAAGTCCAGCGCGTCCTGCATGCCCATGTGGCGCACTTCGGCCGCGTGGTTGTGGCGGATCTCGACGTTGACGCGGCGCTCGATCTCGGCGAGTTCGGCGGCGGTCAGCGGCTGGAAGTGGGAGAAGTCGAAGCGCAGGCGCTCGGGGGCGACCAGCGAACCCTTCTGGGTCACGTGGGTGCCCAGCACGCTGCGCAGCGCGGCGTGCAACAGGTGGGTAGCTGAGTGGTTGAGCACGGTGGCGCCACGGCGGGCGGCATCCACGGCGCCCATCACGCGGTCGCCGCGCTTCAGCCCACCATTGAGCTGCTTGCCGATGTGACCATGGAACTGGCCGGCGAACTTCAGCGTGTCGCGCACCTGGAAGCGGCTGCCCTTCTCGTCCAGCTCGCCGGCATCGCCGACCTGGCCGCCGCTTTCGGCGTAGAACGGGGTACGGTCGAGGATGACCACGGCCTCGTCGCCCGCCTCGATGGCGTCGACGGGGCGGCCATCCTTCAGCAGCGCGACGACCTCAAGGCCGCCGTCGGTGAGCTTGTCGTAGCCGAGGAACTGCGTCGGCGACAGCTGTGCCGCCAGCTCGGCCGGCATGGTGGTGGCGTTGCCGAACTTGCCGGCGGCGCGCGCGGTCTCGCGCTGCTGCTCCATGGCGGCCTCGAAGCCGTCCATGTCGACCGACAGGCCGCGCTCGCGGGCGATGTCGGCGGTCAGGTCCACCGGGAAGCCGTAGGTGTCGTACAGGCGGAAGGCGTCGGCGCCGGCGATCACCGGCTGCGCGCCACCGGCGGCACGAGCCTTGTCGGCCACTTCGTCGAAGATGCGCATGCCCGAGTCCAGCGTTTCGGCGAAGCGCTCCTCCTCGGCCAGCAGCGCCTTCTCCACGAACTCCTGCTTGGCGGCCAGTTCGGGATAGGCCTCGCCCATCACCTCGACCAGTGGCGCGACCATGCGGCTGAAGAACGGACCCTTCTGGCCCAGCATCCAGCCGTGGCGCAGCGCGCGGCGGATGATGCGGCGCAGGACGTAACCGCGGCCTTCATTGCTCGGCAGCACGCCATCGACGATCAGGAACGCGCACGCGCGGATGTGGTCGGCAATGACGCGCAGCGACTTGTTCTGCAGGTCGGCAGTGCCGGTGAACTCGGCGGCCTTGCGGATCAGGTGCTGGAACAGGTCGATGTCGTAGTTGCCGTGCACGCCCTGCAGCACGGCGGCCAGGCGCTCCAGGCCCATGCCGGTGTCGACGCACGGCGCCGGCAGCGGCACCAGGGTGCCGTCGGGCTGGCGGTCGAACTGCATGAAGACGTTGTTCCAGATCTCGATGTAGCGGTCGCCGTCCTCGTCCGGGCTGCCCGGCGGACCGCCGGCGATGTGCGCGCCGTGGTCGTAGAAGATCTCGGTGCACGGGCCGCAGGGGCCGGTGTCGGCCATCTGCCAGAAGTTGTCGGAGGCGAACGGCGCGCCCTTGTTGTCGCCGATGCGGATGATGCGGTCGGCAGGCAGGCCGATCTTCTTGTGCCAGATGTCGAAGGACTCGTCATCGGTGTGGTAAATGGTGACCAGCAGGCGGTGCGGGTCCAGGCCCCACACCTGGGTCAGCAGTTCCCAGGCCCAGGCGATGGCCTCTTCCTTGAAGTAATCGCCGAACGACCAGTTGCCCAGCATCTCGAAGAAGGTGTGGTGGCGGGCGGTGTAGCCGACCTGGTCGAGATCGTTGTGCTTGCCGCCGGCACGCAGGCAGCGCTGCACGTCCGCGGCGCGCACGTAACCGGGCTTCTCGCTGCCCAGGAACACGTTCTTGAACTGGACCATGCCCGAGTTGGTGAACAGCAGGGTCGGGTCGTTGGCCGGGACCAGCGGCGCCGACGGCACGATGGTGTGGCCCTTGCTGCGGAAAAACTCGAGGAAGTCGCGGCGGATGTCGCTGGTGGTTTTCATGCCTGGCACGCAAAGTCGAATGCGGGGGCGGCGCCGGGTCGGCCCGCCGATACCGCCACAATGGGGCAGTGGTTTCGAGCAGGCAACCAGAAGCCGGAATAGCCGACTAGGGTAGCAGGTTGGGGGTTGGCTGGAGGGCGCCCCCGGGCAGGTGCCGCAAGTCGCGGCCCGTTATCCGCTTGGTTGCGACACCCGCCCGGGGGCGCTCCGGACGTTGTGGGCGTGTTGAAGAGCAGAGCGCGTGTGCGGTTGGGTGCCCACGATTGGAGCAGCCTCCCGTCACTCTGCGTCGTCCGGATCGTAGCGGGTGGCGGAGCGGATGGTGTCGACGTCGAAGCCGCGGCGCGCCAGGAGGTCTGCGGCCTTGCGGCGTGCGGCAATGTCGGCCAGGGCCTCGGTGCCGTAGCGGCGGCGGACCAGGTCACGGGCGTTGGCAGCCCAGTCACCGTCGAAGGTGTCCATGGCGGCGGCCACCGCATCACGGTCCAGGCCGTGGGTGCCCAGTTCGGCGCGGATGTGCAGGGGGCCGTAGCCGCTGGCGGAGCGGCTGCGGACCAGGCTTTCGGCAAAGCGGGCATCGTCCTGCCAGCCGTCGTGGGCAAGGCGGCCCACTGCCGCCTTTGCCGCGTCGTCCTCGACACCCCGGACCTTGAGCTTGCGGGTCAGCTCCCGGCGCGAGTGCTCGCGCCGGCTCAGCAGGCCGATGGCCCGCTGCACCGGGGTCGGCTCGGCCCGCTTGCGGCGTGCGCGCGGTGGAGGCGCGCCCTCATCGCCATTGCCGTCCATGCCCATGACGTCTCAGCCCCCGCGGGAGCCGAGGCACGCAGCCAAGAAATCAGTCGTCCGAGCCGGCGTCATCGGCTTCGTCGCGACGGGCTTCGGCCGGTACGAACTTCTCGCGCAGCGACGCTTCCAGACGCTGGGCCAGGGCGGGGTTGTCCTTGAGGTACTGGCGGGCATTTTCCTTGCCCTGCCCGATGCGCTCGTCGCCCACGCTGTACCAGGCACCGGACTTGTCGACCAGCTTGGCCTCCACGCCCATGTCGATCAGCTCGCCCTCGCGGGAGATGCCCTCGCCGTAGAGGATCTCAGTGACGACCTGCTTGAACGGAGGCGCCATCTTGTTCTTGACCACCTTGATGCGGGTCTGGTTGCCGATGATCTCGTCACCCTTCTTGATCGCGCCGATGCGGCGGATGTCCAGGCGCACCGAGGCATAGAACTTGAGCGCGTTGCCGCCGGTGGTGGTTTCCGGACTCTGGCCCGGCATCATGATCCCGATCTTCATGCGCAGCTGGTTGATGAAGATCACCAGGCAGTTGGAGCGCTTGATGTTGCCGGTCAGCTTGCGCAGCGCCTGGCTCATCAGGCGGGCCTGCAGGCCCGGCAGCTGGTCGCCCATCTCGCCTTCGATTTCGGCCTTGGGGGTCAGCGCGGCGACCGAGTCGACCACCACCATGTCCACGGCATTGGAACGGACCAGCATGTCGGCAATTTCCAGCGCCTGTTCGCCGGTGTCCGGCTGCGAGACCAGCAGGTCGTCGAGGTTCACGCCCAGCTTGGTCGCGTACACCGGGTCGAGCGCGTGCTCGGCGTCGATGAAGGCCGCAGTGCCGCCCTGCTTCTGGCATTCGGCGATCGCCTGCAGGGTCAGCGTGGTCTTGCCCGACGATTCCGGCCCATAGATCTCCACCACGCGGCCCTTCGGCAGGCCGCCAATGCCCAGCGCGATGTCGAGCATCAGCGAACCGGTGCCGATGACCTCGGCGGCCTCGACCGCGCGATCGCCCATGCGGATCACCGAGCCCTTGCCGAACTGCTTCTCGATCTGGCCCAGGGCAGCGGAAAGGGCGCGCTTCTTGTTCTCGTCCATCGTCGGGTTCCTTGGTGGCATTCGTATGTTGGGATCACTGTAGGGGTGGCAGGTCGCACAGACTGAGACCCTGCCACCCGAGAAACATTAGGGGCGTCGCGGGGAGCGTGGCAGCGGGCCAGGCCGCGCCGCTGTGTAGGAACGAACCGCCGCGCGACATAGGAAAAGCCGACGGCGCGACGGCACCCTCACCGGTTGGGCCTCACCAGGCCGCAATACAGACCCTCGATGGCGAAGTCCTGGTCGGGCGACACCTCGATGGGTTCGTAGTCGGGATTGCGGGGCAGCAGGCGGATTCGATCACGACCGATCTTCAGCAGCTTCACGGTGATCTCGTTGTCGACACGGGCCACCACGATCTGCCCGGAGCGGGCGTCCGGGGTACGGTGCACGCCAATCAGATCACCGTCGAAGATGCCTTCGTCAATCATCGAATCGCCCTTCACCTTGAGCAGGTAGTCAGGTGCCGGCGAGAAGAAGACACGGTCCAGCAGGACGTAGTCATCGGACCCGATATCGGCGCCGATGGGACGGCCCGCCGCGACCTGCCCCAGCACCGGCAAACGAAGGGCATCGTCAGGCGCACCATTGGCAGCCACCCCTCCGCGAGGCAGCAGATCGGCGGACGTGACGTCATCGCCATCCCCTGCGCGCCCCAGCGCTGCCAGGCCTGCCTCGGTCAACCGGAGTCCACGGGCCTTGCCCGGCACCTTGCGGATGACCCCGGCCTGCTCCAGGGCTTCAAGGTGGTATTGCGCCGCGCGGACGCTGCTGAAGCCCATGGCCGCGGCGATCTCGGTCTGCGAGGGCGGCAGCCCGTCCCGTGCGATGCGGGCGGCGACCAGTTCCAGGATGGCGTGCTGGGTGTCGGTGATCTGCATGTTAGTAGTAATACTACTAACTGGACGACCCCGCAAGCCCTCCCTGCCCGCGGACATCCCCCACGCGGTCCGTCGCCTCAGTTCATCAGGTCAAGCAGGCCATGCAGCGCGGCCGCCACCGTCTGCCGACGCACCGCCTCGCGGTCGCCGTCGAAGTGGAATACCACGGCCGTGGGGTAACCGCCCCGCTTTTTCCACGCAATCCAGACAGTGCCCACCGGCTTGTCCTCGGTACCGCCCCCCGGTCCGGCGATACCGGTCACCGCTACGCCCACCGTGGCCCCGGAATGGACCAGTGCGCCCGAGACCATTTCGATGACCGTCTCGCGGCTGACGGCCCCGTGTTCTTCCAGGGTCTGTGGCCGCACGCCAAGCAGAGCCTGCTTGGCTTCGTAGCTGTACGCAGCCATGCCGCACTCGAACCATGACGATGAGCCGGCAATATCGGTCAGGGTCTTGGCGATCCACCCGCCGGTGCAGCTTTCGGCGGTGACCAGGGTCTGGTGGTTGGCCAGGGCGTTGCGGCCCACCTGGTCGGCCAGTGCGCACAGCGCGGCATCGGAGACGTCGACGTTCATGCGGCGACTATACCGGTTGGGCGTCCATGGCCAACAGCGGCACTGGCGGCCACGCGCCTGGAATCCGGCGCGCGGCCGCTTTGTCTGGACAGGGTGGGCTGGTGAACGCGCCCGACCCCGGCCCGGTGGGTCAGTAGGCCACCCGGAAGGTCACGCCATAGGTGCGCGGCGCACCCAGGAACGCGTTGTACGAGTTGAACGGGTTGCCCGGTTGCGGCGAAACGTTCTGCAGCGGCGCGTCGAAGCCCACCTGGACGTATTCCTCGTCAAAAAGGTTCTGCGCCCACAGCTCGACCATCCAGCGGTTGTCCTTGCGGCCGATACCGATGCGCGCGTTGACCACCGTGAAGGCGTCCTGCGCCTTCTCCACATCCAGGTCCGAGCCGGTGTTGTAGTCGGACATGTACTTGGCGCCAATGTTGAAGCGCCCCACCAGCCCGCCACTGAAGCCGTGCTCATACGTCACGGCCACCGAACCCGACCAGTCCGGTGCGAAGCTGACCTGCGCACCCGGCAGCTTGTACAGCGCTCCTGTCGGCGCAACGAAATCCACCCCGGGAATCGTGTCGGCATAGCGCGTGCGCGCGTAGGTGAAGCCGCCCTGCAGCAGCAGCCCCTTGGTGGCCTGCCACATCAGCTCGGCGTCCAGGCCCTTGGAGGTGACCTCGGGAATGGAACGCACCACGAAGCTGGTGCCGAGGAAGCTGTTGAGCTGGAAGTCCTCGTAGGTCTGGTGGAACAGCGTGCCGTTGAGCAGCAGGTTGCCACCCAGCCACGTGGTCTTGGCGCCCAGCTCGTAGCTGTCGACGAATTCGCCCTCGAAAGACGTGTCGTTGACCGGGCGAATGCCCGCACCGTCAATGGAAAGTCCGGTGGCCGACTGCACCCGGTCAAGGTTGAAGCCGCCGGCCTTGTACCCGCGCGCCGCCGAGACGTAGGCCATCACGTTCCCATTCCAGCGGTAAGCCGCCTTGAGCGTGCCCGACCACTCCTTCTCCTCCCGCTCCTGGTTGGTCGAACGGCCGTTATGCAGCGGGTTGGTCCACGGCAGGCAGCTGAAACCGATCACGGTGGGTGTCGCCCCTATGGCCTGGGCCTGTGTCAGCCCACGGGCCATCAGTGCCGCGACCACGCGCGACTGGTTGGCCAGCATCGACCCGCACCCCACGCCACCATTGGGATTGCTGTACACCGAACGCAGTTCCTTCTTTTCCCGCGTGTAACGCAGGCCCAGCGTCAGGTCGAGCGCGTCGGTGGCGTGCCAGGTGTTGTTGGTGAACAACGCGGTGCTGGTGGCATTCTGGCGGTACTGGTCATCGGCCCCGAGACCGGCGAACGCCGTGCCGAACGGCCGCCCACTGGCCTGCGACAGGAACAGCGGCGCGGTGGGCGACGTGCCCAGCGCGGGGTTGATCATCGACAGCAGCGCGATGGACAGGTAGGGCTCGTAGTCGGGCCCGATGCGGTAGGTCTCGTTGCGCGTCAGGTCCTCGTCCGCATAGAACGCCCCCACCATCCAGTCGACGCGATCGGTCGAGCCGGTGAGGCGGATTTCCTGGCTGAAGGTCTCGAAGCCGGTGAACGACTCATCCTTCTCTGCGTTGCGATAGAGGATGTCGGCACTGCTGTAATCGTAGTCAAGGCCGTTGATCGCACCCCAGTCGCGCCAGGCGGTGATCGAACTCAGCGTTGCCTCGCCAAACCACGGCGTGACCCAGTCAACGTGGGCGGCCACGCCCTTGTCCTTGATGTCCTGCTCGGTGCTGCGGTTGCTGTAGGCCACCCGGGCGAAGGGGTCGGCCACGGGCACGACGCCCTCGTCGGTGGCCAGCGCATCGATGATGCGGGCCGTGGCGCCGCGCACCACGGTCAGGCCGGCGCAGCAGTTCTCCTCGCGGCTGGTGAAGTCGCCGCTGATGCGGATGTCGAGGCGGTCGCTGGGCTCCAGCAGCAACTGGCCGCGCAGCGTGTGGAAGTCCTGGTCACCGTCCTCGGTCTCGCGACGCGGACCTTCGCCGGTGCGCACATCGATGAACCCATCGCGCTTGCGCTTGGCGCCGTACACGCGGAAAGCCGCACTTTCGCCCAGCGCGCTGTTGAACGTGCCGGCCGCGCCCACCGCACCGTAGTTGCCAAACGTCAACTCGCCTTCGGCGGAGGTTTCGTAGTCGGGCTTGCGGGTGATCACGTTGATCACGCCGGCGGAGGTGTTCTTGCCAAACACCGTGCCCTGCGGCCCCTTGAGCACTTCGATGCGCTCCAGTTCACCCAGGTCGCCGAAACCCACGCCGTTGCGCGGGCGGTAAACCCCGTCGATGAGCACGCCCACCGACGACTCCAGCCCGGCGTTGTCGCCCACCGTGCCGATGCCGCGAATCCGGGCGGTGGTCTGCACTTCGCTCTGGGTGCTGGTCACGGTGAGGCCCGGCACCAGCAGTTGCACGTCCTTCACGTCGCGCACGCCGGAATCGCGCAACAGCTGTTCCGGCAAGGCGGTAACCATGATGGGAACGTCCTGCATCGCCTCCTCGCGCTTCTGCGCGGTCACGGTGACCGCCGCCAGCGTGGTGGCCTTTTCCTCCTCCGGTGGCTGGGTGGGCGCCTGCTGTGCGGCGAGTGGCGCGGCGAACGCCAGGACCAGGATGGTGGCGACGGCCTGCGACAGGCCATGACGTTGCAGCGTGCGTGATGCCATTGTGGCTCCCCCCGAATGTTGGGCTCCGGGGCCCCCGCCCCTTCCGCCCGTCCCCCTGAAAGCCGGATTCGCGCCGTTACAGCCGCATTCCGGCCACTTGGGGCGAAGCTAGCACGCCCCCGATCCAGTACACGCTGCAAAGCAGCAACCGGCAGGCATCCGGCTGTCCGGCCCACCCTTCGCAATGGCTACAATCGGCCCTCGGCGCGCACGTACGCCCGCCACGACCCCGCTAAGCGACCAGCCCACCGAATGACCCAGATTGCCGAGAAGACGCCCGAACACACCCCGTTGATGAAGCAGTTCTTCGCGGCGAAGTCCGAGCACCCCGACGTGCTGCTGTTCTTCCGGATGGGCGACTTCTACGAGCTGTTCTACGACGACGCCCGCAAGGCCGCGCGGCTGCTGGACATCACCCTGACCCAGCGCGGCAGCTCCGCCGGACAGCCGATCCCGATGGCGGGCGTGCCGCACCACGCCGCCGAGGGGTATCTGGCGCGGCTGGTGGCACTGGGCGAGTCGGTGGCCATCTGCGAGCAGATCGGCGATCCGGCTCTGGCCAAGGGCATCGTCGAGCGCAAGGTGGTGCGCATCGTCACCCCGGGCACGGTCACCGACGAGGCGCTGCTCAATGAGCGTCGCGACACCCTGCTGATGGCCGTTGCGCGCGGCAAGACGGGCTACGGCCTGGCCTGGGCCGATCTTGCCGGTGGCCGCTTCCTGGTCAACGAAGTGGCCACCGAGGACGCGCTGGAAGCGGAGTTGGCACGACTGGAGCCCGCCGAGACACTGGTGGCCGACGAGGAGGGCTGGCCGCCCTTCGTCGAGACCCGGCTGGGCATGCGACGCCGTCCGCCGTGGCTGTTCGACGCCGACAGCGGTCGCCGCCAACTGCTGCGCTTCTTCAACCTGCACGACCTGACCGGCTTCGGGCTGGAGGACAAGCCGCTGTCCGTGGCCGCCGCCGCCGCACTGCTGGGCTACGTGGAGGAGACCCAGAAGCAGCGTCTGCCGCACCTGACCTCCATGGCGGTGGAGTCCGGCGATGGCGCCATCGCCATGAATGCCGCCACCCGCCGCCACCTGGAACTGGACAGCCGCATCGATGGCGACAGCAAGCACACCCTGCTGGGCGTGCTCGACAGCACCATCACCCCGATGGGCGGCCGCCTGCTGCGTCGCTGGCTGCATCGCCCGCTGCGCGACCAGGGGTTGCTGCGCCAGCGCCACCACGCCGTGGCCACGCTGCTGGAAGCGCGCGCCGGCGATGACCTGCGCGACGAGTTCCGCGCCATCGGCGACCTCGAGCGCATCCTCTCGCGCGTCGCACTGCGCAGCGCGCGGCCGCGCGACCTGTCCACCCTGCGCGACGGACTGGCGATGTTGCCGGCACTGCGCGCGCAACTGGCGCGGCTGGACTCGCCACTGCTGGCCGCCCTCGCGGCCGAACTGGGCGAACACGACGAGCAGGCCTACCTGCTGCGCAGCGCCATCGTGCCGCAGCCACCGGTGCTCGCCCGCGACGGCGGCGTCTTCGCCGAAGGCTACGACCATGAACTGGACGAGCTGCGTCGCCTGTCCACCCATGCCGACCAGTTCCTGTTGGACCTGGAGGTGCGCGAGCGTGAAACGAGTGGCATTCCGACGCTCAAGGTGGGCTACAACCGCGTCCACGGCTACTACATCGAGATCAGCAAGGCGCAGGCCGAGAAGGCGCCGACCCACTACACCCGCCGGCAGACACTGGCCAACGCCGAGCGCTACATCACCGAAGAGCTGAAGCAGTTCGAAGACAAGGTGCTGTCGGCGCGCGAACGCTCGCTGGCGCGCGAGCGCCTGCTGTACGAAGGCATCCTCGATGCGCTCAACGCGCGTCTTGGGCCGCTCAAGCATTGCGCGGCGGCGCTGGCCGAACTGGACGTGCTGTCCTGCTTCGCCGAACGCGCGCAGGCGCTGGACTGGTCACAACCGCAACTCAGCGCCGAACCCGGCCTGCGCATCGAACGCGGCCGCCACCCGGTGGTGGAAGCGGTGCGCAAGGACCCGTTCGAGCCCAACGACCTGGTACTGGGAGACACCGAAGCGCACGGCCGCCGCCGCATGCTGGTCATCACCGGCCCCAACATGGGCGGCAAGAGCACCTATATGCGGCAGAACGCGCTGATCGTGTTGCTGGCGCACATCGGCAGCTTCGTGCCGGCCACACGCGCGGAAATGGGCCCCATCGACCGCATCCTGACCCGCATCGGCGCTGGCGACGATCTCGCCCGCGGCCAATCCACCTTCATGGTGGAGATGAGCGAGACCAGCTATATCCTGCACCACGCCACCGACCAGTCGCTGGTGTTGATGGACGAGATCGGCCGCGGCACCTCCACCTACGATGGCCTCGCCCTGGCGGAAGCCTGCGCCCGCCACCTCGCGCAGGCCAACCGCGCCTTCACCCTGTTCGCCACGCACTATTTCGAGCTGACCACGCTGGCCGAACCTGGCAGCGGCATCGCCAACGTGCACCTGGACGCGGTGGAACACGGCGAGCAACTGGTGTTCATGCACGCGGTGAAGGACGGCCCCGCCGACCGCAGCTTTGGACTGCAGGTGGCGGCCCTGGCCGGCCTGCCGAAGGCCGTGGTGAAACAGGCGCGCGGCCGGCTGGCGGAGCTGGAGCGACAGAGCCGTGACGCGCCGCAGCCGTCGATGGCCGCTCCGGCGCTGGACCAGCCGCAGCAGTTCGGCCTGTTTGCGCCAAGCTCCGCCGCGTTGGATGCATTGGCATCCATCGACCCGGACGAACTGACTCCCAAACAGGCGCTGGAAGCGCTGTATCGGCTCAAGGCGCTTGGCTGAACGCCAGGCACGCCTGCTTCCCCGTCCGTTCGCCTGTCACAAGACCCCCGGCTTTGCAGTACAAGTCCGGGGGATTGCCTGCCTGCGCTTGAGTCCGCGTTCCAATGGACAGACAGCGTCGCCGCGCACCATTCGATAGCTTGAACCTATCAACCTGTTTGCAAAGTTCAACTTCCTTTGCGGCTTCGTCGCGTCTATCGTCAAAGCTCCTCCCCGCCAACGACAGGAGTCGCCATGAACAAGCCTTCCGACAACGGCAAGAAGTGTCCGGTCACCCACCTCACCACGCAATTCGGCGCTCCAGTGCCGGACAACCAGAACAGCCTCACCGCCGGCCCGCGCGGCCCGCTCCTGGCGCAGGACGTGTGGCTGCACGAGAAGCTCGGCAACTTCGTGCGCGAAGTCATCCCCGAGCGGCGCATGCACGCCAAGGGCTCGGGTGCCTTTGGCACCTTCACCGTCACCCATGACATCACCAGGTACACGCGCGCCGCGATCTTCTCCAAGGCAGGCAAGAAGACCGAGATGTTCGCCCGTTTCACCACCGTGGCCGGCGAGCGCGGCGCGGCCGATGCCGAACGCGACATCCGCGGCTTCGCGCTGAAGTTCTACACCGAGGAAGGCAACTGGGACATGGTGGGCAACAACACCCCCGTGTTCTTCATCCGCGACCCGCGCAAGTTCCCTGACCTCAACAAGGCGGTCAAGCGCGACCCGCGCACCAACCTGCGCTCGGCCACCAACAACTGGGACTGGTGGACGCTGCTGCCCGAGGCACTGCACCAGGTCACCATCGTGATGAGCGACCGCGGCATTCCGGCCAGCTACCGGCACATGCACGGCTTCGGTTCGCATACCTACAGCTTCTGGAACGAGAAGGGCGAGCGCTACTGGGTCAAGTTCCACTTCCGCACCCAGCAGGGCATCAAGAACCTGACCGACGCCGAGGCCGCCGGGATCATCGGCAACGACCGCGAGAGCCACCAGCGCGACCTGTTCGACGCCATCGAGCGCGGCGAGTTCCCCAAGTGGAAGATGTACATCCAGGTCATGCCCGAGGCCGAGGCGGAGCGGGTGCCCTACCACCCGTTCGACCTGACCAAGGTGTGGCCGAAGGGCGACTACCCGCTCATCGAGGTCGGTGAGTTCGAGCTCAACCGCAATCCGGAGAACTTCTTCGCCGATGTCGAGCAGAGTGCGTTCGCACCCAGCAACCTGGTGCCCGGCATTGGCGTATCGCCGGACAAGATGCTGCAATCCCGCTTGTTCAACTACGCCGATGCGCAGCGCTACCGCCTGGGCGTGAACTACCACCAGATCCCGGTCAACGCCGCGCGCTGCCCGGTGCATAGCAACCACCGCGACGGCGCCGGCCGCGTGGATGGCAACTACGGCCGCCTGCCGCACTACGAGCCCAACAGTTTCCAGCAGTGGCAGGAGCAACCGCAGTACCGCGAGCCGCCGTTGCAGATCAACGGCGATGCGGACTGGTGGAACTACCGCGACGACGATGCCAACTACTACAAGCAGCCCGGGGACCTGTTCCGGTTGATGACCCCGGCGCAGCAGCAAGTGCTGTTCGACAACACCGCCCGCGCCATGGGCGACGCACCGGACTTCATCAAGCAGCGCCACGTGGACAACTGCACCAAGGCCGACCCGGCCTATGGCGCGGGCGTGGATGCGGCGCTACGCAAGCTGGGCGCCTTTGCCGGCACCACCTCGCCCAACAGCCTGGGCGAGGAGCGGTAAGGCTTGGCGACTCCCGTGCCCTGTCCTTGTGGGGGCACGGGAGCCTGGTCCAACCTGGATGCACCTCGGCTCATGCGGTGCAACGCCACTCAACACGCGATCGCCTCCATGATCGACACCCCGCCGCCAGTGTCCAGCGTGCGTGATTGGCCAAAGCCGGCATTGCGCAGCAGGTAAGCGTAGTCGTCAGACGTGCGTTGCCGACCACCGACCAGAGTCAGCATGTGGATGTCGAGCATGTGTGCGAAGTCCGGTCCGGGCTCTGTCGGAATCAACGCCTCGATCAACAGCAGTGTCGCACCGGGCGGTGCACCACGTCGGATGGCCTTGAGCAGGACCAGCGCATGGTCGTCATCCCAGTCGTGTAGCACCTCCATCAACAGGTAGGCATCGCAACTGGGCAGTGCATCCACGAAGAAGTCGCCACTCCTGCATTCCATCCGCGACGCCGGCGCGACGCCCGCAATGACGTGCGGCAGGTCGAACAGGATGCCCTTTGCCCCGGGGCATGCCTCCAGCACCGCCCTGAGCAGGTGCCCGCGCCCACCGCCGATGTCGCCTACCAGCCCGAACCGGTTGAAGTCGTAGGCGGCCAGCACGGCATCCACTTGGCCGCTTGCCTTGGCGACCATGGCGGCGTCGAAGATTCCCGCCGCTTCCGGGTTGCGTGCAAACCAGTTCCACAGGCCATCGGGCTGCAGCAACTCGATGGAAGGCCGTCCTGTACGTACTGAATGACCGAAGACGCCGTAGGCGTCCCAGAACAGCGGCAGTCCGAACATGCGCACGAGCGCACGCATCGACTGCGGATGGTCCTCGCGCAACTGGCGCGAAGCCGGGGTATGGGAATACCGCCCATGGTCCAGCGCGAATACGCCGTGTGCGGCCAACAGCCGCAGGACGCGACCCAGGGCATCGCGGTTGGCGCCCACCGCCTCGGCCAACGTGCCTGTATCGACAGGCTGCTCCCCGATGGCGTCCGCCACGCCCAGTTCAACGACCGCGTGCAGGCATCGGCTCACGCAGTAGCCGCCAGCCATCTGCTGCAACGTACCTAGCGGACCGCAATCCGGCATGAGGGCATCCTCGACCTTCTGCGCCTGGCATCCCTGACAACCCTGATTACAGCGACGCCAAACTGTCATCCGGCCGGCCATGGCCTGAACGGGCGCCCATCACATGCCGGTCAACGGACCCACGCTAGGCTTGGGTCACTCTCACCCATGGAAGACGACAATGTCCGCATCCCTTGCCAATGACCTGCTGTCGCAACTGCAGGGCCAGCCTCTGCAGCAGATCAGCCAACAACTGGGGCTGCCCCGGGAGCAGGCGTCCGGTGCCGTCGCGGCCGCGCTGCCGCTGCTGATGGGGGCCTTGGGCAAGAACGCCAGCCAGCCGGCGGGGGCGGAATCGTTGTTTGGCGCATTGCAACGCGACCATGCCACCCCGGGCGACCTGGGCGGCCTGCTGGGAAGCGTGCTGGGTGGTGGCGGACAGGGTGAGCAGATCCTGGGCCACATCTTCGGTGCGCGTCAGCAAGGTGCAACTCAAGGCCTGGGCGCCGCCACCGGGCTGCAGGGCGACCAGGCCAACATGCTGCTGAAGGTGCTGGCCCCCATCGTCATGGCCTACCTGGGCAAGCGCATGTTCGGGCAGGGCCAGGCGGCAGCGAGCACGCCGCAGGGGCTGGGCGACATCCTCGGCCAGGAACAGCAGCAGATCCGTCAGCAGGGCGGCGTGGGCGGCGGCCTGCTGGGCGCGGTGCTCGATCAGGATGGCGACGGGCAACTGGGCCTGGGCGACCTGCTCAAGCTCGGCGGCGGGATGCTGGGCGGCAAGCGCTGACGCTAGCGGCGGGCCGGCGGACCCTCTGCCCGCCGCGCCCGCTGGTCACATCGCGTCGATGTCGCCCAACGCACGGATCAGGCGACGGGCGCGCTTGTCCGGCTTGGTTTCGGGTGCCCGATAGCCGTTGCGTTCGGCCATGCGAAGCGCGCGTGTCTGTTCACGCTGCAGCCGCGAGGCCTCACTCTCCAGGTACAGTTGCTGGGCAACGTTGGCCGGGCCTCGGTTGTCGCTGAGCCCCCGCACCTCCACCAGGAATACCTCCTCGCCACGGCCGACCTTCAAGGCGTCGCCGATGCGCACCGATCGCGAGGCCTTGGCGCGTTGCCCACCGACTTCGACCTTGCCGGTCTCGATGGCGTGCTTGGCCAACGCTCGGGTCTTGTAGAAGCGCGCCGCCCACAACCACAGGTCGAGGCGGACGGTGTCGCTGGCAGTGGCGAGTGCTGAAGTCACAAGTCACATGATGATGGCGGGCGTGCGGGAATCAATCAGCGACGTCGTCGTGACGAGGCGTTCGTTCACGCCACGCGAGCACGCGGACCGATGCGAGTGCTGCGGCGACCGCATCGTCAACCGGACGCGAAACGAAAACGGCCGCCCAGGGGCGGCCGTTTGCTGCGCGATGGACCTCTCGGCCCACCCTGCGCGAATTACTCGGCGGAAGCAGCAGCGGCCGCGGCGGCCGCAGCCTTGGCCTTGGCGTTGCCGGCCAGGTCTTCCTTGATGCGCGCCTTCTTGCCTTCCAGGCCACGCAGGTAGTACAGCTTGCCGGCGCGGACCTTGCCACGGCGCTTGACCTCGACCGAGTCGATGGTCGGGCTGTGGGTCTGGAACACGCGCTCCACGCCGTAGCCGTGCGAGATCTTGCGCACGGTGAACGAGGAGTTCAGGCCGCCGTTCTTGATGGCGATGACCACGCCCTCGTAAGCCTGCACGCGCTCACGGTTGCCTTCCTTCACCTTGACGTTGACGACGACGGTGTCGCCCTGGGCGAAGTCCGGCAGCTTGCGCTGGATCTGTTCGGCTTCGAAGTTCTGCAGCAGCGTGTTGAGCGAGGGCTTGTTCATGGTCCGGCCTGTTGGATTCGTTGTAGCGCGAGTGCACGTGGACCCGCGTCTGGCATGTGGATGGAGCTTATGGGTGACGCAAGGGTATAGCTAAGCCGCGCATTATAGCGGAGTTTTTCTCTTGGCGGCTAGTCGCTGGCCGGCCGAAGGCGGCTCCGGCACGCCGGGGGTGGGTGCGGCGGGGGCGCTGGTTGCCGGCCCGCTGCCGGGCCTGGCGATGGGCTCGGCCCCGGAGGCCGCTTCGACAGGATCCGATGCTGGCGGGGAAGCCCGGGACACGGAGCCTGTCTCATTCGATACGGAGACGGCCTCCACTGCCTGCGCTGCGCGAAAGCCCTCCAGCAACCTGCGATCGGCCTTGGACAATGCAGACTCGTCCAGCAGGTCCGGGCGGCGCAGCCAGGTGCGGCCCAGCGACTGCTGCCGGCGCCACTTGGCGATCTCGGCGTGGTTGCCCGACAGCAGCACCGGCGGGACGTTGCCCAGCGCATGCTCCACCGGGCGGGTGTAGTGCGGGCAGTCCAGCAGGCCGTCCTCGAAGCTGTCCTGCACGGCGGACTCGGCGTCATTGAGCGCCCCCTCCTGCAGGCGGGCCACGGCATCCAGCACCACGGCCGCCGCCAGCTCGCCACCGGAGAGCACGTAGTCGCCGATGGAGATTTCCTCGTCGACCTCGGCCTGCAGGAAGCGCTCGTCCACGCCTTCGTAGCGACCGCACAGCAGCACGAGACGGGGATGGGCAGCCAGTTCACGCACCTTGGCCTGGGTCAGGGGCGCGCCCTGCGGGCTCATGTACACCACGCGGGCCGGCGAAGGGTCGGCGGCACGAACGTCGGCCAAGCAGGCGCGCAGTGGCTCAATCATCATCACCATGCCGGGGCCGCCGCCGAAGGGGCGGTCGTCCACGCGGCGGTAATTGCCTTCGGCGTAGTCGCGCGGGTTCCAGCCGTGCACCGACAGCACCCCGCGCTCCCCTGCCCGCCCGACCACGCCGAACGCGGCGCACTGGGCGACGAACTCGGGGAACAGGCTGATGATGTCGAAGCGCATGCTGTTGGTTGCCTCGTGGAATCTGACCGGGCGGCAGGCTGGCGCCGATCCCTCAAGAGCTCATGCCGAACCGGAAAACGACGCATGCCGCAACCGGAATGCGATACGTGCGCAGACGCACCGGGAGCTCAGAACTCCGGGGCCCAGTCGACCGTGATCACACCGGTGTCGAAATTGATGTCGGTGACGAACTGCGGCTGCACGAAGGGAATCATGCGCTCGCGCTCGTCATCGCGGACCACCACCACGTCGTTGGCGCCGGTGGAGAACAGGTGCGAGACCGTGCCCAGCTCAACGCCTTCCACGTTGACCACGCGCAGCCCTTCCAGGTCCACCCAGTAGTACTCGCCGGGCTTGGGCGGCGGCAGCGCGGAACGCGGCACGAGGATTTCGGTGCCACGCAGCGCCTCGGCGGCGTCGCGGTCGGCCACGCCCGGAATCTGGGCGAGCACGTGCTTGCCGGTGTCGCGGCCGCGGATGCCGGACACGACGTCCTGCGTGCCCTGCGGCGAACGCAGGACCCACGGCTGGTAGCGGAAGATGGTCTCGCGGGACTCGGTCCAGGACTCGATTTTCACGTCCCCACGTAAACCAAGGGCGCCAATCATCCTGCCCAGCAGGATGTGGCGCCCGGGGTCTTTCGTCTCCATGGCTACGCGCTCGGGCGCAGCCAGGGGATCAGGCCGAGGCAGCGGCCTTGGCCGCTTCCTTGTACAGCACGGCGACCTTGTCGGTCAGCTGCGCGCCGTTGGCGACCCAGTGCTTCACGCGCTCGACGTTCAGCTCGACGCGCTTCTCGTTGCCCTGGGCAACCGGGTTGTAGAAACCGACGCGCTCGATGTTGCGGCCGTCGCGGGCGCTGCGGCTGTCGGTCACGATGATGTGGTAGAACGGACGCTTCTTGGCGCCGCCGCGGGTCAGTCGAATCTTGACCATGAGGTTGCTCTCTGTGTTGCCCAGCTGCCGGGATGGCAGGGTAAGCCGGCGATTATAGAGGGAATTGCGGCACTGCGGCAAGATGAACGGGCTGCCCCTGCCGGGGTGGCCCGCCTTAACGGAACGGCATCGACCCGCGGCCGCCCATCATGCCCTTCATCCCGCGCATGAGCCCCTTCATGCCGCCGCCCGCCAGCTTGCTCATCATCTTTTCCATCTGCTGGAACTGCTTCATGAGCTTGTTGACGTCGGCCGGGGTCATGCCGGCGCCCTTGGCGATGCGCGCGCGGCGGCTGCCATTCAGCAGGCCCGGGTTGCGGCGCTCCTTCTTCGTCATCGAGTTGATGATGGCGATCATGCGCGGCACTTCCTTGCCGGTGACCTGGCTCTTCACCTCGTCGGGGATCTTGCCCATGCCCGGCAGCTTGTCCATCAGGCCGCCGATGCCGCCCATGTTCTGCATCTGCTCGAGCTGGTCGCGCATGTCGTTGAGGTCGAACTTCTTGCCCTTGGCGACCTTCTCGGCGAGCTTCTGCGCCTTGTCCTTGTCGACCTGCTGCTCCACCTGCTCGACCAGCGACAGCACGTCGCCCATGTCGAGGATGCGGCTGGCGATGCGGTCGGGGTGGAACACATCCAGGCCGTCGGGCTTCTCGCCGACACCTATGAACTTGATCGGGCGCTGGGTGATGTAACGCACCGACAACGCGGCGCCGCCACGGGCGTCACCGTCGGTCTTGGTCAGCACCACGCCGGTCAGCGGCAGTGCCTCACCGAAGTGCTTGGCGGTGACGGCGGCGTCCTGGCCGGTCATCGAGTCGACCACGAACAGGGTCTCGACCGGATTCACGGCGGCGTGCAGCGCCTTGATCTCGGCCATCATCGCGTCGTCGATGCTGGTGCGGCCAGCGGTGTCGACCAGCAGCACGTCGACGAACGACTTGCGCGCGTCGTCGATGGCGGCCTTCACGATCGCTTCGGGCTTCTGGTCGGCGCTGGATGGGAAGAACAGCACGTCCACCTGCTGCGCCAGTGTCTTCAGCTGCTCGATGGCGGCCGGGCGGTACACGTCCGCCGACACCACCATCACCTTCTTCTTGCGCTTTTCCTTGAGGTGCTTGGCCAGCTTGGCGACGGTGGTGGTCTTGCCCGCGCCCTGCAGACCGGCCATCAGGATGACCGCCGGCGCCGGCACGTTGAGATTCAGGTCGGCGGCCTGCGACCCCATCACCGCGGTCATTTCGTCGCGGACGATCTTGATCAGGGCCTGGCCCGGGGTCAGCGACTTCAGGACCTCCTGGCCTACGGCGCGCACCTTGATGCGCTCGATCAGGGCCTGCACCACCGGCAGGGCCACGTCGGCCTCCAGCAGGGCGATCCGCACCTCGCGCAGCGACTCGCGGATGTTCTCCTCGGTCAGCCGGCCGCGGCCGCGCAGGCGCTCGATGGTGCCGGAGAGGCGCTGGGTGAGGGATTCGAACATGCGGGCAGGACCTTGCGGGGGATGCGGGGAGGCGGCAGGACGGAACAGCGGACTGGCAAGTATAGCGGTTGACCTCCATCAGCCGGGCCGGCGGGCAGACGCGCTAGACTCGCCGCGACCGCACCAAGGAATGAGGCGACATGCGTTTCACACGAGCCCTGGCCGTCCTGCTGGCGCTGGCCGCGTGGGTGCCGGGCACCGGTATGGCCGCACAGGCCCGGGTCGCGGTGGCTGCACAGGCCCGTGTTGCGGTGGCCAGCAACTTCGCCGATGCCGCGCGCCAGCTCGCCGTCGACTACGGCCGCCAGAGTGGCCACCGCATCGAGATCAGCGCGGCGTCCACAGGCAAGCTGTACGCGCAGATCCGCAACGGGGCGCCCTTCGATGCGCTGCTGGCGGCCGACGACACCACCCCGCGCAAGCTGGTCGCCGAGGGCCTGGCCGACGGTGCGACACTGCACGACTACGCCATTGGAAGGCTGGTGCTGTGGAGCCGCGATCCCGGCATGGTGAAGGACGGCGAGGCGCTGCTCCGCCGCGGCCACATCGACCGGCTCGCCATCGCCAACCCAGAACTGGCGCCCTATGGCGCCGCCGCACGCGAGGCCCTCCGTCACGTGGGCCGGTGGGATGCGCTTCAGCCGCGCGTGGTGATGGGCGAGAACATCGGCCAGGCCACGCAGTTCGTGGTCAGCGGCGCCGCACCGCTGGGCCTGCTGCCGCGCTCGCTGGTGCTGGAGGCGCGCAAGACCACCCCCGGCTCGAGCTGGGAGGTGCCGGCGTCGTGGCATGCGCCCATCGTGCAGAGAGCGGTGCTGCTCAAGCACGGTGAAGGCAACGCCGCGGCCCGTGGTTTCCTGCAATACCTGCGCAGCGCGCCGGTGCGCGCGCGCATCCGCGCGCTGGGTTACGACTGACGCGTGCCGATGGATCCAGCCTTCGCCGAACCTGCCTGGCACGCCGCCCCCTGGGTGGCGGCCACGTGGGTCACGCTCAAGCTGGCCGGGCTGACCACGCTGATCCTGCTGGCGCTGGGCATGCCGCTGGCGTGGTGGCTGGCGCGCACCCGTTCGGCCTGGCGCATGCCAGTGGGCGCGGTGGTCGCGCTGCCGATGGTGCTGCCGCCCACGGTGCTGGGCTTCTACCTGCTGATCGGGCTGGCGCCGCAGGGCCCGATCGGACAGATGACGAACGCGCTGGGGCTGGGCACGCTGGCCTTCACCTTCGAAGGCCTGCTGCTGGCCTCGGTGCTGTATTCGATGCCCTTTGTCGTGCATCCGCTGCAGGCCGGGTTTGCCGCCGTTTCGCCCGCAGTGCTGGAAGCCGCTGCCACGTTGCGCGCCTCGCCGCTGGACCGCTTCTTCAGCGTGGTGCTGCCGCTCTCGCGCCCGGCGCTGGTCACTGCCGCCCTGCTCGGCTTCGCGCATACCGTCGGCGAGTTCGGCGTGGTGCTGATGGTGGGCGGCAACATCGAAGGCGAAACGCGGGTGCTGTCGGTGCTGCTTTACGACCAGGTCGAAGGCATGGCCTACGCCGACGCGCACGTGCTGGCGGCGGGGCTGCTGGCGTTCTCCTTCGTCCTGCTGCTGGTGATGCAGTGGCTCGGACGGCGCACGGCGGTGGCGCATGCCTGACGCGGCCGACGACATCCTGGTGCGCCTGGCGGTCGCGCGTCGCGACTTCCACCTGGAGGTCGACCTGACCCTGCCCGGCCAGGGCACGACGGCCGTGTTCGGACCCTCCGGCGGTGGCAAGAGCACCCTGCTGCGGGCCATTGCCGGTCTCGAACCCGACGCCGAAGGCACGCTCCACGTCGCGGGACAAACCTGGCAGGACGAGCGCGAGCGGCTGCCTGCACATCAGCGCGCAACCGGCGTGGTTTTCCAGCACACGGCGCTGCTGCCGCACCTCAGCGTGGACGCCAACCTGCGCTATGGCTGGCGTCGCACCGGCTCGCCCGCGCACGTGCTGGATGCGTGGATCCAACGCCTCGACCTGGCACCGCTGCTGGCCCGCCGCCCCGACACGCTGTCCGGCGGCGAGCGCCAGCGCGTCGCCCTCGCCCGCGCGCTGGTGACCCAACCGCGCTGGCTGCTGCTGGATGAGCCGTTGAGTGCACTGGACGCCAACCGCCGCGCCGAGATACTGCCCTACATCGAGGCGATCCGCCGCGACGCCGGCATCCCCGTGCTGTACGTCACCCACTCGGTGGAGGAAGTGGCGCGGTTGGCCGACCATCTGGTGCTGCTCGAAGGCGGCCGGGTGACGGTGGCCGGCCCCGCGCTGGACGTGCTCAACCGCAGCGACCTGCCCATGGCCTTGCGCGATGATGCGGGCGTGGTGATGGAGGCGCGCGTGGAAGAGACGGACGCCCATGGCCTGCTGACCCTGCACACGCCAGCAGGCCGATTGCACGCGCACGGGATGGCCAACGCTTCGCCCCATGCATCCAGGCATGCCACCGGCACGCGCATGCGCGTGCGGGTCCAGGCCCGCGACGTCAGCCTGGCATTGAGCCGGCACGAGGATTCCAGCCTGCTCAACGTGCTGCCGGCCACGCTGGTGGAACTGGCGGAACTGCCGGGCGGCCAGGTGCAGGCGCGGCTGGATGCGTCCGGCGCGCCGCTGCTGGCGCGGATCTCGCACCGCTCGGTGGAGCGGCTGAAGCTGTCACCCGGCATGGCACTGTGGGCGCAAGTGAAGGCGGTGGCATTGCTGGTTTGAAGGTATCGTTCGGTACAGGGGGCACGTCATGTCGGACCCATCGCAGCAACCCGGGCTCGCCAGCCTGTCGCCAGCGTACTTCGGCATGGTCATGGCCACCGGCATCGTCTCGCTGGCCGCGCACATGCAGGGCCTGCACTGGCTCGCGCAGGCGATGTTCGCGCTCAACGTGGCCATGTACGCGACGTTGTTGGGCCTGTACCTGCTGCGCCTGCACCGCCATCGCCACGCCTTCCTTCACGACTTGCAGGACCACTTGCGCGGCCCCGGCTTCTTCACCGCGGTGGCAGCCACCAGCGTGCTCGGCGCGCAGGTGCTGCTGCTCGGCGGCCAGCGCAACCTGGCCGCCGTACTGTGGGGCGTGGCCGTCGCGCTGTGGGTGCTGCTGACCTACACCATCTTCACCATCCTCACCATCAAGGAAGACAAGCCACCGCTGGACCAGGGCATCAACGGCGGCTGGCGGCTGGCGGTGGTGGCCACGCAGTCGGTGAGTGTGCTCAGTGCGTTGCTGGCCACGCATATCGGCCAGCCGTGGAAGCTGGAGCTGAACTTCCTGGCGCTGTCGATGTGGCTGTGGGGCGGCATGCTCTACATCTGGATGATGTCGCTGATCTTCTACCGCTACACGTTCTTCCGTTTCCAGCCCGGCGACCTGTCACCGCCGTACTGGATCAACATGGGCGCGATGGCCATTTCCACCCTGGCCGGCTCGCTGCTGGTGCTCAACAGCCCGGACGCCCCGTTCCTGATATCGCTGCTGCCCTTCATCAAGGGTTTCACCATCTTCTACTGGACCACCGGCACCTGGTGGATCCCGATGCTGCTGGTGCTGGGGCTGTGGCGCCACGTGTACAAGCGCTTCCCGCTGCAGTACGACCCGCTGTACTGGGGCGCGGTGTTTCCGCTGGGCATGTATGCGGCCTGCACGTACGAACTGTCACTGGCATTGAAGCTGCGCTTCCTCGAGCCGCTTCCCGCCGTCTTCCTTGACGCGGCGCTGCTGGCATGGACGGCCACGTTCGTGGGCGCCATGCGGCGTGCGGTGCAGGCGATCAGCCGGCGCTGATGCCGCGTGGCGGCCACCGCCCCTCAGGGCAGGCGAACACGTGGCGGTGCCGCCCTTCCAGGCCGACAAACACGCCACGTGGCCGCCGCCAATCTTCAGCGCGATGCCTGTGCGTCGATGATCTCCGGCAAATCCGTCTCGCGGTCGATCTGCGGGAACTTGCGGCGCTCCATGCGGCGGATCGCGAAATGCATCCAGATCAGCGCGATGGATACCAGGACGAACAGCAGCATGAAGCAGCTGGTCCACACGCCGATCAGGTCGTTCATCGCACCGAAGGCGATCGGCAGCACGAAGCCACCCAGCCCGCCAATCATGCCGACCACGCCACCCACCGCACCCACGTGCTGCGGGTAGTACGCCGGGATGTGCTTGTACACCGCCGCCTTGCCCAGCGACATGAAGAAGCCCAGCACGAACACCAGTACCGTGAACGGCACCAGTCCAACGGCCAGGTTGAAGGTCATGTCACGCTCAATGCCGTGGATGGTGTAGGTCGTATTCGGGTACGACAGCAGGAACGTGCACAACACCGACATGCCAAAGGTCCAGTACATGACCTTGCGCGCACCCACCTTGTCCGAAAGCCATCCACCGACCACGCGGAACAGGCTCGCCGGGATGGAATACGCCGCCGCGAACATGCCAGCGGTCGCCACGTCCATGCCATAGGCACCAATCAAATAGCGCGGCAGCCACAGCGCCAGCGCCACGAAGGCGCCGAACACGAAGAAGTAGTACAGCGAGAAGCGCCACACCTGCACGTTGCGCAGCGGTTCCATCTGCTGGCGGAATGGGATCGGCTTGACCCCGGTGCGACGCCGCTCGGCAAGTGAAGGGTCATCCTCGGACAGCAGGTAGAACAGGATGCCGACCACGGCCAGGCCTACTGCCCAGACCTTCGCCACCGTCATCCACCCGTAGGCCACCATCACCATCGGGGCCAGCAGCTTGGTCACCGCCGAGCCGATGTTGCCCGCGCCGAAGATGCCCAGCGCGGTCCCCTGCTTTGATGCCGGGAACCACTTGGATACGTAGGCCACGCCCACCGAGAACGAGCCGCCGGCAATGCCGACCAGCAACGCACCCAGCAGGAACTGCGGATAGGTCCGGGCCCAGGTCAGGCCCCACGTGGCCGCAGCCGCGGCCAGCATCACGAACAGCAGTACGCGACGGCCGCCGAACTGGTCGGCCCAGATGCCAAGGAACAGGCGGATCAACGAGCCGGTCAGCACCGGCGTGGCGATCAGCAAGCCGAACTGCGTGTCGTTGAGCCCAAGTTGCTGCTTGATCTGGATGCCGATGATCGAAAAGATCATCCACACCGCAAAGCAGGTGGTGAAGGCGAAGGTACTGAGCCACAGCGCGCGTTGCTGGCGGGCGCTGCTTATCTGGGAAAGGTCCTGCATGGACATACTTCCGGTCTGGATTGGGAACCCGTGCAGCGCCTTCCGAGCCTTTGCGGAAGGCAGGCCCCGTCACCGGAGGCACGTCCGTCGCCAGCAGGGCGCCCTGACGCGCTACCGGCAACGTCGCCGGTGCATCCGTGGGCCGGACTCAGGCCGCTTCGGCCTCGATCGCATCCAGCCCGCGCACTTCGTACCGCGCCTGCAACTCGAGCAGGTAGTGCTGCAGCTCCTGCTGTCGCACTTGCAGCTCAAGGTAGTCGGAAATGCGCTCGTGGACTTGATCAAACTCAAGTGGCTCGCCAGCGGCGATCGCGTCCACGCTCACCACGTGGTAGCCCCAGCGCGACTCCACCGGGAACCCTGCCAAACCCTCTCGCAGGCGGAACACCTGGCGGTCGAACTCGGGTGTGGTTTGCCCTCGTTCCAGCCAGCCCAGCTCGCCGCCCTGATCCTTGGACGGGCAATCGGAAAAACGCATGGCGAAGTCGGCGAACAGCACCGGGCTGGCCTGCAACTCACCGATCAGGCGCTCGCCTTCGCTGCGTGCGTTGAAGCGTCCGGTCACGTCGTCCGCCGCGGCGCCCAGCAGGATATGGCGCACGCGCACGCGGTCCGGCGAACGGAACCGCTCGGGGTTCTGCTCGAAGTATCGGCGACAGTCGTCGTCGCTGGGGACGCGGTTCTCCACCTCATGCTCCAGCAACACGCGGATGTGCGCCTCTTCGGCCGGTTCGTTGCCGATTGGCTGGACCTCGTCGCCCAAGCCCAGCCGCTCGACTTCACGCCGCAGCAGCTCGCGCACCACCAGCGCGCGGGCGGCGTGCGCCCGCGAAAGCTCCGGCTTCATCGCCCGATGGAACTGCATCTCGCGGGCGATGTCGGCTTCGCTGATGGCGGTATCGGCCACGAACAGTACGCACGGTGCGGGACGCCCCAGCGACCGCGGACCTTCGTCCGCATGGTCGTGATGGTGTTCGCGAGCCTCTTCCGCCACCGGCTTCTGCGAGTCGATGACGGTGATCGGCAGGGCGCGCACGCCTGGCTTTGCATCGCTCATCGTTCAGACCCTCGGACCGTAGCGCAGCGCCGGCTGGCGGCGGCGGACCACCTGGTACGGGCGCCACAGGTAGCTGACCGGAATGCTCCATACATGCACCAGGCGGGTGAACGGTGCGATCAGGAACAGGGTCATGCCCAGGAACACGTGCGCCTTGTAGATCCAGTGCACGTCGGTGATGAAGTTGGCCGCGCCCCAACGGAACGTCACGATGTGCTGCGCCCATGAACCCAGCTGCATCATCACGCCGCCGTCCATGTGCGTGGCCGAAACGGTAATGCTGACCATGCCCAGCACCAGCTGCGCGAAAAGCAACACCAGTACCAGCGTGTCGCCGAAGGTACCCGTGGCGCGCACGCGCGGGTTGGTCAGGCGGCGCACCAGCAGGATGCTGATGCCGATGAAGCACAGCGCGCCGAACACGCCACCCACCACCATCGCCATCAGCTGCTTCTGCGGGGCCGTGATGAAGTGTTCGTACACCGCGTGCGGGGTCAGCAGGCCGACGAGGTGGCCCAGCAGGATCGCAATGATGCCAATGTGGAACAGGTTGCTGCCCACGCGCATGCCCTTGTCGGACAGCAGTTGGCTGGAGCCGGTGCGCCAGGTGTACATCGACTTGTCGAAGCGCACCCAGCTGCCAATGAAGAACACCGCCAGCGCGATGTACGGATAGATCTGGAAGGCAAACTGGTGGAAGTAGCTCATGGCTGCACCTGTCGGGTGGCGGCGGGGCGTGCGGGGCTGCGGGTGGGCGGCGAGCAGTCGTCGCCCGGTGCTTCGGCACCGAAGCGCACGGCCTCCTCTTCCCACAGCCGGTCCATCATTTCAGGGGTGTCATCGCGGGGCTCCTCGCTGGCACGCTGGCGCAGCGCCCCGAGGTCGAGCTTGCCATCGGCGTACTCGACCAGGATCTCGAACAGCACCGCGTACGGGCTGTTGCGCTCGCCCGCGCGGGCGGCCAGCAGGCCGACGATGTGGCTGACATGGTGCAGCCAGTCGCGGGCCTCCGCCTGCGGGCGCCGGTCCAGGTATTCCAGCAGCAGCGGCAGGTAATCCGGCAATTCCTTGGCGGACAGCTCGAAGCCGTTCTTGCGGTAGGCCTCGATCAGGTCGACCATGGCCTGGCCACGGTCGCGCGACTCGCCGTGGATGTGTTCGAACAGCAGCAGGCTCATCGCCCGGCCGCGGTCAAACATGGCCAGCCAGCGGTCCTGTGCGGTGAGCGGCTCCAGCGCCAGCAACTCGCGGGTGAAGTCGACCAGTTGCTGTCGGCGCTCACCCGACAGCATGGGATCGGCCGCGGCGTCCAGCAGTTCGTCGCCGTGCTGCCACAGCTCGTCCTGCGGGTAGTCCAGCAGCACCCCTACCAGCTTGAGCAGGCTCATTCGACCACCTCGTGCTTCTCCTGGCGGTTCGGGTGCACCGCGTACGCAGTGGTCTTGCGCTGGCCGAACAGATCGGCCGGGCTGTCACCGCTGCAGCCGTTGCCGAAGGTGAAGCCACAGCCGCCGCGCTCGCCGAAGGCGTCGTTGGCGTACTCGCGGTGCGCCGACGGGATGACAAAGCGATCCTCGTAGTTGGCGATGGCCAGGTAGCGATACATCTCCTCTGCCTGCGCCGCGGTGAGACCGGCCTGCTGCAGCACCGCGTGGTCCTCGACGCCCTCCACGTTCAACGCACGGCGCCAGGCGCGCATGGCCATCATGCGTTCCAGCGCACGTACAACCGGCGCTTCGTCACCGGCGGTGAGCATGTTGGCCAGGTAACGCACCGGGATGCGCAGCGACGCGACGTCCGGCAGTTCGCCGTTCATGCCCACGCGGCCACGCTCGGCGGCGGACTGGATCGGCGACAGCGGCGGCACGTACCACACCATCGGCAGCGTGCGGTATTCGGGGTGCAGCGGCAGCGCCAGCTTCCAGTCGATGGCCATCTTGTACACCGGCGAACCCTTGGCGGCTTCCAGCCAGCTGTCGGGAATGCCCGCGGCGCGCGCGGCCTCGATCACCTTCGGGTCGAACGGATCCAGGAAGATGTCCAGGTGTGCCTGGTACAGGTCCTTCTCCGCCGGGACCGATGCCGCGGCCTCGATGCGGTCGGCGTCGTACAGCATCACGCCCAGGTAGCGGATCCGGCCCACGCAGGTCTCCGAGCACACCGTCGGTTCGCCCATCTCGATGCGCGGGTAACAGAAGATGCACTTCTCGGATTTGCCGCTCTTCCAGTTGTAGTAGATCTTCTTGTACGGGCACGCCGACACGCACATGCGCCAGCCGCGGCACTTGTCCTGGTCGATCAGGACGATGCCGTCCTCCTCCCGCTTGTAGATCGCGCCCGACGGGCACGCCGACACGCACGCCGGGTTGAGGCAGTGCTCGCACAGGCGCGGCAGGTACATCATGAAGGTCTTCTCGAACGCGCCGTAGATCTCCTTCTGCACGTTGTCGAAGTTGCGGTCCTTGGAGCGCTTGGCGAACTCGGTGCCGAGGATCTCCTCCCAGTTCGGACCCCAGTGGATCTTCTGCATGCGCTGGCCGCTGATCAGCGAGCGCGGGCGCGCGGTGGGCTGGTGCTTGCCGTCAGGGGCTTCGTGCAGGTGCTGGTAATCGAAGTCGAACGGCTCGTAGTAGTCGTCGATCTGCGGCAGGTCCGGGTTGGCGAAGATCTTGGCCAGCATGCGCCAGCGCCCGCCGGCACGCGGCACCAGTTTGCCAGCCTGCGTACGCACCCAGCCGCCGTTCCACTTGTCCTGGTTCTCCCACTCCTTGGGGTAGCCCACGCCGGGCTTGGTTTCCACGTTGTTGAACCAGGCGTATTCCACGCCTTCGCGGCTGGTCCAGACGTTCTTGCAGGTGATCGAGCAGGTGTGGCAGCCGATGCACTTGTCCAGGTTCAGCACCATCGCGATCTGTGCACGGACTTTCATCACACCACCTCCTGGGCATTGGCCGGAACCGGCTCGCCATCCAGCCAATCGATCTTGTCCATCTTGCGCACGACCACCAGTTCGTCGCGGTTGGTACCCACGGTTCCGTAGTAGTTGAAGCCATAGGCGAGTTGCGCGTACCCGCCGATCATGTGGGTCGGCTTGACCACCACGCGCGTCACCGAGTTGTGGATACCGCCGCGGGTACCGGTGATTTCCGAGCCGGGCGTGTTGATGATCCGTTCCTGTGCGTGATACATCATCGCGATGCCGTTCATCATGCGCTGGCTGACCACCGCACGCGCGGCGATGGCGCCATTGACGTTGAACAGTTCGATCCAGTCGTTGTCCTCGATACCCGCCGAGCGCGCGTCATCCTCGGACAGCCACACGATGGGACCACCGCGCGACAGCGTCTGCATGATCAGGTTGTCGCTGTAGGTGCTGTGGATGCCCCACTTCTGGTGCGGCGTGATCCAGTTGAGGACGATCTCCTTGTGGCCGTTGGGCTTCTTGCCCAGGATCGGCTTGACCGTCTTGGTGTCGACCGGCGGGCGGTAACCCATGAAGCCCTCGCCGAAGGCCACCATCCACTCGTGGTCCTGGTAGAACTGCTGGCGGCCTGTCAGGGTTCGCCACGGGATCAGCTCATGCACGTTGGTATAGCCGGCGTTGTAGCTGACGTTCTCGTCCTCCAGCCCCGACCAGATCGGCGAGGAGATGATCTTGCGCGGCTGCGCCTGGATGTCACGGAAGCGGATCGCCTCGTGTTCCTTGCCCACGGCCAGGTGGGTGTGGTCGCGACCGGTGAATCCGCCCAGCGACTCCCACGCCTTGACCGCGACGTGGCCGTTGGTTTCCGGCGCGAGGTGCATGATCGCCTCGGCGGCGTCGATGGCCGATTCCAGCTGCGGACGCCCCTTGCTCACGCCCTCGTCCAGCACCGCGTGGTTGAGCTTGGCGAGGAATTCCACCTCGTGCTTCGTATCCCACTGCATGCCCTTGCCGCCGTTGCCCTGCTTGTCCAGCAGCGGCCCCAGCGAGGTGAACTTCTTGTACAGGTTGGGGTAGTCGCGTTCCACCACCACCATCGACGGGGCGGTCTTGCCCGGGATGAGCTCGCACTCGCCCTTCTTCCAGTCGGTGACGCCGAACGGCATGGAGATTTCGCCGGGGGTGTCATGCAGGGTCGGCACCAGCACCAGGTCCTTCTCCACGCCCAGCACGCCCGGCGCCAGGTCGCTGACGGTGCGCGCGATGCCCTTGAAGATGTCCCAGTCGCTGCGGGCCTCCCACGCCGGGTCCACCGCCTTGGACAGCGGGTGGATGAACGGGTGCATGTCGGAGGTGTTAAGGTCGTTCTTCTCGTACCAGGTTGCGGTGGGCAGCACGATGTCGCTGTACAGCGCGGTGGTGCACATGCGGAAGTCGAGCGTGACCAGCAGGTCGAGCTTGCCTTCCGGCGCCTCGTCGCGCCACTTCACTTCCTCGGGCTTGGCCGCGCCGCGCTCGCCCAGGTCCTTGCCCTGCAGGCCATGGCGGGTGCCCAGCAGGTGCTTGAGCATGTACTCGTGGCCCTTGCCCGAGCTGCCCAGCAGGTTGGAGCGCCAGATGAACAGGTTGCGCGGGAAGTTCTCCGGCGCGTCCGGGTCGGCGAAGGCGAAATCCAGGCTGCCATCCTTGAGCTTGCCCACCGCATAGTCCACCGGCGCCACGCCGGCCTTCTCGGCCTCGCGCACCAGCGCCAGCGGGTTGGTGTTGAGCTGCGGGACCGACGGCAGCCAGCCCATGCGCACCGCGCGCAGGTTGTAGTCGGCCAGCGAGCCGGTGTACTTGGACGCATCCGCCAGCGGCGAGAGGATCTCCTCGACGCCCAGCTTCTCGTAACGGTACTGGCTGCTGTTGAAGTAGAAGAACGACGTGCCGTTCATCTGGCGCGGCGGCTTGCTCCAGTCCAGGCCGAACGCCACTGGCACCCAGCCCGACTGTGGCCGCAGCTTTTCCTGGCCCACGTAGTGCGCCCAGCCACCACCGCTCTGACCCACGCAGCCGCACATCACCAGGATGTTGATCAGGCCGCGGTAGTTCATGTCGTTGTGGAACCAGTGGTTCATCGCCGCGCCGACGATGATCATGCTGCGGCCATGCGTCTTGTCGGCGGTGCGCGCGAACTCGCGGGCCACCTCGATCACGTCAAGCCGCGGCACGCCGGTGATCTTCTCCTGCCACGCCGGGGTGCCCGGGATGTTGTCGTCGAAGCTGGCCGCCACGTTGCCGCCACCGAAGCCACGGTCGATGCCGTACTGCGCCAGCAGCAGGTCGTAGACGGTGGCCACGGCCCATTCCTTGCCATCGGCCAGCTGCAAGCGCTTGACCGGCAGGTTGCGCTCCAGCACCTCGTCGAACTTCGACTCGGTCCAGTACTCGTTCTCGATGCCGCCGAAGTACGGGAAGCTGACCGATTCGATGCCGTCGTTGGCATCCTTCAGGCTCAGGCGCAGGCGCGTTTCGCGGCCCTGGCTGTCCTTTTCCTCGATGTTCCACTTGCCCTTCTCGCCCCAGCGGAAACCCACCGAGCCGTTGGGCACGGTGATGCCGGCCGCCTCGTCATAGGCCAGCGTCTTCCACTCGGGGTTGTTGGCCTCGCCCAGCCCGCCCAGGTCGCTGGCACGCAGGAAGCGCTCCGGCACCAGGCGCCCGTCGGCGCGCTTCTCCAGGCGCACCAGCAGCGGCATGTCGCTGTACTGGCGGCAGTAGTCGGTGAAGTACTGCGACGGGTTGTCGACGTGGAATTCCTTGAGGATCACGTGGCCCATGGCGAAGGCCAGCGCCGCGTCGGTGCCCTGCTTGGGATGCAGCCAGTGGTCGGTGAGCTTGGCGACTTCCGAGTAGTCCGGGGTGATCGCCACCGTCTTGGTGCCGTTGTAGCGCGCCTCGGTGAAGAAGTGCGCATCCGGCGTACGGGTCTGCGGGACGTTGGAGCCCCACGCGATGATGTAACGGCTGTTGTACCAGTCGGCCGATTCGGGCACGTCGGTCTGCTCGCCCCACACCTGCGGCGAGGACGGCGGCAGGTCGCAGTACCAGTCGTAGAACGACAGGCAGGCACCGCCCAGCAGCGACAGGTAACGCGCGCCGGCGGCGTACGACACCATCGACATCGCCGGGATCGGCGAGAAGCCGACCACGCGGTCCGGGCCGTGCTGCTTGACCGTATGCAGGTTGGCGGCCGCGATCATCTCGTTGGCCTCGTCCCAGCGCACGCGGGCGAAACCGCCCATGCCGCGGCGTGACTTGTAGTCCTTCGCCTTGGCCGGGTCATTGACGATGCTCGCCCACGCCTCCACCGGCGACTTGGTCTTGCGCGCCTCGCGCCACATGCGCAGCAGCGCGCCGCGCACCAGCGGGTACTTCAGGCGGTTGGCGCTGTACAGGTACCAGGAGTAGCTCGCGCCACGCGGGCAGCCACGCGGCTCGTGGTTGGGCAGGTCCGGGCGCGTGCGCGGGTAATCGGTCTGCTGGGTTTCCCAGGTGACCAGGCCGTTCTTGACGTAGATCTTCCAGCTGCACGAGCCGGTGCAGTTCACGCCGTGCGTGGAGCGCACGATCTTGTCGTACTGCCAGCGGGCGCGGTAGCTGTTTTCCCACTCCCGGCTTTCGGTCCTGGTGACGCCGTGGCCGTCGGAGAACGTGTCCGGGCTGCGGTTGAAGAACTGCAGCCGGTCAAGGAAATAACTCATGGGAAGACCCTCTTGGCAATCGATTGCTTCACGGTGTCACGCATCCTGTCGGTAGGGCCGGCGATGCCGGCCCGGTATTTCTTTCCTTGCATCAGCACGGTGTTTCCGCGCCGCGGCGGAAGTACCACCACCACGTGACCACGAGGCAGGTGGCGTAGAACGCGATGAACCCGTACAGGGCCATTTCCGGGCCGCCGGTCATCGCGATCGAAGAGCCGTAGCTCTTGGGAATGAAGAAGCCGCCGTACGCGCCGATGGCGGAACTGAAGCCGATCACGGCCGCCGACTCGATGCTGGCCTGGCGCATGGCGGCGGTCTTGCCATCGGCGTCTTCGTTGGCCGACCAGCGCTCATGCAGCGTGCGGAAGATCACCGGGATCATGCGGAACGTGGAGGCATTGCCGATGCCGCTGACCACGAACAGCGCCATGAAGCTGGCCAGGAAGCCGTAGAAATTGCCGCCTTGCCCATTGCTGGGCAGGAAGTGCAGCACCGCGAACACGCCGGCGATCATCAGCACGAACACCCAGAAGGTGAGCAGCGCACCGCCGAACTTGTCGGCCAGCCAGCCGCCGACCGAACGCATCAGCGCACCGACCAGCGGCCCGAGGAAGGCGTAGGTCATCGGGTTGACGTCCGGGAACTGGGTCTTGATCAGCATCGGGAAGCCGGCCGAGAAGCCGATGAACGACCCGAACGTGCCGATGTACAGCCAGCACATCAACCAGTTGTGCTTTCGCTTGAAGATCACCGCCTGCTCGGCGAACGAGGAGCGCGCAGCGGACAGGTCGTTCATCCCGAACCACGCGGCGATGCTGCACACCACCAGGAATGGCACCCATACGAAGCCGGCGTTCTGCAGGAACAGCAGCTTGCCGTCAGCGGTGACCTGCGGCGCCCCGGCCAGCGTGCCGAACAGGCCGAACGTGATCACCAGCGGAATGACGAACTGGGTCACCGACACGCCCAGGTTGCCCAGGCCCGCGTTCAGCCCCAGCGCGAAACCCTGCCTGGCCTTGGGATAGAAGAACGAGATGTTGGACATCGACGAGGCGAAGTTGCCCCCGCCCAGCCCACACAGGATGGCGATGGCGACGAACTGCCAGTACGGCGTGGCCGGATCCTGCACCGCGATGCCCAGCCACACAGCGGGGATCAACAATGATGCGGTGGCGATGGCGGTCCACCGCCGCCCGCCGAACAGCGGCACGACGAACGAGTAGAAGATGCGCAACGTGGCGCCGGAAAGTCCCGGCAATGCCGTCAGCCAGAACAACTGGTCGGTGGTGAAGGTGAAGCCCACCTGCGGCAGGCTCACGGCCACCGCGGAGAACATCATCCAGATCGCGAATGCCAGCAGCAGCGCGGGGATGGAGATGGCGAGGTTTCGGTTGGCGATCCGGTTGCCGGTTCGCGCCCAGAATGCGGCGTCCTCCGGCTTCCAATCGTGGATCAGGGAACCAACGCTGCGTGGCCGGTTCGCCAGTTGCGCGTTCATGGGACGTACCTGCGGTAGGGAAATCCGGGTGTGACGAAGCGCGCTCCTGTCTGGAGCGCGGCCTGATCACGATGTCCGCAGTGTCGTCTTGGGCATTGGACCAAAGTTTGATCCGGATCAAATCCGGATTTTGGTCCTCACGCGGTCTTGACGCAGGTCAACCCGATCCCCGGTCAGGGTCCCGACGGGATTGCGCTCCGCGCCGCGGTGTGCCACGGCTGCGGACACTGTCGCGCACGTCCACTTCAAACTCGACGGTCAGTTCAGTGCCATCGCCCACGGACAGACGGGCCGACAGTCCATCACGGCATGGCAGGCGGGCGACGTAGGGCGCCAGCAGTTCACGTGGCAGTTGGTAGGTCCATCCCTCGCCAGTTGCCATCAGCGCGGGTGCCTCCGCATCCACCAGTTGCACGGCCTGTCGACTCACCGCGCCGCCGGGCAGGCGAGTCAGGTTGTCCACCGCGTCGCCGGCCTGCAGCCGTGCCAGCTCGGCTTCGTTGATCCGAAGGCGCAGGCTCTGGCCCTGCATCTGCACTTTCATGGGGTCACCGCCTGCCATTGCTCAGGGGTATTGCAGTTCACCAACTCCACCGCAGCACCCACCCTGGGCTGGATGGATGCACCGCCCAGGGTCGCGTGCAGTGCACGCATCGACCGACCTGCCGCCGGGTCGGCCAGCAACCGGCCAATGAGCACGCGGCTAAGCGCGTCCACGGACAAGCGCATCGGCAGGATGTAATCGCGATACACGACACAGCGCGCGCGACCATCGGCAGCCAGTTGTCGCAGCAACGCGGGCGACAGCAGCGGCATGTCGACCGGAATCAAGACCAGCGGTCCATCGGGCACCGCGGCGACCACGCTGGCCACGCCGCCCAGTGGCCCCAGGCCCGGCGCTCCATCGGCCACGCAGTCGAAGCCGGGGTAGTCGCCGCTCACCACGACTCTGGCCGCACCCGCCGCCTGCAGCGTGGCGCAGGCATGCGCCAGCAGGGTCTGACCACGCCATGGCAACTGCGCCTTGTCGCGGCCCATGCGTGAAGAATGCCCGCCGGCCAGCACCACGCCGGTCCACGGCTGCGACTCAGTGCCCTGCGTGCCCATGCTCGTCTCCGCACAGCGAGCAGCCTTCGCTCCACACGCTGTCGCCATCCTCATAGTGTTCCTGCTTCCAGATCGGACTGGTGTGCTTCACCGCCTCGATCACCTGCCGGCACGCGCGGAACGCCTCGTCGCGGTGCGGCGTGCCAGCCGCGACCACCACCGCCAGGTCCCCCACCGCGAGCCGCCCCTTGGCGTGTGCGATGTAAAGCTTCAACTTCGGGCCGAAGTCGCCGTCGGCACGTGCCGCGATCTCGCGGAAGCCGTTCAGGGCCAGCGGCACGAACATGTCGTAACTGACGCCGGTGACCACGCGGCCGTGGTTCAGGTCGCGTACCCGGCCGACGAACAGGGTGATGCCGCCAAAGCCCGGGTCGGACACGAAGTCCAGTGCGGCGGCCGGGTCGAGCGGGCCTTCGACGATATCGACGACGGCGCAATGATGCCGGTCCATGCTCAACCTCCGCTCACCGGTGGCAGCACCGCCATCCGGCCATCGGCCGGCAGCACGTCCGCCTCGCGCAGCACCGTGGTCTCGCTGGCGAACGCCGAGCGCCGCAGCAGCGCCGGGTTGAAGTCCTGCCAATGCGTGCTGCCGTACTGCTCCAGCGCCTGCCGCAGGTCCGCCACGCGCGCGCCATCGGGCAGGTCGAGCAGCACCTGCGCGCCCGGATCGAAACTGCGGAACGCCCCGAACAGGCTCACCTGCACCCTCATGTCACCACCTCGCCGATGCATGGGGCCTCCAGGTGCCCCAGTCCATACACCTCCACCAGATCACCCGCCCCGGGGAAATCGGCTTCCTCCGGCACCACGATCCACGCATTCGCCGCCAGCAGGGGCAGGATCCGGAACGATTCCTGGCCCTGCAGCACGCGTGCCTGCATACGCCCGCCGCCATCCACTTCCACGCGCCCCTTCAGGTGGAAGCGCAGCGGTGCACGCTTGCGGTACGCCATGGCAAGCGGAACGCGCAGCGGCTGCTCCGGCGCCAGGCCGGTCATGGCGCGCAACGCCGGCTCGACGAAGAAGCGCAGGCCCACGGCGCTGGAGACCGGGTTGCCCGGCAGCCCGAAATACAACTGGCCGTCCGCCAGCCGCGCGAACAGCAGCGGCTTGCCCGGGCGGATGCGCACCTTGTGGAAGTGGATGGTCGCGCCGATGCCGCGCAGCGTGTCGGGAACGAAGTCGTAGCGCCCCATCGACACCGCGCCGGTGCTGAGCACCACGTCGGCACCGGCCGCCAGCGCGCGCTCCAGCGCCGCCAGATAGGCCGTCGGCTCGTCGCTGACCGTTTCGCGCAGCACCACATCGGCGCCCGCCGCCACCGCACGGGCCGCCAGGAACGGACCGTTGCTGTTGCGGATCTCGCCCGAGGCCAGCGGTCGTGTCGGGTCATCCACCAATTCACGCCCGGTGGTGATCACCGCCAATCGCGGACGCCGCGTCACTGCAACCGACGGCACACCCAGCGCCGCCAGCAGCATCAGGTGTTGGGGTGCCAGTCGCGTGCCCGCTTCCACCACGGTCGCGCCGTGCAGCACGTCCTCGCCGCGCAGGCGCACGTGCTGGCCGGCTTCCACGTCAGCCGCCAGGCGGATGCGCAGCGGACGGCCGTCGGCATCGCGCGCCAGCACCTCCACCTGCTCCACCGGCACCACCGCGTCCAGCCCTTCGGGCATGCGCGCGCCGGTCATGATCTCCCACGCGCCGCCAATCGCCTGTACGCGCTCATCGCCGGCCGCCTGCGCCCCGGCCACGTCGAACTCGCTGCCGGTGCGGAGCGTCGCCCCGCCCACGTGCAGCGCAAACCCGTCCATGGCCGAGTTGTCGAACGGTGGCAGGTGCTCGCCGCTTGCCACGGTCTCGGCCAGTACCTGACCCAGCGCCTGCTCCGGCGTGCAACGGTGCACGTCGAGCCGCGCGGTTTCGCGCTGGATGATGGCCAGTGCCTCGTCGTAACCAATCACGCGTGCGCCTCGCCATCGACCATGGCCAGCGCATGCGCCAGCAACGGGGCGAGGATGTCCATGCCCTGTTTTGCCGCGCGCGGGCTGCCGGGCAGCGCGAACACCAGCATGCGCCCCACCTGCACCACCTCGGCGCGGCTGAGCCACGCCAGCGGCGTGTGTCTCGCGCTCTCGCTGCGGAACATCTCGGCCAGCCCCTCCACGTGCCGGTCGGCGACCAGCCGCAGCGCTTCGGGGGTCACGTCGTGCGGCCCCAGGCCGGTGCCGCCGGTGCACAGGCAGATGCGCACGCCGTGCGCTGCCAGCGAACGCAAGTGTTCGGCCAGCGGATCGATCCCGTCGGGCAACACTTCGACGTGGTCCACGCGCGCGCCCAGGCGACGCAGGCCCTCCACCAGCACCGGACCGGAGCGGTCCTCGTACTCGCCGCGGCTGGCGCGGTCGCTGAGCGTGATCACCGCGCACGGCACGTCGTGCAGGCGCGCCATGTCGCGCGGGCGGTAGTGCTCGCGTTCGGCGTCGGTCATGCCGTCCGGGTGCAGCCACAGGCCGCTCTTGCCGCCTTCCTTGAACAGCAGGCGGATGGCGTCGATGCCCAGCGCCGGCTCCACCGGCTTGCTCAGGTCGTACAGGGTGAGCAGCGCGGCGTTGACGCCGGCCAGCGCCTCCATCTCCACGCCGGTGCGGGCCTCGGTCGCGCATTCGCAGTACACGCGGATGGCATGGCGTTCGGGCACCGGCTCGCAGCGCACGCGCACCAGCTCCAGCGGCAGCGGGTGGCACAGCGGCATCAGTGCCGACGCCATCTTCGCGCCTTGCAGGCCGGCCACTTCGGCCATCACCAGCGCATCGCCCTTGGGCAGGCGCCGCTCCACGATCAACGGGTAGGCCACCGGCCCCGCCTTCAGTTCACCCACCGCCACGGCGCGCCGCCGCGTGGGGCGCTTGTTGCGGATATCGGCCATGTAGAACGCAGCGCCACGGTCCGTCGTCATTGCCAGTTCAACCTCCAATCGATGCCAGGTGCGGGGTGATGCCCGTGTTCCCCTGGTGCAGGCCGTGACCGGCCGCCTTGAGTCCCAGTTGCGTGGCGATGCGCGCCACCAGTGCGTCGTGGTCCGCGTCGGACTGCAGCAACGGCCGCAGCGCGATGCCGAAGTCGCCGAACAGGCACAGCCGCAGGTCACCGCGCGCGGTGACGCGCAGGCGGTTGCAGCCGGCGCAGAAATCCTTGGAATACGGCGCTATGACGCCGATGCGCCCACGGTAATCCGGGTGGGTGTACTCACGGGCCGGCCCGGCATCGGCGGCACGCGGCCGCAGCGACCAGCCCGTCGCCAGCAATTGCTCCTCCAGGGCCTCGGCGCGCACGTGGTGGCGCTCGAAGTAGGCCGCGTTGTCGCCGGTGCGCATCAGCTCGATGAAGCGGATGGCGATGTCGCGCTCGCGCAGGTACTGGCACCACGCGGGCAACTCGTCGTCGTTGAGACCGCGCAACAGCACCGCATTGAGCTTGACCGAGTCGAAGCCCAGTCCCAGTGCCATCTCCACGCCTTCGGTGATCTCGGCAAACCGGTCATGACCGGTGATGGCCACGAAGCGTGCCGGGTCCAGGCTGTCCAGGCTCACGTTGAGCGCGGTCAGGCCCGCCTCGCGCCACGTGCGGATGTGGCGCGGCAGCAGGCAGCCGTTGGTGGTGATGGCGACCTTGCGGATGCCCGGCACGGCCGACACCGAAGCGATGATCGAAGGCAGGTCCTTGCGCAGGCTCGGCTCGCCGCCGGTCAGGCGCAGCTTGCTCATGCCCAGCGCGGCGAAACCGCGCACCAGGCGTTCGATCTCGTCCAGCGCGAGGAACTTGGACGGGCCGTCGGCGTGGTAACCATCGGGCAGGCAATAGCTGCACCGATAGTTGCAGGCCTCCGTCAATGAAAGACGCAGGTACGGGAACGCCCGCCCGAAGCCGTCTACGAGGGTCTGCATGTTGTGCTCCAGTCCGATACAGGGAAGCCGGCCCGTTTCCAGTCCGACCCGGTGGCCCCACCAGGGATGGGGTCACGGCCCGGTTGCCATATCCACGTGGACACAGGCGGCCGGGCTTGGAGATCTCACGGGGCGTAACCCCACTTGCCGCCTAGATTAGACCCAAAGCCGGGGGGCGCGCTTGATTGAAGTCAAGGTGGTTCAGGTTGCCACTACGGCGCGGAGCACGGGACGCGCAACCACCGTTGGGCCGTGGTAGCGTGCCGCCACCTACAACGCGACACCGCACCATGAGCCTTGCCAGTTTCCAGGATCTGCTTGACGCCGCCCACCGCCAGCCCGACCCGCAGCGACTGCTGTTCGTGTTCGCCCGTGTGGACCTGCCGGAGAACGCCACCGACGACCAGCGTCAGCGCCACGCGCAACGCGAAGGCGGAACGCTGTCCCCGAGCCTGTGCGTGGACAAGACCCCCGCCGAGGTGGCGAATTTCGAGGCGCTGGTGGTCGAGTCGGAAACCACCGGCCAGCCGTGGGACATCGTGTTCGTCGGCAGCATGGGCGGTCGCGCTGGCGTGGCGCCCAACAGCGACGAGGCCGCGCAACCGCTGCGGTTCATGGTGAACGCCATCAACAACGGCCGGGTGTCGGACTTCGCCGCCTTCGACCGCAATGGCGAGGTACTGCAGTTCGGCTGACCTGACCGATGGGATGACGCGAGGCTGCGCCATCAGCGCAGCATGGGCAACCCCAGGAAAAACACCATCAACACGGTGTTGATGGCCCAGGCCACGGTCAGCGCGCGGGCCAGGACGCCGTAACGCTGGTCCTTGGCGTGGGGAGCGGCCTGCCATACCGCCCAGACGATCCAAGCGGTATATGGCAGCAGGAACGCCAGCAGGCCAAGCGTGGCGCCCGGCGCCCCGCCGTGGGTCATCAGCCACAGCACCCCGATCCAGAGCAGGTTGCTGGGAATCACGCCATAAAGCCAGAACACCCTCCACAGCGGACTGTGGCCGTGCTCCGTGGAATGCGTCACGTGCGAAGCGTGCATGGCAACCCTCCAGGCAGTCGTCCATGTCGAGGATAGCACCGCTCCCAGCGGGTGCGGCCAAGTGCGCGCCACCCCCGCGGCCGCGTGGCTGTGCGACACTTCGCCGATGACACTCGTTCTCGTTTCCGTGTTGTTCTACCTGTTGGCGACCGGGCTGCTCGTCAATGGCATGCATAGCGACCGCCGGACCGCGCGCCACTGGGCCTGGGCGGCCGTCGTTGCTGTGCTGGCGCACGTCCTGGTGCACGCCGTCTCGTGGCGGGCCGACGGTGGTGCCGACATGCACTTCTATGCCGCACTGTCGCTGGTCGGGCTGGGCATGGCGCTGCTGACCACTCTGGTCGGCCTGGGCGGGCGGATGGCCGCGCTGGGCGTGGTCGTCTATCCGCTTGCGTCCACCATGCTGCTCCTGTTTGCAGCGCAGGGCCACGGCACGTCTGCGGCGGAAGCACTGGATTGGCGACTCCAGTTGCATGCCTGGCTGGCCTTGCTGGCGTATGCCACCCTGGCCGTGGCCGCGCTGCTGGCGATCATGTTGTGGCTGCAGGAACGCGCCCTGCGTCGCCGCGAGTTCCATCGCTGGTTGCGTGCGCTGCCTCCGCTGGTGGAACTGGAGACGCTGCTGTTCCGCACCATCAGCACCGGCTTCGTGCTGCTGACCGCCACACTGCTGACCGGCATCCTGTTCGTCGACAACCTGCTGGCCCAGCACCTGGTGCACAAGACCGTGCTGAGCGTGCTGTCGTGGCTGACCTTTGGCGCACTGTTGATCGGCCGCTGGCGCTATGGCTGGCGCGGTTCCACCGCCGTGCGCTGGACCCTGGTGGCGATGGTGTTGCTGGTACTCGCGTTCTTTGGTAGCAAGTTCGTGCTGGAGCTGGTGTTGCGTCGAGGGGTTTGACGACCCTTCACGCCCCTGCTGATCAGATGACACATCTGAACAGGCTTGCAGCGTCATTCGTCATGCACATGTATTTGCATTGACAAATATATACTTCGCACATATTGTGCCCGCATGAACCAACTTGGCAGCTGCAGCGGCTCCACCCTTGGCCTGCTGTTCCGGCAGGTCCGCGACGCCATGTGGGCGCAGATGGAGCGGGAGTTGGCCCAGGCCGGTCACGAACTCACGTTCAGCCAGTACGTGGCCCTGAACGAACTGGCCAACGGTCCCGCGGGCGTGACTGAACTGGCCCGCGTGGTCCAACTGCACCCCGGCGCCATGACCCGCCTGCTCGACCGGCTGGAAGAGCGCGGCATCGTCCGCCGCGTGGCCGACCCCGCGGACCGCCGCGCCTGGCGCATCCACATGACAGAGGCCGGCGAGTCGCTATGGACCGACGTCAGCCATTGCGGGCAGCGTGTGCGCGAACAGGCCACGCAAGGCATGAGCGACGCCGACCGTGAACGCCTCACCACCCTGCTCATCCAGGTCCGCGACAACCTCACCCCTTCGGGCTCCTGACCATGACCTCCCTCCCCCGCACCCGCCGCTGGACGGCGGCGGCTTTGCCGATGGCGCTGTTTGCCGCCCTCGCCACCGGTTGCGCCAGCACGCACGGCCTCGCGCCGTCGGGCGCCCCAGCCGATGCCGACGCGCTCTCCGCGCGCCTCACGCTGGGCGACGCCGTCAGCGACCAGGCCACCTTCCCGCGCCAGGACTGGTGGACGGCCCTCGGCGACCCGCAACTCGATGCGCTGATCAACGAAGCCCTGCGCGGCACGCCGTCGCTGGACGTGGCCGACGCCCGCATGCGCCAGGCGCAGGCCCAAGCCGGCCTGGCCGATGCCGCACGCAAGCCGTCGCTGTCGGCCAGCGCGCAGTACGCCGGCCTGCGGATACCGGAAACCCTCGCGCCCGAGCCGTTGGGCGGTGATTACACCGGCGTCGGCATCGTCGGCCTCAACTTCAAGCACAGCTTCGACCTGTGGGGCGGCCATCGCGCCAAGTGGGAGGCCGCCATCGGCCAGGCCCGTGCGGCGGAAGTCGATGCGCAGGCTGCGCGCCTGACCCTGTCGGCGCAGATTGGCAGTGCCTACGTCGGCCTTGCGCAGGCGTTCGACGCGCAGGACGTGGCGAAGGCCGAGCAGGCCCGCGCCCAGCATCTGCTGGCACTCGGCAAGCAACGCGTGGCGGCGGGTCTGGACAACCAGACGCAGGTGCGCGTGGCCGAGAGCGCCATCGCCACCGCACGGCAGCAGGAGGAGGCGGCCAGCCACCAGATCGAGACGCAGCGCCATGCCCTGGCCGCGCTGCTGGGACAGGGGCCGGACCGCGGCCTGTCCATCGCGCGCCCCACCCTGCTCAAGACGCCAGCGCCCGCCGTGCCGGCGCTGATGTCCAGCGAGCTGCTGGGCCATCGCCCGGATGTGGTCGCCGCGCGCTGGCGCGTGGACGCCGCACAACACGGCATCAAGGCCAGCAAGGCCGAGTTCTACCCCACCATCAACCTCAGCGCGATGGTCGGCCTGGCGGCCGGGAACCTCGGCGACCTGTTCTCCAGCAACGCGTTGCTGTTGCAGGGCGGCCCCGCCATCAGCCTGCCGATCTTCGACGGCGGTCGCCTGCGCAGCCAACTGGCACGCAGCGACGCCGACTACGACCTGGCGGTGGCGCAGTACAACGGCAGCCTGAGCACCGCGCTGCGCGAAGTGGCCGACGCGGTGGCCAGCGCCCGCTCGCTGGACGCGCAGATTGCCGACGTCACCGTCGCGCGCGATGCAGCGCAGCAGGCATGGACGCTGGCCGGTACCCGCTACCGCGCCGGCCTCGGCACCCAACTCGACGTGCTCGCCGCGCAGCGGCCGCTGCTGCAGGCCGACCAGCAACTGGCCGCGCTGCGCGCGCAACGCGCGCTTGCCGCCATCGAACTCAACCGCGCGCTCGGGGGCGGGCTGCCACTGACCGCGCCCGCCAGCGCCACCGACGCTACCGCCTCCGCATCCACCACCTCCGCCCCCTGACGCCGCCGCGTCCGCGCCCGGCATCCCAAGGCCCACGCCATGACCACCGAACTCAACCCCAACGTCAACGCGCCCGCCACGCCATCCAACGGCAAGCGCAACCGCGCCCTGCTGATCCTGCTCGCCTTCCTCGTGCTGGCTGCCCTCGCCTGGGCCGCGTGGTACCTGCTGGTCGCGCGCTGGCACGAAACCACCGATGACGCCTACGTGCAGGGAAATGTCGTCGCCATCACTCCGCAGACCACGGGTACCGTGATTGCCATCGGCGCGGACGACGGGATGAAGGTCATCGCCGGCCAGACGCTGGTGCAGCTGGACCCCAGCGACGCACAGGTCGCCTACGAGCAGGCCACCGCCAACCTGGCCAACACGGTGCGCCAGGTGCGCGGGTTGTACAGCGCGGTCGATGCCGGCCAGGCCGACCTGGCGGTGCGCCAGGTGGCGGTAACGAAGACGCGCGCAGACGTGGCGCGTCGCCAGGGCCTGGTCGCCAGCGGCGCCGTCTCGGCGGAGGAACTCGCACACGCCCGGGAGGAACTCGCAGCGGCCGAAGCCGCGCTGTCCGCCTCGCGTGGCCAGCTGTCGCGCAACCGCGCACTGGTCGATGCGACCACGCTGCAGAAACAGCCGCAAGTGCAGGCCGCCGTCGCGCAGCTTCGCCAGGCCTACCTCAACCTGCAACGCGCCGCGATCGTCGCGCCGGTGTCGGGCTACGTGGCCAAGCGCAACGTGCAGCTGGGCCAGCGCATCCAGCCGGGTGCCGCACTGATGACCATCATCCCGCTGGAACAGGTGTGGGTGGAGGCCAACTTCAAGGAGACCCAACTGGCCCACATGCGCATCGGCCAGCCGGTGGAAGTGCATGCCGACCTGTACGGCGACGACGTGGCCTTCGACGGCAAGCTGGTCAGCCTGGGCCTGGGCACCGGCAGCGCGTTCTCGCTGCTGCCGGCGCAGAATGCCAGCGGCAACTGGATCAAGATCGTGCAGCGCGTGCCGGTGCGCATCGAACTGGATCCGGCGCAGTTGGCCAAGCACCCGCTGCGCCTTGGGCTGAGCATGCACGTGGACGTCGGCATTCGTGACCAGAACGGCGCGGTGCTCGCCTCCGCGCCGCCGGCCGGTCCGGTGCTGGCGACCAAGGCCTACGAAAAGCAGTTGGCCGATGCCGATGCGCTGATCGAGGATGTTATCCGCCGCAACCTGCCCGGCGCGAAGCACGGCTGACCCCACCATGAGCGCGCAAGCCACCACGGCCGGCGACGGCACGGGCGCGGCCCCGACGGCCGCCGCCGGCCCGTTCCGCCCGGCCAGCCTCCCGTTGACGACGATGGGTCTTGCACTCGCGTCGTTCATGCAGGTACTCGACACCACGATCGCCAACGTCTCGCTGCCCACCATCTCCGGCAACCTCGGTGGCAGCAGCAGCCAGGCCACGTGGGTAATCACCTCGTTCGCGGTGAGCACCGCGATCGCGCTGCCGTTGACCGGTTTCCTCACCCGCCGCTTCGGCGAGCGCAAGCTGTTCATGTGGTCCACGTTGCTGTTCGTGATGGCCTCGCTGCTGTGCGGCCTGGCCAACAGCATGGGCCTGCTGGTGGCCGCGCGCGCGTTGCAGGGCTTCGTCGCCGGGCCGATGTACCCGGTCACGCAGGCGCTGCTGATCTCCATCTACCCGCCCAACAAGCGCGGGCAGGCGCTGGCGCTGCTGGCCATGGTCACCGTGGTCGCGCCCATCGCGGGCCCGATTCTGGGAGGCTGGATCACCGACAACTACAGCTGGGAATGGATCTTCTTCATCAACATCCCCATCGGCATCTTCTCCAGCGTGGTGGTCGGGCGGCAGCTCAAGGGCCGTCCGGAGCGGCTGGAAAAACCGAAGATGGATTACGTGGGCCTGGCCACGCTGGTGATCGGCGTGGGCGCCCTGCAGGTGCTTCTGGACCTGGGCAACGACGAAGACTGGTTCAACTCGCCCACCATCGTGGTGTTGGCCATTGTCGCCGCTATCGCGCTGGCGGTGTTCCTGATCTGGGAACTGACCGAGAAGGACCCGATCGTCAACCTGCGCCTGTTCCGCCATCGCAACTTCGCGGCGGGCACGCTGGCGCTGACGATCGCCTATTCGGCGTTCTTCGCGGTGGGCCTGCTGGTGCCGCTGTGGCTGCAGCGCAACCTGGGCTACACCGCGATCTGGGCCGGTTTCGCCAGCGCGCCTATCGGCATATTGCCGGTGCTGCTGACGCCGTTCGTGGGCCTGTACGCGGCGCGCTTCGACCTGCGCCTGGTGGCCAGCCTGGCGTTCGTCGTGCTGGCCGTCACCAGCTTCATCCGCGCCGGCTTCAACCTGGACGTGGACTTCAACCACGTGGCAATGGTGCAGCTGTGGCAGGGCCTGGGCGTGGCGCTGTTCTTCATGCCGGTGCTGACCATCCTGCTGTCGGACCTGGCGCCGCACGAGATCGCCGCGGGCTCGGGCCTGGCCACCTTCGTGCGCACGCTGGGCGGCAGCTTTGCCGCATCACTGACCACGTGGGCGTGGACGCAGCGCAGCACCATCCACCACGCACAACTGACCGAACACATCAGCGCCACCGACCCGGCCATGCAGCAGACCGTGGGCGCGCTGGGCCAGGGCGACTTGCAGCGCGGCGCGATGCTGCTGGACCGGATGATCGCGCAGCAGGCGTGGCAAATCGGCTTCAACGAGATCTTCCACGTGCTGGGCATCGCCTTCGTGGTGGTGATCGCGTTCGTGTGGCTGGCCAGGCCGCCGTTCACGGCCAAGATGGGGGGTACGGCGGCAGGTGGGCATTGATGAGTTGATTCCACTGCAGTGGGGCTTAGCATGGAGCGAGGCCCAACGTCCTTTCGCCATGCCCCGAACACCAGAACCAGCCACGCCCCCGCCCACCTCGCTTGATGCGCGCGGCGAACGGCGTGCGGAACTCATGCTGGAAGCGGCCGTTGCCGAATTCAGCGCCAAGGGCTGGCGCAACGCGCGACTGGGCGATATCGTCGCCCGCTCGGGCGGCTCCATGGCGACGCTCTATCGCGCTTTCGGCAACAAGCAGGGGCTGGCGCACGCGCTGATTTCGCGCGAGGCCGACCTGCTGGTCGCGGGCTTGCTACCGCTGGGCAACGACGCAACGCCCCCGGCGCGGGCACTGGCCGAGGCCGCGGACGGGGTGATCGACGTCCTGCTCAAGCCCGAGACGCTGCTGATCAACCGCATCGCCATCGCCGACGGGCGGGACGTGCCGGAAATCCGCGACATGTTCTTTGCCCAGACCGTGGCGCCGGCCCAGGACATCCTGTGCCGTTACCTGCAGCGCCAGCACGCCGCCGGACGCCTGCACGCACCCCACCCGGCGCACGCGGCCCGCATGTTCTTCATGGGCCTGGTCGGGGAAACGCTGATCCGCTGCATCAGCGGCATCGACGAGACCCCCGACCCCGACCGGACCCGCCAGGCCGCACACGCCGCGCTCGCCATCATGCTGGACGGTTTCCGCCTGCGGGAGCGTTGACGCGGCGCAACTTGACATTCCCCAAACGCCAGCTGAATCATCCGTAACAGTAATTACACTTTGCAGTGACGCATGGGGAGACGGGCATGCGAAACGCCCTGTTCTGGCTGTTGCTGATCGTCGTGGCCTTGGCCATTGGTGGCACCAGCGTACTGAAGACCGGCACTGCCCAGGCGCAGCAGCAGCTGCCGGCCACGCATTTTGGTGCCCCCGACTCCGGCCAGGCGCTCACCTCCGGGATGGTCACCGGCTTCAGCGGTGCGCGCGCGGCGCGCAACCCGCAAGCGCCCGACGCCCGGCCCGTGGGCCAGCAGGTCTGCACCGCCTGCCACGCCAAGGAGGCCGACAACTTTGCCCATTCCACCCATGCCCTGGGCATGGAAACCGCGCTCAAGCGCGATGGCTCCACCGCCACCTGCGAGGCCTGCCACGGCCCCGGGTCCACGCACGCCAGGAATCCGACCCAGCCGGGCCAGATCATCGCCTTCACCAAGAAGGGCGGCACGCCGGTTGAAACCCAGGCCGCCACCTGCATGGCCTGCCATTCGGGCGGCCCGCGCGACCACTGGCTCGGCTCCGTCCACCAGCGCAACGGGCTGTCGTGCAGCGATTGCCACAACCCCATGACCCAGGTGGCCGCCGAGGGGCTGACCGCCAAGCAATCGATCAACCAGACCTGCGCCACCTGCCACAACGACATCCGCCAGCAGTTCAACCGCCGCTCGCACATGCCGCTGCCCGAAGGCCAGATGGCCTGCGTGGACTGCCATAACCCGCACGGCACGTTGAACGCGTCGCTGGTCAAGACCGACACGGTCAACGAGACCTGCTACCAGTGCCATGCAGAGAAGCGCGGTCCCTTCCTGTTCGAGCATGCCCCGGTACGCGACAACTGCCTCAACTGCCACACCCCGCACGGCTCCAACCAGCACGCCTTGCTGGTCGCGCCGATGCCGATGCTGTGCCAGCAATGCCATTCGCACATGCGCCACCCGAACGACCTGATGACCACGCAGCAACTGGCGAGCGGCGCCGGCCCCAATGAACGGGCCATGGGCCGCGCCTGCATCAGTTGCCACGCGCAGATCCATGGGTCCAACAGTCCATCGGGGCCGCGTCTGCACCGCTGAAGGAGAATCCGTCATGTCCGGATGCCAGCGCACTATGTTGTTCCAGCGCAGCCTGCTGACCTTGGCGCTCGCCCCTTGCATCGCATGGGCGCAGGACAGCGGCAGCGGCGTCGACCTGCAGTTCGGCACACCGCTGGACCCCAACGGACAGAACGTCCACGGCTGCACGCCCTACGGCAGCAGCTGGCTGAACGACGAGCGCAAGCACACCCCCACGGGCGCCCTGTTCGCCTGCACGCCCGACTACCCGCCCTTCACCGGCACGGGCGCGTGGCGCCACCGCGGCACGCTGGGCCTGGGTTGGCTCGCGGTCAGCGGGGACGAAGACAACATGGCCTGGCGGCGCTTCTCCAACTTCGAGGACGGCGTGACCTTCAGCGCCAACCTGCGCTTCGAGCGGCCCGCCGACGGCCATTACGCCGAGGTGCGCAGCAGTTTCATCAATGACGACAGCTACTACCTGCGCACCGTCTTCGGGCAGGCCGGCAAGTACCGCGTCCAGGCTTTCGCGCGCGCGCAGAGCAATGTGACCAGCGGCAACGCCCGTTCCATCTGGAACGGCGTGGGCAGCCGCCATCTCACCCTCAAGCCGGGCCTGGCCCCGGCAGCCAGCACGACCGCGCAGGTGGCCGCGGTATCGGCCGCCAGTCCGGAACGGATGCTGAGCGTGGTGCGCGACAAGCAAGGCGTCGGCCTCCAGTACTACCTCAATCCCCGCTGGAGCTTCTTCGGCAACGCCAGCCATGAAAGCCGCAACGGCACGCGGCCGTTCGGCGGCGCGTTCTTCTTCTCCTCGCTGGGCGGCATCTACGAGACCCCGCGCCCCATCGACGACAGCACCATCAACGTCACTGGCGGCGCGCGTTTCAGCGGCAATGTCTGGCGGATGAGCTTCAGCTACTCGGGCTCGTTCTTCCGCAATACGTTCTCCAGCTTCGATTACGAAGTGCCGTTCAACGTCAGGTCGGTGGTGCCGGGCGTGACGACGCCGCTGATCACCAGTGGCGGGTTTGCCTACGAGCCCGAGAACGACTACCACAACCTGCGCGCCAGCTTTACCCGCAAGGTGTCCGGCGATGGCGAGTTCAGCCTTGCGCTGTCCGGCAGCCGTTCCCGGCAGAACGAAGCGCTCACCGCGCACAACGAGTGCCAGGGACAGCTGGGCATTCCGATCCCCGGCGGACTGATCGACTGCGCCAACTGGAACACCTCCGCCGCGCTATCCCGGCCCAACGCGGACCTGGCGATCAACTCGCACCTGCTTGATGCGAAGCTGGTGATGCAGCCCAGCGACAAGTTCACCTGGCGCGTCACCGCCCGCCACCAGCGCGACGATTACGACGGCACCTACCGCAGCTACAACCCGCTGACCAACCAATGGGGCTACATCGCGGAAAATGGCGCGCAGGGCAGCGCCGTTCCCTTCGAGATGGGCCTCTGGGACGACGGGCTGAACAGCCATGTCCTGACCCGCATCCGCAACCTGCCGCTGGACAAGCAGACGCAGCAATTCGTGCTCGGCGGCGACTGGCGGCTGGGCAACAAGAACAACGTCGGCGCCAGCTACACCTTCGACCGCGTGGAGCGCACCCACCGCGAGGTCGCCACCAGCCGCGACCACAGCGTCAAGCTGACGTGGAACAACCGCGCCATCGACTGGCTGACCCTGCGCGCCAACTACACCTGGCTGCATCGCACGGGCAGCGAGTACAACTACGACCCCTACGACTTCACTTTTTCCAGTTCATTGCCCGGCTACACTCCGCCGCCCGGCGGTACGGCTGCCCACACCGTGGCGCAACTGCGCAAGTACGACGTCGGCGGCCTGACCCGCAACAAGCTCAACGTGATGGCGATGTTCACGCTGCCGCACGACATGACCCTCAGCGCGCAGGTGCGCGGCGAAAGCAACGACTACGACGCCCAGCTCGGTCGCACCGGCTGGGACACCTACGGCACCAGCCTGCAATGGGAGTGGCAGCCGGGTTGGCGCACCGTGGCCAGCGCCTGGTACGGGCACGACCAGTCCGAGCTGGACAGCGCCAACGTCAACGACCTCGCCCTGACCCCCGACCCCAACCTGGGCGGCACCAGCTACCCCTTGGCCAACCGCTGGTGGATGAACGACCGCCAGCGCAATCACTACGCCGGCGCCAACCTCAGCCAGCGCATGGGCCGGGCCACGCTGACGGCCGACTGGAACTTCATCTACTCCCGCGGCGACACCCGCTACCGTTACGTCTCGCCCGGCGCATTAAGTGTGCCGGCCCAAGCCACCCCGGACCTGCGCGGTGAGTTTCCCACCATGAGCTGGCGGACCAATACCGTCACCCTCGGGATCACCTTCCCGGTCAACGAACGGCTCAACCTGCGCCTGTTCGATACCTGGCAGAAGGGAAGCCTGTTCGACTGGCACTACACCGGCTTCGAAAACGGACAGGTGATCGGCCGCATGGTCTACACCGACGGCGGCCCGGAAGACTATTCGGTCAACATGGTCGGCGTCACGATGGAGATGGAGCTGTGAAACCAACAGGCACGCTCTCCACGATTTTGTCGCTGGCCACCGGCAGTCTGCTGGTGCTGCTGGCGTATGCCCAGGTCCGCGCGCAGGACGCACCGCCGCCCGCACCACAGGACGGGGTACACGAATCGGCTGCGCCTCACGCCGCGGGGCCGCTGCTTGACCTCAGGCGCATCCAGCCGCTCCGGGGCGACGCAGCCGCGGGCAAGGCCAAATCCGCCTTGTGCTCGAACTGCCATGGTGAACAGGGCATCTCCATCGTGCCGATCTTCCCCAACCTGGCCGGACAGCGTGCCGAGTACATGTACTGGCAACTCGTCGAAAGCAAACTCGGCAACCTGCCGCCCAGCACGATGACACCCCTGGTGGCCGACCTGAGCGATGCGGACATGCGCGACCTCGCGGCGTACTACGCCAGCCTGCCGCCCAACCCACCGCTGCCGGCGGACCGTCCCGGCGATGAGACCGCTACACCGCCTGCGGCCGACGTATTGGCCCGTGGACAAGCGCTGTACCTGGAGGGTTCGCCCGAGGCGGGCATCCCGCCCTGCCAGGGCTGCCATGGCCGCGATGCCCTCGGCTTCCGCAACGCACTGCAGCCCAACCGCAGCGGCCACGTTCCGTACGCGACCTATCCCATCCTGCGCGGCCAGCAGCGCGACTACCTGCAGATCCGCCTGGGCCAGTACCAGGGCGACGAGTTCAACGACTCCACGCCCGACCTGGTCATGAGCGGCGTCGGCCATCGCCTGGACCCGGACAGCATCGCCGCGCTGTCATCCTACCTTTCCAGCCTCTATGGCAACTGAGCCGTCCCTCCCCCCACCAAGGAGTTTTCACATGTTCCGATACGCGCTTCCTGGCTGCCTGCTGCTGGGCGGGCTGGCCTTCGCACCCCAGGCCTTCGCCCAGTCCGGCTGCACTGCCACGATCGATGCCAACGACGCCATGCGCTACAACGTGGCAAGCCTGGACATCCCGCGCACCTGCCAGACCTTCACCGTCACGCTCAAGCACGTCGGCAAGATGCCCAAGGCCGCCATGGGCCACAACATCGTGATCGCCAAGAGCAGCGACATGGCCGGCATCGACGCCGACGGCATCAAGGCGGGCGTCGCCAACGACTATCTCAAGGCCAACGATGCCCGGGTCATCGCCCACAGCAAGCTGATCGGCGGCGGCGAATCGACCACCGTGAAGATCCCGGTCGCCAAGCTCGCCGCCGGCGGGCCCTACTCGTTCTTCTGCAGCTTCCCGGGGCACTCCACGCTGATGAAGGGCACGATCAACCTGCGTTGATCTGGGTACGCCCGCCGTTGGGTGCCAGCGCGAATCCGCCGCTGGCACCCATCGCCCCGACAGGAATCACTCCCTCGCGGCGTCCAACGCCTCGGCCAGACGCTCAACGGCAACGACCTGCATCTCACCGACGTGCCCGGACTTGGGCGCATTGGCCTTGGCCACGATGGCGCGCTTGAAGCCGTGCGTGGCCGCTTCCTTCAACCGCTCCTCACCGTTGGGCACCGGGCGGATCTCGCCGGACAGGCCCACCTCGCCGAAGGCAATCGTGCGCTCGGCCAGCGGCCGGTCGCGCAGCGACGACAGCACCGACAGCAACACCGGCAGGTCGGCCGCGGTTTCCTGCACGCGGATACCGCCGACGATGTTCACGAACACGTCCTGGTCGCCCACGCCCACCCCACCGTGGCGATGCAGCACCGCCAGCAGCATGGCCAGGCGGTTGCCCTCCATGCCCACCGCCACGCGACGCGGGTTGGACAGCGGCGAGGCATCCACCAGCGCCTGCACCTCCACCAGCAGCGGGCGCGTGCCCTCGCGGGTGACCATCACGCAGCTGCCCGGCTGCGGGCGCTCGCTTCCGGACAGGAAGATCGCCGACGGGTTGGGCACCTCGCGCAGGCCCTTGTCGCCCATCGCGAACACGCCCAGCTCGTTGACCGCGCCAAAGCGGTTCTTGAACGCACGCAGCACGCGGAAACGACTACCGCTCTCGCCCTCGAAATACAGCACCGCATCGACCATGTGCTCCAGCACACGCGGGCCGGCGATGCCGCCCTCCTTGGTGACGTGGCCCACCAGGAACACCGACGTGCCGGTCTCCTTGGCGTAACGCACCAGCCGCGCCGCGCTCTCGCGCACCTGGCTGACCGAACCGGGCGCCGCGCTCAGTTCCTCGGTCCACAGCGTCTGCACCGAGTCGGCCACGATCAGCCGCGGCCGCATCGTCGCCGCATGTTCGAGGATGCGTTCGATGCCGGTCTCGGCCAGCGCGTGCACGCCGTCCAGCGGCAGGCCCAGGCGCGCGCCGCGGCCAGCCACCTGCGCCAACGACTCCTCGCCGGTGACGTACAGCGCCGGCAGCTCGCCGGCCATCTTCACCACCGCCTGCAGCAGCAGCGTGGACTTGCCGATGCCGGGGTCGCCGCCGACCAGCACCACGGCGCCGTGCACCAGACCACCGCCCAGCACCCGGTCCAGTTCACCGATACCGGTACTGACCCGGCTTTCCTCGGAATGGCGCACGTCCTTGAGCGGAGTGATGGCCGGCGCGTCGGCCTTGCCGGCCCAGCTGCTGCGGCGCGAGGCCGCCACGCCGCCCTTCGCCACGCTGGCCGCCGGCTGCACCACGAACTCGCTCAGCGTGTTCCACGCCCCGCACTCGGCGCACTGGCCCTGCCACTTGGTGTGGTCGGCGCCGCATTCGGAGCAGACGTAGGCGGTGCGGGATCTGGACGTGGACTTGCTGGAGACGGACATGACGGTGTGGGTGGTTGGATACCGACACTGTAGCCGGTCGGTGTCGCGCGGGACGAGACGACATGCCGCTGCCCGTCCCACGTTACCCGCATCGCCGCGTGCGGCCGTTGGTCTCCATCGGCTGGCGTGACCTGCATGGAAGGACCAAGATGGTGCTGGATGGGCAGCCGGCATGCGTGGACGACGACACTTCCTGCAGCTTTCAACCGGACTGGGTTGCGGCATCGCAACGGCCGGGCCTGTCGCCTCACTGCTGGCGGCAGCCGCCGCACCGGCACCGGAGAGCACTCCCATGCCACATGCAATCCGCTTGTTCCTGTGCGGCGATGTCATGTTGGGGCGCGGCATCGACCAGATCCTGCCGCACCCCTCGGATCCGGCCCTCCATGAAACCTACGTCCGCGATGCACGCAGGTACGTGGCGCTGGCCGAGCGGCAGAGCGGTGAAATTCCCCGCCCTGCCACGTACGCGTATGTCTGGGGCGAGGCGCTGGCGGAACTGGAGCGGCAACGGCCCGATGTGCGCATCGTCAACCTGGAAACCGCCATCACCCTCAGCAACCGGCACTGGCCCAAGGGCATCCACTACCGCATGCATCCCCGCAACCTGCCCTGCCTGTCAGCCGCAGGCATCGATTGTTGCGTGCTCGCCAACAACCACGTACTGGATTGGGGTCGCACTGGCCTGCGCGATACCATCACGAGCTTGCATGGCGCACGCATGGCGAGCACCGGGGCGGGCGACGACGTGGCCGCGGCGCAGGCACCGGCGATCCTGCCGCTGGGCAATGGCGCGCGCATGCTGGTATTCGCCGCCGCGACCGGCGACTCGGGGGTGCCGCCATCGTGGGCCGCCCAATCAACCCGCGCCGGCGTGCATCGCCTTCCGGACCTTTCATCCCGGACCGTGGGGCGGCTCGCTGCCCTCGTCCAGCGATACCGGCAGGACGGCGATTGCGTGGTGTTCTCGATGCACTGGGGAGGCAACTGGGACTACTCCGTCCCACAAGATCAACGCGAATTTGCCCATGCCTTGATCGACGAAGCAGGCGTGGACGTGATCCACGGCCACTCCTCCCACCACGTCAAAGCCATCGAGGTGCATCGCGATCGACTGATCCTGCACGGCTGCGGCGACCTGCTCAACGATTACGAGGGCATCGAGGGCCACGACGCGTACCGCGGCGAACTCGGACTGCTGTATTTCCCCACGCTGGCGCGAGGCAGCGGCCGTCTGCTGGAACTGGCCATGGTGCCGACCCGTATCCGTCGGCTGCGGATCAACCAAGCCGGGGACCGGGATCGCATCTGGCTGAGAGACCGCCTGCGCCGAGAGTGCCGTCCGTTCGGATGCGACGTGGATCTGGGGCCGGACGGCCGGTTTGGGCTGCGCTGGCAATAGGCGCCATCGAACGCGCAGCCGTCAGGCCCAAAACGACAAAGTCCCGCCGGAGCGGGACTTTGAAGATGGTGCCGGAAATAGGAATCGAACCTACGACCTACGCATTACGAATCGCTGCGTGCGCTTAGTGCCATGATTTGAAATCAGACGGCCCGGGGCCGCTTACACCGAGGGAAATCCACGACTTAATGAGGCTTCAGGGGCAGTTACGGCGCGTCTGAACACGGCAACTTGTGGCGCAAAAGCGTGTTCGCGTCGTGGCCCCGCCACCCACGGAGCCAGCATGAAGTCGAAGATCACCCAGTCCCTCGTCGAGAGGGCTCCCCGCCCCGAGCCCAGCAAGTCGGTCCTGTACGCCGACACAGAGATGAGGGGGTTCTACCTCATCGTCACCGCCACCAAGCGCAGCTTCTACGTGCAATCCCTCGTCAACGGCCGTCAAGTCAGGACGAAGCTGGGCGACCACCCGGCGATGGACGCTAAGCAGGCCCGCGACGCCGCCAGGCAAACGCTGGTCGGAATGCGCGGCGGGGTCAACCCGAACGAGGAGCGCCGCCGGGCGCGTGCCCGAGGGATCACCCTGCGCGAGGCGCTCGACCTCCACCTAGCGGCCAAGCCGCTGTCACCGCGGACCAAGGGCGACTACCGCTACAACTGCGAGCAATACCTATCTGACTGGCTCGACCGGCCGCTGGCCGAGCTCGGCGCGGACCGCTCGGGCGTGCGCGACAGGCACCGCAGGATCACCGAGCGGCACGGTGCGCCCTCGGCGGACAACGCCTTCCGCATCTTCAGGGCCGTGTACAACCGGGGCCTGCGGGAGCACCCCGACCTGCCGCCGAACCCCTGCGGGAACGTGGACTACCACGGGCTGCGGCGCCGCAAGGTGGACGCCCCGACGGACAGGCTCAAGGCGTGGGGCAAGGCGGTGCTCGGCCTCCACCCGGTGCGGCGGGACCTGCACCTATTCATGGTGCTCACCGGCATGCGGCGCACGTCGGCCTGCGAGGCGCGGGCCTCGGACCTAGACCTCGCTTCCGGGCGCCTGCACGTGCCCAAGCCCAAGGGCGGATCGACCCGCGCGTTCGACCTGCCGCTGTCCGGGCCGCTCGCCGACCTGCTCGGCCACCGCGTCGAGGAGAACCCGCGCCTGCACCGCAAGAGCCCGTGGCTGTTCCCCGCCGACTCGAAGTCGGGCCACGTCGCCGAGGTCGCGCAGCACGAGCTGGACGGACTGACGGGGCACGCCCTGCGGCACACGTTCGCCACGCTCGCCGTGCAGGCGGGAGTCCCGCTGCTTGAGCTGAAGTATCTGCTCAACCACGCGGCGAGCAACGTCACGATGGGCTACATCCACGTCGGGCCCGAGCACCTGCGCAAGCACCAGGAGGCGGCGTCGCGCTACATCCTCGAACAGCTCGGCCTCGCGTGGACGGAGGGCGAGTGGCCCCCTCGCCTCGCAAGCACGCGCGCTGGTGCGCTGTAAATAAACGTTCCTCGGAAATGTCGGGAAGGCGGCAGTTCCAGCATTCGTTTACATACGGCGTCGAAAAGTGTGCTTAGCATTCCTCACCAGCTGGTCGCCCGATCAGTGACAACCAACTGGGAAAAATGCACATGAGCCAGAACCGAAACATCGAAACGAACACCAAGGCCGTGGCTGGTATCTATGAGTTCGCTCGCTACCAATTGTTTGCGGTCGCGATCGATCTTGCGCCGTCGGAAACCGGCGGCTCCACGGAGCGCCTCGTCTCGGCCTGGAAGCTGATGCCGACGAGTATCCTCAGTGACAGAGACCATGACAACGACGAGGGCTGGGTACTCCTCGAGGCGGTGAAGAAGGACCTCGACGAGGCGACTGCCCTGCGCGGGTTCGGCGCGGACGTACTCGACTGCCACGCGGAGTACGACTGGTACCGTTACTACATCGATTTGGCGGACGTCTACGGCGCAGAGGACTGGCCGACCGCCGCGCTGACTGACTACCTGCGCGGATTCGAGGGCATGCACGAACTCCATGCACGCGTCACGGCTGCCCTCGTATGGGAGAAGGCGAAGCACCTCTACAACGCCCAGAAGGCAGATGACGCCAAAGCTCAAGTCCCCGTCATGACGCCTGAGGAAGCGGCCGCCTGATCCGCAGTCGGCGCGCCACGCACCACAAGGCGATGAAAAGAAAGGTTCTTCTCCCAACTGAGGGAGTGGCACACGGCCGACCCGGCTAATTTGTGGTTGTCGAGACTACAAACTGGGGTCGGCCGTGGCCGAAGAGGATTGTATGGCCCAGCTGGGTGGCTGGGTGGGGTATGGGGTGTCGCGATGGCGGCATGAGCAGCGTGGCCAGCAGCGTTGGCTGGTCGTGGAACTGGCTCCGCTGGACGGCGTGGTGCGCCATTGCTCGGGCTGTGGCGAGTCGGCGGCCACGATCCATGACCGCAGCGTACGTCGGATCCGTGATCTGCCGGTTTTCAACGATTCGGTGGAGCTGTGGGTGCCGCGGCTGCGGCTGGCGTGTACGAGCTGCGGACCCCGCCTGGAG
>NZ_VLKP01000012.1 GCF_007830115.1 Aerolutibacter ruishenii | reverse complement strand
CTGGAGGCCAACCAACCGCTCATGGTGGTCTACGTGATGAAAGAGCAGCTCAAGGCACTGTGGAACGCCCCAACGGCGCAAACGTGGCGTCGTGCATGGAAACAGTGGCTACGCCATGCCCATGAAAGTGGCATCCCGGCCCTGATCCACTTCGCCAAGTGCCTGAGGCCTTATTGGCGCGGCATCGTCAGCCGGGTGCGCTGGCCCATGCATACAGGCCTTCTGGAAGGCATCAACAACAGAATCAAGGTCATCAAGCGCATCGCCTACGGCTACCGCGATGACGCCTATTTCTTCCTGAAGATCCGGGCTGCCTTCCCCGGACTTGGGTGAAGAACCAGGAAAAAGGCACCTGTCGCCAGGTGCCTTTCCGGGATTGGTGGGCCGTCAAGGATTCGAACCTTGGACCTATTGATTAAGAGTCAACTGCTCTACCAACTGAGCTAACGGCCCGGAACAACTTAGGAGCGGAACTCTAGCAGAAAATTTCCGCTTCGCAAATAGTTGGGGTGGCTGAGGGGATTCGAACCCCCGACATCTGGAATCACAATCCAGTACTCTAACCAACTGAGCTACAGCCACCATATGCAACAACCCCGCCGGCTCTGGCGCGCCCGGCAGGAATCGAACCTGCAACCACCGGCTTAGAAGGCCGGTGCTCTATCCAGTTGAGCTACGGGCGCGTGGCGGACATCTTAGCCGAGGCGTGCAACTCAAATGGTCGGGGCAGAGGGATTCGAACCCCCGACCCTCTGGTCCCAAACCAGATGCGCTACCAGACTGCGCTATGCCCCGGGCCAGCTTCCGAGGTGCGCCAGCACCGCGAAAGGTCGACTATTCTCGGCCGCCCCAGCCAGCCTGTCAATGCGGCATTTCCAGCCCGCCCTTCCGGGTGCGCCTGTATGCTCTCGACTGGATCGCAGCACCGACAGACCCAAGGAGCAGACATGCGCAGTGGCAACCCCGCCTTGAAGGACAGCACCTTCCTCGACCTCGGCACAGGCAGCGTCGTCAGTGGCGCGCAGGACGCGATGTCCCTGAACGGCACGGTCAACAAGACCGCGTTCCTGCTGGTGCTGACCCTGGCCGGCGCGCTGTACACCTGGTCGCTGTTTTTCAGCAGCAATGGCGCCGCCAACCTGATGCCCTACGTGCTGGTCGGCGGGCTGGGCGGCTTCGTGGTGTCGCTGGTGACGATCTTCAAGAAGACCTGGGCGCCGGTGACCGCCCCGCTGTATGCGGCGCTGGAGGGGCTGTTCATCGGCGCGATCTCGGCGATGTTCGAACTGAAGTTCCCGGGCATCGTGATGCAGGCCGTGGGCCTGACCTTCGGCACGCTGGCCGCACTGCTGCTGGCGTACCGCAGCGGGCTGATCAAGGCCACCGAGAACTTCAAGCTGGGCGTGGTGGCCGCCACCGGCGGTATCGCCCTGCTCTACCTGGTCAACATCGGCATGGGCTTCTTCGGCAAGTCGATGCCGTTCATCCACGACAGCGGGCTGATGGGCATCGCCTTCTCCGGCTTCGTGGTGGTGGTCGCCGCACTCAACCTGGTGCTGGACTTCGACTTCATCGAGAGCGGCGTGGAGCAGCGTGCGCCGAAGTACATGGAGTGGTACGCGGCGTTCGGCCTGCTGGTGACGCTGGTGTGGCTGTACCTGGAGATACTGCGCCTGCTGTCGAAGCTGCAGTCGCGCGACTGACGCCGGCGCCAGGCTTTGCGTGGGAAGTTCAGGTCCTCGAAGCCGGGGACTCGGCAACCACACCGCCCCGATGGCGCGAGGGCAGCAGGATGAATACCACCGCCGCCGCGGCCAACAGCCAGCAGTAGTACACCTTGCCGGCGATCGCCAATGGCGACAGCCCCGCCAGCGATGCAGCCAGCAGTATCTGCGCGCCATACGGCAACACGCCCTGGGTGACGCACGAGAAGATGTCGAGCAGGCTGGCGCTGCGGCGCGGGCTGATGTCGTGGCGTTCGGCGATGTCCTTGGCCAGGCTGCCGGTGACGAGGATGGCCACGGTGTTGTTGGCGGTCAGGGCATCCGCGCCGACCGCCAATGCCGCGATGCTGGCTTCGCCCGAACGGCGGCCGGTGTGGCCGCGCGCGAAACGCGCGATGACCTGCGCAAGCCACGCCAGGCCGCCGGTCACCCGGATCAGTTCGGCCAGGCCGCCGATCATGATCGACAGCAGGGTGATCTCGACCATGCTCTCGAAACCGGCATAGATGTCCCCGGCAAATGCGACCGCATCGTACCCATCGCCCAGGAACAGGCCAAACAGGCCGGACAGCGCCAGGCCGATGCTGAGCACGAGCACCACATCCAGGCCGGCCAGCGCCAGGCCCAGCACGATCACGTAGGGCAGCACCAGCCATCCGCTGGCATCGCTGTCGGGCGGGGCCACGGGGGCCGTATCGCCCATCATGGCCATCAACGCCACGGTCGCGATGGCCGCCGGCAGCGCGATCTTGAAGTTCTCCCGGAACTTGTCGCGCATGCGGCACCCCTGGCTGCGGGTCGCCGCGATGGTGGTGTCGGAGATCACCGACAGGTTGTCGCCGAACATCGCACCACCGACCACCGCGCCCAACACCAGTCCGGCGTCCAGGCCCGCGGCATCGGACACGCCCAGCGCAATCGGCACGACCGCAGCGATCGTGCCCATCGACGTGCCGATGGCCAGCGCCACGAAGCTGGCCACCAGGAACAACCCCGGCAGGATCAGCGCCGGAGGCAGGCTACCCAACCCGATCGCGACCACCGCATCGACCGCGCCAATGGCCTTGGACACGGTGGCGAACGCGCCTGCCAGCAGGAACACCAGGCACATGAGCATGACGTTGGCGTGGCCCATGCCCGCCAGCAGGGTGTCGACGGGCCGCACGCCGCGTCGCCAGGCCAGCCAGGCACCCAGTGCCAGCGCTGGCAGGATCGCTACCGGCGCACGCAATTGGTAGAAGCCCATCGGCTCGCCCTGCGCGGTGAAATACATGCCGGCGCCGAAAAACAGCGCCAGGAACAGCAGCAGCGGCGTCAGCGCGAGCGCGCTGGGGCGGACGGCATCATTCATCGCTTCATCCGAATGGACAGAACAAAGGCAGTCATTCTGGGCTTCGCGGATCGGCCTGTCGAGGCCGTCAGTGGAACGCTCCGCTACCGTCCATGAGCCGTTCAGGCGGCGGAAGCGGCATGCTCGGCCAGGTTGGCCACTGTCCTGCTCACTGCGGCCCATCCGACCGCCGCGCGTTGCCGGGCGGAAACGAAACGGGGCGCCCAAAGGCGCCCCGCCAACCGGGAGCGGAAACTCCCTGCCTTGCCTCGCCTCAGGCCGTCGCGCGCCTGGAGATCGCCTCGGCGAAGGTCTGCGTCGTGCCCGTGCCGCCCAGGTCGGGGGTCAGGTTGTCCTTGGCCTCGAGCGTGGCGATGATCGCCTCGCGCAGCCTGGTCGCCTTCTCCGGCAGGCCAAGGTGGTCGAGCATCTGCGCGGCGCCCAGCAGCAGCGCGCACGGGTTGGCCTTGCCCTGCCCGGCGATGTCCGGGGCGGTGCCGTGCACGGCCTCGAAGATCGCGGCATCGGTGCCGATGTTGGCACCCGGGGCCAGGCCCAGGCCGCCGACGAGGCCGGCGCACAGGTCGGAGATGATGTCGCCGAACAGGTTGGTGGTGACGATGATGTCGAACTGCTCCGGGCGCATCACCAGCTGCATGCAGGTGTTGTCCACGATCATCTCGTTGCACTCGATGTCCGGGTACTCGGCGGCCACGGCGCGCGCGGTCTTCAGGAACAGGCCCGAGGTGGACTTGAGGATGTTGGCCTTGTGCACCACGGTGACCTTCTTGCGGCCGGTCTTGCGGGCCAGCTCGAAGGCGTAGCGCACGATGCGCTCGGAGCCGCGGCGGGTGATCTTCTGGGTCAGGGTGGCGACTTCGCCGTCCTCGGACAGGGCCTGGCCCTCGCCGATGTAGGCACCTTCGGTGTTCTCGCGCACGGTGATCAGGTCCACGCCCGACGGGAAGCGCGACTTGGTGTTGGGGAACGACTTGGCCGGACGCACGTTGGCGTACAGGTCGAAGCGCTTGCGCAGCTCGACGTTGATCGAGGAGAAACCCTCGCCCACCGGGGTGGTCAGCGGCGACTTCAGCGCGATGCGGTTCTTGCGGATGGAGTCCATGGTGGCCTGTGGCAGCAGCTCACCGTGCTTCTCCAGCGCGACCAGGCCGGCGTCGGCGAACTCGTACTGCAGGCCGAGGTTCATCGCGTCGAGCACGTGCAGGGTGGCGTCCATGATCTCCGGGCCGATGCCGTCGCCACGGATGACCGTAATCGTCTGGGTCATAGGGGGTTTTCTTCCGACTGATGGGCGCCGCGGGGGAAGTACGGCGCCGGATGGTTAACCGCCGAATTATGCCCGAAATCGCCCGTTCTTTTCAGGTGCAACCATTGGCCAATGGTCGGAGTACGGGCTGGAAGCCTTGTGGCACGGCGCTTTGAGCGGAGCGGTCATTCGGACTACGGGATTGAGTCACGGCATAGGGGAGCGAGGGATCGGACCCCGAACAGGTCAAGGGTCCCACCCTCCGGCCTCCCGCGCGGCAGGCCAACGAAGGCCGGCGCGGCTCAACCGTGGTCGTGTCCGGCGGGCGCCCCGGCCTCGCCCTGCTCCAGCCGGTCGAGGAAATCAACGGCGCGGCGCAGGTGCGGGATGACGATGGAACCGCCCACCACCAGGCCCACCGAGAAGGTCTCGAACATTTCGTCGCGGTTGACCCCCGCCTCCCTGCACTGGGCCACGTGGTAGCTGATGCAGTCGTCGCAACGCAGCACCAGCGAGGCGACCAGGCCCAGCAGTTCCTTGGTCTTCACGTCCAGCGCGCCCGCCTGGTAGGTCTGGGTGTCGAGCGCGAAGAAGCGCCGCACCACCTGGTTGGGCTCGGCGAGGATGCGTTCGTTCATCCGCTTGCGGAACGCGGTGAACTCGGCGACGCGGTCGCTGCTCCCGGGACCAGCGTTGTCCGGGCTGCCGCTCACGCGGAAACCTCGGCCAGCAGCGGTTCCAGGCCGCCGGCACGGTGCAGTGCGATCATGTCGTCGTAACCGCCAATGTGGGTGTCGCCGATGAAGATCTGCGGCACGCTGGTGCGCTGCGTCAGGGCGACCATCTTCTCGCGCTCGGCCGGGTCAAGGTCGATGCGGACTTCCGTCCACGACTGCCCCTTGCTCTTGAGGAAGTTCTTGGCCGCCACGCAATACGGGCAGATGGCGGTGGAGTAGATGGTGATCGCGGGGGTGGTTGACTGGCTCAAGACTGGCTCCGTGAACTCGTGGGGAGGGCTGTGGTCGAATATGGGCCTGCTCTGGCCGGTTTTCCACAACACCAGTGGAACACCAGTAGAACACTGGGGTGCTTAACCGCCGATTCACCCGGGCGACCCCGGGAAGCGTCATGCTGGCCAGGCACCCGCCCGCCCTACCGAAAGGACGCCCGCTTGCGCCGCACTTTACCGCTCACCGCCGCCCTGACCTTCGCGCTTGCCAGCCTGGGGGCGCCTGCCCAGCAGACCCAGCTGCCGGACATCGGCTCCTCGGCAGGCGAACTGGCGACCCCGGCCCAGCAGGAGGAGTACGGCGGAATGATGCTGGCGCAACTGCGCCACTACGACTACATCCTCGAGGACCCGCTGGTGGAAAGCTGGCTGGACTCGATGGGCTCGCGACTGGGCGCAAGCAGCGACAACTCGCGGCAGTCGTACACTTTCTTCATGATGCGCCAGCGCGAGATCAACGCATTCGCCACGCTGGGCGGCTACATCGGCGTGAATGCCGGCCTGGTGCTGGCCGCCGACCGCGAGGACGAGGTGGCCGGCGTGCTGGCGCATGAAATCGCCCACGTGACGCAGGACCACGTGCTGCGCGCGGTGGAGCGCGCCCAGAAGGACCAGTTGCCGATCCTGCTGGCCATGCTGGGCGCCATCGTCGTGGCGCAGTCGGCCGGTGGCAACTCCTCCGATGACGCGGCCCAGGCGGCCATGGTCTCCGGGATGGGGCTGATGCAACAGCGGCAGATCGATTACACCCGCTCCAACGAGCATGAAGCAGACCGGCTGGGCATCCAGTCGCTGGCCCGCACCGGCTACGACCCCATGGCCATTGCCGACTTCTTCGGCAAGCTGCAACAGCGGTCGCGGGCCAACGGCGCCAATTACTACGGTACCGATGCCCCCGAGTTCCTGATGACCCACCCGGTCACCACCACCCGCATCAGCGAGGCCAAGGACCGCGCTCGACAGATCGCGGGGAATTCGCCGACCACGCTGCCCGCTCCCCGCGCCAGCCTCAACCCGCTGCTGCCGCAGGGACTGCAGGTCGGACGCAGCGTCCTGAAATCCGGCGACACTGGCCGCTTCGATTTTGCCCGCGAGCGCCTGCGGGTACTCAGCGCCGATACGCCGCGCGAGGCGGTGACGGAGTACGAGCGCCTGGCGAAGGCCGGCAAACTGGATATTGCGCAGCGTTATGGCATGGCGATTGCCCGCCTGCGAGCCAACGAGCCGGCGGCGGCCGCGGACCTGCTGCAGGGCCTGCTGGTCGAGGTCCCGGGCGATGAGTGGCTGGAACTGGCGATGGCCGAGGCCGAGGCCAAATCGGGGCGCCATGCCCAGGCGGATACCCGCTTCGAGTCACTGATCCAGCGTTTTCCGGATGATCGCGCCATCGCGCTCACCTATGCCAGGGCGCTAGCCGAACGCAACACCGTGGAGGCCGGCAAGCGCGCCCAGGCGCTATTGCGACCGCAGCTGTCGCGCGCAACCGACGACCCGGCGTTCCAGCGTACGTTCGCCCGTGCCAGCGAGATCGCCGGCGACCCGGTGCGCGCGGGTGAGGCATACGCCGAAGCCGCCTTCCTGGGCGGTCGCCCGGAGCAGGCACTCGTGCAGCTGAACACCCTCAAGAAGCGCCCGGAGCTGGATTATTACGCCCGCGCGCGGATCGAGTCGCGGATCGCGGCGATCACCCCGGTGGTGCTCGAGCTACGGCGCCTGGGCGTGCGCGACGAGGTCCTCGACCGTCGATGACAACGGCAAGACGTTGTCACATTGGCGTCACGAAACGGTAGTGTACTGGCACGGCTTCAGGTGGCCCGCCAGGGCTCCGGCGACACTGGACGTGCCGCAGGTGGCCATACGCCGGGCGTGGCGCAGGTCCGCCGGAAGCCTCCACAGCCAACTCCCTATCGGTGCCCGCGTGCAGAAGCGCATCCTGATTGTCGAAGACGAACCCGCGATTCGCGACATGGTGTCCTTTGCCCTTCGCAAAGGCGAGTACGAGCCGGTCCACGCCGGCGACGCGCGCGAAGCGCAGGCCGCCATCGCCGACCATGTGCCGGACCTGATCCTGCTGGACTGGATGCTGCCGGGCACCAGTGGCCTGGAACTGGCCCGGCGCTGGCGCAAGGAATCGCTGACCCGCGAGATCCCGATCATCATGCTCACCGCGCGCGGCGAGGAGAACGACCGCGTGGGCGGGCTCGAGGCCGGCGTCGACGACTACGTGGTCAAGCCCTTCTCCGCCCGCGAGTTACTGGCCCGCATCCGCGCCGTACTGCGCCGCTCGCGCGAGGACGACGAGGACGGCAGCGTGACGGTGGGGCCGCTGCGCATCGACGGCGCCGCGCACCGGGTGTTCGCCGGCGACCAGCCGGTGCAGATCGGCCCGACCGAATACCGCCTGCTGCACTTCTTCATGACCCACCCGGAACGGGTCTATACCCGCACCCAGCTGCTGGACCATGTCTGGGGCGGCAGCGTGTACGTGGAGGAGCGTACGGTGGACGTGCACATCCGCCGGCTGCGCAAGACGCTGGAGCCACACCAGATCGACGGCATGGTGCAGACCGTGCGCGGCGCCGGTTACCGGTTTTCCGCCTCGCTGGCCGTCTAGACTGGGGCCATGCCTCCTCGCACCCGTTCCGCCTGGTTGAAGACGCTGGGCCAACTGGCCATGGTCCTGCTGGCCGCGGCCGCCATCGGCATGGCCCTGGGCCATCCGTGGCAGGTGGTCACGTGCGCGGCACTGGGCGTGGTCGCATGGCATTACTGGCGCCTGCGCAGGGTGCTGCTGCGGCTGACGGCGCGCCAGCGGCTCACGCCGCCCCTGGGTGACGGCGTATGGAATGAACTGGACCGGTTGCTGTACCGCGGCCAGTCGGAGATGCGCTCGCGCAAGCGCCGGCTGATCGAGATGCTGCGCGCCTACCGCGCCGCCGCGGCCGCCCTGCCCGACGCCATCGTCGTGGTGGACCGGTTGAGCCAGCGGGTGCTGTGGTTCAACGCCGCCTGCAAGCCGTTGCTGGGCATGCAATACCCCGAGGACATGGGGGCGCCACTGGTCCAGCGCCTGCAGCCCTTGCCGCTGGCGCATTGGCTGGCGGCCGGTCGCCATGCGGAAACACTGGAAGTGCCATCGCCCGTCAACTCCTCGGTGACGCTGAGCCTGCGCCTGATCCCGTACTCGGAGAACCTCTGGTTGCTGGTCGCGCGCGACGTGAGCCGGATGCTGCACCTGGAGCAGATGCGCCGTGACTTCGTGGCGAACGTATCGCACGAGCTGCGCACCCCGCTGACCGTGGTCCATGGCTACCTGGACATGCTCGACCCGGAGGAGCACCCCGACTGGGCCCCCATGCTGGCCGAGATGCAGCGGCAATCGCAGCGCATGACCCAGCTGGTGGAGGACCTGCTCACACTGTCGCGACTGGAATCGCAGGGCAGCCTGCCGGAGGAGGAGAACATCGCAATGGGGGCGATGCTCACCACGCTGGCACGCGAGGCCAACGCGCTCAGCCAGGGCAAGCACGAGGTCACGGTGGATGACAGCAGCGAGGGCCTCGACCTGTGGGGTGGCCACAAGGAGCTGCACAGCGCGTTTTCCAACCTGGTCAGCAATGCGATCCGCTATACCCCGGCCGGGGGCAGCGTGCACATCCGCTTTCGCCGTGAAGGATCGGGTGCCGTGCTTGAAGTAAGCGATACCGGCTACGGAATTCCGCCCAACCACCTGCCCCGCCTGACCGAACGGTTCTACCGCGTGTCCACCAGCCGTTCGCGCGAGAGCGGCGGCACCGGGCTGGGCCTGGCCATCTGCAAGCACGTGCTGAACCTGCACCAGGCCCGCCTGCAGGTGACCAGCGAAGTTGGCCGCGGCAGCACGTTTTCGTGTCATTTTGGTGCCGAACGCGTGCGCCCGCGCGAGGCCATCGAGGTATTGCCATGAACCTCCAGCCACCAGCGACCAAGATCGCGGACTCCGCGCCGGAGCGCGATCCGCTGCGCGACCGATCGCTGTATTTCAACCGCGAAGTATCACAACTGGATTTCAACTTCCGGGTGTTGGCACAGGCGATGGATCCCCAGGTGCCGCTGCTGGAGCGGTTGCGCTACCTGTGCATCTCCTGCACCAACCTGGACGAATTCTTCGAGATCCGTGCCGGCAGCCTGCACCACGCACACGACCTGGGGCTGGCACCGGGGGCGGACGGATTGGCGCCAGCGACGGTACTTGGGCGCATCCACGACCGGGCGGCCGACCTGGTGCAGCAGCAGTACGCCTGCTGGAACGACGTGCTGCGCCCCGCGCTGGCCGATGCCGGCGTGCGCGTGTTGGCCCGCGAATCATGGAACGAGCAGCAGACGGAATGGCTGCGCAACTGTTTCCGTGACGAGATCATGCCGGTCCTTTCGCCCCTGGGCCTGGATCCGGCGCACCCCTTCCCCAAGATCCTCAACAAGTCGCTCAACATCGTGGTGGTGGTGGAAGGCAAGGACGCGTTTGGTCGCGCGGGGAACCACGCCATCGTCCGGGCGCCACGCTCGCTGCCGCGCATCATCCAGATCCCGGAGGAGATCTCCGGCGGCAAGAATGACTTCGTGTTCCTGTCCGCCATGCTCTCGGCGTTCGTCGACGAACTGTTCCCCGGCATGCAGGTAAAAGGGGCTTACCAGTTCCGCGTGACCCGCAATTCCGAGCTGCTGGTCGACGAGGAAGAGGTGGACAACATCGCGCTGGCGTTGCGTGACGAACTGGTCGGCCGCGGCTACCTGCGCGCGGTGCGGCTGGAGATCGCCGAGCAGTGCCCGGACGCGATCGTGCGCATGTTGCTGGAGAACTTCGACCTGGCCGAGCATGCGGTGTACCGCATCAACGGGCCGGTGAACCTCAATCGCGTGATCCAGGTGTACGACCTGGTGCAGCGCCCGGACCTGAAATTCACCCCGTTCCACCAGCGCGTCCCCGCCGGCATCGATTCGATGTTCGACACCGTGTCGCAGGGTGACATGTTGCTGCACCATCCGTTCGATGCGTTCAGCCCCGTGCTGGAGCTGCTCCGCCAGGCCGCCGAGGATCCCAACGTACTGGCGATCAAGCAGACGTTGTACCGGGCGGGCAAGGATTCACCGATCGTCGAACACCTGGTGCAGGCGGCACGCAACGGCAAGGACGTGACCGCGGTGGTGGAGCTGCGTGCGCGATTCGACGAGGAGGCCAACCTGGGCCTGGCCGACCGCCTGCAGGAGGCCGGCGTGCAGGTGGTGTATGGCGTGGTGGGCTACAAGACGCACGCCAAGATGATGCTGATCGTGCGCCGGGAAGGCCGCAAGCTGCAGCGCTATACGCACCTGGGCACCGGCAACTACCACACGGGCACGGCGCGGGTTTACACCGACTTCGGCCTGATCACCGCCGACCCGGAGCTGGGCAGCGACGTGAACCTGGTGTTCCAGCAGCTCTCCGGGCTCGCACCCGCGATCAGGCTCAAGTGCCTGCTGCAGTCGCCATTCACCCTGCACTCGGGCGTGCTCAAGCGCATCGACCGCGAGACGAGGCATGCCAAGGCGGAAAGGCCGGCGCGGATCATCGCCAAGATGAACGCGCTCAACGAGCCGCAGGTGGTGCGGGCGCTGTATCGCGCGTCGCAGGCGGGCGTGCAGGTCGACCTGATCGTCCGCGGCGCCTGCACGCTGCGCCCGGGGGTGCCCGGCATCTCGGAGAACATCCGCGTGCGTTCCATCGTGGGTCGCTTCCTGGAGCACCACCGGGTGTACTGGTTCGCCAATGACGGTGAGCCGGACCTGCTGTGCTCCAGTGCCGACTGGCTGGAGCGGAACCTGCTGCGCCGCGTGGAGACGGGCTTCCCGATACGTGACCCGGCGTTGGCACAACGGGTGTTCGACGAAGCGCTTGACAACTACCTGCGCGACAACGTGGCCGCCTGGGTCCTGCATCCCGATGGCCACTACGAGCGGCTGCAACCCGCCGAAGGGGAGCCACCCCATTCCGCACAGGCCAGTTTATTGGCGAAAATCTGCGGATGAACGCCGTCCTCCATGCCGCACGCCTCCCACTGAAGGACGGCGACCTGCTCGCCGCCGTCGACCTGGGCTCCAACAGCTTCCACATGGTGGTGGCCCAGCAGTTGCTGGGGCAACTGCGCGTGGTGGACCGCCTGCGCGAGACGGTACGCATGGCCGAGGGCCTGGATCGCAAAGGCGGCATGGACCCCGCGGTTCGCGACCGGGCACTGGAATGCCTGGCGCGCTTTGGCCAGCGCCTTCGCGATGTGCCGCCCTCGCACGTGCGCGCGATCGCCACCAACACGGTGCGTCGGCTTGCGGCCCCCCAGGCGTTCCTGATGCCGGCCGAAAGCGCTTTGGGCCACGCCATCGAAGTGGTCGCCGGCCGCGAGGAGGCGCGCCTGATCTACCTTGGCGTCGCGCACGCGCAGCCGCCGAAGGATGGCCAGTTGCGCCTGGTGATCGACATCGGCGGTGGCTCGACCGAGTTCATCATCGGCCGGGGTTTCGATGCCCTGGAGCGCGAGAGCCTGCAACTGGGATGCATCGCCACCACCCGCCGCTTCTTCGAGAACGGCAAGCTGTCCCGCAAGCGCTGGAAGGAGGCGCTGGCGGAAGTCTCCGCCGAGTTCCAGCAGTTCGCCGGCACCTACCGTGCGCTGGGCTGGCAGGAGGCGCTGGGGGCGTCGGGCACCAACAAGGCCATTGGCGATATCTGCGCGGCGATGAAGCTGACCAAGGGTGCGATCACGGCGCAGGCATTGCCGGTGGTGCGCGACCGCCTGCTGGAGGCCGACCGCATCGACGCCATCGACCTGCCGGGATTGTCGGCGGAACGCCGCCCGATCATTGCCGGCGGCGTCCTGATCCTGGAGGCGGCGTTCAATGCCCTGGGACTGGAGCGCATGGCCGTGAGCAAGGCCGCCATGCGCGAAGGCGTGCTGTACGACATGGTTGGCCGTGGGGGCGCGCACGACCCGCGCGATGCGGCGGTGGCGGCGCTCATGCAGCGCTACGGCATCGATCAGGCACAGGCGGCCCGCGTGGAGGCCACGCTCATGCACCTGTTCGACCAGGTCGCCGACGCCTGGCAACTGGACGAGGACGACCGCGTCCTGTTGCGACGCGCGGCAATGCTGCACGAACTCGGGCTGGTCATTGCCCACAGCCAATACCACGTGCATGGCTCGTACGTGCTGGAAAATTCCGACATCGCTGGGTTCTCGCGCCAGCAGCAACAGTTCCTCGCAGCCCTGGTACGCACGCACCGCCGGAAGGTGCCCAAGAACGCATTCGACGCCCTGCCGGACCGCCTGCTGGGCGCGGCGAGACGCAGCGCTGCGTTGCTGCGCCTGGCCGTGCTGGTCCATCGCGCGCACGAGGCCACGCCCATTCCCCGGTTGGACGCCGTCGCCTCGCCTACGGGCCTGACGCTGACCCTGTCCAAACGCTGGCTCGATGCCCGGCCGCTGCTGAAGGCCGACCTGCTGGGCGAACCGGAGGACATGGCCGGGCTTGGCGTGGCACTGAAGATCGAGATGGACTGAGCGCATGACCATGCCACGATCGCGGTCACCCCGCGGTCATGTTGCTGACACCCCGGGTTAACCAGGGTGCGCCACGCTCTCCCAAACCGGGAGCAGCGCATGCGCTATGCCATCGTCACCGAGACCTACCCGCCGGAAGTAAACGGCGTGGCGCTGACCGTGCAGGGCCTGGAGCATGGATTGCGCGCGCGCGGGCATGCAGTGGACGTTGCGCGACCGCGGCAGCGCGCGGAACGCGTGGGCGCCAGCCATGAACTGCTGACGCCCGGCCTTCCCATCCCGCGTTACCCGGGCCTGCGTTTTGGACTGCCGGTCACGGGACGCCTCATCCGCCACTGGCGCACGGCCCGACCCGACGCCGTCTACGTCGCCACCGAAGGGCCGCTGGGCTGGTCCGCCCTGCGCGCCGCACGACAACTGGGCATTCCCGCGGCGACCGGATTCCATACGCGCTTCGACGAGTACATGCGCGACTATGGCGTTGGCTTCCTCGAGGGGCCGGCGCTGGCATGGATGCGGCGCTTCCACAATACCGGCAATGCCACCCTGGTGCCCACGCGCGAATTGGCCGGCTTTCTTCGCGACCGACGCTTCGAGAACGTGGTGCAGCTATCGCGCGCTGTCGATACCACGCAATTCCACCCCGGACGCCGGGACCAGGACATCCGCACGCGCTGGGGCGCCACGCCGGACTCGCTCGTGGTGGTCTACGTAGGTCGCATTGCACCGGAGAAGAACCTCGACCTGGCCGTGCACGCGTTCCGCGCGGTGCAGGCGCAACGGCCCGATGCACGGTTCGTCTGGGTGGGCAGTGGCCCGGCACAGGCCCGGTTGCAGGCGGCGAACCCAGACTTCATTTTTGCCGGCGTGCAGCGCGGCGACGCGCTTGCGCGGCATTTCGCCAGCGGCGATCTCTTCCTGTTCCCGAGCCACAGCGAAACGTTCGGGAACGTGACGCTGGAAGCCATGGCAAGCGGCGTGGCGACCGTGGCGTTCGACTACGGTGCCGCGCGCGAGCACCTGCACCATGGCGTGCATGGCGCCGCGGTGGCGCGCGGAGACGACGCACAATTCATCCGGGAGGCAGTCCGCATCGCGACCGAAGGCGCCACCCGCGATGCGATGGCAGTCGCGGCCCGTCGCGCGGTGGAGGGGCTGCGCCCCGAACAGGTCGCTTCCGATTTCGACGACATCCTGCAAGGCCTGCGGACGGGAGGGCGCAATGCATCGACTGCCATGGCGTGAAAGGTTCGTTGCCGGCGAGTCCGGCTGGTGCTTGCGGGTCAACCGCCTGTGCGCGCGCGGCGCCTCCCGGGCGTACTTCTCCGCGATGAGCCGGCTGGGCGACGGCGTGTTCTGGTACGTGCTGATGGGGTTGCTGGTGCTGGCCGATGGCATGGACGGACTGGCTGCGTCCGCCCATCTGGCGGCCACCGGCGTCATTGCCCTGGCGCTCTATCGGGCGCTCAAGCACTGGACCAGGCGACCACGTCCGTTCGCGTCGGACCGCCGCATCCAGGCGTGGGTGGCGCCACTGGACGAATTCAGCTTCCCGTCCGGGCACACCCTGCACGCGGTCGCGTTCACGCTGGTGGCGCTGGCGCATTACCCCATGCTGGGCTGGGTGCTGGTGCCGTTCACGGCCAGCGTGGCCGCCTCGCGCGTGGCATTGGGACTGCACTATCCCAGCGACGTGCTGGCCGCCACCGCGATCGGCTCGGCATTGGCCGGGCTGTCGTTGTGGCTGGTGCCTGGCGTGTCGCTGTTCGCTTGACGGCGGGATCCCTCAGCGGGAGAACCGTGCCATGCGGGCGCGCGTGATACCCGGGCGGAACTGCGCCGGCCAGTCGCCATCGACCGCGACCTGGGCCCGCACGCGGGTTGCGGACAAGGCTTCGAAGTCCAGGTCCGCGACCGCCCAGTGCTGCGCTCCCTCGGTTCTCGCCAGCACGCCATCGGCGGGCAGTCCGGCGTCCATCGGCGCGTAGATCGCCGCTTCACCCGTGTTGGTGTCCAGCGCGGGACTCCACGGCGCATCGCCGGCCGTGACCGACTGCGCGACGAAACAGCGATTTTCCAGCGCCCGTGCCATGCAACCCACGCGCACCCGCGTGGCACCGGCCTCGGTGTCGGTGCAACTGGGCACCAGCAGCAGCCGGGCACCTGCCTCGCACTGTGCGCGGACCGGCAGTGGGAACTCGCTGTCGTAGCAGATGGCGGTCGCCGCCCGTATACCGTCACCCAGGTCGAAGACCCCCAGGGCGTCCCCGGACTCGATCACGCCCGCCTGCTTTTCGAAACCCGTGAGCTGCAGCTTGTCCTGCCACGCGTGCCCGCCATCGGGAGAGAACAGATAACTGCGATTGCGAAAGCGTGCCAGTCCGGTGTCCTGCAGGAAGCTGCCTGCCACGATGTGCATGCCGGTACGGCGCGCCTCGCCCGAGAACAGGGCCATCCAGTGCGGGAGGTATTCCTGCGTTGCAGCCAGCGAAGCCAGCAGGTCGGCGCGCACCGGGGCCTCGAAGGTCGCCGCCAGTTCCAGCGAAAGGTACTCCGGCAGCACCGCCAGGTCCGCACCCGCCACCCGCGCCTCATCGAGCCAAGCGGACAGCTTGCGGGCAAACACGTCGAAGCTGGCAGGTGCATCGATGGTGTACTTGGCGACGGCGACTTTCACCAGAAGACCTCCAGTGGGCGGGTCCAGCACGTCAGTGTATGCGGCAGCTCCTCATCGGCGCCCACTTCAGGCCATGGCAGGGCAACCTGCATGCCCGGCACGGGTGCATAGCCGCGCTTGCGCCAGAACAGCTCGTTGTCACGGTGCATCGCCGGCCGGCGCGGGTCGGCCGGTTCGCGGTCGACCGAACAGAATGCGGTCCATGCAAAGCCTCCCAGCGCGCGCGCATGGGCTTCACGCTCATCGAAGAAGCGATGCCCGAGTCCCTGTCCGCGGTACGCCGGCATCAGCACGGATTCGCCGCAGTAGAACACGGTCGCGGGCGGGTATCCCGCCGCCGCGAACGGCGCGATGAACGCCGCCGACTCCTCCTCCAACGGCAGGCCGGTCGACGCGCCGACCACCTGCCCCCCGTCGAAGGCCAGCACGGCGACGCTGCGCTTGCTGCGGGTGTAGACCTGCAGGTAGTCGGCCTCATAGACCGCGCTTCCCTGGTACAGGTAAGGCCATTCGCGGAACACCTGGATGCGCAGCCGGGCCAAGGCATCCACGTAGGGGGCGATGGCATCGCCAACCAGCGTGCGAAGCGTGATGGATCGTGTGTTCATGGCGACGATTCTAGGCCAGCGGACCGATTGACGGTGTCGACGCACTCGCCCGATACCAGTCCACCTTGCGGGTGGCGACCATCAGGCCGGCAAGGATCGCGAACAACAGCAGCGAGCCCAGCAGCAAGGCGTTGTCCTCCGACACCAGCAGGCCGTACAACGCGGCATACAGCGTGCCGAGGATGAGTGCGAACCCGACGCCACGCCATGCACTGCCCAGCACGTGGCACAGGTAGAAACCGATCACGCCAACACACGCGGCGCTGGCCAACGCATACGCCAGGCCGAACGCGATGTGTTCGCTCAGGCTGACCAGCAGAAGGAAGAAGATCGAAAGCGCCAGGCCCACCAGTCCGTACTGGATCGGGTGGATGCGCAGCTGCAGCAGCAGTTCCAGCATGAAGAACCCGACGAACGTCAGCAGCACGAACAGGATCCCGTATTTGATGGCGCGGTCGGCCTGCGTGTACGCGTTGACGGGGTCCACCAAAGACACGTCGACCGAGTCGATCGCTTCCAGCGCACGACCGCTCCGGTACTGCCGTTGCGCATCCGCCGCCAGCGCCGGGATCTCCCATTGCGCTGCGAAACCATCGCCATCGATTCGCGGTTGCCTCGCGGGAAACCTGCCTGCCAACCGGGGGTGCGGCCAGCTGGAATCGAGCGCGAACCGGTTCTGCCATCCCAACGGCACCAGCGACAATGATTCGGTGCCACCCAGTACCAGGTCCAGCCGCGCTGACAGCTTCGTGCGTGACCCGGCCTGCGGTGCCGGCAGGCGCGCATGCACGCCCGCGCCGTCCCGGCTCCCCTGCCCTTGCAGCACGGCGGTCGGCGCACCGTTCACGGTGAGGCGCGGGGTGCCCCGCAACCCGCGGACATCGGCGATGCCATAGCTCAACCACGGTTGGCCGATGCGACGATTGGCCAGTGGATCGCTGGCGGCAGGCACGTCCAACGTGAAGCGTGCATCCGCGCGCCCGGCCCATTCGTAGACGCGTACCGAGTGCAGTCCCAGCCGACGCGTGGAAGGTTCCAGCGGCCCGGCCACGTCCAGCGAGTCGGGAAAGTATGTCCAGGTGGACTGTCTGTCGCGACGCACCTTGCGGGTGCCGCCTCCCGTATCGGCGACCTCGACCTCGACTGAATCGGTATACGGCACCACCAGCACCGGTCCGCCAAACACCTGAGCGCCGGCGAAGGTCGAGGAAATCTGCGCCACCGCCTCGGCGCGATTGCGTTGCCGGTCGTCGACGACGCCGTCGATCAGGCCCAACGGCACCAGGATCGCCAGCGTCATGGCGAAGACGAAACCAAACTTGATCCAGAACCGCATGACCCGCTCCCCGTATGGAATTCGCGGTCAGGATGGGCGGGCTTCGTGGGCTACCGATGGCGCGACGGTGAAGCGAGGGTGAAGTGGGCCGGATCAGGCACGCCCATCGCGCGCCAGCGGCAACTCGAGCGTGGCCGTGGCACCACCGCCGTCACGGTTGTCCAGGGCCGCACGCCCGCCATGCAGGTCGGCCACCTCGGCGACAAAGCACAAGCCAAGGCCGCTGCTGCGGCTACCGCCTCCGGGACGGGGCAGCGAATAGAACCGCTCGAAGACCCGATCACGCGCATAGTCGGGAACGCCAGGGCCCCGGTCGAGCACCTCGAAACGCGCACGCGTCCCGGCGAGCAGCAGCCGAACCTCGACTTCACCTGTTGCCGGGGAGAAATCCAGTGCGTTCTCGACCAGGTTGATCAACGCCTGCCGCAGCAGGAAGGCATCGCCGGACACCACCACGTCGCCTTCGGGCAATGACAGGCGTAACCGGCCCTCGCCCTTCGCTCCGCTGGCGCCGCACTGCGCCAGCGCCTCGCGGGCCACGTCCGCCAGGTTGACCGGCTCTGGACGTTCGAGTTGCTGCCGATGCTCCACGGCGGCGAGGGCGAGCAGCTTGTCGATCATCTGCGCCATGCGCTCACCCTGCGCGCGGATGTTACCCACGAACCGGGTACGGTCCGCGTCCGCCATCGGGGATTCCAGCAGCTCGGCACTGCCGCGGATGGCTGCCAGCGGGCCCTTCAATTCGTGCGCCAGCGTGTGCACGTACTGCTCGACGTACTGTTTTCCCTCCAGCCGTTCGCGCATGGTCTCCAGCGCTTGGCCGAGCTCGCCGAACTCGCCCGGAACATCCGGCAGCGGGGCCCGATCGCCGGCCGTCACGCCCTGCGCATAGCGGCGCAGGCGACCCAGCTGCCGCGACAGCCATCCGGCCGCCAGCACGCCAACCAGCAACGCGACCCCCATCAGGGCCAGTCCCCAGCGCAGCACCTTCGACTGGCTGCGCTCGATGAACGGCGCGATGGTGCGGTTGGGCTTGGCCACGGTCAGCACGCCCGCGATGCGCCCCTGGGCATCGTGGATGGGCGCCGCCACGTGCATCACGCTCGAATCGGGGTCATCGGGGTCGGACAGGGTCGAGCGGGCGCCGTAGCGCCCCCGAAGCGTGAGGTGCACGTCATTCCAGCGCGAGTAATCCCGGCCCAGTGCACCGCCGCGCCCGTCGCGCGCATCGGTGTCGAACACGACGATGCCCCGCGCATCGGTCACGTAGACCCGGTACTGGCTGGCGCGCTTCTGGAAGCCCCAGATCTCCGCGCCGAAATCGCGCCCCGCCAGGCCGCGCATCCGGAGGGCGAAACGGCCGTCATTGATGTGCCCGGCCAGCAGGTCGTCGGTGGCAAGTTCCGCCAGCACGTTGGCGGTATCCACCAGGGTGTCTTCCATTGCCTGCCGCACACCGGGTTTGACCTCGGCGACGAACACCCGCCCCAGCAGCAGCGCGGCCATCGCCACCACCAGGAAGTATCCGAGGAAGATGCGCAGCCCGATCTTCACCGGCGCCTCAATCCACCGCCACCGAATAGCCCAGCCCGCGATGCGTGCGTATCGGGTCCGGAGCGTCGGTCGCCGCGCGCAGCTTGGCACGCAGTGTCTTGATGTGGGTGTCTACGGTGCGGTCGCCGCTGTCGAGCGAGTCACCCCAGACGCGGTCCATCAGCTGCGCGCGCGTCAGCACCGCACCCGGCCTGCGCAGCAGTTGCGCCAGCAGGCCGTACTCGTACCGCGTCAGGTCCAGCATGTGGCCCCGGTAGCGGATGCGGTGGCCTTCGGTGTCGTGTTCGAATTCCCCGGCGACCTGCGCGCCTGCAGTGGCGGGGGACGACGTCCGCCGCAGCACCACCCGCACCCGCGCCACCAGTTCACGCAGCGAGAACGGCTTGGCCACGTAGTCGTCCGCACCGATCTCCAGCCCGAGCACTCGGTCGGCCTCGGCCGCCTGCGCGGTAAGGAATATCACCGGCAGCGGTCGTACCCGCAGCAGTTCGCGGCACAGCGCGAACCCGCCCATGTCCGGCAGTCCGACATCAAGGATGGCCAGGTCGAAGTCCTCGCGCTCCGCCAGCCGCAGTGCGTCTCCGGCCGTCAGGCAATGGCCCACCGCCAGGCCATCGGCGCGCAGGGCATAGGCCACGGCCTCGGCGATCGCCACTTCGTCTTCGACCAGCAGGATCCGCGGCATCGTGCCCTCGGCCTTGGGGAATGCCGCATTAGAACAAGGCGAGCGGGCGACCGGCTACCCTATGCACATGAATTACCGCCATGCCTTCCATGCCGGCAACCACGCCGACGTCATCAAGCACCTCACCCTGCTGGCCCTGTGCGATGCCCTGGTGGCCAAGCCGGCTGCGGTGTTCGCACTGGACACCCACGCCGGACGCGGCCTGTACGCACTGGACAGCAACTCGGCCCAGCGCACGGGCGAGGCCCAGGCAGGCATCGGCCGGCTGATGGCGGAAGCGCCGGGCGACCCGCTGGTGCAGCGCTACCTGCAGGCGGTGCGCGCGTGCCGCAACGAGCACGGCATGGCCGCCTACCCCGGCTCGCCGTGGCTGCTGGCCCATGCGCTGCGCCCGCAGGACCGCATTGCCGCCTGCGAACTGCATCCCGAGGAAGCGGGGCAACTGAAGGCCAACTTCGCCCGCGAACCGCGCGTGGCCGTGCATGAGCGCGATGGATACGCGGCGATCAAGGCCCTGCTGCCGCCGCGCATTGGCGACACGAAGTTCGCCCGCGGCCTGGTGCTGGTGGACCCGCCATACGAAGCCCAACTGGACGAGTTCGATGCAGTGCTCGCTGGCGTGCGCGAAGGACTGACGCGCTGGCCGCAGGGCACGTTTGCCGTGTGGTATCCGATCAAGCTGCGACGCTCGCTGCAGCCATTCTTCCGCCGCGCCGCGACGCTACCGGCCAAGTCAGCGCTGGTGGCCGAGCTGATGGTGCGCGAGGACGACTCGCCTCTGCGCATGAACGGCAGCGGCATGCTGGTCCTCAACCCGCCCTGGCAGTTGGACCAGGCGCTCAAGCCGGCCCTGGCCAAGGTGGCGAAGGTGCTGGCGGAAACCACGGGAGCCAGCGCCCGGGTCGAATGGCTCAAATCGCCGGACTGACCGGCTGCGGGTGGCAGCCGGGCCGATCGCCACTTCCCTGGTGTCGCCGGACGGCCGTTCCACGACCGGACAGGACAGCCTGCGCACGATGGCCCGCAAGGGGCTTCGGGCCGGCCCTGCATTTGTAAGCGCCAGATGAAGACCGGATTAACCGTTGGTGTGCGAATATCCGGCCATGGCTGCGCGAGACCGACTCCCCCCCTGGCACGAGATGCTCGTGCTGCCCAATCGTCGTGAAGTGCTCATCCGCCCGATCCGTCCGGAGGACGCCGAGCCGATCCGGGCGAGTTTCGGGTTGCTGCAGCCCGAGGAAGTGCGCCAGCGCTTCCTGTATTCGATGAAGGAACTCACGCCGGAGATGGCCGAGCGCCTGACACGGCTGAACCCGAAGACCGAGTTCGCGCTGGTCGCGGCTGAGCCGCTCCCCCCTGGCGAAGCGTTGGTGGGTGCGGTGGCGCGCATCGCCATCGACGACAACGGGACAGATGCGGAATTCGCCATCCTGGTCAGCCATTTCATTTCATACATGGGGCTGGGCCGCTACCTGATGACCCGCCTGGTCAAGTGGGCGCGCGGCAAGAAGGTCGAGCGGATCTACGGCGATGTGTTCGAGCACAACCTGCCGATGCTGGAACTGGCGGAGTCGATTGGCTTCTCGCGGGAGATCCAGCAGGAAGGCCAAGGGCTGGTGCGGGTGATCCTCACCCTGAACGACGCCAAGGCCGCCTGAGCACCACGCATACCCTCGGGTCCGGGACTGCACCTCTGCCAGGCGCACTTGCCGCACTTGCCGCGCATGGTCATTGCCATGGCCGCAGGTCGCGCTCGCGTAAACTTGACCCTTTCGCGCTGGCGGCACGACTGCCGGCGCTGCTGACGTTTTCCCGGGATTTCACCAGATGTCCAAGCCGCGTTTCCCCACTCCGCCCCTGCCCCGGCCAGGCCAGTCCCGCGCCTGGTGGAAGCAACCGGCTTCACCGTCGGCGCTGGCCTACCACCTGGCGTTGGCGGCAGGCGCGCATGCAGGGCCTTTGCTGGTGGTGGCACGCGACAACCATGGCGCGCACCAGCTGGAATCGGACCTGCACACGCTGCTGGGTCCGCAGGCCGACATTCCGGTGCTGGCGTTCCCGGACTGGGAAACCCTGCCATACGACGTCTTCAGTCCGCATCCCGACATCGTCTCGCAGCGCCTGGCCGCGCTGCATCGCCTGCCCACGCTCAAACGCGGCATCGTGGTGGTGCCGGTGCAGACGTTGCTGCAGCGGCTCGCACCCGTGCGCCATGTGGTCGGTGACAGTTTCGACGTGCGCGTGGGCCAGCGCCTCGACCTGGAGGGCGAGAAGCGCCGACTTGAATCGGCCGGTTACCGCAACGTGCCGCAGGTACTCGATCCAGGCGACTTCGCCGTGCGTGGCGGGCTGCTGGACGTATACCCGATGGGCGCGGACATGCCGTTCCGCGTGGAACTGCTGGACGACGAGATCGACACCATCCGCGGCTTCGACCCCGAGTCGCAGCGCTCGCTGGACAAGATCGACGCGGTCAAGCTGCTGCCCGGCCGCGAGGTGCCGCTGGATGAGGCCGCGCTCAAGCGTGCGATGGAGGGCCTGCGCGAGCGCTTCGACCTGGACACCCGGCGCAGCGCCCTATACCAGGACCTCAAGGCGGGTGCCGCACCGGCCGGCATCGAGTACTACCTGCCGTTGTTCTTCGAGCAGACCTCCACGCTGTTCGATTACCTGGGCCAGGCGGCCCTGCCGGTAATCGCCGATGGCGCGCTCGAGGCCGCCGACCAGTTCTGGCACCAGACCGGTGAACGCTACGAACAGCGTCGCCACGACATCGAACGGCCGATCCTGCCGCCGGAGACGCTGTACCTGTCGCCACAACAGCTCCGCGAACGCCTCAACCAGGGCGAGCGTATCGAGGTCTGCGGCGACGGCCATCCCCAACGCGATCGTGCGCAGGCGCTGGGCGACCAGCCCGCACCGTCCCTGCCCATTGCCGCCAAGGATGTCGCGCCGGGTGCGGCACTGAAGTCGTTCCTCGGCAGCCATCCGGGCCGGGTGCTGGTCGCGGCCGACTCCGCCGGGCGGCGCGAGGCGCTGATGGAGCTGCTGGCCGCCGCGGAACTGCGGCCCACCGTGGTCGCCGACTGGGCGGCGTTTGCCGCCGCGCCGCCATTCGCCGGTGACGGTGCTGCCGACCAGCGCGGTACGCCCGTCGCGCCCGGTGGCGAGCCATCCCGTTTCGCCATCGCCGTGGCGCCGTTCGACGACGGTTTCGCGATCGATGCACCGGCGATGGTGGTGCTCACCGAGCGCCAGCTGTTCCCCGAGCGTGCCTCGCAGCCGCGCCGCCGCAAGCGCGCCGGTCGCGAGCCCGAGGCGATCATCCGTGACCTGGGCGAGTTGAGCGAAGGCGCGCCCATCGTCCACGAGGACCACGGCGTGGGCCGGTATCGCGGCCTGATCGTGCTGGAAGCCGGCGGCGAGAAGGGCGAATACCTCGAGATCGAATACGCCAAGGGCGACCGCCTGTACGTGCCGGTCGCGCAGCTGCACCTGATCAACCGCTACTCCGGCGCCTCGCCGGAGACCGCGCCGCTGCACTCACTCGGCGGCGAGCAATGGACCAAGGCCAAACGCAAGGCCGCGGAGAAAGTGCGCGACGTGGCGGCGGAGTTGCTGGAGATCCAGGCCAAGCGCCAGGCGCGCGCCGGCCTCGCCATCGACGTCGACCGCGCGATGTATGAGCCGTTCGCCGCGGCGTTCCCGTTCGAGGAAACGCCCGACCAGCATGCCTCGATCGAAGCGGTGATCCGCGACCTCGCCTCCAGCCAGCCGATGGATCGCGTGGTCTGCGGCGACGTCGGTTTCGGCAAGACCGAAGTGGCGGTGCGCGCGGCGTTTGTCGCCGCGGCCGGTGGCAAGCAGGTCGCGGTGCTGGTGCCCACCACCCTGCTGGCCGAGCAGCACTACCGCAATTTCCGGGACCGTTTCGCCGATTGGCCGCTCAAGGTGGAGGTGCTGTCGCGCTTCAAGACCAAGAAGGAAATCGAGGCCGAACTGGCCAAGGTGGCCGAGGGCAAGATCGACGTCATCGTCGGCACCCACCGCCTGCTGCAGCCGGACGTGCGCTTCGCCGACCTGGGCCTGGTGATCGTGGACGAGGAGCAGCGTTTCGGCGTGCGCCAGAAGGAGGCGCTGAAGGCGCTGCGCGCCAATGTGCACCTGCTGACCCTGACCGCCACGCCGATCCCGCGCACGCTCAACATGGCGATGGCCGGCCTGCGTGATCTGAGCATCATTGCCACGCCACCCGCGCATCGCCTGGCGGTGCAGACCTTCGTGGTGCCATGGGATGACGCACAGCTGCGCGAAGCGTTCCAGCGCGAACTGTCGCGTGGTGGCCAGCTGTACTTCCTGCACAACGATGTCGAAAGCATCGGCCGCATGCAGCGCCAGCTGGAGGAACTGGTGCCGGAGGCGCGCATCGGCGTGGCCCACGGCCAGATGCCCGAGCGCGAACTGGAACGGGTGATGCTCGACTTCCACAAGCAGCGCTTCAACGTGCTGCTGGCCTCGACGATCATTGAATCGGGCATCGACATCCCCAACGCCAACACCATCATCATCAACCGCGCCGACAAGTTCGGCCTGGCGCAGCTGCACCAGTTGCGCGGCCGCGTGGGCCGCAGCCACCATCGCGCCTATGCCTACCTGGTGGTGCCGGACAGGAAGTCCATCACCGCTGATGCGAAGAAGCGCCTGGATGCCATCGCCGCAATGGACGAACTCGGTGCCGGCTTCACCCTGGCCACCCACGACCTGGAGATCCGCGGCGCCGGCGAGCTGCTGGGCGAGGACCAGAGCGGGCAGATGGCCGAGGTCGGTTTCAGCCTGTACACCGAGCTGCTGGAGCGCGCGGTCAAGTCGATCAAGCGTGGCGAACTGCCCGACGTGGATGGTCACCACGCCCGCGGCGCCGAGGTCGAGCTGCACGTACCCGCGCTGATCCCGGACGATTACCTGCCCGACGTGCACACCCGCCTGACGCTGTACAAGCGCATCAGCGGCGCGCGCGACGCGGAGGAACTGCGTGAGCTGCAGGTGGAGATGATCGACCGCTTCGGCCTGCTGCCCGACCCGGCCAAGCACCTGTTCGCCGTGGCGGAACTGAAACTGCAGGCCACCGACCTGGGCATCCGCAAGCTCGATATCGGCGCCACCGGAGGCCGCCTCCAATTCGTGGAAAAGCCAAATGTGGACCCGATGGCGATCATCAGGATGATCCAGGGCCAACCCAAGCTGTACCAGATGGAGGGGCCGGACAAGCTGAAGGTGAAGCTGGAACTGCCAGATGCCACGTCGCGGATCAATGCGGCCCGCGGGCTGTTCACCGCGCTGCGACCGGGTTGAGGCGGCGGCACGGATTACCTGCATCCTTCGCCTGCGTTGCACGACGCCCGTATGCTGTCGCTTCATGCCACCGGAGCCCGGCCTTGATGCCCCTTGCCACCGAACGCCTGCGTCTGCGCCGCCTCACGCTGGACGACGCGCCCTTCATCCTCGATCTGGTCAACCAGCCCTCGTGGCTGGAAAACATCGGCGACAAGGGCGTGCGCGGCCTGGACGACGCACGCGACTTCCTGCGCAACGGCCCACTGGCCATGTACGCGCGACATGGCTTCGGCCTGTACTGCATCGAGCGGGCCGCCGATGGCGCCGCCATGGGCCTGTGCGGCCTGATCAAGCGCGACACGCTGGACGATGTGGACATCGGCTACGCACTGTTGCCGCAGTATTGGGGCCAGGGCTATGCCCGCGAAGCGGCCGCCGCGACGCTGGAGCACGGCGTTCGCGACATCGGCCTGCAGCGCATCGTGGCCATCACTTCGCCGGGCAATGGCAGTTCCGCGCGCCTGCTGGAAAGCCTCGGCTTCCGCTTCGAGCGGATGCTCTCGCTGTCCCGCGACGACGAGGTGAAACTGTTCGGCTGGAGTCCGGCGTAGGCCCAGGGGCACCTATCAGGGTGCAATGCGATCGCTACCCCGCCCCTACCCCGCCCCTGCCCCGACCCCGGCCGGCGCAACCGCAATAGGCCGTTCCACGGACGCAGAGGCGCCTGACGGCCCACGGTGGCATGCTGTCTTTCTGCCCCATGGAGTCGCACCATGACCACGATTGTTGTCCCCCGCGTACATGACCTCGGCGGCTTCCAGGTGCGTCGCGCCGTACCCAGCCTGCAGGCGCGTTCGGTCGGACCGTTCGTGTTCGTGGACCACATGGGCCCGACCGTGTTCGAGCCCGGCCGCGGTATCGACGTGCGCCCGCACCCGCACATCGGCCTGGCCACGGTCACCTTCCTCTGGTCGGGCACCATCACCCACCGCGACACGCTGGGCAGCCTGCAGGACATCAGCCCCGGCGACGTGAACTGGATGACCGCCGGCCGCGGCATCGCCCATTCCGAGCGCACGCCCCTGGCCCTGCGGCATGGCGAGCATCCGCTGCATGGTATGCAGACCTGGGTGGCGCTGCCGAAGTCACACGAGGAAATTGCCCCGGCCTTCTTCCACCATTCCGCGGAAACCCTGCCCCACCAGCGTCGCGATGGCGCATGGCTGCGGGTGGTCGCAGGCCGCGCCTATGGCGAGGAGTCGCCGGTACAGGTGTTCAACGACACCCTGTACGTGGCCATCGACCTGGACGTGGATGCCGAGACCGAACTCGACGCCGGCCACGCCGAGCGCGCCCTGTACGTGCTGGAAGGCGACGCCCAGCTCGATGGCGTCGACATCCCCGAGCGGCACCTGGTGGTGCTCGACCCCGGTGTCCGCCATCGACTACGCGCCCGCGCCCCGGTCAAGGCCATGCTGCTGGGTGGCGAGCCATTGGATGGCCCGCGCCACCTGTGGTGGAACTTCGTCTCATCTTCGCGTGAGAGGATTGAACAGGCCAAGCAGGATTGGGTGGAAGGGCGTTTTGGCACCGTCCCTGGCGATGACGAGTTCATCCCCTTGCCTGAACGCTGACCGCCGGCACCGGGCGCACACCCGCTCGGCGGTTACCGGCGAAACTTATTGTTAATCATTTGTCAATGACCCAATTGTGTTTTATGGTCGGAATCACGGCCCTATTGCGGCTGTGCCCAGGGGGAACGACCAATGATCAAGCCAATCCTTTGTCTGTCTTTGATGGTTGCGGCGGGGGCAGCCCAGGCGCAGGAGGCTACCGGCTGTCCGAAACTGCCCGATGACGCGGTCCTGGCGTGGGAGCACCGCGCCAATGCCGGTACCGACTTCTGCCGCGCACTGCGGCCGGACGGCTCGGAGGCCTTCGGTGTGTATATCGCACGCAAGGCCCCGTTCGAGCCCAAGCGCGGCAACCGCGTGGAGGAGGACACCATCGACGGCCAGGCGATCTACTGGTACCGCAGCGAAGTGGCCGGACGTCCCAACATTGAAACGCGCGAAACGCTGGTACAACTGCCGGACGGCCGCGTGGCGCACATCTGGCTGCAGGCCAGCTCGCCGGAACGGCTCCAGGAAGAAATCGGCACGGCGCGTGGCATGCGCTTCCAGACCGCGCGCCTGAGCAGCAACTGATCGCCGGGCCCGACCAGGCCATGTCCCGAGGCGTGGCCTTCGTGGCGTGGCCTGCTCGCTGAATGTGGCGACGACCGTTCATGCAGGCCGCCATCGCTCAACGGCTGTACACGTACACCGTCGCGGGCGGCACGTTGCGCAACACGAACGCCCCACGCCGCACCTGCAGGCCCAGCTCGGCCACGACGTCCTCGGCCACCGGGGCGGCCGGACCGTAGGTGAACTGGACATAGCGCCCCTCTGGCCGCAGGCAAGCAAATGCCGCGGCCATCACGTCGCGCTGGGCCTCGCGCGGCATCGACAGCAACCCCAGGCCTGACACCACGGCATCGGCGGGGCCATCGGCGAGGTAGTGTGCGGCAATGCGCGGCAGGTCGCCCGCATCGCCTTTGACGATGCGCACCTGCGGGAAACGCACGCTCAGGTGGGCATGCAGTTTCTCGTCCAACTCCACCACCAGCAGGTTTTCGCCTTCAATGCCTGCATCGAGCAACGCGGCCGTGACCGCTCCTGTGCCGCCGCCCAGCTCGATCACGCGACGCGTGCCTTCCGGCAACTCGCGCAGCATGGCCGCGGCAAGCCCCGCGCTCGAGGGTGCCACGGCCGCCATGCGGCGCGGGTTGCGCAGCCACTGGCGGAAGAAGGTCCACCAGTGCGCCCTGTGCAACCGCGGCCGCTTGCGGGTCATTCCCGGCGCGCTCCAGGATGGCGCAGGCGCCAGCAGCGGTGGATGCGCGCGTCGCGCTCGAAGTCGGGCGGAATGGTGCGCGGGGTGATCTCCACGCACTCGGCGAACGCCGCCACCGCCGCCTCGTCCAGCTTGAAGCGGCGGAAGTTGTTGGAGAAGTACAGCACGCCGTCGCGCGCCAGGCGCGCCATCGCCGCGCGCAGCAAGGGCACGTGCGCGGCCTGCACGTCGAAGTCATCGGCGCGCTTGGAATTGGAGAACGTGGGCGGGTCGCAGAACACCAGGTCGTACTCGCCGGTGTCCTCGTCCAGCCAACGCATGGCATCGGCCTGTACCAGGCGGTGGCGCGTCCCGCCAATCCCGTTCTCCTGCAGATTGTCGGCGCACCACTCCAGATACGTGCCGGACAGATCCACGGTAGTGGTGCTGCGCGCACCGCCGACCGCAGCGTGCACGGTAGCCGCACCGGTGTAGGCAAACAGGTTGAGGAAGCGCGTGTCCCGCGCCTCCTCCGCCAGGCGCAGGCGCATCGGCCGGTGGTCGAGGAACAGGCCGGTGTCGAGGTAGTCGAACAAATTCACACGCAGGCGCGCATCACCCTCGCGCACCACCAGGAACTCGCCGCGGCTGTCGAAGTGGCCGTACTTGCTGCCTCCCTTGCCGCGTGCGCGGGTCTTCAACGCCACCTGCTCGCGGGGCACGCCGAACACCTCACGGGCAGCGGCCAGCAGTTCATTGAGGCGGCGACGCTGCACCGGCTCGGGAATGGTGGCCGGCGCCGCGTATTCCTGCACGTGCAGGAAGGTGCGCGGGACCACTTCGTCAGTGGTGTAGACATCGATGGCCGCCGCGTACTCGGGCAGGTCGGCGTCGTAGGCGCGGTAGCAGGTCACCTGTTCGCGCTCGCGCCAGGCCTTGAGCTTGCGCAGGTTCTTGCGCAGGCGGTTGGCCACCATCTGCGCGCCTTCGGACAGTGGTCGCGCCTCGGCGGTGCCGTCGGCCACGGCCGTGTCGCGGGCGATGTCACGCGCGGAGCGGATGGGGTCGACCACGATCAGCGCGCATTCGATGGCGCCATTGAATACCTGGTAGCTCCTGGCAGCGCGCAGGCCGGTCGCGCGGGCCAACTCCGCATCGCCGCACAGCAGGCTCGCGCGCCAGCCCGGCACCGCAGCCTTGATCGCGTCGCCCAGCGCGCGGTACAGCGCCGGGTCGGCGGCCAGGCGCGCATCGTAGGGCGGATTGCAGACGACCAGACCGGTCGCCGGCAGTTGGATCGTGCCGTCGGAGGCACCGCCATCGCCGGCAGGCTCGTGCGCGGCCTCGCCCCGTGGATCGGCGGCACTGGCAACACCAGCAGGTTCATCACTTCGTGACGGGTTCGTTCCATCGGCATGCGCCACCGACGAGCGCATGCGCGATGGCAACTGCGCCACGTCCGCCACGCTCCACTGGATCACGCCCACCAGCGCGGCCATGATTTCGTTGTCGCGCGCGGCGCGGATCGCATGCGGGTCCAGGTCGCTGCCGAAGAATGCCCTCCGCAGCGCCGCACGACCTGCGGCTTCGCGCTGCCGCGCGTCATCCACCAGCGACTTCCACGTGCCGGCATCAAAACCACGCCAGCGCGTGGGCGTGCGCCCCTCATGCCGCAGCAGGCCGGGCGCCACGTCGGCGGCCATCAGCGCACCTTCAATCAGCAATGTGCCGCTGCCGCACATCGGGTCCAGCAACGCACCGCCTTCGGCGTACCGCTTGGGCCACTGGCCACGCATCAGCACGGCCGCGGCCAGGTTTTCCTTGAGCGGCGCCTCACCCTGCTTGAGGCGCCAACCCCGCCGGTGCAACGGGCCGCCACCCAGGTCCACGGACAGGATGGCGCGGCCTTTGCGGACCACCAGGTTGAGGCGCAAGCCGGGCGATTCGACGTCCACGTCGGGGCGCGCGCCGGTGCGCTCGCGCATCACGTCCACCACCGCATCCTTCACCCGCTGCGCGGCGTAACGCGCGTGGGTGATGGCGGTGCCCGACACATGGGCATCCACGGCGATGGTGTCGCCGCCGGCGAGGTGTTCCGGCCACGGCACTGCCGCCACGCCGGCATACAGCGCCAGTTCGTCGGCACAATCGAACTCGGCGATGGGCCACAGCACGCGGCTGGCCAGGCGCGACCACAACACCGCGCGTTGCGCGTCCTGCAACGTGCCTTCGACGTTCGCGCCGGCCATGGTGGCGGTGGCGTGCGTGCAGCCCAGCGCCACCAGCTCATCGGCCAACAGGTACTCCAGGCCCTTGCCGCAACTGGCGAAGAATTTCATTGCAGGCCATCCAGCAGGGCGGCGAATTCGGCGGCGCTCGCATACACGTGGTTGGCCAGGCGATGGCCATCGTCGACCAGCAACAACCGGTCCGAACGCGGCGCGGACCATTCCACCACGTGGGCGGCGGGGATCAACTCATCATGCCAGCCGTGGATGATGCCGGTGGGCACCGCGGCGGCGGCGAGTGGCTGCGCCTGCCCCATGCGGATCGGCGGTGCCATCAGGAACAACCCCTTCACCTGTACCTGCAGCGACACCAGTCCGGAAATGTAGGCGCCCAGGCTGGAACCCGCCAGCACCACGGGGCCGCGCACGGCGGCGGCCTGCGCCAGGCCCAGCAGGCGCTGCAGGCGCGCCGGCACGTCGCCCAGTTCGCTGACCTCGCGCCTGGCGTCCAGGTCGGTGTAATCCGGGCGCTCGTGGGTCCAGCCAACGCGCTCGGCCGCCTCGGCCAGGGCGGCGACCTTGGTGGCGTCGGGGCCGCTTTCGAAGCCGTGGGAAAGGATGCAGTGTCCGCGCATGGAGAGTCCGAGGGGGAGGCGATGACAGGCCTGCGGCGCGGGCAGCGGTCTCGATGGCGCTGCGTCGCGGCAGGCCCCGGTGCAGGGGCGAATGGTAGCATCCGGCCCATGTTGCCCGACCTGCCGCTGTTGCCCATCCACATCGACCCACTGCCTTACGAAGCACGCCTGGACGCGCGGCCGCGCGAGCAGGTGGACCTGGTGGTGATGCATTGCACCGAGCTGCCGGACCTGGCCATGGCGCGGCGCTTTGGCGAGGAGGTGCTGTATCAGGCGTCGGGCACCGGCAACAGCGGGCATTACTACGTCGACCGCGACGGCAGCGTGCACCAGTACGTGTCAGTGGAGCGCGTGGCCCACCACACGCGTGGCTACAACCCACGCTCCATCGGCATCGAGCTGGTCAACCGCGGCCGCTACCCGGACTGGCTGGCGGCCGGACACCAGACCATGGACGAGGCCTACCCCGCAGCGCAGATCCTGGCCCTCATCGCGCTGCTGCAACGACTGCGCACCGAGAACCCCAGCCTGCAGTTGATCGCGGGCCACGAGGACCTGGACACCACCGAGGTGGAGGCCAGCGACGACCCCTCGCTCAAGGTGCGGCGCAAGCGCGACCCGGGCCCACGGTTTCCATGGGACGAGGTGCTGCAGGCCGTGCCGCTGAAGCGGCTGCAACCTGAAACGTCGCTGCCCTGAGCTACGGTCCAAGCCCATGGGCCACGGCTAACGGCCCACGGCCGATTTCCAGGTGCGCGCGTGGGTGGCGCCGGTCCCGTTCGCCGCCCCCCCCGATTCCCGGCGCCGCCCGGGTCGCCTGCAGTGGACAGGTATACTGGCTGGCCTGCTGCCACCACCCCTGCGTCCATGACATCCCACGTCTCCGAGCTGATCGAACTGCTGTCGCTCGAGCGCCTCGAAGACAACCTGTTTCGCGGCCAGAGCCGCGACATCGGCACCAAGTACGTGTTCGGCGGCCAGGTGCTGGGGCAGGCGCTGTCGGCCGCGCAGGCCACCCTGCTCGATCCGCGCGCGGCGCATTCGCTGCACGCCTATTTCCTCAAGGCCGGCGACATCGACGCGCCCATCGTCTACCAGGTGGACCGCACCCGTGACGGCGGCAGCTTTTCGGTGCGCCGGGTCACCGCCATCCAGCACGGGCAGCCGATCTTCTTCCTCGCCGCGTCGTTCCAGAAGGAGGAGGGGGGCGTCGAGCATCAGCTGTCGATGTCCGAAGTGCCCAAGCCCGAGGACATCGAGCCGGCGCCGGCCGTGCCGCCGGAGGTGATGGCCACCCTGCCGATCAAGGTGCAGCGTTGGCTCACGCGCCAAGGCCCGTTCGAGTTCCGCCACGTGTACCCGCGCGATGAGTTGAACCCGCCCAAGCGCCCGCCCTACCAGCAGGTCTGGTTCCGGCTGAGCGAGCCGGTCGGTGACGCGCCGGAACTGCACCGCGCCCTGCTCGCCTATGCCTCGGACTTCCACCTGCTGGGCACCGCGACCTTCCCGCATGGCATCAGTTACTACCAGCCCAACGTGCAGATGGCGTCGCTGGACCACACCCTGTGGTTCCACCGCCCGTTCCGTGCCGACGAGTGGCTGCTGTACTCCATCGACAGCCCGAGCGCGCAGGGCAGCCGCGGCCTGGCCCGTGGCCAGATCTACGACCGCGACGGCCGCCTGGTGGCCAGCACCGCGCAGGAAGGCCTGATCCGCGTGGTGCACAAAGCCGACGCCACCGGCACCCAGGGTTGATCCGTGCGCCAGGTCTTCAGCAGCGCCCGCATCGAGAACGTCGAAGCCGTCGCGCAGCTGCTGCGTGACGAAGGCATCGAGGTGCGCATCAGCGACGGCCGCTCCTACAAGGGCAGCCGCCGCGGCACGTTCAGCTACAGCGACGACAACACCCGGCGCCCCGCCGTCTGGGTGGTGCAATCCGAGGACCAGATCCGCGCGCGCGACCTGCTGCGCAAGGCCGGCCTGCTGGACTCCACGCGCCCCGGCGAATCAAGCTACCTCGCCCCCAACTTCCGCAGCGAGGAAGAACGCTACGGCAAGCCATCGGCGCAAAAGCGCGCCTGGCGGATCAAGGCCGGCCTGATGCTTGGCATCGCGGTGATCCTTGGGCTGGCGATGGTGCATTCGCTCAGGCAGGTTGCCACGCCCGCGCCGGAGCTCGCCTCGCCCCCGTTCGATGGCAGGGTCGCGCCCACGTTGGACGGCATCGCCATGGCCGTTCTCAACGCGGAGATTCCGAACACGGTGATGCCGGTGGTGTGCGTGTCAGTGGATGGCCGCAACCCGTTGCCGGACGTGATGCGCGGCATCGGCAGCCGGGACCACCTGATCGTGCCCGCCAACCACTGCGTGCGCAACGCCGACGTGGACAAGGGCAGCATCCACGGCACCTCGGGACAGGACGCGGAGATCCTGGACGTCACCGCCTTCCGACCCAGCGCGCCCGATGCAGGCACGGTGGAATTCAGCGCCTACCACCACCGCATGTGGGCCCGGTACAAGACCTTCGAGGTGCGCCACGTCGATGGCCAGTGGAAGGTGGTGAAGACGCTGCGGCACGTCTCCACTTGAGCAGGAAATCACTGGGTCATTACAGTGGCGAAGTTGTACATCACCCGGACTTGGCCGGCGCCGCCCCAGGCCATTGCCAAGGTCGCGCTGCGGTCGCCCTTGCGGTAGTACATGCTCGCGCCGCCGCGCGTGTCGTTCGGCGAATAGTGGCTCTCGGTCCAGCCTGCGGCCAGCATCGCGGCCTGCGCCTGCCCGGCAAGGGCGAACACCTGGCCGGGGGTCCGCAGTTCGACCGCGTGCGCACCGTCGTCTTCGTTGACCTCGGCGACCACATGCTCCGCGGGCAGGTAGACGTCCGCGGGGAACCATTCGGGAAGGGCGGCGGGGACAGCCGCGGGCGCGGCAGCGACCACATCCGCGGCACCGACGGGGATCGCAGCACCCGCGACTGCGGCGTCCGGTGCCGCGCCTGCGACATCGGTGGCCTCCTTGCGTTCGCCGCCACAGCCGCCCAGGGCCACCGCCAATGCCAGCACGAGGAAATATGGATGCATGTTCGGACGGCTCGGGGAAAGTATCCGGAAATACTAGGCCTGAAATGGTATCAGGAACAATTTGAGCGTTGCGGCGGCCGTCCCGGCGGGCGGGCCGTCACAAAGCGCCCCGTGCGCATTTCCACCTGCCCCCCTTTTCCCAAAAGCACATCGGAAATTGTCCCTGACACGCACCGCCTTTTTGCGGGCGTAGACTGCGGCCAGTCCCCACGAGGCCACCGCCATGCCCATCGAAACCGCACGCGGGCAGCGCATCACCATCCACTTCGACGCACGGCGCTGCGTGCATTCACGCAACTGCGTGCTCGGCAACCCGAAGGTGTTCGTGCCCAACGTCGAGGGCGAATGGCTGCACCCGGATGCGGCCAGTGCCGCCGAGGTCGAAGCCATCGTACGCAGCTGCCCATCCGGGGCGCTGACCTTCGAGCGCATCGACGACGTGGCCGACGAACACGCACCGGAAGTGAACACCGTGCACGTGCGCGAAAACGGCCCGCTCGCCTTCCACGCCGACTGCACGATCGCCGGCCAGCCGCGGCAGCCCTACCGCGTCACCCTGTGCCGCTGCGGGCAGTCGCGGCACAAGCCGTTCTGCGACACCCGCCACAAGGAAGTCGGCTTCACCGCCACCGGCGAGCCCGCCGAGAAACCGTCCGAAGCGCTGGCCGTACGCAACGGCACGCTTTCAATCGAACCGCAGAAGGACGGCCCGCTGAAAGTGGTCGGCAACCTGGAAGTCGTCAGCGGCACCGGCCGCACCGTCAACCGCGTCACCGAGACCTTCTTCTGTCGCTGCGGGCAATCGGCCAACAAGCCCTATTGCGACGGCAGCCATCGCAAGGTGGGGTTCCAGGCCGAGGGCGCTTGAACCAAAAGGTGAACTAAAAGGGGACGAGGAAGGCAGGCCATGGCCACAGCGTCCTGCGGTCCTTTGGCACAGTCCATTCCCCCGAAGGGTTGCAAATTGCCGATGGCTCGCCTAGCCGCGGGGTCGATCAGGGACCATGGCGGCAGGAGGCAACACCGCCACTTGCCCACGGCGCTATGCTCATCCCATGCGCGACAACCCCGTGCCGCCACCGGACGACCTCCGCCTGTTCCACACCGGCGAGCATCCGTGCGGCTACTGGCCCGACCGCGTGGCCCGCGACCTGGTCTTCGATCCGCGCGACCCGCGCATGGCGGCGCATTACCCCTTCGCGCTGGGCTGGGGCTTCCGCCGCTCCGGCGACATCGTCTACCGGCCGCACTGCCCTGGCTGCCGAGCCTGCGTGGCGGTGCGCATCCCGGTGGCCCGCTTCGCACCCGACCGCAGCCAGCGCCGCTGCCTGGCGCGCAACGCGCGAGTCGAGTCGCGCGTGTGCCCCGCCGAGCGCACGGACGAGCAGTTCGCGCTGTACCGCCGTTACCTGAGCGCACGCCACCCCGACGGCGGGATGGATACCCACGGGGCACTCGAGTTCGACCAGTTCCTGGTGGGCAGCTGGAACGAGGGGCGCTTCATCGAACTGCGCGAGGACGGCCGGCTGCTGGGCGTGGCCGTCACCGATGTCATCGAAACCGCACTGTCGGCGGTGTATACGTTCTACGACCCGGACCTGCGCGAACGCGGCCTGGGCACGCTGGCCATCCTCAGGCAACTGGAGTGGGCGCGCCGCGAGCACCGCACCCACCTGTACCTGGGCTACTGGATCGCCACACACCCCAAGATGGACTACAAACGCCGCTTCCAGCCGCTCGAAGGTTTCGACGGTCGCAGGTGGCGCGACCTGGATTTCGGAGACTGGGCATGACCCAAGCAACATCGCGCATCGACCGCCGTGGCCTGTCATGGCTGCTGGCGCTGGCAACACTCACCTTGGTGCCGGGATGCGTACGGGTCAATATCCAAGGCAATCCGGAGGCATGGGCCAACAGCATGACGGAACCGATGGGCGCGGCGGTCCCCGTGCGGGTGGCCACCTACAACACATCGCTGTACGACGAGGAGGAAGGCGGCCTGGTCCGCCGTCTGGAAGCGGGCGACGCCAACGCGCGCAACATCGCGGCGGTGCTGCAACGCGTGCGCCCCGACATCGTGCTGCTCAACGAGTTCGACTACGACGCCGCGCACCGTGCCGCCGAGTTGTTCCAGCGCCGCTACCTGGAAGTGGCACAGGCCGGCGGCGAGCCGCTGCGCTACGCCTACCGCTACCTGGCCCCGGTCAACACCGGCGTGCCCAGCGGCCTGGACCTGGACAACAACGGCACCGTCGGCGGCAGTGGCCGGGGACGTGGCAACGACGCCTGGGGCTACGGCCTGCACCCCGGCCAGTACGGCATGCTCGTGCTGTCGCGTCATCCCATCGACAGCGACGCTGTCCGCACCTTCCAGCACCTGCGCTGGAGCGCGATGCCCGGCGCGCTGCAACCCCGTGATCCGCGAAGCGGCCAGGCCTGGTACCCGCCCGCCACGTGGTCGAAGCTGCGCCTGTCGTCCAAATCGCATTGGGACGTGCCGATCCGCACGCCGGGTGGCGTCGTGCACCTGCTGGCCGCCCACCCCACCCCTCCGGTGTTCGACGGCCCGGAGAACCGCAACGGCGCGCGCAACTTCGACGAGATCCGCTTGTGGAGGGAGTACGTATCCGGTGATGCGCAGCCCTGGCTGTGCGACGACAACGGCCGCTGTGGCGGGCTGCCGGCGAGCGCACAGTTCGTGATCGTGGGCGATTACAACGCCGACCCGGTCGATGGCGATGGCATGCCGGGCGCCATCGGCCAGTTGCTCGACCATCCCCGGGTACAGGCGACACGCATTCCGCGCAGTGCCGGCGCCGTGGAACGGGCCGCCGAGCGCCGCTTGCCCCGCAACGGCGACACCGCCACCCATACCGGTGATTTCGGCCCCAAGGCAGGCACGCTGCGGCTGGATTACGTGTTGCCCTCGCGCGGGCTGGACGTTGTGGGCGAAGGCGTGTTCTGGCCGGCCAGCAGCGACCCCGATGCCGCCATCGCCGCTGCCAGCGACCACCACCTGGTCTGGGTCGACTTCAACCGGATACCCGACTGAAGGTCGGCCCCACGGAGCGACTCACTCCGGCTTGGGTGCGTCGCCCAGCGTTTCCGGCGGCCCCGACGGCGGCGGGTTCGAAGGCGCCTGCGGCGTAGCCGGGGACGGCACCGCCTGCGGTGGCGCCTCGGCCGGTTCGGCCGTCGGTCCCACCGGCGGCAGCGCGGGCACCGGCGCTTCGGCGCGCGGGCCAAAGCCGAAAGCCGCTTCGCCACGCGCGGACACGATCATCCGCACCATGCTGGTGGGCACCATCAGCTGCAGCTCGACCGTCTTGCCTTCGCGGTCGCGCGCCTCGATGGTCATCTCGATCAGCGCGCCACCGGTGTCGATCTCGTTGCACAGGATGTGCGGCCCGGCCGGGCCATCCTGCAGGTAAGGCTTGATGGCATCGCCCAGCGCCTCAAGCGCCTGGGGGAAGAAGAACACCGCAAAACCGGTTACCTCAGCCATGTCGCCTCCGCTCAGCGCAGATCGATGTGCAGGGCCGCAGCGGCATCGCGCGCAATGGCACGCGCCTGCTCCACGTCCTCGCCCAGGGCCAGCGTCACCGCCACCCGGCGCGCACCTTCCACCCGGGGCTTGCCGAACAGGCGCAGTTGCGTATCGGGGAGCGCCAGCGCCTGGTCCACGCCCGCGAACACCGGCACGCCATAGCCTTCGGCCAGCACCGCGCACGACGCGGCCGGGCCCTTGTGCCGGATCACCGGGATCGGCAAGCCCAGGATCGCGCGCGCATGCAGCGCGAACTCGCTCAGTTCCTGCGAGGCCAGCGTCACCAGCCCGGTATCGTGCGGGCGCGGCGACACCTCGCTGAACCACACTTCGTCGCCCTTGATGAACAATTCCACGCCAAACACGCCCCAACCGCCCAGGTCATCGGTGACCCTGCGCGAAATGTCCTGCGCGCGCTGCAGCGCCAGCGCCGACATCGGCTGCGGCTGCCAGCTTTCACGGTAGTCGCCATCGCGCTGCAGGTGGCCGATCGGGTCACAGAACGTGGTGCCGCCGGCATGGCGCACGGTCAGCAGGGTGATCTCGTAATCGAAATCGACGAAGCCCTCGACGATGGCCCGGCCCGCACCGGCGCGGCCCCCGGTCTGCGCGTAATCCCACGCCGCATCGATCTCGTCGACGCTGCGCACCAGGCTCTGGCCCTTGCCCGACGAGGACATCACCGGCTTGACCACGCACGGCAGGCCCACGGTTTCAATCGCGGCCAGGTACTCTTCCCGGGTGTCGACGAAGCGGTAGGGCGAGGTCGGCACGCCCAGCGTCTCGGCCGCCAGCCGGCGGATGCCCTCGCGGTCCATCGTCAACCGCGCCGCCCGCGCCGTCGGGATCACCCGGCAATGGCTGCCGCGTCCAATGAACTCCTGCTCCAGCTGCACCAGCGTCTCGGTGTGGATCGCCTCGATCTCCGGCACGATCAGGTGCGGACGCTCCCTGGCGATCAGTTCGCGGATCGCGGCGCCATCCAGCATGTCCAGCACGTGGCTGCGGTGCGCGACCTGCATCGCCGGCGCGTCGGCGTAACGGTCGGCGGCGATGACCTCCACGCCAAAGCGCTGCAATTCGATCGCCACTTCCTTGCCCAGCTCGCCGGAGCCCAACAGCAGCACGCGGAAGGCGGACGAAGACAGCGGCGTACCGATCGTGGTCATGGCATCAGGGCGGTGGACGGGAACGGCATTGTACCGCCCCCTCCCGGAACGACGGTTGCGGTGGCCCCATGTGCCCGGCGATGCTGTGCCCATGCGATTCATCCGCGTCCCGACTGCAGGGTTGCGCGCCCTGGCGGGCGCCACGTACGCCGCATCGCCGGTGCGACCGCGCATGCGCAAGGCGTGGCGGACGTTGCTGCCCGCGCTGCTCGCGCTTGTCCTTGCCGCCTGCACGCGCTCCGCGGATACGCCCGCGCGCACCGCCGTATCCGGCTTCCTGCTGGATCCGCAACTGGATGAAATCAGCGGCCTGGCGGCCTCGCGTCGCCACCCCGGCACGCTTTGGCTGCTGGACGATGGCGGCAATCCCGCGCGCCTGTTCGCGGTCAGCACGCGCGGGTTGCGACGCGCGACGTACCGCGTGGAAGGCGTGAGCAAGACCGACTGGGAGGACATCGCCGCGTTCCGCCTGGACGGCCGCGACTACCTGCTCATCGCCGACACCGGCGACAACGGCGGGCTGCGCCGCACCCTGCAACTGCACGTGGTCGAAGAGCCCCGTGCGTTGGAGAACGACCGCCTGCGTCCGGCCTGGTCGATCGCCTTCCGCTGGCCCGACGGCCCCCGCGACTGCGAAGCCGTGGCGGTGGACGCCAGGCGCGGCCAGGTATTGCTGGTGTCGAAGAAGCGCCAACCGGCCGAACTGTTCGCGCTGCCGCTGCGCCCGCGCGACAAGGGCATACAGACGGCCCGGCCGCTGGGCCATCTGGCCGGGGTACCGCAGCCCACCCCCCAGGACCTGCGCAAACGCCCACAGCGCGCCCGCTACGACGCCCACGTGACGGCGGCCGACGTATCGCCCGATGGCCGCACCCTGGCGGTCATGACCTATCGCCACCTGCTGTTCTACCCGGCGCTGCGTGGGCAGGGCTGGGGGCGCGCCGTGGCGCGCACGCCGGAGGCCCGCCTCCTTCCGTGGCTGCCGCAGGCCGAAGCCATGGGCTGGGCCGAGGACGGCCGCAGCGTGTACGCCACCGGGGAATTCGTGCCGGCGCCGCTGTACCGGATCAGACGCTAGTCATCCCGGGCGCTGGTTCGCCCATCCCACCTGCACTTGACTTGATATCAATTTGATATCACTCTATCGAGGAACCTCGAGGAGCACGGCCATGAAAGAGAATCCCATCCGTTCCCTGCCCGGCATTCCCATGCTGCTGGCGCTGCTGGCCGTGTTGCTGGCGGGTGTCTGGATCGCCATCGACGGCGCCCAGGCGACCAGCCTCTCCCACCTCGTCATCGGCGTCGGGCTGGCCACGCTGGCCGGCTTCTGCCTGGCCGGCCTGTACATGGTCGAGCCCAACCAGGCCGCGGTGCTGAGCCTGTTCGGCAAGTACGTGGGCACGGTCAAGGACAACGGCCTGCGCTGGAACAACCCGTTCTTCTCCAAGCGCAAGGTCAGCCTGCGCGTGCGCAACTTCGAGAGCGGCAAGCTCAAGGTCAACGAGCTCGACGGCAGTCCCATCGAGATCGCCGCCGTCATCGTGTGGCAGGTGGTGGACAGCGCCGAGGCCGTCTACAACGTCGACGACTACGAAAGCTTCGTGCACATCCAGTCCGAGTCGGCGCTGCGCGCGATGGCCACCAGCTACCCCTACGACCAGCACGAGGAAGGTCAGCTGGCCCTGCGCAGCCACGCCACCGAGATCAGCGCCCATCTGCGCAACGAACTGGCCGAGCGCCTGGCCGACGCCGGCGTGCAGGTCATCGACGCACGCATCAGCCACCTGGCCTACGCGCCGGAAATCGCCCAGGCCATGCTGCAGCGCCAACAGGCCAACGCGATCATTGCCGCGCGCACGCGCATCGTCGCCGGTGCGGTGGGCATGGTGGAAATGGCGCTGGCCGAACTGCAGAAAAACAACACCGTGCAGCTGGACGAAGAGCGCAAGGCCGCGATGGTCAGCAACCTGCTGGTGGTGCTGTGCGGCGAGCGCGCCACCCAGCCCATCGTCAACGCCGGCACGCTGTATTGAGGCCCGCACCATGATCGCCACGCCGATGGTCGTACTGACCGCCACCATTGGCGTGGGCGTGGCACGCCGTCGCCGGGACTGACATGGCCGAGAAGAAAGCCTACCCGCTGCGCATCAACGCCGACATCCTCGCGGCGGCGCAGCGCTGGGCCGATGACGAACTGCGCAGCCTCAACGCACAGATCGAGTACGTGCTTCGCGACGCGCTGCGCAAGGCCGGGCGACTGCCCGGCCCCACCCACCCGACACCCGAGCAGGAGGAGGACACCCCATGAACCAACGCTGGCAATACCACGTGGTCGACTTGCCGCCGCGCATGTTCGAAACCATGCCCGAGCGGCTGCAGGCCGAACTCGACCGGCTGGGCGCGGAGGGCTGGGAACTGGTCAGCGTGGTGCAGGTGCCCACCCTGACCGACTACGCACGGCTGTTCTTCAAGCAACCGGCCTGACTGCGGACGGCAGCACCGGCCCACGACAAGGAAACGTTATGTCCCGAACTTCATCGCTGCTGCTTCCCGCGCTGCTTGCATTGCTGGGCGCGGGCGCGCCACAACCCGGCCTCGCCGGTCCTTCCCCGGCGGCGGCCGCGCCAGTGGCCGCCGCCCCGGACCAAGGCGCCGTCGCGCTGGCCATCAAGCTGCTCGACCATCTCGATGCTGGCCGGTTCGCCGAGGCCGAATCCCTGTTCTCTCCCGAGATGCGCGCCGCCGTCCCCGCAGACAAGCTGCAGCAGGTGTGGGTTTCGCTTTCGCAGAACATGGGCGCGCCTGGTCCGCGTGGCGTGCCGACCACCATCGCCCATGGCGACATGACGGTCGTGTCCGTGCCACTGCCCTATGCAAAGGCAAACCTGGCGGCGCGCATCACGTCCGACGCCAGCGGCCGGATCGCCGGTTTCCTGATCCAACCCGGACCGCCTCCGGTCGCCGCACCGGTGCCCTCCACGTCCCATGTCGAACGCGAAATAAGCGTCGGCTCCGGTGAGCGCGCCCTGCCGGCCACGCTCACCCTGCCCACCGCCGCCTCCGCTGCGGCCCCGGTTCCCGCAGTGGTGCTGGTGCACGGCTCTGGCCCGCAAGACAGGGACGAAACGATGGGTCCCAACCGGCCGTTCCTGGACATTGCCCACGGCCTTGCCGCACGCGGCATCGCCGTGTTGCGCTACGAGAAGCGCACGCGGGTGCGGCCGCAGGACCTTGCAGGCATCGACTTCAACGTGGACGACGAAGTGACCCGCGATGCCGTTGCCGCGATTGCCTCGGTGCGCGCGGTCGAAGGCGTCGACCGCGGCCGGGTCTTCGTCCTGGGCCACAGCCTGGGCGGCATGCTGGCACCGCGCATCGCGAGCCAGTCCGGCCAGGTGGCAGGCGTGGTGCTGATGGCGGCGCCGGCTCGCCCAGTGCTCGACCTGATGCTGGAACAGAGCCACCGGCTGGCGGCGGGCGACGGAACGGTCAGCGAGACGGAACAGCAGGCCCTTGACGACCTGGGTGCGCGCGTAAAACGCGTGCGCGGCGCGGGCGAGGTCGCGGCTGCGGACTCGCCGATGGGTCTCCCGGTGAGCTACTGGCGCAGCCTCGAAAGCATCGACCCCGTGGCCGACGCCCTGGCGCTCAGGCGGCCCACCCTGGTCGTGCACGGCGGCCGTGACATCCAGGTAGTGGATGCGGACTGGCAACGCTGGCGCGACCAGTTGTCGGAACTGCGCAATGTACGCCTGCGCCATTACCCCGCACTCAACCACCTGGGCATCGCCGGCAAGGGTCCCGGAACGGTCGAGGAATACCTCACCGCAGGCCATGTGGACGCCCAACTCATCGACGACATCGCCGGCTGGATCCGTCAACGTTGACCCGGCCAACCGGAGCCCAGGCATGACCCGCGCTTTCCCTGTCGTTCCACCGCCATCGCACGCCGCCTGGCTGCTGGGTGGGCTGCTGGCCATCCCGCTGATCGCCATCGCCGTGTCCATGCACCTGGGCCCGTCCGCCGCCGACCGCGGCGCCGCCATGCCCGCATTCGCGTTCGCCGTGGTGATCGTGGGCGCCGTGGCGGCATTCACCTTCTGGGGCCTGGGCCGCCGGCAAGTCCTGTTGGACGAGCGCGGATTGCAGGTGAAGGCCGCCATGTTCAGCCATCGGGTGGGTGCGGCCGACCTGGACGTGGCCAGGGCGCGCATTGTCGACCTGGACGAGCGCACCGAACTGAAGCCGGTGCTGAAGACGTTCGGCATGTCGTTGCCCGGCTTCCATGCCGGCTGGTTCATGCTGCGTGACCGCAGTGGCGGCTTCTGCCTGCTCACTTCGCGCCGCCGCGTGCTGTGGCTGCCCACGCGCTCGGGAAAATCGCTGCTGCTGTCGCTGGAACGGCCCGAAGCGCTGCTGGACGCCCTGCACCGGATCAACGCCCCCATCGGCCCGCGGGCGTGACTTGCAGCCACCCCGGCACTACCCTGCCTGCATGCGCGGCCTGCCCCAACGCCTGATCAACACGCCGGACATCGAGATCTGGCCCGCCGGCCTGCTCAAGGCCCGCGGCAACCATGACGCGCGCGCCATCGCGCGGGCACGCCACGTCCTGCGCCGCAAGCGCGATGGGCGCTACCTGGCCGCCGACCTGCCCGAGGGCCTGCAACCGCTGGTCTGGCAGCTGCGTCTGGAACCGGGCCTGGGCGCCGCCCTCGACGCCATGGAATCGGACGTCATGCACCGCCGGCCCGGCCTCGAGCACGTCCGTGCGCTGCCGCTGGACCGCCTGCATGAACGGCTTGACCAACTGGGGTTGGCCGAGGAGAGCTATGCCGAACGCACCAGACTGACGCTGGTCGCCGAACCGGACTGGCTGGCCCTCGCCGGCTTCGACCGCTACCAACGGCCGCTCTGGCTTCACAACGATGCGGCACGCGCCTGGTCGCACATGCGCGATGGCGCGATGCGCGATGGCGTGGTGCTCGAGGCCATTTCCGGCTACCGCAGCCACGATTACCAGCTTGGCATCTTCGAGCGGAAGCTGGCGCGCGGCCTGTCGGTGGACGAGATCCTCAACGTCAACGCCGCCCCGGGCTTCAGCGAACACCACTCCGGCCTCGCGCTGGACATCGCCACGCCGGGCGAACCACCGGCCGAGGAGTCCTTCGAGCACACGCCCGCATTCGCCTGGTTGCGCACCAACGCCAGGGCCTACGGTTTCCACTTGAGTTATCCGCGCGACAACCCACACGGCATCGTCTATGAGCCGTGGCATTGGGCCTGGCGCGGCCACGGGTAGCGCGCCCTCCACAGCGCAGGCGCCACCACCGGGCGCTGCCTGCCCTCAGTCCTGCGAACGCCTGGTCGCCACCTTGGCGTCGTTCGCGGCGTCCGCGATGCGCCACAGGTACAGGCTCGCATAGGTCCGGTACGGCCCCCACTTCTCCCCGCGCTCGGCCAGCGCCTTCGGCTTGAGCATCTCGTCCAGACGGTCCACCGCCTGCGCGCCCTTGCGGATGCCCAGGTCATCCACGGGCAGGACGTCCGGCCGTCCCAGCCGGAACATCAGCATCATCTCCACCGTCCAGCGGCCAATGCCACGCACCGGCACCAATGCGTCGATGATGGCGTCGTCGTCCATCGACGCCATGCGGCGCAGGTCGGGGATCTCGCCGTCCGCCTCCCGGCGGGCGAGGTCGCGCAACGCCAGCAGTTTGTTGCCCGACACGCCACAGGCCCGGATCGCGGCGTCGTCGCAGCGCGCCAGCGTGTCGCAATGGAACCGGTCGCTGTCGATGGCCGCCTCCACGCGCGACACGATGGTGGCCGCCGCCTTGCCACTCAGCTGCTGGTAGAGGATGGCGCGGGCCAGCGCATCCACCGGATCGAAGGACTTCCGCCAGCGCGGATCGGCCGGGATCGGCCCCATCCGTCGCATCCAGGCGCCCAGTTTCCGGTCACGCCTGGCCAGATGCTCGAAGGCCGCGTCGGTATCGAACCCGCGTGGAAAGCGCGCCATTGGCTAGCTCACTGCCGCACGGCCGTCATCGCCCACACCAGCCAACCCGCCATCATCAGCGTGCCGCCCATCGGTGCCAGCGCCGTGGGCCATCCCGCCAGCGCGCCCATCACCAGGCTGCCCGAGAACAGCAACGTCCCGAACAGCAGCCCCGCCAACGCGACGATGCGCCAGACGCGTCCCGCCGAAAGCGGCCCCAGCGCGGCAAGCGCCACGCCATGCCCGAACAGGAACAGGGCTGCCGACTGCAACCGCGACTGCGCCTCGCCGTCGGCGCCATGCGACGCATACGCCGCCAGCCCGACCGCCAGCGCGGCCAGTACCGCTCCAACGGCGGCGAACCAGCGCCCCGCCACCACGCGCACCGGCGCGCGTACCGCCCCCGAACCTGTCTGCATCACCGTTGCTCCATGACCGCAGCCATCACGATACCAAGGCCCACGGCATTTTCGTCGCCCAAAACAAAACGCGCCGCGGAGTGCGCGGCGCGTTCGGTTTCCGGGAGTCGGAAGGTCGGGCTTACTTGACCGCCCAGACCACTTCGAACTCGCCTTCCTCGGTGAAGCCCTTGTCCAGGCCACCGATCCAGTTCTCGTACGGACGCTCGGTGGTCTCGTAGCCACGGGTCATGGCCCAGCCACGCAGCGCGTCGCGGATGCGGTTCAGGTTGGCCATGTGGCCCTTGAAGCGGGTCACGGCGATCTTGGTCGGCTCGGTGTAATTGGTGGTTACCGGGCCTTCGATCTTGATGTCCAGCTTGCCGGTGGCGCCGGCCTTGCGGACCGGCTGCACCACGTCGAACGAATAGGTCTGCGAACCGAACTCGTTGGTCACGATGCGCACCGGGCCGGCGGCTTCAAGACCATTGGCCTCCATCACCTTCTTGATCCACTGCATGTTGTTGTTCATGGTGGACTGAACCTTCTCGTTGTTGCGCTCGACGGCGGCGGTCACGACAAGGAGGTTCTCGGCGGGGCGCTCGGCCAGCTTCGGCGCGGCGGCCGGGTCGGCCTTGGCCAGCTCGTTGTAATCGTAGTTGGGCACCGTCGCCAGCATGTTGTCCAGGCGGGCCAGGCCCATCTTGATGTCTTCGCCAACGTTGCTGCTCACGTACATGCCGGCGTAACGGCCCAGCAGGTTCCAGCCGTAATCGATGTCGAAGGTCTGGGTGATCTGCACGTTGCGGTTGTTGCGGCCGGTCGGCTGCAGCAGGAACTCCATGCGCTTGTTGCGGCCCGGCTCGACGGTCTCGAGGTCATAGGCGATGCGCTTGTTCTTCTCGCTCTCCACCAGGGTCCAGCTGCCGTCGCGGATGCCGCGTTCCTTCGACTCGTAATCAAGGCGCGCGCCGACACCCGCTTCCGGGCCGGACAACGACAGCTTCACCGCCGGGTCGCGCAGCACCAGCGGGTTCCAGTCCTTGAAGCGGCGCAGGCTGTTGAGCGTGTCGAACACGATCGACATCTTGCGGTTGGTTTCCACCGAATGCTCAAGGTGGCGGCTCGACGGCAGCACGATGCCGACAACCAGGAACAGCGCGGCGACGATCGCCAGCGAAATCAGAATCTCAAGCAGACGGGTCATTCAGGGTTCTCCAGGGCCGTTGCCCGGGCTGGGCTGGGCACAGACCTGCAATCGTATCAAGCACGGGGCGGCGAGGCGAGATGCCAATTCAGGGCACCGGTTAACGGCCCGGCCGTGTCCATGGCCCGTTCCGCGCCCCGCTTACACCAATTGCAGTTCGAAGGCCTTCAGTACGGCCCGCGTACGGTCCCGTACGCCCAGCTTGCTGAGGATGTTGGACACATGGTTCTTGATCGTGCCCTCGGCCACGCCCAGCGAATTGGCGATCTCCTTGTTGGAGAAGCCACCGGCCATCAACCGCAGGATCTCGGTTTCGCGCTCGGTCAGCGGGTCCGGCCGGTCCAGGCTGACGAAGTCGTTGCGCATGTGCTCCAGCCCCGACAGCAGCCGCTGGGTCATGGCCGGCTGCACCAGCGAACCGCCGTCGGCGACGGCCTGGATGGCGCCCACCAGCTGCTCCAATGACACATCCTTGAGCAGGTAGCCCTTGGCGCCGGCCTTCAGCCCGGCCAGCACCAGCTGATCGTCATCGAACGTGGTGAGGATGATCGTGGGTGGCAGTTGCCCAAGGCGGGCCAGCGCCTGCAGCGCCTCCAGCCCCGACATCACGGGCATGCGCATGTCCATCAGCACCACGTCGGGCTTGGCCTGCGGAATCAGTTCCACCGCCTGCTTGCCGTCGCTGGCCTCGCCGATCACCTCGATGCCCTCGTCCAGAGCCAGCAGCGAGCGCACGCCTTGCCGCACCAGGGTCTGGTCGTCCACCAGGAATACGCGAATCATCCATTGGCTCCTTCACAGGCGGCGACCTGCGTCGCCGAGGCCGGCAGCCGGAGGTCAAGGCGGAAGCCTGCCCCGGGCCGGGTTTCAATTTCGATCGTGCCACCGTATTGCGCAAGACGCTCGCGCATGCCGCGCAGGCCATTTCCCGCCACAAGCGCGTCGGTGCCCCGCCCGTCATCGCGGGCCTTGATCTGGACGCAGCCGTCGTCGCGCCGCGCCTCGATCCACAGGTGGTGGGCGCCCGAATGGCGCACGGTGTTGGTGATGATCTCCTGGGTGCAGCGCAGCAGCACGTGCGCGCGCTCGGGGTCGTCCAGGGTCAACGGCGACTCGATGTCCATGTGGATGTCCAGCGCCGGCACGTTCTCGGCCAGCGGCCGCAGCGCGGCCGAGAGGTCGATGGCACCACCCTCGCGCAGGGTGCTGACGGCCTCGCGGACGTCAGTCAACAGCAGCCGGGCCAGCGTGTGCGCCTGCTGCACGTGTTCCTTGGCCCGTCCTTCGGACAGGTGTCCGGCCACTTCCAGGTTGAGGCTCAGGGCGGTCAGATGGTGGCCGAGCAGGTCGTGAAGCTCACGCGAGATGCGGGTGCGCTCGTTGATCCGCGCGCTTTCCGCCAGCAGCAGGCGGGTGGCGCGCAGTTCGGCGTTGAGCCGGCGCTGGTCCTCGCGGGCCTCGGCCTGCTGCCGGGCCACCAGGCTGGTGATGAACACGAACACGCAGAAGCCCGCATACAGCACCGACTGCATGATGGCGTCCGGCCAGGGGAAGCCCAGCAGGTACACGAACACGGGCACCACCAGGAACTGGCTCAGGACCAGCCAGGCGATCCCCATCCGCAACGGCAGCAGCCACGGCAACACGCACGCCACCAACATCAGCAGGATGCTGCCCAGGCCGCTGGCGCTGAAATAGCTGATGGCCACGGCGCTGATGGTGAGGATCACCAGCAGCACGTAATCGGCACGGTTCGCGCGGCGCCCACCCAGGGTCCGCGTCACCCAGGCATAACTCAGGCCGAACGTCAGGTAGGCCGCCCAGACCTGCCAGTCGATCCGCGCGCCCAACAAGGGCTCGTCGACACCGTCCAGTCCGTGCTCCACCGGGTACAGGGCCAGCGACAGCAGTGGCAGCCCCACCACCGCCCAGGTGAAAAGACCGGCGTAACGCAGCAGTCGGGAATGGTTCAGGCGGGAGAGCATGCCCGCATCGTAGCGGCATCCCGGGTCGCCCGTGCCACCCGAAAGTCATGCCTGAACGGGGAAGAATCCCCGGCCCGGCCAGTCGACCGGCGGTCGCCCCGCGTCGGCGACCATGCGATAATCGCGGCGGTCGGACAGCGTCATGTCCGCCCCCCGAGACACTGGAGCCCGGAATGTCGATCGTCGTCCGCGACGTGCGCGAGCACGAGCTGGATTCCGTCCTAGCACTGAACAACGCCGCCGGCCCCACGATCCTGCCGCTGGATGCCGCAAGACTCCGCCACCTCTACGAGAACGCCGAGTACTTCCGCGTGGCCGAACGCGATGGCTCCCTCGCCGGGTTCCTGATCGGCTTCGGCAGCCACGCCAACCACGACAGCAGCAACTTCCGCTGGTTCCGCGAGCGATATCCCGAGTTTTTCTACATCGATCGCATCGTGGTGGCCAGCCGCCGCCGCGGTGGTGGCGTGGGTCGCGCGTTCTACGCCGACGCCCAGAGCTACGCCGAACTGCGGTACCCGGAAATGGCCTGCGAGGTGTTCCTCGACGGCGCCAGCGATCCGGTGCTGCTGTTCCACGGCAGTTTCGGATTCCGCGAAGTCGGCCAGCACGTCATGGAAGAGGCCGGCGTGCGCGCCGCCATGCTGATGAAGCCCCTGTGCAGCTACCGCTGGGTGCGCGACACCTACGGCGATGCCCTTCCCCTTGAGCCCTGGATCACCCAGCCACGCGGCCCGATCGCCGCGCGCCGGCTCACGGGGACCTGCCCATGAGTGCAAACGCATTCGATTACGAACAGGCAGGCGAACTCAAGATCGGCCAGGTGGGCATCGCCAACCTGCGCGTGCGCACGCTGGACGTGCCGCGCCTGGTGGACGAAATGCGCAGCCGCGTGCAGCGCGCGCCCAAGCTGTTCCAGCGCGCGGCCGTGGTGCTTGATTTCGGCGGACTGACCCAGGTCCCCAACGCTTCGAGCGCGCAGGCCCTGATCGACGGACTGCGCGATGCGGGCGTGCTGCCGGTGGCCATCGCCTACGGCAGCAGCGACACCGAACGGCTGGCCGAAGCGCTGGGCCTGCCGCTATTGGCCAAGTTCCGCGCCCAGTACGAGCGCGCCGAGGGCGACGCCGCCACGCCACCACCGCCCGCCGCCGCACCCGCGCGGCGCGAACCGGAGCCCGAGGCGGCACCGGCGCGCCCGGCCGCCACGCCCCATGCAGGCCAGCCCGGGATGATGCATGCTGCACCGGTGCGCTCGGGCCAGCAGGTCTACGCCGACAACCGTGACCTGACCGTGCTGTCTTCGGTGGGTGCCGGTGCGGAAGTGATCGCCGACGGCTCGGTGCACATCTACGGCCCGCTGCGCGGTCGCGCACTGGCCGGCGCGCAAGGCAATGAGAAGGCCCGTATCTTCTGCCGCGAGTTCCATGCGGAACTCGTCGCCGTGGCCGGGCATTACAAGGTGCTGGAAGACATTCCCAAGGACCTGTACGGCAAGCCCGTGCAGGTCTGGCTCGAAGACGGGCAACTCAAACTCGCGGCGTTGGATTGACGTCGCTCCATCGGAGGAACATCACTTGGCCGAAATCATCGTAGTCACGTCGGGCAAAGGCGGGGTCGGCAAGACCACCAGCAGCGCCAGCATCGCCTGCGGCCTCGCGCGCCGCGGCCACAAGGTCGCCGTCATCGATTTCGACGTGGGCCTGCGCAACCTCGACCTGATCATGGGCTGCGAGCGGCGCGTGGTGTACGACTTCGTCAACGTCGTCAACGGCGAGGCCTCGCTGAAGCAGGCGCTGATCAAGGACAAGCGCTTCGACAACCTGTTCGTGCTGGCCGCGTCGCAGACCCGCGACAAGGACGCGCTGACCAGGGAAGGCGTGGAGAAGGTGCTCAAGGACCTGGCCGACGACGGCTTCGACTACATCCTGTGCGACTCGCCCGCCGGCATCGAGAAGGGCGCGTTCCTGGCCATGTACTTCGCCGACCAGGCGGTGGTGGTGGTCAATCCGGAAGTGTCCTCGGTGCGCGACTCCGACCGCATCCTGGGCCTGCTTTCGTCCAAGACCCGCAAGGCCGAGGAAGGCGGCCGGGTGAAGGAACACCTGCTGCTGACCCGCTACAGCCCCAAGCGCGTTGAAACCGGCGAGATGCTCAGCATCGCCGACGTCGAGGAGATCCTCGGCCTGAAGACCATCGGCGTCATCCCCGAATCCGGCGACGTGCTCAACGCCTCCAACAAGGGCGAGCCGGTCATCCTGGAAACCACGTCAGACGCCGCCCAGGCGTATGACGACGCGGTGGGCCGCCTGCTGGGCGACAACCGCCCGATGCGCTTCGTCACGGTCGAGAAGAAGGGCTTCCTCAGCAAGATCTTCGGAGGTTGATGATGGGTCTGTTCGATTTCCTGCTCACCAAGAAGCAGACCGCGTCGGTCGCCAAGGACCGGCTGCGCATCATCGTCGCCCACGAGCGTTCCGGGCGCGGCAATAGTCCGGACTACCTGCCGATGCTGCAGCGCGAACTGCTGGAAGTGATCCGCAAGTACGTCAATGTCGATGCCGAAGCGGTCAAGGTCGACCTGATCGGCGACGGCGACAACAAGGTGCTCGACATCTCCGTGGCGCTGCCGGAAAACGCGGCACAGGCCTGATATGGCCCAAGGCGGTGGCCCAGCGGCCACCGCTCCCGCCCTTGCGGCTCGCATCGCCCGTCCAATGGCCTTCGCGGGCCGCTCCGACGCCACTGCACGCCCTCGAATCCCCCCCCCATGCTCACCCTGGCCGACACCGGTTTCGAGGCACCCGCCGCCCTGCTCGCCCGCTATGGCCTGGCGCTGCATCGCGTCGGGGACGGCGAAGCCATCCCCGGCAGTTACTGGGGCGAGTGCGAGGCGGGCATCATCGGCACGCAGGTGTACGCGCGCGACGACACCCCGGTGCACTCGCTGCTGCACGAGGCCTGCCACCTGATCGTGCTGCCCCCTGAGCGGCGGGCGCAGGTGCACACCGACGCCACCGACTCCATCGAGGAAGAGGATGCGGTGTGCGTGCTGCAGGCGCTGCTGGGCGACGCGTTGCCCGGCGTCGGCCGCGAGCGCGTGCTCGCCGACATGGACGGCTGGGGCTACACCTTCCGGCTGGGCTCGGCCTCGGCCTACTTCCACGATGACGCCGCACTGGCGTGGGACTGGCTGCATGAGCGCGGCCTTGCCGACCGCGATACCCGACGGGTCGTGCTACCCGGTTGAGGGCGGCGCGCACGTCGCGTGCGTCACAACACGCCACGACAAGCACCGGCGGCGCACCGCGACTTGCTTCGCCTCCCGGCGCCCACTAGCCTTCGCGGACCGGCGCCCGGCGCGCCCGCACCCTGAGGAACCCGCGCATGACCCCGATCCGCACGCTGCTCGCACTGGGCGTCACCGCTGCCGTGCTGGGCCTGGCCGGCTGCAAGAAGGAGCCCACGCCCGCCACCGGCGCCGCATCCACCGCGCCGGCCGGCGAAACCGCCGACCAGTTCATCGCCCGGGTCAACGCCGAGTACCTGGCCATGTACCCGGAGCTGACCGCCGCACAGTGGCTGTCCTCCACCTACATCAATGACGACAGCCAGCTGCTGTCGGCCAAGGCCAACGAGCGCTACCTGACCCAGCTCAACAGCTGGATCGAGCAGGCGCGCAAGTTCGAAGGCAAGCAGATGTCGCCGGAGACCGCGCGCGCCATCCACCTGCTGAAGCTGGCCACCGCGATGCCCGCCCCGAAGGACCCGGCCAAGCTGGCCGAGCTCACCCAGATCGCCACCAGGATGGAGGGCATGTACGGCGCCGGCAGCTACTGCACCGGCGAAGGCGAGGCCAGGAAGTGCCGGCAGCTGGGCGAGCTTGAAGACGTGCTGCGCAACAGCCGCGACTACACCGCGCAGTTGGATGCGTGGCAAGGCTGGCACACCATCGCCCAGCCGATGCGCAAGGACTACACCCGCTTCGTCGAGCTGGTGAACGAAGGCGCCAGGGAAATGGGTTTTGCCGACGCCGGCGAGATGTGGCGCTCGGGCTACGACATGACCCCGACCGAGATCGCGGCGGAAACCGACCGGCTGTGGGGCCAGGTCAAGCCGCTGTACGAGCAGCTGCACTGCTACGCCGGCACGCGCCTGGACGCCAAATACGGCGCCGACAAGGGCCACGTGGCCGGCGGCATGCTGCCCGCGCACCTGATGGGCAACATGTGGCAGCAGGACTGGGGCAACCTGTGGGACGTCCTTGCGCCGTACCCCAACGCCGGCAGTCTGGACATCACCAGCACGTTGGCCGCGCAGTACCGCACCGCCTACGACGCCGAGCTGGCCAGGAACGCCGGCCAGCGCTCGCCGACCGACCTGGCCGAGATCGAGCATGCCGCGCAGGCTGACATCGCGCGCACCATGACCGAGCGCGCGCAGGACTTCTACACCTCGCTGGGCATGGCCAAGCTGCCGGAGAGCTACTGGACCAAGACCCAGTTCATCAAGCCGCGTGACCGCGACGTGGTGTGCCACGCCAGCGCGTGGGACATGAACATGAAGGGCGACGTGCGCACCAAGATGTGCATCAAGCCCAACGAGGAAGACTTCACCACCATTTACCACGAGCTGGGCCACGTGTATTACTACCTGGCCTACAACAACCTGCCGCCGCTATTCCAGCAGGGCGCGCACGACGGCTTCCACGAGGCCATCGGCGACACCATCGTGCTGTCGATGACGCCCAGGTACCTGCAGTCCATCGGCCTGGTGGGCGAGCAGCAGCAGAGCAACGAAGCGCTGGTCAACGCACAGATGCGCATGGCCTTGGCGAAGGTCTCGTTCCTGCCGTTCGGCCTGATGATCGACCGTTGGCGCTGGGGCGTGTTCGACGGCTCGATCAAGCCCGGCGACTACAACAAGGCGTGGTGGGAGCTGAAGGCCAGGTACCAGGGCGTGGCGCCCGCCAGCGCGCGCGGCGAGGACTTCTTCGATCCGGGCGCCAAGTACCACGTGCCGGGCAACACCCCGTACACGCGCTACTTCCTGGCGCACGTGCTGCAGTTCCAGTTCTACAAGGCGCTGTGCGATGCGTCGGGCTACAAGGGCCCGCTGCACGAGTGCTCGTTCTACGGCAACGCAGAAGCCGGCAAGCGCTTCCAGGCCATGCTGAGCAAGGGCGCCAGCCAGCCTTGGCAGAAGACGCTGAAGGAGCTGACCGGCGGCGAGAAGATGGACGCCTCGGCGGTGCTGGAATACTTCGCGCCGCTGCAGGACTGGCTGAAGCAGCAGAACGAAGGCCGCACCTGCGGTTGGCAGGCTTCGGCGACGGCTGTCGCACCGGCCAAGCCCGCTACGCCCGCCAAGCAGGGCTGAGGGCCCCACGCTGTACCGGACGGCCGGCCCTGCGCCGGCCGTCCGCATTTCCGGGGCTCGCACCCCGCCACTTGACGCCTTCCGCCCGGATGGCCTGCCCCGCCACCCGGCTGCGTTGAGCCGGGTACCGTCCGCATTTCGCACAGGGTGGCCTTGGGCCTGTCATTGTCGCGCCTGATTGATCCTGGCCCTCCGCCTCGGCAGGAGACGGCGCAGCGTGCCGCGGGGGAGCGCAAGGTCCACCCCATCGTCGAACTCGGGTTCAGGGTGCGCAGCACGGCCTGCCTGGCCATCACCGCGATCTGGCTTCTGGTGCTGAAGGATCAGGAGCAGCGGATCATGGTCCCCGGCATTGCCATCGGCCTGTTGTATGCCGTCGCCTGGCCGCCGTTGGCCCATGCCATCGCGGTCCGCGCCGGGGACAGCAAGCGCGCCGAACTGCGCAACGTGGCGTGCGACAACCTGCTGGGCGGCTTCATGGGCGCACTCAGCTCCTTCGCGCTGCTGCCCATGGCGATCGTGGCGATCAGCATGGGGTGCGCCAACCTGAGCCTCGGTGGCGTCCGCATGGCCACGCGAGGCGCGCTGGCGATGCTGGCCGGAATGCTTCTGGGCGGCTGGTACACGGGCTTCCAGGTGCAACTGGACACCACGATGCCCATCACCATCACCTCGCTGGCGGGGCTGTTCCTGTTCATGACCATCTTCGGCATGCGCAGCAACATCCAGGCGAGCAAGCTCATTGCCGCCAAGCGCGAGGTTTCCGCCCAGAACGAACGCATCCGGGAGCAGAACGAGAACATCGAGATCGCCCGGTGTGCCGCCGAGGAGGCGCTGGTGGACGCCGAACTGGCCCGCGAACAGGCCGAGGCGGCCAATCACGCCAAGAGCGCTTTCCTCGCCAACATGAGCCACGAGCTGCGCACGCCGCTCAACGCCATCATCGGCTACAGCGAACTGCTGCAGGACGAACTGGCGGACGCCGGGGACACCCGGCTGCAGGATGACCTGCGCAAGATCCAGGCATCGGGGCGGCACCTGCTGGGGCTGATCAATGACGTGCTGGATCTGTCCAAGGTGGAGGCAGGAAAACTGGAGATCCAGTTGGAGCCCTACGACGTCGATGCCCTGATCGACGAAGTGGTGACCACCGCGCAGCCCATGATGACCCGCAACAACAACCGCATGCGCATCCAGCGCGATGGCGGTTGCGGCGTGGTCCAGGTCGATGCGCCGCGCCTGCGGCAGATCCTGCTGAACCTGTTGTCCAACGCCGCCAAGTTCACCCGCGACGGCGACGTGGTGCTCAACGTGCGCTCACCCCTGAATCGCGAGGACCGTCGCTGGCTCACGTTCATCGTGACCGACACCGGCATCGGCATGACCGAGGAGCAGGTGGCGCGGCTGTTCGAACCTTTCACACAGGCCGATGCGACCACCACGCGCCGGTTTGGCGGCACGGGGCTGGGCCTGGCGATCAGCCGGCGGCTGTCCCGGATCATGGGCGGCGACATCACCGTGACCAGCAGTGCTGGCCAGGGTTCGAGTTTCACCGTCCGCCTGCCGGCCGTCGTCGATGATCGCGAGGCCACGCATGGCTAGGATCCTGCTCGTGGAGGACAACGAGCTCAACCGCGACATGCTGTCGCGGCGGCTGCTCCGCGCCGGCCACGACGTGTCAATGGCCATCGACGGACAGCAGGCAGTCGAGCAGGCACGCGCCGAACAGCCCGATGTGATCCTGATGGACCTCAGCCTGCCCGTGCTGGATGGCTGGGATGCCACGCGCCGCATCAAGGCCGATGCCGCCACCCGCGGCATCCCGGTGATAGCGCTGTCGGCCCATGCCATGACCGGCGACCGCGAAAGCGCCCTGCAGGCCGGCTGCGACGATTTCGACACCAAGCCTGTTGATCTGCCACGCCTGCTGGGGAAGATCGCCTTGGCACTGGAGGCATCGGAATGAGCGCCGCCGATGTCGCCGATGCCACTGATCTGTCCGCCCCGCAGCGATTGCACCTGACCTGTCCCGCCGAGCTGCCGCAACTGCCCGCGCTGCTGGCGCTGGCCGACCGCGCCTGTGCCGCCGCCGGCGCCGACGCCGCGGCCACGTATGCGGTGCGGCTGGCCGTGGAGGAGGTCGTGGCCAACATCATCGCCCATGGTTATGGCACCACGCGGCAAGGTCCGGTGGCGCTGACCCTGGATTGGAACGTCGACCGCGTGCGCATCGACATCCGTGACCATGCCCCGCGTTTTGATCCCGAGGCGGTCCCTGCCCCGGACATGGATGCACCGTGGGAATCACGCAATCCCGGCGGCATCGGCTGGGCGCTGGTGACCCGGCTGATGACCACGATCCACCACCGCTACGACCCGGCGACGGGCAACCGTTTCACTTTCACCAGGGACCTTGCGCCATGAGCGCGGAGGAGCATGCATGGAAATCCTGATTACGCGCGGCCAGGTTTCGGTGGCCACCATCCGCGGCAGCATCGACAGCCTCACCGCCGAGGAACTGCAGCGCAGCCTGGCCGACACGGTGCAGGAGAGCGGCGTGCAGCTCGTCGCCGACTTCCGCGAGGTGGTGTACACCAGCAGCGCCGGCCTGCGCGCGTTGCTCGCCACGCTCAAGGACGCACGTCGGCAGGGCGGCGACTTCCGCCTGGCCGCGGTGCAGCCCACCGTGCTGCACGTGCTGGAACTGTCGGGCTTCACCAGCATCCTCAAGCTCTACGGCGACGTGGATGCCGCCATCGCCAGCTTCACGGTTGAAGCGCCATGAGCGCACCGCGCAAGCGCATCGCCCTGGTGATTGGCGCGGGCAGCGTGAAGTGCGCCGCGGCCATCGGCATGCAGAACGCGCTCGCCCGCGCGGGGGTCAAGATCGACATGCTGGTGGGTTGCAGCGCCGGGGCGATCTACGCGGCCACCATGGCGCTGGGGCGTAGTTCCGAAGAGACCGCCGACTACACGCGCCGCCTGTGGACCAGCGAGGTCGCCAAGGGTCGCAGCCGCCATTCGATGTTGGCCATGATCGCGCCGCGGCTGTTCGGGTTCCGCGCCGACCGCTTCGGCCTGCGTGACGACACGGTCATGATGGCGCGCCTGCGCGAGGCCTTCGGCGAAACGCGCATCGAGGACATGGCCACGCCGTTGCACATCACCGCCACCGACTTCGCCAACGGCGAGCAGGTGGTGCTGTCGTCCGGCTCGCTGGTGGATGCGGTGCGGGCCAGCGTGGCCCTGCCCTTCGCCTACTCGCCGTGGCGGCTGGGTGACCGGCTGCTGGTGGACGGTTACCTGTCCGACCCGATGCCGGTGGGCGTCGCGGTGCGGCAAGGTGCCGACATCATCCTCGCCGCGGGCTTCGAAAGCCCGTACCAGGAATCGACGCCGTCAGCGAGCCGCTTCGCGTTCCAGCTCAGCGCGATCATGTCCAACAACCTGTTCAAGTCCAACTTCGCCTTCCACAGCCTGGCGCACCACGGCGAAGTGATCCTGGTCACGCCGCGTTTCGAGCAGCGGATCCGCCTGTTCGACACCGACAAGATTCCCTACATCATCGAAGCGGGCGAGGCCGCGGCCATGGAGCAGTTGCCCTACCTGCTGGAACTGCTCGGCAGCGGTCGCCCCGCTGCCGTGGAAGCGTTCCGGTGAGCGTGGCGGCCCCGGCCATGGCCCGCATCCTTGTCGTCGACGACGATCCGTTCAACCGTGACGTCCTGTCCCGGCGCCTGCAGCACCACGGTCACGGCGTGGATGTCGCCGAAGGCGGCGCGCAAGCGCTGCAGGCCGCGCAGGACACCGCTTACGACCTGGTGCTGCTGGACATCATGATGCCGGGCATGGACGGCCACCAGGTGCTGTCGGCGTTCAAGGACCACGATCGGCTGGCGCAGGTTCCGGTGATGATGATCTCGGCGCTGGAGGACACCGACACGGTGGTGCGATGCCTGTCGTCCGGTGCCGAGGACTACCTCACCAAACCCTTCAACCCGCACATCCTGCGCGCGCGCGTGGACTCGGCGCTGGCCCGCAAGCGGTTGCGCGACATGGAGCAGCAACACGCCCGCAGCCTGGAGCGTGAGCTGGAAATCGGGCGCCAGATACAGCTGGGCTTCCTCCCGGCCGAATTGCCGCATGTCGAAGGCTGGCAGGTCGCCGCCCGCTTCCGCCCGGCACGCCAGGTGGCGGGCGACTTCTACGACCTGTTCCCCGTGCCGGGCGCCGGCCTGGGCGTGGTCATCGCCGACGTGTGCGACAAGGGCGTGGGCGCTGCCTTGTACATGGCGCTGTTCCGCAGCCTGCTGCGTTCCGGTGCGATCCGGGGCCCTTCGGCCAGTGTCGATCCGGCCTCCACGGTGCTGGGCGCGATGTCGCAGACCAACGATTACATCGCCACCGTGCACGAACGCGCCAACATGTTCGCCACGGTGTTCTTCGGCATCCTCGACCCGGGGGACGGCCAACTCACCTACGTCAACGCCGGCCACGACCCGCCGATGGTGCTGGGCGACGGCGGGGTCCGTGCCCGGCTCGGCCCCACCGCACCCGCGCTTGGACTCTCCAACGGGGCGGGCATGCACGTCCAGACCATGCGCCTGGCACCCGGTGACACGCTGTTCGCCTATACCGATGGCGTGGTGGACGCCATGGGCGAAGGCGAGCCGTTCGGCGAAGCGCGCCTGCTCGCCTTGCTCGCCGCGCCATCGGCCAGCGCCGCCGCCCTGCTGGACACGGTGACGGACGCCCTGGAGGCCCATGTCGGCACCACCGAGTCGTTTGACGATGTGACGACGGTAGCGGTTCGCCGGCTGTCGCACGCCTGACCCGGTCGCGACGGTGACGAGTACGCCGCCGTGCCTGCCGACGGCAAGGCCCGCCTGACCAGCCACAACCGCGACGGACTGCGCCCCCGACCGGGCGGGCATCCCTCCCCGGTCGGGGGTATAATCGCCGGGCTCCATGCACGCGGTGGGAGAAGCGGTCCCTGGCCTGGCCAGGCGCGCCGCTGCCGAAGGCGTAACGCCCGTAATCGCTCAGGCCCCCGTACCACTCCGTGCGAGCAACTCTGGAGAGACCGGTCAAATCCGGCGCCGAAGGTGCAAGCAGCGTCTCCACCCTCCCCCGGGTGCTGCAAACTCTCAGGCAAAAGGACAGAGGGGCGCCTCGCGTGCGGCACCGCACGTATGCCTTCGGACGCCCTTCCATGAGCCAGACCCCCTCCCTGCGCGCGCTTGAGCACCACGACGCCTTCATCGAGCGCCACATCGGCCCCAACGACGCCGAAATCGCCACCATGCTCTCGGTGGTCGGCCACGACTCGCTGGAAGCATTCACCGACGCCATCGTCCCCGGCTCCATCAAGTCCGCCAACCCGCTGGCCCTGCCTTCGGCCGTGACCGAAGTCGAAGCGCTGGCCAAGATCCGCGCCGTCGCCGACAAGAACCAGGTGTTCCGCAGCTTCATCGGCCAGGGCTACTACGGCACCCACACCCCCAACGTCATCCTGCGCAACGTCCTGGAGAACCCCGCGTGGTACACGGCCTACACGCCGTACCAGGCCGAGATCTCGCAGGGCCGCATGGAGGCGCTGATCAACTTCCAGACCATGTGCGCCGACCTGACGGGCATGGAGATCGCCAACGCCTCGCTGCTGGACGAAGGCACCGCCGCGGCCGAGGCGATGACGCTGGCCAAGCGTTCGTGCAAGAACAAGTCCAACGTGTTCTTCGTGTCGAATGGCGTGCACCCGCAGACGTTGGAAGTACTGAAGACCCGCGCCGAGCCGCTGGAAATCGAACTGGTCATCGGTGACGACGCCGACGCCATCACCACCGACGCGTTCGGCGTGCTGCTGCAGTACCCGAACACCTTCGGCCAGATCAACGACTACCAGGCGCTGGCCGATGCCGTGCACGCGCGCGGTGGCCTGGTTGCCGTGGCCGTCGACCTGCTCGCCCTGACCCTGATCGCTGCGCCGGGCGAATGGGGCGCCGATATCGTGGTCGGCAACACGCAGCGCTTTGGCGTGCCGTTCGGCTTCGGCGGCCCGCACGCCGCGTTCATGGCCTGCCGTGACGCCTACAAGCGCTCCATGCCCGGCCGCCTGATCGGCGTGTCGCTGGACACCGAGGGCAAGCCGGCCTACCGCCTGACCCTGCAGACCCGCGAGCAGCACATCCGCCGCGAGAAGGCCACCTCCAACATCTGCACCGCGCAGGTGCTGCTGGCGGTGATGGCCAGCATGTACGCCGTCTACCACGGTCCCGAAGGCCTGACCCGCATCGCCCGACGCACGCATCGCCTGGCCAGCATCCTGGCGGGCGCGCTGCGCTTTGCCGGCGTGACCGTGGGCCCGGACTTCTTCGACACCCTGCACGTGCTGGGCGTCGACGCCGACGCGATCCACGCCAAGGCCAAGGCCGCGCGCATCAACCTGCGCCACATCGATGCGGGCAGCGTCGGCATCAGCCTGGACGAGACCACCACGCGCGATGACATCGTCGCCATCGCCGGCCTGTTCGGCGCGACCATCGCCGACATCGACGTGATGGACGCCAACACCGCTGACGAGCTGCCGGCCGGCCTGCTGCGCACCAGCGCCTTCCTGACCCACCCGGTGTTCAACACGCACCACAGCGAGCACGAACTGCTGCGCTACCTGCGTTCGCTGGCCGACAAGGACCTGGCGATGGACCGCACGATGATCCCGCTGGGCTCGTGCACCATGAAGCTCAACGCCACCGCCGAGATGATCCCGATCACCTGGCCGGAGTTCGGCAACATCCATCCGCTGGCGCCAGCCGAGCAGACCCAGGGCTACTTCGAGCTGATCAGCGGCCTGGAGCAGATGCTGGTCGAGTGCACCGGCTACGACAACGTCAGCCTGCAGCCCAACTCCGGCGCGCAGGGCGAGTACTCCGGCCTGCTGGCGATCCGCGCCTACCACAAGGCCAACGGCCAGGCCCAGCGTGATATCTGCCTGATCCCGGAGTCGGCGCACGGCACCAACCCGGCCTCCGCGCAGCTGTGCGGCATGACCGTGGTCGTGACCAAGTGCGACAGCAACGGCAACGTGGACGTGGAAGACATCCGCGCCAAGGCGGAGAAGTACAGCGACCGCCTGGCCGCGATCATGATGACCTACCCGTCCACGCACGGCGTGTTCGAGGAGGACGTGGTCGAGATCTGCGAGATCATCCACCAGCACGGCGGCCAGGTGTACACCGACGGCGCCAACATGAACGCGCTGGTCGGCGTGGCCAAGCCCGGCAAGTGGGGCTCGGACGTGTCGCACCTGAACCTGCACAAGACCTTCTGCATTCCGCACGGCGGTGGCGGCCCGGGCGTCGGCCCGTGCGCGGTGAAGTCGCACCTGGCTCCGTACCTGCCCAAGGCGTTCGGTGCTGACGGCGTGCGTACCGAAGGCGTGGGCAACGGCGCGATGGTGTCGGCGGCCACCTTCGGCAGCGCCAGCATCCTGCCGATCAGCTGGATGTACGTGACCATGATGGGCCGCGAAGGCCTGCGCAAGGCCACGCAGGTGGCGCTGCTCAACGCCAACTACATCGCCAAGCGCCTCGCCCCGCACTACAAGACGCTGTACACCGGCCGCAACGGGCTGGTGGCGCACGAGTGCATCCTCGACCTGCGTCCGCTGAAGGACGCCACCGGCATCGGTGCCGAGGACGTGGCCAAGCGCCTGATCGACTTCGGCTTCCATGCCCCCACCCTGAGCTTCCCGGTGTCGGGCACGCTGATGGTGGAGCCGACCGAGAGCGAATCGCAGCATGAGCTGGACCGTTTCATCGACGCGATGATCCAGATCCGCGACGAGATCCGCGCCGTGGAAGAAGGCAAGCTCGACCGCGAGGACAACCCGCTGAAGAACGCCCCGCACACCGCCACCATGGTGATGGGCGCCGAGTGGACGCACGGCTACAGCCGCGAAGCCGCCGTGTTCCCGCTGGCCACGCTGAAGCAGCAGAAGTACTGGCCGCCGGTGTCGCGCGTGGACAACGTGTACGGCGACAAGAACGTCATGTGCGCGTGCATCCCGGTGGATGCGTACAAGGACGAAGTGGAGGCGTAAGCCCCACTGCACGGTTCACGGAAAAGGCGCCTTCGGGCGCCTTTTTCGTTGGGGCCATCTACCGCGATCGGTCAAAGCCGAACAACCGCTGCAACGGCTGCGCCCGCTTCTCGATCAACGCGCGCAGCAGTCCCGCGCCCATCATCGAATAGGTGATGCCATTGCCGCCGTAGGCCATCGCGAACAGCACGCGCTGGCCGTGGTCCGGGTGCGGGCCGAAGTACGGCAGGCCGTCCTTGGTCTCGGCAAACGTGCCCGCCCACGAAAACACCGGCGTTACCGGCAGCCTGGGGAACAGCGCCGCTACCCGCTTGGCGAGCTTTCGCGCCTTGCGGTCCACGCGCATGTCGCGGCGCGCGGCGATGTCCACGGCATCGTCCTCGCCACCGACCAGCAGCCGGCCGTCCCCAGTGGTGCGCAGGTAGAGGTACGGCCGTGCGGATTCCCACACCATCGTCGTGGCCAACTTGCCCAGCTCCGCATCGGGAATGGGGTCGGTGATGAACGCGTAGCTGCTGCGGTTGCGGGCCACGCGCCGGCCGAGCTGGTCCTGCGCGGCATAGCCCGTCGCCACCACCAGATGCTCCGCGGTCACGGTGTGGCCGTCGTCGGTGGTCAGCACCACGCTGCGCGGACGCGCCTGGATACGGACGACGCGCGTGCGGTCATGCACCGGCACGCCACGCCGCTGCAATCGGTCCAGCAGCCGGCTGGCCATCCGGTACGGGTCCACGCGCGCGGCCTGCCGGCTGAGGATCGCCGCCGGTGCATCGAACCCGTATTCCGCCCTTACTTCATCGCCTTCCAGCCAGTCCACGTCGAATCCGTGGCGATGGCGCAATGCGTACTCGGCTTGCAGATCGCGCATATGGCGCTTGCGGCTGGCGAAGTACAGGCTGTGGTTGCCCGCGAAATCCACATCGCGCACGTCACGCGCCTTGTCCCGCAACAGGTCGATGGCCGCGGCGCAGGCGCGGTAGGCCAGCACGGCGTCGTCCTCGCCATACTGCTTGGCCAGGTCGACCATGTGCGTGTCGATCTCGTACTGCAGCAATGCGGTGCTCGCCGCGGTGCTGCCCCACGCCACGTCGCGCTGCTCCAGCACCGCCACATCGTGCCCGTGAGTGGCCAACTCATCGGCCACCAGCGCGCCCGTGATGCCGGCGCCGAGCACCGCCACCTCGCAGCGCAGATCGGTGCGCAGCGGCGGAAAGGCGTGCATCAGCCCGTTCTTCACCGCCCAGTACGGGTAACCACTCTTGAGGTCCATGGGTCGAGGTCGGGCGCCGGGATGGAGGGGCAGCGTAAACGGCGCCGCGCGAAGCCCCGATCACGAACGCCACTCCCCGGATGGCAAGGCGGCTTGAAAACCCACCCGGCGAACCCACCTCAAGCCCAGAACCCAACCACGCCCCCAAGGCCATGACCACCCAGACCGAAACCCACCGTTTCCAGGCCGAGGTCCAGCAAGTCCTGCACCTGGTCACCCACTCCCTGTACTCCAACAAGGACGTGTTCCTGCGCGAGCTGGCGTCCAACGCCGCCGACGCATGCGACAAGCTGCGCTTCGAGGCGCTGCAGGACGCCACGTTGTACCGCGACCAGCCCGACCTCACCATCGACATCACCTGGGACAAGGACGCGCGCACGCTGACCATCGCCGACAGCGGCATCGGCATGAGCCGCGACGAGCTGATCGGCAACCTCGGCACCATCGCCCGCTCCGGCACCCGCAAGTTCATCGAGGCGCTGTCGGCGCAGCAGAAGGCCGACGCGCAGCTGATCGGTCAGTTCGGCGTGGGCTTCTATTCCGCGTTCGTGGTGGCGGACAAGGTGTCGGTGGAAAGCCGTCGCGCAGGTACCGATGAAGCGTGGCGTTGGACTTCCGACGGCGAAGGCGAGTTCACCCTTGAGCCGGTGGAACGCGCCAGCCGCGGCACCACCGTCACCCTGCACCTGAAGGACGGCGAGGACGAGTACCTGGACGGCTGGCGCCTGCGCGAGCTGGTCCGCCGCTACTCCGACCACATCGGCTTCCCGATCCGCATGCCCAAGGAGAAGTGGGGCGAGGACGCTGATGACACCGCCGACAAGCCGGCCGATGCCGCATCCGAGCTGGAGGTCGTGAACCAGGCCTCTGCGCTCTGGACCCGCCCCAAGGCCGAGTTGACCGACGCCGACTACCAGGCGTTCTACAAGCACATCAGCCACGACTTCAACGAAGCGCTGGCGTGGTCGCACAACCGCGTGGAGGGCAACCAGAACTTCACGTCGCTGGTGTACCTGCCCAGCAAGGCGCCGTTCGACTTCCAGTACAACCGCGACGAACGCCGCGGGCTGAAGCTGTACGTCAAGCGCGTCTTCATCATGGACGCCGCCGAGCAGATGCTGCCGGCGTACCTGCGCTTCGTGCACGGCGTGCTGGACTCCGACGACCTGCCGCTCAACGTCTCGCGCGAGCTGCTGCAGGGCAACCGCCAGCTGGACAAGCTCAAGACCGCGCTGACCAAGCGCGTGCTGGACCTTCTGGAAAAGACCGCCCGCGACGACGCCGACAAGTACCTCGGCTTCTGGCACGAGTTCGGCAACGTGCTGAAGGAAGGCCTGGCCGAAGACCACGGCAACCGCGAGCGCACCGCCAAGCTGCTGCGCTTCGCCTCCACCCGCAGCGAGAAGGTCGATGACCTGACCGCGCTGGACGACTATGTCGAGCGGATGAAGGCCGGGCAGAAGGCCATCTACTACGTCACCGCCGACGGCTGGAACGCCGCGCGCAACAGCCCGCAGCTGGAAGCGCTGCGCGCCCGCGACATCGAGGTGCTGCTGCTGCATGAGCGCATCGACGACTGGGCCATCGGCCACCTGCACGAGTACGCCGGCAAGCCGCTGCGCCACATCGGCAAGGGCGACCTGGACCTGGGCGACCTGGATACACCCGCCGACAAGGAAAAGCGCGAGGCCGACGCCAAGGCCGCCGCGCCGCTGGTGGACGCGGTCAAGGGTCTGCTGGGCGAGCGCGTGAAGGACGTGCGCGTGTCCGCGCGCCTCACTGACTCACCCGCGTGCGTGGTGCTGGAGGAATACGACGTGTCGCTGCACCTGCAACGCCTGCTGCGCGCGGCGGGCCAGCCGGTGCCCGAGTCCAAGCCCGTGCTGGAGATCAACCCCGGCCACCCGCTGCTGAAGCGGCTGGAGGGCGAGCAGGACGGCGCGCGACGCGAGGACCTCGCGCTGCTGTTGCTGGAACAGGCGCAGGTCGCCGAAGGCACCGCGCTGGAAGACCCGGCCGCGTTCATCCAGCGCGTGAATCGCCTGCTGGTGCAGTGACCCACACCGCCACAGCGATTGCCGCCGTCACCACGGTCCCCGCAGGTGCCTGCAACACAAACGCCCCGGAATTTCCGGGGCGTTTGTGTTTCTCGGTGCCATTCCAGGCAGCCACTGCGGCGACCCATGCGGCCACGGGTGCGACGAGATGACTCAAGGCATTGGGCCTGCCTCCGCGCATCCGTCGCATGCGGCAGGATCAACGACCGTCGCGGTCGGCATCACCCGGCATTGCACGTTCCAGCATGTGCCAGCCATCGCGTACCGCTTCCTTGGCTTCGTTCCAGGCCAGGCGCGAGGTAGCGCGGGCCTTGTCCCAACCACGCTCCAGATCGTTCTCGATCTGGTCGAAGGTGCGACCAGCGCGCGTGTTGTAGCTGTTCTCGGCATACCGGTAGGCCGGCTCATAGTCGTCCCACGCCATGTCCTTACGGTAGTACGGCGTGTTGTTGTAGGTCTTCTGGAAATGCTCGGTATAAGTGTTGTGCTTCATCGAGTCTTACTCCTTACAAACGTCATGGTCCATCACCGGACAGGTCCGCTGCGGGTGCAGCGCAGCCGCAACGTTGCGACGCGGAACAGGTTACGAAGCGCGACGAAAACATCCGGTGATATGAACGCGGGACTGTTCGCGACCGTTCGTTAACGATTGTCTCGATTCATCTTGATGAAGACGCCTCCAAGACGATGCGCGCTTCACATGACGATGTGATCGCCGGATTCAGCCCAACATTCACCTTGCCGGAGCAACTGCAACGTGCGGCCATCGGGCTGGCCGCCATGGAACCGGCGCAACGCCTGCTCGAACTCCGGCATTTGCGGCGCGACGTGCATGAACAGGGTCAGGCACGAGCGTAGTTTCATGGCGTCGACACCGCCCAGGATCTCCTCCGCCATGAGCGTGCGATGCGCAAGCAGTGCGCGCACACATTCCACCAGACGCGGCCCCAGCACCGGATGGTTCACGTACGCGATCGCCTCGTCCGCGTCGGCCAGGCCATAACGCTCGGCCATGGCGCTGCGACCCAACCCGCGCAGCTGCGGCAGCACGAACCACATCCAGTGCGTGCGCTTGTGGCCGTCGCGCAGTTCTTCCAATGCATCGTCGTACGTGTCCCGCTGCGCATCGACGAAACGCTCCAGCGTGGATGCCGGCTCCATGGGTCACCTCGCGGCGTGCCGATGCGGCGCCAATGCCCAATGCGGATCCTGCTCCGGCAGGCCATCGCGCAGCCAGTGCCGCGTGGCCGCTTCGGCGCGCGCGACCAGGTCGCGGCATTGGCTGAAATCATACGCATGCACGGCCAAGGGACACAGCGGCGGCGCCACCACCAGCCTGCAGCGCGTGGCGAAGCGATCGATGTCGGCCAACAACTGGCGCATGGTCATCAGGTTGAGTGCGTGCAGGGCCATCGCCAGCATGCCACGCGGCGGCGCCGCCAGCGCGCATGACGTGCCGGTGGGCAGCACCACCACGCGGGTGGCGCCCAGCCCTACCGCAACGGCGATTGGCGTTCCGGTGGCCACGCCGCCATCCATCAGTGGCCTTCCGTCGACCGTCACCAGCGGAAACACGGCCGGCACCGCCGCGCTGGCCAGCAGGGCGGTCACCGCATCGCCCGTCGACAGCACGACCTCGGTGCCGTCCAGCGCATCGGTCGCGACCACGTGGCACGGCAACACCGCCTGCTCCAGTTGCAGGTAAGGCAGCTCGGCTTCGATCAGCGACCGCAGCGCATCGGGCATGGCGAGGTGATCGCGGCGCCCCAGCAGGCACGCCAATGTACGCAGATAGGTAAACGGGAAAACATGCTCGCGGCGCACGCCCGACCACAGCCGTTCCAGTCGCGCGAGACCCTCTGCATCAGGAGCACCGGCAAAGTACGCGGCGTTGATGGCGCCCACCGAGGCGCCGACCACCAGGTCGGGCGCGATGCCCGCGGCATGCAACGCCTTCAGCATGCCTACCTGCACTGCGCCGAGGCTGCCGCCACCGGTCAGCACAAACGCGGTTCTTTCTGGCGGGTCGGCGTGCATGTCATTCGCCCATCCCACGCGCGCCTCACGCAGCCTCGTGCGTGATGGCCTCGCGTAGTTCGGCCTCCAGCGCAAGGTTCTCCAGGTCGCGCCCCACCGACGCGGCGGCGACCAACGCGCCGTTGCGCAGGTAGCGCGCCGTGAAGTCGCGGCCCGCCAGCGTGCCGTCCACCTGCACCTGGTCCCACTCGGTCGCGTGGCCCACGTAACGCAGTTCCACGCCGTAATGGTGGGTCCAGAAAAATGGTACGTCGTTGAAGGGCGCGCACTCGCCCAACAGGTTGGCGGCCACCGCCTGGCCCTGCCGCTGCGCGTGCACCCAGTGTTCCACGCGGATCAGCTCGCCGCGGTAGGGATAACGCGCCACGTCACCGGCGGCGTAATGGTGGGCGATGGATGTTTCCAGACGCGCATCCACCAGCACGCCGCCCTGTATGGCCATGCCTGCGGCTTCAGCCAATTGTGCGCGCGGTACCACGCCCGCACCCACGATCAGCACATCGGCAGGCACCTGCTCGCCATTGCCCAGCGTCAACGCGTGGCCGTCATAGCCCACCGCATTGGCCTGCAAATGGAACACCACGCCCTGCTCGCGGTGCAGCCCGGTCACGAAGCTGCCCACCTCATCGCCCAGTGCACGCGCCATCGGCACCGCCTCGGGTGCCACCATGTGCACCGCCAGCCCGCGTGCGCGCAATGCGGCAGCGGCTTCCATGCCGATGAAGCCCGCGCCGAGCAGCGTCACCGAACGCGCGCCGTCACTCGCGGCGATGATGGCGCGCGCATCGGCCAGCGAGCGCAGCACGAACACGTTGGGCCGATCGAAGCCCGGCAGTGGCAAGCGGCGCGGCTCCGCACCGGTGGCCAGCAGCAGCGCGTCGTAGCCGCTGCGCGCGCCATCGGCGGTCAGCACCTCGCGGTTGATCACGTTGATGGCGCCCACCGCGCAGCCCACGCGCAGGTCGATGCCGTGGTCGGCGTAGAACGCCGTATCCTGCAGCGGAATCCACTCCTCCGGCGCGGTGCCGGCCAGGTAGTCCTTGGACAGGTTGGGCCGGTCATACGGGGCCACGGCATCGTCACTGAACAGGGTGACGTCACCGTCGAAGCCGCGTGCGCGCAGCTGCAGCGCCGCCGCGTAACCCGCCGCACCGCCGCCGATGATCGCAATGCGCCGTGGCAGCGCGCGTGGCGCATCGTCCCGCGTCGCGGCGCGCAGCGGCGCAGCCACGGGCGGCTCCTGCACCGGCCCGCCGCGCACGTACGCCATTTCGCCCTTCACCTCCACCCGCCACACGGGCAAGCCGGCGAAGGCCGGTGCGTGCAGCGCCGCACCAGTGCGCAGGCTGAAACACGCGTGGTGCCACGGGCAGCGCACTTCGCCGTCGCTCACGCGGCCCTCCGCCAACGGCCCCCCGTAATGGGTGCAACGACCGCCGACCGCGTGCAGCCCGTCGTCCAGACGCGCCAGCAGCACCGGCTCGCCATCCACATGCCCGGCCAGCACGCCGGCCTCAGGGATGTCGACCAACGGCACCCCCAGCGTGAAATCGGGGCCACTGGGCGGGGAATCGGTCTGTGCCATGGCGGTACTCCTGTGGCGCGGCCCAGCGCAACGGCCGCTGTGGATTGGATGCACCAGCGGCGGCCAGGTTCCCGGCGCGACATGCCAGCCCGCGGGAACCTCAACCGCCCTGCTGCATCTACCGGAATATCCTTGCCGTAGAGGTCATGCCGCCATGCTCGACGCCCACCTGCACTCGGTCGAAACCGCCGCCACGTTGCCGACCCCATCCATCGACGCCCCGCGCCCCACCCGCCAGGAGGCCGAGGCCGCCGTGCGCACGCTGATCCGCTGGGCCGGCGACCGCCCCGCGCGCGAAGGCCTGCTCGATACCCCCGCCCGCGTGGTCCGCGCCTACGAGGAGTGGTTCGGCGGCTACGCCCTCGACCCCGAGGCCCTTCTCGGCCGCACCTTCGAACCCGCCGGCTACGACGACCTGGTGCTGCTGCGCGACATCCCGGTGCGCTCGGTGTGCGAGCACCACATGGCCGCCATCCACGGCGTGGCCCACGTGGCCTACCTGCCGGGCGAACGCGTGGTCGGCATCTCCAAGCTGGCGCGGCTGGTGGACGCCTACGCCCGCCGCCTGCAGATCCAGGAGCGGCTGACCAGCGAGATCGCCGACACCCTGCAACGCGTGCTGCAACCGCGCGGCGCGGCGGTGGTGATCAAGGCCAGCCACGACTGCATCGCCTCTCGCGGCGTCGACATGCAGGGGGTGACGATGGTGACCCGGCGCCTGCTAGGCCAGTTCGAGCACGAGCCGTACCGCCGCGACATCCTGGCCGCGCTGGAGTTGTAACCGAGAACCGCGCCCCTACCCGTGCATCCAATGCCCACAGGAGTCCACGCCATGCCCCCGCCCGATACCCCGCTCGCCCGCGACCACGCCGCCATGGACGACATCGCCCTGGCCCGCTGCGTGCAGGCCGGCGACCGCGACGCCTTCCGCCACATCATGCGGCGCTGCAACCAGCGCCTGTTCCGCGTGGCCCGCGGCGTGGTGCACGACGATGCCGAAGCCGAGGACGTGGTGCAGGCCGCCTACGTGCACGCCTACGAGAAGATCGCGACCTTCCGCGGCGATGCCTCGCTGGCCACGTGGCTGACCCGCGTGGTGCTCAACGAAGCCCATGGCCGCCTGCGCCAACGGCGCCCCACGGTGGACATCGAGACGATGGACATGACATCCCGCGACGACGCCCGCGTCATCCCCTTCCCCGGCCGCGGCCCCGGCGACGACCCCGCCACCGCCGCCGCGCTGGCGCAGGTGCGGCACCTGCTGGAGCACGCCATCGACGCCCTGCCCGAACCGTTCCGGCTGGTGTACGTCATGCGCGAGATCGAGGAATGCACGGTCGAAGAGACCGCCGCCAGCCTCGGCCTGCGCCCTGAGACGGTGAAGACCCGCCTGCACCGCGCGCGCCGCCAGTTGCGCGCCTCGCTGCAGGACACCCTGGCCGCCACCGTGACCGGCGCGTTCCCGTTCCTGGGCGCCCGCTGCGACCGCATGACCGACGCGGTGATGCAGCGCCTGCCCTGACCGTTCCGCCCGCGCACCGGACCGATCCGCGCGCGGCATCCCATCGTCGCGCGCACTGGGCGACACTGGCCGCCTCGCCCCCGCCCCGCCGCCCATGGACGCCCTCCTGCACCTGATCCAGAACTACGGCCTGTGGGTCGTGTTCGTCGCCGTCCTGCTGGACCAGGGCGGCCTGCCGGTGCCGGCGTTCCCGCCCATCATCGTGGCCAGCGCGATGGCCGTGGAAGCGCAGCAGCCGCTGTGGCCCATCGTGCTGGTGGCCGCACTGGCCGCGCTGCTGGCCGATGGCCTGTGGTACGCCGGCGGCCGCCGCTTCGGCGCGCACCTCGTGCGGCTGATGTGCCGGATGTCGCTGTCGCCCGACTCGTGCGTGGCCACCACGCGCGACACCTACGCACGCTGGGGCGCGCCGTCGCTGGTGGTGGCCAAGTTCATCCCCGGCTTTGCCGCGCTGGCCACCACGCTGGCCGGGCAGACGCGCACCGGCCTGCTGCGCTTCGCGCTCTACGACGGCCTGGGCGCCGCGTTGTGGGCGCTGGTGGCCGTGGGCACCGGCGCGCTGTTCCACGACGCGGTCAACGACGTGCTGGCGCAACTGGAAGCGCTCGGCCACGTGGGCGTGCTGGCGCTGCTGTCGGCCATCGCGTTGTTCGTGGCCTACAAGTGGTGGAAGCGCCAGCGCTTCATCCGCCTGATCCGCATGGCGCGCATCACCGTGCCGGAGTTGCAGCAACTGTTCGACGAAGGCACTGCGCCGCTGGTGCTGGACGTGCGCCCCAGCGTACAACGCGAAGCCTCCGGCTGGATTCCCGGCGCCGTGCGCGCCACGCACGTGCGCGAACTGGACGTGGAGCCGCAACATGAAGTGATCGTGTACTGCGACTGCCCCAACGAGGCGTCCGCAGCCAAGCTGGCACGCGAGCTGCAGCAGCGCGGGTTCAAGCGCGTGCGGCCGCTGGCCGGCGGTTTCGAGGCGTGGCACGCACAAGGCATGCCAGTGGAACGCACGATGGCGTGATGCCGCTCGTCGCCCGCCGGGGCATGAACAGGCGTGTGGTTGTCCGCCGATGCGGTTGGGGGCCGTTGGCATTACCGCCGGGCGACGCCCGGTCCCCTATCCCACGCGAGGACTTCCTGATGAAAACGCAACCGCTGCTGTTGGCAGCCACGGTCATTGCCGGTGCATTCTGCGCCAGCGCCGCCATTGCCGGCGAAAGCGACCGCTTGAACTCAGTGGTCAATGAACTGCGCCGGGCCACCGCACCGCTCCATCCGCTGGAAGCGGCCGCGGCCGCCGGCTGGGACACACCCATCACCGGATGCATTGCCAACCCCGACCCCGCCGTTGGCGGCATGGGCTACCACTACGCCAATGAGACCCTACTGGCCGACGGCACCGTGGACCCGCTGCGCCCCGAAGTGCTGGTCTATGCGCCCAAGCCTGGCGGCGGCATGCAGCTGGTGGCGGTGGAATACATCGTGTTTACCGAACTGAACCCCGTGCCGCCGGAGCTGTTCGGGCAGACGTTCCACCTGAACCCCAACATCAACGCGTGGACACTGCATGCGTGGGTGTGGAAGCACAACCCGTCGGGATTGTTCGCCGACTTCAACCCGAACGTGAGTTGCCTCTGAACCAGGCCCGGCGCCCCGCACGTGGGCGCCGGGTCACTGCAGCACGTGGCCCTGCCCGGGAACCGTATCGGAGGCACCGTGAGCAAAGAACAGGCTTCGCCCGAAACGAAAGGCGTGACGGTCCAGCTGCTTTCGACCATGGACCTCGGCCCCGAGATCGAGGGCATGACCGGGCGCCAGTTCCGCATGCGCCTAGTCACCATCGAGTCCGGCGGTGTATTCGGTCCGCTTCACGACCATGTCGACAGGCCGGGCCTGGTCTACATACTGCAAGGGACCATCACCGACCACCGCAATGGCGTCGTCACCGACTACGGCCCTGGCGTCGGCTGGCCTGAGGACAGGGACACGACGCACTGGCTGGAGAACCGCGGAGCGGTTCCTGCGGTGGAAATCTCCGTCGATATTGTCCGCAAGGGATAACTACCTGCGACTGCGAACCCAATAGCAAGTTCAATATCCGCTCAGGGTGACGCATCCGGCTTTTGCTGTAGCGGATTCGCCGCAATCGGCTTGAATGTGTAGTTGGCGCTGTCAAAGACCGCGGTCAATGCCAACGGCGTCTTGCCTGCATTGATGAAGGTATGCGGCGTGTTGGCAGGCACCCGAAGGATGTACGGCGCGGAAACAACAAACGTCTGGCCGCCTATGACGTAGGACATGGTTCCAGATGTCAGGACGTGCGCTTCCTCGCTCTCGTGGGTATGCAGCGGAGGCCCGCCACCGGGCGCCGTCTCCGTGAGGATGAAGGACAGGCCCTTGAAGCCGTGTTCGCTGCCTCGAAGGAGGTGGATCTTTTCACCCTTTCCGGCCTCGATGGCCGTCATCTGCTCGAGTCGAACCACGTAGTCACTTTGGGGATTCGGGAGCGCATCTCCCTGCGGTTTTGGTTCGTGACCGTAAGCGGCCATGGGGATTACCGCGAACAACAGCGCCAGCGCTTTCATGTCTGTCCTCCCAATGCTTCCTGTTGCACCCGGCATCAGCGCCGGTTCCGGTACCGCACCCTTACCCGCGACCAGCCCCAACCGCCTGCGTCCGCACCATATGAATCACATGCTTGCGGAAATTCAGCACGGTGCCCGACGTGGCATGGGTACCACGAATGCAATGGGCAACGCCGGTTCGGCATCCAGCACCACCCGTGCCTCAAAGCCGCGCGAGCGCAGGAACTCGGCCGCATCATTCGCGCTGGCCACCGGGTCGTCTGCCACCAGACCAATGCTGGCGGTGGCGTGGCCCAGCTTCTCATTCACGTCCGGCGGGGACTGGTTGATGATCGTCCCGTCCCACATGATCGAGCGCAGAATCCCGCTGCTGTTGGCCTGGAACCGCTCCCTCAGGCCATGACGGGCCAGCAGGGCCACCATCACCTCCTTGGCTTCAGGGTTCGGCGTGGAGAAGATGCGCGACCCACGATCCGGGAATGGGAGTGGATTGCGACCCGTGGCCAGCAGGTATGTCCACACGGCAAAGGCAGCAAAGACGATAGCGGCCAGTGCGATCAGCCACATTGGTACGAACATGCTTTTCTCCTCCGGAACCTACGCGGCGCTTGCTGCATGCCAGAACGAAATGTCAGGAGGCCCCGCCAGGAACGCGCCGGCCTGCTGGATGAAAGACTGGATGTGCGGCTGCTGCATATGCGGGCCAAGGAAGATATCCCGGCTTGGCCACCGCTCGATCAGCGTAAAGCGCGTTTCGTCGCTGGAACCCTGGAGCATGGTGATGCCTGCGCACTCCGGCTCGGCTGAAAGCACCGTGGCAACCAGCGCGGAGATAGCTTGTCGGGCGGCCTCCGATTGGCCGGGTAGCGCGGTGTAACTGATCATCACAACGATCTCGCTCATGACGCTCTCCAAATCGTGTCGACCATCGCGGGCTCGCTCCAACTCAATGATGCTTGCTTGCTGCTCGTTGCGGCAGCACCAGGATCAGAACAACGATGGCGGCAAGGAGCACACCCGTTGCCGTGTAGCGACTGAACCCCAGGCCGCCGTGATCGGTAGGCTTGTCCAGGAAATCCCCAACGACGGCGCCCAGCGGCCGCGTCAGGACGAATGCCGTCCAGAACAGGGCCGTCCTTGAAATCTCGGTGAAATAGTAAAGCGCGACCACCAGCGCCAGCAGGCCCGCGAAAATAGCAGCCGCACCAAGGTAGCCAAGCCCGGCGGTATCCGCGGTCCAGTCACCCAATGCGGTGCCGAGCGTCTGGGAAAACATGATGGTCAGCCAGTAGTAGAACTCCGCCTTGGGCGTGCTGACCGAGTTGATGTCCACCCGGCCAAGATCCTTGTGCCAAATGAACAAGGAAGCCGCCAGCAGGCCAAGAAGAAGCGCCGTGCCCCCCGTGTAGCCGATACCAACGGATCGGGTTGCGTAGTCCGCAAGCGTGGTGCCGACCGTAGTGGACGCAACGATGGTTGCCCAATACAAGAATGGATGGAATCTGGTCGCTTTGATTTGAAGTGCAACGGCACCCAGGAAGATCACCATGAAGATGCCGGTGCTGACGAGATAGCCCAGATTCATGGACATCGACACAGCGTCGCCGCCTGTTTCGCCAAGTGTCGTGGCCAGGATTTTTATGATCCAGAATCCCAGCGTGACCGCGGGCACTTTGACCAAGAGTTCTTTTTGCTCTGCGTTCATCGCGCAAACCCCTCAGTGGCTGTCAACACTCGACTTGTACGAAACGTCCTGGGCCTGACAAATTGCGTGGTAATAACCGCGTGCCGTAGCGCTGTGTGTCCGGCCCGAGTCTCAGCTTCGTTCATGCGGATGAATTCCCCTGATGGCGGGAGGATAGCAGCTCCCACCCGGGGGAATTGGATCAGATTCCCTTCATATCATCCGGTGATACTATTGCCCCATGCACGAAGACACGGATGTCTCAACCCTGCTGGACCTGCACGGCAGCATCTTCGACCAGGGCGGCGGCTACTGGATCTAGATCGAGGCCTGGCGGGTCAAGCCCGCCCCGGGGATTCCCCATGGCATCTCCTACAGCCTGACGCTGCATGAGCCCTATGGCACCCGCATCCTCGGGTTCGACAACGCCCACGCCGTCAAACCACCCAAGAAGTTCAAGTACGCCGGACGCATCCTCGCCTACGACCACAAGCACCGCCACGCCCGCGACAAGGGCGTGCCCTACGATTACACCAGCGCGCACCAACTGCTGCAGGACTTCTTCGCTGAAGTCGACCGCGTGCTGGGGGAGGCTAGAGCCCCATGACTACCCCGACCAAGAAGCCCGCCCGCCGGACCACCAAGTCGTTGACCATCGGCATTGCGCCGCAGCAGGCCATCCGGGCGCGCGCGCTGGCGATCGCCAAGGGCACGCTCAAGCCCAAGCCCGGCGACCCAAAAATCTGGTTCACCTCGATGAAGTCACTCGCCGAGGTACTCAGCGATGACAATCGCGCCCTGCTACACGTGATCCGCGAAACCCGGCCCGAGTCCATCGCAAAGCTGGCGCAGACCACCGGACGCAAGCCTGGCAACCTGTCACGCACGCTCAAGACCATGTCGCATTACGGCATCGTGGAAATGCAGCGCGAGAACAACACCGTGAGGCCAGTAGCCAAAGCCACCGAGTTTCACATCGTCGCAGAATGAATGCTTTCCCATGCCAAGCACTTTCCGAACCACCACCATATCCATATCCATGTGCAGGGGTTCGCCCCATCCGCGGTGGACAAATGAAAACACTGCTATCACTCCTGACGCTCCTTCCCCTTGCCGCCTGCCCGCGCGAGCCGAAGCAGTGTGCCGCGTACCTAGCCAACCACCCAGTGATTTGGAGGCCGTAACGGGTGGCAGGAAGCTGTCCGACGACATCACTCTGGTGCCCGTCCGCGCCTCCAGATCCAATCGCGCACGCTTGGCGAATTGCCCGCCGGCCTTGGCGGCCGTTGCCCTTCATGCCATCGCGCTGCTTCACACTGACCCCGGACCACTCCTGGTGGATGAGGTTCGTGAGCATCAGCGAGGTTCAGTCGGTGACAATTTGTAACCGACTGACTCCCCTCCTTGGCCAACAGCGAACCACCAAGTTTCGGCGTCTCGCTGCCCACTTCGCCAGCGCCGCCTGTGACAGACCCATTTCCTTGCCGTAGGGCGACTTGATGGTGCGGCAGCCGTTGACCAGCCGCTCGTTCGACAAGCCCGAGTCTGTTCAATCGCACGCGCTTTCGTAGCGACTAACAACCCAATCCTGCCGATTGGCCTTATGCACTAACACAAACATTTCCATACAGGCTTCATTCTGCGCGATGAGTTCAAGCTCTCCAGGCTCCCGCCTTCCCAATCCGTAGCGGAACTCAGGTGAGCCAAGGAAGGCAAACACTTCGCGCTTTGCCAAGGCACGCGGCAACACCCTAACCTCCTCGACCTCGTCGCCGGTACTGGAGGCAACAAATGTCACCTGTTCATCAAGGTGCGCGCCGATATGCTCGACCGGCCTATCTGACTCCGGCGCGCATGCAATCGCCCGAATCAACCGCGCGGCAGACGATGAGTTCGCCACTTTCGAACGTATGGACTTCCAGTCGCTACGAAGTTCTTCCGACCCACAGCTCCCCATCTCATTCACTTGACCCAGGTAAAAGTCGTGGCAACCAGCTAAAGCCACGAGGAAAAGTGCCGCGCATGGACTGCTGTACTTCACAGAACACCTGGGACATCAAGCGTGATATGGAGATGGTTGTTGTGCAGCTTCTCATTGACTGAAACCTGCTCGTTGCACGCCGGCGCAACATCGTCCTTCGTGTTTGCATCCATATACCAAGGATCGAAGACCTGCTTGATGTGGGGAGATGCTCGAAGCAAACGCTGAAAATCCGCAACAAGCCGTGGCTTACTCCCCTCCAGCTCCTCAACCCATGCTGCACGATTCGCACGACGATCTCGATAGCTTTGCACCTCAGCGGGCGTTACCCACGGAACGTCAGGGCCCTGTCCAATCAACTCAGCGCGATTGAAGCGCACGTCCTCCTGTGCATCTCCAATAATATTGACATCCAAGCCTAATCCAGCCCGATGCGCGATTGAGCCAAGGGACGGCCTCCAGCACGACGTCACACTTAGCTGGGTGGCGCCCGCAATACGCGCAGCATCAATCAATGCAAAGAATCCGAGCGGGTGGACCCTTGTCAGCCCATCCCTCAACAACGTGTAATTGCTGATGTTTTGCCGTGGATTCTCGGAATCGGCAAAAACAACAGCCAGCTGATGCCCCTCTGGCGCAGCACAGCGCACCACAAGGGTTGTTGAGCCAAGCACGCGATAGATCGAAAGCACGGCTTCCCGAACGCCTGCGTCTGCGCTCGCCGGAACCAAAGCCAGTGCATCGTCTGCAGTGTAGACCTTGGATATCCGTGCCCAGATGTTTCCGTGAAGCGGCGCCTTGTAGTAATCGGTTTGCGTTCCAGACCGAGGATCTACGGCAGTATGTGAGAACACGGGCGAGTCCGGTGTCGCCAACGCCGTGCCCCTGGTTTCTGAAACCGTGACAACGACATCGCGCTGCCCCGTCCTTACGGCATACACAGGCTTGTGCCGGGCGCCAGGCAGCGCGTCGGTATTCAAAAACAAGGACACCTGTGTTCCAGCGGGCACCTGAACCCGGAACGGTGTCCGACCTACGATCCGCTGTGGCCACCCACGCGATTTCGGCTGAACTACCCCGTCGAATGCAACCTCATACGGAATCTTGAGGTACTTCTCTGAACTTGACCCTACATTGGCAGGAACCCATGTCCCTGTATTGAACAAGTAGGTCACCGTTCGCAAGGGTGTTACCGGCACCTTCGTCGGTTCCAAACCGGGCGTCGTTTGCGTGGCAGCAATTACTTGCGACATTCAGCAACCCTCCGTGGCATGCAGTTCCGGCACCCCGACTTGGTCGGATGAGACTGACAACCAAGTCAACCGAACCCGTTCTGGCTGACTTGTTGAGACGCGCCCCGTCAATCCATCGGCGCCAGTCAAGCCCGTGACAAACGTGCCGTCTTCCCTGTCTATTCGGTAGGCCATATTCGCTACGGGCTCTCCGGACGCTATATCCACGGCCCGATACTGCTCATGAAAGAGCTTTTCTACTACGTGCGGTGAGCTTTCAGTTTGTGTCGATGGCCCTGAGTTGGCGGCTCTCGCGCCACCCCCATCCACGTATACCCGCACTTGCTGAACTGCCAAGACGGAACAGCCACAAGCCAGCCTACTACCATGAAGCGCGACCGGCTGACCATCGATGATAGTTGTTGAATCGCCATCTACGATAGGAAATACGCCCTTGTGAAGCAGACATGTCGCTTTGTCCGACACCCGGGCAACGCTCATTCCATCAATGTCAGTGAACGGAGAGCCTGTGACCACCTTGCCGCCACTCGACGTTGAATCACCCAGCACCACCCACATCCTTGCCATCGCATCCCTCCTTGGGTTGTAGGCGGCAATATTACATGTGCGTTCACGGTTCAATGCACGGCGGCGAAGCTTCCGCCCTGCCCGGGGCCGGGGCGTCGGCGGGGCACGCCTGCGGGTTCTGGAACTCGGGGCGCAGCCAGCGCACCAGGCCGCGCGCTTCCTCGGCGGCGCGCTCGGCGTTGCGCGCCACAAGGCGTTCGATGCACCGCGAGGACAACACCGTGCGACCGGCGGCGAAGGCGACGGAGTTTCGTATCTTGGCGGCGTGACTTTTTGATCTCCGAAAACTGGAAAACGGCTGATGAAGCCCGACCGTTTTCATGCACAAGCGCTCACAGGGCAATGTCACTTGGGCTTTGGCTGCTTACGCCCCCCGCTTCGCGGCTTGGCGGGCAACTCCTTCTGCTGCGCACCGGGCGGCAGGAAGTTCTCCGACGACACCACCTTGGCCCCGGTCCGCGCCTCCAGCTCCAAACGGGCACGCTTGGCCAAACCAACGCCGGCTTTGGCGGCTTTCTTGTATTCACCCATGCCGGTGGCGTCCTCGCTCTCGGCAATCTGGCGGGTAGACAGCTCCGCCAGCGCGGTGAAGATCAGCTCGGCCTCGCTCATGTGGTCGCGCAGGCTCTGGCTTTTCAGCCCCTTCATGCCCTTGTGCTGCTTCACACTGACCCCGGACCACTCCTGGTGGATGAGATCGGTGAGGATGGCGAACTCATCGCCCGGCGTGACCCCGTGGCCGGCCCAGTAGTCGGTCAGCTTGTTGCGCGTCTCCTGCCCGGTCATGCGCTGCTGTATCCACTTGTCGCTGCGCCCGTGCTGCTGCCAGCTCTCGCGGGCGCGGTCCAGGGCCAGCGAAGGGTCGGCCAACTCCTGCATGCGTTCGTAGCCCACCTTGGCCAGCCACAGCTTGATGGGCTCGGCCTTGGGGCTGGGGACTGACTGGACCAGACGGAGCAGGGTCTGGGCGGTGGCGACGTCGGTGAGATAGGACTTGCCGTCGGCGGCCGGCAGTTTCAGTCGGTTACATTCTGTAACCGACTGACTGCCTTCCTTCACCAGACGGTTCTTCAGCACCTTCCAATAGTTCCGCGCCGCCTGGTAATCCGCTTGCTGCGTGAGAACCTGGACCACGTCAACAACGAAGAACCACCAGGTTTCGGTGTCCTCGTCATAGACGCGGCGGATGGCGTGACCGTCAAACTCAGCAGGAAGAATTTTCATGGCAAGTCCTTTGCGGTTAATGGGCTAGCACAAGCGCAAACTCGAGTGGCCAACGGTGTCGCAATCTGGATGGTCTTGGGCTGGGCGTTCATTGGGGAATTCACATCTCCGGTATTGCTTCCAAGTACGCCTTTACCGCTTCCTCGTCGCTCCTATACGCACCGGAAGGTGGGGCTACGCGATGCGACTGACCGGTTGTCGGAGCGACGGCGTCATTCCTTTGCGTCGGAGCGACGGCATCCTTCCTTTGCGTCGGGGACGTGGCAGACACAGGACGTTCCGTTACGGCCGGCTGCACTTGCGCGGGACGACTGGACGTTTTCACTGGAGCGGGAGCCTTGCGCGAACACTGCCAGACCAGCATCGCGAGCACGACGGCAGCAACGACCACGAGTCCACTCGCGTCGTCCTGCTTCTTGCGCCGCCGGGACGGACGACCGCCCGCTGGCTCCCTCTCGGCTTTGACACGCTCACGATAAGGCGCCGACAGCCCCCAGTACGACGCGGCCAGAGAGGGAGTGACCGGCGAGGGAGCAGCGTCCGCCGGTAGCAGCGGCCCCAACATGTCGCGCAGCTTCGTACCGTCGATCAACTGCATGCGCGCATCGTTCTTCGCCTTGCTCCACGCCGCGTCGGTGAATTCACCCGTGGTGATCACGACTGCCTTGTGCGCACCCTCGGTCAGCATCACGCCGAGAAGCTGGTGCATCACGTTATGGGTGACCTGATTGGCGTTCTCGCGCTTGCATTGGACGACGGTGTACTCGCCATCCTTGTACAACTTCAGGTCGATACCACCGTCGTGCTGGCTAGCGCGGCCGCCGGTCCCACAACCATCAACCTTGTAGCCCAGCCCCCGGTAGTAGTCGCCCATCAGGCGCTCAAAGGCCAGCGGGTCCATGCGCGCCAGCGCATCGTCGCGGCGGTGTTTAACCTGTTTCTGTCCGTACCAACGCTTTCCCCCTGTCCGCCCCATGTCCGTGCCTATGCGCTCAGCGAGTCAGGCCATAGGAAATAACCACCAAACCTGGGACTCATGCGGAACTCGCCGCCGACCTCCTTGCCCTTGTCGGTGAGGTGCGGCTTGCCTGACTTCAATTCCAACAAACCGGTGGCAAGCAGCCTTTCCGTCAACTCAGCGGTCTTCAGGCCCAGCTTGCGGGCGAGCCTGGAGGTGGTGAGCTTTCCCACGGGCGCGTCCTCGTCACCTGCCGACTCTTGCTCGGCCTCGTACGCAGCACTGGCCGGCTCGTCGGCCTCGACACGCTCAAGCGAAATCCGCACTTCGTCGCTGATGCGGATGATGCGCTGGGCCTCCTCGTACGCCTCGCGGTACAGCTCGGCGTCTTCGGACCGACGGATCAGGATGCCCATCTCGTTGTTGTTGACCTGGCTGAACTCGTACAGGTTCAGGCTGGTGATGATGCACAGCTCCTCATTGAGGTAGCACTTGGCGTGCAGGTTCTTGCAGAAGCTGGTGCGGATGTAGCTCTGCTCGCGCAACCAGCTGATCTCCATCGGCTGCAGCTCGCTCTTGCCGTAGACCATGCGCACGTCGATCTTGAGGCGGTTCTTGTCCGCCAACAGCTCCTTCACCCTGTCGTTGAGCTTCAGGTAGGGGCTGATCAGGATCAGACGATCCTTGGCGTCCTTGATGAGCTCTTCAAGGAAGTAGTTGGTTGCACTGGTGTTGAGGAACTTTGCCACGTGGTCTCCTTACTATTGGTTGTCCATCTTGGCTTCAAATCCAATGTGCTCAGTTGTCGTTGAGCCCTACTGGGTGCCGGGTATGCAATCGCTCTTTCCATGACGATTCCAGCGCAATCACTTCTTCGGCCTCCGTATCGGGCGACGTGCGCTGCAGGATGCTGAACACGAACTCGGCGGGATCGCGGTCGCGAAGCCAGCGATTGCCGCCGTGTCCTGTGGCGGCATAGCCGCTCCAACGACCCAGTAGATTGTCAGCGCCATAGGCGGAGCCGACATAGCCCTTGCCGCAGGCGCGATCGTGGATGTAATAGATGCCGCGCCAGTGGGACAGCGCCTGTCGCCAACTGGTTGGTAATGTCTGCAGTTCCTGCAAACTGAGTACGAGTTCTTTCCAGTCGGGCACCGGCGGCACCAGAAGCGATTCACCGTGGATGGCTTGTACCGGCAGCACATTGCGGGCAGCCCAGCGCCACCACGCGCGTTCGATGCCGCTCCATTCCACCACCAGCCGCCCCTTGTAGGCCTCCAGTGCATCCGTCAGGCGCAGATCGAACCAGAGCGAGTCACGGCCGTCGCTGGGGCCACGCGTCCCGAGCGCTTTGAGCGCATGGTTCTCCGGAATGGTCCAGAACTGGTCAGAGCTGATGCGGCGGAAGCTCTCTACCGCATAGACACCGACGAACAGCGCGCAGCGCGCCTCGTTGCCGATGAAGGACGCCAGGTGCGTCGCACGGCTCAATGACGTCTCCACACGCTCGCCGTGCTGCGACTGGTAGGCGTTGTAGACCTCGTGGCGATCTTGCGCGAGCCATGGCAATGCCCGGCGCAACGCCGGCTCGGTGGGGCGGTGGCGCATGACCATGACGCGGGCCGGATCGAGCCCGGTCTTGGCCAGAAGATCGTTCAGTTCAATTGCCGTCATCGGACTTCTCGCAGCGGCAATAACGACGGGGATACAGCAGGGTCAAAAGCGCGGAGACAACTCCGTGGACAAACGCCAAACCGCCGAAGAACAGCAGAAGAAGCAGAGCGGCAAGACCGATGAAGATCAGAATATCCATTGGTCCAACTCGCACCCAAGCATGACCATGGCCATGGCCCCATGCCATGACCACGGCGATCCTTCATCAGGCACAGGACCTAGAGAAAGATGCAGTCCCCGGACGCCCCGACTTCACTGTCATGACCACAAGGCGGCAATTACGCCCTGCAGCATCCACATACGATAACGATTCACCGCTATGCAAGTAGGCGGATGAATTTCCGCTCTGGTTCTTTGCTGACGACAAATTCACCGCGGCCGTTCCAGAGCTAACGTGCTGTAATCCGACAGTGGTCACCTCATCCAGCTTGATTCCCGATTCTTCGGTAAGAATGAAGTCATAGCCCCCGCTGATCCCCTTGGAATCCTGCACGATCTTGCGCAGCGTTTCGTTCTCCTGCTTTGCCAACTGAATCTGCTGCAAAAGACCGTTATTGGTGCTCTCCAAAGCATTAACAGCATTCTTGACGTTGTCGAATGCGTCACGACCCGCATCATTCATCGAACTGCGGATCTGCCCCAGATTCTTCTTGATCTCATCGAACTCACGCTTCTGGGTTTCCTCGATCTGCACGAGAAACTCATCTGGCCCCACAACCTTTGACCGGGCCCATCCGTATGCTTCACTCCCCGCGACGCCCAACAGAAGGAGCATGCCACCTAACAACACCCCCCAAACAGGGTGGGCCTCAATCGACGCACGCCATGTGCGATAGCCCGCAAAGAGCCGGTAGATCAGCCCACGCTTCTCCACGCTTTCGTTTGCCTGCGCATTCTCTGCAACCGTAGTTTCTTGCTGCATGACCCCCCCTCCCCATGTTGAACATCGACCAGCCTGATTCCGGCCATTGCCCCATCGTGGCCTTAGCCGGCCGTTAGATACATTCCATGCTGCACTTGCGCCCTACCCAACGCCACCAACATCTCCAGCAACTGCGGCAGGCGCTTCTTCCACGGGCCGCGGCCAGTAAAGCGACCGGCGATCTCATCGAGCGAGAGCGGCGCGGGGCTGGCGGCGAGCAGGTCGGCGACGGCGCGCACCTGCTCCACGGTGTCCTTGGGCCACGGCTGCGGCTTGCTGGCGATGGGCGCGGCAGCGGCGGTGTCGTCGCTGGCGTCGTCGGTGCCGGCGTCAAGCGTGCCCTGCTCCGGGGCCGGGGCGTCGGCGGCGCGCGCCTGCGGGTTCTGGAACTCGGGGCGCAGCCAGCGCACCAGGCCGCGCGCTTCCTCGGCGGCGCGCTCGGCGTTGAGCGCCACCAGGCGTTCGAGGATGGCTTCGTCGAAAGCGCGCTTGGCGTCGTCGCGGGTCTGGCCCTCGGCCGGGGCGTCGTTGCCGTGTGCCACGCGCAGCAGCGCAGTGAGGTCGGACCAGCCGTAGGCGTCGAGCACGGCGGCGTCGAGGTCGTCGTGCAGTTGGCGCAGCACCGAAACCAGGCCGTGCTCGTGCACGGTGCGCTCCTTGGCGGTCAGCGGCTCGCCGCTGCGCAGCTTGTCCAGCACGTTGTACATGCCGGTCAGGGTGAGGTCGGGGTGGGCGGCCTGCTGGCGCTTGCGGTGGGTGTCGAGGTGTTCGGCATGGATGCGGATGAGGTCTTCGTGGTTTTCACCTGCCGCCGGGAACGGGAACGGCTCAAAGCAACGCGTCTTGTTGTATCTAGGATCGTTACCAACACCCAGCCGGCCACCTGCAGCAAGTGCCCACGTGACATGAGTGATGCTGGACAGCACACCGAGAATGCTTGCGTCATCAGTTGCGATGACGGTTAGCATGTTGTCAGGAAGCGTCTCTTCCGAAAGAAAAACAAATACACGGTGCTTGGACGTTTCGACCGTCGCGACATAGCGACTCAGCCCATCTGTCGCGGCTCGCATTACTGGCCTCTCCCAGCCAAAACGCCACCACTTGTCCCGAATCGCAGCTCGCCGGTTCTGGTCGCGTTCTGGTTTCACATAATCGAGAGCCCGTTGGTATGCCATGGGGTGCACCAATGCGGCTTCATCACGATCCATTCCGAAGAAGTCGATGACGAACACTCCTCGCTGAACCTGCATAAGGTCTCGACCGTTGACATACGGCCTGATCACACGAGCACCCCGACCACTCGTGACGGCGACGATCATCTGCTTGGCAGTTTCCGCATCGATGATGAAGCCTGAGCCATAAAGCTGCACGCCGGGCGATGACAGCCCCTCATTGGACCTGAGGGCCTTCGCAGAAGAGACGTCTGCGCCAATAGTTAGATCTGCATTGATGACGCCGGCTCGGCCTGCGACGGAAACAACCATTTCCTCCTCACTCGCCTCTTCCGCAATTACTTGCGCAAGGCGACCGGGCTTGGCGCCAGCCTGCCCAACCGTCATCGCAATGCGGACCGCTGCCCCGTCACCGGAATCGACCCAAGGATGATCGGGAACTGCGAAGACGATCCCCAACGGCAGTTCACTGGCCGCTACGTGATTCTCGATAACACGACGCTGGAACACTTGGCCGATGCTGTTGGTCGTGATGAAGCCAAAACGTTCCAATACACCGGAGCGAACCAACTCCGCAGCCTTGTCCCACCAGAACATCACCAAGTCTGCCTTCGGTGGAATCTTCGGGTATGTCGACCAGATCGCATCGACGTAACCCTCGCCCAGCGCGGCACGCATGCGCCAGCCTCCAATAAACGGCGGATTCCCCACCACAAAATCCGCCTCCGGCCACGCCGCCTTGCGTGGATTCACGTAGCGCTCCACCGGCACGCGCGCGGTTTCGTCGGGGATGTCCTCGCCGGTCACCGGCGAGGGCTTCATGGTCTTGCCATCCCAGCGGGTAACCGGCACGCCCTTCTCGTCGGTCACATACTCCACCCGGTCATACGCCAACACCGCATCCCGGTTCTCGATGTTTCGGAAGTCGCGGATCACCGGTTGCGGCGGCTTCACGTCGCCGCGGGTGCGGAAGTGCCATTGCAGGTAGCCGATCCACAGCACCACTTCGGCAATGGCAGCGGCGCGCGGGTTCAGTTCGATGCCCAGCAGGTTGTGCGGGTCCACGGTTTCGCCGGCCATGGCGTCGGCGCGTTCGCCGCCCAGGGCCAGGCCGGTCTGGCGGTGGCCCAGTTCGTCCAGCGCGTTGAGCACTTCGCCTTCCAGGCGCTTGAGGTGCTCCAGCGTCACGTACAGGAAGTTGCCGCTGCCGCACGCCGGGTCCAGCACACGCACGGTGCACAGGCGGTGGTGGAACTTGAGCAGTTCGGCCACGGCTTCGTCGGGCTTGTCCTCGGCGGCCAGGGTGAGCGCGGCGGCCTGGGTGTTGCTCCACTCGGCGCGCAGCGGTTCGATCACGGTGGGCAGCACCAACCGCTCCACGTAGGCGCGCGGGGTGTAGTAGGCGCCCAGCTTGTGGCGCTCGCCGGGGCTGAGGGCGCGCTCCAGCAGGGTGCCGAAGATGGCCGGCTCCACGTGCTTCCAGTCGGCGCGGGCGGCGTCGATCAGCAGCGCCAGTTGGGGGGCGTCCAGCGGCAGGGTGTCGGGCTGCTTGAACAACTTGCCGTTGAAGCGCAGTACGTCGTTGGCCAGCACGGCGGAGAAGCCGCCGGCGTCCATGTCGCGCCACAGCTGGGCCAGCATGCGCATGGCGATGTCGGGCTGTTCGGCGTGGCGTTGCAGCAGGTCGCGGAAGCTGTCGTGCGGCAGCAGCTTCACGTCTTCGGCAAACATGGTGAACAGGCAGCGCATCAGGAACTGCGCGACGGCTTCGGCGGGGTGGCCGCTCTTCTCCAATGACTTGGCCAGCTCGGCCAGTTGCGCGGCGATGGCGCGGGTGACGCGCGCGGACTCGCGGCTGGGGTCCAGCGACAGCGGGTCGGTCCACAGCTTGCGCAGGCGCTCGCGCACGTCGTCGCGGCGCAGGTCGGTCAGCGCGATGCGGTGGCTGCTGGGGTCGGGGAACGGGGTGTAGGTGGCGCCGGAGCGGGAGAACTCGGCGTACAGCTCGATGCGGTTGCCCACGTCCACCACCACCACGAACGGGGGGCGGCCTTCGCTGGCGGGCAGCGCGCGGGCGTAGGCCTCGGCCTGGCTGCGGGCGCGCAGCAGCGCATCGTCAAAGCCCTTGGTGTGGGTGGCGGCCTTGAGCTTCTTCGACTCCAGCACGAACACGCCGCGCCGGTACAGGTCAATGCGGCCGGCGCTGCTGCTGCCGTCGCCGTGGCGGAAGGTGATGGGCCGCTCGAACATGTAGTCCTGTTCGGGCGTGGGGTGCGGGGTGTCCACGCCCAGCAGGCGGCACAGGTCGGACAGGAAGCTCTGCGAGGTGGACAGCTCGGAGGCGGTGACGCCTTGCCACTTGCTGATGAAGGCGTCGGCTGCGTCCAGTCCGGTGTCGGCCACGTGGTGCTCCCCTGTGTGCGGCGTTGGTGCTACGTAGAGGATACGTCAGGCGTTGGAAGGGGCTGGGGGAAAAAGGCTTAGACCGGCGTGCTCGGAGCCCAGAGGGGTTGGGATTGCCATCCCTTTGGGAACCCCATGGCCGCCATGTCCACATGATGGCGACACAACAGGTCCGCCAACCGGCTGCGCCAATGGTTACCCGGATTGACCTGCTGCATCAGCCACGCAATCACGCAGCACGAGTTGTATATCTGGCGCGAAGACGGATCGGCAATAGAGGCTCGCAGGGCTGATGGCCGTTTCGGCACCGAAAAGGTGATGACCATTTCGCGGTTCCACAGCCGGCTGTGGTGCGCGCAAAGGTTACGGACGTAGCTCAGATGCAGTAGGACGGATTGCAACACCTGCTGGTCCAAGCCGTAAGTAGCCGCGATCTTCTTGCGCAGGCTCAGTGGGCGCAGCAGCGTATACCACTGCGATAGTTGCCCCAACGACATGACCTCGCAGGCGACCCAGACTGGCGGCAGGTCTGGATCGGTGTACTTGCTCCTATGGTGCGAGATGAAAGCTTCCCTCGAGCGATCCAGTTCCCGCTCCAACAAAGCCAGCTGGCTGGCGAAGTTTCTGGCCGATGCGGCATTGCGTATGTCGAGGTAGCCGTGTGGTCCGGTGGCATGGGCAAGGTGATACGCCCATTGCGTCCGGAGGGAAACCTCGATGCGCTCGATGGCATCGAGCATGAGCAGGCGCAATTCCCGGTCGAAAACATACAGGTTGAGCACATCCTCAAATCGTGTTCCCGACTTGAGGCCATGCGTGGCGTGATCCTCCTCGAAAGGAAGGACATAACCCGCAAACCGGTAGTAGTTGATGTGGGCCAGATACTGGGCCGCGCCAGCCGGGTCATCGATGACCATGCCGCGATCCCGCCAGCGCCGGACCATGTCATCGAAGGAAATCGGCGGTTTGGCGAATTTCATGCCGCCGCCCCAAAAAAGTAGCCCGCCGATTTGAGGATACCTGTCCGGGGACGGGCATAGCCTTGGCGGGCATTGTTGGCAGGGATTCTAGCACGCCTGACCGCGCCCAGATGCCATTGGGGCGCCTGCGGTGTTTGAGGGTTCATTTGCTCTTCCTTGAAGATGTCAGCCAACTGAAAGGATATCTGAGCGTTCAGGTTCGCGGTGTCGATGCCCCTGCATCGGGATCACATCAATGCGCGAGCGATCAGTGGTGCTCATGCCTGCCGGTACGCAATCTGCGCCAACAAGTGCGCGGCCTCATCGAGGAAGGCGGGGAAGCCAGCCACCACCTGCAGTGCCACGTCCTCGTCATAGGTATGGCTGGTGCGGGCGCGCATGTCGCGGTAGGTACGCCAGCGTGGCCAGTCGCCCAGCAGCAGGCCCTGCTCGTTGCCGGAACGGATCAGATCCTGGAACGCCATCTGGTCGTACTGCTCCGGCGAAGGCGAAGTGGCCTCCAGATGCCGCTTGAGCATCTTGTGGCTGATCTCGTAGGTGAACTCGAAGCGCTGGATCAGGCCGTCACGGATCTGGGTGTCGGTGGTGTCCTGCTGGTAGCGGGCAAGGCCTTCGCGCAGGAGCCCCGTGACCTTTTCGAACGAGGTCAGGTCCAGGGGCATTCGGGGTCTCCAGTCCGGCCGATGGGCCATTGTGCCCGACGAGGGAAGCTCCATGCCGGCGTCGCACCCGCGTTTGCATCACCCCCGCCCCTCTGCAACACTCCGCCCCGCCCACCACCGCCCTACAGGCCACGGGACCCGCGCCACCGGACGGCGACAAGGGCACACCCGCGCAGGCGCACCTCATTCCAGCGTCTGCCGGGATCATCACAAGGAATGCAAAGGAACTTGCCGTGTCACAGAACCTGATTTCCCTTTCCTACTCCGCCGAGCAGATCGCGGCCATCGAGCAGACCCTCACCACGCTGGAAGCGCAGTTGAGCGGCCTGGTCGCGCTCGACGTCGACGAGCGCAAGCGCCTGGCCCGCATGGGCGGCAAGTCGCAGGAGTTCTGCCGCGAGACGCTGGTGGTGCTGCGCAACAACCCGCAGATCGTGCCGCCCAGCATGTCGCTGGCCGAGGCGCAGGCCGACCTGGCGGCGCTCGACACGTTGCGCCCCATCGTGCACCGCCTGCAGCAGTTGGCCGAGCGCGCGCAGGACACCGACGTGGCGCTGGGCAGCGACGTGATGGACTTCGCGCTGGACGGCTACGCGCTGCTCAAGGTCGCCGGCCGCAGCCAGGGGCTGGAGGCGCTGCGCAAGGCGTTGTCCTCGCGCTTTGCCCGCGCGGCGCGCACGCCGGCGGCACCGATGCCGGTCGCCGAGGCGCTTTAAATCCACCCAGCCACGCGCCGGACGCCGTTCGCGGCGCCGGCCGCGGCACGAGTCAGGCAGAAAGCCGCAGCGATGCGGCTTTTTGTTGGTTCTTCTCCCAACTGAGGGAGAGGCGCACGGCCGACCCGGCTAATTTGTGGTTGTCGAGACTACAAACAGGGGTCGGCCGTGGCCGAAGGGGATTGTATGGCCCAGCTGGGTGGCTGGGTGGGCTACCGGGTTGGGGAGTGGCGTCACGAGATGCGTGGGGCGCTGCGCTGGCTGGTGGTGGAGCTGGCACCAGAACCTGGAGTGGCGCGAACCTGCATGGGGTGTGGCGGCCGGGTTGAAGCGATCCACGACCGCACAATGCGCCGGGTTCGGGATCTGCCGGTGTTCGGAGATCCGGTTGAGTTGCGGCTACCGCGCCTGCG
>NZ_VLKP01000011.1 GCF_007830115.1 Aerolutibacter ruishenii | reverse complement strand
GTTCACCAGCAACGACTGGCAGTCGTTCCTGAAGGCGCACCGGATGGTGCCGAGCATGAGCCGTCGCGGGAACTGCCACGACAACGCCGTGGCCGAGAGTTTCTTCAGCGTCCTGAAGAAGGAGCGGATCAAGCGGCAGATCTACCCGACGCGAGCCACTGCTGCTTCGGACGTGTTCGACTACATCGAGATGTTCTACAACCCGATTCGCCGGCATGGTTCCGCTGGCGGCATGTCACCGGTAGAGTTCGAAAAGCGCTACGCGCAGAGCGGCGACTGAGTGTCTATGGAACTCTGGTCGGTCCACTGCTGCGTACCGCCAGCATTCCGTTCAAGATCGACAGCACCAGCGGTGCCCTGGCCGTGCCACAGGAACAACTGGGCCAGGCCAAGCTGGCACTGGCCGCCGCCGGCCTGCCGGCCAGCCAGGACAAGGGCTTCGAGATGATGCAGGGCGACCAGGGATTCGGCACCAGCCAGTTCGTGGAGAACGCCCGCTACCAGCACGCGCTGGAAACCGAACTGGCGCGCACCATCGGCCAGCTGCGGCCCGTGCGCGAGGCCCGCGTGCACCTGGCCCTGCCCAAACCCAGCGCGTTCACCCGGCAGAAGCAGCCGGCCAGCGCGTCGGTGGTATTGCAGATGCAGGCCGGCAGCGCACTGGAAGCGGGCCAGGTGGACGCGATCTTGCACCTGGTGGCCTCCAGCATCCCCGACCTGGCCCCGGACCGCGTCACCGTCGTCGACCAGTTCGGCCGCATGCTGTCCAACCCCGACCCGGACAGCGAGGCCGCCCGCGGCGCCAAGCAGTTCGACCAGCAGCGCCGCCAGGAAGCGGTGTACGTGCAGCGCATCCAGGCGTTGCTGGAGCCGATGACCGGCCCCGGCCGCGTCAGCGCCCAGGTCAGCGTCGACATGGACTTCTCCCAGACCGAAGAGGCCCGCGAGATCTACGGGCAGGACCCGGCGCGCGTGCGCAGCGAGCAGATTTCCGAAAACGGGCGTCTGGCGGCCGCGCCGACGGCTGCGGCGCAGGGCGTGCCCGGCAGCGCCAGCAACACACCGGACCCGGCGGGCACCACGCCGGTGTCGGTGCCGGCGGCGACGGCGGCCACGCCCGCCGCCGACGGTGGCGCCACCTCGCGTACGGCGGTGCGCAACTACGAGCTTGACCGTACCCTGACCCATACCCGCCAGGCCACGGGCCGCATTCGCCGGGTGACCGCGGCAGTGCTGGTCGACAACCTCCCGGGCGCGGCCAGCAGCGGCAAGCCGACCACGCGCGCGCTCAACGCGGGCGAACTGGCCCGGATCCAGACCCTGGTGCAACAGGCGATCGGTTTCGACGCGGCCCGCGGCGACGCCGTTTCGGTAGTCAACGCACCGTTCGCGGGGGCGCCGCAGGCCGAACCGCAAGCCGCTCCGCTGTGGGAAAAGCCCGGTGCGCGCGACCTGTTGCGCACCGTGCTGGGCGGCCTGGCCGTGCTGCTGGTGATCTGGGTGGTGCTGCGCCCGGCCTTCCGCCAGTTGCTGGCGCCCAAGCCGCATTACACCGTCGCCACCGTGGTCGATGAGCCGATGCCGCTGCAGGCGCCGGAACCGACCCGCACCCGCGACCCGGAGGCGGCACGCAAGGCCGCCAGCTTCGAGGAGAAGCTGGATGTGGCGCGCACCGCCGTGAACACCGACCCCAAGCGCGTGGCGCAGGTGGTCCGCGACCTGGTCGAATCCGATGGCTGATACCTCCCAGACCGCCAACCTGACCGGCGTGCAACGCGCCGCCATCGTCCTGCTCTCGCTTGGCGAGCAGCAGGCGGCGGAAGTGCTCAAGCACATGGGTGCCAAGGAAGTGCAGAAGCTGGGCGTGGCCATGACCTCGGTCGGCGGCGTCTCGCGCGATGCAGTGCTCAGCGTCTTCGATGACTTCGTCGACGTGTTGGAACAACCCGGCGGCCTGGGACCCGGCGCCGACGAATACGTGCGCGCGGTGCTGGTGCAGGCGCTGGGCGAAGACCGCGCCAGCAGCCTGATCGACCGCATCCTGCTGGGCCGCAACACGTCCGGCCTGGACACGCTGAAGTGGATGGAGCCGCGCGCGGTGGCGGACCTGGTGCGCAACGAGCACCCGCAGATCATCGCCATCGTGCTGTCGCACCTGGACCCCGACCAGGCCGCGGAAACGCTGAAGTGCCTGGGCGAGCGCGTGCGCCCCGACGTGCTGCTGCGCATCGCCACGCTGGACGGCATCCCGCCGCACGCGTTGAACGAGCTCAACGACGTGATGACCCGCCAGTTCGCCGGCGCGCAGAACATCAAGTCCTCCACCATTGGCGGGGTCAAGGTGGCGGCCAACATCCTCAACTTCATGGACGGCGGCCAGGACGAGGCAATCCTGGGCGACATCCACCGGCTGGACGAAACGCTCAGCGTGCAGCTGCGCGATTTGATGTTCGTCTTCGACAACCTGGCCGAGATCGACGACCGCGCGATGCAGACCGTGTTGCGCGACGTGCCCACCGACCGCCTGGCCATCGCCCTGCGCGGCGCCGACGGCAAGGTGCGCGACAAGATCACCTCCAACATGTCGCAACGCGCCGCCGAAATGCTGCTCGAGGACATCGAGGTGCGCGGTCCGGTGCGCCTGGCCGAGGTCGAAGCCGCGCAGAAGGAAATCCTGACGATCGTGCGGCGCATGGCTGAAACCGGCGCCATCCAGCTCACCGCCAAGGCGGAGGCCTTCGTATGAACGCCGCCACCGCAGTGCGCTGGCATGCCCCGGGGCTGGCAACGGTGGCCGCGGCCAACGCGCCGGCCCCACTGCCCAGCGTGCAGGAACTGCAGGCGCTGGAAGAGGCCGCGCGCGAAGAGGGCTACCGCCGCGGGTTGGCCGAAGGCCATGCCGAGGGGCTGGCGTCCGGACAGGCCGAGGTGCGCCGCGTCGTGGCGCAGATCGAAGGCATCCTCGACGGCTTCACCCGACCGCTGGCGCGGCTGGACGGCGAGGTGGCCGATGCGCTGGGCCATCTGGCGGTGCGCGTGGCCGGCGTGTTGCTGGGCTGCACCTATATCGCCGACCCGACGCTGCTGGCCGACCTGGTGCGTGAAGCCCTGGATACCGTCGGCACGACCCAGCGCGAGGTGGAATTGCGCCTGCACCCCGACGACCTGGGCGTGCTGGCCCCGCACCTGGCGGGCCTGAGCGGCGTGCGCCTGACCAACGACAGCGGGCTGGCGCGCGGCGAGCTGCGCCTGCACAGCGAAGGCCTGCGCGTGGACGGCACCCTGCAGGCACGCCTGCAGAGCTGCCTGGATTCAATGCTGGAAAAGGTGGTCGGAGGCGCGGCATGACGACCGTGGCCGCCGACCGCTGGGAAGCCGCACGCCAGCTGCGCCTGGCGGCGCAACTGGACGCAATGCAGCCGGCCCCGCCCGCCTTGGGCCTGGCCCGCGAGGGCGTGCTTCGCCGCGCCGTCGGACTGACCCTGGAAGCCACCGGCTGCAGCGCGCCGCTGGGTTCGCGGGTACAGGTGGAGATTTCCGGCGGCCGCTGGATCGATTCGGAAGTGGTCGGCTTCTCCGGCGACCGCACCTTCCTCATGCCCACCGCCGACATCGCCGGCCTGCTGCCCAATGCCCGCGTGGTGGGCGCCCGGCAGCATGGCGAAGTGGCCGTGGGCGATGGCCTGCTGGGCCGTGTCATCGACAGCGATGGCGTGCCCCTGGACGGCCGCGGCCCACTGCGCGCCGAACACTGGGTCGGCCTGGCCGGCGCGGCGATCAACCCGCTCACGCGCGAACCGATCACCCGCTCGCTGGACGTGGGCGTGCGCGCGATCAATGCCCTGCTGCCGATCGGCCGCGGCCAGCGCGTGGGCCTGTTCGCCGGCTCCGGCGTGGGCAAGTCCACCCTGCTGGGCATGATGACCCGCTTCACCGCCGCCGACGTGATCGTGGTCGGCCTGATCGGCGAGCGCGGCCGCGAAGTGCGCGACTTCGTCGAGGCCACGCTGGGCGAGGAAGGCCTGCGCCGCGCCGTGGTGGTGGCCGCGCCGGCCGACCGCCCGCCGCTGGCCCGCCTGCACGGCGCCCTGCGCGCCACCGCCATCGCCGAGTGGTACCGCGACCAAGGGCTGCATGTATTGTTGCTGATGGATTCGCTGACGCGTTTTGCCCAGGCGCAGCGCGAGATCGGCCTGTCGGTGGGCGAGCCGCCGACCACCCGCGGCTACCCGCCGTCGGTGTTCGCCAAGCTGCCGGCGCTGGTGGAGCGTGCGGGCAACGGCGCGGCGGGCCTCGGCTCGATCACCGCGTTCTACACAGTGCTGACCGAGGGCGACGACCAGCAGGAGCCGATCGCCGACGCCGCACGCGCCATCCTTGACGGCCACATCGTGCTCACCCGCCGCATCGCCGATGCCGGCCAGTACCCGGCCATCGACGTGGAAGTCTCGGTCAGCCGCGTGATGCAGGACATCACCGACGCGCCGTGGCGCGAGCGCATCCGCAAGCTCAAGCGGCTGATGGCCGCGTACAACACGCAGCGCGACCTCATCGCCATCGGCGCCTACCAGCGCGGCAACGACCCGGTGGTGGACGAAGCGCTGGCGCGCTGGCCGGCGATCCTCGATTTCCTCGGCCAGGACGTGGACGAGGCGGCCGACGTGGCCGCCAGCCGCGACGCCCTGGCACGGCTGCTGGACGATGGTCCGGCCGCCTCCTTCCCCTTGAACGCACCGGAACGCTGACATGCGCTCGCAACGCCTGAATCCCCTGCTCAAAGTGGTGCAAGAACGCCAGGACTCGGTGGCCCGCGAACTGGCCGAGCGCGATCGCGCGCTGGCCGAGCAGCAGGCCCGGCTGGATGCGCTGCAGCGCTACGCCGCCGAATACGCCACCCCGACCGCGACGGTGACCCACCCCGCCCTGTTGGCCAACCGGCTGGCGTTCCGCGAACGGCTGGATGCGGCGGTGGTCGAACAGAGCCGCGTGGTCGACCACAGCCGGTTGAGTTGCGATGTCGAACGCGCACGGCTGATGCTGGCCAGCCGCGACACCCATGTGCTGGAGAAGCTGGCCGCAAGTTACCGTGCCGAGGAAGTTCGCCACGGCGAGCGTCTCGGGCAGCGCGAGCTGGACGACCTGGGCGCGCGCCGTGCGCGCGAGCGCCTGGCCGCCGACGCGGAGCCGGAGGCATGATGGGGTCGGCCGTGGCCACCGCCGCCAGTGCGCCGCAAACAGTGGCGATGCCGGATGCGGCGGGATCGCGCGGCGCGGCCGCGTCGGTCGATGCCGAGAGCGGAGGATCCCCATCGTCGTTCGAGCGCCTGATGGAGCCGACCGACACGACGACGTCCGCCACGCCCACCCCCACAGCCCCCTCCACGGACCCCCGCGACGGGGCCGCGGAGACGGTTACAGCCGATCACGCCGCACCGGATCCGGGGCAACTGCTGGCCCTGTTGTCGCAGGCCGCCGTCACCGCGACCGGCGTGGCCGCGCCGGCGACCGCAGCGGCAGCGCCCGGGACCACCGGCGCCGTTGCCGGCTTGGCGCTGACGGCCGGGGCCAGGCCGTCCGCCGTCGGGACATCCGCCGCGACGGCAGGCTTCGGTGCGGCGCTGGGTGCTGCCGGCGCGCTTCCGGCCACGACGGGCAGCGCGGCAGAGGCCGTGGCCCCGCCGTTTGGACTGGCCGCAATGGGCGACCTGCCCGGCGACGGCCCGTTGGCGACCGCGCAAGGCCGGGCCAACGCCACTTCGACGATGGCCACGCAGACCGCGGCCGGCAGCGCCCCGGGGCGCGACGGTCCGGCGACCATGCCACCCGGCATGACCGTCTTGCCCGCCCCGTCCGCCAACACCGCCAGTGCCGCGCTGCCGCCCGCCGTGGCCGACCTGGTCACCTTGGCCGTGGCCACCGACGCGGCGACACCCACCGACGCCGCCAACGCCGGCGACCCGACACCGGCCACGCCCGCATGGCTGGGCGCCGCCGCGCCGGTATCGGCCACCTCCCACGCTTCCGCCACCAGTGCCCCGCCGCCCGCGCTGGCCATGCCGGCCGACCCGAACGCCGGTTTTGACGACGGCCTGGGCACCCACGTGACCTGGATGGCCGCGCACGGCATGGGCGAGGCGCGCATTCGCATCAATCCGGACCATCTCGGCACCATTGACCTGGTGCTGAACATCGACGGCCAGCGCATCAGCGCCGAGTTCCAGTCGACACATGCCGATGTCCGCCAAGCCCTGGAAGGGGGGCTGTCGCGCCTGCGCGACCAGTTGGCCCAGCACGGCCTGCAGCTGGTGCAGGCCCAGGTCGGCGATGGCGGCGATTCGCGCCGCTCCCCGCGCGGCGACGCCCCTCCGACGCAGGGCGGTGACGCCCACGAGCCGGGCCAAGCGCCCACGGCGACCGGCGCCCCGGGCCCGCAGCCACGCCGCGCGCGTCTGCTCGATACCTACGCCTGACGGCCGCCCGCTGCGGCCGTCAAAACCCCGGCACCGAGTCGGCCGGACATCCGGCACGGGTCTTGCTTGTGAACGGGAAACCGACACGAGACCCGACACGTGGCCGACCCCACCGCCAACGCTGCCCCCGCCCCTGCCCCCGCCAAACCCAGGCGCCGCCCCAGGCGCACGGTCGTCTGGATCCTGCTCGCCCTGCTACTGGCCGGCGCGGCAGCCGGTGGCTACGTCTGGTGGCAACAGGCGCAGGCCGTGGCCGCGATCTCCAACGGGAAAGGCAAGGGCAAGGGCAAGGTGGTCAACAAGGCACCGGCGCTGTACCACGCCCTGGAGCCGGCGTTCGTGGTCAACCTCAGCGACGAGGACGCCGTCCGCTACATGCAGGCGGACGTGCAGATCATGACCCGCGATCCGGCCACGCTGGCCGCCATCCAACAGCACACTCCCGCCCTGCGCAACCGCCTGTTGCTGCTCTTCAGCCAGCAATCGGCCGTGCAGCTGCGCCAGCGCTCGGCCAAGGAGCGGTTGCAGGAGCAGGCACTGGAGGAAACCCGCCAGTTGCTGCGCCTTGAGCAGGCGGCGGCCAAGGTCGACGCGGTGTTCTTCACCAGCCTGGTTACCCAGTAAGGCGACACGCGCATGAGCGACCTGCTTTCCCAGGACGAAATCGATGCCCTGCTGCACGGCGTGGACAGTGGCGTGGTGGAGACCGAGCCGCCGGCCGCGCCGGGCGAGGCCCGCAGCTACGACTTCGCCAGCCAGGACCGCATCGTCCGCGGCCGCCTGCCGACGCTGGAAATGATCAACGAACGCTTCGCCCGTACCTGGCGCATCGGCCTGTTCAACCTGTTGCGGCGCTCGGCCGACCTGTCCGTGCGCGGCATCGACCTGATGCGCTTCGGCGAGTACATGCATTCGCTGCAGGTGCCGACCAACCTCAACCTGGTCAAGATGAAGCCGCTGCGCGGCACCGCCATCGTGATGTACGAACCGCGGCTGGTGTTCACCGTGGTGGACAACTTCTTCGGCGGCATGGGCAAGTACCCGGCCAAGATCGAGGGTCGCGAATTCACCCCGACCGAGATGCGGGTGATCCAGTTGCTGCTGAAGCAGACCTTCGCCGACCTGGTCGAGGCGTGGGCACCGGTGATGCCGGTGGAATTCGAGTACCTCAATTCCGAGGTCAACCCGCACTTCGCCAACATCATCAGCCCGCGCGAATACATCGTGGTCAGCCGCTTCCATGTGGAACTGGACGGCGGCGGCGGCGAGTTCCACGTGTCGCTCCCGTACTCGATGCTGGAGCCGATCCGCGAACTGCTGGACGCGGGCGTGCAAAGCGACCGCATCGAGAAGGACGAAAGCTGGGTGATCGCGCTGCGCCAGCAGCTGCAGGACGCCCAGGTCGAACTGAGCAGCGCGCTGGCGCAACGGCAGATCAGCCTGCGCGAACTGAGCCAGCTGAAAGTCGGCGACATCATCCCGATCGAGCTGTCTGACATCGTCGCCCTGCAGGTCGAGCAGATGCCGCTGTTCAGCGGCGAGTTCGGCATCCACAACGGCCGCAACGCCGTGAAGATCACCCAGGTGCACGCGCCGCGCGCCACCTCCACCCTCGAACACCTCGCGAGCACGCCATGAACAACGACGCCAGCGCCCTGCGCGCCGCATTCGACCCGCTCAGTGCCGATGCCGGCACGGGCGGCGAACTCAACCTCGACGTGATCCTGGACGTACCGGTGTCGCTGTCGCTGGAAGTGGGGCGCGCGCGCATCCCGATCCGCAACCTGCTGCAACTCAACCAGGGCTCGGTGGTCGAGCTCGAGCGTGGCGCAGGCGAACCGCTGGACGTGTACGTCAACGGCACGCTGATCGCACACGGCGAAGTGGTGGTGGTCAATGATCGCTTTGGCGTGCGCCTGACCGACGTGGTCAGCCCGGCCGAACGCATCAAGCGCCTGCGCTGACGCCATGCAGGCCACCACGCCCGCCGCCTCCGCACCGTCGGCCGCCGCGCCCGGCGTGACGGCCGCCGCGACTGAACCTGCCGTGGCTGAAACCGCCGTGGCTGAAACCGTCGCGCCGGCCATGACCGGCGTTGCAACGGCGCCACCCGCCGCACGCACCCAAACCACGGTGCAGGTGCCCGATCGCCCCGCCGCCAGCGCGCCGAGCAACGCCGGCACCGCCGCCAGTGCCGTGTTGGCCCTGCTGCTGGTGGTCGGCCTGATCCTGCTGCTGGCGTGGCTGGCCAAGCGCATGCCCGGGCTGACCGGCACCACCCACCCCGGCCTTCGCGTGCTGGGGTCGGTGGCGTTGGGGCCGCGCGACCGCGTGGTGCTGGTGGAAGTGGGTCAGACCCAGTTGCTGGTCGGGGTGGGCGCGGGTGGGCCGCGGACGCTGCACACCCTCGACACGCCATTGGCCGCACCCGCGCCAGCGACCCCGTCTCCCTTCGCGCAGGTGCTTGCGCAGCATTTCAGGAAGCGCGCATGAGCCGCTGGTTGTATTCGTTGATGGCACCGTTGCTGGCGCTGACACTGCTGGTGGCACTGGCCTGGCCAGGTGCGGCAGGCGCCCAGGCACAGGGGCCGGCCGCCACGCCGCCGGCCGCGGCGGCGACGCCGGCCAACCCCGCCACCGCGTTACCATCGCCCGCCAACGCACCCGCGGCGGCCCCGGCGCCGTCGCCGCTCTCCACGCCGTTGCCGGCGGTCACCGTGGGCCGCGTGGGCGGCGAGCCGGTGAGCATGCCGATGCAGGTGCTGCTGCTGATGACCAGCATCACCCTGCTGCCGGCGGCGCTGCTGGGCCTGACCGCCTTCACCCGGATCATCATCGTGCTCGGCCTGCTGCGCCAGGCGCTGGGCACCGGACAGACCCCGTCCAACCAGATCCTGCTGGCGCTGGCGCTGTTCCTCACTTTCATGATCATGACGCCGGTGTTCGAGCAATCCTGGACCACGGGCATCGCGCCGTACCTGGACAAGCAGATGGACTTCAAGGCCGCGTGGGCCGCCGCGTCCGAGCCGTTCCGCGGCTTCATGCTGGCGCAGGTGCGCGAGAAGGACCTGATGACCTTCGCCGGGCTGTCCAACAGCGGCCCGTTCGCCACGCCACAGGACGTGCCGTTCAGCGTGCTGGCCGCGTCGTTCCTCACCAGCGAACTGAAGACCGCGTTCGAGATCGCCTTCCTGATCTACATCCCGTTCGTGATCATCGACCTGGTCGTGGCCAGCGTGCTGATGTCGATGGGCATGATGATGATGTCGCCGATGCTGGTGTCGGCGCCGTTCAAGATCCTGCTGTTCGTGCTGGTGGACGGCTGGGTGCTGGTCGTCGGCTCGCTGGCCGCCAGTTTCAACATGGGCTGACGACATGACGCCCGAGACCGCACTCACCGAGATCGCGCGCGGCCTGCAGATGGCGCTGCTGCTGGGCGCACCGCTGCTGCTGGCGGTGCTGGTGGTCGGCGTGGTGGTGGGCGTGCTGCAGGCCGCCACCCAGATCAACGAGCCGACCATCGCCTTCGTCGCCAAGGCCGTGGCCATGGTGGCCACGCTGGCACTGGTCGGCCACTTCCTGCTGGGCCGGCTGGTGGCCTTCACCACCGAGTTGTACCAGCGCATTCCGCACCTGATCGGCTGAGCGCATGGATCCGGTGACCGCGACCACCGTCGACGGGCTCAACCTGTTCGGCATGCTGGGCACCGTGCTGTGGCACGCACTGCGCATCGGCGCGGCGCTGCAGGTGATGCCCATGCTGGGCGGCCGCAGCCTGCCGGCACGCGCGCGCCTGATCGTGATGCTGGCGCTGGCCGGCGCGCTGTCCCCGGTGTTGCCGACGCCGCCGACCGCAGCGGTGGATGCCGCCACCGTACTGTCGGTGATGCGCGAGTTCGCGGTGGGCGTGGCGATGGGCCTGATGCTGCGCATCGCCTTCGAGGCCGGGCAGATTGCCGGCGAGCTGGTGTCGCAGGGCATGGCACTGTCGTTCGCCACGCTGGCCGACCCGCTCAGCGGCGCCTCGTCGCCGGTGCTGTCGCAGTGGTTCTACCTGGCCTTCGGCCTGCTGTTCTTCGCCATCGACGGGCATCTGGCGCTGGTGCAACTGCTGCTGGACAGCTACCGCCACCTGCCGATCGGCACGGCGCTGCCCGACCCGGCCGCGCTGGCCTCGGCGGTGCCCACGTTCTTCGGCACCGCGTTGCGCACCGGACTGCTGCTGGCGCTGCCGGTGACGATGGCGTTGCTGGCCGTCAACCTGGCGTTCGGCGTGCTGTCGCGCGCCGCGGCGGCCCTCAACCCGATCCAGATCGGCATCCCTGTGTCGTTGCTGGTGGGCCTGTTGTTGCTGGGCGTGCTGTTCCGCGAACTGCAGGCACCGGTGCAACACCTGTTCGACGCGGCGTTCGATGCCGCGCGCGGCGTGACGGGCTGACCGCATGTCCGAAGAACAGAGCCAGGAAGACCGCACCGAACAGCCAACAGAAAAACGGCTGCGCGAGGCCCGCGAGAAAGGCCAGGTACCGCGCTCGCGCGAGTTGTCCAACGTCGCCGTACTGGGCGCCGGCACGCTGGCGCTGATGGTCACCGGGCCGATGGCGGCCCGGCGCGCGCACGACTGGATGCGCGGCGCGTTCGCCTTCGACCCGGCCCTGCTCGATCGCCCCGACCGCCTGCTGGGCCACTTCGGCCACCTCACGCTGCAACTGGTGGTGGCGGTGCTGCCAGTGCTGCTGGTGGCGCTGCTGGCGTGCTTCATCGCACCCGCGGTGATGGGCGGGCTGCGCTTCAGCGGGCAATCGCTGCAGCCGCAGTTCAACCGGCTCAACCCGATGGCCGGGCTGAAGCGCATGTATGGCGGCGAAGGCCTGGTCGAACTGGTGCGTTCGCTGTTGCGCGTGGCCCTGGTGGGCGGCGCTGGCGCGCTGGCCATGCTGGCGGTGATGCCGCGCCTGCTGCGGATTCCGACGATGGACCTGGCCGTGGCCGCGGGCGTGGGCGTGGAGGCCGCGTTCACCATCCTGCTGTGGACGGTGGGCGCCATGGGGCTGCTGGCGCTGGCGGACGTGCCGTGGCAGCGCTTCCAGCACATCAGGAAATTGCGCATGACCAAGCAGGAACTGCGCGACGAGTTCAAGCAGACCGAGGGCAATCCCGAGGTCAAGGGGCGCATGCGCCAGGTGGCGCGCGCCATGGCCCAGCGCCGGATGATGGAGGCGGTGCCCAGCGCCGACGTGGTGGTGGTCAATCCGACCCACTACGCGGTGGCGCTGAAGTACGACGCCGACAAGATGCGCGCCCCGCGCGTGGTCGCCATGGGCGTGGACGAAATAGCCCTGCGCATCCGCGAAGTGGCGGGCAAGCACCGCATCGCCCTGGTCGAGGCGCCGCCTCTGGCACGCGCCTTGTATGGACAGGCGAAAGTGGACCAGGAGATACCGGTGAACCTCTACGCTGCCGTCGCCCAGGTGCTGACCTACGTGTACCAGTTGCGCCGCTGGCACCCCGCCCATGGGCCAATGCCCACGCTGGGCGCGGTCGCCGTGGAACCCACCCCCGCCCCGCCGGCTGACGGGAACCCGTCACGGTGAGCGGCACGGGGCTTCCCGCCGTCGGCACATTGACGTCGGCGGTGCGCAGTGGCGCGGCGGCACCGGTCGTGGTGCTGGCCATGCTGGCGATGGTGGTGGTGCCGCTGCCGCCGCTGATGCTGGACGCGTTGTTCACCATCAACATCGCGCTGTCGCTGGTGGTGCTGCTGGCGGTGGTCTACGTCAAGCGCCCACTGGAGTTTTCCGTGTTCCCCAGCGTGCTGCTGATGGTCACGCTGCTGCGGCTGGGGCTGAACGTGGCCTCCACCCGCGTGGTGCTGCTGTACGGCCACGAGGGCCCTGCCGCGGCCGGCCACGTCATCGAGTCCTTCGGCCAGTTCGTGATCGGCGGCAACTATGCGGTGGGCCTGGTGGTGTTCGCCATCCTGACCATCATCAATTTCGTGGTCGTGACCAAGGGCGCCGGGCGCATCGCCGAAGTGTCGGCGCGCTTCATCCTGGACGCGTTGCCCGGCAAGCAGATGGCCATCGACGCCGACCTCAACGCCGGCCTGCTTACCCGCGAGGAGGCCAAGGCCCGCCGCGAGGAAGTGCGCGAGGAAGCCGACTTCTACGGCGCGATGGACGGTTCCAGCAAATTCGTGCGCGGCGATGCCATCGCCGGGCTGCTGATCATGGCCATCAACCTGATCGGCGGCATGCTGATCGGCATGCTGCAACACGACCTGAGCTTTGCCGACGCGGCCCAGACCTACTCGCTGCTGGCCATCGGCGATGGCCTGGTCGCGCAGTTGCCGGCGCTGCTGGTGTCCACCGCGGTGGCCATGCTGGTCACCCGCGCCACCCGCGAACAGGAGATGGGCGCGGCGGTGTCCAACCAGGTGTTCGGGCAGCAGCGCGCGCTGATCGTCGGCGCGGCGCTGATGGGCCTGATCGGCCTGGTCCCGGGCATGCCGAACGTGCCGTTCCTGCTGCTGGCGGTGGGCATGGGCTACGCCGCCTGGCGCATACGGGGCTCCGACCTCCCCGAGGCCCAGGCGGAAGCCGCGGCCGGGGCGGCGGCACCGTCGCAGGCCGTCGCGGAGCTGTCGTGGGACGAGATCCGCCCGGTCGAGCCGCTGGCGCTGGAAGTGGGCTACCGGCTCATCGCCATGGTCGACAAACAGCAGGGCGGCGAATTGCTGGCGCGGCTCAAGGGCGTGCGCCGCAAGCTCACGCAGGACCTGGGCTTCCTGATCCCGGCGGTGCATGTGCGCGACAACCTGGCGCTGGCGCCGGGCCAGTACCGGCTGCTGGTGCACGGCGTGCCGGTGGCCCAGGGCGACGTCCACCCCGACCGTGAGATGGCGCTGGACCCTGGGCAGGTGTTCGGCCCCTTGGACGGCCTGCCGGGCAAGGATCCGGCCTTCGGCCTGGACGCGGTCTGGATCATGCCCAGCCAGCACGCCCACGCCGAATCGCTCGGCTACACCGTGGTCGACGCCTCCTCGGTGATCGCCACCCACCTGTCGCACGTGGTGCGCGAACGCGCCTCGGAACTGCTGGGCCACGAGGAAGTGCAGCAGTTGCTGGCCAGCGTCGGCCGGTCGACGCCGAAGCTCGTCGAGGATTTGACGCCCAAGCTGCTGCCGCTCTCGGTGGTGGTGCGGGTACTGCAGTCGCTGCTGGCCGAACGGGTGCCCCTGCGACAGATGCGCCAGGTCGTGGAAGCCCTGCTGGAACACGGTGCGATGACCCAGGACCCGGCCCTGCTGACCGCGGCGGTGCGTACGGCGCTGGGCCGCTTCATCGTGCAGGAGCTCAACGGCATGGCGCCCGAGCTGCCCGTCTATACCTTGGCGCCGGCTTTGGAACGGCTCTTGCAGGAGTCGGTCAACGGCCAAGGGGCCGCACTGGAACCGGGACTTGCCGAACGCCTCCACCAGAACCTCAGCGACTGCGTCGGCCAGCAGGAAAGCCGCGGCGAGCCCGCGGTGCTGCTGGTCCCGGCCAACCTGCGGCCAACCCTGGCAAGGCTGGTGCGGCACAGCGTCCCCGCGCTCTCGGTGCTGGCCTACAACGAAGTGCCGGAAGACAAACGCTTGCGGCTGGTCGGTGCGGTGGGCTGACGCCCGCCCCATCGCCCGCCTGGCGACTGATGCGAACCGGGGGCCAGCCACCGGCACCCACTGGAGAACGATGTGAGAATCAAGCGTTTCATCGCCCCCGATATTCGCAGTGCGTTGCGGATGGTCCGCGACGAACAGGGTGCCGAGGCGGTGATCCTGTCCAATCGCACCACGGTTGACGGCATCGAGATCGTTGCCGCCACCGATTACGACGAGACGCTGGTACAGCAGGCACTGCGCACCGCCACCAGCGGCGAGCCCGCCACCGAGGGTACTGCTGCGCGGCCTGCGGCCCCCGCAGGTGAAGCCGCGGCGCAAGCGACGTTCGAACCGGCCCCGGCGGCGTTTCGCGCCCGCGGCGAGAGCGTGTCCTGGTCGGCCCGCGCCGAGGCGGTGGCACGCGAGCCCGCCCTGGCCTCCGCCGAGCGCGGACAGGCCGCCACGCGGCGCGCGGTGTTCCAGATCGATGAGCGTCCGACGCTCGAGTCCCGCTACGAGCTGACGCAGGCCGACCAAGCCCAGGCCATGCCGCTCGTGCCCACCGCCACGGCGGCGGTGGCGACCCAGGAGCCCCCGATGGCGGAAGCCACCGGCTCCCGTGAGTCCGCGGCTCCGAGCCGTTTCGAGATGATGATGGCGGCGCTGACCCACCAGTACGTGGCGGCTCCGGCACCTGCCGCCGAACCACCCCCCGCGCAACCGAGCGCGGCCGTGACCACATCGGACTTTGACACGCAGATCGCGCCCCCGACCGCTGCCGACACCGCGCCCGCCGGACCGCTGGCCGCTGGCGCCCCGTCGACGGAACCGTGCGTCGCAAGCAGCATCGAACCCGCCTGCGGCGACCCGGTGCCGGCCACGGACAGCGCACCGGCCCTGCAGACCGTGCCCAACGCCGCCATTGCCGAGCCCGCCATGGCCGCCATGCGCGAAGAACTCGGCCTGATGCGACGGATGATCGAGCGCGAGCTCGGCCAGATGGCGGGCGAACGCCTGCGCGGCTCGGCGTCGCGCGCCCTTGCCATGGACCTGTTGCTGGACTACGGCTGCACCCAGTCGCTGGCCCAGGCCGTGGCCGAACGCATCGACCCCGACCTCGACCCTGCCCGCGTCCCGCCGGTGATGCTCGCCGCCCTGGCCCAGATGCTCCCGGTGCAGCGCGACGAACCCCTCGAAACTGGCGGCATCATCGCCCTGGTGGGGCCGACCGGCGCGGGCAAGACCACCACCACGGCCAAGCTGGCCGCCCGCTTTGCCGCCCGCCACCGCGCCCGCGACGTGGCCCTGGTCACCACCGATCACCACCGCACCGGCGCGCGCGAGCAGCTGCAGGGCTTCGGCCGCCGCCTGGGCATCACCGTCTGCGAGGCAGCCGGCCCCGAGTCGCTGTCCGACACGCTGCAACAACTGGCCGACTACCCGCTGGTGCTGGTCGATACCGCCGGGTACGCCGGCCGCGACCGGGCACTGGGCAGCCAACTGGCCTGGCTGCGCACCACCCGCAACCTGCGCAGCCTGCTGGTGCTGCCGGCCAACGGCAACCCGCTGGACCTGGCCGACATCGTGCGTCGCTACCGCGGGCTGCGCCCGGAGGCCGCGGTGCTCACCAAGATCGATGAAACCGGACGCCTCGGTGCCGCCCTTTCGGTGCTGTTGGAGCACGAACTGCGCGTGGCCTACACCAGCCACGGCCAGCAGGTGCCGACCGACCTGGAACCCGCCGACGCGTCCCGCCTGGTCCTGCGACTGGAGAAACTGCGTCGTGCGGCCGATAACCCCCTGGTGAACGAGGACCGCCATGCCATCGCGTGATTTCCCCACCCCCCAGACCGGTCCGGTCACCCAGGGCGTGCCCGCCCCGGTGCGCGTGATTGCGGTGGCCAGTGGCAAGGGCGGCGTAGGCAAGACCAGCGTCTCGATCAACCTGTCGGTAGCGCTGGCCCAGCGCGGCCAGCGGGTACTGCTTCTGGACACCGACCTGGGCATGGCCAACGTCGACGTGATGCTGGGCCTGTCGCCCCGTTTCACCCTGGCCGACCTCGTGGCCGGCCGTTGCGAGCTGACCGACACGCTGATGGAAGGCCCCGATGGGCTGCTGGTGATCCCGGCCTCGTCCGGCAAGCGGTACATGACCGAACTCAGCCAGCAACAGCACGTCGGGTTGGTGCATGCGATCTCGCAGCTGCAGGAACACGTGGACGTGATGGTGGTGGACAACGCCGCCGGCATCGCCGACAGCGTGCTGACCTTCTGCCAGGCCGCGCAGGACGTGGTGGTGGTGGTCTGCGACGACCCGGCCTCGGTCACCGACGCCTACGCCCTGGTCAAGGTGCTCAACCGCGAACGCGGCGTGGAACGCGTGCAGGTGCTCGCCAACCAGGTGCACAACGACATCGAGGGGCGCCAGCTGTTCGACAAGCTGGAACGGGTGACCGCGCGCTTCCTCGACGTGACCATGGTCTACCTCGGCTGCGTGCCGCGCGACCCCTGGTTGCGCCAGGCGGTGCAGCGGCAGGAGCCGGTGGTCCGCGCCTACCCCTCGTCCCCGTCCGCGCTCGCCTTCCGTGACCTCGCCTCGCGGGTCAACCGCTGGGATGCCCCGGCCGGCCCCCGCGGCCACCTGGAATTCTTCGTCGAACGCCTGGTAGCCGCGCCGAGGAGGGCCACCGCGTGAACGCCGCCGTCGCCCACTACCGGGCCCACCAGACCCCCAGCCCTGCCGCACTGGTCGAGCGCCACTCCGAACTGGTCCGGCGCATCGCGCACCACCTGGCCGCTCGACTGCCGGCCAGCGTCGAACTCGACGACCTGGTCCAGGCCGGCATGCTCGGCCTGATCGAAGCCTCGCGCAACTTCCAGTCCGACCAGGGCGCCACCTTCGAGACCTATGCCTCGATCCGCATCCGCGGCGCGATGATCGACGAGATCCGTCGCGGCGACTGGGTGCCGCGCTCGGTGCACCGCAGCTACCGAAGCATCGTCGCCGCCACCCGCGAGGTGGAACAGCGGCTGGGTCGCGCCGCCAGCGCCCAGGAGATCGCGCAGGCGCTGGAAGTGCCGCTGGCCGAGTACCACCACATGCTGGAAGATGCCGCGCGCGGCCAACTGGTCAGCCTGGAGGCGCACGCCGAAGAGCACGATGGCGAGCCGCGGATCGCAGCCGCCGCCGGCGCCACCCCGGCGCGCGAGTTCATGCAGGGCGCGTTCCGCTCCGCGCTGGGCGACGCCATCGGCCAGCTGCCCGAGCGCGAGCAACTGGTGCTCTCGCTCTACTACGAGCAGGAAATGAACCTGCGCGAAATCGGCGCCGTGCTCTCCGTCAGCGAGTCGCGCGTGTGCCAGATCCACGGCCAGGCCGTGCTTCGCCTCCGCGCCCGCCTCGGCGACTGGGGCCGCGAGGACACGCTTGCCGGCGAACCCACCTGATCCCCCTCCCTAGCGAGCGTCACAGCACCATGGACAAGAACCTGCGCATCCTCATCGTCGACGACTTCTCCACCATGCGGCGGATCGTCAAGAACCTGCTCAACGACCTCGGGTTCTTCAACACGACCGAGGCCGACGACGGCACCACCGCGCTGGCCGAACTGCGGCGTGCGCCGTTCGACCTGGTGATCACCGACTGGAACATGCCCGGCATGCCCGGCATCGACCTGCTCAAGGCGATCCGTGCCGACGACACGCTCAAGGCCATCCCGGTGCTTCTGGTCACCGCGGAGGCCAAGCGCGAGCAGATCATCGAAGCCGCCCAGGCCGGCGTGAACGGCTACGTCATCAAGCCCTTCACCGCGGCCACGCTGGGCGACAAGCTGGCCAAGATCTTCGAGCGCATCGGGGCAACCGCATGAACCACACTCCCGGCACCGGCGAACGCCAGCACGTGATCGACCGGCTGCACGACGCGTTGAGCGCGCTGGAGCGCGACGACAACGACGCCTGGCGCAGCAACGTCGATGCGCTGATCGAATGGCGCACGCAACCGCTGGTGCAGGGCCTGGCGCGCCTGGCGCGCGAACTCGACCAGGCGCTGGGCGAGGCGCCCGTGGCAGGCAACCGTGCCGGCGGCTCGCTGCCCGAGGCGTGCGCGCGCCTGGAACACGTGGTGGAGCTCACCGAGAGCGCCAGCATGCGCACGCTGGACCTGATCCAGGAATGCACCACGTTGCTGGCCACGCTGCCGCAGGCCGAAGCCGCGCACGCGACCACCGCCGCGGCCGTCCGCAGCCGCCTGTCGGAGATCACCGCGGCGCAGGGGTACCAGGACCTCACCGGGCAGATCATCCTGCGCGTGGTGAAGCTGGTGCGCGCCGTGCACGAAGGCCTGGGCGAATACCGTGCCTCCGACAGCGATGCCCTGCACCTGTCGTCGCGCGGCAGCGGCCCGGCCGTCGCGGGGCTCGACCCCGCCCCGGCGAGCCAGGATGACGCCAACCAGTTGCTGTCTTCATTGGGGCTGTAAGACATGAGCGGGCTCGCCTCCGACATCTGCGCCGACTTCCTCGTCGAGGCGCGCGAGATCCTGGACCAACTCGGCGAGCAGATGGTCGAACTGGAACGCGCGCCCGCCGACCGCGAGTGCCTCAACGCGGTGTTCCGCGGCTTCCACACCATCAAGGGCGGCGCGGGCTTCCTCGACTTCGCCTCCATGGTCGCGATCTGCCACGCGGTCGAGGACCGGCTCAACGCCGCCCGCACCGGTGAAGTGCCGTTGGATGCGGCGGCCTTCGACCATGCGCAGCAGTCCCTCGACCTGCTCGTCGAGATGATCGACGACATCAACCACGGCGCGCCGCTGCCGGAAGCGCCGCAGACCCTGTTGTCGAGCCTGCGCGCCGGCCTTGGCGCGCCCCACCCGGCAGCGCCGGTACCGGTCGCGGCGCCCGTGGCGGCCGCCCCGCCATCGATCCCCGATTCGATCGACGACCTGGATTTCGAAGCACTGCTGGACAGCCTGCATGGCGCCGGCGGCATTCCTGGTGCGCCAGCCGCACCAGCCACACCGGCCACACCGGCCGCGGCGACCACGGCGCCAGTGCCGGCGCCCGCGCCTGCACCGGCGCAGCCCGCCGCACGCCCTGATGCGTCGGCGCGCCCGCGCGCCACCGAAGGCGGCGACGCCACCGTGCGCGTGGACGTGCGGCGCCTGGACTCGATGGTCGACCTGGTCGGCGAACTGGTGCTTGCGCGCAACCGCCTGAAGACCCTGCGCCCCCAACTGCGCGATGAAGCGCTCGACCGCGCCGTCACCGCGCTGGATGCGGCCACCTCGCGCCTGCAGGCGGCGGTGATGACCGTGCGCATGCAGCCGGTCGGCCGCGTGTTCGCGCGCTTCCCCAAGCTGGCGCGCGACGTCGCCCGGCAACTGCAGAAGTCGGTGGAGCTGGAAGTGATCGGCGCCGACACCGAACTGGACCGCAACCTGGTCGAAGCGCTCGCCGACCCGCTGGTGCACCTGGTGCGCAACGCCATCGACCACGGAATCGAGGCGCCGGCCGTGCGCCGCGCCGCGGGCAAGCCGGAACAGGGCCGCGTGCTGCTGGTCGCGCAGCAGGAAGGCGACCACGTCACCATCGAAGTCGCGGACGACGGCGCGGGCATCAACCCCGAGAACGTGCGCGACAGCGCCGTGCGCAAGGGCCTGGTCGATGCCAGCGCCGCCGCACGCATGTCCAACGAGGAATGCCTGCAGCTGCTGTTCCTGCCGGGCTTTTCCACCCGCACCGAGATCAGCGACCTCTCCGGCCGCGGCGTCGGCATGGACGTGGTGCAGTCCAAGCTGCGCGAGCTCAGCGGCCAGGTGCAGATCTACTCGGAAGTGGGCCGCGGCAGCCGCTTCGTGATCCGCGTGCCGCTCACCCTGGCGATCCTGCCCACGCTGCTGGTGGAGATCGGTGACGATGTCTATGCGCTACCGCTGGTGCGCGTCGTGGAAGTGTTGCCGCACACGCCGGGCGCGACCACGCAGTTGGACAGCCAACCGATGCTCGACCTGCGCGAGCGCCCACTGCCCGTGCTTTCGCTGCGCGGCTGGCTGGGCATCGGCGACCCGGAGCGACGCGAACGCACCGCGGTGGTGCTGCAGTCGGGCGAGCTGAATTTCTGCCTGCTCGTGGACCGCGTGCGCGGTCGCGAGGAAGTGGTGATCAAGGCGCTTCCGCGCACCCTGCGCGGACTGGCCGGATATGCCGGCGCAAGCCTCGTGGGCGATGGCCGCATGGCCCTTATCCTCGATGTCGATGGCCTGTACGACAGCGGCGTGCGCCGCTCAAGTCCACGCGCGCTGGACCGTTAATCCGGTCAATGGACAGACTCAGCATTATCGGCATCACGCTTGCCATCGGCTCGCTGCTGGGTGGCAGCATCCTGAAGGGCGCCGGATTGGCGGCCCTGTGGTCGCCGGCTGCGTTCGTGATCGTGATCCTCGGCACGGTGGCGGCATCGCTGCTGCAGACGCCGATGGTCACCTTCAAGCGCGCAATGGCGATCGCGCGCTGGGTCGTGCGTCCGCCCACGCGGGACAACGCCGCGACCATCACGCGCATGGTGGAATGGAGCAACATCGCCCGACGCCAGGGCCTGCTCGGGCTGGAGCCCGAAATCGAGAAGCAGGACGATCCGTTCCTGCGCAAGGGCCTGCAGATGGTGGTTGACGGGCTGGAGCCCGAATCGATCCGGCAGATGCTCGAGATCGAACTCTACGGCCAGTCCAAGCGCGACCTCGACGCGGCCAAGGTCTATGAAGGCATGGGCATCTACGCCCCGACGCTCGGCATCATCGGCGCGGTGCTGGGCCTGATCGCGGTGATGAAGAACCTGGCCGACCCCAGCAAGCTGGGCCACGGCATCGCCGCGGCATTCACCGCCACCATCTACGGCATCGGCTCGGCCAACCTGGCGCTGTTGCCGATGGCCTCCAAGCTCAAGGGCATCGTCCACGACCGCACCCAGGAGCGGGAAATGATGGTCGAGGGCCTCATCGCCATCGCGCAGGGCGAGAATCCGCGCAACATCGAGTCGCGCCTCAGCGGCTTCGTGCTGTGACCGGGAGACGCATCGCATGGGTTCCCGGCACAAACGCCACCAGCACGAAGAGCACGCCAGCCACGAAGCCTGGGCCATTCCCTACGGCGACCTGCTGACCTTGCTGCTGGCCTTCTTCGTGGTGATGTACGCCATTTCCTCGATCAACGAAGGCAAGTACCGCGTGCTCTCCGATGCGCTGTCGTCGGCCTTCGGCGGGCCGCCACGTACCATCTCGCCGATCCAGCTGGGCCACACCCAGCTGCGCGGCTCGTCGTTCGACCGCCCATCGCTGCAGACGCCCGGCACGCGCGCCGGCCCGTCCTCTGCCAGCCCCATCGCCTCGCCCAGCCGCCTGCAGGTGCTCGACCTGCCCACCTTCGCCGCCGTGTCCCGCATGCAGCAGGACGCCGCCGCCAGCGGGGCCACCGGCAAGCGCGTGGAGCTTGAGCGCCTGGGCACGCGCATCCGCCTGGCACTGCGGGAACTGGTGAAGTTGCGCCTGGTGAAGGTGCGCGAGAGCGAAACCTTCGTCGAAGTGGAAATCCAGAGCGACATCCTGTTCCAGAGCGGTTCGGCCGCACCCAGCGCAGTCGCCATCGCCACGGTGCGCGAACTGGCGGGCGTGCTCGCCCCCGAGCCCAACGCCGTGCGCGTGGAGGGCTATACCGACAACCTGCCCATCCGCAGCGTGCAGTTTCCGTCCAACTGGGAGCTGTCGGCGGCGCGTGCCGCCAGCGTCACCCACGAGTTGATCGGCAATGGCGTGGTGCCGCACCGGCTGGCCGTGGTCGGCTACGGCGAGTACCAGCCAGTGGCGGACAACGCCACGCCGGAGGGACGCAATGCCAACCGGCGCGTGACGCTGGTGATCCTGGCCTCGCCACAAGGACCGGATACGCCCGACGCCACGACACCGGCCCCCTCGCCCACGCGCACCGCCGCGGCCGAAGCCGAAGCCGCCGACGCATCCGCGCCCCATCCACCGGAGGTCGGCTGACATGGAAATCTGGGCCATCGCAAACCAGAAAGGCGGCGTCGGCAAGACCACCACGTCGATCTGCCTGGCCCGCGGGTTGGCGGCGGCGGGCAAGCGCGTGCTGCTGCTCGACCTCGATCCGCATGCCTCCGCCACGCGTTCGTTTGGCGTGCCGGCCGAACCCACGCCCGCAGGCACGCACGAAGTGTTCCTCAGCGCCACCAACCTGCTGGTCAACCTGGCGCGCGGCACGGCCGTCGACGGCTTGCAGCTGGTCGCGGCGCAACCGGCGCTGGCCACGCTGGAGCGGCGCGGCGCCACGCAGCCCGGACTGGGACTGGCGCTGGGGCGCGCACTGCACGCCGCGCGCGGCAGTTACGACCACGTGCTGCTCGACTGCCCGCCGACGCTGGGCCTGCTGATGGTCAATGCCTTGGCCGCCGCGGATCGCCTGGTGATCCCCACCCAGACCGACCCACTGGCCCTGCATGGGCTGGCGGACATGCTGCGCACGGCGACGATGGTCGAGCGCTCGCGCCGGCGACCGCTGCCGCACTACATCCTGCCGACGCTGTACGACCGCCGCACACGCTCGGGCGTGCAGAGCCTGGACACCCTTCGCGACAGCCATGAACAGCGCATCTGGCCGGGCGCGGTGCCGACCGACACCAAGCTGCGCGACCCGGCCGTGATTACCGGCGCCGAAGAACTGCAGGGTCGCGGCGCCGAGGCGTACGCGAAGGCCCTCAACTGGATCCTCAACGTGGCCGATCGCCGCCGGGAGGCTGCATGAACGCCCAATGGGTAGACGAATACGTGGACATGCTGCTGGCACCCGAGGCCGCGCACGCGCCGGTTCCCGACAGCGCGCCGGCGGCGGCTGCGCCCGCCCCGGCGGCACCTGGGCCCGCGACCCACCACGGCGCGTCCGAGGCCCCCGTCGTGGAAGTCCCGATGCACATGCCCGAACCCTCCACGGCTGCCCAGCCGCGGGCCGAGACGCGCCCGGCGCCCTCGCCTGCGCCCACCCCGACGCGGACACCTGCGCACTCGCCCGCCGCTGTGCCGGCGCGGGCAGAACGCCCGGCCAACTCGCCCTATGTGGATCGTTCGTCTCCGTCGCTCCACGACGAGCGCGAGCGTCGCGCAGGCGGCGACCCGGCGGACAGCGGCGGCACCCGCTGGCTGCGCGTGTGCGTGGGCGGTGACAGTTACGCACTCGAACTCCTCCGCGTGCAGGAAGTCCTGCGCCCGGCGCCCATCGTGGCCATGCGCGGCACGCCGGCCTGGACGCTGGGGGTGATGAACCTGCGCGGCCGCATCGTTCCGGTGATCGACCTTGGGGCTTGGCTGGGCGGCCGCCCCGCCACGGCCAGCGAGACCACGCGCATCGTGGTGGTGGAGCGCGACGACGAGCTGATCGGCATCCTCGTCTCGATGGTCGAGGACGTGGTGACCTTGCAGCGCGAGCGTCGCCGCTCCGCCCCTGTGGGCCAGGCCGGCCCGACCCTGATCGAGGACGTGGCCCTGCTCACGCCCTCTCGCACCGAGTCCAGCCACGCCAATGCCGCGCGCGGCGCCACCGTCGGCGTCGCCCGCGTGGGAAGCGTGCCCACGGTCCTGCTGGAAGCATCGCGCCTGTTCGAGTGAGTGCGCGCGGCGGGCTAAAGATCCCGCCGCGCCCGCCGTTAGAGACAGTGAAAGTTTCCGACGGCTGCCCCAATGACCGCCCTGTCCCTGCCCGCCGACCTCGGCATCGAACACGTCTCAGGCCTGCAGCAACTGCTGTCGGCCCACGTCGATGATGCGCAGGCGCTTGAACTGGTTGCCTCCGATGTCCGCCGCGTGCATGCGGCGGGCGTGCAGTTGCTGCACGCATTCGCCTGCGAGCGTGCGCAGCACGGACACCCCACCCTTGTCACCCAGGCATCGCCGGTCCTGGTGGATGCGCTGCGCCTGCTTGGCCTGGCCGCATCCCTGGGTGTCGATGCCCCCTCAGATTCCACTGGAGACTCCGTGTGAGCGCGCAGCTTCTGATCGTCGACGATTCCACCTCCATGCGGCAGATGGTCGCATTCGCCCTCACCTCGGGCGGTTACCAGGTGCGCGAGGCCGAGGACGGCCAGGCCGCCCTCGACATTGCCCGCACCGCGCGCTTCGACGCCGTGGTGACCGACGTCAACATGCCGCGCATGGACGGTATCGAACTGATCCGCCAGCTGCGCCAGCTGCCCGACTACCGCTTCACTCCGCTGCTGATGCTCACCACCGAGTCGGCCGCCGACAAGAAGCAGGAAGGCCGCGCCGCCGGCGCCACCGGCTGGCTGGTCAAACCGTTCGACCCTGAGCAGCTGGTCGCCACCGTCCGCAAGGTGCTTGGCTGACGCCCATGGACATGTCCCGGTTCCACGCCGCGTTTTTCGAGGAAAGCCGCGAAGGTCTCGACGCGATGGAGCGTGGCCTTTTGGCGATGGAATCCGGTGATGCCGAAGCGGACACCCTGCACGTGGTGTTCCGCGCCGCGCACTCGATCAAGGGCGGCGCGGCCACGTTCGGCTTTTCCACCATTGCCGAACTGACCCACCTGCTGGAAACGCTGCTGGACGAGGCGCGCAATGGCCGCCGCCAGCTCGACAGCATTGCCACCGGTGCCCTGCTGGTGTCGGTGGACGTGCTGCGCGGCCTGCTGGAAGCCGCCGAGCACGGCGGCGGTACCGACGATGAGGCCGTGGCGCACGCACGCCGCGCGCTGGAGCGCGTGCTGGCCAGTCCGGCCGACGGCGCGGCGGCACCCGCGAGCGCCGCCAAGCCCAGTGCCAACGCCGAGCCAGAGGCGTGGCACATCGTGTTCAAGCCATTCCCGTCGCTGTTCCTGAGCGGCAACGACCCGCTGCGCATGCTGCGCGAACTCGACCAGCTCGGCGCCATGACCAGCCGTTGCCTGGACGCGTCCCTGCCGGCCTTCGCGGCGCTCGATCCGCACCAGGCCTTCCTCGGCTGGGACATCACCCTGCCGGGCACGGTCAAGCGCGCCGCCATCGACGAAGTGTTTGCGTGGGTCGAGGACGAGTGCGAACTGGACATCCAGGCGGTGATGCCCGCCGCGGCCGCACCCGCCCCAGCGCCTGCCCTGCCGTCGCCTGCAACGACCGATGCGGCGCCCACCACCGACGGGATCGATCGCGCCGGTCGGCGCGCCACCGACGCCCCGCAGGAAAGCTCGATCCGCATCGCGGTGGCCAAGATCGACGCGCTCATCAACCTGGTGGGCGAACTGGTCATCACCCAGGCGATGCTGCAGCAGCGCGCCGCCGCCCTCGACCCGAACGAGCACGAGCCGCTGCTGGCAGGCCTGGTGCAACTGGAACGCAACACCCGCAACCTGCAGGAATCGGTGCTGGGCGTGCGCATGTTGCCGGTGGAATTCGCCTTCAGCCGCTTCCCGCGCATGGTCCGCGACATTGCCTCGCGCCTGGGCAAACGCGTGCAGCTGCGCACCCAGGGCGAAGCCACCGAACTGGACAAGGGCGTGATCGAGAAAATCGTCGACCCGCTGGTGCACCTGGTGCGCAATGCGATCGACCACGGCCTGGAAATGCCCGAGGAACGCCGTGCCGCCGGCAAGGACGAGACCGGCACGCTGGCGCTGACGGCCGCGCACCAGGGCGGCCACATCCTGATCGAGATCGTCGACGACGGCCGCGGCCTGGACCGCGACAAGATCCTCAAGAAGGCGCTCGAGCGCGGCCTGCCGGTGCCGGAGAATGCCACCGACACGCAGATCCACGAACTGATCTTCCACCCCGGCTTCTCCACCGCCGATGCGGTCTCCGACCTGTCGGGGCGTGGCGTGGGCATGGACGTGGTCAAGAGCAACATCACTTCGCTCGGCGGCACCGTCGAGATCCGCAGCGAACACGGCCGCGGCACCACCATCGCCATCCGCCTGCCGCTCACCCTGGCCATCCTCGATGGCATGTCGGTGTCGGCCGGCGGCGAGGTGTTCATCCTGCCGCTCAACGTGGTCGTCGAGTCGCTGCAGCCCGCCGCCGCCGACATCCGCACCATGGGCGGGCAGTCGCGCGTGATGCGCCTGCGCGACGACTACCTGCCGCTGCTCAACCTGGCCGAGCAGTACCAGCTTCCACGCCTCCCCACCATCGTCGGCGACGCCGACCCGATCGCGGTCGTGGTCGAAGCCAACGGCCAGCGCGTCGCGCTGGAGGTGGACGAACTGGTCGGCCAGCAACAGGTCGTGGTCAAGAACCTGGAAACCCACTACCACCGCATCCAGGGCGTGGCCGGCGCCACCATCCTGGGCGATGGCCGTGTCGCCCTGATCGTCGATCCGGTCGGACTGGCCCAGGCCGCGGCACTGCCCAGTGCCGCCTGAGTCGTCCACCGTACCCAAGGCCCCCTACGCATGACCCAAGCCACCGCCGACCTGACCGACGCCGACCACACCCAAGGCGAACCGCGCGAATTCCTGACGTTCACCCTTGGCAACGAGGAATACGGCATCGACATCCTCTGCGTGCAGGAGATCCGCGGCTACGACGGCGTCACCCGCCTGCCGGGCGCGCCCGCGCACATCAAGGGCGTGGTCAACATCCGCGGCACCATCGTGCCGGTGGTGGACCTGCGCATCCGCTTCCAGCTCGGCAACGCCACCTACGACGCGCTCACCGTGATGGTGGTGCTCAACGTCGGCGACCGCATCGTCGGCGTGGTGGTCGACAGCGTGTCCGACGTGGCCGCACTGGCCGAGGACCAGATCCGCCCCAACCCCGACCTGGAAGGCGCGGTCGACCCGCGCTTCGTCACCGGCATCGGTACGCTCGACGGCCGCATGCTGATCCTGCTCGACATCGAAGGCCTGATGGCCAGCGCTGAAATGGGCCTGGCCGGCAGCGAGGCCGCCTGAAGCCCCCGTGACCACGATTCCGCCCCCGCTCCCGCTGCCCGCCGCCGGTGATTACCTCGCCGTGACGCTCGGTGGCGAGGAGTACGCGATCGACATCCGCCCCGTCCGCGAGATCCGCGATTGCGAGGGCATCACCGACCAGCCGGATGCGACTGGACATGTCCTGGGCACCGTCACCCTGCGCGGCAGCGCGGTGCCGGTGCTGGACCTGCGCCAGCGCCTCCGGCCGGACCACCTGCATGCCGGCAGCCCGCCGGTGATGATCGTGCTCGACACGCCCGTCGCCACCGTCGGCCTGGTGGCCGACGCCGTGTCCGACATCATCCCCCTGGGCAGCCGTCAGATCCTGCCCGTTCCGGACATGGCCGCCATCGTCGATGCGCGGTATCTCGCCGCGATCGCCGTGCTCGACGAACGCATGCTGGTGCTGCTCCATGTGGACCAGTTGCTGGCCGACATCGCACCGGAAAACACCATCCCCCCCGCCCACCCCCAGGGTTGAAATGCGCAAGAACCTCCCGGTCACCGGTAAGGAATTCGACCTCGCCGACAGTGACCGCTTGACCTCACGTACCGATCTGCGAGGCGTCATCACGCGGGTCAACCAGGACTTCGTCCGCGTCAGCGGTTTCACCGAAGCCGAACTGATCGGCCAGCCACACAACCTCATCCGCCACCCGGACATGCCCGCGGCGGCCTTCGCCGACTTCTGGGCCACGCTCCAGGCCGGTCGGCCGTGGGTGGGGCTGGTCAAGAACCGGCGCAAGAACGGCGACCACTACTGGGTCGAAGCGCAGGCCACGCCGGTCTACGAGGACGGCAAGCTCGCCGGCTACATGTCGGTGCGCCGCAAGGCCAGCCGCGAGCGGATCGTCGCCGCCGAGCGCGACTACGCCACGCTGCGCACCGGCAACTCCGCGCTGCGCATCCGCCACGGCCATGTGGCCCTGCCCGACCGCCTGCGGCAACTGAATCCGCTGTGGCTGCTGTCGCTGCGCCAGCGCATGATGCTGTCCGGCCTGGGCGTCGCGGTGTTCGGCGGCGCCATGACCCTGCTGGCGTCGCGCGGCGCGGGTATCCCCTTGCTGCTGGGCATGAGTGCCATCGCCACCGCCATGACCGTCTACTCGATGTGGTGGTTGTCGCATGACGTGGTCGACCGCCTGGACGATGCCGTGGACGAGTTCCGCCACATCGCCGGCGGCGACTACGGCCGCGACATCCGCGTCGACCGCGACGACGAGGTCGGCCGCGTGCTGATGGCGCTCAAGTCGATGCAGATCCGCCAGGGCTTCCTGATCGAGGACCAGACGCGGCGCGCCAACGAGGCCATCCGCATCCGCCGTGCGCTCGACGCCGCCGACGCCAACGTCATGGTCGCCGACCACGACCACACCATCGTCTACGCCAACCCGTCCATGCTGGGCCTGTTGCGCACCGCCCAGTCCGACTTGCGCCAGCACCTGCCCGAGTTCGACGCCGACCACGTCATCGGCCGCAGCATCGACCTGTTCCACCGCGACCCCACGCACCAGCACACCCTGCTCGACACCCTGCAGGACACCCACCACGCCACCATCCGCGCCGGTGGCCGCACCCTCGACCTGCTGATCACCCCGGTGCGCAACGAACGCGACGAACGCATCGGCGTGGTGACCGAATGGCGCGACCGCACCGTCGAGTTGGCGCTGGAGCGCGAGGTCCAGGAGCTGGTCGACGCGGCCGCGCGCGGCGACCTGGGCCGGCGGCTCGCGTTGGACGACAAGCAGGGCTTCCTGCGCGTCCTCTCGCAAGGCATCCACCGCCTGCTCGAGGCCACCTCCGCCAGCCTGCTCGAAACCCGCACCGTGCTGTCCGCGCTTGCCGATGGCGACCTGCGGCCGCGCATCGCCTCGCACATGGAAGGCGTGTTTGGCGAGTTGAAGGACAGCACCAATGCCACCCTCGACCACCTCGACGGCATGGTGGCCACCATCCGCGACACCTCGACGGCCATCGACCACGCCGCGGCCGAGATCGCGGCGGGCAACGACGACCTGTCCCGCCGCACCGAACAGCAGGCGGCCTCGCTGGAGGAAACCGCCGCATCGATGCAGGAGTTGACCTCCACCGTCCGCCAGAATGCCCAGAGTGCGGGCGAGGCCAACCGCCTGGCCCACGAAGCAGCGGCCATCGCCGCCGACGGCGGCCAGGTCGTCGGCAACGTGGTGCAGTCGATGCAGGCCATCCGCGAGCGCTCCGACCGCATCGCCGACATCATCGGCGTGATCGACGGCATCGCATTCCAGACCAACATCCTGGCGCTGAATGCCGCGGTCGAAGCCGCCCGTGCCGGCGAGGAAGGCCGCGGCTTCGCGGTCGTGGCGGGCGAGGTGCGTGCCTTGGCCCAGCGCTCCGCCGCGGCGGCCCGCGAGATCAAGCAGCTCATCACCGATTCGGTGGCCGAAATCCGCGGTGGCGCCACGCTTGCGCAGCAGGCCGGCGCCACCATGGACCAGGTGGTGGGCAGCATCCGCCAGGTGTCCGAACTCGTGGCCGGGATCAATGCCGCCTCGCGCGAACAGAGCATGGGCATCGAACAGGTGAACCAGGCGGTCATGCAGATGGAGGAAACCACGCAGCAGAACGCCGCGCTGGTGGAGCAGGCCGCCGCCGCCGCCGCGAGCATGGCCGACCAGTCGGCACAGTTGCAGCGCACCGTCGCCGAGTTCCGCCTGGCCGGCACGGCGGCCTGACGGCCCCACGGCCGCGCGCGCGCAAAAAAGGGCACCGCTGGTAACCCGGCGGTGCCCTCGCAGTGCGCCAGCCCATCCAGGCCGGCACACCCTTCGGGGATCAGAGGCTGAAGTCGAGGCGGATCTTGCCGCGCTGCTCGGCACCGGACGCGACGAACTCCCACTGCTTCACCGCACGCACGGCGGACGACTCGAAGGTGCGGGCAGGCTTGGCGTTGAGCACCGAGACCTTGCTGACCTTGCCGTCGCCACCCACGGTGAACTCGAGTTCGACAAAACCGGTGGTGCCGGCACGCACAGCCTCGGCCGGGTACTGCGGCTCGACGCGCTTGGTCGGCTTCGGCTGGGCCTGCGCAGGCAGGACGAATGCCAAAGCGAGGATCGCGGCGGCAAACGGGAGGGGGCGGGACATGGAGGACTCCTGGGAACAATTCGGGTGACTGCATCGCAGGTATCGGCCCTGCCGGCGGGACCTTTAGCGCCGCTAAAGTTCGCCCCCGCGCTGCCGATGACTTCGGATGAGCCCCCCGTCCCGGGCGCTGCCCAAGCACTTCCGAGGCTGTTCATGTCCTTCCGTCCTACTACGCTCCTGGACCGCGCCCTCGCACCGTCGGTCCATTTCATGTCCCGCTTCAGGTTCGCGCAGAAGGCGATGGTCATCGGCACCTCGTTCCTGCTGACCTGCCTGGTGCTCGGCGGCATCCTCATGACGCGCTCGCTGCAGGAGCTGTCATCGGCCAGGCAGCAGCGCACGGCGGTGGAAGCCCTGCACCACCTGCACGTCGCGATGGGGGCCATGCAGCAGCACCGGCAGTTGCTGGTGCGGCGCGCGGCCAAGGACGCCGTGACCACGGGCGCAATGACCTCCAGTGCAGAGAGGGCCAAGGGCGCGCTTGATGGCTATGAAGCATGGCAATCGGCCAACCTGTCCGAAGCGCCGCTGGCCAAGTCCCTGAAGGACGTGCGCACCGCCTGGGCCAAGGCCGCCGGACAGGACGAAGCCAGCACGTCGATGGACCTGCACAACGCCGCCATCGCCGCGCTCCGCCACCAGATGAGCCTGGTGGCCGAGCACACCAGCCTGTCGCACGCCACCAGCGCGCCGATGCTGTACATGGGCCGCGCCTCCAGCGAGTGGCTGCCGACCCTGTCCGAATACACCAGCCAGCAGGCCACCGTCGGCTTGCGGGTGCTGGGCGAAGGCGCCATCTGGGTGGAGGACCGCACCGGCTTCGCCGTGTCGCAGACCATGCAGTCGTTCCTGCGCGGCCGCATCGAACAGGACGTCCGCAACGCGCAGAAGGAGATGCCGAGCCTCGACGCCGATATCGGCAAGCCCCTCAAGCTCGCGCTGGCCGCGATCGACAAGCAGAACAAGGCGATCCAGACCCACGTCCTCGACGCCGAGACCCCGGTGTTGCCGGTGAAGACGATGGCCCTGCGCGACGACGCCACCCGTGTCGCCATCACCACGGCCCTGGACGGCGCCAACCAGGCTCTGCAGCAGGCCGCCGACAGCCAGATCGCCAGCCTGCAGCGCCGCACCGCGCTCACCGCACTGACCTGCATTCTGGTGCTGCTGCTCTCGGCCTACCTGTTCGCCGGCTTCTCGCGCAGCACCCGCACCGCACTGACCAGGATCGACGAAGCGTCCAAGTTGCTGGCCATCGGCCAGTTCCCCGCCAGCATCACGGTGGAGACGCGCGACGAACTGCGCGACATCGCCGACGGCATGGCCAGTGCGATACGAACCCTGCGTGAATTCGCCGACGCCCAGCAGGAACTGTTCCGCTCCCACCAGGCCGGCGACATCGACGCGCGCCTGGATACGGGCCTCTACCCCGGTTCGTTCGGCGTCATGGCCGACGAGATCAACACGCTGGTCGGCTCGCACATCGAGCTCAATTCGCGCGTCATCGACATCGTCTCGCACTATGGCCGGGGCGACCTGTCGCTCGACATCGAGCGCCTGCCCGGCAAGAAGGCCCGCGTCACCGAGGCGGTCGATGCGGTCAAGGCCGGCCTGGTGCAGGTCAACCAGGAAATCTCGCGCCTGGTGAACGCCGCCGTCGCCGGTGACTTCCACCAGCGCGGCAACGCCGAAGGTTTCCAGTTCGCGTACCGCGACATGGTCGAAGGCCTGAACACGTTGATGGCCACCGCCGACCGTGGCATCCAGGAAGTCGGCGACCTGCTCGCCGCCGTCGCCGACGGCGACCTCGACCGCCGTGCCGACGCCGAGCTGCCGGGCCAGTTCGGCCAGCTGGCGGCCGATGCCAACGCCACCGTCGACAAGCTCGCCGCGATCGTCGGCAACATCCGCAGCGGCAGCGACGCCATCAGCGCCGCCGCCGGCGAGATCGCCAGCGGCAACAACGACCTGTCCGGCCGCACCGAACAACAGGCCGCCGCACTGGAGGAAACCGCGTCCTCGATGGAGGAACTCACTTCCACCGTGCGCCAGAACGCCGACAACGCGCGCCAGGCCAACCAGCTGGCGGTGGGCGCCGCGGACGTCGCGTCCAAGGGCGGCGAGGTGGTTGGCAAAGTGGTCGACACCATGGCCGAGATCAACCGTTCCTCGCACCGCATCGTCGACATCATCGGCGTCATCGATGGCATCGCGTTCCAGACCAACATCCTGGCGCTCAACGCCGCTGTCGAAGCGGCCCGCGCCGGCGAACAGGGCCGCGGCTTCGCCGTCGTCGCCGCCGAGGTGCGCTCGCTGGCGCAGCGCTCGGCCGGTGCCGCCAAGGAAATCAAGCAGCTGATCAGCGACTCGGTCGACAAGGTCGAGGAGGGCTCGGTGCTGGTCGACCAGGCCGGCAAGACCATGAACGAGATCGTCACCAGCGTGAAGCGCGTGACCGACATCATCGCCGACATCAGCGCCGCCTCGCAGGAACAGACCGCTGGCATCGAACAGGTCAACCAGGCCATCACCCAGATGGAAGAAAGCACGCAGCAGAACGCCGCACTGGTCGAAGAGGCGTCCGCGTCCGCCGCGAGCATGGAACAGCAGGCCGCCAGCCTGGTGCACACGGTCGCGGCCTTCCGCCTCACGGCCGTCGACGCGGGCGAGCCGGGGCCGGTCGAAAGCGCTGCCGCCACGCGTCGCGCGCATGCGCACACCCACGCACGCGTGCGCGAGCCTGCCGCACCCAAGCACGCACCGCGCGCACCGAAGCTGGTGACCCAGCGCGTCGCCAAACCGGCCGCGAGCGACCAGCACTGGCAGGAGTTCTGAGGGACACACCCTCGGAGCAATGATGGCCGCTGGTCCCCGCGCCCTGCACCGTGAAACCCGCCAGGCACCCACGACGGGCCCCGGCGGGGGATCGGCCCACGCCCCCAGCGGCGACCGCGAGTTTGCCTTCACCGAACGCGACTTCCAGCGCGCGTGCCGCCTGATCCACGAACATGCGGGCATCAGCCTCGGCACGCACAAGCGCGACATGGTGTACAGCCGCCTCGCGCGGCGCATCCGCAGCACAGGCACGGCGTCGTTCGCCGACTACCTCGACCACGTCGAGCGCGGTGACCACGACGACGTGCAGGCCTTCGTCAATGCGCTGACCACCAACCTCACGTCGTTCTTCCGCGAAAGCCACCACTTCGACATGCTCGGCGAGCAGCTGCGCGCCGCGCCGCGACGCACGCACGAACTGTGGTGCTGCGCGGCATCCACCGGCGAGGAGCCCTACTCCATCGCCATCACCGCCTGCGAAGCGTTTGGCACGCTGGCGCCACCGGTGCGCATCCTGGCGACGGACATCGACACCAACGTGCTGAACACCGCCGCCCGCGGCGTGTACCCCATCGAACGCGCGGAGGCGGTACCCCCGGCACTTCGCCATCGCTATTTCCAGCGGGGCACCGGCCCCAATGCCGGGCTCTGCCGCGTGCTGCCCGCACTCCAGGCATTGATCGAATTTCGTCCGCTCAACCTGCTGGCGCCGCACTACGGCCTCGCGGGCGGATTCTCGGCCGTGTTCTGCCGGAACGTGATGATCTATTTCGACAAACCCACCCAATTGCAGGTCCTCTCGCGGATCGTGCCGCTGCTCGAGTCCGATGGCGTGCTGTACGCCGGACACTCCGAAAGCTTCACCCACGCCGCCGACCTGGTGCGCCCGGCCGGCCGCACCAGCTACCGCGCCGCCAAACCGAAGCGCGCGGAGCGCACCGCATGAGCGTCGCCGAACGCCTCGAGAGCGAGGCCGGAACCTACTTCGACAGCGCCCTGAAGACCGCGGCCTACAAACTGCTGCCCGCCGAGTACCGGGTCAGCAACCTCCCCGAACCGCTGGTCACCCTGCTCGGCTCCTGCGTGGCCGCCTGCCTGTACGACCCCGCCCTCCAGACCGGCGGCATGAACCACTTCATGCTGCCGGCCGGCGGCGCCGGCGACGGCAACAGCGCGCGCTACGGCGTGCATGCAATGGAACTGCTGGTCAACGGCCTGCTCAAGCGCGGTGCGAAGCGCAACCGGCTGCAGGCCAAGGTGTTTGGCGGTGGCAACGTGCTCAACGGGTTCTACAGCGACCCCATCGGCACGCGCAACGCACGTTTCATCCTCGAGTATCTCGAAGCCGAACGGATCCCGCTGCTGGCCCAGGACCTGGGCGACGTGCATCCGCGCAAGGTGGCGTTCTACCCGCAGACCGGACGCGCCCTCGTGCGCCGCCTGCCGTCCACGCGCGATGGCGAGATCACCAGCGCCGAACGCGACTATTACGGCCGCCTGGCGCGACGCCCATTGTCCGGTGGCGTGGAGTTGTTCTGAGATGTCCCGCCCCATCCGCGTCCTGGTGATAGACGACTCTGCACTCATCCGCGCCCTGATGAGCGAGATCCTCGGTGCCGATCCCCGCATCGAGGTCGTCGGCACCGCCGCCGATCCGTTCATCGCCCGCGAAAAGATCAAGCAACTCTCGCCCGACGTGCTCACGCTGGACGTGGAGATGCCGCGCATGGACGGCCTCACGTTCCTGCGCAACCTGATGCGCCTGCGCCCGATGCCGGTGGTGATGGTGTCCTCGCTCACCGAGCAGGGCGCCGCGGTCACCCTGGATGCCCTTGCAGCCGGCGCCGTGGACTTCGTCACCAAGCCGAAGATCGACGTGGCCCGCACGATGGCCGGTTACGCCGAGTTGCTCGTCGAAAAGGTGAAGAATGCCGCGCGCGCGCGCGTCCACGTCATCGACGATCGCGCGTCACCCGCCCCGGTCGGCGCCATCGGCTACCGCACCACCGACCGCCTGTTCGCCATCGGCGCGTCCACCGGCGGCACCGAGGCCATTCGCACCGTGCTCGAAACCATGCCGGCTGACGCGCCGGCCACCGTGATCGTGCAGCACATCCCCGCCGCGTTCAGTGGACCCTTCGCCCAGCGCCTGGACCGGCACAGCCGCATGACCGTGGTCGAAGTAGCCCGGGGCCAGCCGCTGCTCACCGGCCACGCCTACGTGGCGCCAGGCGGCCGTCACCTGCGCGTGGTGCGCAACGGCGCGCGGTGGTGGTGCCAGTTGGACGACGATGCGCCCGTGCGCCGCCACCGTCCCAGCGTCGACGTGCTGTTCGAGTCCATTGCCGAGCACGTGGGCAGCAACGCCAGCGCGGCGCTGCTCACCGGCATGGGCGACGACGGTGCTCGTGGCCTGCTGGCACTGCGCAATGCCGGCGCCGCCACCTTCGCGCAGGACCACGACAGCAGCGTGGTATGGGGCATGCCGGGCTCGGCGGTAGCGCTCGGTGCCGCCACCGAAGTCGTGCCGCTGCACATGGTCACCGCGCGCCTGCTCTCATCCACCCTCCAGAGTGCGGCCTGATTCGGCCTCGCACGCTCAAGCCACGCCTCACGCCGCCGATACCGCGGTTGAAGTCCCGACGAGAACTGCAATGGCTCCCCGCATCCTGATCCGCCTGGCTCCGCCTTTGGTACTTACTCTGTTGCTCCTGCTCGCCGAGGCCCTGGGTTGGCCGGGTGCGGTGCGCTGGGGCACCCTCGTGGCGATGACAGCGGCATGGCTGTTCGCCTTCTGGGCCGCCACGCGCCCCGATGCCGTGCAATCGGCCGCACTGCGCGAACAGTCCCGCCTGCTCGACGAGTTGCGTACCTTCGTTGGCAGCGAGATCCAGGGCTCCCGTACCGAGATCGAACGAACCCGCGACCTGATCCGCGATTCGGTCGCCCGCCTGGGCACCAGCTTCGACGCGGTCAACCGCCAGTCGCGCCAGCAGAACGACTCGATCAAGCGCATTCTCGATCGCACCGACGGCGACCAGGGCGGCCTTGACGTGCATCGCTTCGCGCTGCAGGCCAGCCAGAAGATGGAACAACTGGTGGAGGCGCTGGAAGCCGTCAGCGGCCAGAGCAGCAACACCGTCACCCACATCGACGCGATGGCCGAGCATCTGGACGGCATCTTCGCCCTGCTCGAGGACGTCAAGTCGATCGCCGACCAGACCAACCTGCTGGCGCTCAACGCCGCGATCGAAGCGGCGCGTGCCGGCGAGGCGGGACGCGGCTTCGCGGTCGTGGCCGACGAGGTGCGCAACCTGTCCGAACGCTCCACCGCCTTCAACGAGCAGATCCGCAAACTCGCGCACAGCTCCAAGGACGCCATCGCCAAGGTGCGCGACACCGTGTCCCACATGGCGTCGCGCGACCTGGACCGCTCCCGCGGTGCCCGCGCCGAAGCCGCGCAGATGCTCGAGCACGTGGAGGGCATCAACCGCAACCTCGGCAACGGCATGCGCGAGATCGCCGACTGCGGTCGCGCCATCGACACCTCCGTCGCCGAGGCCGTGCGCTCGCTGCAGTTCGAGGACATCGCCACCCAGGCGCTGGGCGCGGCCCAGCTTCACCTGGACCGCATGCTGGAGATCAACCGCGAGGCCACCTCGCTGCAGGAACTGCTGCACCGCAGCGGTGGCAATCCGCAGGACGACGACGTCAAGCGCGCACTCAAGAAGATCGGCGACCGCGTCGCCCAGATGCGCGGCGAATGGGAACGGCCGCCGCACAAGCCCGTCTCGCAGCAATCCATGGACGTGGGCAGCGTGGAACTGTTCTGACGCCCAGCCCGTTTCGGGCGTACCCTGCCGACCACCGAGCCCCCTGTTCCCACAGGGGGCTTGGCGTTTTACAAGCACGCATCATTCCGATTGGAGCCGTGGCGGATGCCGCGACCAGCGGTCTGTCACGACAGGCCGTATCGGCTGATCTCAGCGGCCGCGACCGACAGCGTCACGCTGCGCTCCACCGCCCCAAGTTTCACGGCCTCGCGCGGCATTCCGTACACCACGCAACTGGCCTCGTCCTGGGCGAAGGTTCTTCCACCGGCGTCGCGAAGTTCCTTCAAGCCGCGTGCACCGTCGTCCCCCATTCCGGTCATGATCACGCCCATGGCGTTGCGCCCAACGCTACGGGCCACCGAGCGGAACAGCACATCCACCGACGGGCAATGCCGATTGACCCGCGGCCCGGCCACCACTTCAACCTGCAGTTTCCCGCCGCTGCGCCTGAGCATCATGTGCCGGCCGCCAGGCGCGACCAATGCCTGCCCCGGCACCACCGGATCGCCGTCGCGCGCCTCGCACACCGTGATCGCACAACGGGTATCCAGCCGCGCGGCAAACGCCGCGGTGAACTTTTCCGGCATGTGCTGCACGATCACGATGCCAGGACACGATGGCGTCAACCGGGTCAGCACTGCCTCCAGCGCCTGCGTGCCTCCGGTGGAGGCGCCCAGCGCCACCACTTTTTCGGTGCTTTGCGCCGTCGAGGATGCACCCTTGTCGACGAGTGCACGCACATCGCCCCCTCGTCCACCCGCCGAAAACGGCAGCATCCGCGATACGTTGGCGCGGGCCGCCCCACGTACCGCCTCGGTGATCTCCGAGGCCGCCGACTCCAGGAACTGTCGCAGTTCCACTGTCGGCTTCGCGATCACGCTGACAGCGCCCGCTGCCAATGCCTGCATCGTGGTCTCCGCGCCCCTCGCGGTCAGTGAGGAGCAGATGATCACCGGCGTCGGGCGCTCTGCCATCAGCTTGCGCAGGAAGGTCAGGCCGTCCATGCGCGGCATTTCGATATCCAGCAGGATGACGTCAGGCCATTGCCGCGCCATCTTCTCCATCGCGAACAGTGGATCGGACGCAGTGCCGATCACGTCGATGTCGGCCTGCTGTGCCAATACCATGGACAGGACCTGCCGCACGGTCGCCGAATCGTCCACGACCAGCACCTGGATCCGGCTCATGCCGCGCCTCTGACCTGCACCATCGCCGGAGGCGGCAGCGGCGTATGTTTCAACCACGCATCTCCGCTCGCCACGTCAAACAGCACCTGGCGATGCCCGTATCCGCCCAGGTGCTCGGCCTTGACCTGGAATCCATGGCTGGACATCAACTTGCGCGCCATGTCCACGTTCCGTTCCTGTACGCCAACGTTGCCGTTGCCGCCATGGAACATCCGTCCACCGCCAAAAAGCTTTGCCTCGAACTCGCTGGCCCGACAACCACTCGCCTGGACTTCCCGCAGCAACAGCCGCACCGCATCAGTGGCGTAGCGCGGGTCGGGAGCGGCCAGCTGTCGACCGACGTGCTCGGGCAACATGAAGTGGCACATGCCACCGATACGCCGCTGCGGATGCCACAGCGTGATCGCAACGCAGGAGCCAAGGATCGTGCGTACCTGCACCGCGCCTCCGCCGAACCAGACCTGGGCGGGCTGCAGGTGCACCTCGCGCGACGCCGGGGAGTCTTTCATGGCTTCCGATAGACCGACGGAACCACGTTGACGAGCCCGCGGGAGGTGCTGCCGAAACTTTCCGAATGGCCCACCAGCAGCCACCCTCCCGGGCGAAGGCGTTCCAGTACGTGCCCGATCACCCGCTGCTTCACGTCGGGCTGGAAATAGATCAGCACATTGCGCAACAGGACGACATCGAACAGACCGATGTCCGGAAGCGACGCATTCAGGTTGATCTGCGAAAAACGGACCTTCTGCCGCAGCTCCGGCGCAATGACGAACGAACCCTCCTGACGGCCGATACCGCGCAGGCAATAGGCGCGCAGATAGCCGTCTGGCAGCTCCCGGGCCTGGCTCATGTCGTACTGTCCGCGCCGCGCCTGTTCCAGTACGCGTGAGCTGATGTCCGAACCAAAAACCTCCCAGTCGTTATGCGCGACATGGCGCGCGAGCAGCATCGCCAGGCTGTAGGCCTCCTGTCCCGTCGATGCCGCGGCACTCCATATGCGCAGCGGACGCGCCTTCGACAGACTCGGCAGGATCCGCTCCCGGAGCAGATCGAAATGCGGCTGTTCCCGGAAGAAATGCGTCTCGTTGGTGGTCAACAAGTCGACCGCGACCTGCATCTCCTCCGGCGATCGCGCAACGGCCTGGTGATAGGCCTCGTAGCTGTCCAGCTGCAGGTGCTTCAGGCGCTTCGCCAACCGGCCCGCAACCATCGCCTTCTTGCCCGACGCCAAACTGATGCCGGCTGACTGCAGGAGCATGTCCTGGAACAGCCGGAAGGCGGAGTCGCTGAGCGGCACCGCCTCGGCAACGCCCTGGCGAAACGACGCGTGGCCGTTCATCAGGCCCTCGCCACCGCAACCGCCAACGCCGGGACGACCACGTTCATGCCGAAACGGTCACAGGGCCCAGGCATTCGCAATCACTCCGATCCCGCCTCGCCAAGCTGCGAAAGCTCGTCGACCGACAGTATCCGGTCGGCGTCGAGTATGACCACGAACTTTCCGTCCAGCTTGCCCATTCCCGAGATGAACTCGGTCCGGATACGCGGTCCAAACGCCGGTGGCGGCTCGACATCGGCATCCGCAATGTCGACCACTTCATTGACCGCATCGACCACCAGTCCAATCACTTGCGGCGGCGTTCCGTCCGGATCGTGCGCATCCAAGGCAACCTCGAGAATGACGATGCACGAGCGTCGCGTGACCTCGCTCCGGCTCCAGCCAAACCGACTGCCCAGGTCAACAACGGGAACCACCGCGCCGCGCAGGTTGATGACCCCTCGGATGCACTGGGGCATCATGGGCACCGCGGTGAGGGTTCCGAACTCGATGATTTCCTTGATGTTGTGGATCGGGATGGCGAAAGCCTCGCCACACAGCATGAAAGTCAGGTATTGCTGGGCGCCGCGCCCAGCCCCGGGCGGTGCGACGGCGACTTTGACCAGTGCGTTCATCACTACCCCGCGCGCTCAGAAGCGGACGAATTCGGACTCGGCCTCGGCCATTGCCGGCACCATTGCCGGACGTATTCCGCTCTTGGAACGCTTGACCGGTTGCGCTGCCTCGACGACGCGCGCAGTCTGTTGATCCAGTCGGAAGAAGCCCATCAGCACCTGCAACTGCTCGGCCTGGCTGCTCATCTCCTCCGAAGTAGCGGCCAACTCCTCGGCGGCGGACGCATTCTGCTGGGTCGCGAGGCTCAACTGACTCATCGCAGCGTTGATCTGGCGCCCCCCGCTGGACTGCTCTTCCGAGGCGGCGGCGATCTCCTGCACCAAGTCAGACGTCTTGCGTATGGAGGGGACCATGGTATCCAGAAGCTGTCCGGCCCGCTCGGCCAGCTGCACGGAGCTTCCTGCCAGCTCACCGATTTCCTGTGCGGCGACCTGGCTGCGCTCGGCCAACTTGCGTACCTCGGCCGCAACGACTGCGAAGCCCTTGCCGTGCTCGCCCGCACGGGCCGCTTCGATCGCGGCGTTCAACGCAAGCAGGTTGGTCTGGTAGGCAATGTCATCAATGATGCCGATCTTGCCGGCGATGCTCTTCATCGCGGAGACCGTCTGCTTCACCGCGTCGCCGCCATCCACCGCCTCCTTCGCCGCCACGCCCGCAATCCCGTCGGTAGCCTTCGCGTTCTCGGTGTTCTGGGCAATCGATGCGCTCATCTGCTCAACCGACGCCGAGGTTTCCTCCACGCTGGCGGCCTGCTCGCTGGCACCTTGCGACAGGCTCTGCGCGGTCGCCGAGACCTGCTCTGAAGCGCTCGACAGATTCTCCGAAGCGGCACGCACCTCGCCGATGACCTGCGCCACCTTTTCCATCATCGCCTTCATCGCCGCCAGCAGCCGCCCCGTTTCATCGTGGCGGTCGACGACGATCCGCGCGGTCAGGTCCCCGTTGGCCAGCTGGGTAGCGACCTCGACCGCCCTCGCAACGGGCTTGGTGACGCTGCGGGCGACCACGTAACCGATGGCGGCTGCCAGCAGTACGGAAACGGATGCGATCACCAGCAGGATCCAACGCGCAAACCGATAGTCCTCGGTCGCCGCGGTGCCCGTTTCCACCATCAACTTGCCCTGGAACGCGGTCATCGCGGAGGCCGCCGCAACATAGCTCTTCTGCAAAGGCTCCACTTCGGTCAGATAGCGCTCCCGTGCCGCGTCGAACCGGCCGTCGCCGACCTCCGCAAGGAAGCGATTCTGCGCCTCGACGTAGGCCGCCCGCGATGACTTGATCGTGTTGAGCAGCTCCCGGCCCTGCGGCAGGGTGATGGTTTCGTCCAGCACGGCCAGACGATCGCCGATGGTCTTGCGCGTGCTCTCGATCAGTGCCCGCTGTCTCGCCACGCCTTCCGCATCGCGCACCACAAGGCTGGTGGCCATGGCTTGGGCGATGACGTTGACGCCGTCGATGATGTCGTTCGTCTGCACGGTCTTCGGGTAGCGATCGGAGACCAGCAACGCGACATCGTCATTGAGCGTCGCAAGCCGGTCTATGGTATGGACAAGGCGACGATGGCCATCATCAACGCGAGGATCAACGAGAAACCAAGACCGAGCCGCGTTCCGATTTTCATGTTGGCAAACATGTGCGTTCCTTTATAGCGCCTGGTTGGGCTGCATGGGTTTGGGCGGAATTGCGTCACGTCCACCGTGGGTGATGCTCGCCAGCAGTGAGGGAATGTCGAGTACGAGTGCAATCTCCCCCGACCCGAGAATGGTGGTGCCGGAAATACCGACCAGTCGGGAGAACAGGCGGCCCAGCGGCTTGATCACCGCCTGCAGCTCCCCCTCCAGCTGGTCCACCACCAGCCCGAGCTTGAATCCGAGGTTGGCCACCACGACCACGCTCTGCCGCCGCCCCAGGCCGCTTTCCAGGCCAAAGTGCTCGCGCAGGCGCAGCAGCGGCAACACTTCTCCGCGCAGGTTCAGGTAACCACGACCGTCGTCTTGCGCCTCCAGCTCGACGCATTCGATGACCGTATCGAGCGGCGTGACGTAGTGGCTGCCAGCCACGCCCATCAGAAAGCCGTCAATGATCGCCAGCGTCAGCGGCAGGCGGACCCGGAACGTGGTTCCCTGGCCACGCACCGAGTCAATTTCGATGTTGCCGCGCATCGCCTCGATGCTTTCCTTCACCACGTCCATTCCGACGCCGCGGCCGGACAGGTTGCTCACCTGCTTGGCGGTGGAGAACCCGGGGAGGAAGATCAGCTTCCAGACGTCCGCATCCGCGGGCTGGGCCCCATCGGCCAGCATGCCGCGTTGACGCGCCTTGGCGAGGATGCCCTCCCGGTCAAGGCCGCCGCCATCATCACTGACCTCGATGATCACGCTGCCCGCTTCGTGCCGGGCTGCAAGCCGGATCACCCCGCGCACCGGCTTGCCGGCGGCCTCGCGCCGTTCGGCCGATTCGATTCCGTGGTCTATCGCGTTGCGGACGAGGTGGGTAAGAGGGTCGGCGATATTCTCGACCAGGTTCTTGTCCAGTTCGGTGTCCGCACCCTCGATCTCCAGTTCGATGTCCTTCCCCAACTGGGCACTCAGGTCCCGCACCACCCGGCGGAACCGGCTGAAGGTTTCACCAATTTCCACCATGCGCAGGCGCATTGCGTCGTCGCGAATGTCCTCGACCAGGCGGGCCATGCCGGCCACGGCCTCAAGCAGGCCGTTTTCGCCGGACTGCGCCGCCATCTGGCCAATTCCCGCACTGGCAATCACCAGCGCGCCCACGCGATCGATCAGCCCATCGAGCTTGCCCGACTGGACCCGGATCAGGCGCGCCGCGTCGTTGTGCCGAAGCCGTGTTTCACGCTGCTTCAGCAAGGCCGCCCGCACCACTTCGGCCGGAGCGGCATGCTGCTGCACCACCAACTCGCCGATCGGCTGCGTGATCCCGGCGCTGCGGCGCTGGTCCGCCTGGATGGCGAGGATCTCCTCCAGCTCGCCCTGCGTGATCGCGCCGCAGGCCAACAGCATCTCGCCGATTCGCGCATCATCCTCGGGAAGTTCATCGATCAGGCGCATGTAGTCGGCGACCCGGCTGCCTGGCGGCAGGATCTGCAGCAGGCAGTCGTCGCGTACAAACTCGAACACGTCCTCGATGCTGGCCTTGGATGCGGCACTGCGGAGCCGTATTTCCAGGCCCAGGTAGCAGGATTCCGGATCCATGTCCGGCGTCACCGGAAGCGCGTCGGCGACGGTGATGACATGAACCAGCTCGCCCATTCGCGCCAGGCAGCGAAGCAGCGGTGTCGGGCTCATGCCCTTGCGGAACAGGTCCGTCCCGAAACGGACCGAGATGTGCCAGGCGTCATCGTCCGAAACGGTGCTGGCATCTTCGCCGGGGGCCGCCCCCCCCTTGTTGGGCGGCGACCGTTCGTCCTCGTCGAGCAACGCCGACAGGCATCGCACCAGATGCTGGTTTTCCTCCTGGACGTCGGCATCGGGGGTTGTTTCCGCCACCGCCGCGTCGAGCAGGCGCTCCACGTGGTCGCGACAGTTCAGCAGCAACCCGACACCTTCCATGTCCAAGGCCAATCGGCCGTCGCGAGCACGATCCAGGACGCCTTCGACGTGGTGGGTGAACGTCACCACGTGGTCCAGCGCAAACAGCCCGGCCGATCCCTTGATGGTGTGCGCGGCACGAAACACCTCGTTGATCGCATCGAAATCGGCAGGCGCCGACCTCAACCGCAACAGACCGTCCTCCATCTGCTCCAGCAAACCGTGGCATTCGGCAAAGAAGGTCTTCAGCACGTCTGCGATGCTGTCCACTCGGCCACTCATCCTTCGTTGCTCCTGGCAGGCACGACCATCGGGTCGCCGAACACCGCCGCCAGGTTGAACAGTTCGAACTGCTCAATGACCGCGGGGCTGTGGTCCACCAGCCTGAGGCCGTGCCGGCGCTGCGATGCCATGCGTTTGCAAAGGATCAGCAACTGCATGCCGGCCGCATCCAGGCGGCGTATGCCGGACAGGTCGAACTCAAGCTCGGGATGGCACTCGATCGCATCCAGCAACGCCGCCTTCGCCGACGCCACGCAGCTGATGTCCAGATCCCCGGAAAGCCGCGCACGCGCACCGTCGGCCAATACCCCGATCTCGACCTTCACGCGGCACCCCGCGGGAGCGCCTTGATCCATGTGTTCCCGCCCGTCACCCATCGTGCTTCGCCGCCCTTGCGAAAAGGCATTCGGCCCGGCGCGCAGGGTGCCAACCGGGCGACGATGAGTCCTGTCATGGCGTGTCCGCAGCGGCATTCGAGCGCACGACGCTACCGGTACAATGCCAATTCCTGCATAGGCGCCGACTTAATTCGGTGTAGGCGCAGGATTAATTCAAGCCAGCCCCGCAGAGGGCGACGCCTCCCACCCAGTGCTCCGGATAGCCGTCAGCCGGGGCGTCGCGAACGCCAGGCGGCCAATAGCACCGCGGTGGCGGCCGCCACATTCAGGCTTTCCACCGCACCGGTGCCCGGGATGGACAGTTGCAGGTCGCATGCACGCGCCAACTCGCGGTCCATGCCCTCGCCCTCGGCGCCCATCACGTACACCAACCGCGTCGGCAGATCGGCGGCGAACACGTCGCGCCCCCCCGCCACCACCGTCGCCGCCAGGGCAAAACCGGCGCCACGCAACTGCGCCAGCGCATTGTCGGTACGCCCCAGGCGCACCATCGGCACATGCTCGGCACCGCCCTCGGCCACGCGCGCGGCCGCCCCGGACAGGGCCAGGCTGGAATGCTTGGGCAACAACACCGCGGCCACGCCAAAGTGCGCGGCCGACCGCAGGATCGCACCGAGGTTGTGCGGATTGCCCACGCCGTCCAGCCAGATCGCCAGTTGCGGACCGGCCGGCAAGTCACGCAGCCAGGTGGACAGCGACTCGGGCTCGGCGCGCAACACGTCGGCGACCACGCCTTCGTGGTGGGCGCTGCCCGACAGTTTCTCCAGGTCGGCCTCCTCCACCACGCGGTAACCAACGCGGTGCGCCACGCACCACGCCAGCAGCGGCTGGAGCGCGGGGATGCGCGACTGGACCAGGTACAGCTTGCGAATGGCTTCGGGCCGCTTGGCGAACGCCGCATGCACGGCATTGAGCCCATACAGGCGCAACTCGCGCGGTCCGCGCGGAGCCGGGGACTCGGTGCCTTCCAGCTCAGGGGATGCCGCCATCGGCGGCCGAGCACGAGGCGCCCGTTCGCGATCCTGCTCACGGCCGGGAGCGCGGTCCAGCGCACCACCGCGGGCGGCACGCTCGCCCCATGGTCGCTCGGCTGGCCGAGCCGGCCGCTCCCGCTCCTGCTCCCGCTCGATCTGCGGGCGCGGCGGCCGGTCCGTCGTCTGCGGCCGCTCGGGGCGCGGCTCGCGCCACGGGCCCGCACCTCCCTCCCGCCGCGGCGGCTGGCCGCGGTTCTGACCCGGTCGGGGAGGACGTCGTTCGCTCATCGTAGGAACCTGTTACGGATTGCCGCCGCCCTGGCGACGCCAGAACTCGGCATTGCGGATGCCCAGCGCATCGGGATCGAACACCGGATCCTTGCCCGCCTTCTTCTGCGCCTCGTAGTCGCGCAGCGCCAGCATCGCCGGCTTGTGCAGGATCAGGATGGCGATGATGTTCAGCCATGCCATCAGGCCCACGCCGATGTCACCCAGCGCCCAGGCCTGGCCGGCGTTGTGGAACGCGCCAAAGACCACCATGGCCATGATGCCCAGGCGCAGCAGCAGGATCGCCAGAGGGTGCGTGCGGTTGGTGCCGGCCACGTAGGTCAGGTTGGTCTCGGCCATGTAGTAGTAGGCCATGATCGTGGTGAAGGCGAAGAAGAACAGCGCCACTGCCACGAACCCCGCGCCCCAACCCGGCAGGATCGATTCCACCGCCGCCTGGGCGTAGCCCGGACCGGCTTCAATGCCGGGCAGCGCGTTGTGCAGCATCGTCACGCCGTCGGGCGCATGCACGTTGTACATGCCCGAAGCCAGCACCAGGAACGCGGTGGAAGTGCACACCAGCATGGTGTCGATGTAGATGGCGAAGGCCTGCACGTAACCCTGCTTGGCCGGGTGCGAGACCTCGGCGGCAGCGGCGGCATGCGGGCCGGTGCCCTGGCCGGCCTCGTTGGCGTACACGCCGCGCTTGACGCCCCACTCCACCGCCAGGCCGATCATCGCCCCGAACGCGGCATTGGCACCGAACGCGCTGCTGAAGATCAGGCCGAACATCGCCGGCACCTGTTCGGCGTTGAGCACCATCACGGTGAGTGCCATCAGGATGAAGCCGCCGGCCATGAACGGCACCACGATCTCGGCGAAGTTGGCGATGCGCTTGACGCCGCCGAAGATGATCACGGCAAGCAGCAATGACACGCCCAGGCCGATACCCAGCTTGAGCGTCTCGCGCGCCGACAGGCCCATCCACTCGCCGTCCATCGGGCCGCACAGCGCCGTGCCCTGGCAGGCGTTGGCCACGCTGTCGGCGATCGCATTGGCCTGCACGCCGGGCATCAGGAAGCCGGCGGCGACAATGGTGGCGAACGCGAACAGCAGCGCGTACCACTTCAGGCCCATCGCCTTCTCGATGTAGTACGCCGGGCCGCCGCGATAGCGGCCTTCCGCGTCCTTGACCTTGTAGATCTGCGCCAGGGTGCACTCCACGTACGAGGTGGACGCGCCCAGGAAGCCCATCACCCACATCCAGAACACCGCGCCAGGGCCGCCGAAGGCGATGGCGGTGGCCACGCCGGCGATGTTGCCGATGCCGATGCGGCCTGCCATCGACATGGCCAGCGCCTGGAACGAGGAAACGCCGGCCGCGGAGCTCTGCCCGCTGACCGTGAGCCGTGCCATCTCCACGAAGCCGCGCACCTGCATGAAACGCGTGCGGATGGTGAAGAAGATGCCGGCGCCCAGGCACATGGCGATCAGCGCCTTGCTCCAGATGATGCCGTTGATTGCAGAAAGCAGTGATTCCACCAGTGTCTCCCCGGATGTGGAACGCGCGCCCCCGGACGCACGCCTGAGGCGCCCACGATAACCGCATCGGGGCGCTCGCGACACGGCCAGGCACCCGGTGGGACGCAATCGGCGTCCGGCCGGCGCCCTTCTGCTCCCTTATGCGTGCCCGCCCGCCTGCGGCGTGGTGGCTTCCTGATGCTCCAACTCGCGGGTTACCGCCTCCGGCGAGCGGGTATAGCGCGCCAGCAGCACGTAGAACACCGGCACCACCACCAGCGACAGCAGGGTCGAGAACGACACGCCGAAGATCACCACCACGCCGATGGTGGCGCGGCTGGCCGACCCCGGGCCGCCGCCCAGCACCAGCGGCAGCGCGCCGGCCACGGTGGCGATGGAGGTCATCAGGATCGGCCGCAGGCGCACCGCCGAGGCTTCGACGATGGCGTCGTGGATTTTCCGGCCTTCGTCGCGCAGCTGGTTGGCGAACTCCACGATCAGGATGCCGTTCTTGGCCGCCAGGCCCACCAGCATCACGATGCCGATCTGGCTGAACAGGTTCAGCGTGCCACCGGTCAACCACAGTCCCAGCAGCGCGCCCAGCACGCCCAGCGGCACGGTCAGCATGATCACCAGCGGATGGATGAAGCTCTCGAACTGCGCCGCCAGCACCAGGAACACGATCAGCAGCGCCAGCGTGAAGGTCATCAGCACCGCGCCACCGGCCTGCTGGTACTCGCGCGACTCGCCCTTCCAGTCGATCTGCGCATGCTCGGGCAACTCCTCCCGGACCACGCCCTGCAGCCACTCGATGGCATCGCCCATGCGGTAACCGGGCGCGAGGCCCGCACTGATGGTGATCGCACGCAGGCGGTTGAAGCGGTTCAGGCTGCCCGGCTCGGCCAGCTCGCGCAGCGTCACCAGGTTGGACAGCGGCACCAGGCTGCCGTCGCGCGCGCGCACCTGGATCGCGGCCAGGTCGGCCGGCGAAGCACGCCCTTCCTTGCCCGCCTGTACCACCACGTCGTACTCCTCGCCGTCCTGCACGAAGGTGGTGACGCGGCGGCTGCCCATCATCGACTCCAGCGCGCTGCCGATGGCGGTGACGCTGACGCCCAGGTCGGCCGCGCGCTGGCGGTTGATGTCCACGCGCATCTGCGGGCGCGTTTCCTTGTAGTCGGAGTCGACCGAGAACAGTCCGGGGTTCTGCTCCATGCGCGCCAGCAAGCGATCCCGCCACTGCGCCAGTTCGGCATAATCCGGGCCGCCGAGCACGATCTGCAGCGGCTGGCCGCGGCTGCGCACCAGGCCGGTGCGCACCGACGGGTTGGCGCGCACGCCCGGCAGCTTGCCCAGTTCGCTGCGCAGGCTGTCGACCACGTCGTTGGTGGTCACGTCGCGCTTGTCCCAGTCCTGCAGGAACACGATCACCTGGCCGGTGTGCATCTCCTCGCTGGCGCCAAAGCCACCGGGCACACGGGTGTTGGCGCGCTGGATCGGCTGGCCGTCGCCAATGTGCTTGGCCAGCACCTGCTCCACCTGCTGGATCTGGCCGACGGTGTAGTCAAAGCCCGCACCTTCCGGTCCCTGCACCGAGACGAAGAACGAACCGCGGTCTTCCGGCGGAGCCAGCTCCGAGGGCACCAGCTTGAACAGCACCGCACTGGCCACCAGCGCCGCCACCATCAGCGCGCCGAAGAACCACGGGCGCTCGACGCTGCGGTCGAGGAACCGGCGATAGCGCACGACCAGCCCGTCCAGACCCGCATTGACCCAGCGGTTGAGCGCCAGCGACTTCTCCTCCTTGTGCGGGCGCACCAGTTTGGATGACATCATCGGCGTCAGCGTCAGCGCCACGAACGCGGAGATGGCCACTGCGCCGGCCAACGCCACCGACAGCTCGCGGAACAGGCGACCGGTGTTGCCTTCCATGAAGCCCACCGGCAGGAATACCGCCACCAGCACCGCCGTGGTCGCGATGACCGCGAAGGCCACCTGCCGGGTGCCGCGCGCGGACGCCACCAGCTTCGGCTCGCCCAGGTCGGCACGGCGCTGGATGTTCTCCAGCACCACGATCGCATCGTCCACCACCAGGCCGATGCACAGCACCAGCGCCAGCAGGGTCAACAGGTTGATCGAGAAGCCGAACAGGTACAGCGGAATGAACGCCGCCACCAGACACACCGGCACGGTCACCGCCGGGATCAGCGCCGCGCGCACGCTGCCCAGGAACAGCCAGATCACGATCAGCACCAGCGCGATGGCCTCGAACAGCGTGCTGTACACGCGATCCACCGAGGCCTCGATGAACACCGTGCTGTCGAACGCGACGAAGATCTTCGTGCCTTGCGGCAGGCTCGGCTGGATGCGCTCGGCCTCGGCGCGTACCGCCTTGGCCACGTCCAGCGAGTTGGCGGTGGAGGTCTTGATGATGCCCAGGCCGATGTTGGGCGCGCCGTTGCTGCGGTAGTAGGCGCGGCGCTCGGCCGCGGCCAGTTCGACCTTGGCCACGTCGCCCAGGCGCACCACATAGCCGTCATTGCCCTTGCGTAGCGGCATCTGCGCGAACTCTTCCGCGCGCTGGTAGCCGCGCGCCACGCGCAGGGTGAAGTCGCGGTCGGCCGATTCGATGCGGCCGGCGGGCAGCTCCACGTTCTCTGCGCGCAGCGCGCTTTCCACGTCGCCCACGGTGATTCCGCGCGCGGCCAGCGCGTCGCGGTCCAGCCACACGCGCATCGCATAGCGCTGGCCGCCGCCCAGGCGCACCTGGGCCACGCCGTCGATGCTGGACAGGCGGTCCACCACGTAGCGCTCGGCGTAATCGCTGAGCTCCATGGTGTCCATCTTCTCCGAGCTCATGTTGAGCCAGAGGATGGTCTCGGCGTCGCTCTCGACCTTCTCGATCTCCGGCGCGTCGGCCTCGTCGGGCAGGCGGTCGACCACGCGGCTGACCGCATCGCGCACGTCGTTGGCCGCCGCTTCGATATCGCGCTCCAGGCTGAACTCGATGGTGATGCCCGAGCGACCGTTGACGCTGCGCGACTCGATGGTCTCGATGCCTTCGGTGCCGGCCAGCGCGTCCTCCAGCACCTGGGTGATGCGGGTCTCCACCACCGCGGCGGAGGCGCCGGGGTAGCTGACCGTCACCGAGACGATGGGCGGGTCGATGGCCGGAAGTTCGCGCAGGGTCAGGCGCGAGTACGCCATGATGCCCAGCACGATCAGCAGCAGGCTCATCACCGTCGCGAAGACGGGGCGGCGGATCGAGATGTCGGAGAGCAGCATGGCCGGTCAGCCCTTGGCGCGGGCGGGCGTGGAGGTCGAAGCCGCGCTGGCACCTGTCTGCGGAGCCGGCGCCTTCACACCTTCGGCGGCCGGCTGCGTCGCAGGGCTCGCGCCTGCCTTCTCCGGGCCACCCTGCGCCTCCACGACTGTCGCGCCCGGGCGAAGCTTGCCGGTGCCGTCCACCACGACGCGATCGCCGGCGGCCAGGCCCTCGACGATCTCGGCGAGGCCATCGCGGCGCACGCCCACCTTCACGTCCGCGCGCTCGGCCTTGCCATCGGCGCCCACACGGAACACGTAACTCGCGTTGCCCACCTGCACCACCGCGATTTCCGGCAGCAGCAGCGCCTGGCGCTCGGGGCGGCTCAGCGTGACCTGCAGCAGCATGCCCGGGCGCAATGCGCGATCCGGATTGTGAAAATCGCCACGCACCACCAGTGCGCGGGTGGCTTCGTCCAGGCGCGAATCCACCGTGGCGACGGTGCCGTCAAAGGTGCGCCCCGGCCATGCCACGCTGGTGCCACTCACGCGCTGGCCCGACGCGACATGGCCCAGTGCCGCTTCCGGCACCGGAAAGTCCACGTAAACGCGCGAAGTGTCGTCCAGCGTGGTGATCACCGTGCCCGGGGTCACCAGTGCGCCCGGACTCACCTGGCGCAGGCCCAGCACACCAGAGAAGGGCGCGCGGATGACCCGGTCGCCCAGGTTGGCGCGGATCTGCGCGACGCGGGCATTGGCGGCGTCACGGGTGGCGCGCTGGCTGTCGAGCGAAGCGCGCGCGATCAACTGCTGCGCCGCCAGTTCCTCCTGGCGCTTGAACAGGCGCTGGGCCTCGTCGGCGCTGGCCTGCGCCTCGGCCAGGGCGGCCTGTTGCTGGCGCCCGCTCAGGGTCACCAGCGCCGCGCCGCGGGCCACCACGTCACCGCTGTCGAAGTGCACTGCGTCAACGGTCTCGCTGACCTTGGCGGTCACGGTGACCGATTCATGCGCCTTCACCGTGCCCAGGGCCTGCACCGTGTCGTTCCACGCCCGCGGCTGTACCACCGTGGTGGTGACCATCGTCGGCCGGTCGCCGCCGCCCTTGGCCGGCCCCTCCCCGTCGCCGCCACAGGCACTGAGGGTCAGGCCAAGCGCAAGGATGCAGGCGGCACGGAACAGGGGGCGAGAGTGCATTCGACAGGCCGGTATCGGGCAAGGGACCCCGATTCTAGTAGCAGGTTGTTAACGCACGCGTGGGCCAAAGGTTGACCCTGGCCGCATCCGCCAGAATCGGACAGGTACGGCGGCGGAATGACGGCGCGTGAACGTGGGCGGCCGTAGCCTCGCCCGGAACGGGACATGGCCCTTCGCGGGGCCCCATACCGTGTTCAAGGGCATCATGCCGGGACGGAGCCGGTCTCCGCCCATTCCTCAACCCCGCCCAACGCGAGGCCTCCATGATCCACGACAGCATCCTCGACACCATCGGCAGCACCCCGGTGGTGCGCCTGCACCGCATCGCCCCCCAGGGCATCGCGCTCTACGCCAAGGTCGAAGCCTTCAACCCCGGCGGCTCGGTGAAGGACCGCCTGGCCATCGCGATCATCCTCGATGCCGAGGCCCGCGGCCTGCTGAAACCCGGCGACACCGTGGTCGAGGCGACCTCGGGCAATACCGGCGTGGCCCTGGCGATGGTCTGCGCGGCGCGTGGCTACAAGTTCGTGGCGGTGATGACCGAAACGTTCTCGATCGAGCGCCGCAAGCTGATGCGCGCGTACGGCGCCAAGGTGATCCTGACCCCCGCCGCCGAGCGCGGCAGCGGCATGGTGCGGCGCGCGGAGGAACTGGCGAAGCAGCACGGCTGGTTCCTGGCCCGCCAGTTCGCCAATCCCGCCAACCCGGCGTACCACCGGCAGACTACGGCGGCAGAAATCCTGCGCGACTTCGCCGGCCGGCGGCTGGACCACTTCGTCACCGGCTGGGGCACGGGCGGCACCCTGACCGGCGTGGGCGAGGTGCTGAAAGTGGCACGGCCCGAGGTGCGGATCACCGCCTGCGAGCCCGCCGGCGCCGCAATGCTGTCGGGCAAGGAATGGCAGCCGCACAAGATCCAGGGCTGGACCCCCGACTTCGTGCCCGAGGTCCTCAATCGCAACGTCGCCGATGCGATCCTGCCGGTGGACGATGTGCTCGCGCGCGATACCGCGCGCCGGCTGGCGGCGGAGGAAGGCCTGTTCGTCGGCATCTCAGCCGGCGCCACCGTGGCCGCGGCGCTGGAGGTGGCACGCAGCGCCGAACCCGGCGCGGCAATCCTGGCGATGCTGCCCGACACCGGCGAGCGCTACCTCAGCACCTTCCTGTTCGAGGATGTGAACGAAGGCTCGGACGAAGACTGGCTGGCGAGCCTGCCCTGATCGCGACAGGCGCTGGATATCCGCCGCATCAAAGAAAAACGCCGGTCGCAAGACCGGCGTTTCCCGTGGCGCAACAGTGGCGAGGTCGCTTACGCGGCCTTCCACTCGCCCAGCGCCGCCAGGCCGTTGTCGCGGGCGCGCTCGTACACGGTCTGCTGCGCGGCCGCGTAATTGCCGACCATGTCCTGCGCCCACAGCTTCAGCGCGGCCTGCTGCATGGCGCGACCGTAGGAGAACGACAGCGGCCACGGCTTCGGGCCCATCTGGTTCATGGCGTTGAGGTGCGAGGTGGCCGCCAGGTCCGACTGGCCGCCCGACAGGAACACAATGCCCGGCAGGGTGGCCGGCACGGTGGCCTTCAGGCAGTGCAGCGTCGCGGCAGCCACTTCCTCCACCGAGGCCTGCTCGGCGCTGGTGGTGCCGGAGATCACCATCGAGGCCTTCAGGATGGTGCCCTCGAGCATCACGTTGTGCTCATGCAGCGAGGCGAACAGCGAACGCAGGGTCACTTCGGTGACGTCGTAGCAGGTGTCGAGGTCGTGGCTGCCGTCCATGATCACTTCCGGCTCGACCATCGGCACCAGGCCCTGTTCCTGGCACAGCGCCGCGTAGCGGGCCAGCGCGTGGGTGTTGGCGTCGATGCAGGTGCCCGACGGGGTCTCGTCGCTGATGTTGATCACCGCGCGCCACTTGGCGAAGCGGGCGCCGAGCTTGTAGTACTCCTCCAGGCGCGCGCGCAGGCCGTCCAGTCCTTCGGTCACCACTTCACCCGGGAAGCCAGCCAGCGGGAAGGTGCCCTTGTCGACCTTGATGCCCGGGAGGATCCCGTTGTCCATCATGACCTTGGTGAACGGCACGCCGTCCTTGGTCGACTGGCGGATGGTCTCGTCGAACAGGATCGCGCCGGAGATGTAGTCACCCAGCTTCGGGGCGGTCAGGAGCAACTCGCGGTAGGCGCGGCGGGTCTCCTCGGTGCACTCGATGCCGACGCCGTCGAACCGCTTCTTGCAGGTGGCGTTGGACTCGTCGATGGCGATGATGCCCTTGCCCGGGGCGACCATGGCCAGGGCGGTTTCTGCAAGCTGTTCGATGCTCATGGGATCCTGACGATGCGGGAGGGAAAGAACCGGGATTATAGCCCGCTCCTCCTCCCCACGTCCCGCCACCGCCGGCGCAAATCATTGGCAGGACTGGCGAAATATCCCCGGGCCCCGCCCCGCAGGCGCCGATGCGACCGCCAGGTTGAAGGCAACGGGCCGGGCAACGGGCCAGCACCGGCGAGCGCCCGACTGGGCTCCCGCCCCTGCGCTCCAGCCGCGGCCTAGAGTTCCCCCAGTCCCTGCGCGCCGCCGTCGGCCCCCACCTGCAGCAGGCGCAGGGTGTTGGTCGCGCCGTGCTGCTCCATCGTGTCGCCGCTGGTGAAGATCACCCGGTCGCTGGGCACCAGGAACCCCCCGTCGAACAGCTGGCGGACCGCGGCGCGCGCCGCGTCGCGCGAGGCCATGCCGCGGCTGTCGAAGGCGATCGGGGTAACACCCCGCATCAGTGCCATGCGCCGGCGGGCGTCGGCATGGCGCGACAGCGCGAACACCGGCGAGGGGGCGCGGAACCGCGACAGGAACCGCGCGGTGCCCCCGGATTCGGTCATCGTCACGATCGCGCGCACGCCGATGTGCTCGGACAGGAACATCGCCGCCATCGCAATGGCCTGGTCGGCCCGTTCCAGCCCCCGTTCGGCTTCCTCGAAGTCGGTGTCGTGGTTGAACTGCCGCTCGGCGCCCAGGCAGATGCGCGCCATCGCCTCCACCGCCTTCACCGGGTAGCGCCCGGCGGCCGATTCCTGCGACAGCATCACCGCGTCGGTGCCGTCGATGACCGAGTTGGCCACGTCCAGCACCTCGGCGCGGGTCGGGATGGGACTGTCGACCATGGATTGCAGCATCTGCGTGGCGGTGATCACCACGCGGTTGCGCGCCAGGGCCTCACGGATGATCTTCTTCTGCAGGCCCGGCAGCTCGGCGTCGCCGATCTCCACGCCCAGGTCGCCACGCGCGACCATCACCACGTCGCTGGCGTCGACGATCTCGGCCAGGTTCTCGATCGCCTCGGCGCGCTCGATCTTGGATACCAGCGCGGCCTTGCTGCCAGCCGCGCGCGCCACGCGCCGCGCCTCGTGCATGTCCTCGGCGGTACGGCAGAACGACACCGCAATGAAGTCCGCACCCAGTTCCGCGGCGACCGCGATCAGTTCGCGGTCGCGCTCGGTCAGGGCCCCCAGCGACAGGCCACCGCCCTGCTTGTTCAAGCCCTTGCGGTCGGACAGCGCGCCGTCATTGAGCACGGTGTTGACGATGCGATCGCCTTCCACCGCCTCCACCCGCAGTTGCATCATCCCGTCGTCCAGCAACAGCACGTCGCCCGGTTTCACGTCACCGGGCAGGCCCAGGTAGCTGACGCCCACTTCGTGCACGGTACCCGTCGGCGCATCGGCGCGCGCGACCAGATCGAAGCGGTCGCCGGCCCTGAGCTGCACCTTGCCTTCGGCAAAGCGCTCGATCCGGATCTTGGGGCCCGGCAGATCGGCGAGGATGCCGACCTCGCGACCGGCGCGACCGGCGGCTTCGCGCAGCGCGTGCGCGCGCGCAAGCTGCCCCGCCGGATCCCCGTGCGAAAAGTTGAGGCGGACGCAGTCCACGCCAGCGGCGAGCAGCGCGTCGAGAACGCCCGGCGCATCGGTGGCCGGGCCGAGGGTGGCGAGGATCTTGGTGCGGCGTAGCGTGTTGGGCATGTCAGACTTCCTTGGATGGATCCACGCTAGCACAGCGCTGCGACCGAACGGATTGAATACGTATGCCAATCGCCGACACGTCCCGGCCAACCCGACCCGCATTGGCGATGCTGGACGCGGGCACCGTACGCCTGCGTCCGCACCGTGCGGACGACCTGCTGGACTTCTTCGCGCTGTATTCGGACCCGCAGGTGATGCGCTACTGGAGCTTCCCGGCCTGGACCCACGTCGACCAGGCGCGCGAACGATTCGAAGGCGCGCTTGCCGGCGATGATCCGTCGAAGCTGCTGTGCTGGGCGGTGGCCGACGCGGAGCGTGATCGCCTGATCGGCGGCGTCACCCTGTTCGCGATCGATCCCGCGCAGGGGCGCGCGGAAATCGGTTACGCGCTGCATTCCTCGCAATGGGGCCGCGGGCATGCGCGCCATGCGCTGCGCGCGGTGCTGGACCACGCCTTCGGCGCGCTGGGGTTGCGCCGGGTGGAGGCGGACATCGATCCACGCAACCTGGCGTCGTGTCGGCTGGTGGAACGCCTGGGCTTCACCCGCGAAGGCCTGCTGCGCGAACGCTGGCAGGTGGGCGGAGAACTGCAGGACACGGCGTTGTACGGGCTGCTGGCGCGGGAGTGGTTTGCCGGACAGCGTTGAGCCAGTGCGCGTTGGGTGCGCGCCCGGATCATGGCACCCGGACCGCACACCCACTACGCGACGTGCACGTAGGTTCCCAGGCCGCCAGCAACATCGGAAGGTGCGTGGGAGTCATCGCGATGTGCAACGCCCCGGCCGCGTGCAGCTCCACCTCGCCGCCAAAGCCCCACAGCACGCCGATGCCGCGCATGCCGTGGTGGCGCGCGCCCTCGATGTCCATGTGGCGGTCGCCGATCATCACGCATTGCCCGGGCGCCAGCGCCAGCCGGCGCAGCGCCTCGCCGATCAGTTCCGGCTTGTGGCTGCGGCTGCCATCGGGCGTGGCGCCGATCACCTCCTCGAACAGGTGCCCGAACGGCAGGTGTGCGGCGATCTTGCGCGCGTGCGGCTCGTTCTTGGCGGTGACGATGGCCAGCCGATGACCGGCGGCATGCAGCGCGCGCACCGTCTCGTCGATGCCCGCGTAGACCGTGTGCTCCGCCCAGCCGTGGCTTTCGAAACGCTCGCGGTAGTGTTCCACCGCCTGCTCCACGCGGGCCGCGTCGTGCAGCAGCGGCGCGAAGCTGGTGCGCAACGACGGGCCGATCCAGCGTCGCAGTTCCTCGTCCGACGGCACCTCCAGCCCCATCCGCGTCAGGGCGTGCGCGACGCAGCGGGTGATGCCGACCTCGGAATCGATCAGCGTGCCGTCCATGTCGAAGAACAACGTCGGTCTGTCGTGTGCCATCAGGAGCCTTGGAGGTGAAACAACGCGGACCGGCCCGCACCGGCCCGCATGGGGCGACCGGGGTTGCACCGCGCGGTCGCCATCCGGCCTCAGCCGCGCGCCTTGAGCGCGGTGACCGCGGGCAGTTCCTTGCCTTCCAGGAATTCCAGGAACGCACCGCCGCCGGTGGAGATGTAGGACACGTCGCGCTCGATGCCGTACTTGTCCACCGCGGCCAGGGTGTCGCCGCCACCGGCGATGGAGAACGCCTGCGACGCCGCGATCGCGCGCGCCAGCGCCTCGGTGCCCTTGCCGAACGCGTCAAACTCGAACACGCCCACCGGACCGTTCCACACCACCGTGCCCGCCTTGGCGATCAGCGCGGCATAGGCAGCCGCGGTATCCGGGCCGATGTCGAGGATCATGTCGTCGGCGCCCACCGCGTCCACGGCCTTGACCGTGGCCGGCGCATCGGCGGCGAAGGCCGGCGCCACGACCACGTCGGTCGGCACCGGGATGTCGGCGCCACGGGCCCTGGCGTCGGCCATGATCTGCTTCGCGGTATCGAGCAGGTCCATCTCCACCAGCGACTTGCCGACCGAGTGCCCCATCGCCGCGATGAAGGTGTTGGCGATGCCGCCACCGACGATCAGCTGGTCGACCTTGCCCACCAGCGACGACAGCAACTCCAGCTTGGTACTGACCTTGCTGCCCGCGACAATCGCCAGCAGCGGCCGCGCCGGGTGCTCCAGCGCCTTGGCCAGCGCGTCGAGCTCGGCCATCAGCAGCGGGCCGCCGGCCGCGACCTTGGCGAAGCGGATCGCACCGTGGGTGGAGGCCTGCGCGCGGTGCGCAGTGCCGAAGGCGTCCATGACAAACACATCGCACAGCGCGGCGTACTTCTTCGACAGGCCCTCGTCATCGGCCTTCTCGCCGACGTTCATGCGGCAGTTTTCCAGCAGCACCAGCTGGCCCGGCGCGACTTCGACGCCATCGACCCAGTCCTTGACCAGCGGCACGTCGATGCCCAGCAGCTCGGACAGGCGCTTGGCCACCGGCGCCAGCGAATCGGCTTCCGACCATACGCCTTCCTTCGGGCGGCCCAGGTGCGAGGTCACCATCACGGCGGCCCCCTTCTCCAACGCCAGTCGCATGGTGGGCAGCGAGGCGGTGATGCGCTGCTCGGAGGTGATGCGGCCGTCCTCGATGGGGACATTGAGGTCTTCGCGGATCAGCACGCGCTTGCCGGCGAGATCGAGGTCGGTCATGCGGACGATGGACATGGTCGGTTCCATTGGGGCGATGGGGATGGGGCGCGGCACGATCCGGGCGATCGGCGCCGAGCCGGTTATTGTCCCGCCCGGCCTGTCCGGGGGCAAACGAGGCACCCCGATGGGTGCAAACCATTGCGCCACGAGGGTCGCGCACGGACACCCAACATTTGGTGTTGACTGGACAAGAAAACTCGATATCTTGTGGTCGTCGGTGCCGATCCTCGCGGGTCGGCTGAAAAGGGAAGCCGGTGAGATGCCGGCGCTGCCCCGCAGCGGTATGGGAAACGACCGCGGTCTTGGCACTGGGCCTCCTGGCCCGGGAAGCGACCGCCAGTAGGTGACGCACGGCGTCGTGTCCCGAGCCCGAAGACCTGCCGACAGCCGCGCGAAGCACACCGCGCGGTGACCGGCCAGGGAGTCCTCGGGGGAGGACGGTCGGTGTCGCGCCGCGCGGGCAGCCGCAGCGGTTGCCATGCGTCGACGCCCTGCGGCGCGATGCACGGCAGGATCCGTCCCGGTCCGCGCGACACCTCCGTAGCAGCCTGTGGATTGCCCGCCCGCGGGGGCGTTGGTCGTGCTGTCGGCGCCGCATTGCGGTGGCCGTCGACTGCCGTCCTTGCTCCCGTGTGCCGCCCTCCGTGGGAGAGGACGACAACCGTGCGCCCATGCACCGGAGCCACGCCATGACTGTTTCCCCGCCCGACGTCGTCATCGTCAACCAAGCCACCGACCACACGGCCAACGACCGCGCCACCGAGCTGGCCAGCGGCAACGCCGCCAGCGTCGAAGCGCCCTCGATCCGCGTCCACGATGCGGCGGCCGCCACCAGCACCCGCGACTTCGCCCTGACCCCGCCGGCCACCGCCTTCAGCATGGCGGTGACCAAACGCAGCGGCCACCGCGAACCAGTGGACCTGAACAAGATCGTGCGTGCGGTGGCACGCAACTGCGACGGCCTGCATGCGGTTGATCCGATGCGCGTGGCCACCCGCACCATCAGCGGCCTGTATGACGGTGCCAGCACCCGCGAACTGGACGAGTTGTCGATCCGCACGGCTGCACTGCTCACTGCCGAGGAGCCCGAATACGGCCGCCTGGCCGCGCGTCTGCTGGCACAGGTGATCGAAAAGGAAGTCGCCGGACTGGAGATCCACGCATTCTCGCAGTCGGTGCAGTACGGCCACGAACTGGGACTGATCAACGACCGTCTGCTGGCCTTCGTGCAGGCGAATTCGCGCAAGCTCAACGACGCCATCGATCCGACGCTCAACCGCCTGTTCGACTACTTCGGCCTGCGCACCCTCTACGACCGCTACCTGCTGCGCCACCCTACCTTGCGCACGGTGATGGAGACGCCGCAGCAGTTCTTCCTGCGCATCGCGTGCGCGCTCAGCGCCGACGTCGGCGACGCCCTGGCGCTGTACCGGCGCATGGCGCAGTTGGATTACATCCCCAGCTCACCCACGCTGTTCAACGCCGGCACCACGCATGAGCAGCTGTCCAGCTGCTTCCTGCTGGACTCGCCCGAGGACTCGCTGGAGAGCATCTACAAGCGCTACATGGACGTGGCCAAGCTGAGCAAGTTCAGCGGTGGCATCGGCCTGTCGTACACGCGCATCCGCTCGCGCGGCTCGCTGATCCGCAGCACCAACGGCCTGAGCAACGGCATCGTGCCGTGGCTGAAGACGCTGGATTCGTCGGTGGCGGCAGTGAACCAGGGTGGCAAGCGCAAGGGCGCGGCCTGCGTATACCTGGAACCGTGGCACGCAGACGTGGAGGAGTTCCTCGAACTGCGCGACAACACCGGTGACGAGGCGCGGCGCACCCACAACCTCAACCTCGCCAACTGGATCCCGGACGAGTTCATGCGCCGGGTCGAGGCCGATGGCCTGTGGTCGCTGTTCGACCCGCACAAGGTGCCGCAGCTGACGGACCTGTGGGGCCACGCCTTCGACCAGGCCTACCGTTCCGCCGAAAAGGCGGGACAAGCGGTAAAGCAGGTCAAGGCGCGCGAGCTGTACGCGCGCATGATGCGCACGCTCGCGCAGACCGGCAACGGCTGGATGAACTTCAAGGACAAGTCCAACCGCGCGTGCAACCAGACCCTGCGCGACGGCAACGTGGTGCACCTGTCCAACCTGTGCACCGAGATCCTGGAGGTGACCTCGCAGGACGAGACCGCGGTCTGCAACCTTGGCTCGATCAATCTTTCGCACCACGTGGTCCTGTTTGCCGACGACACCGGCAACGCAACCCAGGGCCCCGTGGACGATGCCACCGGCCAGCGCGTCGCGGGTGTCTTCGACTTCGAAAAGCTGGCCGAGACGGTGCGCCTGGCCGTGCGTCAGCTCGACCGGGTCATCGACCTGAACTTCTACCCGATCGACACCGCGCGCAATGCCAACCTGAAGTGGCGCCCGGTGGGCCTGGGCACGATGGGCCTGCAGGACGTGTTCTTCAAGCTGCGCCTGCCATTCGATTCGGCCGCGGCGCGCAAGCTGTCGCGCGATATCGCCGAGACGATCTACTTCCACGCGTTGACGGCATCGAACGAGCTGGCGCTGGAACACGGGGCACACCCGGGCTTCGGCGACACCCGTGCCTCGCAGGGGGAGCTGCAGTTCGATGCATGGGGCGGGGCACCGGACACCGCACTGGACTGGGACGGCCTGCGCGCGCGGGTCAAGGCGCACGGCCTGCGCAACTCGCTGCTGATCGCGATCGCGCCGACCGCCACGATCGCCTCGATTGCGGGCTGCTACGAATGCATCGAGCCGCAGGTGTCCAACCTGTTCAAGCGCGAAACGCTGTCGGGCGACTTCCTGGTGGTGAACCGCTACCTGGTGCAGGAACTGAAGGTACTGGGCCTGTGGACGCCGGAACTGCGTGATGCGATCAAAGTGGCCGAAGGCTCGATCCAGGGCGTGGACGCCATTCCCGAATCGCTGCGCAATGTCTATCGCACCGCATGGGAACTGCCGATGCGCTCGCTGATCGACATGGCCGCCGAGCGTGGCGCGTTCATCGACCAGAGCCAGTCGCTGAACCTGTTCATCGAGAGCCCGAACATCGGCCAGCTGTCCTCGATGTACATGTACGCGTGGAAGCAGGGGCTGAAGACCACCTACTACCTGCGCTCGCGTCCGGCCACGCGCATCGCCAAGACCACGGTGAGCAGCGCGGGCACCGCCGCGCCCACGCCGGAGTACACCCCGGGCGAAGCCGTGGCCTGCTCGCTGGAGAACCCGGAAGCCTGCGATGCCTGCCAGTAGCCCCCACGTTGGGCGCCCCAGGCGCCGCCGTCCGCCCGGCGGTCACCCGAGCGCCGACCCGCACACCGAACGCCAAGGAACGCCCATGTCCGCTCAGCCCACTGCCCCGCGCCTGCTCGACCCCGGCTTCGACCTGACCCTGCGGCCGATGCGCTACCCGCAGTTCTACGAGATGTATCGCGACGCGATCCGCAACACCTGGACCGTGGAGGAGGTCGACTTCTCGCTGGACGTCAACGACCTCAAACACAAGCTCGGACCGGCCGAACGCCACCTGATCGAGCGGCTGGTGGCGTTCTTCGCCACCGGCGACAGCATCGTGGCCAACAACCTGGTGCTGAACCTGTACCAGCACATCAATGCGCCCGAGGCGCGCATGTACCTGTCGCGCCAGCTGTACGAGGAAGCGCTGCACGTGCAGTTCTACCTCACCCTGCTCGACACCTACCTGCCCGATCCGGTCGCGCGCGCCAAGGCATTCGCCGCGGTGGAGAACATCCCCTCGATCCGCACCAAGGCCGCGTTCTGCTTCAAGTGGATTGACTCCATCCAAGGCCTCAAGCGGGTCGAGACGCGCGAGCAGCGCCGCCAGTTCCTGCTCAACCTGATCTGCTTCGCCTGCTGCATCGAGGGCCTGTTCTTCTTCGCCGCCTTCGCCTACGTGTACTACCTGCGCTCGCGTGGGCTGCTGCACGGCCTGGCCTCCGGCACCAACTGGGTATTCCGCGACGAGAGCTGCCACATGGCCTTCGCCTTCGAGGTGATCCGCACCGCGCGCGTCGAGGAGCCCGGCCTGTTCGACGAGGAACTGCAAGGGCTGGTGATGCGGATGCTGGAAGAGGCGGTGGAGTGCGAGATGCAGTTCGCCGAGGACGTGCTGTCCGGCGGCGTGGCCGGCCTGTCGCCGCGCGACATGCGCCAGTACCTGCAGTACTGCGCCGACCAGCGTCTGGCGCAGCTGGGCCTGGCCAAACACTTTGGCGCCAGCAACCCGTTCGCGTTCATGGACCTGCAGGACGTGCAGGAGGTGACCAACTTCTTCGAACGGCGGGTCTCGGCCTACCAGGTGGGGGTGGAAGGCGAGGTGGCGTTCGACGCGGCGTTCTGAGCGGCGCCGGGCCGGGGCCAACCGGCCAACCGGCCAACCGGCCGCTGCCCCTCAAGCGGGCTCCGACCGGACCGGGGGAGCCCAGGCCTGGCGGGACGGTGCACGCCAAGGTAGGGGGCGAGACCGCCCCCCGCGTTGTGAAGGTAGGCAGGGCCCCGGCTGACAGGCCATGTCGCCGTGGGCTCCGGTAGATCTGCGCCGCCTGGAACTTCGGGGAGGCAGGCGCAGTACGGCGGTAACGCCGTTGTCGGACTCCGCCGGAGGCGGCTGCCCGACGTGACCCCCTACACGGCCGTGGGGCGCTGGGCGGCAGGAAGCTCGCCCGCGTCGGAGGGACATCGACGTTGTTGGGCCAGGATGGCGGGGAACCGGCGGGACGCCGGCGGACGGGCGGCAGGGATGCCGCTGCCCCTTTTCCCGCAGGTCAGCGGGCCGGCCCCACCACCGGCAGCCCCAGCGAACGCGCGCCCACGCCGCCATTCAACCCCAGTCCATAACGCAGGCTCTGGCCGATGCGTTCGGCGTAATGGTTGAACTGGGTCGCATCATCCGGGGACAGCACCTCGGCGGTGGTCTCGCGCCACAGCGCCAGCCACTGGTCGAAGTGCTCGTGGCGGATCGGATGCCCGTGGTGCCTGGCCATGGGGTTGCCGCGGTACGTGCCGTGCTTGAGCACCACCGATGCCCAGAACGAGGTCAGCGTGCGCTGGTGGTCGTCCCAATCGTGCACGGCGGCGTTGAACACCGGCCCGAGCTCCGGGTGGCGGCGCACCTTGGCGTAGAAGCGGTCGACCAGCAGCGCGATGCGCGCTTCGTCCAGCCAGACGGTGTCGTTCATGCGGAAACGGTCCTGCGTGGCGGCGCCTGTCGCGGCGGGATGCGCGGGACGCCATGGCCATTCTACGAAGAAGCCCCGCGGGTGCGGGGCTTCCGGGGTGCTGCAGTCAGCGGGCGTTGCGGCTTACTTGCCGGCGATGACCTTGACCATCTCCAGGCACTTGTTGGAGTAGCCCCACTCGTTGTCGTACCAGCTGACCAGCTTGACGAAGGTGCCGTCCAGCGCGATGCCGGCATCGGCGTCGAAGATCGAGGTGCGCGCGTCGCCGCGGAAATCGGTGGCCACGACCTTGTCCTCGGTGTAGCCCAGGATGCCCTTCAGCGCGCCTTCCGACTGCGCCTTCATCTCCGCGCAGATCTCGGCGTAGGTGGCTGCGTTCTCCAGCTCGACGGTCAGGTCAACGACCGACACGTCCGAGGTCGGCACGCGGAACGACATGCCGGTGAGCTTCTTGTTCAGCTCCGGGATCACCACGCCCACGGCCTTGGCGGCACCGGTGGACGACGGGATGATGTTCTCCAGGATGCCGCGGCCACCGCGCCAGTCCTTGTTGGACGGGCCATCGACGGTCTTCTGCGTGGCGGTGGCGGCGTGCACGGTGGTCATCAGGCCGCGCTTGATGCCCCACTTGTCGTTCAGCACCTTGGCGATCGGCGCCAGGCAGTTGGTGGTGCACGAGGCGTTGGAGACGATGGCCTCGCCGTTGTACTTGGCGTGGTTCACGCCGTACACGAACATCGGCGTGTCGTCCTTGGACGGGGCCGACAGCAGCACCTTCTTCGCGCCGGCATCCAGGTGCTTCTGCGCCGTGGCCTTGTCCAGGAACAGGCCGGTGGACTCGATGACCACGTCGGCGCCGACGTCGCCCCACTTCAGGTTGGCCGGGTCGCGCTCCTGGGTCAGGCGGATCTTCTTGCCGTTGACGATCAGGTTGCCGCCGTCGACCGACACGTCGCCTTCAAAGCGGCCGTGCACCGAGTCGTACTTCAGCATGTAGGCCAGGTAGTCCGGCTCCAGCAGGTCGTTGATGGCCACGATCTCGATGTCGTTGCCGAAGTTCTGCACGGCCGAACGCAGCACGTTGCGGCCGATGCGGCCGAAACCGTTGATACCAACCTTGATCGCCATTACCGGGGCTCCTGAGTGGGGCGAGCTTGAGAAACCGTCATTTTACCCCATCCCGCCGCCCCCTGCCCCGCGGCACGAGGCGCTCGCGCACGCGTAGCAGCCCCCGCAACAACACGATTTGACCCATGTCAAACAAGCACTTGACGATGATCAAGCGAGCGTTTGACCCGCTGCGGACAATGACGGCAACGAGTTTCCCACGTCATCTCCCACAGAGGTTTGCACATGAAGTTCCGCACATCCGCCCTTGCGCTCGCCCTCGTCCTCGGCGGCGCCGCCACCCCGGCCCTGGCCCAGTCCGCCGGCACCTGGACTGTTGGCATCGGCGCGCACCAGGTCAACCCGAAGTCCGACAACGGCAAGCTTGCCGGCGGCACGCTGCCGGTCGAGGTGGACAGCGACATCCGTCCGACCATCACCGGCGAATACTTCATCCGCGACAACCTCGGTATCGAGGTGCTGGCCGCACTGCCGTTCCAGCACGACATCGCCATCAAGGGCCTGGGCACCGTGGGCGACACCAAGCACCTGCCGCCGACCGTGTCGCTGCAGTATCACTTCGGCCAGGGCAAGGTGAAGCCGTTTGTCGGCGCCGGCATCAACTACACCAAGTTCTTCAGCGAGGACGCCTCCGGCGCGCTGGAGGGCTCGAAGCTGGAACTGGACGCTTCGTGGGGCCTGGCCGCGCATGCCGGCATCGACTTCAAGGTTGGCGAGAAGGGCGCGATCCGCGTGGATGCGCGCTGGATCGACATCGACACCGACGTGAAGCTGGATGGCCAGGACCTGGGCACGGTCAACATCGACCCGCTGGTGTACGGCGTCGCCTACGTGTTCTCGTTCTGATGCAGCGGCCCTGACCAAGGTCAGGGCTGCCATGACGGGCCATGTCCGATACCCTTGCGGACATGGCCCGTATTCTTTTTGTTCCCGGTACCCAGGCGCTGGCCGCATTGGCCCTCGCCACACTGGTCGCCCTGCCCGCCCCCGCCCTGGCGTGGAGCGCGATGGGGCACCGCTTGGTCGCGGCACTCGCCGATGACGAATTGACCGACGCGGCGCGCAGCCAAATCAAGGGACTGCTCGCAGACACCGGGCAGCAGGAAGGCGAAGGCCCGCTGCAAGGCGAGACCGGCATGCTGCTACCCGCCATTGCCACCTGGGCCGACGAACTGCGCGCAAACGACCCGGAGTTGGGCCGCCGCAGCAGCCCATGGCATTACGTCAACCTGGGCGAGCATGCCTGCCTCTACGAGGTCGCGCGCGATTGTCCGCAGGGAAACTGCGTGGTCGCGGCCATCACCGCACAGACGGCCATCCTGGCCGACCGCACGCGCGACCGCGCCGAACGCGCCCAGGCATTGAAGTTCGTGGTGCATTTCGTGGGTGATGTGCACCAGCCCATGCACGCCGGCTACGCCCACGACAAGGGCGGCAACACGGTGCAGGTGCGGTTCAACGGACAAGGCACCAACCTGCATTCGCTATGGGACGGGCGCCTGCTGGAGTCGGCGGGGCTGGACGAGGCGGGCTATCTGGCGCACCTGCGTACATTGCCGGTGGCGGTGCCGCTGCCGGCACGGGCCCTGCCACCGACCAGCGCCGAATGGGCGCAGCAGGCCTGCACCATTGCCACGCAGCCGGGCGTGTACCCGAACGGCGCCAAGCTGCCTGCCGATTACGCCGACACCTGGCGACCGCTGGCCGAAGAGCAGTTGCGGCGCGCAGGCACCCAGTTGGCACTGCTGCTGAATGCCGCGCTGACGCCCTGATCGGCCTCAGCAGTTGGAGACGCAGCGACCGTCCGCGGAGTCCAGTACTTCGCGGGCCCGGGCCTCGGTGCTGACCATGCCGGCTTCGCGGCCCAGTTGCAGTGCCGCATCCCGCTCCAGTCCGCCGTGGCGGGCCATGGCGATCGACAGCAGTCCGCCAACGCGGTTGCCCGATGCGCAATGCACCACCACTGGCCCCTTGGCCTGCTGCAGCAACGTCCACAGCTTGTCGGCATTCTCGGCGGTGAGGTCGCCCGCACCCGCCACCGGGATCTGGTGGTAGGCCATACCGGCGGCGCGCACTTCGCCGGCCTCGTCGCGGCCCGCGAGTTCGGCGTCGGGGCGCAGATTGATCACTGTGCCCACGCCGGCAGCCGCCATCGCCCCCCAGGCGTCGGCGGTGGGCTGGCCGCCGGTGTACAAGCCCGGACTCGGCTGGCGCAGCCCCGCGAGTTGGGGACCGGCCACCGACTGGCCGCCCACCGCCCCGGCAGCGGCCGGCGCGGTGCTGGCGACGGTGTCCGGCGCGGAGGAACAGGCCACGGTCAGTGCGGCCGCCAACAAGCCAAGTGTTACGACACGAAGGTTCATTCGATGGGTCATGGCATTGTCTCCTGCACGGCCGGATTTGCCGTGGATTCTACTGCTGCGCGCCAAGTTGCTGCCGGGTCCAGCGCACGATGTCCGACGCGCCCATTGCACCCGCCTGCCGCGCCAGCTCCCGGCCCTGCTGGAACAGGGCGAGGGTCGGAATGCTGCGGATGCCGAATTGCTGGCCCAGCGTCGGCTCGTTCTGGGTATTCACCTTGGCAAGGCGCACGCGCGGCTCCAGCAGCTTCGCTGCCTGTTCGAACTGCGGCGCCATCACCTGGCACGGTCCGCACCACGGCGCCCAGAAGTCCACCAGCAACGGCAGCTCGCTGCGCGTGTAATGCGTGGCGAAGTGGTCCACGCCCAGCTCGACGGGGTGGCCGTCGAACAGCGCGCGGTGGCAGCGCCCGCATGCCGGCGCTTCGCCCAGGCGCTCCGGCGGCATGCGGTTGAGCGCATGGCAGCGCGGGCAGGCGATATGCATCCCCTCGCTCATGACCCTGCCTCGAAACTCTTGTCGCCCAGCAATGTGCGGCCATGGGCATCCCTGACCGTCACGTCCACCTCGATGCCGTGGCGCACGCTCTGGGTCACCGTGCAGAAGTTCTCGAACTGGTCGAGGATGCGCTCCAGGTGCTGGTAGTCCTCGTTGCCTTCGGGCAGTTGCAGGGTGACGAAGGCCTTGGGGATGCGCAGGCGGCCATCGGCGTTGCGCGACGGCGTGGCGGTGATCTCCGCGCGCAGCGTACCGGGCTGGTTCTTGTACTTGCGCAGCGCGAACAGCAGGCTCGCGCTCAGGCAGTTGGCAATGCTGGCCAGCAGCAGGCGCGAGGGCGTTGGGCCGCGGTCATGGCCCAACGGCGAGTCCTCGTCGGCCAGCAGCGGCTCCAGCGACGTCTCGTCGAAATGGATGCGGAACGCGTAGTCGCGGTCCTGCTCCAGCGTCAGGCGGATGGGGGATTCGGCGCTCATCGAGGTTCTCCTTGTGGGAACACGCACTTCATTCGCAGGGCGTCCAACCCGGCCACCGTCGTGCGATGGCGCGGACCGGCCGGTCAGGCCGCCTGCCCGACCGTGCGATCGCGGACGGACAGCAACGCGTAGTACAGCAATGGAATCACAACCAGCGTCAACACGGTGCTGACGAGGATGCCGAAGATCAACGATACCGCCAGTCCGTTGAAGATGGGATCGTCGAGGATGAAGAACGCACCCAGCATCGCCGCCACGCCGGTCAGCACGATGGGCTTGGCACGCACCGCGCAGGCATCGACCACGGCTTCGGCCAGCGGCACGCCGCGCGCGGTTTCCTGGTTGATGAAGTCCACCAGCAGGATCGAATTGCGCACGATGATGCCGGCCAGCGCGATCATGCCGATCATGCTGGTGGCGGTGAACTGCGCGCCCAGCAGCGCATGGCCCGGCATCACGCCGATCACGGTCAGCGGGATCGGCGCCATGATCACCAGCGGCACCACGTAGCTGCGGAACTGCGCCACCACCAGCAGGTAGATCAGCACCATGCCGGCGGCATAGGCGATGCCCATGTCGCGGAAGGTCTCGTAGGTGATCTGCCACTCGCCGTCCCACTTGATGGCGAAGCCGCTGGTGTCCTGTGGCTGGGCGATGAAGGTCTGCGCCAGCGTCTGCCCGCCGATGGCGTTGTCCGACACCTGGCCGACCAGGTCGAACATGCCGTACAGCGGGCTGTCGAACTCGCCGGCCTCGTCGCCCAGCACATAGACCACGGGCAGCAGGTCCTTGTGGTGGATGGCGCCGTCCCACGGGGCCTTGCGCACCGTCACCAGTTCCGACAGCGGCACCAGTTGGCCCTGGCCGCCGCGCACCTTCACCGCGAGCAGGCGCTCGGTGCTGGCCTGGTCGCCAGGCGGCAGGCGCAGGCGCACCGGACGTGGGTACTTGGACGCGCCATCGTGCACGTAGGTGGCGTCGAAACCCGCCACGGCGGCGGCGAGTGCGTCGCTGATCGCGACCTGCGGCACGCCCAGGCGCGCGGCACGGGCACGGTCGACCACCATCACTTCGCGCAGCGCATCGGTCTCCACCGTGGTATCGACATCGACGATGCCCTCGGTGTTGAGGAAACGCTGCTCCAGCGCCTTGGCCAGCTTGCGGCTGGTGGCGTAATCCGGGCCGTAGACTTCCGCCACCAGCGGCGACAGCACCGGAGGGCCGGGGGGCACTTCCACCACCTTCACCGAGGCGTCGTGGCGGCGACCGACTTCGGCCAGCTTCGGCCGCAGGTCGCGGGCGATCTCGTGACTCTGGCGGTCACGCTCGTGCTTGTCCACCAGGTTGACCTGCAGGTCGCCCACGTTGCTGCCGCTGCGCAGGAAGTACTGGCGCACCAGGCCGTTGAAGTTGATGGGTGCGGCGGTGCCAGCATAGCCCTGGTAGTCCAGCACTTCGGGCACGGTGTCGACCACCGCCGCCAGCTCGGTGAGCAGCGCGTTGGTGTCTTCCAGCGTGCGCCCCTCGGGCAGGTCGACGATCACCTGCAGTTCCGACTTGTTGTCGAACGGCAGCATCTTCATCACCACCAGTTGGAACACCGCCAATGACGCCGCCAGCACCACCAGCGCGGCCATGCCGCCAAACAGCACCTGGCGGCGACGCCCGCCCGTTCTGGCGTCGAGGAACGGACGCATGATCCTGCCGAACAGGCGGTGCAGCCAAGTGTCGAGATGGTCGGGCACACGCATGGAGGTGTCAACGGCGGGCTGCGCGGAGGGTTCGACGGTTCTGCCGTCCGAGTCCGAAGTGGCCACCCGTGTGCCAACATCGGAAGTTGAAACCTGACCCGTCGCATGCGCAGGCCCGTGCCGTCGCAACAACTTCAGCGACAGCCACGGCGTCACGATCAGCGCGATGGCCAGCGACAGCAGCATGCCCACCGACGCATTGATCGGGATCGGGCGCATGTACGGGCCCATCAACCCGGACACGAACGCCATCGGCATCAGCGCCGCGATCACGGTGAACGTGGCGAGGATGGTCGGGCCGCCCACTTCGTCCACCGCCGGCGGGATCGCCTCGCGCAGGGTCTTGCCGCCCCGGGCCATGTGCCGGTGGATGTTCTCCACCACCACGATGGCGTCATCGACCAGGATGCCGATGGAGAAGATCAGCGCGAACAGCGACACGCGGTTCAGGGTGAGGCCCATCGCCCACGAAGCGAACAACGTCAGCGCCAGCGTCAGCACCACCGCGCTGCCGACCACGATCGCCTCGCGCCAGCCCAGCGCGAACAGCACCAGCAGCACCACCGAGCCGGTGGCGAACACCAGCTTCTGGATCAGCTTCTGCGCCTTGTCGGTGGAGGTCTGGCCGTAATCGCGGGTCACCGTGACGTTGACGCCTTCGGGGATCAACTCACCCTTGAGCTGCTCGACGCGTTGGGTGGCCCCCGTGGTGATGTCGGCGGCATTGCTGCCAGGCTTCTTGGCGATGGCGATGGTCACCGCCGGTGCAATGCCCTGCGCGGGACCGGCCTTTCCGGCCGGCGCACCGTGCCATGCATAGCGACTGGCGATGTCGCCGCCGGCGCGGATCTGCGCCACGTCAGACAGGCGCAACGGCTGGCCACCGGAGAGGCCAATGACCAGCTCACGCACGTCGTCGGCATTGGCGAGGAAGGTGCCGGCGGTGACCGGCACAGCCGCGCCGCTGCCCACGCGCTCGCCCACCTGCTGCACCGCATTCGCTGCCCGCAATGCCTGGCCGAGGTCGGCCACGGTCAGGCCATACGCGGCGAGCTTGGTGGGGTCCAGCGTCACCGACACCACCCGGTCCGGCGCGCCGATGGTATAGACATCGCGGCTGCCCGGGATGCGCTTGAGTTCGGTTTCCAGCGAGTGCGCGACTTCCGTCAGTTCGGTGGCCCCGCGCCGCGGATCGTCGGTCCACAACGTCAGTGCCATCACCGGCACGTCGTCGATGCCCTTGGGCTTGATCAGCGGCTGGCCCACGCCCATGCCGGGCGGCAGCCAGTCCTGGTTGGAAAACACCTGGTTGTACAGGCGCACGATGGCCGGCTGCCGCTCCACGCCCACGGTGTATTCCACGGTGAGCACCGCCATGCCGGGTCGGCTGATCGAGTAGACGTGCTTGACGCCTTCGATCTCCGACAGCTTCTGTTCCAGCGGCGTGCTGACCAGCTGCTCCACGTCGCGCGCGCTCGCGCCCGCGAACGGCACGAACACGTTGGCCATGGTCACGTCGATCTGCGGTTCTTCCTCGCGCGGGGTGATCAACACCGCCACCAGGCCCAGCAGCAGGCCCATGATCGCCAGGATCGGGGTCAGCGGATTGGCCTGGAACGCCGCGGCCAACCGCCCGGATATGCCGAAGCGGTTGCGCGGTTCAGTCATGGCCCGCCGCTCCCGTTCCCGCGCCGGCGGCCTTGCGCTGCGCGGCCAGCGCCTGCACCGCCGCGATCGGATCGGCGGCGACCACGTCGCCTGCCTTCAACCCGGCCAGCACCTCGATGCGCTCGCCGCTGCGCTGGCCCAGACGCACCTGCCGCAGGGCGATGCGGTTGCCGGCGATGACATACACGCCGCTGACCTCGCCGCGCTGCACCAGCGCGCTGGCCGGAATGTTGACCGTGCCGACCGGGACCGCGGCCGCGATCGGGAACAACACCTTGGCCGTGACGCCCGGCACCGGGGCCTTTTCCAGGTCCGGCAGTGTTACGCGCACACTGACGCTGTGCGTGGCGGGATCGGCCGCGGGAAACACCACCACTTCGGCAGCGTCGACCGTGCGGCCATCGGCCAGCGCGACACGGGCACGTCCGGCTGCGCGGATGGCGTCGGCCTCCGACTGCGGCACCTGCACCTCGATGCGCAACGCGCCCGGTGCATACATCGCCATCAGCGGCTGGCCCGGGGCCACGCTTTCGCCCGGCTCCACGCGCCGCGCACTGACGATGCCGGAAAATGGCGCGCGGACCACGGTGTAATCCGTCTGCTGGCTGGCCTGCGCCACCTGCGCACGCGCCGCGTCACGTGCGGCCACGGCACTGTCACGCGCGGCGCGTGCCTGGTCGATCTGCGAACGCGACACGTACTGCCCACTCGCGAGCGCGGCGTAGCGGCGGTAGTTGGCCTCCGCTTCCGCCGCAGCCGCCTCGGCCGCACGCAGCTGTGCGCGTGCGGTGTTGACACCTGCCTGCTGCTCCACCGCGGTCAGCCGCAGCAGCACGTCGCCCCTGTCCACGCGGGCGTTGACGTCGACGTTGACGACCGTGACCCGGCCGGCGGTCTGCGCGGTCAGGTCGGCCTGCTGCACGGCTTCGACCACGCCGTCCCACCGGCTGCCCGTTGCGTCGGTGGTGCCACCCACGGTCAGGGTCTGCAGTTTGGGCAACGGTGGCATCGCCGGTGCGGTGGGTTCACTGCCGCAGGCCGCCAGGGCGAGCAACGTGGAGGCAATCAGGGCGGTACGCAGCGGCTTCATCGCAAAGGCAATCCGTGGGGTAAAAAGCCGGCCCGCCTCATGCGGAACGGAGGGGGACGCGTGCGGCGGTCAATTGCAGCAGCTGGTGCCGTTGCCGTTGCGGCCAATACCGAGCTTCTTCATCACCATGCCCGCCGGGCAGAACCCGGTGAACGCGGACTGGAAGAGGTTCGCGCCGATGAAGGCAGTCAGCCACCAGAAGTTGGGATGCACGAATTTGGTCAGCACGATGCTGACGAGGATCATGACGCCGGCAAAGGCCATGATGGCGCGGTCGAGGCTCATGGTGGTTCTCCTGGAAAATGCAGCGGTTTGAAGGGTGGTGATGAGGTGGACCACGGGCCCTAAGTTCGTGGTGATGGAGCGAGTGGCGTGACGTTGGCTTACTTGTCGCCGTTCTTGAGGCGTTCGATGCCCAGCACACCAAGCGCGTACTTCTCGTAGATCGGCTCGGAGGTGCCGTGGCGCATCTTGTAGAGGAAGTACTTCTCGAATCCCAACTTGGCCAGGTGCACCCACTTTCCGATCTTCGTCCACGTCACGTTGCGCGGCGGGATCTGTGGCAATGCCACGAACGCGGCGCCGGTGTCGCCCATGTCGGCCAGGCACACCGCGTTCCACGTGCCTTCGAACGTGGCGGGCTTGCCCTGCAACTCGGCGTGGATGTTGCGCACGATGGTGGTGACCATCGACTCGATCATGAAACCCGTCTTGGGCGCGCCGGTCGGGATCGGCGTAGCCTCCACCGGAGGGATCGCCACGCACACGCCAGCGGCGAAGATCTGCGGGTATTTCGGGCTGCGCTGGTGCTTGTCGACGATGACGAAGCCGCGCGGGTTGCACAGGCCTTCGACCGCAGCCACCGCATCCACGCCCTTGAACGCCGGCAGCAGCATCGAGTACTTGAAGGGCAGCACGTGTTCCTTCAGGGGCTGGCCCTGCGCATCGTGCTCGACCACCACCACTTCGCCCGGGCGCACTTCCTGCACCTTGGCATTGGTGATCCAGTGGACGTGGCGCTGGCGCATCTCCGACTCCATCAGACCCTTGGAGTCACCCACCCCGCCCAGGCCCATGTGGCCGATGTACGGCTCGCTGGTGACGAACGTCATCGGCACCTTGTCGCGGAGCTTGCGCTTGCGCAGGTCGGCATCGAGGATCATCGCGAACTCGTAGGCGGGGCCGAAGCAGCTCGCGCCCTGCACGGCACCGATCACCACCGGGCCGGGGTCCTGCACGAAGGCCTGGTAGGCCTCCCACGCGTGCTGCGCGTGCGGCGTGGTGCACACCGACTGGGTGTGACCGGCGTCCGGCCCGGTGCCCGGCACCTCATCGAAGGCCAGCTTGGGGCCCGTGCAGACCAGCAGGTAGTCATAGTCCAGCACCTCGCCCGCGCCGGTGTGGACCTGCCGCGCCTGCGCGTCGATGCGCTGCGCGCCCGAGCCATGGAACGCGATGTCCTTGTGGCCCAGATGCTCGGCGGCCGGCAAGGTGATGGCGTCCGGCGTTCGCCAACCGACCGCCAACCACGGGTTCGACGGGGTAAAGCTGAAGCGGTCACCAAGGCCGACCACGCTGATTGCGTGCGTTTTTCCCAGGGCTTCCCGCAATTCGTACGCGGCGGACATGCCACCGAGCCCCGCGCCCAATACCACGATCCTGGCCATGGCCTACCCCCCGGGAGTCCGCATTCCGCCGCGGCGCGGCGGTTCACGGCATAACATTAGATCTTTCTTATATTCGTGTCAACTGATATATTGCAGCTACCCCCACCCGGAGCCAGAACATGACCCTCACCGCCGCCGACCTGGTCGCCGATGCCCGCCGCCAGATCCGTGAGATCAACCCGTCCGAGTTCGCATCCGACACGCGGGGCAGCGTGCTGATCGACGTGCGTGAACCCGCCGAATTCGAAACCGGCCACATCGTCGGCGCGGTCAACATCCCGCGTGGTGTGCTGGAGTTCCAGGTCGACGCCCACCCGGCCGTGGCCAACGTCAGCGACCCGGCCCTGTCGCACAAGGAGCAGCCGATCGTGGTGTACTGCCGCACCGGCGGTCGCTCGGCACTGGCCGCGCTGAACCTGCAGCGCATGGGCTTCAAGAACGTGCGCTCCCTCGCCGGCGGCATCACCGATTGGACCAACGCCGGCCTGCCACTCACCCAACGCTGACCTGCCCCATGGCCGCACCCCGTAAATCACCATCGTTACCCGTCATCGATCCTGAATCGATGCGTGCCCACGCGGCCGACGCCGCGCGGTTGCTCAAGGCGCTGGGCAACGAGAACCGGCTGATGCTGCTGTGCCTGCTGGTGGAGGGCGAACGCTCGGTGGGTGAGCTCAACGCGCGGCTGGCCCTCAGCCAGCCGGCGCTGTCCCAGCACCTGGCCGTGCTGCGCGCGGATGGCCTCGTGAACACGCGTCGCGAAGCACAAACCATCTATTATTCGCTGGCCGAGGGCCCGGCGCAGCGCATCATCGGCACGCTGCACGGCATCTACTGCGCCGACGAGCGACCGCTATGCGAGGGAGCGTGATGAACGAAGCATTGAATATCGAGCCGTTCTTCCATGACGGCACCGGCACGTGGAGCTACGTCGTGCACCGGGGCGCCGATGCCGTGGTCATCGACCCGGTGCTGGACTACGACGCGCGCTCGGGCCGCATCGCCACCGACAGCGCTCGCCACCTGCTGGCCTACGTGGTGGAGCACGGGCTGACGGTGCACCGCATCCTCGAAACCCATGCGCACGCTGACCACCTGACGTCGGCGGCATTCCTGCGCGCGCGCACCGGGGCGCCGGTCGCGATCGGGCACGGCATCCGTTCGGTGCAGGCACACTTCGCGGACCTATTCCAGCTGACCAGCGACGACCCGGCGCTGCACGACGCGTTCGATGCGCTGCTCGAAGACGGTGAGGTGATCGAGTCCGGTGCGCTGCGCATCGAAGTACTGGCCACCCCCGGGCATACCGCCGACAGCCTCAGTTACCGCATCGACGGCAATGTGTTCGTGGGCGACACCGTCTTCGCGCCGGACATCGGCACCGCGCGCTGCGACTTCCCTGGCGGCAGCGTCGAGCAGCTGTACCACTCGGTCCAGCGCTTGTATGCGATGCCCGATGAAGCCACGCTGTGGCTGTGCCACGATTACCCGCCGGCTGGGCGCGAGCGCCGTGCAAGCGTCAGCGTGGGCGAGCAGAAGCGCGACAACCGCATGCTCGATGGCGGAACCTCGCTGGAAGCGTTTGCCGAAGCCCGGCACGCACGCGACGCCGGGCTGCCGGCGCCGAACCTGCTGTATCCCTCGTTGCAGGTGAATATCCGCGGCGGTCGCCTGCCGGCGGAAGATCCGCACGGCAGGCGCCATCTTAGTACGCCGCTGCGCATCGAGGCGCCGGCTGACGGGCTGATCTGAGCGTCAGCGATTGACCTGGATGGCTTCCAGCGTATTCGCGCCTTCACCGGCGTACGCTGCAATCGGACCAAAGTCGATCGGCACGCGTACGCGCGATGCGACGGCCGCACCCGCGCTGTAAGCGGGATTGAAGCGCCACTTCATCACAGCCTCGCGGGCGGCATTGTCCAGCACGGCTTGGCCCGAGGAACGGGCGACCGCGACCGCGGCCACCTCGCCGTCGGCGCGCACGTCCACTTCCAACATCACGCGGCCCTCCAGTGATTCGCCTTTCGGATACGCCGGCGGCGACATGCGGGCAACGGTGGCGCCGGCATCCGCCACGCCAGCGCGCGGGGCGGAGGCCGGGGAGAGCGGCGGCGCGGCAGCGCCGTTCGCATCGGGAACGCAGGTGAAGCGGCCGTTGGCTTCGTCTGTGTATACCGTGCCGTTGCACACGTGGCTGCCATCCGCCGCCACTGGATCCCATGCGCCTTCGAAGTGCGGGGCAACCTCCTTGATGCGAACGCGCGTTTGATGCCGTGCAGCGGGAGCGCCGCCTGCTTGCTCCGGCGTCGGCACTACGATGCGCTTGGCCACGATCCGAGCGCCATCCGACGGAGGAACCGGGGGCAGGGACGCACCGTTTGCGGGAGCCAATGGGGATGCCGCCGGCACGGGCGGGGGCCCCATCCCACGCACACCCGCCAATGCGGGCGGAGCAGGGGGTGCGGGAGGCGCCGCGGCCGGCAAAGTCGGCACCGACGGAATCCCGGCGGGCGGTGCTGGTGGCAGCGGAGCGGCGGGCAGTTGGCCGCGCGTGCTCAACTTCATCGCCAACTCGACGCCCTGGAAGGCACCCGGTGCCGGCTCCTCGCCTATGCGGATCACCGCCTGCTTGCCATCGACCACCACCAGCTTGGGTTTGCCGACCACCTTCCCACCCTGTGTCAGCACCGCATCCAACTGGATGCGATCGCCGGACAGCGGCTTCATCGTCGCTTCCATCCGATATGCACTGGCGCCCTCGCCCACCGAGATGGCGAACGGCTCACCGGCGCGATTGGCGATGACGAAGGATTCTTCCTGGTTGGCATCCACACGGGCCTCGATACTGGCCATCACGTGGCCCTCGGGCAATTCACGGGTACCGGTGGCGATCGGAGCGCTCGCGGGTTGCGCCGACCACGCGGCAAACCCCACGCCCAGCGTGAGCCCGGTCATCAACAGCACACCACCGGCAATGCGGGCGCGCGATGGAACGGGGCGGATCAGCATGGCGATTCTCTCCTTGAGCGGGTGGCCGAAGCCCCAATGGCAGGCCAGCGGCAGCGGGTACGCCGCCAACTGGGTCTTGAACATCGCTTCGCCATAGCGACGGCGGGCGTGCGGATAACGGGCAATCACGCGCTGGTCGCAGGCCAACTCCTGATCATGGCGGAATGCGAACCACGCCACGTGGACCAGCGGGTTGAACCAGAACGCGCAGCGCAGCGCCGAGGCGAAGGCGTTGCTGTGCAGGTCGCCGGCGCGGATGTGCAGGCGTTCGTGGGCCTGCATGAGCGCGCGCTCGTCGGCGTCATAACGCTGTTCAAAGTCGATGGGCACCACCACCCGCGGACGCACTAGACCGATCGCAGCCGGCAGGCCCGCCACGGCGGCCGCTTCGTGCAGCCCATCCGGGCGTGCGCGCACCGGCCCCATCGCTCGGTGGAATCGGCGCTGCTGGTGGATCATCCACAGCAGCAACAGCGTTGCACCCACGCCCCATGTCGCCAGCCACCATGGCGAGGTGTCCACCGGCGCCGCGATGACGACCGGCGTGGCGGCGGCCACCGCCCGGGTGGTGACCGGAGCGACCACCATCGGGACCGCCGGCTGCACCGCGGCCGGCAGCAGCACCGCGACCAGCGCGGCCGGCACCAGCCACCATGCGGCGTACGCAACGCGCGCACCGAATGCGCTGCGCAGCACGCGCCGCAACAGCAGCACCAGTGCCACCGCAGCGCTTACCGCCAGCGTGGCTTCGAACAAGGCGTCCAACAGCTCAGCGCTTGCCATCGTCGATCTCCTCGAGCAGCTTGCGTAGTTCGGCGATGTCCTTGCGGCTCAGCTTGCGGTGCTGGCTGAAGTGCGCGACCAGCGGCGCAACGCGCCCGCCGAATAGCCGGTCGAGCAGGCTCTCGCTCTCATCCAGCACCCAGTCCTCGCGGCGCAGCACCGGCGCGTACAGGTAGCGACGCCCATCCTTCTCCGCGGTGATGGCACCCTTCTTCAGCAGGCGGTTGAGCAGGGTCTTGATCGTGGCCTCCTGCCATTGCCGGGCATCGCCCAACGCGGCTACCACGCCGTCGGCGGCCAACGGATGGCGACGCCAAAGCACGTCCATCACGATCGATTCGGCTTCGCTGATCTGCAACGCCCTCTCCGTTTACGTCCGTAATCATAATTTAGATTACACATGTAAATGACCCTGTCAAGCCCTTTCTTCCAGGCAGGGCGACACGGGCAGGAACGGGCAATGGCCAGGTGGCAGACGGGGCGACTCCGCCTGCCACCCCCTCAGTCGTGGCGCAACGCGGCGATCGGGTCCAGTCGCGCGGCCTGCCGCGCCGGGTACACCCCAAACGCCAGGCCGATGCCGGCGCAGAACCCCACCGACAACAGGATCGGCACCGGCGCCCACGCGACTTGCCAGTCCGCGAAGGCGGCAATGGCATAGGCCAGCAGCGTGCCGAACAGCAGACCCAGCAGGGCGCCCGCAACGCAGATCACCGTGGCCTCGCGCAGGAACTGGGCGATCACGTCGCGGCGACGCGCACCGAGCGCGCGCAGCAGGCCGATCTCGCGCCGGCGCTCCAGCACGTTGGCCAGCATGATGTTCATGATGCCGATGCCGCCCACCAGCAGGCTGACGCCGGCAATCGCACCCATCACCACGCGGAAGATGCGCTGGGTCTTCTGGTGCTGCTGGAACAGCTGCTGCGGCACCACCAGGCGGTAATCGTCCTCGCCCGCGTGGCGCTTCTCCAGCACTGCGTCGAGAACGCGCGCCCCAGCCGCCAATTGCTCCGGCGCGGTCAGGCGCAGCAGGAAGCGATCCACCTCATCCTCCTGCTCCTTGAAGGCGAAGCGCGCGCGGGCGCTGGCCAGCGGCACGTAGATGCGGTTGCTCTCCACGCCCAGCTTGACCCCTTCGAACTGGTCCTTGCCCAGGTCGCGGTCGGCCAGCACGCCCACTACGCGCAACCACACATGGTTGACCTTGAAATGCTGTCCCACCGCATTCCGCCCCGGGAACAGCGCGGTCGCGGCCTGGTGGCCGAGTACGGCCACCGCGGCCAGGCTGGCATCGTCGGCGGCGCTCAACGCGCGGCCGCTGGCCACGTTCAACGACGAGAGGCTGAACCACTCCGGGCTGACGCCGCTGGCTTCGGCGTCGACACTACCGAACTCGCTGAACACGCCGTGGGTGCGGATCGGTTTTTCCGCCGCATAGCGTTCCGCGCCGGGCACCACCGCAAGCGCGGCCGCGGCGTCGGCCAGGTTCAGGCCCAGGCTGCGCGCGCGCGTCTCCTTGAGGGTCTGCTCGTCCTGCGGCACCGCTTCGGCGATCAGGTTGTGCAGGCCCAGGCTCTCCACCATCGCCAGCGCCTCGCGCCGGCTGCCCTCGCCCACCGCCTGCATCGCGACGATGGCGCCCACGCCGAAGATCAGGCCCAGCAGCGTCAACAGCGTGCGCAGCCGGCGCCGCCACAGTTCCTCGATGGCCTCGCGCCAGATCGGTGGCAGTGCGTGCATCCAGCGGTTCATGCCTCGTCCTTTTTCTGGTCCTGCGTCGCCGCGTCGACGGCTTCGGCCTTGTCTTCGTCATCGTTCATACGCGTCAGCAGCACGGTCTCGCCGACGCGCAGCCCCTTGAGCACCTGCGAGCGCGCCGTGCCGCGTGCGCCCAGCACCACTTCGCGCCGCTGCAGTTCCCTGCCGGCCAGCACCTGGACGAAGCTCTTGCCGTCCTCGCTGCTGATGGCGATGTTGGGCACGCTCAGCGCGCTGGCCGCCTTGAACAGTTGCACCTGCGCGCGCATGCGCTGCCCCGGCACCAGGCGGAAGTCGCGCACCGCCGTCGCCGGCACCGGCGCCTTCATCGACACGTATTTCACTGGACTCTGCCGACTGCGCACCTTGGCGCCGCTGGCCACCCACGACAGCTTCGTGGTGATCGCCTGCCCGGGCCGACCGACCGGCGCCAGCAGTACTGTGTCGCCGGCCTTGAGCCCTTGCGCTTCCAACTGCGGCAGCGACAGTTCCACCTCCATCGCGGACACGTCCGGCAGGCTGCCGAACTCGAAGCCGGCGCGCAACGAAGAACCCACCTGCGGCTTGTCGCCGGTCCAGTTGGCGGCCAGCATCAGCACGCCATCGTGCGGTGCACGCAGTTCCAGCGCATCCAGGTCGTCCTGGCGGCGCTTGGCGTTGATCGTGTAGGTCGCGCGTTGCGCGTCCAGCACCGCCAGTTCGGCGCCGCCGCGGTGACCGAGCTGGCCCTGCCGCCATTGCAGGGTGTCCTGCTTGGTGCCGAGGAAACGCACGTCCTGCACCGCATCGAGCACCTCGTTGCGGGCGATGGTGTCGATGTCGGCATCGGCGTAGCGGCGGGCGATGCCCAACTGCGTACCCACCTGCGACAGGTCCACCGCGACACGCCCACGCCCGGTGGCCAGGTCGCCTTCCTTGCCCGCGCGCGCCAACGCATTGCGTTCCAGGTCGACCATGGCCTGGGCAAGCTCCAGCTTGCCCTGCTCCGCACTGAAGCGGGCGATGAGCTCACCCTTCCTTACCGGCGATCCCTCCGGCAGCGCCCATGCCAGTTGTCGCTCCGCCCATTGCGAGCCAGGCACCATCAGCGGCGTGGACTTGGCCGACTTCAGCTCGCCGTCGCCGTGCACGCTGAGCAGCAACGGGCCGGCGGTGACGGTTTCCACCACAGGCGCTGCCGCTTCATGGCCACAGCCGGCCAACGCCAGCAGCAACGACATCGCCACCACGCGCGGCGCGATCATGCCCCCACTCCCGCGCCCAGTTCGACGCTGACCGGTTGCCCCGGGCGGAGCTTGCTATCGCGATCGGACAGGGTGATCTCCAGGTCCAGGATCGGCACCGGCTTCACCCGCGATTTGCTGCGCACCGCACGGCCGATGCGCGTGACCTTGCCACGCAACGCGCTGCCGGCGCCGCCTTCCACCACCACGCGCGCCGGCGCACCCAGCACGACCTTGGCCAGGTCGCGCTCGGGCAGCTCGGCACGCACCGCCAGCGTGCGCGTGTCAGGGATCTCGGCCACGCCCTGCCCGCGCCACACCTGCGAGCCCACGTCGAACTTCTCGCCGCTCCAGGTGCTCTTGTGCATCATCAGGCCATCGCGCGGGGCGAGGATGTTGAGTGCGCCCAGCGAGCGCTGGATCACCGCAACTTCGCCCTGCAGCTGCGCCACCTCGGAACCGACCAGCCGCCGCTCCTGCACGCGCTGCTCGGCCGCCAGGCGTTGGCGGCGCTGGATCAATGCCTGGCGCTGCTCGGCCTTGCGCCGCTCCACCATCAGCTTGCGGTACTGCACGCCGGCAATCAGCGCCTCGGGCTGCTGGGTCTTGCGCTCGGCCTTCTCGCGCAGCGACACCGCCTCGGCGGTAGCCAGGGCTTCGTTGCGCTCGCGCTCGGCCAGTTCCAGCAGCAGCTTGTCCAACTGGGTCTGCTTTTCCTTGAGCACGCTCTGCTTCTCCATCAGGCGCTTCATCAGTTCGCTGCCGTCGAAGCCGAGCACCGGCTCGCCTTGCTTCACCGGCGCGCCGTCGGGCGCCAGCTGGGTGATGTTGAACTGCCACACATCGTCGATCGACGGTGGCATCAATGCAGCTGTCTCCCGCGCGAAAACCTCGCCATCGATCCGCAACGTGCGCGCGGCCGAGGACGCGGCGCCCTCGGCCTTGCCCGTCGGCGCTGCACCGTCGGCGGCGCAACCGCCCACGCCTGCCGCCGTCGCCAGTAACACCGCCAGCAACGTCCATTGCCCCATCGCGGCCCGCCTCATTGCGCACCTCCTGCGGCGACCCGAACGCTCATGCCCGGCAAGAGCTTCAGTCCGTGCCCGGGCTGAAATGCCACGTCCACCTGGAAATAGCGGCCTTCGCCCCACTCCTGCTTGCGGTCGGGCGCACCGGCAATCGCGGTGATGCGGCCAGCCAGCTGCCGGTCGGGCAACGCGTCGAACGCCAGGGTCACCGGCTGGCCGATGGCCAGGCCGCGGCGGTCCGGTTCCAGCGCCCAGGCGCGCACGCGCATCGCGCCGCCGCTGACCACTTCGCCGGCCTTGCTGCCCGGCATGGTGGAGGAGCCCTCGTCGATGCGCCCACCGATCCAGTTGTTGTTGAAACCGTGCAGCACCACGCCGTCACGGTCGGCGCGGACTTCGGCCTGGCCGACCTGCGCATCGTGATAGTCGCGCTGCACCTGCAGCTTGCGCACCTCCAGGCTGCCATCGCCCTGGCGGCGCGCCACCACGGCACGCGCCGTCGCCAGTTCCTCGCGCTTCAGTGCGGTCTCGCGCATCGCGCGCTCCAGTTCGCCCTGGTAGCGGTCGTAGTCCAGGCCCGAAATCAGTCCCTTGGGCAGGGCGGCATCGATCCGTGCGGTGGCCAGCGTGGCATCGGCGTCCACCAGCGCCAGTTCCGCATCCACCACCTTCACCTGCAGCTCGGCCAACTCCTTGGCCATGCGCGCGCGGGCCTGGTCGATCTGCGCGTCCAGCGTGCGGATCTGGCTGGCCGACTGCCCGGCGTCGATGCGCAGCACCACGTCGCCGCGCTTCACCACGGTGCCTTCCGGCACGTAGTAGCGCAGCATCACCGGCGACATGTTGGCCTGCGGGGTGTAGATCGGCTGCGCATCCAGCGACTGCAGTTCGCCGGTGATGACGATGGCTTCGGCTTCGGCGGACGCCTTCGGCGTTGCTGATTTCGTTACAGAGGTCGCGGTGGAATTCGTGGGCGATGCAGACCGGCTGCCCACCGGCAACGTGGCAGTCGCCGTCGGCACTGTCAGTACGTGCAATGCCGCTACCGCCCCCAGCCCAACCAGCAGCGAACCGCCGGCCAGCCGCGTGCGCGACGCACGACGCCGGACCGGGGGCACGCTGTCAACGCCGTTCGTCATGCTCGATCCTCCCGTCGCGCAGGCGCACTTCTCGCGGCGCACGACTGGCGATGTCGTGGTCGTGGGTGACCATCACCACCGTCTGCCCGTCCGCATGCACTTCGTCGATCAGCGCCAGCACGTCGGCGGCGCTGCGCGAATCCAGGTTGCCGGTGGGCTCGTCGGCCAGCAGCAAGGCCGGCTTGAGCAGCAGCGCCCGTGCGATGGCCGCACGCTGCATCTGTCCGCCGGAAAGTTCATTGGGGCGATGCTCCGCACGCTCGGCCAAACCGACGCGGGCCAACAACTCACGCGCACGCGAGCCAGCATCAGCGGGTGGATCGCGGTGGAAGCGCAGCGGCAGCAGCACGTTCTCCAGCACGGTCAGGCGCGGCAGCAGATGGAAGCTCTGGAACACGAAGCCGATACGGCGGTTGCGCACGTCGCTGGTGGCTTCGTCGTCGAAGCCGGCCACGTCCTCGCCTTCGATCAGGTAACGGCCGCTGCTCGGCCGGTCCAGGCAGCCGAGGATGTTGAGCAGGCTCGACTTGCCCGAGCCCGAAGCGCCGGTGATGGCGACGAACTCACCGGCCGCCACCTGCAAATCCACGCCCGCCAACGCATGCACGGCCTGCCCGTTCATGTCGTAGCAGCGCGTGACATGTTCCAGCGTGAGCAAACACGTAGCACCCTGTTCGTACCGTGCCGACATCCATCTCGTCCTCTTAACAAGATGCAATGCGCCACCGCCCGCTGGGCACTGCATCGAAAAAGTTCCTGGGCAGTTCCTACCGCGTTATTCTCCCAGCCCCGAGAGAGTCCTTGCCGGCACTTCGGCGATACGTGAATGCGAAGGCGAGTTTGATAGGAACAGGCTGCAGGACAGACGCGGCATCTTGACAGTCGACATCGGCCGGATGGGCTGGGCGGCACAGTGCGGCTGATACATACGACCAGTTACGAACCGCGCTCATTACCGCATCGCTGAACTCCAAGGCTAGCGCTGATATCGGCGCTTGGCATCCGTCCCCATCGACAACCGGCGCGACGGATTCCACCTCTCCAGCAATGTTTACGATGAACTCGACGCACACCGTCACAGGCGGAATGTTCGACGCATGCCCAACCGGCTGAAACACAGGCAAGGTCTCATCAACCGGGGCTGCCATGAGGAAGACTTCCCCGTCGTCCACCGTATGCCGCTCCGCGCCCGGTGGAAGCAGCATCCGGGTGTCCACGCGATCCAAGGAGAAGTGCGAAGTCCGGCAACCCGCCAGGATGACCACACTGAGCAGCCCGATAACCAACATCGTTGGAGATGAATATCGCACTTGCCAATCCTGGTCGCGATGCTCGAGAAGTGGCGCCGGCAGGACATGGCCTGCGCCACGAAGTGTTACTGCTGCTGGCGCTTATCGCGCACGCAAGTCACCTTTCCCCCAGAAGCAGTGCAGGTCCAGCCTGGCGGCGATGCCACCGGGCCATCCGGAAGACTGCCACCGGAGTCTTGCGCCAAGGCAGTTCCAGCAACCAGCGCGACACACATAGCTACGGCGAACAACACACGACTCTTCATATCCATTGCTCCTTGAGTTTGCACGTCCACAACCCCCAACATCCGATGGGGCATTTGATGGTACGGAATAAGGAAGCTTGGTGCCAGTGACATCCACGTCACCAGGGTCGCCGGTTGCATGGAACAGGCCTGGATCAGAATTCACCGGCTGCTTCGACATCGTCCGGGTGAGACAACACGCGCAACGCAGCTGCCTCGCTCGCAGGTGGGCTTGCCGACGGAAACCGTGCTGTCCAAGTCAGGCGACGCCGTCGATTCAATGTGCGATACCGCTGGGATCTCGCATCCGCGACCCCGCATCTACCACAGCACCAGACGCATCACCCCCGTCAGTGGGGCTGGCGATCGCATCGTTTGAATTTCATGCACGGGATGCAAAGCTGGGGCCGCCCAAATGGATGGTTGCGTGCAACCCGGCTTCACGCAAATGAGAACGGGGCCCCAAGGCCCCGTCTGGTTTCCGTGAAGCGCAGCCCGTTCAGAGCGCCCTCGCCGCCTCCACCACCTTCTCCACGGTGAAGCCGTACTTCTCGAACAGCCTCTCCGCCGGCGCACTGGCACCGAACGTGTCGATGCCGATCACCGCGCCATCCAGGCCCACGTACTTTCGCCAGAAGTCGCTCACGCCGGCTTCGATGGCCACGCGCTTGCGGCAGGCCTTGGGCAGCACGGCTTCGCGGTACGCCGCGTCCTGGCGGTCGAACACGTCAGTCGACGGCATCGACACCACGCGCACCTTGTCGCCCAGCTGCGCGGCGGCCTGCGTGGCCAGTCCGACTTCCGAGCCGGTCGCGATCAGGATGATCTCCGGCGCGCCGACGCTGTCCTTCAGCACGTACCCGCCACGCGCGATGTCGGCCACCTGCTGCGCGCTGCGCGGCTGGTGGGCGAGGTTCTGGCGCGAGAAGACCAGACAGCTGGGGCCGTCATGGCGCACGATCGCGGCCTTCCACGACACGGCGGATTCGACCGCATCGCACGGGCGCCACACGTCGTTGTGCGGGATATAGCGCAGGCTGGCCAGGTGCTCGACCGGCTGGTGGGTCGGGCCGTCCTCGCCCAGGCCGATGGAGTCGTGGGTGTACACGTGGATGGCCTGCGCGCCCATCAGCGCGCTCATGCGCACCGCGTTGCGCGCGTAGTCGCTGAACATCAGGAAGGTCGCGTCGTACGGGATGAAGCACTCGTGCAGGCCCAGGCCGTTGCTGATCGCGGTCATCGCGAATTCGCGCACGCCGTAGTAGATGTAGTTGGCGTCCGGGTCGTCGCTGGCGACCGACTTGCTGCCCTTCCACAGGGTCAGGTTGGAGTGGGCCAGGTCGGCCGAACCGCCGACCAGTTCCGGCAGCAGCGGCGCATAGGCCTCGATCGCCATCTGCGAGGCCTTGCGCGAGGCGACCACCGGACCCTCAAGCTGCAGCTTGGCGATGTAGGCATCGGCGGCTTCAATGAAGCCTTCCGGCAATTCGTTGCGGTTGCGACGCACCAGTTCGGCAGCCAGTTCCGGGTACTGCCTGGCGTAGTTGTCGAACAGGGTGTTCCACTGGTGTTCGCGCACGGTGCCGGCGTTGCCTGCGCGCCAGCCGTCGTAGACCGCCTGCGGGATCTCGAACGGCGCATGCGGCCAGGCCAGCGCCTCGCGCGTGGCGGCGACTTCATCCTTGCCCAGCGGTGCGCCGTGGCTGGATTCCTTGCCCGCCTTGCCCGGCGAACCAAACCCGATCATGGTGCGGCAGCAGATCAGGGTCGGCTTGTCGGTGGACTTCAGTGCGGTTTCGATCGCGGTCTTGATCTCCTGCGCATCGTGGCCGTTGACGCCGCGCACGACGTTCCAGCCGTAGGCCTCGAAGCGCGCCGGGGTATTGTCGGTGAACCAGCCGTCGGTGTTGCCGTCGATGGAGATCTTGTTGTCGTCCCAGAACGCGACGAGCTTGTGCAGGCCCCAGGTGCCTGCCAGCGAGGCGGCCTCGTGCGAGATGCCTTCCATCAGGCAGCCATCGCCCATGAACACCCAGGTGCGGTGGTCGACGATGTCCAGCTCGGGGCGGTTGAAGCGCTGTGCCAGCAGTTTCTCGGCCAGCGCCATGCCCACGGCATTGGCGAAACCCTGGCCCAGCGGGCCGGTGGTGGTCTCCACGCCCGGGGTGTGGGTGTTCTCCGGGTGGCCGGCGGTCCTGCTGCCCAGTTGGCGGAAGTTCTTCAGCTCATCGATGGGCAGGTCGTAGCCGGACAGGTGCAGCAGCGCGTACTGCAGCATCGAGCCGTGGCCGTTGGACAGCACGAAGCGGTCGCGGTTGAACCACTTGGGGTTGTTGGGGTTGTGGCTGTAGTAGTCGTTCCACAGCACCTCGGCGATGTCGGCCATGCCCATCGGCATGCCGGGGTGGCCGGAGTTGGCAGCCTGGACGGCGTCGATGGCAAGGAAACGGATGGCGTTGGCGAGGTCGCGGCGGCTGGGCGTCGTCATGGGGCGGCGTGGGCGTCTGGGAAGCGGAAGGAGGCGCGGCCGGGCCTGGACGGGCGGGCCGGACGCCTATTGTCCCATCCCCGGGGGGCTGTGTCGCCCTTGGCGCTGTTCAGCTTTTACTCCGCTCGAGGTTCGGCTCCGGAGGGGGCCGGCGATCTGGCCGGACATTGCTCCTCCGCTCCATCGCGGCATCCTGCCGCGAGTCGCGGCCGCGGGCCATCCATGGCCCGCTCTACGCAATACCCGGCCAGATCACCGGCCTCAATCGGCCAAAGTCCCTCGCTCCGTTGGGAGTGCGGTCCTGTGAGCCGCAGCCTTGGTGGAAAGAGCTTCGGCCCTCGCCTTCAACGTTCAAGCAGCCGGCGAATCCACTTCCCCGCGCGACACCACCGCAGCAGCCGCCAGGTCGCCGGTGACGTTCAGCGTCGTCCGGCACATGTCCAGGAACCGGTCCACGCCCAGGATCAGGCCGATCCCTTCCGGCGGCACGCCCACCATCCCGCAGATCAGCGCCACCACCGGCAGCGAACCGGCCGGCACGCCCGCGGTGCCGATGCCGCCCAGGATGCACACGAACATCACCGTCACCTGCTGCGCCAGCGACAGCTCCACGCCGAAGAACTGCGCCAGGAACAGCACCGTCACGCCCTCGAACAGCGCCGTGCCGTTCTGGTTGGCCGTCGCGCCCACGGTCAGCACGAAGCGCGACACCCGCTTGGGCAGTCCCAGTTCCTCCTCGGCCACGCGCAGCGCGGTCGGCAGCGTGGCGTTGCTCGACGCGGTGGAGAACGCCATCACCATCGCCTCCTGCGAGCCGCGGAAGAACTTCGCCGGCGAGTAGTTGCCGATGAACTTCAGCGCCAACGAATAGGTCACGAACATGTGCAGCGCCAGCGCCAGCACGACCACGCCCACGTACGCGCCCAACCGCACCAGCAGGTCCCAGCCGAACAGTGCGGCCAGGTTGAACATGAAGCAGAACACCGCGTACGGCGCCAGCTTGATGACCATGCCGATCAGCGTCATCGACACGTCGAACAGGCCTTCGATGGCGCGTTTGAGCGTGCCGGCGGCCTCGCTGCGCGTGGCGACCAGGCCAATGCCGAGCATCAGCGCGAAGAACATCACCGCCAGGATGGCGTTGTTGGAGGCGGCGGCCACCACGTTGTCGGGCACGATGGACAGCAGCATGTCCATGCCCTTGGGCTGTTCGGCACTGCTGCTGATGATCGACTGCGCGCGCTCGGAGCCTTCGGCCAGCATCTGCTGCGCAGCGGCCCGGTCCACGCCCGCGCCAGGCTGCAGCCAGTTGACCAGCACCAGCCCGATCAGCACCGCGATCGCCGACACCACGATGGTGTACGCCAGCGTGCGCCAACCGACGCGCCCGAGCGCGCGGATGTCGCCCATCTCGGCGATGCCCACCACCAGCGCGGAGAACAGCAGCGGGATCACCAGCATGAAGATCAGGCGCAGGAACAGCGTGCCGGCAGGCTGGGTCACGTGGCTCGTCAGCCATTGCACCCAGCCCGCATCGGCGCCGGCACTGTAGTGCACGAACATGCCGAGCAGCAGGCCGGCAAAGAAACCGATCGCCATCTTCCAGTGCAAGGGCAGCTTCTTCCTGCCTTGGGCGGCGGCGTCGGCTTCGGTCATCGTGCAGGTCCCCGTTTGAGTCCCGGGAGCTTAGCAAACCGCGCCAATGGCCTCAGCGCTCCGGGTAGAGCGGCGGCAGCAGGGGGGACGACCGGACGGCCGCGGCGGACTGCCAACGCGGCCCCTTGGCAAAGGCCTCGCGCAGCGCCGCGCGGGCGGCGCGGCCATCGCCATCGGCCCAACGCGCCTGCTGCAGCAGGTCGAGGGCCTCACGCTGCCGTCGATCCGCCAGCTGCCCGCGCAGCGCATCCATGCCGGTACAGGGCTGCGGCGCTATCGCGAGCAGCGCATCGGCGACCTCGCCCAGGCTGCCGGTATCCAGCGCGCGTCGCAGCGCGCTGGGATCGCCGGTGAGCGCACCGCCGCCCGTGGGCGGGGACGGCGGCACTGCCATCCCGGCGCGCGCGGCCCGCCCGACGGCTGGATCACGCGTGCCACGATGGCTCAACCACCACACCAGGGTCAGCAGCCACAGCACGGCAAACACGACGGTGGCGACGATCCATGGGTTGTAGCGCCAGGGCGGCCCGTCCCCTGCCGCGGCCGCCTGCGTCGATGGCAATGCCAGACGGGAGGAATCGCGCGGCGCGCTGGCGGCACCGGTGCCCGGTGCGGGCGCCGCCGTCAGTCGCAACGGCGGCAGGCTCGCGATCCTCGCACTGTCCGTGCCCACGTCCCACCACGTCACCTTGACCGAGGGCACGCGCACCTCGCCGGCGGCGGTGGGCACCAGCGAGAACCGGCGCACCAGCTTCACCCGCGGCCGACCGCCGGACAGTCCCTCGTCAGCCTGTACCGGGTCGGCGAATACCTGCGCACCTTCGACCGACGACAGCTGCATCTCGGGCATCTGCGCCGCGGTCGCGCCATCGGCGATGGCCTCCACCACCAGGTCGGTGGCCGCGCCTGCGCGCAAGGACTTCGGCACGGCGCGATAGCGCAGCTCAAGCGTGTGCAGGGGTAGCCATGGCTGCGGCGCATTGGCGGGCGGCGCCTGCACCTGCAGGAAGCGCGGGCGCGCCTGCGCCTGCAATGCGCCGCCGCGGTCACCGAACAGATCGTCGAAGAATCCGCCGGTACCGCGCCCCTCGAAACTCGCGCCGGGCAGGGTGAGCGTCCCGCTGCGCTCGGGCACCAGCAGGTAGCGGCGCTCCACCACCATGTAGCGGCGCCCACCCACGTCACGCATGTACTGCGCGTCCTCGCCCACCCGTTGCAGCGCGGCGCCTTCCGGTGGGGGCTGGTCGAGCTGGCCGGACACCAGCGGCACCGCGGAGTACAGCCGCACCACCCACCCGACCGCCTGTTGCACATACGGCGATGCATCGTCGGCTTCGCTTTCGATGAACACGTTGTCGCCGCTGCGCGCCGGTGCCGGGGTGGCGGCTGCGCCCGCCACCACCAGGGTCAGCGGCGCGGTGCGGGCGTTGCCCACCACCAGCGCCGGTACGGTGAGCACGCCATCGCGGCGGGGACGCAATGCAACGCCGTACAGCGAGCGCATCGTGGCGGTGCCGTTGCGCATCTGGAACTCGCGCCGGCTGGTGTTGCCGCTCACCACGAAGTCGCGCTGCAATGGCGCGAAATCGGGCGTGGGATTGCCCGGCTGCGTCGTCTCGACGTTGAGCGTGACCGTTTCGCCGGCACCGATGCGGTCGCGGTCCAGCCACGCGCGTGTCTGCGCGGCAGCCGCCGGCATCAGTGCGAGCTGCAGGGCGATGGCGCACAGCCATGCGCCGATGACGCTACGCGCGATGGTTGCGGGCGAACGGGTGGAGACAAGACTCACGGCGGTGTCGTTCCCGGCTGCAGGCGTCGCTGGTGCTCCAGGCGGAATTTCGCACGCAGCAGGCCGCCCGGATCGTCGGGGACGCGACGCAGCGCGGCTTCATTGGCGATGCGGCGCTCGCGCTCGGCCGGTGTTTCCGAGCGCGGTGCCTGGCCTGCCGCCGGGCGTTGCGGCTCGCCGCCCCTGCTGCCCTGCGCGAGGGCCCGCTGCATGCGCGCACGTTGCGCCTGGTCAGCCTGGGCCTGGGCGGCGGCATCCACGGGCTTTTCCCGCTCGCCCTCGGCCGTGCTTCCGGTCCCGTCGCGCTCGTCGTCGGTCCCGTGGTCGGGTTGGGAAGTACCGTTGGCGCCACGACCGGACGACGGCTGCGCTGCGCCAAGCTCACCCGCGCCCGTCGACCGGGGTGAGCCAGAGGGATTGCCTGGACTTCCGCGCTGACCCCCGTCCTGTCCCTGCGCACCCTCATTGCGTCCCGGAGGCGGCTTGCGCTGCATGACCGCCTGCACCGCGCGCCGGTTCGCCTTCGCGTCGCCCATGCCGGGCGCCAGCCGCAAGGCCTGGTCATACGCCTGGATGGCCTCGGCATAACGGCCCGCCTTGGCGAGTGCGTTGCCGCGGTTGTAATGCGCATCCGCGTTGTCGCCTTGTGCGAAACCCTGCGCCGCCGCTTCGAAGTCGCCACGCCGGTACCGTTGCGTCGCTGCCTCCATTGCCGCGTGTTGCGCCTGATCCGGGCGCCGCCACCATTCCGCGGCCTGTACCGCGCCCCATGGCCAACCGATGCCAACGACCAACAGCATCGCGGCCGCGCCACGCCGGAACGCCGGCAGCACCAGCAGCATCACCAACGGCAGCAACCAGTAGCCCTCGTCGGCCCAGTGCCGCCCGCTGCCCTTCGCCGTTCCCGGCGCATCCGCGCCGCGCGGTGCGAGCACGCCGAGTGCATGCAGGTCGGCGTCGTCGACGGTGATCCGCTGGTACGTGCCACCCCCTGCCTGGGCGAGTCGCCGCAGCGAGGCCTCGTCGAATCCCGGGGGTGCCGGACCCGCGGCTGCGCCTACCCCCAACACCGAAACACGCACGCCATTCGCCGCAGCGGCGGTTGCAGCGGCCACATCGGCCGCCGTCGCGTGATCGCCCATCACCAGGATGTCGCCGCGGCTGAAACCGGCCTGGCGCACGAGCTTCGTCGACCACACGATCGCGCGGTCGATGCGCTGCCCATCCACCGGCATGACGTCGGGCGCCAGCGCATCGAGGAACACGGCCACGTTGGCCGCATCGTCCGTGAGCGGCGCAACGGTGAAGGCATCGCCAGCATACGCCACCAGGGCGACCTGGCCGCCGGTGCGCTGCTGCAACAGCCGCGCCAGCTTGTGGCGCGCCTGCGCCAGGCGTGAAGGCGGCACGTCGCGCTGCAGCGCCGCGCTCGACAGGTCCAAGGCCACCACCAGCGGGGCCTGGTTGCGCCACAGCGGTTGCTCGACCTGTCGCCAGCCGGGCCCGGCCAGCGCGATCACCGCCAGCACGTAGGCCGCCGTCGCCAGCCATCGCCCCCACCGTCGCGATGGCGCCACCTCGTTCGCCAACAGATGCGGCAGCAGGTGCGCGTCGACCACGCCGTGCCACACGCTTGCCCGGCGCGCGCGCCGTGCGACCAACCAGGCCCACAACGGCAGCAGCAACAAGGCCCACAGCCACAGCGGGCGCGTCCAATGCAGCATGCCCAGGTCCATGCTCAGGCCCTCCCCTGGCGTGGACGCAGGAGTGCAAGCATCGCCAGCACCCACGCCACGCCGAGCGGCCACGCATAGCGCTCCAGGCGCGGCCTCACCGCTTCACCCGCGCGGAAGACCGGCTCAAGGCGGTCGATCTCGGCGTAGATGCCCGCCAGTTCCGCCGTATCGCGGGCGCGGAAGGAACGCCCGCCGGTCGTCGCGGCGATGGCGGCCAGACCCTTCTCGTCGATCTCGTCGTTGCCACCGGGCATCGGCAACTGGAAGCCGAACAGCGACAGGCTGCCTTCGCCACCGAAGGCGATGGTGTGCACGCGCACACCGGCATCGCGCGCCAGTTCGGCGGCCTTCGCCGGCTGCAGTGCACCGGCGGTGTTGACCCCATCGGTCAGCAACACCACCACGCGCTGCCCGTCCGACTGGGTGCGCAGCCGCTTGACCGCCAGGCCGATCGCATCGCCCAGCGCGGTTTCCTGCCCGGCCAGGCCCACGACGCTGTCCTGCAGCTGTTCGCGCACCGTCTGGTGGTCCATGGTCAGCGGCGTCAGCACGTACGCGTTTCGCCCGAAGGCGAGCAGGCCGATGCGGTCGCCACTGCGGCGATCGAGGAAGTCGGCGAGCACCGCCTTCGCCGCGGTCAGGCGGTCGACACGCTGGCCACCCAGTTCCATGTCCGGCTCACTCATGCTCCCGGACAGGTCCAGCGCCAGCATCAGTTCGCGCCCGGCCCGGGGCGGCAGAACCGGCTCGCCCAACTGCTGCGGACGCGCGGCAGCCAGACAGAGCAATGCCCATGCCACCCACATCGCCGCACTCCCAGCCCGCGCGGGCCGACGGCGACCACGCGATACCTGCGCGACCTGCAAACCGGTGCCATGTGGCAATCGCAGGGCGGGGTCGGCGTTGGACGCCGGCTTGGCCCACCACGCCACCAGCATCGGCAGCGGCAGCGCCAGCAACAGCCACGGCCATGCGAACGACACATCGCGTACGGCCATCGGCAGTGCCAGCCATTCATTCATCGCGGCACCATCCAGGCGATGAAGCGCGCGCGGGCGATGCGTCGCAAGGCTTCAACATCCGCCATGTCCAGCTCCGGACGGAACGCACCATCAAGCAGCAAACGCCCTTCCGGTGTGTTGAAACGCGGGGGCTGCTGGTCCCGGTCGAGCAGCGCCAGCCAGGCTTCGCCCTGCAACCGGTCCGCGTCGGGCTCGTGGCGCCTCGCCGCGCGGCGCAACAGTTCCGACATCGCCGCCACGGCACGTGGGGCCGAACCGGCCGTTGCCAGTGCGTCATCGAACAGGGCGGCCACGCGCGCACGGTGGCTTCGGCGACGCCGCACGCGCCACGTCCACACCGCGAGGCCGAGCAAGAGAATCGCAGCCACCAGCCACCAGCCGGGCGCGGGCGGCCACCACGACGGCGGCGGCGATGGGTGGATGTCGCGCAGGACCAGTGTGGGGTCCATGCTCACGCCACCAGCGGGCGTGGCCGCCCGAGCAGCGGCAACCAGGCATCGCTGGGCGCGTCGGTCGACAACGCGTGCACGCGGATGCCACGGGACGGCAAACCCGCCAGTGCCTCGCGCACCGGATCCGCAAACCGCGCCAGCCACTGCCGCCGCTGTACCGGATTGCCAAGATCCAGTTCGATCCGCTGCCCACCCGACTGCAACGGCAGCGACTGCGCTGGCGGCTGCTGTTCCAACGGATCGGTGAGCAGCAGCACGATGACCTCGTGGTGCTGGCCCAGCGCCGGCCAGCGCTCTGGCGGGACGTTGGCAAGGCTGGCCGGGTCGGCCAGTACGACCAGGCGCGAGCCCGGTCGCAGCAATCGCCGGGCGCGGTCCAGTGCGTCGGCGAGGCCTTCATCGTCTTCAGGCCGCTGCGCATACCAGCGCACCAGCGCATCCAGGACGCGCAACGCACCGCGCGCGCCAGCCGCCGGTGCGATGGGCGGTTCGCGGCGTGACCCACGCAGCGCGCACAGGCGGTCACCCTCGGCGGCCGCAACCCACGCAGCCACGGCACCGGCCCGCGCCGCCTGCACCGACTTGAAGCGCACGCGCGTGCCGAAATACAGGCCAGGCGCGGTGTCGGCCACCACCACGGTCATGCGCTCGCGTTCGGCCTGGAACAGCTTGGTGTGCGGTCGGCCACTGCGCGCGGTCAGGCGCCAGTCGATGTGGCGCGCGTCGTCACCGGCGATGTACTCGCGCGACTCCGCGTATTCCATGCCGCGCCCGCGCAGCGGCGAGAGCGCGGGTCCGCTGGCCCCATGATGCCCTTGGCGCGCGCGGTGGCGCCCGCTGGCAACGGCGCGCAACGCGACCAGTTCCTGCAGCGACGGGACCACCCCCTCGGCGTCTGTCACGGCCGTCTCGCGATGGCCTTCCCCGGCCATCGCCGATACGGCGGCGCGGTCGGGCGCTGGGCGACGGCGTAAGCGCACGCGACCGACCTCAGGGCAGCGGCACCAGCCGCAGCAACTCGCCGACCAGGCGATCGCCATCCCAGCCCTCGGCGGTGGCCTCGTAGGACGGCAGGATGCGATGACGCAGCACGTCGGGTGCGACGGCCCGCACGTCATCGGGAGTCACGAAATCGCGGCCGGCCAACCAGGCATGGGCACGCGCGCACCTCTCCAGCGCGATGGAGCCACGTGGGCTGGCGCCCCAGCCGATCCTGCGCGCCAGCGTCGGGTCGTAACGGCCGGCATCGCGCGAGGCGAGCACCAGTTCGATGATGTAGCGCTCCACCGCGGGCGCCATGTGCAGGTCCAGCACCAGGGCCCGTGTCGCAAACACCTCTGCCTGGGTGATGCGCGTTGGCTCGGTCTGGGGAACGGGCCTGACGGCCTGGCGGGCCTGTTCACGCGCCAGCCGCAGGATCTCCGCTTCGGCCTCCACCCGCGGATACCCGATGCGCACATGCATCAGGAACCGGTCCAGTTGTGCTTCCGGCAACGGGAACGTGCCCTCCTGCTCGATCGGGTTCTGCGTGGCCATCACCAGGAACAGCGGCGACAACGCATAGGTATGCCGGCCCACCGTGACCTGGCGTTCCCCCATCGCTTCCAGCAACGCGGACTGCACCTTGGCCGGCGCCCGGTTGATCTCGTCGGCAAGCAGGATCGAATGGAAGATCGGGCCCGGCTGGAACTCGAAACGACCCTCCTGCGGCCGCCACACCTCCGTGCCGGTCAGGTCCGCCGGCAGCAGGTCGGGGGTGAACTGCACGCGGGCGAAGTCGGCCTCCAGGTAGCCTGCAAGGGCCCGGATGGCCGTGGTCTTGGCCAGCCCGGGCGCGCCTTCGACCAGCAGGTGCCCGTCGGCCAGCAATGCAACCAGCAGCCGGTCGACCAGTGCCGCCTGACCGATGATCCGCTGGCTCAATTCGTCGCGCAGCGTCGAAAACGTCGCATGCAACGTTGCCGCCTGGGTATCCGCTCCGTCCATCGTCGTTCCGTACAGGGGATGCGTGGATTCTGACCGATCGCGGCGGCCAAGGTTCAACGAACGCGTCGCAGGTTCAGACTACGGAAACGCCAAGGGCCCCGCGGCGGGGCCCTTGGCGTCATTCCTCACGTCACCTCAGCGCTGCGCGACGCGCAGCACCTTCGGGGTGACGAAAATCAGCAACTCGGCCTTCTCCTTCGAGCGCCCCTTCTGCTTGAACAGGTTGCCGAGGAAGGGGATATCGCCCAGGAACGGCACCTTGGTCACGTCGTTGCGGTCGCGGAACTCGTAGACACCGCCGATCACCACCGTCTGGCCATCGTCGACCAGCACCGCGGTATTGATCGCGCGCTTGCTGATCTGCGGCACGTCGCCGATGGAGGTGTTGATGAACCCGTCGATCTCGTCCTTCTTCACGTCCATGTTGAGGAACACGCGGCCGTCGTTGGTGATGGTCGGGACGACCTTCATCTCCAGCAGCACGTCCTTGAACTGCACGTTCGGGATCGGAATCGAGTTGCCGCCCTGCTGCGGCGAGATGGTCACGTAGCCCACCTCCTGGCCCTGGCTGATCACCGCCTCACGCTGGTTGGCGGTGACGATGCGCGGGTTGGAGATGACCTCGCCGCGGCCTTCCTGCTGCATGGCCGACAGCTCCACGTCCAGCAGGTAGCCGGCGTTGAGGATCGACAGCGCCACGGCGCCAGCGGGGTTGGTCAGGCCCAGGTTGGTCATCAGGCCGCGGGTGATCGTAGAACCCTGAAACACCGGTCGCACTGGCTCCGCACCTTGGCGACCACCCGCGTTCCACGCGGCGAGCGCGGATTCGTACGCGTTCAGTGCCGTCTGGTTGGCCCGGTCCGTGTCATACACCGACTGGCGGGTCCTGGTGTTGGCGTCGAGGTTGCCGCTGTAATAGACGTTGTCGCTGTTGCCGCTCAGGCCGAACTTGGCGCCCAGGTCACGCGAGAAGCTCTCGGTGGCGATCACCACGCGCGCCTCGATCACCACCTGGTCCACCGGGCGGTCGATCACCTTGATCAGCTCGCGCATCTGCGCGACCTTCTTCGGGATGTCGCTGATCATCAGCGTGTTGGTGCGCTCGTCGGCCACCATGCGGCCCCGAGGCGACATGAAACCACTGTCCTGGTTGCTGCCGCCCTGGCCGCCGGAACCACCGCCGCCGCTACCGCCCACGCCCTTGGCCTCGGACAGCGCCTTGAAGATCTGCGCGGCGTTGTGGTAGTTGATCTGGATATACTCGGTGACCGTATCGACACGGTTGTCGAGGGCGATGCGCGCGTCTTCCTTGTCCTGCTCGTACTTGGCGAGCTCGGCCTGCGGCGCGACCCACACCACGTTGCCGCTGCGGCGCTTGTCCAGACCCTTGGCCTGCAGCACGATGTCCAGCGCCTGGTCCCATGGCACGTTGATCAGGCGCAGGGTGACGTTGCCCTGCACGGTGTCGGAGGCCACGATGTTGAGGCCCGACTCCTCGGCGATCAGCTGCAGGACGGTGCGCACCGGCACGTCCTGGAAGTTGAAGGTCACCGGCTTGCCGCCGTAGGTCTTGGCGGCGGGAGCGGTGCCCGTCGCGCCCACCGCCCGGCCGCCCGCGGCCTTGCCGCTGGCCACGGCCACCTTCGGCATGACCTCTACGATGTACTCGCTGCCAGTCTGGTACGCCATCGAGTCAAAACCGCCGCGGGTGTCCAGCACCAGCTGGGTGCCCGCGCCCACGGGGCGGACATCGATGCGCTGCACCGGGGTGGCGAAATCCGTGACGTTCAGCGGACGCTGCAACGCCGCCGGCAACGTGGCATTGCCCACGTCGATCACGATCTTCTGCCCCTGGTTCTTCAGGTCCGGTACGGCACCCGTGCCGTCGAACCTGATCACCAGGCGACCGGAACCGTCGTTGCCGCGCTTGAAGTCGATGTTGGATACCTGCACGGCACCCGGCAGCTTCTTGGCCGGATCGGCCGCTACGGGCACCCCGGTGGCCAGCGATGCCGGGGCCGCCACGGCAGGCGCGCCGACCGGTTCGGCGGCATGGGCCGCACTCAGCGCCGCGGCCACGCCGATCGCGAGGCCGATGCCTCCCGTCCGGAGCATCAACGAGCGCCGGGCGGGCCGGGAGTAATTGGCGTTGAAATCGGTCATCTTCCTGTCCCCCAGAATCATTGATCTTCCAACGCGATCGTGGCCGGACGTTCCAGCCAACCACCCGCGCCATCCGGCACCAGTTCCACCAGCTCGATGCGTTCCTCGAACACGCCGGTCACCCGACCGTCGCTCTGGCCCATGTAGGCACCGGGCTGCACACGATACGTCACCTTGTCGGGGGCCATCACCAGCGCCACCAGCCCCGCACCGCGCCCCAGCGTGCCGACCATGTCGAGGCTGTCCAGCGGAAACTGCTCCAGCACCTGCTTGCGGCGCGAAGCGTCCGGCCGCGGGCCGCTGCCGCCACCGTCATCGGTGAAGGCGGTGCTGAACGGATCACGCAGCGTCTGCGCCGCGTATTCGAAAGTCTCGAACTGCTGCATCACCGGCAACGGGTCCAGCGGCGGCGCCGGCCGCGCCTTGACTTCGGCGATCCATGTTTCGAGGTTCGGCGCGGCGCCCGGCGTGCTGGTCACGCCGCGTGCGCAGCCGGCCAGCGCAGCCACAAGCGCCACCGCCAGGATGCGGCGGGCCACGGGTGACCCGATGCGTAGATTCAATTCACCCATCTCAGGTCCCCCCCTGGCCCGACGCCGGCGCAGCGGCGGCATTCTGCTGTTGCGCCTCTTCCTCTTCGTCGAGGTATCGATACGTCTTCACCGTACCCGCCAGCTCCAGCGGGCTGTTGGGCGTGATCGCCCCGTCCCGGCCCTGCGTCGCTCGCGGACGCAGCTGGATGTCATGCATGGTCATGATCACCACGCGCGGCAGCGAAGCCACGCCGCTCACGAACGCGCCGAACTGGTGGTAGGTGCCCAGCATGCGCAGCGCGATCGGCTTCTCGGCGTAGAACTCCTTGGGCTGTTCCGGACCCGGCTGGAACAACTCGTTGGTGATGCCCGTGGCCAGCGCGGTCTGCGAAATGTCGACGATGAGGTCCGGCATTTCGGTCTTGCTGGGCAATTGGCGCAGCATCTGCTGCAGTTGCTGTTCCATCTGCGCGAGCTGCTGCTTGAGCGGCTCCAGGTTCGCCGCGCGGCCCTGCTTGGTCTCGAATTCCGTGCGCAGCTCGGACTCCTGGTTCTCCAGGCCTTCCAGTTCGGTGCGCTTGTCGCGCACGAACAGGTACCAGGCCAGGCCGATGATCACCAGGCCGATCAGCGCGCAGAAGCCGATCTTGGCCTGCCGCGGCCAAGCGCCCATGTTGTTGAAGTCAAGCTCCTTGAGTGAAACCTTCTTCTGGCTCACGACGAGGCTCCTGTTGCGGGCGCTGCAGTGGTCGGGGCCGGCGCAGGCGCGGCAGGCGTTGCGGCGGGCGCGGCCGGGGGGGTTGCCGGCGCGCCATTCGCGGATGCGGGTGCGGCGGCGGCCGGTGCGTCAGGCGCAGGCGTCGGCGGCGCGTCAGGCACGCCATCGCCGTCCTCGTCCTTGGGCGCGTTCGGATTCGCCAGCTTGACCTGCAGGCTGAACATGTACGGCAGGCCCTTGTCGGCGCCCTTGGCTTCGATGATCGACAGGTCGGGGTTGGTCATCCAGCCCGAGCTCTCGAGGTTGCGCAGGTAGGTCGACACGCGGGCATTGGACTGCGAGCGGCCTTCCAGTGTCAGCGTTTCCGAGTCCTGCTTGATCGAGGTGAGGATCACACCGTCGGGAATGGTGCGCACCAGCGAGTCGAACAGGTGCACCATCTGCGAGCGGTTGGCCTGCAATTGCTCGATCACTTCCTTGCGCGCCAGCAACTTGGCCTTCTTCTTGTCCAGCTCCTCGATCTCGACGATCTGCTTGTCGACCTCGGTGATGCGATCGCGCAGGAACTGGTTGCGCTCGTTCTGGCCGCTGATCTGGCTGCTGTAGAAGCTGATGATCAGGAACGACAGCAGTACCGCGCCCAGGGCCGACAGCCCCAGCATCGTGGCGAATTCCTTCTGCCGCTGCTTGCGACGCTCGACGCGCCAGGGGAGCAGGTTGATCCGTGCCATCAGTCGAAGCTCCTCAGGGCCAGGCCGCAGGCGATCATCAGTGCCGGGGCATCCTGTGCGAGCGCATGCGCCTGCACGCGCGGGCCCAGCGTCATCTGGGCCAGCGGATTGGCGACCGAGGTCGGCACGCCCAGTTGCTCCTCCACCATCTGCGCGATGCCCTGGATGGACGCGCCGCCACCGGCGATCACGATCTGGTCCACGCGGTTGAACTCGCTGCCGGCGTAGAAGAACTGCAGCAGGCGGCTGATCTGCTGGACCATCGCCTCCTTGAACGGCTCCAGCACCTCGGCCTCGTAGCTTTCCGGCAGGCCGCCCTGGCGCTTGGCCAGGCCCGCCTCCTCGTAGCTCAGGCCGTAACGGCGCATCACCTCGTCGGTGAGCTGCTTGCCGCCGAACACCTGTTCGCGGCTGTAGATGGTGCGGCCATTGCGCAGCACGTTGAGCGTGGTCATGGTCGCACCCGAGTCGATCAGGGCCACCAGGCCGTCGCGCGGGGTCTTCAGCTGGTCGGCGATCAGCGCGAAGGCGTTCTCGACCGCGAAGGCTTCCACGTCCATGACCTTGGGGGTCAGTCCACCGAGCTCCAGCGCGGAGGAGCGCACCTCGACGTTCTCGGCGCGCGAGGCGGCCAGCAGGACCTGCACCGAGTCGGGACTGTTGGGCATCGGGCCGAGCACCTCGAAGTCGAGGTTCACTTCCTCGATCGGGTACGGCACGTAGTTGACCGCCTCCAGTTCGACCTGCGACTCGAGGTCGTCCTCGTCCAGATCGGCTGGCATGGGGATGATCTTGGTGATCACCGAGGAACCGGCCACGGCCGCGGCCGCGAACTTGACGCGGGTGCCCGAGCGCGCCACGGCACGCTTGATGGCTTCGCCCACCGCCTCGACCTCGACGATGTTCTTTTCCACCACCGCATTGGGCGGCAGCGGCTCGACCGCATAGTGCTCGACCCGGTAGCGGTTACCCGCCCGGGACAGCTGCAGCAGTTTCACTGCCGTGGAACTGATGTCCACGCCGACCAGGGCCGGCTGGCTTTTCGTGATGACGCCCACAATATTCTCCCCTTGCCACAAGCGCTTGCGCGCACTTTGTGTGGCCGCGTCTTAAATAACGGACTTTCCCCCGGCTGGCAACCACTTCTTGTCAGAAAGTGACGAGCCGATTCCGTCTTTTCCCCAAAACGGCAATTGGAAGCGTGACCGGCCGCCCGGGGCGACCTCCCTCCTCCTCTATACTCCTCCGCCAATACACCCGCAATCGGACTGTTCCCCAGATGCCCCCACTTCGTCGCCTGTTCCGCTGGGCGCTGGTCGCCTTCGCCGGGTTGTTCCTGCTGGGCCTGGTCGCTGTTGGCGTCCTGTATTACCTGATCGCCCCCAACCTGCCGGACGTGGAAACCCTGCGGGACGTGGAGATGCAGGAACCGATGTACGTGTATTCGCGCGACGGCCAGCTGATGGCCCTGTTCGGCGAGACCCGGCGCTACCCGGCCAAGATCGAACAGGTGCCCGAGCGGCTCAAGCAGGCGTTCATCGCCATCGAGGATGCACGCTTCTACCAGCACCACGGCGTGGACTACAAAGGCACCGCGCGCGCGGTCTGGCTGCTGGCCACCACCGACGGCAAGCGCGTGCCCGGCGGCTCCACCATCACCCAGCAGGTGGCCCGCCAGTTCTACCTGAGCTCGGAGGTCAGCTACACCCGCAAGCTGACCGAGATGCTGCTGGCCATGCGCATGGAGCGCGAGCTGAGCAAGGACGAGATCTTCGAGCTGTACCTCAACAAGAGCTTCTTCGGCAACCGCGCCTACGGCGTCGCCGCGGCGGCCGAGTTCTACTACGGCAAGCAGCTGGCCGAGCTTTCGCTGGACGAAATGGCCTCGCTGGCGGGCATCCCGAAGTTTCCCTCCAGCGGCAATCCGCTCAGCAACCCCGAGCGCGCCAAGCAGCGCCGCGACTACATCCTGGAACGGATGGCCGAGCTGAAGTTCGTGTCCCGCGCCGAGGCCGAGGCGGCGAAGGCGGTGCCGATGCATGCCGCGCCGCACGAGCGGCCGGTCGAGGTCGAGGCGCCGTACGTGGCGGAAATGGTCCGCCAGGCCATGGTCGACCGCTTCGGGGCCGAGGCGCTGACCAAGGGCTACCACGTCACCACGACCATCGACCCGGTGTTGCAGGCCGCGGCCGACAAGGCCCTGCGCGATGGCCTGCACACCTATGACCTGCGCCACGGCTGGCATGGCGTGGAAAAGCACCTCGAGCTGGCCGCCGGCGAAACCGCCGAGCAGGCCCGCGTTCGCCTGCGCGGGATCAGCCAGCAGGCCGCCCTGCGTCCCGCGCTGGTACTGGCCGCCGCCGACCGCGCCGCGACCGTGGTGCTGGCCGACGGCACCACCGTCGAACTGGGCGCGGACCAGGGTTGGAACGGGCGCAACCCTGCCAGCCTGGTCAAGCGCGGCGATGTGGTGCGGGTCACGCGCATGGAGCCCCCCAAGGACGCGAAGCCGGGCACGACGCCAGCATCGGCACGCTACCGGCTGGCCCAGGTCCCGCGCGCGCAGGCGGCACTGGTGTCGCTGGAGGCGGACACCGGTGCGCTGCGTGCGCTGGCCGGTGGCTACAGCTTTGCCGGCAACAAGTTCAACCGGGCCACGCAGGCGCGACGCCAGCCCGGGTCCAGCTTCAAGCCGTTCGTGTACGCCGCGGCGATGGAGCGGGGCTTCAACCCTGCCTCGATCGTGCTGGACGCCCCGGTGGTGTTCAAGGACCGGCGCGGCCACGTGTGGCGCCCGCAGAACGACACCGGCAACTTCGCCGGCCCCATGCGGCTGCGCGAGGCGATGGTGCAATCGCGCAACCTGGTGTCGGTCCGCATGCTGGACGCCATCGGCGTGGACTATGCGCGCAAGTACATCAGCCACTTCGGGTTCGCCGAGTCGGACTTGCCGCCCAACCTGTCCATGTCGCTGGGTACCGCCTCGCTGACGCCGATCTCGGTGGCGCAGGGCTATGCCACCTTCTCCAACGGTGGCTTCCGGGTCAGCCCCTGGTTCATCGACGAGGTCAAGGACCGCGACGGCGCCATCGTGTTCAAGGAAAAGCCCGCCGTCGCCTGCCGCACCTGTGCCGCGGGTGTGACCACCGTCAAGGCCGCGCCCTCTGCCGGCACCGTGGTCGACGGCTTCGATTTCGGCCCCGCGGACGGCGCGCCCAAGGCGGCCGCGACGGCCAAGCCTGCCGCCCAAGGGCAGGACACGCCTGCGGCTGCACCGGCGCCACTGGACCTGGACAAGCTCTCGCTGGCACCGCGCGCCATCGACAACCGCATTGCCTATCAGATCGTATCGATGCTGCGCGACGTGGTGTTGCGCGGCACCGGCACCGCCGCCAAGGTGCTGGGGCGCGAGGACGTGGGCGGCAAGACCGGCTCCACCAACGACCATCGTGACGCCTGGTTCTCCGGTTTCGGCGGCTCGCTGGCCACCACGGTCTGGGTCGGCCGTGACAATTTCCAGTCGCTGGGCTACCGCGAGTACGGCGGCAAGGCGGCGCTGCCGATCTGGATCGATTACATGCGCGTGGCGCTCAAGGACCAGCCGATCCGCGCCAACGACCCGCCCGATGGCATGGTGCAGGTCTCGGTCGGCCCCGGCGGCCGACTGATCCCCGATGGCGGTACCGGCATCGTCGAATGGGTCAAGGCCGAGGACCTGGAGCGCATGGAGAGCTACGTCGACTACGGCCCCGAGGAAGCGGAAGCACCGGCCGAGGAGTCATTCGACATCTTCTGACGTGTGCTAGGGTTTGGTTGCCGGCCCGCGTGGCCGGCCGCGGCGGTTCCCGCCAGCGCCGTGCAGCCGCGGAGGTCGATTGTGAGCCACGCCCGACGGCACGCCCACCTGCACATGCAGACCCGTACCCGGGAGCGCCGCCACCGGCTGGCGCACGAAGCCGCCCGCCTGATGGCCGAAGGCGGCATCCGCGACTTCCACCAGGCCAAGCTCAAGGCCGCGGCGCGGCTGGGCATCCATGACGACGCCTCCTTGCCCCGCAACCGTGAGATCGAGGAGGCGTTGCGCGAGTACCAGCGCCTGTTCCAGCCCGGCAATACGGATGCCATCCGCCAGCGCCGCGAGGCCGCGCTGCGTGCACTGGCGTTCTTTGCCGGGTTCGAGCCGCGGCTGGTAGGCCCGGTGCTGGACGGCACCGCCGATGCGCGCAGCCCCGTGGCCCTGCACCTGCATGACGATGATCCCGACGCGGTGCCGCGGTTCCTCGAGCAGCACGGCATTCCCGCCGAGGCGCGCAGCCGCCACTTGCGCCTGGACCGCGCACGCGAAGGCGATTTCCCGGTGTGGGTGTTCAGTGCCGAGGACCTGACGTTCGACGTGACCGTGCTGCCGTGCACGGTGCTGCGCCAGGCACCGCTGTCCAGCGTGGACGAGAAGCCCATGCGGCGCGCATCGGCCACGCAGTTGCAGCAGTTGCTGGTGGAAGAGGACATCAGCGGATTCGAGCAGGGTCGCGGTTGACTCACGCGACCGGTTCACCCTTCCGTCCGCCCGTTGCCGCCGCCTCGCCGACCGCGCGACATGGCTACTTCGTCGCGTCGTTCAGGCCGGACTTCGCAGGTCCTGACGGTGCCGGCCGTAGCCGAACACGTTGAGCTCGATCACCACGAAGGCGGCCAGCCACAGCAGTGCATCCCAGGCGTCGAGCCAGGCCTGCAGCGGCTCGGAGCCGGTTGCGCCCTGCACGGCCCAGGCCATGAGCAACCCCAGCAGCGCGAGATAGAGCACGCCGGCGATGGCGCGGCGACCACGATGCAGGCGTACCGCCTCCCGCGGCAGCCTGACCTCAAGTTCCAGCAACGCGACCACGCCCAGCCACGCCAGCGCATTGGCGAAATCCAGCCACTGCCTTTCCAGCGCATAGCCCACGCACGCCACCACCACCGCCATCCCGGCGACCGCGCGCACCGCGTGCAAACCCACCCGCGCGCGCGTCGGCAACGGCCAGCCGCCGGTCTCCCATTCGAACAGCATCAGCAGCGCCAGCCATGCGGCGGTGTCGACCAGTTCGGTCACGCGGCCGTACAGCGAGAACAGCGCCACGTTGCCGGCCAGCAGCGCGTACATCAGCCACTTGAAAACGACGAAGCCGCGGCGAGGCCGCGGCTCCGTCATCGCGTCGGCGCGTGCGCCGGCGGGCGGTTGCGCCATGCGGATCAGCGCTTGTCGATGCCCACGTAGTCGCGCACCGGCGAGCCGGTGTAGATCTGGCGCGGACGGCCGATGCGGGCTTCCGGATCGGTCTGCTGCTCCAGCCAGTGGCTGACCCAGCCGGCGGTGCGGGCGATGGCGAACATGACCGTGAACATCTCGGTCGGGATGCCCAGCGCCTTGTAGATGATGCCGGAGTAGAAGTCGACGTTCGGGTAGAGCTTGCGCTGCACGAAGTACTCGTCCTTCAGCGCGGCCTCCTCGAGCTTCATCGCGACCTCGAGCAGCGGGTCGTTGATGCCCAGTTCGCCCAGCACCTTGTGGGTCATCTCGCGGATGATCTTGGCGCGCGGGTCGAAGTTCTTGTAGACGCGGTGGCCGAAGCCCATCAGGCGGAAGCCCGACTCCTTGTCCTTGGCCTTGTCGATGGCCGAGCCGACGTTCTCCGGACGGCCGATCTCTTCCAGCATCTTGAGCACGGCTTCGTTGGCGCCGCCGTGCGCAGGTCCCCACAGCGCGGCCACGCCGGCAGCAACGCTGACGTACGGATTGGCACCGGTGGAGCCGACCAGGCGCACGGTCGAGGTCGAAGCGTTCTGCTCGTGGTCGGCGTGCAGGATGAACAGCAGGTCCATGGCCTTGGCGGCCATCGGGCTGAGCTCCAGCGGCTCCGACGGCACTTCCTTCATCATGTGCAGGAAGCGCGTGGTGTACTCGAGGTTGTTCTTCGGGTAGCGCATCGGCCAACCGATGGAGTAGCGGTAGCAGGCGGCGGCAATGGTCGGCACCTTGGCCAGCAGGCGGATCGCGGCCAGGCGGCGCTGCTCCGGATCCTCGAGGTCGAGGTCGTTGTGGTAGAAGCTGGCCAGCGAACCGAGCATGCCCGTCAGCATGGCCATCGGGTGCGCGTCGTGGCGGAAGCCGTACAGGAAGGTGCGGAAGGCCTCGTGCATCATCGTGTGATGCGTGACCTCATGTTCGAACGAGGAGAACTGCGTCTTGCTCGGCAGCTCGCCGTGCATCAGCAGGTAGGCGACCTCGAGGAAGCTGGACTTCTCGGCCAGCTGTTCGATCGGGTAGCCGCGGTACAGCAGCACGCCGGCGTCGCCATCGATGTAGGTGATGGCCGACTTGCAGCTGGCAGTGGCGCCGAAGCCCGGGTCGTAGGTGAAGCAACCGGTTTCCTTGGGCAGCTTGGCGATGTCGATGCAGGGCGCGCCCAGGGTCGGGTGCTGCACGGGCAGGACGACGCTCTTGTCGCCGGCGGCAAGGGTGACCTGGGTCAGGCCGGACGGGTTATCGGACACGAAGCACTCCTCGATCTGCGCACCGCGGGAAACCCTTGGCGCGTAAGGGGGAAGGAAGCAGGTCGGACCGGCGGCGGGTGCCCAATCCGGCCCGGACTTGCGATCCTGAATTATCGCACAATGCCCTTGGGCCCGGGCTCTGACTTTAGTCAGGCGCACGCTGGAAAAGTCCATGCGCGGCGCGCCTCCGGCGTATGGCGCAGTGGCGATTCCGGCACGCGCCACGGAGGGGCGGACCAAGCCCACCGCCGTACGCGACCAACGGTTGCAGGCCGGCGGGCGCCTCGGGCGGAAACGCAAACGGCCGCCCGAAGGCGGCCGTCATGCAACACGGCGTTGCGGCGATTACTTGCCGTAGCGCTTGCGGAACTTGTCCACGCGACCGCTGGTATCCACGATCTTGTGCTTGCCCGTGTAGAACGGGTGCGAGGCCGACGAGATATCGACCTTGATCAGCGGGTACTCGTTGCCGTCCTCCCACTTGACCGTCTCTTTGGAACCGAGCGTCGAACGGGTCAGGATCTGGAATTCGGTGGTGACGTCCTGGAAGACGACGTCGCGGTATTCGGGATGGATGCCGGCCTTCATGGCACTCACCAATCTGTAAACGGGAAAGAGCGGCATTCTAGCCGGCAATTCCGCTCCGGGCAAGCCCACCCCTCAACCGGCGGCCAGCGCGTTCCGGATCAGGCCATGGAAACGCGCCGGGTCGTAGCGCAGCAGCACGCGCGCATTGTCCGTCCTGCCCGTCTGGCGGTTCCAGTCGACCACGGTCGCGCCGCGCGTGTGCCGGCCTTCCAGCTCCACCACGACCGGGCGATCCACGCACTCGACGGCGCCATCGGGCTGCAGCGCGAAGGCCATGGCCAGCGCGTCGGCCGAATGCCAGTACGCGCCGCGCCGGTCGGCGGACCATTCCCGGGTCCTGCGCGAAATGGCCTCGTAGAAGCGCGCGCGCGGCGAGTCCGCGCGCAGCCAGTCCACCACCTCCTCGTGCAGCAGCCCATGGGCGACGGTCGCCTCCCAGTCGGCCAGGTCGATGTGCGGGAATGCGCTGAACACCACGTGCGCCGCTTCGGGGTCGAAGGCGATGTTGAACTCGGCGGCGGGCGTGATGTTGCCGTGCGCGGTGACCGCGCCGCCCATCAACACCAGGCGCGCCACGCGCTGCGGCAGCGTCGGGTCCAGGCGCAACGCCAGCGCGATGTTGGTCAGCGGGCCGAGCGCCACCAGCAGCAGCCGGCCAGCATGCTCGTGCGACAGGCGCAGTATCGCGAGCGCGGCATGCTCGGCCTGCGCCTGCGTGGCGGCGGGGGCGTAGCCGATGTCGCCAAAGCCGTCCTGTCCGTGCACGTGCGCGGCATCCTCGGCTTCGTGCACCAGCGGCGATGCGCAGCCGGCGAACACGGGCACGTCCACGCCCGCGACCTCGCACAGCTTGAGCGCATTGGCCACGGTGTGGCGCAAGCCCACGTTGCCGGCGGCGATGGCGAGGCCCACCACCCGATGGCGCGGGTCGTTGAAGGCCATGAGCAACGCCAGCGCATCGTCCACGCCGGGGTCGGTGTCGATCAGCAACGGAATCAGGTCGGTCATGGGGCGATTATGCGCATTTCCACCGCGTCTGCCCCGAACGCTTCGGCGCGGCTAGGCGGACGCGTAGCGTGCTGCGCCGCCCACCCAGCGCGCCACGATGCGCTCGGCCGTGTCGGGCGCTTCGGCCAGCAACCGCTCGGCGAGTTGCTGCACGCGCGGCAACAGGTCGGCGTCGCGGACCAGATCGGCCACGCGGAACGCGACCAGGCCGGTCTGGCGCGTCCCCAGCAGCTCACCGGGACCGCGCAGCTCCAGGTCCTTCTCGGCAATGACGAAGCCGTCGTTGGTTTCGCGCATGGTTTCCAGTCGCTGCCGGGCCAGTTGCGACAGTGGCGACTGGTACAGCAACACGCAGCGCGAGGCCGCACTGCCCCGCCCCACCCGGCCCCGCAGCTGGTGCAACTGCGCCAGCCCCAGCCGCTCGGCGTTCTCGATGATCATCAACGAGGCGTTGGGCACGTCCACGCCGACTTCGATGACCGTGGTGGCCACCAGCAGGTCGATCTCGCCGCACTTGAACGCCAGCATGGTGGCCTGCTTGTCCGCCGCCTTCATGCGGCCATGCACCAGGCCGACGCGCAGCCCCGGCAACTGTCGGCCAAGCTCCTCGTACGTGGTCTGCGCGGCCTGCGCCACGACCTCGTCGCTGTCGTCGATCAGCGTGCAGACCCAGTACGCCTGCCGACCTTCGGCACAGGCCATGCGGATGCGTTCGACCAGTTCCGGGCGCCGCTCCGCGCCAAGCGCCACGGTCTGCACGGGGGTGCGGCCCGGCGGCAGCTCGTCGATGGCGGAGACATCCAGGTCGGCATAGGCGGCCATCGCCAACGTGCGCGGGATCGGCGTGGCGGTCATCACCAGCTGGTGCGGCACGACGTGGATGCGCTCGCGCTCGCCGTCGGCCAGCACGCCGGCGCCCTTGTCGCGCAATGCCAGGCGCTGGTGCACGCCAAAGCGATGCTGCTCGTCGACGATGGCCAGGGCCAGGTCGCGGAACACCACGCCCTCCTGCATCAGCGCATGCGTGCCCACCACCACCTGCGCCTCGCCGGCGGCCACGGTCTCCAGCACCTTGGCGCGCGCGCGGCCGGTGACCTTGCCCGCCAACCACGCCACGTTGACGCCCAGCGGCTGCAGCCAGCCACGCAGGTTGGCGAGGTGCTGCTCGGCCAGCAACTCGGTCGGCGCCATCAGCGCGGCCTGCCGACCCGCGGCGACGGCCATCACCGCGGCCATCGCGGCCACGACGGTCTTGCCGGAGCCGACATCGCCCTGCACCAGCCGCAACATGGGTGACGGTCGGCCCAGGTCGCCACGGATCTCGGCAAATACCCGCTGCTGCGCCCCGGTCAGCGCAAATGGCAGCGACTCGCGCAGGCGCGCCGCCAACGTCGTGTCGCGCAGCACGACGGCCGCATGCGTCTGCTGGGCGATGCGCTGGCGACGCAGGCTGAGGTGGTGCGCCAGCAGTTCCTCCAGCGCCAGGCGTCGCTGCGCCGGATGCGTGCCGGCCAGCAGCGCGGGCAAGTCGGCCCCGGGCGGCGGCCGATGCACGGTGAGCAGTGCCTCGCGCAGCGTCGGCAAGCGCAGTTCGCTGCGCAGCCGTTCTGGCAGCAGTTCCAGCGCCTCCACCTCGGGCAACCGGTCCAGCGCCAGCCCGATCAGGCGGCGCAGGGTCGCGGGGCCGATGCCCTCGATGGCCGGGTATACCGGATCGAGCGAATCCCCCAGCGCGTCGTCGGCCTCGCCGATGATGCGGTAGCTCGGATGGACGATCTCCAGGCCGTGCTGGCCAGGCCGGGGGGTGCCGTAGCAGCGCACGCGGACACCGGGCCGGAACTGCGCCACCTGGGCGGCGCGGAAATGAAAGAACCGCAGCACCAGGGTGCCACGCGAGCCATCGTCCAGCGCGACGCGCAACATCGGCCGATAGCGGAACCCGCGGTCCACGGCCTCCACCCGCCCTTCCACCTGCGCCGGTACGCCCGGCTGCAATGCGGCGATCGGCGTCAGCCGGGTGCGGTCTTCGTACTGGCGCGGCAACTGCAGCCACAGGTCCTGCAGCGACTGCAGGCCACGTGCCGCCAGTTTCTCCGCCACCCTGGGCCCGCAACCGGGCAACGCCGTCAACGGCGTTTCACCGATGGCAGCGAGCGCGGGCGCAGGCCGGGGGGCGCGGGGCATTCCCTGGGTGGCGCAGGATCAGTCCAGCACCATCACCGCATCGACCTCGAACAGCACGCCGCGCGGCAGCCCGGAGACTTCGATGGTGGAGCGCGCGGGGAAGGGGGCATTGAAGTACTCGCCCATCACCGCGTTGACCGTTGCGAACTCGCCCAGGTCGGTCAGGTACAGGCCAAGACGCACGATCTTTTCCAGCGACCCGCCGGCGGCCTCACACACGGCGACGAGATTGTCGAATGCGCGACGCGTCTGCGCGTCGATGCCGCCTTCGACCACCAGCCCGGTGGCCGGGTCCAGTGGAATCTGCCCGGACAGGTACACGGTGTTGCCGGCACGCACGGCCTGCGAGTACGGGCCGATGGCGGCAGGGGCCTTGTCGGTGTGGATGATCTGGCGGGACATGCGGGCTCCTTGTGAAGCAATGCGGGATGGCGAAGCGATGCCCCAGTCTAGCGGACTGGCCCACCGGTCCGCGCTGCGGATCAGAAGCGCTGGACGCCCAGCACCACCCCCAGCCTGCGGACGCGTCGCATCACATCGGCAAGGTGGCGGCGGTCGCGCACCTCCACGCCGAAACGCAGCACCGCCATGTTGGTATCGCGCTCCAGGTACTCCACACGGTCGATGTTGGAGTCGGCTTCGGCAATGGCCGCAGCCACCTGCGCCAGCGCCCCGGGCCGGTTGTCCACCTCGATCTTCAACGCTGCGCCGAAGTGGCCCTCGACCTTCCGGTCCCAGCCAATGGACACCCAGCGGTCCGGCGACTTGCGGTACTCGACGACGTTGGGACATTCCACGCGGTGCACGACGATGCCCTTGCCCGCGGTGTGGTAGCCCATGACGTCGTCGCCGGGCACGGGCTGGCAGCAGTTGGCGAAACTGATCACGCCGCGCTCGCGGCCGGTGATCAGGATCCGGTCTTCCGCCGCGGGCTTGCGCACCTCGCGGCGCCCGAGCTTTTCCGGCGCGGTGCGCACCAGCGCCTGGGCCACCTGCACGGGCATGCGGTTGCCCAGGGCGATGTCGGCCAGCAATGCCTCCAGCCGCGCGTAGCGCTGCTCTGCCAGATAGGCATCCATGCGCACCGCCGGCACGCGCTCCAGCGAGGTTTCCAGCACCTCCAGCGCCCGGTCCAGCATGCGGTGGCCCAGTTGCACCGCATCCTCGTGCTCCAGTTGCTTGAGCTGCTGGCGGATCGAGGTGCGGGCCTTGCCCGAGACGACGAACTCCAGCCACTGTGGCTTGGGTGCGGACGACTTGGCGGTGATGATTTCCACGCGCTGGCCGCTGGCCAACCTGCTGCGCAGCGGCACCAGCTTGCCGTCCACGCGCGCGGCAACGGCGCGGTTGCCGACATCGGTATGCACGGCATAGGCGAAGTCGAGCGCGGTGGAATTGCGCGGCAACGACATGATGTCGCCCTTCGGCGTGAACAGGTACACCTCGTCCGGGAACAGGTCGACCTTGACGTTCTCGAGGAATTCCAGCGACGAACCGGTGGCATGCTGCGCCTCCACCAGGCCGGTGATCCAGTCCTGCGCTCGGTTCTGCGCACTCGTCGAGCCTTCGCCACCCTGCTTGTAGGACCAGTGCGCGGCGATACCCCGTTCGGCGACCAGGTCCATCTCCTCGGTGCGGATCTGCACCTCGATGGGGGACCCATACGGACCGAACAGGACGGTGTGCAGCGACTGGTAGCCGTTGGCCTTCGGAATGGCGATGAAGTCGCGGAAACGGGCATCCAGCGGTTTGTACGCCGCATGGACCACGCCCAGCGCGTGGTAGCAGTCGGCCACGCCGCGCAGCACGATGCGGAACCCGAACACGTCCATCACCTGGGCGAAGTTCTTGTGCTCGGCGCGCATCTTGCTGTAGATGCTCCACGGCGATTTGACCCGACTGACCAGGCGGTTGACCAGCTTCTCCTTGGCCAGTCGCTGCGCCAGCGTGGCCTCGATCTGCACCAGCGCCTCGCGCCGCACCACCGGCTGGGTGCGGATGCGCTTCTCGATCACCGCATGCCGCCATGGATGCAGGGCACGGAACCCCAGGTCCTGCAGTTCGGCCTTGATCAGGTTCATGCCCAGGCGCTGGGCGATGGGCGCGTAGATCTCCAGCGTCTCGCGTGCGATGCGGTGTCGCGCCTCGGTGCCCTGCGCGCCCAGCGTGCGCATGTTGTGCAGGCGGTCGGCCAGCTTGATGAGGATCACGCGCAGGTCGCGCGCCATGGCCAGCAGCATCTTGCGGAAGCTTTCTGCCGCTGCTTCCTGGCGGTCGCGGAACTGCAGCTTGTCCAGCTTGGTGACGCCATCCACCAGCTCGGCGACGGTGTCGCCGAATTCGGCGACCAGGCCGTCATAGTCCAGCGGGGTGTCCTCGAGGGTATCGTGCAGGATCGCCGCCACCAGGGTCTCGACATCCAGTCCCTGCTCGGCCAACACCTGGGCCACCGCCACCGGATGGGTGATGTACGGCTCGCCGGACTTGCGGGTCTGCCCCGCGTGTGCGGCCGCACCGACCGCCCAGGCGCGACGCAGCAGGCGCAGCTGTTCCGGCGGCAGGTACGTGGCAACCCGCTCGAGGTCGCGCACGTAGTCCGGCACGCCCGCGTCGTCGGACGCAGGCGCCGGGGCTGGGTGCACGGCGGTCTCGCGAGGGTTCATACAGGCAATCTACGCGGCGCGGCGCGGTGCGGCAACGCGCGGCTGAACAGCGGAAACGACACGGCCCCGCCAAGGCGGGGCCGTTGCGTCCGATGCACGCGCCAGGGGCGCGCGGCAGGTATCTCAGTCGTCGCCCTTGGACATGTCGTCGTCGGCCACGACTTCGGCGGCGGCCCACTCCAGCGCCTCGCGCTCCTTGCGCTCGCGCTCGGCCTTTTCCACCGCGTCGATGTATTCGGGGTCGATGCGACGCGCGGCGATCTCGCGCAGGGCAAGGACGGTCGGCTTGTCATTGGACTCGCTGTTGTCCAGCTGCGGCTCGACGCCGTTGGCCAGCTGGCGGGCACGCTTGGCGGCCATCATGACGAGTTCGAAGCGGTTGTTGACCACTTCCAGGCAATCTTCAACGGTGATGCGGGCCATGGGGCTCCTGGCGGCCGTGGGCCGTCCATACAGACTCGGTGGGACCGGAGATTATACCGGGCTTGGGCGCATCACAGCAAGTCATTGTTTCAAAAGCGTTTTCCATCCGCGAGAAGGCTCCGCTGCTGGCCTCCGGCGCCGCGGAATGCCACCACCCGGGGGAGGATTGGCGCAAGGGCACGCTACGCAGCCCCCCTTACCGGGAGCCGCCCGCGCCGCTCAGTCCGCCAGCAACGCCGTGATCAACCGCCCGTGGCGCGCCACCTGCTGTTCGCGGCGAAGGCGGCTGGCGGTGAACACCGAGCACATCTCGTCCACCGCCACCGCGAAGTGCTCGTTGACGATCACGTAGTCGAATTCGCCGTAGTGCGACATCTCCTCGCGCGCGGCCGCCAGGCGCTGCAGGATCACCGCATCGGAGTCCTGCCCGCGGTCGCGCATGCGCTGCTCCAGCGCCTCGCGCGAGGGCGGCAGGATGAACACGCTGATCGCCCCCGGCACCTTGTCGCGTACCTGCCGCGCGCCCTGCCAGTCGATCTCCAGCAGCACGTCCTTGCCGGCGTTGAGTTGCGGCTCCACCGACTGGCGCGCCGTGCCCTTCCAGTCGCCGTGCACCAGGGCGTGCTCGAAGAAGTCGCCGGCCGCGACCATGCTTTCGAACTCGTCCTTGCGGACGAAGTGGTAGTGCTCGGCGTGGCGCTCGCCTGGCCGCGGCTGGCGCGAGGTGAACGAGATCGACAGGGCGATGTTGGGGTCGCGCGCGAGCACCGCATTGACGATGCTCGACTTGCCCGCACCCGAAGGCGCCGCGACGATGAACAGGGTTCCGCGCATGGTCATTCGATGTTCTGGATCTGTTCGCGGACCTGGTCGATCAGGACCTTGAGCTCGATGGCCGCGGCCGAGGTGCGGGCATCCACCGACTTGGAGCCCAGGGTGTTCGCCTCGCGGTTGAATTCCTGCAGCAGGAAGTCGAGCCGACGGCCGACTGCTTCCTTGAGCTTGAGTACCCGGCGTGCTTCGCCGACGTGGGCGTTGAGGCGATCGAGCTCCTCTTCCACGTCAAGTTTCTGCAGCCACATCACCAGCTCCTGCTCCAGCCGACCGGGGTCGGCGGGCTGCGCCAGGTCGGACAGGCGCGCCTCGAGTTTCGCGCGCTGTCCGGCACGGATGGCAGGCATCAGCTCGCGAACCTCGACCGCGATGGCGGCGATGCCGTCCACGCGCTCGGTGATGACCGCGGCCAGCTTGGCGCCTTCGCGCTCACGTGCGGCGATGAACTCATCCAGCACGGCGTCCAGCAGCGCCAATGCTTCAGCCTGAAGCGCCGCCGGGTCGGTGGCCTTGGCCTGGAGCACGCCAGGGAACTGCAACAACTGGGTGAATTCGGTCTTCAGCGCGGGGAAGCGCGCGGACAGGTCCACCGCCAGGTCCGACAGTTCGCGGATCCGGGTCGGGTTGACCTGCAGCTCGGCTTCGCCCTCAGGCGCGCGCAGGCGCAGGGTCAGGTCCAGCTTGCCGCGCGCGACGCGGGCGCCGATGCGCTCGCGCAGGGCCGGCTCCATTGCGCGCAATTCGTCGTGCAGGCGCACGCCCACTTCGAGGAAACGGTGGTTGACCGAGCGCAACTCGCACGAGAGCGCGCCCCATTCGGTGTCGCGTTCGCCGCTGGCGAAGGCGGTCATGCTGCGGATCATGCGTCAGTCCTGTCCGGAAGCGGGCCGGCAAGGGGCGAATGGTAAACTCGCCGGCCCCAAACCCGGTAATCGCACTGATGACCAGCTCCCTGCCGCAAGGCTTTTCCCGCCCCAGCGGCCGTGCCGCCGACCAGTTGCGCGAGGTGCGGATCGAGCGCGGCTACACGCGCCATGCCGAAGGGTCGGTGCTGGTCAGCTTTGGTGACACGCGGGTGCTGTGCACCGCCAGCGTGGAGAACAAGGCGCCGGCATTCCTGCGCGGCAAGGGCGAAGGCTGGGTGACCGCCGAGTACGGCATGCTGCCGCGCGCCACCAACACCCGCAGCGACCGCGAGGCCGCGCGCGGCAAGCAGGGCGGACGCACGCTGGAGATCCAGCGCCTGATCGGCCGCTCGCTGCGCGCCTGCGTGGATCGAAAGGTGCTCGGCGAGCGCACCATCACTCTGGACTGCGACGTGCTGCAGGCCGATGGCGGAACGCGTACTGCGGCGATCACCGGTGCCTACGTGGCGCTGGTCGATGCGGTGCGCTGGCTGCAGGCGCGCCGGGAAATCAGCCGCGACCCGGTGTTCGGCGCGGTCGCGGCGGTGTCGGTGGGCATCTACCGCGGCGTGCCGGTGCTGGACCTGGACTACGCCGAGGACAGCGACTGCGATACCGACATGAACGTGGTGATGAACGACGGCGGCGGCTTCATCGAGGTACAGGGCACGGCCGAGGGCCACGCTTTCCGCCGCGAGGAGTTGCACGCGATGACCGCCCTCGCGGAAATCGGCATCGCCCGGCTGGTCGCGTTGCAGCGCGAAGCATTGGCCGGCTGACGCGCCTTCCTGCGATCCTGGCGCGGATGATCCCGCCCGGGCCCTCCCTTGGCGCCACCGCCCTGCACGTGACCGCAACGCCATGAAACTGGTCCTGGCCTCAGGCAACGCCGGCAAGCTCGCCGAACTCAACGCCATCCTCGGCGAATCCGGCTTCACCCTGGTGTCCCAATCGAGCCTAGGGGTCGAAGACGTACCCGAAACCGGCCTGACCTTCCTCGAGAACGCGTTGATCAAGGCGCGCCACGCGGCACGAGTGACCGGCCTGCCTGCGTTGGCCGACGACTCCGGGCTGTGCGTGGATGCGCTGGGCGGCGCCCCCGGCCTGTACTCGGCGCGCTATGCGGGGGTGCAGGCCGATGCGGAAGCCAACATCGACAAGCTGCTGGCCGCGATGAACGGCATGCCCGAAGCGGCCCGCACCGCGCACTTCATTGCCGTGCTGGTGCTGCTGCGCCAGGCCGACGACCCTCAACCGCTGGTGGTGGAGGGCCGCTGGGAGGGCTTGGTGCTGCCGGCCCGGCGCGGCGCGGGGGGCTTCGGCTATGACCCGGTATTCCTCGACCCCGGATCGGGACAGACGGCCGCCGAACTCGCCCCCGCCAGCAAGAACCGCATCAGTCACCGCGGGCAGGCCCTGGCGCAACTGAAGGCCCGGCTGCAGGCATTGTCGCTGAACGATCCGCTGCACGCACGCTGATCCGCCCCGCAGCGCTCGCGCCGCGGTGGGACAATACGCCGATGACGCTGACCACCCCGCCGCTGTCCCTGTACGTGCACGTTCCCTGGTGCGTGCGCAAATGTCCGTATTGCGATTTCAACTCGCACGAACGGCGCGGCGAACCGCCTTTCGAGGCCTACGTGGATGCGCTGCTGGCCGACCTGGACCACGACCTGCCGCTGGTATGGGGCCGCAACGTGCGCACCGTGTTCTTCGGCGGCGGCACGCCCAGCCTGATGCCGCCCGAGGCCATCGACCGCTTCCTGCAGGGCGCCAGTGCGCGCCTGCGCTTCGCGCCGGGCTGCGAGATCACGCTGGAGACCAATCCAGGCACCGCCGAGCATGGCCGCTTCGAAGGCTACCGCGCCGCCGGCATCAACCGGCTCAGCTTCGGCGTGCAGAGCTTCGACGACGGCTGCCTGCAGCGCCTGGGACGCATCCACGACAGCGCAGAGGCCGAGGCCGCGGTCAAGCTGGCGCAGGACGCCGGCTTCGACAACATCAACCTGGACCTGATGTACGCCCTGCCCGGGCAGACCCTTGCGATGGCCGGGCACGACCTGCAACGCGCGTTCGCGTTGCAGCCCACGCACGTCTCGCACTACCAGCTGACGCTGGAGCCGAACACGGTGTTCGCGGCGCGACCGCCCGCCGGCATCCCCGATGACGACGCCAGTTGGGACATGCAGGAGCATTGCCAGACCCTGCTGGCCGATGCCGGATACGCGCAGTACGAAGTGAGCGCCTACGCGCGGCCGGGAAAGCGCTGCGACCACAACCTCAACTACTGGCGTTACGGCGATTACCTGGGCATCGGCGCTGGCGCGCACGGCAAGCTCACCCTGGGCAGCGAACAGGCCATCCTGCGTCGCTGGAAGCACAAGCACCCGGCCACCTACATGGCACACGCGGGTACGGCCTCGGCGATCGGCGGCGACGAACGGGTCGACGTGGAGAGGCGTCCCTTCGAGTACATGCTCAACGCCCTGCGGCTGGTGGAAGGGTTTGCCCTGTCGGAGTTCGCTGCGCGAACGGGGCTGGATCCTGCGCATGTCGCCAGCCGGTTGGACAAGGCATGCCGCGCGGGGTGGCTCGAGCGCAAGGACGATGTGGTGTCGCCGACCGAGTTGGGCCGTCGGTTCACCAACGACGTGGTCAACCTTTTCCTGGACGAGGCTGCCTGACGCCCTGTCCTGCCCCGAGTCGGTGTAACGTAGGACATCCTAGGGCTTCACCTGCGGCATCCATACGACGGGCGAAGGACCAGGGGATCCTCGTCAGGCCAGGTGCAGCCATGGAAACCAATGTAGGCACGGGAGTTCATCCGATGCGGTCAACCCTCGACTCGGCACGGCTGCCCGCTCGCGTCCAGCACATCCTTGAACGCGTCCTGGCCCTGGCGTCCGATGACCTGGCCCGCCGCCTGGACAAGATGCTGGTCGACTACGAGGAGCAGTTGTTCCGGCTTGCGGAACAAGCACGCAATCCGTCGCAGCAGGCGGTGCACTTCGAGACACTGCGCAGCGTGCGCGTCAACCGCGCCGACCTGGTGCCGCGCTACCTGCATGAACTCGAGCGGGTACTGAGCGTGATTCGCCAACCGCCTGCCAAGCCAGTCGAAACGTCACATCCGGTCGTGGGCTTCGGCCACCTTCGCCTGGTAGAGGATGACGCGATCACCGAAGCGGGCAGCCTGCGGGCCATGGCCGTCAGGCACGAGGCACGGTGCAGCCTGCCGTTGCTGTTGCTGGGGCAACGCTTCGGTGTCCTGGCAGGATCGCCTGCCTTCGACGCCGAGCACCTGCCGGTGGGGCCCCAGCAACTCTCGCGCATCCTCGCAGACGCCAGCCATGTCCTGCAGATCAGCCAGGACGCGCGGCTCCAGCTCTTCAAGTGCTTCGATACCCACGTCCTGTCCGGCTATGCGCACCTGGTGGAGGCGTTGAACAGCCTGCTGGCCCAGCAAGGCGTGCTGCCCAATCTGTCGTACGTGCCGTTGCGCACGCGCCCGGTGAACCCGGTGGCCGCGGCGGCCTCCGCGCAGCGCACACCGGCGGGACAGCGCGCGACCGCGTCCCCGCCGCCCCTGCAGCGCCCACACACCGGGCGGATGGGCGACGACAACGCGGAAACTCCGGATGACGAATCGGGAGTCACCTTTCCGCTGCTGCAGGAGTTGCTGGCAGGCCGCAGCGAGCTCATTGGAAAGCTACGCCCGGAGGTACCCCGTCCCTTGCGGCAGCAGATGTCGCCCCACGACCTGCAGACCGCGCTCGACGCCCAGCAGTCCCAGGACCGCGTGCCGCGCCCCGGGGCTTCAGGGTTGTCAGAACTGCGCCAGGCCCTTCTCGCGCACGGCCGCCGCAAGTACGGGGAATCGATTTCGCTTTCACCGGAAGACAGCGATGCCATCGAATTGCTGGGGATGCTGTATGCCGAACTGGCGCGAGAGGTCCGGCGCGAGTCCTCCAGCAGCTCCCTGCTTGAACGCCTGCAGCTGCCGATGCTGCGCGTGGCGCTGCAGGACCATGATTTTTTTGCCCGCGCCCACCATCCTGCCCGCCAGTTGCTGAACGCGGTGGCGGAATCCGGGGCCAACTGGCTCGCGGACGACGAGCGCGACCCGATATTGGAAGAGCACCTCAGGCGTGCGGTGGACCACGTGGTCCAGCACTACCGCGGTGACGCGGCTGTGTTCTCCAAGGCCAACCAGCCATTGCAGGACCACCTGCACGCAATGGCGCGCAAGTCCGAGGTCAGCGAACGACGCCATGTAGACGCGGCCCGGGGCAAGGAAAAGCTCGAGGTATGCAAGCGCAGAGCGCAGGATGTCCTCACCGAACTCATCGGCACGCGCTCCCTGCCCCGCTTCACCCATGCCCTGCTCGACCAGGCGTGGGCTGATGTCCTGACGCTGACCCTGCTGCGCAATGAGGAGGACTCGGACGCCTGGAAAACCCGGTACGAGGACACGAGGAGCATCATCGCGTCCGCCTGTGACGGGATCGCCGCCCCGGAGGGTTTGCAGCAGCGGATCATCCATGGCCTGGACCTGGTTGGTTACCACGGCGAAGAAGCCGCCCTGATCGCCAGGCGCCTGTGCGCAGACGAAGTCCAGGTGACCGACCAGCTCGCAACACGGACCGAGTTGGCGATCAAACTCAAGTCGCGGGCCCGCCTGGGTGAGCAGATGGGCGCGGACAGGCCCTCGCTACCGGAACGCGACGACGGCGAAGAGGCCTCTTACCAGGAGTTGACCCAGTTGCCTTTCGGGACCTGGTTCGAGTTCGTGACCAACCAGCAGGGCGACGTCGTCAGGCGGCGCCTGGCATGGTTCAGTACCGTTACGGGGCACGCGCTGTTCGTCAACCAGCGTGGGCAACGCGTGGACGAACAGACGCTGGACAGCCTCGCACGCATGATGGCCAAGAACCAGGCCCGGGTGGTCACCGCCGGCCGGAACCACCTGATTGATCGCGCATGGCAAGCCACGTTGGCGGCGCTTCGCAATTTCGCCAACCCTTCCCGTAATGCCCGGGGGTCGACATGACTGAAGATTACCGTCGCGCGCGGCGAGTTCAGGCGCCGGAGAACATCGAAGTACTGGACACGATGACCGATCGTGTCATTGGCCACGTGGGCAATCTGTCCGAAACCGGCATGCTGCTCACGTCGGGGAGTCCATTGGTGGACGACGCGCTGTACCAGCTGCGATTCGAGTTGCCGGACGGCACCGGCAGCGAACCGATCGAGGTCGGCGCGCACCTGCTGTGGCAGAACATGGCCAGTGCACCCGGACAAACGTGGGCGGGATTCCGCTTCATTACCCTGTCCGAGTCTTCTCAGGCCTGCCTGCGCGCATGGCTTGGTCCGTCACAGTGATTCTCCTGCCCGCTCAGGCCGCCTGGAACGGCACCGCCGTCGGCTGGTGCAACGCGAACCCCTGCGCATAGTCGACATCAAGCGCCACCAGCGCATCCAGGATCTCCTGGCTGGATACCCATTCGGCCACCACCTTCAAACCGCGCTGGTGGCCGATATCGGTCACCGCACGGACGATGGCATGGCTCATGGGGTCGTTGACCAGGTCACGAATGAAGCTGCCATCGATCTTGATGATGTCCACCGGCAGGTTCTTGAGGTATCCGAACGAGGACATTCCCGCGCCGAAATCATCCAGTGCGATCCGGCAGCCCGCTTGGCGCAGCCTGTCGATGAACCGCGACACCTGCGCCAGGTTGCGCACCGCCACCGTTTCGGTGATCTCGAAGCACACCCGTTGCGGCGCCACGCGATATCGATGCAGCAGCTGCAGGATGAGCTCCGTCAACGATTCGTCCTCCAGGCTGGCGCCGGAAACGTTGATGGTCGCCAGTGACAGGTCCTTGCCGCTGGGATGCAGCCGATCGAAATTGGCCAGTGCGTTCTCGATCACCCATCGATCGATCATCGGCATGAGGCCATAGCGCTCCGCCGCGGGCATGAATGCCCCAGGCACCACGAGTCGGCCCTCCTCGTCGCGGAAACGCAGGAGCAGCTCCACGCGGTGCACGCCACCCTGCTCCGGGCGCAACGAGCGCACCTCCTGGTATTGCAACTGCAGCCTTCCCTCGTCGATCGCCCAGCGCAACCGGTTTGCCCACTCCATTTCACTGCGCCGGCGCGAAGTCTCGTCATCCTGCTCCGAGTAGAAATGCACCCGGTTCCGGCCTGCCTCCTTGGCCAGGTAACAGGCCGTATCGACCTGCGCCATCACGTCCTTCAGGGTCACGCCGGGGTGGTCGATCATCACCGCGCCAATGCTCGCGCTGATGGTGTAGGTGTTCTGCTCCCAGACGAACATGAAGCCGTCGATGTGCTCGCGGACCCGCTCGGCCAGCAACCGCGCGCCGGCACGGTCGCCCACGTCGCAGGCAAGCACGCCGAACTCGTCGCCCCCCAGGCGGGCAAGTATGTCGCCACCTCGCAGTTGTTCGTGCATCAACGTAGCCAGCTGGATCAAGAGCTGGTCGCCCGCGATGTGCCCGGACGTATCGTTGATCAGCTTGAACTGGTCCAGGTCGATGTAAAACAGGGCCGCGGCCGGGCCGCCGGCAACCACCGATTGGACCACCAGTTCCGCCCTCCGCTCGAACTCCCGGCGATTGAACAATTCCGTCAACCCATCGTGGCTGGCCTGATAGATCAGCATCTCGGTGAGCTGTCGCTGCTCGGAGACGTCGGTAGCCACCAACAACCATTGTTCATGTTCGTCCAGCATGGCCGGCGACAGGGAAAGACTGGCCCAGAACCGCTTGCCGTCCGCGTCACGCAATTCGACCTCCGCCGACCCCACGCCCTCGTCCGCGGACTGGACCAGTTGTTCGTGGACCGCGGGATCTTCGAACACGGCCGCCAGTCCTTGCTCCAACCTGGCGCGCCCCAGTCGCGTACGCGCGGCCTGGTTGGCATAGCTGACCTGGCCTCCCTCGCGATCGACCAACAGCACCAGTGCCGGCAGGAGTTCGTTCAAAGCCCGGAACCGTTCCTCGCTCTCGCGGTACTGGTGGCTCATGCGCTGGCCCAGTTCCAGCGCGCGCCGCCGGGTGGTGGCCAGCGACCACACCAGCAACGCCAGCAATACGCTCGCCAGCAAGCCAGGCCAGAACACCGAATCCTGCCAGTTCAGGTCTGCCGATCTGTGTTGTAACGGCTGGATGCGCACCTGCCAGACGCGTCCGCCATAACGCAATAGCCGGTGGAAGCCCGGCGCACCGTCTACGGCGTTGAATCCAGGGTTCGAGTCGAACAGCAAGCGGACATACCCGTCCGTCACGTCCGACACCGCCACGCGAAGCACGTCGCGCGTTTCGTGGCGCATGGCGCTCCCGATCACGTCGCGAATGCGGAACGAGATCGCCAGCGAACCAAGCAACCGCTTCTGCCGAACCTCGGGCGTATCGGGACGAACGCCGGGCGAGAACACCGGCAGGCGCAGGATCATGCCTTCGGCCGGGGCGCCCGTGGCATCTGCCTGCACGAGGGTAAAGGGCGCCGAAAGCGTTGGCTGGTCAGTGAGCGTGGAGCGTTGCAGGGCTTGCAGGTTGGGGGCCTGTCGCGCGACGTCAAGCCCCAGCACCCGCTCGTTGCCTGCCAGGGGAACGACCCGCGTGGTGATGAACCGATCGCCCTCAGGCGTTGGCCGGCGCTCGGCGTAGGCCAACGCAAGCAGGCCGGGAAACCGTTCGCGGGGATTCAGGTTCGCGTAGATGTCGTCGAACTCCTGCGCCGTGACCTGCTCGGATGTCAGGAACAGGGTCTGTACGGTGCGTGCCAGCATGCCGCACGCGTCCAGTTGGGCCCGCAGCGCCTCATAACCGCGATCAGCCATGGCATCGAACGCCTGGCGTTGCTCTGCATCAAGCCGTCGTTGTTGTGCAACGGTCACCACGGTGATCAGCACGATGCCCACCAGCAGCGCCGCCAGGCTCCAGGCCCAGACGGTGACGCCCCAGGGACGCTCGTCCTGGACACTGGCCACCGACCGCTGCGAGGTGGAGAATCCGTCAAACTCCTTCGACGTCCCCAAGAGTGGCCCCATGATGATCCAAGATCTCGCGATGTTATACCCGCAGCACGTGCAAACAACGTGTGAGCGGACGAGCGAGGCCCTGGCCCGCGGCGGCTACGACCATCTGGTCGTGCCCAGTGGAACCTTGCATTACCACGTGTTCGACGATCGCGATTACCCCTTCGCGACGAATCCGCAGTTCAAGGCGTGGGTGCCGCTCACGCGCCACCCCGGCAGCTGGGTCGTGGCCACCCCCGGCCGCAAGCCCAAGCTGGTCTACCTGCAGCCGGCCGACTACTGGCACGTCGTGCCGGAGGCACCGGCAGGCTGGTGGGTGGAGCAGTTCGACATCGTGGTGATCCGCACGCCGGAAGAGGCACTGCAGCACCTGCCGGCCGACCCGTCACGCTGCGCCATCCTCGGCGAGCCGCAAAGCGCACTGGGCAACTTCGTGCCCAACAACCCACCCGCCGTGTTGAACTACCTGGAGTTCCATCGCGCGTTCAAGACACCGTATGAGATCGCGATGATGCGCGAGGCGACGCGCATCGGCGTGCGTGCGCACCGCGCCGCCGAACGCAACTTCCGCGCTGGGTCCAGCGAATTTGGCATCCACCTGGCTTACTGCCAGGCGGCCGGGCAAGATGCCAACGACCTGCCGTACGGCAACATCATCGCGCTCAACGAGCACGGCGCCGTGCTGCATTACACCGAACGCGACCGGGTCGCGCCGCGCGAGTCGCGCAGCTTCCTGATCGACGCTGGCGCCAGTTTCCATGGATACGGCTGCGATATCACCCGCACGCATGCGCGCGACACGCAGGGCGAATTCCAGGCGATGATCGACGCCATGGACGCAGCACAACTGCGCATGTGCGACGAAGTGCGTGCGGGTTTCGACTACAGGCAGCTGCATCTCAACGCGCACCTGGCCATTGCCGGCATCCTGCGCGATTTCGGCATTACCAGGCTCTCGCCGGAGGCCGCGGTGGAAACCGGCGTGAGCAGCGTGTTCTTCCCGCACGGCATCGGCCATGGGATCGGCCTGCAGGTGCATGACGTGGCTGGTTTTGCCGAAAGCGACCGGGGCGGCACGATCCCCAAGCCTGCGGGCCATCCATACCTGCGCCTGACCCGCGTACTGCAGCCGGGCATGGTAGTCACCATCGAGCCGGGCCTGTATTTCATCGACCTGCTCATGGACGAACTGCGGCAAGGGCCGCGGGCCGGCGACGTTGACTGGGCGCGGGTGGAGGCATTCAAGCCTTATGGCGGCATCCGCATCGAGGACAACGTGGCCTGCACCGATGCCGCACCCACGAACCTTACTCGGGAAGGCTTCGCGGCCGCATAACGCGCCCTGCGCCCGGGCCCGCGGACAACCGCGGGCTCCTGCTCCGTGGCGCTACGTCGCCCGGGGCCGGCATCAGCCCGCGGCACGGTTGCCGGCCATGTAGGCCTCGATCTCCTCGGCGCTGCGCGCCAACCCCTCGGTCAGCACCCTGTGTGCGTCGCGGGTGACCAGCACGTCATCCTCGATGCGGATGCCGATGCCGCGCCACCTGGCATCTACGCTGGTGTCGTCGGCGGGCACGTACAGGCCTGGCTCGATGGTGAACACCATGCCCGGCTCGAGCAGTCGCGACTCGCCATCGAAGCGGTACTCGCCCACGTCGTGCACGTCCAGGCCCAGCCAATGGCCGGTCTTGTGCCGGTAGTAGCGGCGATAGTGGCCTTCGGCGATGTTCTTCTCGAGCTTGCCCTTGAGCAGGCCCAGCCTCAACAGCCCTTCGGTCAGCGTTTCCACCGCGGCGGCATGCCCGGCCTCGTAGGGCACGCCCGGCCGCGCCTGCGCCAGTGCGGCGCGCTGCGCTTGCAGCACCAGGTCGTGCAGCGCGCGTTGCGGCGCGGTGAAACGGCCGTTGGCGGGGAACGTACGGGTGATGTCGGCGGCATAGCCACGGTATTCCGCGCCTGCGTCGACCAGCACCAGGTCGCCATCGCGCACCGGTGCACTGTTGGCGCGGTAATGCAGCACGCAGGCATTGCCTCCCGTACCGACGATGCTGCTGTAGGCCGGCTCGGCTTCGTGCAAGCGGAATTCGCGCTCCAGCTCTGCCTGCAGGGTGTACTCGTGGACCCCGGGGCGCACCGCGCGCATCGCCGCTTGGTGCGCCAGCACCGAAATGTCGGCCGCGCGCTGCATCAGCTTCAACTCGTCGCGGTCCTTGAACAGGCGCATCTCGTCCAGCAGATGGCCCAGTTCCAGGAACTCATGCGGCGGGCGGTCGCCCATCTTCATGATCGCGCGCACGCGGTTGACCCAACCGATCAGCTTGAGGTCGAACTCGGCATCGCGGCCAAAGTGGTAATACACGCGACCACGTCCTTCCAGCAGGCCTGGCAGGATGTCGTCGATGTCGGTAATGGGGTAGGCGTCGTCCATGCCGAATGCCTCGATCGCGCCCTCGGTCCCGAACCGAGGGCCGTCCCAGGCCTCGCGCTCGGGGTGGCGCTCACGGCAGAACAGCAGTGTTTCACCGTGCTTGCGGCCGGGTACCAGCACCAGTACCGCCTCCGGCTCCGGAAACCCGGTCAGGTACCACAGATCCGAATCCTGGCGGTACGGAAAGTGCGTGTCCCGGCTGCGGATGCGTTCGGTCGCGGCCGGCAGCACCAGGATCGCGTCATTGCCGGCCATGCGCATCAGCTGCTTGCGCCGGCGCGCGTATTGCGCGGCGGGAATGCCGGTGTGGTGGGCCATCGATCGCCTCAATTCAGCCGGGCACGATGCTGGGCGGCGAGCACGCAGTCGCCGTGCAGCAACAGCGCCGCCACGCGCACGAACTCCTCGATCTCGACGAGGGCCGCTTCGTCCTCGTCGTCACCTTCATCCTGCGGTTGCGCGGCCGCGAGCTTGGCCAGGTCGGCCAGCGCCTCGGTACTTTCCGGGGACAAACGTGGGTTGGCACCCACTGCAAGGCCAAATGCCCCCAGGAAACCGCGGCACCAGTCGAACAGCGCCTCGCTCCGCACGGCCAGCGAGGCCTCCGGGTCTGGCAGCAGCAGATCGAAGCCGAAATCGCGATCGCTGAACTGGGCCACTGCGACTTCGCGCAACTGGTCCAGCGGTGACTGTTCCTCGGGCGTCCCCAATGAAGCATCCACCAGCACCTTGGCCGGCCAGTCCCGGACGGCTGCGCCACCACCCGCCAGCCAGCCACACAGGGCGCCATGCAGTTCCGACGGACTCAGTGCCAAGGCCAAGCGGCGGATTTCCGCCTCAACGCTGGCCAGGGATGGCAATTCGGGATTGGGCACATGCATCGCCACGCTTGGGGGATGCCAGTGTACCAACCAGCGCAGCGACAGCCGCACTTCCGTTCGGGTTGTGGTGCCCGCACGGCCTGCCTACACTGGCCCAGGTTGCCCTCTCGCGCCTCGGTTGCCGTGCCGCCTTCCTCCCACCGCAAAGCCGTAGGCCAAGGCCTGCTGGCCCTGGTCCTGGCCTTGCTGGGACTGGCCCTTCCACCGCCTGCTGTGGCGGCAACGCGCGAGTTCTACTTCCAATCGCTGGGAAGCGGCCACGGATTGGTGCAGAACACCGTCACCTCCCTGGCCCAGGATCGCCAGGGCTTCGTCTGGGTGGGCACGCAGGGTGGCCTGCACCGATTCGACGGCCAGCGCTTCGTCCCCTATCGGCACGACCCGCAGAATCCCGCCAGCATCCCCGACAGCTACATCACCGCGCTCGCCCTGGACAGGGAACGCGGGTTATGGATCGGCACCCGGTCCCGATACGTCGCCCGCCTCGACCTGGGCAATGGGACGGTGCGCCGTTACCTTGCCAATCCGTCGCCCTCCGGGCCGCGCCACCATGTCCTCGCACTGGCTGCGCAGGGTGATCGCCTGTGGGTCGCCTCGGTCGACGGCCTGGAATGGCTCGAACCCGAGAGTGGACAGCGTCATCCGGTAGTGGCGCTGCAGCCCACTGCGGATCGCGACACCGCGCCGCAGAACCTGCTGACCGATGCGCACGGCACCCTCTGGTACGGCAACCGGACGGGCCTGTTCCGGATCAATCCCGATGCACAAGCCACCCGCGTTGGGCCTGCGGTTTCCGTGACGAGCCTGTCTCTGGATCGGCAGGGACAATTGTGGGTTGGACGCGGCGACGGCTTGTACCGGCTTCACTCCAATGGCCGCGACGTATTGCGCGTATGGCCGGATGGGTCGGCGCCCGCCGCTGGCGATGTGCGCTCGATCATCGAGGCCCCCGACCGCCACCTGTGGTTCAGCGTGGGCAGCGAAGGGCTTCGACGGTTCGACCCACAGACGGGGACGGTCAGCGTCATCGAGGAGAATGCATCTGTCCCCGCCAGCCTCCCGGAAGATGCCATCACCGCGCTGATGGTCGACCGCAGCGGCATGTTGTGGGTGGGTGGCCAGTTCCGCGGAGCGGCGATCACGGATCCACGTGGCTCCCGCTTCACCTATGTGCTGGAGTTGGACGGCACCCGCAAAGGCAGTGCGGCGGCGGATGACAGCATCCGCTCGGTCCTGGAGACGGAACCGGGTGTGCTGTGGCTGGGTACGGACGACGGGCGCCTGCTCCGCTACGAAACGGCCGACGACCGGTTCACCGACTGGACCCCACGGTTGCCCACGCCACTCGCTTCGACCAAACGCCGGGTGATGGCCATGGGCAATGCTGGCCACGGCCGGCTCTGGCTTGCCACTACCCATGGGCTGCTCCGCCTGGACACTGGCAGCGGCAGTGCCGAGACGATTCCGCTGGGTGCGTTTGGTCAGCCCAGCCTGCGCTCCCTGCTGCTCGCGCGTGATGGCGACCTCTGGTTGGGCTCCCTGAAAATGGGTGTGTTCCGCTACCGTCGCGACGGATCGGGTGTCAGCCAATATGCCTGGCGCGAAGGTGACCCGCGCTCGCTGTCCCACCCCACCGCCAATGCCCTGCTCGAGGACGGCGAGGGACGCATGTGGATCGGTACGAACGGCGGCCTGGATGTGCTGAACCCCGCCACCGGCCAACTCCGGCACCTGCGCCACCATGACCACGCCCCGGGCAGCCTCGCGGGGAACGTGGTACGTAGCCTCTCGCAGACCGCGGACGGTACGGTGTGGGTGGGCACGCATTCCGGGTTGAGCCGCGCGACCGAAGCGGCCGACGGCTCCATCCATTTCAGCCAGCCGCTCAGCGGCAAGCTGGCCACTTCGACCACGCCAGCGATCTACTCCATCAGTCAATCCGGCGGGCGCGAGCTGTGGCTGGGTACCGACATCGGCATGCTCCGGCTCGACCCCGGCAACGGATCGGTCCGCACCTATGGCGTCGCGGACGGACTGCAGGACCTTGAGTTCAATGGCGGCGCAGCCACACGGCTGCGCGATGGCCGACTGGCCTTCGGCGGCGTGCGCGGCCTTAATCTGTTCGACCCTGCGCGCATCGTCGATTCCAGCTTCAGCCCGCCCGTGCGGTTGCTGGCGGCCCGCATCGGGCTCGACGCGTCGGGCGACAGCGGTGCCCTGTGGCTGCCCTCGCAACTCGACATTCCCGCCGGAGCCGACCTTCTGCGCCTGCGGATCGGCGCCTTCGACTTCCACCCGGCCGCGCGCATCCGCTACCGCTATCGCCTGGAGGGCTTCGACCGAGGGTGGGTCGACAACGGCACCTCTCCCGACATCACGTACACCCGCTTGCCTCCTGGCGGCTACACCCTGCGTGCTCAGGCCACCAACCGCGACGGCATCTGGAGTCCCGATGAACTGCAGGTCCCTGTCCACGTCGCGCCACCGCTCTGGCGTCACCCGCTGGCCATTTTCGCCGCAGTCCTGGTCGTGTTGGGCGCGATCGCGGCCGCGGCCTGGCACTGGAACCGCCGCCGCCGAATCGAACAGAACTATTTCGGTCAGATCCGCGAACGCGAAGAGCGCCTGAAGCTGGCCCTGTGGGCCTCTGGCGAACAGTTCTGGGACTATGACCTCGCGCACGGGCAGGTGCATCGCATGCGCGTGGACGACCCCACCGGTGGCCCCGGCGGTGGCGAAATCCGCACCCAGATCACGACCGATCACGTCATCCATGGCGACGACCTGCCGCAGGTCCTCGACCAGCTTCGGCAACACCTTCACGGCGATTCAGCCTTGTTCCTGTCCGAGCACCGCACGCGCGCGCCCGATGGCAGTTGGCAGTGGGTGCGGGCCCGCGGGCGCGTGGTCGAGCGTGGCCCCGATGGCCGTGCGCTCCGGGTGGCCGGCACCGCACGCGACATCACCGCCAGCCGCAGCGCCGAGCGTGAACGTCGCATTGCCAGCGAAGTACTTCGCAGCATGGCCGAGGCCGTCGCCGTATTCGACCGCGACTTCAACTTCGTCTCGGTCAATCCCGCGTTCTCGCGCATGACCGGTTACAGCGACGCCGAGGTCATCGGCCGTGACACAGCGCTGCTCGACAGCCTGCAGCACGACCCCGACTTCTACCAGCACATGCGCGTCGAGATGGAACGCACCGGTCGCTGGTCCGGAGAAGTCTGGCAGCGGCGCAAGGACGGCACCGAGTTCCTCTGCTGGCTGCAGGCGAGCATCGTGCACGATGCCAGCGGACAACGTGGCCACTACGTCGCCGTTCTCGGTGACATCACCGACCAGAAGCGCGCCGAGCAGGAGCTGCGCTACCTGGCCAACTACGACACCCTCACCGGCCTGCCCAACCGCACGCTGCTCTCGGAACGACTGTCGCGCGCCATCGTGCGTGCCCGGCGGCAGAACCACCGCATTGCAGTCCTGTTCCTCGACCTGGACCGTTTCAAAGACATCAACGACTCCCTCGGCCACGCCGCGGGCGATCGCATCCTGCGCGCCGCCGCCGCACGCCTGCAGCAGACCGTCGGTGCCCAGCACACCGTCGCCCGCCTGGGTGGCGACGAGTTCAACGTGGTACTGGAGAACATCGACAACGCGGAACAGGCCGAACAGGTCGCGTTGGAGATCATCGCCGCGTTCGAGCGGCCACTGGACCTGGAGGAGCGCCACGAAGTGGTGATCTCGCCCTCCATCGGCATCAGCCTGTACCCGGACCACGCCCAGGTGCCGACCGACCTGCTCAAGCACGCCGACACCGCGATGTACCAGGCCAAGGCCATCGGCCGACGTACCTTCATGCGCTACACAGAGAGCATGGATCACGAAATCCGGCAGCGCGCCACCATCTCCACCGCGCTGCGCAAGGTGCTCGACCGCGGCGAGTTGCGGCTGGTATTCCAGCCGCGCATGGCGCTGGCGGACCGGCGCATCACCGGCGTGGAAGCACTGCTGCGCTGGACCAGCGCCGAGCATGGCGAAATCGCCCCGATCCAGTTCGTGCCCCTTGCCGAGGAGACCGGACTGATCATGGAGATCGGCGAATGGGCGCTGCGCGAAGCCTGCACCATACTCAAGCGCTGGCAGGACCAGGGCCTGGATGACCTCACCATGGCGGTCAACGTGTCGGCACTGCAACTGCTGCGGGGCGACCTGCCGACGGTGGTCTCCCGCACGCTGGAAACCACCGGCATCGACGCCCGGGGCCTGGAACTGGAACTGACCGAAAGCGTGATCATGGAGAACGCCGAGCAGACCGCCTCCACCCTGCAGGCGTTCCGCGAACTCGGCATCGCACTGGCCGTGGACGACTTCGGCACCGGCTACTCCTCGCTGGCCTATCTCAAGCGCCTGCCGATCAATACGCTGAAAATCGACAAGGCGTTCATCGCCGACCTCACCATCGATCCCGACGACGAGGCCATCACCACCACGGTCATCGCCATGGCGCACTCCCTGGGCCTGAACGTGATCGCCGAAGGCGTGGAGACGGAGGCGCAGATGCACTTCCTGCGGACCCACGAATGCGACGAAATCCAGGGCTACTGGCTCGCAAGGCCGATGGAGGAGCCCGAGTGCCTGGCCTTCATCCTCGACTGGGGCCGCCCCCGGCACGTGACCGCCGTAACTTGACCGGCCGCCCGACACTGCTATCGTTCACCGCATGGACCGCGACGAACTCCTCGCACAGCTGCAAGCGCTCAACGCCCGCATGGACGAATTGACCGACCGTGCGCGCCGCCTGGGCGAGGAAAACCGCAGCCTGCGCCAACAGCAGGAGCAACTGGTCGGCGAGCGCTCCGCGCTGTTGGCCAAGAACGAGATGGCCCGCACCCGGGTCGAGGCGATGATCGCGCGGCTGAAGTCGCTGGAGCAGCACACGTGAGCGCGCCCCACCCGGTCACCATCCGCATCCTCGACCGCGAGTACACCGTCGGCTGCGAGCCCGATGAACGCGACAGCCTGCTGGCCGCAGCCAAGGTGCTGGACGGCAAGATGCGCGAGATCCGCGGCAACAACCGCATGGCAGCGCTCGACCGCGTCGCCGTGCTCGCCGCGCTGAACCTTGCACACGAACTGCAGCTGGCACGCAGCGAGAACGAAGGCCGCGACCGCGAACTGACCCGCACCTTGGGCGACCTGCAGCGCAAGCTTGACGGCCTGTTCGACGCCACCGCCCGCTGAGTCCAGGCGGCTGCTCTACTGGCAAACGTCCCCTCCGGGATGCCCGCCGCCATCACCACCGCCGACACATCCGGTAACGCGTGTGGCTGAATGCCCCCCGCGCGACACCGACGGGCGGACACTCGCCTTCGTCTGCCCGCGCTATACTGCGTTCACGTCCTCTGCTGTGTTCGACGGCGTACGCAAACATTCGCCTTGTCCCTTAATTACGACCACGGGGGCGCGACCGAGGCCCGGAGTGCAAGTCCGCCACGCAGCGGGAAGCCCGACGGCCACCAAGCGTCCCCACTTGAACCCCGGGTTCAAGGTCGTTTCGTAAGCATCGGCACGAGCGGAGGACTTCCTTTTCATCGCCGGCGGTGCGGGCCACTGTCGGCGCACCCGGCCAACCGTGGCCAGGCTCGCCCGCTGCCCCGGATTGCGCTGGATGACCGACGACCTTGCGGCGGAACGCCGACAACTCCGTACCGTGTTGCGCGACCGACGTCGTGCCCTGCCTCCCGCCATCCGCATTGCCGCCGCCGAACAATTGGCCGCGCGTTTGCTGATGCTGCCATTCGCGCCCGTTCAGGGGTATGTGGCTGGCTACTGGGCGATGGACGGCGAGATCGCCCTGCATGCCTGGCAGCTCAAGCTTCCGCCGGGTTGCGTGTACTGCCTGCCGGTACTGGGCGACGACGAATGCCTGCGATTCGCGCCGTGGCGTCCGGGCGACCCGCTGGTGAGCAACCGGTTCGGCATCCCCGAGCCCGATCTGGCGCCCGCGTCGCTGCTCGAGGCCTCACAACTCGCAATGGCGGTGATGCCGCTGGTCGGCTTCGACCGCTGCGGCCAGCGCCTTGGCATGGGGGGCGGCTGGTACGACCGCACCTTCGCCTTCCGCCACCGTGCCCCGGCCCCGCCTTTCCTGGTGGGCGCGGCATTCGACGTCCAGCATGTCGAGGCACTCGACCAGGCCGCATGGGACGTTGCCGTCGACGCGGTATGCACTGAATCCTCATTCATCGATTGCCGGAATTGCCCATGAGCCTCCGTCGCCGCTACTGGCTGATGAAGTCAGAACCCGACGCCTTCTCCATCGACGACCTGCAGCGGGTCGGCACCGAGCCCTGGAACGGCGTGCGCAACTACCAGGCGCGCAATTTCATGCGCGACCAGATGCAGGTCGGTGACGGCGTGCTGTTCTACCACTCCAATTGCGTGGTACCGGGTATCGTGGGTACCGCAACCGTCGCCAGCCGCGCCTACCCGGACGCCACCCAGTTCGACCCGAAGTCCGACTATTACGACCCCAAGGCTACCCGCGAGGAACCGCGCTGGTTCCTGGTGGACGTCGCATTTGAACGCAAACTCCGGCGCACCATCGCACTGGACGAGATCAAGCAGCATGCCGATGCGCTGGGCGAGGAGTTTGCGTTGATCCGGCGTGGCAACCGCCTGTCCGTGTTCCCGGTTAGCGCCACGCAATGGAAGCACTTGCTCGCACTGGAATGAGCCGTATACGCCGGCCGCTGCATCTTGATGGCCGCTTGATGGCCACCCGGCGCCGGCGGACCGGGTTGGCACTGGCACCCCGACCCTGCTCGACCCGCTCCCAACCACCCTTTCCCACTGCAATTTCGAGAGATACCCCATGAGTGAAGCCAAGCGTCTGGCAGGTGAAAAGGCCATCGAATACGTCGAAGACGGCATGATCGTCGGCGTGGGTACCGGCTCCACCGTCGCCTATTTCATCGATGCCCTCGCCCGTATCAAGGACCGGATCAAAGGCACCGTCTCCAGTTCGGACCAGAGCACCGAACGCCTGCGGGCCCATGGCATCGAGGTCCTTGACCTGAATGCCACCGGCCCACTGTCGCTGTACGTGGACGGTGCCGACGAGTGCGACCCGCGCAAGTGCCTGATCAAGGGTGGTGGCGCAGCCCTCACCCGCGAAAAGATCATTGCGGAAGCCAGCGACCGGTTCGTCTGCATCATCGACCCGGCCAAGCGTGTCGAGGTACTCGGGAAGTTTCCGCTCCCGGTCGAAGTCATTCCGATGGCCCGGAGCCTGGTGGCGCGCGAGCTCCTCGCCATGACCGGCGGCCAGCCCGTGTGGCGCCAGACGACGGAAGGCCAAGGCGTGGTTACCGATAATGGCAATCTGATCCTCGACATCCACAATCTGTCCATCACGGACCCGACTGCCATGGAGCAGGCGATCAACCAGATTCCCGGCGTGGTCAGCGTGGGGCTGTTTGCCCGTCGACGGGCGGACGTAGTGATCGTTGGTGGCGAGCCTCCGACCGTCTTCTGACGAGGGCGGTTCTGGTTACCAGAAGACGCGTGCAGCACGAACCAGGAGCGGGGCGTGCTGCCTCTGGTCCACCGTCTCGGTGATTGCGTATTCATGCTGGCTGGTATCGCGCAGTATCGGAACGGTGGCCACGCTGCCGTTCGGCATCAACAAGCGCCCCACCGCTGGGTGGGCGGCATTCTCGCTACGGCGACGCACCACGCCCACCTCGCCGTTGTTCAATCGCACCAACGTGCCTGGCGGGAATATCCCGATCTCCTTGATGAATGCCTGCGCCAGCGATTCGTCGACCGTGCTGCCGCGTTCCAGGAAAATCGTGCGCAACGCAGTTCTGGCGTGGATGGCACCGCGGTACGCACGCGGCCGAACCATCGCTGTGTAGATGTCGACAATGGCAAGCATGCGGGTCAGCGGAGGGATCGCGTCGCCCACCAAACCCATTGGATAACCTGATCCATCCAGCCGCTCATGGTGCAGCAATACCGCATTGAGCCAAAGCGGGTCGGCTGCCCCAGCGTCGGTCAGCAAACGATGTGCGTCTCGTGTATGAGACTGAACGATCGCCCGTTGCTCGGCGGTCATGCCGCCGCTTTGACGGTTCAATTCGGCTACCTGCGCTCCCAGTACAAGATCGTGAGTTAACCCAGCCAGCAGCAACGAACGCGATTCGGCTTCGTCCAGCCGAAGCACTCTCGCTCCCAGTACACAGAGCGCGCCCGCGTGCAGCTGCCTGGCGGCATGGTTGTCCACGTCGACATCCAGCTGCAGGGCCGCCAGCATCGCGTCAGCATCCCGCCGCATGAGCAGTTCGACGGCATCAGCCAACCCCTGCAGGCATACCAGGGATTGGACAGCCCCGTTCAACAACATCCAATGTGCCTTCTGCATGTCCCGTTGAAGCGCTTGGGCCGCCTCGAAAACGGGTAGCACCTCGGCCTGGGCAAGCGATTCGGCTTTTTCAGAATCCTTCGCGCTGGCGTAGACACCACGCTCACGCAGCGCTTCGAGCTGCGCCGGGCCATTTATCACCATGCCTCGGCCGAGCAGGAGTTTGCCTTGGCGATCGTAAACCGGCCATTGCAGCGCGACACCTATCGCCAGGTCATCGGGTGTAATGGTCGCCATGCCAAAGGACTCCTCGTCGCTTCAATAACGGCACGGCTCCGGAGATACTGAAGCCAATAGGAACAACAGGGACCTGGAGCGCCAAAGGACCGTCCCGCGCCTGTCGCGCGTGAGCGTGGCTTGTCTTCTCCAACGCCCCTGGGCGGAAACGGTGTCGTTGTTGTTGGCGTTGACGCGGTTATTGCGCGCGCAAAAGAAGAAGGCCGGATCCTGTTGGATCCGGCCTTCGGTGTAAAGCCCCTGGCGATGACCTACTCTTGCATGGCTTGAGCCACACTACCATCGGCGCGTGTGCGTTTCACTTCCGAGTTCGGGAAGGGATCGGGTGGTTCCACACAGCTATTGTCACCAGGGAGAGGGTGGAGGGTCGCCATCACGGCGCACGCGCTCTCGTTGGTTGCCCTGGACGGATCGATGCACTGATCTGCCTTGGGCGAATAGTTTGGAATGTAGCGAGGTATTGTGCCGAACGTCGAACGTGTCGTCGAGTCCAAGGCCACTTGAGGTTATATGGTCAAGCCACACGGATCATTA
>NZ_VLKP01000010.1 GCF_007830115.1 Aerolutibacter ruishenii | reverse complement strand
ACCAGGGCTGCCAGTTCACCAGCAACGACTGGCAGTCGTTCCTGAAGGCGCACCGGATGGTGCCGAGCATGAGCCGTCGCGGGAACTGCCACGACAACGCCGTGGCCGAGAGTTTCTTCAGCGTCCTGAAGAAGGAGCGGATCAAGCGGCAGATCTACCCGACGCGAGCCACTGCTGCTTCGGACGTGTTCGACTACATCGAGATGTTCTACAACCCGATTCGCCGGCATGGTTCCGCTGGCGGCATGTCACCGGTAGAGTTCGAAAAGCGCTACGCGCAGAGCGGCGACTGAGTGTCTATGGAACTCTGGTCGGTCCAGAAGATCATCGACACCTGGCTCATCAACCGCTGCGCATCGTCGCCGTGCAGCACGTCGCGAATCACCGCGCGGCCCACGATCAGGCCCACGCCCGCCGACAGCCCCTGCAGCACGCGGAATGCCAGGAGCGTGCCCATGTCGCGCGAAAGCGCGCAGCCCACCGACGCCAGCGTGAACACCGCCAGCCCCCACAGGATCACCCGCTTGCGCCCGATCGCATCCGACAGCGGCCCATGCACCAGGCTCATGAGCGCGTACGCCACCAGGTACACGCTGAGCGTCTGCTGCATCGCCACCTTGTCCGCACCCAGCGCCGCGCCCATGACCGGAAACGCCGGAAAGATCGCGTCGATGGAGAACGGACCGAACATCGCCAGCCCACCCAGCAGGATGGCCAGCGTGCGGACGGAAATGGGCAGCCCATGGGCAGCGCCAGGTTTGGATGAAGGCGTGGAAGTCATCAAAGGGGTATGTATTCGGCGGAGCGGGCTTCACGTGCGCGAAGTCGCCAAGCGGTACAGGATATCGCCCCGGATCCGTGGGCACCCTCACACGGTCGCCGGCCCGATGCCATCTGGGCGCTGCAATGAGAAAGCCCCGCACAAGGCGGGGCTTTCCGGAGTACCGCGCGGGCCTCGATCAGGCCCACGGGTCCTGCAGCACCATCGTGTGCTCACGGTCCGGACCGGTCGAGACGATGGCCAGCGGGCAACCCGACAGCTCTTCCAGCGCACGCAGGTAGGCGCGCGCGGCCGGCGGCAGCTTGTCCCACTCGGTCACGCCGTGGGTGTTCTCGCTCCAGCCCGGGAACTCCAGGTACACGGGCTCGCACTCCTCCCAGCCCGCCGCGTCCAGCGGCGCGTACTCGGTGGTCTTGCCGCCGTACTTGTAGCCGATGCACACCTTCAGCTTCTCCATGCCGTCCAGCACGTCCAGCTTGGTGATGCACAGGCCGGTGATGCCGTTGATGGCCACCGCGCGCTTGAGCGCCACGATGTCCATCCAGCCGCAGCGGCGCGGGCGGCCGGTGGTCGCGCCGTACTCGGCGCCGCGATCGCGGATGCCCTGGCCCACTTCGTCGTGGAGTTCGGTCGGGAACGGGCCGCCACCCACGCGCGTGGCGTAGGCCTTGCAGATGCCCAGCACGTAGTCGATCGCGTCCGCGCCCACGCCGGTGCCCGCATACGCACCGCCCACCGTGGTGTTGGACGAAGTCACGTACGGGTAGGTGCCGTGGTCGATGTCCAGCAGCGAACCCTGCGCGCCTTCGAACAGCACGCGCTTGCCCTGCTTGCGCAGGTCATGGAGGATGCCGGCCACGTCGGACTTCATCGGCTCCACGTATTCGCCGAAGGCCAGGGCCTCGTCCAGCGTCTTCTGGTAATCCACCGCGTCGACGCCCAGGTACTGGGTGAGCACGAAGTTGTGGTAATCCATCGTGCTACGCAGCTTCTCGGCCAGCTCCTTGGGGTAGTGCAGGTCAGCCACGCGGATGCCGCGACGCGCCACCTTGTCCTCGTACGCCGGGCCGATGCCACGGCCGGTGGTGCCGATGGCGCCCTTGCCGGCGGCCTTCTCGCGAGCCTGGTCCAGCGCGATGTGGTACGGCATGATCAGCGGCGTGGCCGGGCTGATCTTCAGGCGCGAACGCACGTCCACGCCGGTGGCTTCCAGCTCGTCGATTTCCTTGCGCAGCGCGGCCGGGCTCAGCACCACGCCGTTGCCGATCAGGCACAGCGCGCCTTCGCGCAGGATGCCCGACGGGATCAGGTGCAGCACGGTCTTCTTGCCGCCGATGACCAGGGTGTGGCCGGCGTTGTGGCCACCCTGGAAGCGCACCACGGCACCGATTTCCTCGGTGAGCAGATCGACGATCTTGCCCTTGCCTTCATCGCCCCATTGGGCACCCAACACCACGACAGACTGACCCATGACTCGCTCCAATCAGGTTCCGCCGGGCCGATAGCGTAGGGGGAAGGCCGGGCAGAAAAGGTGAAGGGCCTGTCGGCCCCCCAGACACGGAAAAAGCCGGCGGGGATTGCCCCGGCCGGCTTTTGTGCATTATCCGGGTTTTGGGGGCTTGGGGCCAGTCTTTTTGCCGTTCACCGGATCCGATGGGCGGTATACGGGCACGCGGGCATTGCTACTCCCCTCCATCGGGGCATCCTGCCCCGAGTCGGGGCCGGCGGCCATCCATGGCCGCCTTTCCGCAATACCCACGTGCCCGCATCCCTCTCGTCGCTGCAAGGGAAGCCGTGGCTTTCGCTTTTTGTTTTACCCACCCAAGCCCCAAAAAACTCAGAACTGGTGCCGCACCCACATCAGCGACAGCAGCCCCAGGATCACCACGAACCCGCCAATCGCCCGCAGCCGCTGGTTGGGCATCGCATACAGCTGCTCCGCCGCCCGCTTCCAGCCCTGAGGGGCGGCAAACAGTACCAGCCCCTCCAGCACGGCCACCAGGCACAAGGCCGAGATCAGTTCCTCGGACACGCTCAGCGGTCTTTGTTCAGGTACTGCAGGAACTGATCGTCACGATCCAGCACGATCACGCCCTGCCCGTCCGCGAACGACTTGCGGTAGGCCTCCAGGCTGCGCTGGAACGCGTAGAAGCCCGGGTCCTTGTTGGCGGCGGCGGCGTAGGCCTTGGCCGCCTGTGCATCGCCCTCACCGCGCAGGCGCTGCGCATCGCGCTCGGCCTCGGCGGCGATGACCGCCTGCTCGCGGTCGGCCTCGGCGCGCACCGTATTGGCCTGCTCCGCGCCTTCGGCACGCAGGCGGCTGGCCACCTGCTGTCGCTGCGCACGCATGCGCCGGTAGACGTCCTGGATCACCTGGCTGTCGGTGGGCAGGTCGATCTGCTTGATGCGCATGTCCACGATGCGGATGCCCATCGTGGCCGCGCCGTCGTTGATCGCCTTCAACTGGCTGCCGATCACTTCCTGTCGGTTGCCGGACACCACCTGCTGCAGCGTGCGGGCATTGATCTCGTTGCGCAGCGAATCCTTGATGATCGGCGCCAGGCGCTGCACCGCCACGGACTCGTCGCCACCGGTGGCCCGGTAGAACGCGCGCACATCCTGGATCATGCCCACGGCGAAGAAGTCCACGCTGACGTCCTTGCGCTCGGACGTCAGGTAGCGCTCGGGCTCGGCGTCCAGCACCTGCAGGCGACGGTCGAACACACGCGCGGTTTCGACCAGCGGGAACTTGAAATGCAGGCCGGGACCGATGTCACTGCGCACCACGCGGCCGAACTGCAGCACCATGCCGGTCTGCCCTTCGTTGACCACGTACAGCGAACCCATCAGCGCCAGCAGCACGGCCACGGCGGTGGCGACCCAGAACGAGACTTTCATCGGGTGACCTCCTCACGGCCGGTGGGGCGTGGCGTGCGGCCACTGCGGGTGGATTGCTCGGCTGCCTGTTCGATCGCGGTGACGGCCGGCGCGAGGGTCTCCGGTGACAGCAGGTTACCGGGGGTGGAGCCGCCCTTCGCCGGCTCCATCGGCACGTAGAGCAACTGGCGCGAATCGCCGCCCACGATCTTGCGGTTGTCGGCCAGCACTTCCTGCACCGTTTCCAGCCACAGGCGCTTGCGGGTCACCTCGGGCGCGGCCTGGTACTGGTCCACCAGCAGCGAGAAGCGATCTGCGTCACCCTGTGCCCGGGCGATCGATGCGGTCTTGTAGCCTTCGGCCACGGTACGCACGCGCGCGGCCTGGCCGCGGGCTTCCGGCACCACCTGCGCGGCGTAGGCGCGGGCCTCGCTGATCAGGCGGTCCTTGTCCTGCTGCGCGCTGTTGACGTCGTCGAAGGCCGGCTTGACCTCCTCCGGCGGACGCGCGTTGGGCAGGTTCAACTCCGTCACCGCCAGGCCGGTGCGGTAGGCCGCCAGCGACTTCTGCAGCTGGTCGCGCGCGGACACCGCCAGCGCATTGCGCGCACCCAGTACGGTATCCAGCGTGGAACGGCCCACCTGCTCGCGCACCGTGCTCAGCGCGGCCTGCGCCAGCATGGCGTCGCCGTCGCGGGTACCGAACAGGTACATCTGCGGATCGCTGACGCGGTACTGCACGTTGATCTCGACCAGCACGATGTTCTCGTCGGCGGTCAGGACCGGCACGTTCTCGCTGAAGGTCTTGATCTGGGTGGCGTTGATCTTGGTCACCCGTTCGATCGGCCACGGCAACTTGAAGTGCGGGCCCGGCTGCATCACGCGCGCGAACTGGCCAAAACGCAGCACCACGCCACGCTGCTGTTCGGTGATCAGCACGAAGCAGTTGAAGACCAGCCACAGGCCAACGACTATCGCGACCCAGCGCAGGATGTTGCCGCCACTGCCGTCGCCGAACAGGCCGCGCAGCGGGTCCAACAGGGCGTCCAGGTTGCGTCCGCCGGGACCGCGACGCGGCGGACGACCGCTCGAGCCGCCCGAATTGCTACTGCCAGGGGTGTTCCAGGCCATGCCTGCTCCATGTAGTGAAACGGACCGGCAGGCGTGGCAAAGCCGACCTGCAGGCGCGTGTCGATTCTAGGTGGGGGCTCCGGCGGCCTCAAGCAAGGGCCGCAGGGCCTCGCCGTGGGGCTGGGCGAACAGGCGCTGGGCATCGGCCAGGGCGATGTCCACCTGCAGGCGCCAGCCGTGCTCGTCGCCCTGCTCACTGCGCACCACCCCGAGCTCGTGCAGGCGGGCGCGCAACCTTGCCGCCTGTGGCGGAATGCGCACCTCGCCGCGCACGTGGCGCAGCTCCAGGGCCTCGGCCATGGCGGTGTGCAGCAGGTCCAGGCCGACGCCATCGCGCGCCGAGAGCCAGACCCGCATCGGCCCCTCGCCCGGCTGGTCCAGCCGCGGCGCGGCACCTTCGAGCCGATCGATCTTGTTGAACACCAGCACCTGCGGGATGTCGCCAGCACCGATTTCGGCCAGCACCGCGTTGACCTGGGCAATGCGCTCGTCGCGCAGCGGGTCAGCCGCGTCGATGACATGCAGCAGCAGGTCGGCCTCCCGTGATTCCGATAACGTGGACCGGAATGCCGCCACCAGCGCATGCGGCAGGTCGCGCACGAAACCCACGGTGTCGGCCAGGGTCACGCTGCCGCCGGACAGGTCGATACGGCGCACCGTGGGGTCCAGCGTGGCGAACAGCTGGTCGGCCGCGTAGGCCTCCGCGCCGGTGAGCGCGTTGAACAGGGTGGATTTCCCGGCGTTGGTGTAACCCACCAGCGCCACGCGTGGCATCTCGCTGCGCAGACGCGCACGGCGCATCTGCGAGCGCTGCACCTCCACCTTGGCCAGCCGTCGTTGCAGCGATTCCAGCCGCGCCTGCAGCATGCGGCGGTCCAGCTCAAGCTGCGTTTCGCCCGGGCCGCGCAGGCCGATGGCGCCGCCACGCTGGCGTTCCAGGTGGGTCCAGCCGCGCACCAGCCGGGTGGACATGTGGCGCAATTGCGCCAGTTCCACCTGCAGCTTGCCCTCGTGGCTGTGCGCGCGCTGGGCGAAGATGTCCAGGATCAGCCCGGTACGGTCCACCACCCGGCGCTGCAACGCGCGCTCCAGGTTGCGCTCCTGGGTGGGCGTCAGTGCGAAGTTGACCAGGATGAGGTCTGCGCCGCTGGCTTCCACCGCCGCCTTGATCTCCTCCAGTTTGCCGCTGCCGATGAGCGTGGCGGCATTGGGCCGGTCGATGCGCGCGGTCATGACCGCCGCGATCGTCGCGCCGGCCGACCGGGCCAGGTCGGTGAATTCCTCCAGCAGCCCCTCGTCGGGTGGTCCGCCGGCGTGCGGCTGGATCAGCAACGCGTGCTCGCCCTTGCGGGATCTCTCAAAAAACACGCGCGCTCACTTCCCGGGGACGGCCTGACAGGCCGTCATTCTGCCTCGTCGGCGCCCTCGTCGCCTTCACCCGGCTGCATCTGGCCACCGCTCGGCCCCACGCGCACGTTGCGCGCCGGCACCACGGTGGAAATGGCGTGCTTGTAGACCATCTGGCTGACCGTATTGCGCAGCAGCACGACAAACTGGTCGAAGGACTCGATGGTGCCCTGCAGCTTGATGCCGTTGACCAGGTAAACCGAGACCGGTACGCGCTCGCGGCGCAGGGCGTTCAGGAAAGGATCCTGCAAGGACTGTCCCTTGGACATCAGAGTGTTCCCCAACATTAGCGTTCTAGTTATGGGCGGGACCTCCACGGCCATCCGCGTCGCCGGTAGCTGTCCCCACAGCGGCGATGGGCCGATGGTAACGCAATCCCGCACGATGGGGACTTCCCCGCCACGGCGAATTGCGCGACGGCCGTCGCACTCGCGCTCAGCGGCGCATCGAAGGCGGCAGGAACATCGCCAGCGCCCGCTCCAGCCCTTCGCGCTGGGTGGCCGGGTCGAACCAGCGCGCATCCAGCTCCCCGCGCAGCCACGTGAGCTGCCGCTTGGCCAACTGGCGGGTGGCGAAAATGCCGCGATCGCGGAACTCCGCCGCGCTGCTGCCGCCGTCCAGGTATTCCCACGCCTGCCGATAGCCGACGGCGCGCAAGGCAGGCAGCTCCAGCGGGGCCGGGTGGACCTGCAATCGCGGTAGGCTGCGCAGCGCCCGCACCTCGTCCAGGAAGCCGGCCGCCAGCATGGCGTCGAACCGTTGCTCGATGCGTGCATGCAGTACCGCCCGGTCGGCCGGGGCCAGCACCAGCTTGAGCACGCGGAACGGCAAGCGCGGGACCATCAGCCCTTCGCGACGCCACTCGGTGATGGTGCGGCCGGACAGGCGATGGACCTCCAGTGCGCGCTGGATGCGCTGGGCATCGGTCGCGTGGATGCGGCGGGCCGCCTCCGGATCGAGCACCGTCAGTTCGGCGTGCAACGCGGCCCAACCGCGCTCGGCCGCCTCTGCCTCCAGTTGCGCGCGTGTGGCGGGGTCGGCCTCGGGCATCGGCGACAGCCCGCGCAGCAACGCGTGGAAGTACAGACCCGTGCCGCCGGCCAGCACCGGCACCCGTCCACGGGCGGCGATGCCCTCCATCGCCACCCGGGCCTGCTGGGCGAAATCAGCTGCCGAAAAGGGCTGCCACGGGTCACGAACGTCGACCAGGTGGTGCGGTACCCGCTGTAGTTCGCTGGCGGTCGGCTTGGCCGAACCAATGTCCAGCCCGCGGTAGACCAGCGCGGAGTCGACGCTGACGATCTCGCCGCCCAGCCGCTCGGCCCAGTCCAGCGCCAGCGCGGTCTTGCCCGATGCCGTGGGCCCCATCAGGGCAATGGCGACGGGTCGGTGGTCCAGCGGTTCGACGGTCATGGCAGGCCGATCATGCGGCACGTGACAGCCATTGTGCGATGGGCATCTCAGTGCCGATTTTCGCGCAGCGATGCGCGGACCTGCTGGTGCGTCACCTGCACCGCGTCCGGCGGCGCCTTGTCGAGCAGGCTGACCACCACGATCGCCACCGTCGCCACGATGAACCCGGGTACGATCTCGTACATCGCGCTGCCGGTCTGCTTCCACAGGATCACCGTGAGCGCGCCGGCCACCATGCCCACGAGCGCGCCATTGCGCGTCATGCGGTGCCAGACCAGCGACAGGATCACCACCGGCCCGAACGCGGCACCAAAGCCGGCCCAGGCGTAGCTGACCAGGCCCAGGACCCGGCTGTCGGGGTCTCGCGCGATGGCGATGGCCAGCAGCGACACCGCCAGCACCGAGGCGCGCCCCACCCAGACCAGCTCGCGCTGGCTGGCCGTGGGCCGCAGGAAGCCGCGGTAGAAATCCTCGGTAATGGCACTGGAGCACACCAGCAGCTGGCACGACAGCGTGCTCATCACCGCGGCCAGGATCGCCGACAGCAGCACGCCGGCGATCCACGGGTTGAACAGTTGCTCGGCCAGCGTGATGAACACGCGCTCGGGATTCTGGTTTACCGGCGCGGCGGCTTCCGGGTGGGCGGCGAAATACGCGATGCCGAAGAAGCCCACCGCGATCGCCCCGCCCAGGCAGAGCACCATCCAGGTCATGCCGATCCGGCGCGCCCTGGGAATGGAGCTGACGTGGTCCGCTGCCATGAACCGCGCCAGGATATGGGGCTGGCCGAAGTAGCCCAGGCCCCATGCCGCGGCGGACACCACGGCCATGATTCCGCCAGCCCCGATCCACTCAAGCCGGCTGGGGTCGACCTGCTCGATCAGTGCCAGGCTCGGCTGGATGCCGCCGTTGCTGATCACCACGATGACCGGCGTGAGCAGCAGTGCGAAGATCATCAGCGAAGCCTGCACGGTGTCGGTCCAGCTCACCGCCAGGAAGCCGCCGATCAGCGTGTAGGCGATCGTTGCCGCGGCGCCATACCACAGCGCTTGCGCATACGGCACGCCGAACACGCTTTCGAACAGCCGCGCGCCCGCCACGATGCCCGAGGCGCAATAGACCGCGAAGAACACCAGGATGACCAGCGCCGAGAAAATGCGCAGCAGCCGTCCGCTGTCGGCAAAGCGGTGGGTGAAGTAGTCCGGGAGGGTCAAGGCGTTGTTCGTGCGCTCGGTGTACACCCGCAGCGGGCCGGCCACGAAGCGCCAGTTGAGGTAGGCGCCCACGGTCAGGCCGATGGCGATCCAGGCCTCGGACAGTCCCGTGAGGTACAACGCCCCCGGCAGGCCCATCAGCAACCAGCCGCTCATGTCCGAGGCACCGGCCGACAGCGCGGTGACGAAGCTGCCCAGCGAACGGCCGCCCAGGATGTAGTCGTCGAAGTTGCGCGTGGACCGCCAGGCGATGAAACCGATCATGACCATCGCGATCAGGTACAGCCCGAAGGTCACGAGCAGCGGCGTGCTGGCGGTCATCTGGTTCTTTCCCCCTGGATCAGTGCGGGAGCTTACCTCAGCGCGGAACTGTCGGACCGGCCGCACCGCGTCTGGTCGATGCGGCAATGCAGCAGCCGGGTCGATCCTGGCGCGGTCCGCGCGCGGTTGTTCACAGGGCCTGTGGACAACCTCCGGGATAAGCTTGGGGAGCAAACGCCACGGCCCAGCAGCGATGGGGTGCGCAAGAGGTTTGGTCAAAATTTCACCATGCCGGAAAGCAGTGGATCCGCGCCGGCATGCAGTTGTGCACATCGCCTGTGGACAACCATTGGGATGACGATGTGGGCAACGTCGCGCAGCCCTTGCGGGGTGGGCGTGTCAATACATTTGGCTATTTCTTGACCACGCGCCAACGCAACGAAAAAGCTTGACATGCACGAGGTTCGTGCGCGCGAAGTTCAATCCTCGTCCGGCCAGCGGATCGAAGGCGTCGCGCTGCGAACCCGCGGCATGGGTTGGGCCGCAACGGCATTCCACACCTTCAACGCATCCACCGTTTCGGCCACGTCGTGCACGCGCAGCAGCATCGCCCCGCGCTGCGCCGCGATCAGGTGCGCCGCCACCGACCCGGCCACGCGCTCGCGTGGCACGTCGCGTCCGGTGATCTCGCCGATGCTGCGCTTGCGCGACAGGCCGGCCAGTACCGGCACGCCCAGGTCGGCGAAGCGCTCGAGCTGGGCCAGCAGCGCGAGGTTGTGCTGTGTGTCCTTGCCGAAGCCGAACCCCGGATCGACGACCAGGCGCTTCTTGGGAATCCCGGCCATCTCCGCCGCGAACAGCCGCTCCGCCAGGAACCGGTGCACCTCGCCGACCACGTCGTCGTACCGGGGCGCGGCCTGCATCGAACGCGGCTCGCCCAGCATGTGCATCAACACCACCGGCACGCCCAGCGCCGCTGCCGCATCCAGCGCACCCTCCTGCCGTAACCCGTAGATGTCGTTGATCATGCCTGCGCCAGCCTCCACCGCCGCACGCATCACCTCGGGCTTGTAGGTGTCCACGCTGATCGGCAGTGACGTGGCCTCGCGCAGCCGCCGCACCAGTGGCACCACGCGGCGCAGTTCCTCCTCCACCGGCACTTCATCAGCGCCGGGCCGGGTGGACTCGCCGCCCACGTCGAGGATGTCCGCCCCCTGCCCCGCCAGAAGCACGCCATGCGCGACAGCCGCCTCCAGCGTGTCGTGCTCGCCACCATCGGAAAAGGAGTCCGGGGTGATGTTGACGATACCCATCACCCGCGGCCGGTCCAGGACCAGCATGCGGCCGTTGCAATCCAGCGTGGGAGCGATGTCGAACATGGCGGGCATCCTTGGAAGTACGAGTGCGCAGACTACCAAGCACACCATGGGACACGGTACCCGTGCGGGATCATATTGCACGCGCGCGGATGCGACTGGCAGGAAGCGACATGGGCTCCTGCATTTTCCGGCCCTCGCGACAGCCGCTGTCGGACAGGCGCTGCCTGGCGCCACGAGCGGACACCACTCGGCGCCGGCCCCCAAAAGCAAAAGGCCGGGTCAAACCCGGCCTCTCCCATGCAGGTTGACGTCAGCGCCTCAGGTCTGCGCCGCTGGCCCACCAATGGCACCGCCCGGGGTCTCGGCATCGTCCTTGGACGCGCGACCGGACTTGGTCCACTCCGCAGGCGGACCCGGCTCACGCCCGGCCATGATGTCGTCGATCTGCTTGGCGTCGATGGTCTCGTACTGCAGCAGCGCGTCGGCCATGGTGTGCAGCTTGTCGAGGTTGTCGCGCAGGATCTGGGTGGTGCGCGCGTAGGCCTGGTCCAGGATGCCGCGCACCACTTCGTCGATCCGCGCCGCCGTCTCGTTGGACACGTTCTTGTGCTGCGTCACCGAGCGGCCGAGGAACACTTCGTCCTCCTCCTCGCTGTAGGCGATCGGGCCCATGGCATCGCTCAGGCCCCACTTGGTGACCATGTTGCGGGCCATCTTGGTGGCGCGCTCGATGTCGTTGGACGCCCCCGTGGTGACCTTGTCGGCACCGAAGATCAACTCCTCCGCCACGCGCCCACCGTACAGCGAGCACAGCTGCGACTGGATGGCGACCTTGTTCAGCGAGTACTTGTCGCCTTCCGGCAGGTACATGGTCACGCCCAAGGCCCTGCCCCTGGGAATGATCGTGACCTTGTAGACCGGGTCGTGCTCGGGCACCAGGCGGCCGACGATGGCGTGGCCGGCCTCGTGGTAGGCGGTGAGCTTCTTCTCGTCCTCGCTCATCGCCATCGAGCGGCGCTCGGCACCCATCAGGATCTTGTCGCGGGCGCGGTCGAAGTGGTCCATGCGGACTTCCTTCGCGTTCTCGCGCGCGGCGAACAGCGCGGCCTCGTTGCACAGGTTGGCCAGGTCGGCGCCGGAGAAGCCCGGGGTGCCGCGTGCAATCGTCATCGGCTCCACGTCGGCATCCAGCGGCAGCTTGCGCATGTGCACGCGCAGGATCTGCTCGCGGCCCTTCACGTCCGGCAGGCCGACCACCACCTGGCGGTCGAAGCGACCAGGCCTCAACAAAGCAGGATCCAGCACGTCCGGACGGTTGGTCGCGGCGATCACGATCACGCCCTCGCCACCCTCGAAGCCGTCCATCTCGACCAGCAGCTGGTTGAGGGTCTGCTCGCGCTCGTCATGGCCGCCGCCCAGGCCGGCGCCACGGTGGCGGCCGACGGCGTCGATTTCATCGATGAAGATGATGCACGGCGCGTGCTTCTTGGCGGTCTCGAACATGTCGCGCACGCGGCTGGCGCCCACGCCGACGAACATCTCGACGAAGTCCGAACCTGAAATGCTGAAGAACGGCACCTTGGCCTCGCCGGCAATGGCGCGCGCCAGCAGGGTCTTGCCGGTGCCCGGCGGGCCGACCATCAGCACGCCACGCGGGATCTTGCCGCCCAGCTTCTGGAACCTGGAGGGGTCGCGCAGGAATTCGACCAGCTCGCCGACTTCCTCCTTGGCCTCGTCGCAGCCGGCGACGTCGGCGAAGGTCACCTTCACCTCGTTCTCGCCCTGCATCTTGGCCCGCGACTTGCCGAAGCTCATCGCGCCCTTGCCGCCGCCCTGCTGCATCTGGCGCATGAAATACACCCAGATGCCGATGAACAGCAGCCACGGCAGGATGTTGATCAGGATGTACACCAGCGACGGCCCGTTGGCCGGCGGGGTCTGCTCGATGGCGACCTTGTGCTGGATCAGGTCGTTGACCAGGTCCTTGTCGCCGGGGTTGTACGTGGTGAAGGACTTGCCGTCCTTGAACTGGCCATTGATGGTGGTCCGGTCCTCGGCGATGGTCACCTTGGCGATGCGGTCGTTCTGCACCTGCTGCACGAACTGGTCGTACGCCAGCGGCTCGCTGACGGCGGTGCGCGGACCGAATGCCTGGAACACCACCATCAACACGACGGCGACGACCACCCAGAGCAGCAGATTCTTGGCCAAATCGTTCATGTGCCTACCTTACGCGCAACCGCCTGCCGAAACATTGTCAAAACCCGCCATTTGCTGAACGGCGCTACCGTACCCACGCGCAGGGATGCCCTACTTCGGCACCGCCCGCTTGCCCTGTGCCAGCGCGTACACCTCGGGCGAGCGCTTGCGCGACGCCTCCGGCTTGCGGATCACGACCTTGTCGTAGCGCTTGCGCAGCTCACGCACGTAGTCGTCGAACCCCACGCCCTGGAACAGCTTGATCAGGAACGCGCCGCCGGTGCGCAGGTGCCTGTCGGCGAAGTCCATGGCCAGCTCCGACAGGTACAGCGCCCGCGGCATGTCCACCGCGTCCATCCCGCTCTTATTGGGGGCCATGTCGGAAAGCACAAGGTCCACCGGCTTGTCCCCGACCATGGTCTCAAGCTGGGCCAGGACTTCATCGTCCCGGAAGTCACCCTGCAGGAACTCGACCCCGGCCATCGGCGCCATGGGCAGGATGTCGATGGCGATGACCCGGCCACTGCCGGCCAGGCGCGCCTGGACCAGCTGCGACCAGCTGCCCGGCGCCGAGCCCAGGTCGACCACGGTCATGCCCGGCTTCAGCAGCCTGTCGCGATCGACCAGTTCCTCGAGCTTGTAGATGGCACGCGAACGGGCACCTTCCTTCTTGGCCTTCTTCACGAAGGGATCGGAAACGTGCTCCTGCAACCAGCGCTGACTGCTTTTGCTGCGGGTGGCCATGGCGATGCGGGTGGGGGAAGGCCGTCATGATACCCTGAGCGCCCTGCCACACCCCTGTTGCGTGCTCCGATGTCGACCGTGCTGACTTCCGCCCAGACCCGCTTCCTGCGCGGCCAGGCCCATGACCTGAAGGCGATGTTGCAGGTGGGTGGCAAGGGCATCACGGACGCGCTGGTGGCCGAGGTGGACGTGGCACTGGAGCACCACGAGCTGATCAAGGTGAAGGTGGGCGCGGCGGACCGCGAGGCGCGCGACGCCATGATCGACGACCTCACCGGCCGCACCGGGTCCGCGCTGGTGCAGCGCATCGGCCATACCGCCGTGCTGTACCGCCCGAGCAAGGACAAGCGCCAGATCGTGCTGCCCCGCTCTTGAGTCCCGGGACCGGAGCGCGCCCATGCAGCTCAACCTTGAACGCCCCGACTACGAATTCTTCCTGCGTGCCGCCAATGGCACCTCCGCGCTGGTCAATGACCGCGCGCTGACGGCCAGCTTCGTGCTGGCCCCGGACACGCTGATCGAGGCGTGGTCGGTGAGCGATGCCAAGGCACTCACCGCCGAGGATCTGGAACCGCTGCTGGCGTTGGCGCCGGAGGTGGTGATCCTCGGCACCGGCCCCGCACAGGTGTTCCCGTCCGCCGCGGTGATGGCGGCCTGCCTGAGGCGGCACGTGGGCCTGGAAGTGATGTCGAATGCGGCCGCGGCCCGCACGTTCAACGTGCTGGCCGGGGAACACCGTAAAGTCGTGGCTGGCTTCATCCTGCCGGGCTGATGCGCCGCCGCGCGGCCGATATTGGGACCGCCCGATTACCGGGATCACCTGGTTGGTGGGCCGCCGTGCGCTTGGGGTGACCCGGATGGCCGCGTAGACAACCTGAAGGGAGCTTTTGTGCATCTACCTGCGACTGTTCGGTTGCCATCCTTGAAATGGCCGGCTGCGGCACTCCTGGTGCTTGTCGGTTTTGACGCCGGTGCCGCCATCCCGACCGCCGAAGCCGAACAGCTGGTCCGCGAGTTCACCAAGGCGAGCGGCGCTCCCGGGCTTTCAGTCTCCGTGGGTCGTTGCGACCGAATTGTCTGGTCTGAGGGCTTCGGCTTTGCCGATGTTGAACAGCGGGTTCCAGTAGCGCCCGCTGTAACCAGGTTCAGAATTGGAAGCGTCGCAAAGCCGATGACCGCGCTTGCGCTCACCACGTTGATTGCGAGAGGCCGCATCGATCTTGATGCCGACGTGCGGCGATATGTGCCGACCTTCCCGAGAAAAGAGCACGACTTCAGCGTCAGGCAGCTGGCGGGACACTTGGCCGGCATACGGCACTACGCTGGTGATGAGGCATACAGCCGGACGCACTACGCCAGCGTGGGTGATGCCCTGGCGATCTTCAAGGATGATCCTCTGGTTGCGCCCCCAGGCAAGGAATGGAGGTACTCCTCCTACGGCTACAACCTCCTGGCCGCCGTTATCGAGCAAGCCTCAAACAAGGCCTTCCTCGACCATATGGCCGAATCAGTATTCGTCCCCTTGGGGATGGCGGACACGGAAGCCGATCATATTGGCCAGATAGTGCCCCATCGGGGCCGCTACTACGTGCGCCGCGAGGGCAAACTCCTCAATGAACCCGAGGTAGACAACAGCAACAAGTGGGCAAGTGGCGGCATTCTTTCCACGACAGATGATCTTGTGCGGTTCGGGCTTGCCCACTTCGATGATCGCCTGGTTTCACCTGACATGCGAAACATCCTGTGGACGGAGCAGAGGACCTCCGCAGGTGCCAATACGGGTTACGGCATTGGATGGCGAACCGTCGTCGATGCAGAGGGAAACCGGTGGATCGGCCACGGTGGAGGTTCCATCGGGGGCACAACCCAGTTCTGGCTGTTCCCCGATCAACAACTCGTCATTGCAGTGGCCAGCAATATGACGGAGCTTGACTACGGCGATCTTCTCCCCCGGCTTCGGAACCTCTTTACCGATAGCCCGGCGATTCGGACTGGATGCTCTCGTCCGAAAGTGGGGTAACAGCCACCTGCGAGGGGACTCACCGCTTGGGCAGGTACTGCAGCGGATCGACCGGCTTGCCGTTGTAACGCACCTCAAAGTGCAGCATGTCGCGTGGCGCGCCACTGCGCCCCATCTCCGCGATCTGTTGCCCCACCTTCACCAGTTGGCCTTCGTTGACCATGCGCTTGCGGTTGTGGCCATAGGCCGACAGCCACTCGTCGTTGTGCTTGATGATGATCAGTTCGCCGTAGCCCACCAGGCCGGAGCCCGAATAGACCACCACGCCGTCGCCTGCGGCGCGCACCGGTGCCCCGCTGCCGCCGGCGATGCCGATGCCCTGCCTGGTCGGCTCGCCCGCCACGTAACGGCTGATCAGCTCGCCATCGGCAGGCCAGCGCCATTTGACGTTGCTCACCACGGGCACGGCCGCCGGGGCGGCGGGCTTGGCGGCCGCCACGCTTGTCGGCTTGGACGTGGGGGCCGGTGTTGCAGGTTTGCCGCCGCGACTTTCCGAGCGGCTCGGCGTGGACGGTCGGGTGGAGGCCACCGCACCACCGGGATAGAGCTTCAGGCGCTGGCCCGGATAAATGGTGTACGGCGTGGGAATCCCGTTCCACGCGGCCAGGTCACGGGCCTGGATACCGTTTGCCTTGGCGATGCCGTACAGCGTGTCGCCACGCGCCACCACGGCAACCACGCCCGGCTTGGATACCGAAGGTGCCGCGGACTCGCGGACCACCGTGGTTTTCGCACACGCGGCCAGCAGCACGGCGGCGGTGAACAGGCTGGCGGCACGCACCGCCAGGGAATTGTGTCTGGAAATGTTGATCATGCGCCTCGTCTATTGCTCCATGTCTTCATGCCCGGCCGACGAGGCGACCCGACCGCCGGACGACGCGGACCTTCATCTCAGCCCGCCAACCGCTGCCACAATCCGTGCAGCGCCACGCCACCGCCACCAATCAGCACGCTGAAGTAGAGGATGGTGCCGATGCTGGAAAGGTGCCCCAGCAACATGGCCACGCCGTCGCGCTGCACCAGCCCCACGGCGTAGAACAGCAACGCGATCGCCGGGAGCGTGTTGCTGAACGGCACGAACCCGAAGGGCGCCATCAACAATAGCGCGGCCAGGATGAAGGCCAGGTTGTTGAACATCGCCTGCGCCCGACCGTCGACCAGTACACGCAGGCGATGCGGCCGGCTGATCTTTTCCAGGCGGCGCACCCAGCCCAGTCCACCCATGAGGCCCGGGCGAAGCTTGTCAGCGGGCAACGCGCGGTCGCGCACGCGCGCGGGCAGCCACAACGGCCGGCCGCTGAGCCGGCTGATGCCCACCAGCAGGATGGCGGCGCCAAACACGGTGCTCACGCCCGGAATCGACACCGGAATCAGGAACACCAGTGTCAGCAGCATCGTCAGCAGCAGCAGGCCTTCGTCGCCGAACACCTGCAGCAGTTCGCCAAGCGTGAGCCTGTCTTCGGGAAGGTTGCGGATGATGTGGTCCAGCTGCTCGCCCAGCGAGGCGGAGGCGGGCGGAACCTGGGTGCCGGCGAACGCGTCGTGTTGGCTCATGCTCAATCGACCATGCCCGACAGCAACGGCACGAACACTACCGCCCCCAGCGTCTGCTGGGTGATCCGGCCGTCGGCTTCGCGCTGCAGGCACAACAGGGATTGGGAATTGGCCGCGCCAACCGGCGCGACCAGGATGCCGCCTACCGCCAGTTGCCCGGTCAACGCCTCGACCAGCGACGGCGCCGCGGCGGTGACGATGATCGCGTCGAACGGGCCATTCTCCGCCCAGCCGATGCGCCCGTCGTCGTGCTTGCTGCGGATGTTGAGGCCCAGCTGGCGGAAACGCTTGCGCGCCGTGCGCAGCAACTCGCCGATGCGCTCGACGGTATGCACTTCCAGGCCCAGCGCCGCCAGAACCGCGGCCTGGTAGCCGGATCCGGTGCCGATTTCCAGCACCTTTTTCGGCTCACACGCCAGCAGCGCTTCGGTCATCTTCGCCACCACCCACGGCTGCGAGATGGTCTGCCCCTGCCCGATCGGCAGTGCGGTGTCCTCGTAGGCGCGACTGGCGAGTACTTCATCGATGAACAGGTGCCGCGGCACGGTGCGGATGGCGTTGAGCACGCGCTCGTCGCGGATGCCGTTCTCGCGCAGGCGCTCGACCAGGCGGTCACGCACGCGCTGCGAGGTCAGGCCGGAGCCGAGGGCCTCGGGCTGCAGGCGCATGCGCACGCTCACGGCGCGGCCTCCCCGGCGTGGCTGCGCAGGGCGTCGGTCAGCCCCCCCACCCAACTCGCCACCTGCTCGAGCGCCTGGTACCGGGTCAGGTCGATCTGGATAGGGGTGATCGAGATGTGGCCGGTGCGCACGGAATGGAAATCGGTGCCGGGACCGGCATCCTGCTCGGGGCCGGCGGCACCCACCCACCACCATTGGCGACCGCGCGGGTCCTGCTGCGGCACGCAGGCCTCGGAGCGATGGCGGTTGCCGAGCCTGGTGACTTCGAAACCACGCACGTCTTCCCACGGAATGTCGGGGACATTGACGTTGAGGATGGTGTCGGCAGGCAGCGGATCACTGGTCAGGCGCGCGATGATCTCGGCGGCGGCGCGGGCGGCGGTGTCGTAGTGGCGGCCTTCGTGGTCGCGGGTCACCAGCGACATCGCCACCGACGGCAGGCCAAGGAAGCGACCTTCCATCGCGGCGGCGACGGTACCGGAATAGATCACGTCATCGCCCAGGTTGGGCGCGTTGTTGATGCCCGACACCACGATATCCGGCTCGACGTCCAGCATGCCGGCAATGGCCACGTGCACGCTGTCGGTAGGCGTGCCGTGCACGCGCCAGGTCTGCTCGTCCAGCCGCACCACGCGGATCGGGCCATCCAGGGTGAGGGAGTTGCTGGCCCCCGAGCGGTCGCGATCGGGCGCCACCACCAGCACCTCATGGCCGGCGGCGCGCAGGCCCTGCGCCAATGCGCGGATGCCCGGCGCATCAACGCCATCGTCGTTGCTGACCAGTACTCGCATGGATTCGCGGAAAACCTCGTATCGCCTGGGGGAATGGGCCCTGGGCCGTGCGCGCGTCGACGCAGCGGCGGGCGGCCGAAGGACCATCATAGCCGATGACGAATGGCCGCCCTGCCTGCTCGGCCGCACTTCGCCTTGCGTTGTCGGCATGGCGCGCTAGGCTCTGGGAATGGCACGCAAGCATGAACCCTCCGACGACGACCACGCGCTGTTCATCAGCGCGATCGGCGACGTGCGCCGGCTGGACGACGCGCCCGTGCCGCCCGCCGCGCCCAAGCCGCGGCCGCGTGCACGCATGGCCGAACTGGACGAACAGGCCGCCCGCGATACCTTCCGCCACGCACTGGATGCCAGCCTGCTGGAGGCCGGGGACGCCCTCGCCTACCGGCGGGACGAATTGCCTGCCCGCACCTGGCAACGGCTGAAGCGGGGCGAGCTTTCCGCCCAGGAGGAACTGGACCTGCACGGCACCGACGCGCGCACGGCCGAAGCCCTGCTGCGCGCGTTCCTCAACGACGCCCGCCGGCATGGGCTCGGCTGCGTGCGGGTGATCCACGGCAAGGGACGGCAAAGCGAGGGCGCGCCGGTACTCAAGAACCTGGTCGACCGGATGCTGCGGCACCGCGCGGACGTACTGGCGTTCCACTCGGCGCCGCCTGCGCAGGGCGGCACCGGAGCGGTGGTGGTGCTGCTGGCGCCGCCGAAGCGGCGTTGACGCTCAACGCATGGCCTGGCGCGGGTCGCCGGTCCGGGCCGCGGGGCGCTTGGTGGGTGGGTTGACCCATACCACTTCGATACCACGGCGCTGGGCGATCTGCTCCACCGCGGCGATGTAGGCCGTGTCCCGGTCCTGCAACGATGGCACCGGCTGGGGTGCCACGTAACCGGACTCCTTCTGCATGCTGCTGCAGCCCGCCGTGGACGCGACGGCCAGGACTGCGATCATCGATACGATGCCTGCCTTCATGACGACACCTCCCGGTGTACGCGATCAATGCGGAGCGGTGGATACCGTCCCTCATTGCGCTTATACGCCGTCGATCCGCCACCGCCAGTGCCGTCGGACCGCCGCCGACAAGCGGTCGCTGCTCAGCCGTTGGCGGGCACGCGGGATGCATCGGTGACCTCGCCGAGCTCGGCCAGTACCGACGTGGCATAGGTGCCCGCAGGCAGTTCGAAGCGCAGCGCCAAAACGTCCGCGGACAACCATTCCCACGCCAGCGCGGCGGGGCGCAGGCGCAGCGCGCGACGCTCCTGGTCCAGCCCGGCCTTCTCGAGGCCTCGGCGCAACGACATCGCGACATCATCTGTTAGTGCTGCCTGCTCGCGGGCTGCCACCTCGCCCTGGCTGCGCAGCTCGCCACGCCCCCACAGGGGCCCCGTGGGATGGATGTCGAAGGCCTCCAGGCGGCGGCGCAGGTCGTCGGTCATTGGTTCGGGACCGAACACGCTGCGGCGGCCATCGAGCATCCACACCTCGCCGTCCAGCGGCTGCTGCCAGGTACCGGATTCGACGCGTGCGGCCAGCACGCGGTTGAACAGCTCGGAACGCGCCGCCGACAGCAGCAGGCCGCGCTTCTCGCGTGCCACCCGGCGCCCGCGGAACATCGCCAGTGCCTGCGCGACGTTGTCGCCCTCGCGGCCGAAGCGCTGCTCGCCAAAATAGTTGGGCACGCCCTGCTCCGCGATGCGCTGCAGACGCGCCTCGATGGCTGCGTGGTCGCCTTCCACGCCACGGAGCACCAGCGCGAAGCGGTTGCCCGCCAGCGCGCCACGCGGCAGCTTGCGCGAGTGCCATTGGTGCTCGAGCACGTGCAGGTCATCGGACTGCAGCAGCGCCAGGTCGGGCGCCACCTTCTTCGGCAGGTGCACGCTGATGCGCTGGCGGGTGACCGCATGCCGGTCCTTCAGGCCCGCGTAACCGATGGCGATCTCGCCCACGCCCGCCCAGGCGGCAATGCGCTTGGCCGCGAAGGCGGTGTTCATGCCGCGCTTTTCGATGGCCAGCAACAGGTGTTCGCCCGCGCCGGACGGCTCGAAGCCGGCGATCTCCTCGACGAAGAAGTCTTCCGGGGTGGCCCGGAACCGTGCGCGCAATACCGGGGCGCCATGGGCGGTGGGCAGGCTGCCGGTCGGGGGAGCCTGCGCAGGCTCGTGGGCGGTGCTTGTGCCGGCCGCATGCACTGCAGGTTCGTCGGCTGGCGCGGGGGCGTCGGGCGTAGTGCCAGTCATGGACATCATGCCGGCATCACGCCTTGACCAGCAGGCACACGGCCATGGCGGCTATGCCTTCGCCGCGGCCGGTGAACCCCATGCGTTCGCTGGTGGTCGCCTTGACGCTCACGGCATCGAGACCAATGCCCAGCTCGGCCGCCAGCAACGCACGCATCGCATCGGCGTGGGGCCCGACCTTGGGCCGCTCGCAGACGACGGTGATGTCGGCATTGCCGACACGCCAGCCGCCTTGCCCGGCGATGAGCCCGTTGCAGTGGCGGAGGAACAGCAGGCTGTTGGCGTCCTTCCACTGCGGGTCGCCGGGCGGAAAATGTCGACCGATGTCGCCCAGCGCCAGCGCACCGAGCATGGCATCGCACAGCGCATGGATCACCACGTCGCCATCGGAATGGGCGACGATGCCGCGCTCGTGCGGCACCCGCACGCCGCCCAGCATGACGTGGTCGCCGTCGCCGAAGGTGTGCACGTCGTAGCCCTGGCCAATGCGGAAATTCATGCCCTGCCCCTGCGTGGTGTGGGTTGCGGTTGCCGCATCCGTTGCATCGCCTGTCATCCGCTTGCGCCGACACTGGCCCTGCGTGAAAGAAGGTAGTCCGCCAGCACGAGATCGGCGGGCGTGGTGACCTTGAGGTTGTCTTCGCGGCCCTCGACCAGAAGCGGCCGTGCGCCGGCACGTTCCATCGCCATGGCTTCGTCGGTGGCCAGCACGCCTGACGCACGCACGGCGCGCAATGCGGCGGACAGCGCGTCACGACGGAACGCCTGCGGGGTGAAGGCGCGCCATAGTCCTTCGCGCGGTTCGGTGGCGACGATGGTGCATTCCGTGTCCGCGCGCTTGAGCGTGTCCCGCACCGGAGCGCCGAGGATGGCGCCGTCGGCATGCGCGGTGGCCGCCGCGATCAGCCGGTCGAGGTCATCCGCCGCCAGGTTGGGCCGGGCGGCGTCGTGGACCAGCACCAGCGCGTTGGTGGGGGCATCGGCAGGCAGCGCGTCGAGCGCGGCCAACACCGAATCCGCGCGTTCACCGCCCCCTACGCAACACAGCACCGGCTTGCCCTGCAGCGAAGTCCATCCCGGCCAACGCGCGTCGTCAGCCGCGAGCGCCACCATTGCACCCACCACTTGGGGATGGGCCAGCAGCGTGGTCAATGCGTGCTCGATCAACGGCCTGCCCGCCGCCTGCAGGTATTGCTTGGGCACCTCGCCACCAAAGCGCGTGCCGCGCCCTGCCGCGGGAACCACTGCCCAGACGGTCGCTCCACTCACGGCGCAGGCCGACCTTCGCCGTCGGACCCAGACTCTCCGGCAACGTCGGCAGGGGCTCCGGAGTCATCGGCACCACCATCGGATGCCGCGCCTGCACCCTGCGGCTCCACCACGCGGTAGAACGTCTCGCCGGGCTTGATCATGCCCAGTTCGCTGCGCGCGCGGTCCTCGACCGCGGCCTCGCCGGACTTCAGGTCCTCGACTTCCGCCGCCAGCGCATCATTGCGCTGTTTCAGCCCGCCGTTCTCGCGGGCCTGCGCTTCGACCTTCTGCTGGAGGTCGGCCACCGAACGGCTGCCGCCCTCCCCGAACCACAGGCGCATCTGCAGGAACACAAGCAGCGCGACCAGCGCCACCAGCAGGACCCGGATCCAGCGCATGCGGCGACTGGGCCCTTAACGCTTCAGCGAGACGAACGCGTCGCGACCGGCGTACTTCGCGGCGGCGCCGAGGGCTTCCTCGATGCGCAGCAGCTGGTTGTACTTGGCCACGCGGTCGCTGCGGCACAGCGAACCGGTCTTGATCTGCGTCGCGGTGGTCGCCACGGCGATGTCGGCGATGGTGGTGTCCTCGGTCTCGCCCGAGCGGTGCGAGACGATGGCCGCGTACTGGTTGGCATCGGCCATGGCGATGGCTTCCAGCGTCTCGGTCAGCGTGCCGATCTGGTTGACCTTGATCAGGATGGCGTTGGCCACGGCCTGGTCGATGCCTTCCTTGAAGATGCGCGGGTTGGTCACGAACAGGTCGTCGCCCACCAGCTGCACCTTGTTGCCGATGCGCTCGGTCAGCAGCTTCCAGCCCGCCCAGTCGTGCTCGGACATGCCGTCTTCGATGGTGATGATCGGGTACTGCGCGCACCAGTTGGCCATGAAGTCGACGAACTGCTCGCTGGTCAGGCGCTTGCCTTCGCCGGTGAGGTTGTACTTGCCGTTCTCGAAGAACTCGCTGGAGGCCACGTCCAGGCCCAGCAGGATGTCCTCGCCGGCCTTGTAACCGGCCTTGCCGATAGCCTCGAGGATGGTCTCGAGCGCTTCCTCGTTGCTGCGCAGGTCGGGGGCGAAACCGCCCTCGTCGCCCACCGCCGTGCCCAGGCCGCGGCCTTTGAGCACCGACTTCAGCGCATGGAACACCTCGGTGCCGGCGCGCAGCGACTCGGCGAAGTTGCCCACGCCCACCGGCAGGATCATGAACTCCTGCATGTCGACGTTGTTGTCGGCATGCGCGCCGCCGTTGATGATGTTCATCATCGGCACCGGCAGCGCGACGTCGCGGCCACCGGCGAGGTACTGCCACAGCGGCTGCTTGCGCGAGGCGGCCATGGCATGGGCGTTGGCCATCGACACGCCCAGCAGCGCGTTGGCGCCAAGGCGGCCCTTGTTCTCGGTGCCGTCGAGGTCGATCAGGCGCTTGTCCAGGCCGGCCTGGTCGGCGGCATCGAAGCCGGCCAGCGCGGCGGCGATCGTGGTGTTGACGTTGGCCACGGCATTGCGCACGCCCTTGCCCAGGTAACGGGTCTTGTCGCCGTCACGCAGTTCCACGGCCTCCTTGGTGCCGGTCGAGGCGCCCGAGGGCACCATCGCGCGGCCGAAGCTGCCATCGGCGAGGGTGACTTCGGCTTCCAGCGTGGGGTTGCCGCGGCTGTCGAGGATCTCGCGGGCGTGGACTTTGGCGATCGTGGTCATCGGTGTACTGACGTTCCTGGCTTTTAGGGAAGTTGGTATTCGAAAACGATTCCGCGGACAGCGGCGCGGACGCGGTTACAACGCAACCGCGCCCGGGACATTCACACGCTGGCCTCGAGGAAGCCGTTCTTCTTGGTGATGCGGTCGAGGTCGAGCAGCGTTTCCAGCAGCGCGCGCATCTTCGGCAGCGGCCACGCGTTGGGGCCGTCGCTGAGCGCTTCCTCGGGCTTGGGATGGGTTTCCATGAAGATGCCGGAAATGCCCACCGCCATCGCCGCGCGCGACAGCACCGGCACGAACTCGCGCTGGCCGCCGCTGCTGCCGCCGGCGCCGCCGGGCAGCTGCACGCTGTGGGTGGCGTCGAACACCACCGGGCAGCCGGTGTCGCGCATCACCGCCAGCGAGCGCATGTCGCTGACCAGGTTGTTGTAGCCGAAGCTGGCGCCGCGCTCGCAGACCATGATGTCCTTGTTACCGGTGGCCAAGGCCTTCTCGGCCACGTGCTTCATTTCCCACGGCGACAGGAACTGGCCCTTCTTGATGTTCACCGGCTTGCCGGCGCGCGCGACCTTCTGGATGAAGTCGGTCTGGCGGCACAGGAACGCCGGGGTCTGCAGCACGTCCACGACGGCCGCGACCTCGTCCATCGGGGTGTACTCGTGCACGTCGGTCAGCACCGGCACGCCGAGCTGGCGCTTGACCTCGGCCAGCACCTTCAGGCCTTCCTCAAGGCCCGGGCCGCGGAAGCTGGTGCCCGAGGTGCGGTTGGCCTTGTCGAAGCTGGACTTGAAGATGAAGGGGATGCCCAGCTCGGAGGTGATTTCCTTGAGCGTGCCGGCGGTGTCGAGCTGCAGCTGCATCGACTCGATCACGCACGGGCCGGCGATCAGGAAGAACGGCTTGTCGAGGCCGACCTCGAAACCGCACAGGTTCATCAGGCACGCTCCTTGAGGGTCATCGTCATCACGGTGTGGATGGCGAGAGTGATCACGCCGTTGCTTCCTTCAGCAGCTTGCCGCCCGCCTTGTGCTCGCGCGCGGCGCGGATGAAGCCGACGAACAGCGGATGGCCATCGCGCGGGGTGGACAGGAATTCCGGGTGCGCCTGGCAGGCCAGGAACCACGGGTGTTTTGCCTGCGGCAGTTCCACCATCTCCACCAGCGTCTCGTCCATCGACTTGGCGCTGAACACCAGGCCGGCGTTTTCCAGCTGGTTGAGGTAGCGGTTGTTGAACTCATAGCGATGGCGGTGGCGCTCGCCAACGATGTCCTTGCCGTACATCGCGTGGGCCAGCGTACCGGGCTTGATGCGCTGGTCCTGCAGGCCCAGGCGCATGGTGCCGCCCAGGTCGCTGTCCTCGCTGCGGCGCTCGACCTCGCCGGCGGCGGTGCGCCACTCGGTGATCAGGCCGATGACCGGGTGCGGCGTGGCCTTGTCGTTCTCGGTGCTGTTGGCGCCTTCCAGGCCAGCCACGTGGCGCGCGTAATCCACCACCGCCGCCTGCATGCCGTAGCAGATGCCGAAATACGGCACGCCCTGCTCGCGGGCGTACTGCGCGGTCAGCACCTTGCCCTCGAAACCGCGGTCGCCGAAGCCGCCCGGCACCAGGATGCCGTCGATGCCTTCCAGCACCTTGCCGCCCTGCTCCTCGACGTCGGTCGATTCCAGCCACTTGAGGTTGACCTTGGTGCGCTGGCGCAGCCCACCGTGCTTGAGCGCCTCGCCCACCGACTTGTACGCATCCTGATGGTCGACGTACTTGCCCACCACGCCGATGGTGACCTCGTCGACCGGGTGTTCGCTGGCGTCGACCACCGCGTCCCACTCGGCCAGGTCGCAGGGACCGGCCGGAAGGCGCAGGCGGTCGATGACGATGTCGTCCAGGCCCTGGTCGTGGAAACGCCCGGGCATGCGATAGATGTTGGGCAGGTCGACCGCCGAGATGACGGCGCGCTCCGGCACATTGGTGAACAGCGCGATCTTGCGGCGCTCGCTGTCCGGCAGCGGCTGCTCCGAACGGCACAGCAGGATGTCCGGCTGGATGCCGATGGAGCGCAGCTCCTTGACCGAGTGCTGGGTCGGCTTGGTCTTCAGCTCGCCGGCCGCGGCGATCCACGGCACCAGGGTCAGGTGCATGAAGATGGCCTTGTCCGGCCCGCGCTCGGTGCGGATCTGGCGGATGGCCTCCAGGAACGGCAGCGACTCGATGTCGCCCACGGTACCGCCGATCTCGACCAGCGCCACGTCAAAGCCTTCGGTGGCTTCGACGATGCAGCGCTTGATCTCGTCGGTGATGTGCGGGATGACCTGAACGGTGCCGCCCAGGTACTCGCCACGGCGCTCCTTGCGGATCACGTTCTCGTAGATCCGGCCGGTGGTGATCGAGTTCTTGCGGCTCAGGCGGGTGCGCAGGTAGCGCTCGTAGTGGCCCAGGTCCAGGTCGGTCTCGGCGCCGTCGTCGGTGACGTACACCTCGCCGTGCTGGAACGGGCTCATGGTGCCCGGGTCGACGTTGATGTAGGGGTCGAGCTTCATCATCGTCACGCGCAGGCCGCGCGCTTCGAGGATGGCTGCCAGCGAGGCGGCCGCAATGCCCTTGCCAAGCGAGGACACCACGCCACCGGTGACAAAAATCAGGGGAGTCATGGAGATAGGGGCGCTGGAAAGCCGTAGTTTACCGGACGGCGGGCCGCGCCGCGACCGGTTGACTTCCGCGCCTTGAACAAGAACGCCGCCCTCCAGACGAACCTCGGCCCGGACGAGCCGGGCCGAGATGGGTGTGCTGCGTGCGGGAGAACCCTGTGATCAGGGTTCGTTGCGATCACGATTGCGCTTGCCGGCCTTGCCTTCGCGGGTCGCCTTGCCTTCGGCGCGCTGGCGGCCTTCCGACGACGCGGACGCCTCGTCCTTGTCGGCCTTGGCAGTGTCGACGGCGCGACCCGCCTCACCGGTCAGCGCGCTGTTGGCTGCTGCGGAGGCATTGCCCGACACTGCGGTCACGGCGTTGTGGTTGGCGTGCAGTGCACCGTTGGCCGATGCATCGGCCGACGCAGAAGCGTTGACCTGGGCAGCCTGGGCGGCCGCAGCCTGGGTCAGGCCCCGACCGGAAGTGGCACCGCCAGCGGCGGCCTGGCCCGCACCCTGGGCGGCAGCCGCGCCGGCCGCCTGGGCCGTTCCAGCAACGGCACCGGCCACCTGGGCACCGGTGGCCACCGAGGTTTCGGCCGTGGCCCGGCCTTCGGCCTCGGCCCGGGCGGCGGCACGGCGCGCAGCGCGGGAGGTGCGTTCAACGGCACGGGTTTCCGCGCCGACGTCGGTGCGGATGTTGGCAGCGCCACCGACATTGACCGGGCCGGCCTGGATGCCGGCGCCGCCGCCGATGTTCACGCCGCCACCCAGCACCTGGGCGGACGCGACGGGGGCCACGGCAGTGGCGAGAAGAATCGACAGGAGATACGTGCGCTGCTTCATGGTGGAACTCCTTCGCTATGGTTCGGGGCGTGTCGCGGCGATCGCCGTCGACGACATGCCGACGCTATGCAGCCTTGCCCCGCCGGCCGATGAATCACGAATCGCGAATGAGGGATTTCCCGGATTGCCGGCTGGCTTCGCGAGGCGGAGACGTAGCGCACTTCCTTTTTTTACAGGCACTTACGCACCCCGCGCTGTCTGAATGGCCGACAACGGAAACAATAACGCCCCGGACTTGCCGGGGCGTTGGGGGCGTTCTGGCGCGGAAGCGGGGTTCAGCGACCCTCTTCCTCCGGCTCATCCTGACCGGCGACGGCCTTGCGGGCTTCGGCGGCCTTGGCCGACTTGGCCCTGCCGGCTTCAGCCTTCTGCCTGGCCTCGGCCTGCTTGCGTTCTGCTTCGGCCTTGGCCTTCGCGGCATCGGCCTTGGCGGGTTCAGGCTGCGTGGGCACGGCCTGCTGCGACATGGCCGCCACCGAGCCCATCAGGGCGGTCACGACCAGGCCAAGGATCAGGAGCTTGCGAAATGTCATGAGGCCTCCGTTGCGGCGGGTGGCCCGGCGGGCCGACGTCGGTCGCATCGTTGTGTGACATGGACAGGTTATCCATAAGCGGGTGGCCGCTGCCTGAATGAGTCCCCATCTCAGTGCTTGCGATACGCGTGGTCCACACTGGCCCCGTCACACTGGCCCCGCCGCGCTTGACCCGCCCGGCCCGCCTCGCCATCCTCGCCGCTCCGCTCGCCCCTACGCCATCGGCAGTACCCGCATGAACAACCGCTATAACGCCGCCGACATCGAAGTCCTGTCCGGGTTGGACCCGGTCAAGCGCCGCCCGGGCATGTACACCGACACCGCCCGCCCCAACCACCTGGCGCAGGAGGTCATCGACAACGCGGTGGACGAGGCGCTGGCCGGCCACGCGAAGACCATTGAAGTGACCCTGTACGGCGATGGCAGTTGCGCGGTCTCCGACGACGGCCGCGGCATGCCGGTGGACATCCACCCGGAGGAAGGCATCCCGGGCGTGGAACTGATCCTCACCCGCCTGCACGCCGGCGGCAAGTTCAGCAACAAGAACTACGCGTTCTCCGGCGGCCTGCACGGCGTGGGCGTGAGCGTGGTCAACGCGCTGTCCACGCTGGTGGAAGTGCTGATCAAGCGCGATGGCAATGAATACCGCATGACCTTCCGCGATGGCGACCGCGCCACGCCGCTGGAAGTGGTCGGCAGCGTTGGCAAGAAGAACACCGGCACCCGCGTTCGCTTCTGGCCGGACGCCAGGTACTTCGACACGCCGAAGTTCAACCTGCGCGCGATCAAGCACCTGCTGCGCGCCAAGGCGGTGCTGTGCCCCGGCCTGACGGTCAAGCTGTTCGACGAGGCCAGCGGCGAGAAGCTGGAGTGGTACTACGAGGACGGCCTGCGCGACTACCTGCGCGGTGAACTTGAAGGCCGCGAGCTGCTGCCGCCGGAGCTGTTCGTCGGCAAGCTGACCAAGGAAACCGAAACCGCCGACTGGGCGGTGGCGTGGGTGCCCGACGGCGAGCTGGTGCAGGAGAGCTACGTCAACCTGATCCCCACCGCGCAGCACGGCACGCACGTCAACGGCCTGCGCACCGGCTTCACCGAGGCGCTGCGCGAGTTCTGCGACTTCCGCAACCTGCTGCCGCGCGGCGTGAAGCTGGCGCCGGAGGACGTGTGGGACCGCGTGGCCTTCGTGCTCAGCATCAAACTGACCGATCCGCAGTTCAGCGGGCAGACCAAGGAGCGGCTGTCGTCGCGGCAGGCCGCGGGCTTTGTCGAAGGCGCGGCGCACGATGCATTCACGCTTTGGCTCAACCAGCACGTGGAACTGGGCGAGAAGATCGCGCAGCTGGCCATCGAACGCGCGTCGGCGCGCTTGAAGACCGAGAAGCAGGTGACCCGCAAGAAGGTCACCCAGGGCCCCGCCCTGCCCGGCAAGCTGGCCGACTGCACCGCGCAGGACCTGTCGCGCACCGAGCTGTTCCTGGTGGAAGGCGATTCGGCCGGCGGCAGCGCGAAGCAGGCGCGCGACAAGGACTTCCAGGCGATCCTGCCGCTGCGCGGCAAGATCCTCAACACGTGGGAAGTGGCCTCGGGCAGCGTGCTGGCCTCGCAGGAAGTGCATGACCTTGCAGTGGCGATCGGCTGCGATCCGGGCAAGGACGACCTGAGCGGGCTGCGCTACGGCAAGGTGGTGATCCTGGCCGACGCGGACTCCGACGGCCTGCACATCGCCACGCTGCTGACGGCGCTGTTCCTGAAGCATTTTCCGTCGCTGGTCGCGGCCGGGCACGTGTTCGTGGCGATGCCGCCGCTGTTCCGCGTGGACGTGGGCAAGCAGGTGTTCTACGCGCTGGACGAGGAAGAGAAGCGCATCCTGCTGGAGAAGATCGAGCGCGAGAAAATCCGCGGGGCGGTGAACGTCACGCGCTTCAAGGGTCTTGGTGAGATGAATCCGTCGCAATTGCGCGAATCGACGATCCATCCGGACACGCGCCGCCTGGTGCAGCTGACGGTGGACGACAACAGCCAGACGCACTCGCTGATGGACATGCTGCTGGCGAAGAAGCGGGCGGGCGATCGGAAGACGTGGTTGGAGACCAAGGGCGACCTCGCGTCGCTGGAAGTCTGATTGCCGGCAATTCTTTGCAGGCAGATCTGGTGAAGCCGCCACCTTGGTTGCGGCAGTTGGGTTGATGTGGTGCAGCTAGCGAGAGCCTTGGTGGCGCGGCGATCCAGCCGAAGCGGTTGGATCAACGCAGCGCAGCCAGCGCCGCCTCCAGCATCGGACGCAGCACGCGCTGCAGACGACCGGCCTTGGCCTCGTCATACTCGAACGAATCCTCGTCCATGTAGTTGCGCTGGCTGATTTCCAGTTGCACCGCGTCGACGCCCTCACCGGGGCGGCCGTAGTGGCGAGTGATATGGCCGCCCTTGAAACGGCCGTTGGCCACCCAGTCGTAATCGCCCTGCCCACCCAGCACGGCCTCCAGCCGTTGCTGCACCGCAGGCGAGCAACTGGCACCCGCAGCGGTGCCCAGGTTGAGGTCCGGCAAGCGGCCTTCGAACAGGAACTGCAAACCGCTGCCACGGATGGAGTGGCCTTCCCAAAGCACCACACGGCCGTGATCGGTCTTCAGCCGCGCCAGTTCTTCCGCAAGGGCCAGATGGTAGGGACGCCAGTAGGTTTCCAAGCGCGCCGACACTTCGTCGGGTAACGGTGCCTGCTCTTCCAGGTACACCGGCTCACCCGTAAAACGCACGGCCGGGCACAGGCCCGTCGTGTTCTGCCCCGGGTACAGCGAGGTGTCATCCTCCGGCCGATTGAGGTCAACCACGTAACGCGAGTACTTGGGCACCAGCATCGACGCGCCCAGGTCGCGGGCGAAGGCATACAACCGCGAGACGTGCCAGTCGGTGTCGGGGGCGCGTCGCGCTTCGGGCGTCATGCGTTCGGCCAGCGCTGCAGGAATCGCACTGCCATCGTGCGGCAGGCTTACCAGCAGTGGCTCGGTGCCGCGATGCAGGGTGAACGTGTCGCTGATCGTGTCAGGGGGCATGGCAGGCATTGGTCACGGAGGTCGCCGCACAGTTTAAGCCGCATGCGCGGGCCGCTCCCGCGTTGCCGGGCAGGCGATCAGCGCAGTCGCTCGACCCGGTAGGGCGCCGGGTCGAGCGCAGGGGGCTGGCCGGTGACCAGGTCCGCGACCAGTTGTCCGGTCGCCGCGCTCATGCCCACGCCCATCATGCCGTGGCCCGTGGCAAGCCACAGGCCGGGGCGGCCGGGGACGCGACCGATGATGGGCACATCGTCCACGCACATCGGCCGCCAGCCGAACCAGCGCTCGCGTACCTCGGGTCCGACGGGCTGGTGCAGGTACTCGGCTGCGCCGCGTTCCAGCGCACCGAGGCGGCGCGCGTTGAGCGTGTCGTCGAAGCCGGAGAATTCCATGGTGCTGCCGAGGCGGAAGCCACTGCGCCACGCGGTGACGCACACCGAGCGCTCACGCAGCACGAGCGGGCGGCGCGGCACCATTGCTGGCGGTGCGTAGGTGATCGAATACCCCTTGCCCGGCTGCATCGCACGGCGCAGCGCCGGCACGCCGATCACCCGGGCCAGCCGCGGCGACCAGGCACCGGTGGCGATGACGACATCCCGCGCGTGCAACGCACCCTGCGATGTTTCGATGCGCATGCCGTCCGCAGCGGTGTCGATGGCCTGCAGTGGCCGTTGTTCGTCGATGACGCCGCCGAGTGCGCGCACGGCACGCGCCAGTTCGGCGACGTACACGTCCGGGCGCAGCGCGGCATCGCCGGAGAAGCGGATGGCACCGGCCATGCCCGGCTTCACCGCGGGTTCCTGCGCCTCATAGGCGGGGCCGTCGATCAGTTCCACGTCGATCCCGAGCTCGCGCAGCAGGGCCAGTTCGCGTTGGCCCTGGGCGAACGCGGCGGCATCGCGGAACACATAGTCCTCGCCTGATTCCATGAACTCGCAGGCCAACCCGTGGCGCTCGATCAGCCGCGGCAGTCGCGCCCGCGCATCGTTCAGCATCGTCGCCTTCGCGCGGGCGCTACGCTCCCAGTCGCGCTGGTTGCAGCGCAGCGCGAAATGCAGGAACCACTGCCACAGCCGCGGGTCCAGGCGCGGCGGGACGTACAGCGGGGCATCCGGCGTCAGCATCCACTTCAATGCCTTCAACACCGTGCCCGGCGCCGCCAGCGGGGGGGCGTGGCTGGGGGTGATGGTGCCGCAGTTGCCGTGCGAGGCACCGCCCCCCACCCTGCCAGCGTCGATCACGCGTACCCCGCGGCCGGCCTCCAGCAGGGCCAGCGCACTGGCCAGGCCCGAGACGCCCGCGCCCACCACCACCACGTCATCACGTTGTTCCATGGGCAAAGTGTACGGATTGAGTGGGCGGCCGCAGCAACCACGTCGGATCCGACATTCGGCGAACCGGTGCTCCGGGCGGACGCACGCGGCGCATCCTTGATGGCCCGGAAGCGGCAACGGCCCGCGGGTGCGGGCCGTTGCAGGGCAAGGCACGCCGGCAGCCTGCCGGCGACACCATGGATCAGTGTTCGTGACCGCCCGTGCCGTGCACGTGACCGTGCTCGATTTCCTCGGCAGCGGCTTCGCGCACTTCCACGATCTCGATGGCGAAGTGCAGGTCCTTGCCGGCCATCGGGTGGTTCAGGTCAACGTCGACCACGCTCATGCCCACCTTCTGGATGGTCACCGCGCGCGGACCGAAGTTGGTCGGCAGCACGGCCTGCATGCCCGGAACGAGCTTCGCGCCCTGGAAGTGCTTCTTGGGCACGCGCTGGGTCATGCCCTCGCGGCGCTCGCCGTAGGCATCGGTGGCGGCCACATCCACCTCGAACTTGTCGCCGGCGGCCTTGCCTTCCATCGCCTTCTCCAGGCCCGGGATGATGTTGTTGTGGCCGATCAGGATGGCCAGCGGCTCACGGCCCTCGGACGACTCCAGCGGCTCCTGGCCCTGCTCGGAAACGGTGTAGTGGAACAGGACGACGCGGTCTTTCTCGATGTTCATGGCGGTCTTCGCAGGGGCTGGATGCCGGCAGGCGGCAGAAGGGAAGGCAGGCGGGGCCGCGGTTGCGGCCGCCAGGCGGTGACCCGGGGTTGCCGGGCCCGTCGTGACCGGCCAAGCTGTTGGCCGTGACGAAGGATGCGCATTATCCCGGCAAGCTCGCCCCCGCGCCAGCACGCGGGCCCGGCTGCGCCATTCCCGACGCTGCGCGCCCGTCGGTCCGCCGGGGATTCCGCCTGCTGCCCACCGCCCTGCTGCTTGCGCTGGCGATGGCCGGCTGCGGCGGCCACAAGGAGGCGGTCCGTCCCGCCGCGCCACCCGCCGCTCGCCACTGGCCCGTGGTGGCCCCATCCGACCCCGTGGCCGCCAATGCGGTGCTGATGCGCGCCATCAGCCTGGTCGGCACGCCCTATCGCTGGGGCGGCAACACCCCGGACGGCGGTTTCGACTGCAGCGGACTGGTGAACTTCGTCTACCGCGACGTGCTGGCCCTCAACCTGCCGCGCACCTCGCGGGCACTGGCCGAGTACCAGGGCGACCGGATCAAGCCCGAGCGGCTGGCGGCGGGCGATCTGGTCTTCTTCGGCAACCGCTCGGGGGTCAACCACGTAGGCATCTACGTGGGCGAAGGCCGCTTCGTGCACGCCCCGACAACCGGTGGGACGGTCCGGCTGGACCATCTGGACGGGCACTACTGGCGGGATCACTACAGCGGCGCCCGACGGGTGCTGGAGTGACATCCGACAGGTTTTGCGACATCCAGCCTGGGTATTAACGACAATTTAACGATTTATGAACCAAATGAACCGATCCGGAAGGCATGATCGCGGCGTGACGACCCAGTGATGACCGCGTGACGAATCCCAAATCTCGCCACGGCAGCCTCTCCGCCGCCAACTCCAACCACGCCACGCGTGGGCTTGCCCGACTCTTCTTGCCGCTGGTGCTGGCCATTGCGGCCGCGCCTGCGTTCGCCCAGCCGCCCCAGGTCGCGGGCTCCATGGCAGCCGATTCGGCCGACGCCCCGGCCCCGCGTACCAGCGTCAGCGACTCCCCCAGCTTTTCGGACCGCGCCCTGATGCTGGCCGGCGATCTGAACCGCCTGCTGGTCCCTGGCGCGGGCCTGGCCCACCGCGCCGAGGCCGACGCGGCCCCGTCAACCGGCGTGAAGTCGGTGCTGTCGCGCGCGCTGGCCCTGCTGGGCACTCCATACCGCTGGGGCGGAACCACGCCGGACGGCTTCGATTGCAGCGGCCTGGTGGGCTACGTGTTCCGCAACGCCCTGGGGATCGAATTGCCGCGCGTGTCCCGTGACATGGCCCAGACCGGGCGCGCCATCAGCGACCGCGCACAACTGGCCGCGGGCGACCTGGTGTTCTTCGGCCGCAAGGGCCGGGTGGACCACGTGGGCATCTACGTGGGCGAAGGCCGCTTCGTGCATGCCCCCAGCAAGGGCAAGGACGTGACCGTGTCCAGCCTGGAGACCGGCTACTGGAGCGGCAAGTTCATGGAAGCCCGGCGCGTCGAAGGCATCTGAGCGGACTGGCCGGAGACCCCGGAAGAGACAAGGACAGGCCGCCTCGAAGGGCGGCCTTTGCGATTGACCGACCGTCGATCAGCCGGCAATCGCCTCGATCGTCGCTTCGATGCCCTTGCTGAGCTCCATCACCTTGAGTGCGTACTCGGCCAGGCGCTGGTCGTCTTCGCTGGTGGGCGTCCAGGGGGGCACGGGCACCGGTCGTGCCGGGACCTGCTGCCCCATCGCAACGAACACGATGATGCAGTGGGTGCACAATCGCTCTTCCCCGCCCATGGGGTCGCGCGCCTTCACGTCCACCGCGAAGTGCATGCTGCTGGACCCGGTGTAGACCAGCTTGGTGCGCACGGTGACCAGGTCGCTGATGTGGATCGGGGCGACAAAACGGATGCCGCCCACCGCCACCGTGACGCTGTAATGACCGCTCCAGCCCACGGCCGCGGCATAGCCGGCCTGGTCGATCCATTTCATCACCATGCCACCGTGCACCTTGCCGCCGTAGTTCACGTCGGTGGGTTCGGCGAGGAAGCGCATCGTCAGTTCGCGTTGCTGGCCACTCATTGGCGGGTTCCATGCAGGCAGTGGAGGGTGCTGCGCATTATGGCGGAGTGGACGGAATCCGCCCGTGTGCGCGCCGCGGCGCCCGCGGGAGACCGCCTGCCAGGTTGCGGGGCGGCCCGACCGCGGCCATGCTGGCCACTCACACAGGGGGCATGGTGATGGGCCGGACAATCCTTGGCATGGTGGTGGGCACGGTGGTGATGTTCCTCACGATCATGGGCATCGAGGCGATCGGCCACTTGGCCTACCCGCCCCCGCCCGGCCTCGACCCGACGAACCCGGAACACGAGGCGGCGTTCGCCCGGTTCGTGCTGGAGCTGCCGGCCATGGGCAAGGTGGTGCTGGCGCTGGCCTGGGTGGCGGGCGCGTTCACCGGGGGCCTGGCCGCAGCGAAGATCGCCCGACACCAGAATGCGGCGGCGGTATTCGTCGCGCTGGTGGTCATGTCGGGCGTGGTGGCGATGATCGTACGGGGGCCGCACACCACATGGCTGGCGGCGGCGGGATTATTGCTGCCCATTCCCGCGGCCCTGCTGGCGGCGCGGCTGGTGCATCGGCCGAAGTTGCTGCCGAAGCTGTGACCGGCCACGGCGGGCACCGTTGGTTCCCGCAGGCTCACGCCAGGCCCACCCCGGCCCCTTCCAAGCACGTTCCCGGGTCGGGCCTTTCCAGCCCACCATGAAAAAGCCGGCCCATGGGCCGGCTTCTCCATTGCACCTTTCGACGCGGCGGCTTACTTGCCGCGACGTTCGAACTCGCCGTACGGCTTGAGCTGCTCGGCCACCGCCTTGCCATCACCGACCACGATGATCGACTGGTCCCTGGGTGCGTAGTACTTCTTCGCCATGGCCTGCACCTGTGCGGCGTCCACCGCGCGGATCTTCGGCACGTACTGGCCCAGGAACTCTGCCGGCAATCCCGAGAGCCAGTTGTTGGCCAGCGTGGCCGCGACCGCGCCCTGCATCTGGTTGGTGATCAGGTAGCCACCGGCCACGTAGCGCTTGGTGTCTTCCAGTTCGGTGGCCGGTACGGGCTCGGTGCCCAGCCGGTCGAACTCGTGGAAGAATTCCTTGATGGCCGCGCCGGTGACCTCGTTGCGCACGTCGGCACCGGCGGAGATGCGGCCACCCGCCCGTGCTGCGGCCAGGCCGGCACGCACGCCGTAGGTGTAGCCCTTGTCCTCGCGCAGGTTCTGCATCACGCGGCTGCTGAAACCACCGCCGAGCACGATGCCCGCCAGTTGCGCCGGGATGTAGTCCGCATCGGTCGCCGCAATGGCCGGGCGACCGAGCGCCAGCGAGGACTGCACGCTGCCGTCGCGCTGGATCAGCACGTGGGACGGCTGGGCCTCGCGGCGCGCCGCCGCCACCTCGGCCGGCGCCGTGCCGATGCCCTTCCAGTCACCGAATGCGCGTTCGGCCAGTGCGAAGCCTTCGGCCGGCGTGACCTTGCCGGTGATCACCAGCAACGCACGCTCCGGACGGAAGCGGCGTGCATGCTCGCCACGCAGCTTGTCGGCGGTGACGGCGGTGATGCCGGCCTCGGTCGGCTGGACGCGGGCGTACGGGTGGTCGCCATAGGTGGCGGCCAGCAGCGCGCGCGTCGCCTTGAAGCCCGGCTGCGCCTCGGCCGCCTTCAGCCCCTGCAGTGCGTTGGCCTGGGCCAGCTTCACTTCCTTCTCCGGGAACGAAGGCTGGCGGGCGACCTCGGCGAGCAGGTCGAGCATGCCCTTGCGATGCGAGGACAGCGCGTTGCCGAACAGGGTCACACCATCGTTGCCTGCGCCGGCCCCCACGCTGCCGCCGAAGCCTTGCGCGGCCTCGGCAATGGCCTTGGAGTCACGCTGGGCGGTGCCCTCGGTCAGCAGGCCGGCAAGCATGGTGGCGAACGCCGGGCTGTCGGCAGCGTCGGCGGCAAAGCCGGCGCCGCGCAGGGCCAGCACGTAGTCCACGCGCGGCAGGCCATCACGCGGCACCACCCACACGGCCATGCCGTTGGCCAGCGTCTTCTGCGCGATGTCCGCTACCGGCAGCACGCCATCGGGCGCGTACGGGGGCAGGTCCTTGGGCAGCTGGGCCTTGGGGCCGGCGATGGCGGTGGACGCCAGCACGGTGGTGAACGCGGCGGCAACCAACAGCTTGGAGATCGCGGTGGCGATCGGGGTCTTGGCAATCGTCATGATCGTCGCGCTCCTCAGTTCTTCTGCCCGGCGGCCGGCGCGGCCTGCAGCATGGCGGCGGGCTTGCGGTCGATGGTGGTGCGGTTGGCCGCGGTCAGGTAGGTCTTCGCCACGCGCTGGAGGTCAGCCGAGGTGACCTTCTCGATCCAGCCGGGGATCTGGTTGACCACGTTGGCGTCGCCCCACAGGGTCTGCAGCTTGGCGAGGGTGTCGGCACGGCTGATGAAACTCTCGTTGCCGTTGTACCAGTCGGCCAGCATGCGGGTCTTGACGCGTCTGAGTTCGGCGTCGCTGACGCCGTCCTTGATGACGCGGGCAATCTCCTCGTCGATGGCGGTGAGCAGCACGTCGGCGCTGGAGTTGGGCTTGTACAGCGCGAAGGTGGTGAACAGGGTCGGGCCGTCGTAGGTCCACGGATCGGTCAGGCCGTACAGCGCCTCGACGTTGAGTGCCAACTCGCGCCCCTTGACCAGGCCCTGGTAGAAGCGCGAGGCATCACCACCGGCCAGCACTTCGCCCAGCACCGCGAACGGGGCCTGGTCCTTGCTGCCGCGGTCGGGGATCTTCCACGCCGTGGCAATCGCGGGCACCTGTGCCAGCGCGTCGGGTTGCGTGAGGCGCTTTTCCTGCGTGTTCAGGCCTTCACGGAAGTCCGGCGCCTTGGGCGTGGCGCGTGCGGGAATGCCGCCGAAGTACCTCTCCGCCAGCGCGAAGCCCTGCGCCGGGGTGACGTCGCCGGCCAGCGCGATCACCGCGTTGTTGGGACCGTAGTAGTCGCGGTGGAACGCTGCGACGTCCTGCAGACTGGCGTTTTCCAGATCCTGGAAGCTGCCGTAACCGTCGTGGTTGTTCTCCCACTTCTGGAACGCCTGCTGGCCAATATCCAGCCACATGAACCCGCCATAGGGCTGGTTCTTCACGTTGACGCGGATTTCTTCCTTGACCACGTCCTGCTGGTTCTTGAGCGTGACCGGGTTGAAGTCGAGCGTTTTCATGCGGTCCGCTTCCAGCCACAGGATCGGCTCCAGCGCGGACGCCGGGGCGACCTCGATGTAGTTGGTGAAGTCCGGGCGGGTGGAGCCGTTGTTGCGGCCACCGCCACCGGTGATGACGCGATCGAACACGCCCTCGCCCGCGTTGGGCGTGCCTTCGAACATCAGGTGCTCGAACAGGTGCGCGAAACCGGTGCGATTACGCGGCTCCAGCCGCATGCCGACATGGTAGACCACGCTCACGCCAACGGTGGGCGAGCTGTGGTCCTCGGACACGATCACGGTCAGGCCGTTGTCGAGCTTCTTGACTGCAACCGGCACGCTCCAGCGATCGGCATCCGGGGCGGCGTTCGCGCTGAACGTGGCTGCCGATGCCATCACCAGACCCGCCAGCAGCACCGACACTGTGCGCTTGCGCATGGACACTCCTTCTTCCAATGGGAATCGGTACTCTAGCGCACATGGTGGATGCGCGAATGGGTGTTTTTTCGCAGACATCCTTGCAACGCTGGTGGGGTGGCAACGGATGACCGACACTGTTGCCCACGCCCATGCACACGCCCACGCCTGCCATGCCCCCACACCGCATTGCCCTGTCCGGCTGCCTGTTGCTCGCCTGCGCATCCGCAGGGTTCGCCGCCGAAACCCCGCTGCCGCAACTGAAGGCCTACGAAGTGCGCGAATCCTGGCGACAACCGGTCGCACCCTTCAGGATTGCCGACCGCACGTGGTATGTCGGCACCGCAGGCCTCAGCGCCTTGGTGGTGGTGGGCAAGGACGGTGCGGTCCTGGTCGATGGAGGCATGCCGCAAGCTGCGGACATGCTGCTGAGCCACCTGCGCGAGATCGGCATCGCCAATGGACAGCTGAAATGGATCGTGCACAGCCACGCGCACGCCGATCATGCCGGCCCGCTGGCGGCGGTACAGCGCGCGACCGGTGCGCGGGTCGCGACCAATGCCGAATCGGCCGTGCTGCTGGCGCGCGGTGGTAGCGACGACCTGCACTTCGGCGACGCCCTGGTATATCCGCCGGTGAAGACGGATCGCCTGCTGCTGGAGGGCGAGGTGGTCGACCTGGGCGACGTGCAACTGCGCGCGCACTTCACCCCCGGTCACACGCCCGGCGGGCTGACCTGGACCTGGACCGACACCCGCGACGGGAAGTCCGTACGCATCGCCTATGTCGACAGCCTGTCCGCACCCGGCTATGACCTGCACGGACACGCCCGCTATCCGCGCATCGCGGAGGACTACCGCGCCACCTTCACCAAGGTGCGCGCCCTGCCGTGCGATCTGCTGCTCACGCCACATCCCGACGCCAGCGGCTGGGCGCCCGAGACGGCCAAAGCCCCCACTACGCCGATGAACTGCCGCGCCTACGCCGACAATGCCGAGCGGCAGTTCGACAAGCAATCCGCCGAACAACGCAAGGCCACGCCCTGATGCCGTACACCCCGATCGTCGCCACCCTGGGCTACGTGCTCTCGCCCGATGGCCGCGAGGTGCTGCTGGTGCACCGCAACGCGCGCCCCGGGGACCAGCACCTGGGCAAGTACAACGGCCTGGGCGGCAAGCTGGAACCGGACGAGGACATCGTGACCGGCATGCGCCGCGAGATCCACGAGGAAGCCGGCATCGACTGCACCGCGATGACGCTGCGCGGCACCATCAGCTGGCCGGGCTTCGGCAAGCACGGCGAGGACTGGCTGGGGTTCGTGTTCCTGATCACCGGGTTCACCGGTACGCCACCGGCCAGCAATGCCGAAGGCACGCTGGAGTGGATACCGCTGGAGCGCATCCACGACCTGCCCATGTGGGAAGGCGACCGCAACTTCCTGCCGCTGGTGTTCGACGACGATCCGCGCGCCTTCCACGGCGTGATGCCGTACCGCGACGGACGGATGGTGTCGTGGGACTACTCGAGCATCTGAGGCCTCAGGCGGACTCGCGCCCGCGTTCCTCGCCTTCCTGCAGGCCGACGTTGCTCGACGCGGCGTTGTAGACCTCCTGGTCAAGCAGGCCGGTCTCCTTGGCCACCAGCACCGGCACCAGCATCTGCCCGGTCACGTTGGTCATGGTGCGCATCATGTCCAGCACGCGATCGATGGCGTACAGGTAGCCGATGGTTTCCAGTGGCAGGCCGGCGGCGCTCAGCACCACCGTCGCCATGATCACCGCGGTGCCCGGCACGCCCGCGGTGCCGAAGCTGCCCAGCACCGAGGCCAGCGCGATGACCAGGTACTGCGACAACGACAGTTCGATGCCGGCGTATTGCGAGATGAACACCGCCGCCAACGCCGGGTAGATCGCGCCACAGCCGTCCATCTTGATGGTCGCGCCCAGCGGCACCGCGAATGCGGCATAGTCCTTGTCCACGCCGAGATTGTGGGTGGTGCTGCGCAGCGACACCGGAAGCGCGGCGAAACTGCTGGAGGCCACGAACGCGACCTGCATGCCCGGCGCCGCGCCGCGGAAGAACTTCAACGGGTTCAACCCATGCGCCAGCAGCAACCCGCCGTAGACCACCACGATGTGGAAGGCGCAGGCCAGGTACAGGGCCACCACGAAACTCAGCAGCGGGCGCAACTGGTCGAAGCCGTAGCCGCCCACCAGCGCGGCGATCAGGCCGAAGGTGCCGAACGGGGTGAACTCCAGCACGTAGCGGGTCACCTGGATCATCACGTCGCTGGCTTCGCCCACCAGCTTGCGGATGCCGGCCACCTTCTCGCCCAGCTTGACCATGGCGAAACCGACCAGGCCGGCGAAGAAGATCACCTGCAGCACCGTGCCGCTGCGTGGCACCAGCACCTTGGTGCCGTCCGCCAGCCTGGCCGTCGCCGCGCCGGACAAGGCCTGGAACGGGTTGGAGGGCACCAGGTTGAGCAGCATGTCCAGCGCGCCGGGCACGTTCTTGGGCTTGTAGTCCGAAGCCACCTGCAGTACGCCAACGCCACTGCCCGGCTGGATGATCCAGCCGAACAGCAGGCCCACGCCCACCGCCAGCACCGCGGTGATGGCGAACCACGCGAAGGTGCGACCGGCCAATGCCGCAATCGACTTCTGCCCGCTCAGCGACGCCACCGCGTTGATCACCGCGAAGAACACCAGCGGCACCGCGATCATCATGATCAGGGTGACGTAGAGGTCGCCGATGGGGCCGAACCACGTTTCGGCCGATGGCCCCGCTGCCCAGCCGGCGAGGGCGCCAAGCACGAAGCCGGCCACGACCCGTTGCCAGAACGGGATGCGGAACCACGCGGAGATCAGGGACATGGGCGCGCCATCAAAGGTCAGCCTTGAACGATAACCGAGCCATCGCCACCGCGCGACGCCGCTGGTGCAACACACGGTAGGCCGAATCGCAACAAAGCGCGGGCATAATCGCTCCATCCACTCGCTCTTCCATCGAAACGCCCCATGACTTTGCCGTCCGGGCCGCAACGCGCCCTGTTCCTCGCCCCCCTGCTGCTCGCCAGCGCCTGCACCACCCTGCCCCAATCCGCTGCCACCCCCCACGCTGACATGCCCGACCCGGCATCGGCAGTGGCCGTCGACGTGCCGGTCATTGCCCGCCCCACCGGCGAGACCCCGGACTGGTGGTACCGCGACGGCGCCGCCCAGGCCGCTGCCCGCGGGGCCATGGGCGGCCGGGCGAAGAACGTGATCCTGTTCGTTGGCGACGGCATGAGCCTGACCACCGTGGCCGCCGCGCGCATCCTCGACGGCCAGCGCCAGGGCCACCCCGGCGAGGAGAACCGCCTGGGCTGGGAGCATTTCCCGTACACCGCGCTCAGCAAGACCTACAACACCAACTCGCAGACGCCCGACTCTGCCGGCACCATGTCCGCCATGGCCACCGGCGTGAAGACCCGGTTGGGTGTGCTCAGCATCGGCCAGCAGGCCCGTCGCGGCGATTGCGGCGGGGCACTGGCGGCGCCGGTGCAGACCCTGTGGGAGGCCGCCGCCAGCCAGGGCCTGGCCACCGGCGTGGTGACCACCACCCGCGTAACCCATGCCACCCCCGGCGCCACCTTCGCCCATTCGGCCGACCGCAACTGGGAGAGCGACACCGACGTGCCGGAAGCCGCCAAGGCCGCCGGCTGCATCGACATCGCCCGGCAGATGGTGGAAACGCGCTTCGGCCACGGGCCGGACGTGCTGATGGGGGGCGGCCGCGGCCAGTTCATGCCCGTGGGCCAGCGCGACCCGGAGTACGACGACAAGATCGGCCTGCGCCTGGACGAGCGCGACCTCGTCGCCGAGTGGAAGCAGCGCCACCCGGGCGGCTATTACGTGTGGAACACGCGGCAATTGCAGAAGGCGCCGGACAACGCGCCGCTGCTGGCGCTGTTCGAGCCCGATCACATGCAGTACGAGCACGAGCGCAAGGTCGACGGCGACGGCGAGCCGTCACTGGCGGAGATGACCCGCGCGGCGATCACCCGCCTGCGTCGCAACCCCAAGGGTTACGTGCTGCTGGTGGAAGCCGGCCGCATCGACCACGCGCACCACAAGGGCAATGCCTACCGCGCGCTGCTCGACACCATCGCGCTAAGTGACGCGGTCAAGGCGGCCGACACCATGACGTCCGCCGACGACACGCTGATCCTGGTCACCGCCGACCATGCGCATACGCTGAGTTTCGCCGGCTACCCCGACCGCGGCAACCCGATCCTGGGCAAGGTGCGCGGCGGCAGCGGCGAGGAAGGCGAACCCGGCCAACTGGCGCGGGACGCACTGGGCCTGCCCTACACCACGCTCAGCTACGCCAACGGCCCGGGTTACGTGGGCGCGACCGCGCAGTCACCGGAAGGGCCGAAGTCGTTCGTCTCGTCCACCAGCGGCTACCAGGCCGCGACCCAGGGACGACCGGACCTGACCGACGTGGACACCGGGCACGCCGACTACCTGCAGGAGGCGATCGTGCCCCTGTCCAATGAAACCCACGGCGGCGAGGACGTGGGCATCTGGGCGCGCGGCCCCGGCAGCGGCGCCGTGCGCGGCAGCGTCGAGCAGAACGCGATCTACCACGTCATGCTGCAGGCGATGCCGGCGCTGCGCGGCGCACAGTGCACGCTGGGCAACTGCAACGCCGATGGCGTGCCGGTGAAACTGCCGGCGTTCCCGCAATCCACGGCGCCCTGACCGGGCGCAGTCCGGGCCGCGACGCGATGCCTCGCGTGCGCGGCCCCGGTGGTCAGAACGGTTTGGCCAGCACCAGGTAGACCACGGCCACCAGCAGCACCAGCGGCACCTCGTTGAACCAGCGCAGCGCCTTCGACGACGGCAACGCCTTGCCCGCATCGGCGCCCTTCAGCCAGCGTCCGGCCACGATGTAGTACCCGAACAGCAGCGCGACCAGCAGCAGCTTCGCGTGCAGCCAGCCGCTGCCTGCCGCCACCATCGTCGGCAGGCCAGGGAACACCCGGTAGCCCAGCCAGAGCACCAGCCCCAGCACGAAGGCCACGCCGAACATGTGGTGGCCGAAGCGGTACAGCCTGCGGCCCATCAGCACCAGCCGCGCCCGCACCGCCGCGTCGTCGCCCGCTTCCGCCAGATTGACCAGGATGCGCGGCAGGTAGAACACGGTGGCCATCCACGCGATCACGAACACGAGGTGGGCGGTCTTGAGCCAGAGATAGGCATGCATGCGAAACGTTCCGGGTATGGATTCGACGCGATAGGATCGCATGCCCCGGCACGCGCCCGCGCTGCAGCCGCCCCAGGTCCAACCGACATGCCCATGACCAAGCAATACGACGCCGCCTACTTCGAGCGCTGGTACCGCGATCCCGCATTGAAGGACCAGGCCATTGGCGGCAGCGCGCGGCTGGCGCGCAAGGTGGCATTGGCCGTGGCCACGGCCGAATACCACCTGGAGCGGCCGATCCGCACCGTGCTGGACATCGGTTGCGGCGAAGGCGCATGGCGGGCGCCGCTGCGCAAGCTGCGCCCGCGCGTGCAGTACCTCGGCTTCGACAGCAGCGAATATGCGGTCGGGCGTTTCGGCAAGCGGCGCAACCTGCACCTGGCCCGCTTCGGCGACTTCGAACACCTGCGGCCCTGTGCGCCGGTGGACCTGCTGGTGTGCAGCGACGTGCTGCATTACCTGGAGACGCGCGAACTCGACCGCGGGCTGCCGGCGCTGGCCGAACTCTGCGGCGGCGTGGCGTTCCTGGAGACCTTTGCCCACGAGGACGGCATCGAGGGCGACACCCATGGATTCAAGCAGCGCCCGGCGCGCTTCTACCGGGAGCGGTTGGGTGCGCTGGGGCTGGCGCCCCTGGGCTCCCATCTGTGGCTCTCGCCGGCGCTGTACGACGACGCGGCTGCCCTGGAAGTATCCGCAGCCGGCTGACCGCGACCCATCCCATGCGCGGGGTCGAGCCGTGGAAACCCGGAAAGCCGCGGGGCCAAGCTTCCCGGTCGTGTGCGCTGCGTTAACGTTTCCGCCATGCCAATCCGTTACGCTGCACTGCAGCATGTTCCGTTGAACAGGGGCGGACCGGATGTTTCTCTACCAGCTTCACGAACTTGGCCGCGCCTGGATGGCGCCGATGACCTACTGGGCCGATGCCGGCTCCAAGATGTTCTCGGCGTCGGGCAGCTGGCTGTCGACCTTGCCCGGCGCGTCGCGCGTCGCCGCCGGCTACGAACTGCTGTACCGCGTCGGGAAGGATTACGAGAAGCCCGAATTTGGCATCCACAATGTCGAGATCGACGGCGTGCCGTACCCGGTGGTGGAACGGGAGGTCATCGTCAAACCGTTCTGCCGGCTGTTGCGCTTCAAGCGCTACACCGATGACGCGGGCAACCTGACCGAACTGAAGGATGACCCCTCGGTGCTGGTGGTGGCGCCGCTATCGGGGCATCACTCGACGCTGCTGCGCGACACGGTGAAGACCCTGCTGCGCGACCACAAGGTGTACATCACCGACTGGGTGGACGCGCGCATGGTGCCGCAGTCCGAGGGCCCCTTCCATCTGGACGACTACGTCGCCTACATCCAGGAATTCATCCGCCACATCGGCGCCGACAAGCTGCACGTGATCAGCGTGTGCCAGCCGACCGTGCCGGTGCTGGCGGCGGTGTCGCTGATGGCCTCGCGCGGGGAAGCCACGCCGCGCTCGCTGGTGATGATGGGCGGACCGATCGATACCCGCGAGAGCCCGACACAGGTCAATGACCTTGCGGCGCAGAAACCGTACTGGTGGTTCGAGTCGCACCTGGTGCATCCGGTGCCGTCCAACTATCCCGGTGCGGGGCGCCGGGTGTATCCGGGTTTCCTGCAACACAGCGGGTTCGTGGCGATGAACCCGGAGCGGCATTTCGAATCGCACTGGGACTTCTACCAGAACCTGGTGAAGGGCGACCTGGACGACGCCGATGCGCACCGCCGGTTCTACGACGAGTACAACGCCGTGCTCGACATGCCGGGCGAGTACTACCTGGACACGATCCGCATCGTGTTCCAGGAGCACCTGCTGCCGCGCGGCCTGTGGGACGTGCGCGGCGAACGCGTGAAGCCCGGCGACATCAAGGGCACCGCGCTGCTGACCATCGAAGGCGAGCTGGACGACATCTCCGGCCAGGGCCAGACGCGCGCGGCGCACAAGCTGTGCACGGGCATTCCGGAAAAGGACCAGCACCACCTGACCGTGCAGGGTGCGGGCCACTACGGCATCTTCAGTGGCCGTCGCTGGCGCACCCAGGTGTATCCCAAGGTGCGGGACTTCATCGCCCAGTACGCAAAGTAGGCGCGCGCGGGCTGCACCGTACACGATCAACGCAGAAGGCCCTGCTTCATACCGGGCCTTCCTGCATCGGGAGCCTCGTGGATCCGGCGCGTCCGACCCGCTGCCGGGTCAGCTGTACTGCGCCGACTTCACCAGCAGGTGCTTCGCCAGGATGCCGTGCAGGCGACCAATGCCACGTGCGATGTGCAAGGTGAGGAACAGCAGCAGCACGCCGGCTACCAGCATCAGCGGCAACATCCACGCCTCGGCCGACGTACCCCAGGCCTGCCCGTCCCAACCCACCAGCTGCCAGCCGGTGTAGTCCACGTGGGCGTCCACCAGCCCGGTCCACACGCCGATGGGTGCGGCAATGAAGGCCAGCGACATCGTCAGCAACGTCACCGCGATGGTGAAGTACGCCACGCCCAGCGGCATCATCGCGACGAAGTACAGCAACGTGCCCCAGATGCGCGGATCGGTGAACAGTTCGGTGATGCGCTGCCGCCACGGCTTGCCGCGGTTGGCGTACAGCGGGCGACGCGGCATGCGTTGCCCCAGCATCACTTCGACGAGGCGGCCTTCGACCAGTGACAGCACCCGCACCGAACCGAGGAACAGCAGCAGCAGCGGGATGCCGATGATCAGCACCAGCAGGCTCAGCGACACCGCCCCGCCGGCCACCACCCAGGTGAAGTAGAAGATGCCGGTGGCGAGCGACAGCAGCATGTAGAACAGCGCTGCATAGGCGCGCGGGTCGACGGCCACGCCAAAGAAGCGACCCAGCAGCGAACGCTGCGGTGGGGCCACCGGGGTGCGCAGCGCGGCCTGCACCTTGACCTCGGTGTCGCGGTAGATGTCGGCCACTTCGTCGGGCGCGCCGTAGCTGCCGGACACCGCGGCGATCACCTCGGCCTCGCTCTTGCCGGGGTTCTCGGCCAGTTCCGAGCGCAGGTATTCCTCCGCGTCGTACAGCGCGTCCTGCACCAGTGACGGGTCGGCGCCCGCCAGGGCCACGCGCAGCCGGTCCAGGTACCCGGGGATGCTGGTGGGCAGGCCACCGGGGAAAGTGCTGTCGGTGTTCATTGCGGTATCCCTTTGAGCACGGAATCGACGGAATCGCGGGTCGCGCGCCACGCGGCGGCCCAGTCACGCAGCGCCTGGTGGCCCGCGTCGGTGAGGCGGTAATAGCGTCGCGGCGGCCCCGCCACGGACGGTTCGACATGGCTGCCCAGCAACCCGGCCCCTTCCAGGTTGCGCAGCACCGGGTACAGCGCGCTCTGCTTGCCACTCAGTACACCGCCGCCGTCGCGCTCCAGGCGCTTGGCGATCTGGTAGCCGTACATCGGCTCGCCGGTCTCGGCCAGGACCGCCAGCAGGGCCAGCGACACCGTGCCGGTGCTCAGCTCCTTCTGGAACTTCCTGAGTTGGGCGTCGAGGTCGGTCATGGTGGGGGTCCACTAGCTTGAAGTGGATACTAGTACCAACTTCGATATAGCGCCCCTGTCATTAGTCATCCGGGGCGAAGGCCATGCCCGGCGCGGCGGCCTCGTCGGCGAGTGGAGGCACGTCTACACTCGGGCCATACCGCCCACGGCCCGCCAAGGAACGACTCATGCGTCTGACGCCTTCCGCACCGCCCACCCCATCTCTCCCCGAATCCACGCAGAGGACCGGACAGCTGCGGATTCGCCAATCGGGGCCTGCCTCTGGCGTGGCGTCACGCGCCTTCGCGCGGCTCGCCCTGTCCGTACTGCTGGCCTGTGCCGTCGCCCCGTTGGCCTTCGCCGCCACGCCGCCCGCCAAGACGCGCAGCACGCAGGAGATCCTGGATGCGAGCAAGCCGTCCGACTGGCGCACGCTGGACCCCGCGCGCACGCTCTACCTGGACCTGGCCACGGGTCGCGTGATCATCGAACTGGCCCCGGATTTCGCCCCCGCGCACGTCGCCAACATCACCACGCTGGCGCACGAGGGCTACTGGAACGGGTTGGCGATCATCCGCTCGCAGGACAACTTCGTCGTGCAGTGGGGCGACCCCAACGCCGAAGACGAAGCCAAAAAGAAGACGATGGGCAGCGCGAAGGCCAAGCTGCCGGCGGAGTTCGAGCGTCCGGCCAAGGGGCTGGCGTTCCGCGCCCTGCCCGACGTGGACGGCTGGTCGCCGCAGGCCGGCTTTGCCGAAGGCTTCCCGGTCGGTCGTGACCCCAAGGCCGGGCGCGCGTGGCTGGCGCACTGCTATGGCGCGGTGGGTGCGGGCCGCAACAACGACGAGGACTCCAGCACCGGGGCCGAACTGTACGTGGTCACCGGCCAGTCACCGCGCCAGCTGGACCGCAACATCACCGTGGTCGGTCACGTGGTGCAGGGCATGGAACTGCTGTCGGTGCTGCCGCGCGGCACCGGCCCGCTGGGCTTCTACGAGAAGCCGGAGCAGTACGCGGGCATCCAGGCCATCCGCCTGGCGCAGGACGTGCCCGTGGCCGAGCGCACGCCGCTGGAGGTGCTGCGTACCGACACCGCGTTGTTCGATGAGCTGGTGGAAGCGCGCCGCAATCGCCGCGATGCGTTCTACAAGCGCCCCGCCGGCCACATCAACGTGTGCAACGTGCTGCTCCCCACGCGTACGCCCAAGGCGCCCTGACCCGCCCTTGCCCGTGCGACACGACCGGATGAACGCCGCGACCAAAGCCGCATCGCGCCGGCGTCGGGGGCTGCCTACCATCGACGCCGACGCGACCGCACACTGACCCGATGCGCCTGGCCTTCTTCGCCGACCTGCACGCCAACCGCGAGGCTTTCGAGGCCTGCCTGAAGCGGCTGCGCAAGGTCGGTTTCGACCGCGCCGTGGTGCTGGGCGACCTGGTGGGCTATGGCGCGGACCCGGCGTGGACGGTGGACACCGTACAACGACTGGTCGATGACGGCGGCGTGGCGGTACTGGGCAACCACGACGAAGCCGCCGTGCGCGGCGGCACCGAACACATGCATGCCGAGGCGCGCGCCGCGGTGGCGTGGACGCACCACCAGCTCGACGACGCGCAACGCGCCTTCCTCGCCAGCCTGCCGCTGTCAGTGGAGGACGAGGACCGTCTGTACGTGCACGCCAACGCGTGGGCGCCCGCCAACTGGGGCTACATCACCGGCGCGCGTGCCGCCACCCAGAGCCTGGCCGCAACCGGCCAGCGCATCACCTTCTGCGGGCACATGCACGAGCCTGCGCTGTACCACACCCGACCCGGCGGGCTGGACGCGGGGCACTTCACGCCGCGAAGCGACTTCCCCATCCCGCTGGCGCCGACGCTGCGCTGGCTGGCCATCCCCGGATCGGTGGGGCAACCGCGCGACGGCAACCCCGCCGCGTGCTGTGGCTGGATGGACACCGAACGCAACAGCCTGACCTGCCTGCGCGTGCCCTACGACCACGAGGCGGCCAGCGCCCGCATCCTGCGCGCCGGCCTGCCACCGGCGTTCGCGGCGCGCCTGGGCGAAGGCCGCTGACATGCCCGTGCGCGTGCAACCGGGCATGCAGATCGGCGGCTTCGAGCTGCTGGGCCCGCTGCACGAAGGCGGCATGGCCACGCTGTGGCGCGTGCGCCACCCCGACCACGCCGACGAACTGCTGATGAAGCTGCCGCGCATCGGCTACGGCGAGGCGGCCACGCACATCGTCGGCTTCGAGGTGGAGCGGATGATCCTGCCGGCGCTGTCCGGCCCGCACGTGCCGCGCTTCATCGCCAGCGGTGACTTCGAGGACCAGCCCTGGCTGGTGATGGAACATCTGCACGGCGACACGCTGCGGCCGTTGCTGGAGCACGCGCCGCTGCCGCCAGCGCAGGTCGCCGAACTGGGCATTGCTGCGGCCACCGCCATCCATGCCGTGCACCAGCAGCACGTGGTGCACCTGGACATCAAGCCCAGCAACCTGCTTCGCCGCGCGGACGGCAGCATCGCGCTGATTGACTTCGGCCTGTCGCACCACGCGCACCTGCCAGACCTGCTGGCCGAGCAGTTCAACATCCCCATCGGCACCGCGCCGTACATCGCGCCCGAGCAGGTGCTGGGCGTACGCAACGACCCGCGCAGCGACCTGTTCGCGTTGGGCGTGACGCTCTACCACCTGGCCACCGGCGAGCGGCCGTTCGGCAACCCGACCAGCCCGGCGGGCCTGCGTCGGCGGCTGTACCAGGACCCGGTGCCGCCGCGCGCGCTGCAGAAGGACCTGCCGCGCTGGCTGCAGGAGATCATCCTGCATTGCCTGGAGGTCGACCCTGACCACCGTTACGCCACGGCCGCACAAGTCGCGCACGCGCTGCAGCACCGTGACCAGGTACCGCTGACCGAGCGCGCCGAGCGTGCGCAGCGGGCCGGGCGCTGGACCCGCCTGCAACGCTGGTGGCGCAGCAAGGGCTACGAGCACGACCCGCGCGGCCGCCCCGGCCAGCAACTGGACGAAGCGCCGCTGTTGATGGTGGCCGTGGACCTGAAACACGACGACCCGCGCCTGACCGACGCGCTGCAACTGGCGCTGCAGCGGGTGCTGTCCACTTTCCCGCAGGCGCGGCTGGCATGCGTCACCGTGATGCGCACGCCGCGCATCGGCCTGGACAGCAACATCGATGCCGAAGGCCGCAACCGCCACGTCAAGCGTCTGCTGGCACTGCGCCATTGGGCGCGACCGCTCAAGCTGGGCGACCGCCCGCTGACCGTGCACGTGCTGGAGCACAGCGACCCTGCCGAAGCGCTGATCGAGTTCGCGCGCAACAACCGCGTGGACCACCTGGTGATGGGCGCACGCGGCATCACCGGCGTGCGCCGGTTGCTTGGAAGCGTCTCGGCGCGCGTGGTGGCCGAGGCGACGTGCACCGTGACGGTGGTGCGCGCGCCCCAGCCGGACGATGGCGCCCCCGCTTAGAACTTCATCCAGAAGCGGGCGAAGTAGCTGGCCCCGTTGATACCGAACTGCACGCTCTCGTAGATGTGGCCGTTGTCGGTCTCGTTCGGGTCCTGCCTGGTCGGGTACACATCGAAGATGTTGGACGCACCGACGGTGAACTTCGCCTTGTCGGTGAAGCTGTAGGTCAGGCTGACGTCCGCCGAGGTCTTGGCGTCGTAGTCCTGGTGCACGCCACCACCGGTCCACGTGCCAAGGGTCTGCTTGCCGAAGTGGATGACCTTCAGGCTCGGCGCCCACTTGCCCCAGGTGTAGTCGAAGCCGGCTACCGCCTTCAGTCGCGGCGCGGCGCCTTCGATGAACAGACGCTCGCGCTCGCTCAGCAGGGTGTCCTCGCGGCCGACCAGTTGCGGCGGCGTGTGCACCTGGGTGATCTCGGTCTTGCCGTAGTTCAGGCCCAGGAAGCTGGCCAGCTTGCCGCCGCCCAGCGCCATGTCGTGCGACACGGTCAGGTCCACGCCGGTGGTGCGGGTGTCCACCGAGTTGAAGAAGAACCGCGCCAGGCCGACACCCAGGTCATCCAGCACCGGGCCGATGTTGGGATCGGTGTTGTCGAACTCGCCGCTGAGCACCACGCGGTCGTCGATCTCGATGCGGTAGGCGTCCAGCGTCACCGACAGGTTGTCGCGCGGCGCCCAGGTCAGGCCCAGCGTGACACTGGTGGACTGCTCCTCCACCAGGTTGGGGATGCCCGCCGCCTGCGCCAGCGCGCTGTCGTTGGGCGCGATGACGATGTCGACCGGCTGCCCGCCAATGAAGTCGGTGATGGTCGAGGAGAAGTACTTCTGCTGCAGCGAAGGCGCGCGGAACCCGGTGCTGACCGAGCCGCGCAGCAGCAGGTTGTCGGTGGCGTGGAACGCCGCCGCCAGCTTGCCGTTGAGCGTGTCGCCAAAGTCGCTGTAGTCCTCGTAACGCACCGCGAACGCGGTCATGAAGCGGTCGGTGACATCCAGTTCGAAGTCGGCGTACAGCGCGGTGCTGTCGCGGCTGCGGTCGGTCACGTCGCCCGGCTGGAAGCCCGGGAAGCCCTGGCTGCCGGCGTTGCCGCCCTCGCCCACGCCGTCCACGTCCTGGTACGACCCCGGTTCGCCGGCGCGGATGCGGTAGCGCTCCTCGCGCGCTTCGGCGCCGAACGCCACGTTCAGGCCGTTGAGCACGCCGTCGAAATAACGCGACACGTCGAAGTTGGCGGTGTCCTGCTCGAACGAGAAGCCACCCGCGTCGAACTCGCTCGGACTGATGCCTGCACCACCGTTGGTCCGGTCGAGGTTGGCGATGGACGCATTGAGCGTGTGGCGGATGGTGTACTCGAACTCGTTGTAACCATGCGTGTACGACACATCCCAGTGCCACGCACCCGCGTCGCCCCGCAGGCCGATGATGCCGTAGCGGTCATCCAGCACGCCGTCGATGAAGGGCACGAAACCGTCGGGATACATCGCCTCGGAATTACGCGACGGGATGTCGTCGCTGCCGATGCCGCCACGCGCCCACGCCGCCGACGAGGCGTCGCGGTTCTGCATGCCCGCGGTGAAGTACACCTCTCCGACCTCGCCCAGCGGCGCGTCGCCGTTGAGATAGACCGTGCGGTTTTCCACCTTGGAGTCGCCGATGGTGCGCAGCGGGTTGAAGTCGGTGGCGCGATTGGAGCGGTCGCGATCCTGCCATTCCCCGGTGACCGACAAGCCGCCGCCCATGGCGAAGCCCACGCCGCAGTACGCCGAAGCCAGCAAGTTCTCGCCATCGCCCTCCGAATACTGCCCCCAACCCAGCACCGCCTCGCAGCCCTTGCTGCGCTTGAGCGCGATGTTCATCACCCCGGCGATGGCGTCGGAGCCGTACTGCGCGGCGGCACCGTCGCGCAGGATCTCGATGCGGTCGATGGCCAGCAACGGGATGGCGTTGAGGTCGGTGCCGGTGTTGCCTCGGTCACGCGCGCCGTAGATGTTGACCAGCGACACGGTGTGGTGGCGCTTTCCGTTGACCAGCACCAGGGTCTGGTCCGAGCCCAGGCCGCGCAGCGCAGCGCCATCCACCAGGTCGGCGCCGTCCGCGCCGGTCTGGCGCGTGGAGTTGAACGAAGGTGCGGTGTACTGCAGCGTCTGCGCCAGGTCGAACTGCGCGCCATGCTCGGCCGCGTCGGACATGGGCAATACGTCCACCGGCACCGGGGTGGTGGTGTCCGAGGTGCGGTCGATGCGGCGCGAACCGATGGTGCGTACAGTCTCGAACTGGGTGACCGCTTCATCCTGGGCCGCGGTTGGCGCGGCCTCCTGGGCGAAGGCGGTGGCGGCAACCGGCAGCGAAAGCGCGAGCGCGACGGCCCGGCACAACGTGGTGCGACGTGCGATGGAAAGCATTGGCGATGTCCCCAAAGTGATGTAACCCCCTGTTACACCCCCAATCTAGCCGGCAAATTCATCGCCCGTCCAATCCCCGTGGCCGGTACCCCCGCAGGCACGCCAGCAAGCGTCGCCCGCTGACGCCGTGACAGCGCCGGACATCCGGAGCAGGCTCAGTCGCCTCCACCGCGCCCGCGGCCCAGCACTTCGTGCTGGAACAGGCACATGCGCAACACGTCGTGGTAGCGCCCGTCGCTGAAGAACTCGTCCACCAGCACCCCCTCGCGGCGGAACCCGGCCCCCTCGTAGACACGAATCGCGCGCGCGTTGTCCACATCCACCAGCAGGTAGAGCTTGTAGAGGTTGAGCATCCGGAACGCGTAGTTGATCGCCAGCCGCGTGGCGACACGGGCATACCCTCGGCCCTGGTGCTCCGGCGAGACCATGATCAGGAACTCCGCACGCCGATGCAGGTGGTCGATCTCCACCAGTTCCACCAGCCCCACCCGCTCGCCGGCCCCGTCCTGGATGATGAAGCGGCGCTCGGACTGGTCATGGATGTGCTTGCGGTACAGCTCTTCCAGTTCGACGAACGACTCGTAGGGCTCCTCGAACCAGTAGCCCATGACGCTGCGGTTGTTGTTGAGCACGTGGACGAAGTGCAGGTCGCCGCGTTCCAGCGGGCGCAGGGTCACGATGGGCGAAGTCCGTTCCATGGCACTACCCTACACCCGCCATGCGGGACCCGGATGACGCCGCATCCGTGCCTCCTGCCGCCACCAGCGCCGACCGTGCATTGCCGTTGCGCTGGCGGACCCGCGGGCCGGCCACGCCATCACGCCGCCTTAGCCAATCGCTGCCTAGCCTGACGGCACCCCACACCGGCGAGTGTTGCCATGCCCCTGCTCCGACTGCGCGTCACTGGTAGCGAGGACGACGTCCGCGCCATCGGCAACCTGCTCACCAGCCTGGACGGCATCGAGCACGTGGAGGAGGTCGGCGACCTGATGCCGCACATGGACGACTTCGATTCGAGTTCGGCCGGGCTCAGCGACGTCAGCGGACCCGACATGCACGAGATCGAAATCGACGCCCCAAACCTGTCCACGGCGCAGAAGGTGCGCGAGGCGGTGGAGGCGCTGGCCTTCGAACTGGACGTACTGGTGGAGTTCGAGGAGGAGGACGAATAGCCCTGACCATCGGCGCATGCGGTGCGCCGTTGCTCCGGCTATCCTCGGGCAGTCGCGGCCCTGCCGCCTGTCCGAGTCCCCCATGCGCAATTCGCTCCTGCCCCTGACCGCGGCCGTACTGGCCGCCTCGCTCGCGACCGCCTGCCAGCCCTCTACCCCGCCTGCTCCCGCCACCGACACCGCGACCGCGTCCGCCACCAACGTGCAAGTGGACGAACAATTCGCCGAGCTGTCCAAGCGTTGGCTCGATGGCTGGCTGCCACTCAACCCGGTGGCGGCCACCCAGATCGGCGACCATCGCTTCGACGACCAGCTCGATGACCTCAGTGCCGCCGGCCGGCAGAAGGCCACGGATTTCAGCAGGCGCTTGCTGGCCGAACTGGACGCGCTGGACGCCTCCCGACTCTCGCGCGAGAACCAGATCGACGCGGCCATCCTGCGCAACCAGCTGCAGGCCGACATCTGGAGCATCGAGACATTGCAGGCCTGGGCCTGGGACCCGCAGGCCTACAGCGGCCTGGCCGGGGGCGCGATCTACAACCTGATGGCGCGCGAATTCGCACCGATGCCGCAGCGGCTCAACGCAGCCGCGGCGCGCATGGAGAAGATCCCCGCACTGTTCCAGCAGATGCGCGAGAACCTGGACCCGGCGCGCGTGCCGAAGATCCACGCCGAGACCGTGGCCAGGCAGAACGCGGGCGTGCTGAGCCTGATCGACACCTTCATCACGCCCAACGCCGGCCAGCTCAAGGGCGCCGAGCGCAAGCGCCTGGACGATGCCGTGTCCACGCTGCGCAAGGCCGTTGCCGAGCAGCAGGAGTGGCTGGACAAGACCCTGGTACCGGCGGCCAAGGGCAACTTCCGGCTGGGCCAGACCCTGTACGACGAGAAGCTGAAGTTCTCTCTCAATTCCTCGCTGTCGCGTGCCGAGATCAAGCAACGCGCCGAGGCCGAGATGACCCGCGTGCGTAACGAGATGTACGCCATCGCCCAGCAGGTGCTGAAGGACGAGCCGAACGCACCTTCGTTGGCGGACAAGCCCGATGCCGCGCAGCAGCAGGCTGCCATCGAGGCCGCGCTGGAACTGGCCTACGCCGAGCGCCCGGCGCGCGACAAGGTGGTCGACTTCGCCAAGCAGACGCTGGCCGACGCCACCGCCTTCACCCAGGCCAAGGACCTGGTCACCGTGCCCGCCGACCCGGTCAAGATCATCCTGATGCCGGAGTTCCAGCGCGGCGTCGCGGTGGCCTACTGCGACTCGCCCGGCCCGCTCGACAAGGGATTGGACACTTATTACGCGATCTCGCCGATTCCGGATGAATGGTCGCAGGCGCAGGTGGACTCGTTCCTGCGCGAATACAACAACCGCATGATCCACCTGCTGTCGATCCACGAGGCGATGCCGGGGCATTACCTGGAAGGCGCGCACTCGGTGCAGAACAAGTCGACCCTGCGCGCGGTACTGCGCTCGGGCCTGTTCGCCGAAGGCTGGGCGGTGTACACCGAGGACGTGATGGCCGATGCCGGGTACATGGACAACGACCCGCTGTTCCGCCTGGTGCAGCTGAAGTTCTACCTGCGCACCATCTCCAACGCGATCCTCGACCAGGGCGTGCACGTGGACAACTGGACCCGCGAACAGGCGATGGAGCTGATGACCAAGGGCGCGTTCCAGCAGGAACGCGAGGCCGCGGGCAAGTGGGTACGCGCGCAGCTCACCAGCGCACAGCTGCCGACCTACTTCGTCGGTGCGCAGGAGCACTTCGACATGCGCAAGGCGGTGGAAGCGGAGGAAGGCGCCAACTTCAACGCCAAGCGCTACCACGATGCGGTGCTTTCCTACGGCGCGCCACCGGTGCGCTTCGTGCGGCAGATGCTGCTGGACGAACCGATCAAGTGATCCGGAGGCAGCGCCCGTCAACATCCGGTGACTCGAGCGGCGACCTGTTCGCCGCTCCACCCGCGGATCGCGCTGACCATCCCGCACCGTCCGCGGATGGGCCTGCCCGCGGCGCTCCGCCCATCCGTGTCGGCATCGGCGGCTGGGTGTATGCGCCGTGGCGCGACAACTTCTACCCCAAGGAACTCGTGCAACGGCGCGAACTGGAGTTCGCCAGCCGCCATGTCACCGCCATCGAAATCAACGGCACCTACTACGGCACGCAGAAGCCGGAGACCTACGCCAGGTGGGCGGCGGAGACGCCGGACGGCTTCGTGTTCTCGGCCAAGGCGCCGATGCGGATCATGCAATCCAGGGCGCTGGCGAAGACCGGGCCGCAGGTGGAGGACTTCCTTGGCGGCATCGCGGCACTGGGCGATCGGCTTGGACCAATCGTGTGGCAGTTCGACAGCGGCGTTCGCTTGCAGCGCGACGACTTCGAGGCGTTCCTGGCCCTGCTGCCGACGCGGGCCCACGGCCGCCGCTGGCGCCACGTGCTGGACGTGCGCGACCCCGCGTTCGTCGATGCGGGGTTCATCGCCCTGGCCCGACGCCACGGCATGGCCACCGTGTTCACCGATTCGGACGAGTACCCGTCCTTCGCCGATGTCACCGCGGATTTCGTCTATGCGCGGCTGATGCGTTCACGGCCCGGCGAGGCCACCGGCTACCCCGCCGGTGAACTGGATCGCTGGGCCCGACACGCGCGCACCTGGGGCGGTGGCGGGCAGCCCGAGGACCTGCCCTGTCTCTCCAATGACGCGCCTCCCGAGGTACCGCGGGAGGTGTTCGTCTACTTCATCAGCGCCGCCAAGGAACGCAACCCGGCTGCAGCGATGGCCCTGCTGCAGCGGCTCACTTCGCTGCGCGTTGGCTGATCGCAACGCTGCCCAGGATCAATGCGCCCGCGATGCCCATGGTCAGGGTCAACGGCTCGCCAAGCAGCAGCCACGCCCACGCCACGCCGAACACCGGGATCAGGTAGGTCACCGTCGAAGCGCGGCTGGCGCCGATGCGCGCGATCAGCCGGTAGTACATGACGAAGGCCGCGCCGGTGCAGACCACGCCGAGCATCGCCGCCGAGAACCACGACGCCGCGGGGATCGGCGCCTGCGGCCAGGTGGCCACCGCAAACGGCAGGGTCAGCAGCGCGGACACGCCGAGCGTAGCCGAGGCCACCGCCGCCGCCGGCAGACCGGTCAGGTGGCGGCGCACCAGGTTGATGCCCAAACCGTAGAGCAGCGACGCACCAGCGCCGGCCGCCACTGCCCAGCCGATACTGGCCCCGGCCACCTTGCCACTGGCCAGCACCACCACACCCGCAAAGCCGACCAGCAGCGCCGTTGCCCGCCGCGAGCCGATCTTCTCGCCGAAGAACAGGAAGCCGACCAGCGCGGTGAACAACACCGTCATCGCGTTTGCGATCGCACCGATGCCCGCCGGGGCGCGTTGTGCCGCCCACGCGAACAGCATGAACGGCACCGCCGAGTTGATCGCGCCAATGATCGCCAGCCTGGGCCATAACCGCGCCGGGAACTGCGCACGGGCGCGCCACAGGAACGGCAGCAGCACCAGCGAACCCAGCGCCAGGCGCACCTCCACCAGCGGCATCGCGCCGAAATGCGGAGCCGCCACGCGCATGAACAGGAACGAGGCCCCCCAGATGGCGCCGAGCAGGCCGAGCTCGAGCGGGGTCAACCAGCCGCTGGCCGGATGGGTGTCGAGGGCAGGGACCGCGACGCTGTTCATGGGGAGGCTCCAATCTGACTCTTGTCGAGCGGACATTGTCCTATCGCGCGCGTCAGCCACAAGCGCATACTTTCGAGGTCAGACACAAACCAGATTTGAGGCTCAGATGGCCCTGCGATCGGACTGGCTCCCAGCCTTGGCGGCGTTCGAATCGGCCGCTCGCCACCAGAACTTCGCCCACGCCGCGGAGGAGCTGCACCTGACCGCCAGCGCGGTCAGCCACCACGTGCGCAAGCTGGAGAGTCGGCTGGGCACAGTGCTGTTCCAGCGGCATGCCCGCGGCGTCTCGCTCACCGCCGAGGGACGGCAACTGGCCGATGCCGCCGGCAGCGCGCTGGCCGACATGGAGGAAGCCCTGCGCCAACTGCGCACCGCACGCCACGACACCGAGCGCGTGCGCATCACCACCCTGCACTCCTGGGCCCACGCTTGGCTGTTGCCTCGCCTGCCGGATTTTGCCGCCGCACATCCCGAGATACGCGTCAACATCGACACCGAAATCGCCCTGACCCGTTTCGACGAAGGCGGCCCGGACCTGGGCGTGCGCCACGGTCCCGGCCATTGGCCAGGACTCACCGCGCACCCGCTGATGACCGAATCGCTGTTTCCCGTGGCCGCACCCACCTTGCCGGGCTTGGCGGAGGTGACCGAACCGGCACACGTCGCGCGACTCCCGCTGGTGTCCGACCTGGGGCGCCAAGGCTGGCCCGACTGGTTTCGTGCCGCGGGCGTGCACGGGGTGGACACCGACGCCCGCTACGTCTTCAGCGACTCCACGGACGCATTGGAAGCCGCCGCACGCGGCTTGGGGGCCATGCTCGCGCGCGAAAGGATTGCGACCGATTACCTTGCCAGCGGCCGGCTGGTGCCTCTGCCGGGCCCGGCACTACCGGCCCGATGGAGTTACTACGTCGTGTACCCCTCGCACCGGCGCGTGCGCCCCGCCGCGCGCGCCTTTCTCGACTGGCTGACCGCCCTGCCCACGAATTGACCGCCGCTCGGCGGCGCAGCCCTCGGCGTGGCTCACGCGCTCGCCACGCCGGATGGTTCGAGCCCGTCCCCCAGCACGATCAACCCCTCGCGGACGGAGATTTCCAGATCCTGCGCCAGGATGCGGTCCAGCGCGGCGGTGTCCACCACGTTATCGATGCAGACCCAGCAGTTGCGCCCCTTCCGCTTGCCCAGGTACAAGGCCGCGTCGGCCAGTTGCACCAGGCGCTGCCACGGTACGTCGCTTTCGCCGCCCACCGCGCGCGGATAGACCACCGCGCCAACGGTGCAGGTCACGTCCAGCACGCGCTGGTCCGGCAGCGTGAAAGGCTGCGTCGCCACCACGGTACGGATGCGCTCGGCGATGTGGTGCGACTCGCCGGCATGCGCCAAGCGCGCGAGCAGCAGGAACTCCTCACCGCCCCAGCGCACCAGCAGGTCGGAGTCGCGCGTGACCGCCTTGATGCGCTGTGCGAACTGCTTCAGCACCGCGTCGCCCGCGTCGTGGCCGTGACTGTCGTTGATGCGCTTGAAATGGTCGATGTCGAACAGGCACAGCGCGATCGACTGCCCGGTACCTTCCTGCTGCGCGCGTTTGACGAGGTTGATTTCCCGCTCGACGTGGTGCTCGAAGTGCCGGCGGTTGTGCAGCCCGGTCAGGCCATCGTGCACGCTCATCGACAGGAATTGCCGTGCCAGCCTGCGGTCGTGCCTCAGCCGCAGGGCGATCACCAGGAGCACCAGCAGCAGGATGGCCACCACTGCCGCCGTCAACAGGCGCTGTCCGCGCAGCTTGTCCTGCTCCGCGCGCTTGAGTGCCTGCTCCTTTTCCAGCAACTGGCCGTTCAACTTCGACTCCAACTGCAAGCGGCTGAGCTCGGCACGCGAGGCCGCCCGCATAGAACTCTGCTTGAGCTGGGGCTCCAGCTTGGCGACGAACAGCCCGTGCAACCGCTCCATGCCGGCCTGCCGCCAAGCCGGCTGCGGCAGGTCGGCCATGCGCTTGAAGATGTCCAGGCTGACTTCCAGAGGCGTGTTCTCGGCCAGGTCGCGGCATGGCGCCAGTTGCGCGGTCCCGTTCAACTTCGCCTTGATCAACTCCTGGTAGCACGCCAGGTAGGCGGTATCCATTTCGCTGCTCGCGGGAGCCGCGCGCGAAGCCGCGAGCCATGCGCGAGCCTGTGACGTGCGCCCCAGCTCCGTCGCGGACAGGGCGGAGAACACCAGCGCGGATTTCCGCAATTCGCGGTTGCGCGGATCCAACCGGCCAAACCAGTGCAACGCCCGGGCGTAATCCTGCAGATGCAGCGCATGCGCCACTCCGGCGTTGTACTGCGTCAGCGCGATGACATCGTCGAAGTACGCCGCCGCGTCCGGCCGTTCCGCCTTGAGCTTCCTGAAACGCGCAATGGTCTCCACCTGCAGCGCCACGCCTTTCTGCACGTACTCGCGGTCGCCGTGCATCACGTACAACGTGGCCGTGTTCAGGGTGACATCGTTCAGGGTTTCCGGACTGGCATGCTCCGCCAGCGACAGCGCCTGTTCGTAACTGCGGAAGGCGCCGGCAACGTCGCCGGCCGCGGACTGCACCCAGGCCGCGGTGGACAGGACCTGTACCGCCAGATTGACTTTACCGGCGGCCATGGCGTCGGCATGCACGTCCAGCATCCCCTGGATGCTGCCGGCCGGGTCGCGTTCGTCCGCCGCGGCGCAGACAAAGCGGTACTCCAGATGGAAGGCCTGTGGTGCCACCTCGCGGCAGGCCACCACCACCTCGGCGTTGGCTCCATTGGCGTAGTGCTCGAATGCACGCTCACTGACCAGCTGGTAGCGCCGCACGGGGCTGTCGGCCGCCTCAAGTTGCCGCTGCAGCCAGTCGATCCGCTGCGGATAGGTCAGCGCCTCGAAGTCAGCGGGAAAGCGTGGCTGGCGACGCAGCGCTTCGGCGGTCACGGGCGTGTCCGCGGCCATTGTCCACGGTGCCGCAACCCCCAACAGTGCTGCGATCACCCATGTTGGCCAATGCATGGCCCGATCGTAGGCAGCTCGCCCCGCGGGCGTCAATCGCGCCTTGCCAGCGGCGATGGTCGATAATGCCGCCCATGCCCATGACCCCTGCCGCCAAAGCCCAGTTACAGATCCACTTCTGCGTGTTGTTGTGGGGTTTCACCGCCATCCTCGGCAAGCTGATCACCCTGCCCGCGTTGCCGCTGGTGTGGTGGCGCATGGTGCTGGTGGTGCTCGCCCTGGCGCTGGTGCCGCGTGTCTGGCGCGGGTTGCGGGCAATGTCGGGCCGGCTGATCCTGGTCTATTCCGGCATCGGCGTACTGGTCGCCCTACACTGGCTGACCTTCTACGGCTCCATCAAGCTGTCGAATGCCTCGGTGGGGGCCACGTGCATGGCACTGGCCACCGTGTTCACCGCCCTGGTCGAACCCTGGCTGGCCGGAACCCGCTTCTACAAGCGCGAACTGATCCTGGGCATCGCCGTGCTCCCGGGCGTGGCGCTGGTGGTGGGCGGCGTGCCCCCGGACATGCGACTGGGGATCGCCGTGGGCGCGTTGTCGGCACTGTTCGTGGCGCTGTTCGGCTCGCTCAACAAGCGCATGGTCGAGCACGGCGACCCGCTCACCGTCACCGCACTGGAACTGGGTGCCGGTGCACTGACCCTGACCTTGCTGGCCCCGGTGATGCCGGCCATCTTCCCCGCCTTCGCCGGCGACCTGTTCGTCATGCCCTCCACAAGCGACGCGCTCTACCTGCTGGTGCTCGCCATGGTGTGCACACTGTTGCCCTTCACCCTGTCGCTGGTGGCACTGCGCCACATGAACGCCTTCGCCGCGCAGATGGCGGTGAACATGGAACCGGTGTACGCCATCCTGCTGGCGATCGTGCTGCTGGGCGAGCAGCACGAGCTGACCCCGCAGTTTTATCTGGGTGTGGTCATCATCCTGGCGGCGGTGTTCGCACAGCCACTGCTCAACCGCCTGGCCAACCGCCACCCCGTGGAACACCCGGAGGTGCTGGGCACCGCCGAGGCCAAGCACGTCGCCGACTGACCGGTTTCGTGGCAGGCTAGGCGCCGACACCCGCCACTACGGCAGCCATGTACCTCGAGTATTACGGCCTCAGGGAACCGCCGTTCTCGATTACCCCCGACCCGCGCTTCGTGTTCCTCAGCGAGCGCCACCGGGACGCCTTGGCGCACTTGCTGTACGGCATCGGCCAGGGTGGCGGCGGCGGCTTCGTGCAGTTGACCGGCGAGGTCGGCACCGGCAAGACCACCCTCTCGCGGCTGCTGCTGGAACAACTGCCCGACAACGCGCGCGTGGCGCTGGTGCTGAACCCACGCCTGAGTCCGGTGGAACTGCTGGAAACCATCTGCGAGGAACTGCACCTGGACCTGGACGGCAGGCGCGGCAGCCTCAAGCAACTGGTCGACCTGCTCAACCGCTACCTGCTGGAGGCATACGCGCAGGGCCTGCGCGTGGTGCTGATCATTGACGAAGCGCAGAACCTGTCGGTGGATGCGCTGGAACAGGTCCGCCTGCTGACCAACCTGGAAACCGACACGCAGAAGCTGCTGCAGATCATCCTGCTGGGCCAGCCCGAACTGCGCAGCATGCTGGCGCGCGAAGACCTGCGCCAGCTCGCGCAACGCATCACCGCGCGCTTCCACCTGACCCCGCTCAGCACCGCCGAGACCGATGCCTACCTGCGCCACCGCTACAAGGTGGCCGGTGGCCAGCGCTTCCCGTTCACCGAGGCGGCCACGCGGCGCATCCACACCTGGTCGCGCGGCGTGCCACGTCTGACCAACGTCATCGCCGAACGCGCGCTGCTGGCCGGCTACGCGCACGACGAGAGCATGATCGGGCCGAAATGGGTGGATGCGGCGGCCACCGAGGTCCTGGCGACTGCGGCACCGCGCGGCCGACGCTGGCCGATGGCCTTGGCCGCGGGTGTGGCCGTGCTCGCCATAGGGACCGCCGCGTGGCTGTGGCCGCGCACCCAGGCCGCCACGACGATTGACGCACGGCGGGATGCCGCGCCGGTCCCGACCACGCGTCGAAACGGCGCGGACTTGCCGGCGGCCGACCTCCACAGCAAGACCGGCAGCCGCATGCCCGTCACCCGGGCACAGCAGCTGGACGCCACTGGCCTGACGCTTGCGATTGCCAACATGGCGGGGGCGCCATCGCAGGCATGGCGTCCCCTGCTGCAGGCGTGGTCGCAACCTGCCATCGACGTCGATGCCGCAGCCGCCTGCCCACCACAGCTGGGCAACGGCCTGCGCTGCCTGCAAGGGACGGGCAAACTGGACACCCTGGTCGCACTCGGCCGCCCGTTGATGCTGAAGCTGCAGGCCGATGGCCACACCGCCTGGGCCGCATTGCTGGGGGCCGACGCCGTGCGCCTGCGGCTGCACCTGGGCGCGCGCATCGTGGACATCGACCGCATCGCCCTGGACCGTGTCTGGCGCGGCGAGTACGCCGCGTTGTGGCGCGCGCCCGCACCGGTGCAGCCCCCGTTTACTGGCGGCCAGTACGGACCCGGCGTGGACTGGATCCACGCCCGCCTGCAACCCGCCTACACCGGGCCGGCCGTGCTGGACGCGGCAATGGCCGACGCCATCCGTGCTTTCCAGGCAACGCGCGGTATCGTCGCCGATGGCGTGGTGGGTCCACAGACCCTCATGGCCCTGGCCGCACGCGACCCCGGTCCGCGCCTGCGCACCGTGCTGGAGTAAGCGATGTCCCTGATCCTCGACGCGCTGCGCAAGTCCGAAGCCGAACGCCGCAAGGCGCAGGTCGCCGGCGACGTGTTGGCCGCCGCACCCCGCGCCGATGCCACGCCACTGGCTGGCGCACCCGCCTGGCTGTGGCCGGCAGCGGCAGCGGCCGCGCTGGCCCTTGTCGGCTGGCTGTGGCTGGGGCGCACACCCATCACCGGCGTGCGGCCCCAGACGCCCGAGGCAACCGCCACTGTCAATGCAGTGGATGACACCGCCGTCGAACAGGTACAGGACGCTGCAACCATGCCAGCGCCACCAGCGGCGACTGCCTCAGCGACGCTGGCAGGCGCAACTCCCGCCCCCATCGCGTTGGACACGCGAGCGCAATCCGCCGCGACCATGCCCGCAATCCAGCCGATGACCGCTCCCACCGCGGCTGCTGCCCCCACTGCCATGGTGTCGCCCACGGGTGAAACGGCCGGGCCGTCCCGCACCGCCGTCACCGCTGCAACCACCGCCATCCCCACCGCGACCGCGGCCCCGCCGCGCAATCCGGCAGAGTCTGGCGCATCGCCACCGCAACTTTTGCCAGCCAGTCGCGCACCATCCGTACCGTCATCCGTACCCGCGGCCGCCAGCATCGGCGCCGGCAGTGGCACACTGCGACTCGCCGACCTCGGCATCGCCGACCGCCAGCAACTGCCGCCGCTGAAGATGAGCATGCACATGTGGGGCCCGGACGCCGGCAAGCGCTTCGCCATCATCGACGGCACGCGCGTGGGCGAAGGCGACCGCGTGGGCGAAACGGTGGTTGAATCCATCGACCAGGACGGCGTGGTGCTGGCATGGAACGGCCAGCGCCTGCGCGTGCCGGTACGCTGATCCGCCAAGCCATGGACCAAGCTCCATCCACACATCCATACCTGCGAGAGGGGAACCGCGACATGAATCCGAACACCCAGGCCGACCTTGGCAAGCTCATCCTGCGCATTACATTGGGCGTACTGATCCTGCTGCACGGCATCGCCAAGCTCAAAGGCGGCGTGTCCGGGATCGTCGGCATGGTCGAGGCCCAAGGGCTGCCGGGTTTCCTTGGCTACGGTGTGCTGATCGGCGAGGTGCTGGCACCGGTCATGGTGCTGATCGGTGCCTACGCGCGCATCGGCGGCATCATCATCGTCATCAACATGCTGGTGGCCATCTGGATGGCGCACATGGGCCAACTGGGCCAGTTGAACGAACAGGGTGGCTGGATGCTGGAACTGCAGGGCATGTTCCTCGGTTGTGCGCTGGCCGTGGCGCTGCTGGGCCCGGGCAGCTACAGCGCCAACAACAAGTAATCGCAACGGTTGCCGGGCGGTACCTTCCCGGGTACCGCCCGAATCGCCACGCGGAGGGCAACATGTCCAGGCACCGCTACGCGTCAATGCAGGCGTTCTATCCGTTCTACCTGTCGCAGCATCGCCACCCCACCTGCCGCCGGCTCCACTTCATCGGCACGTCCATCGCCGCGATCCTGATCGTAGTGGCGGTGGTCACCGGGCATTACGGCTGGCTGCTGGTGGCCCTGCTGCAGGGCTACGCCTGGGCATGGACCGGTCATGCATTCTTCGAGCACAACCAGCCCGCCACCTTCACCCATCCGCTCTACAGCTTCCTGGGGGATTGGCGCATGTGGTTCGAGACGCTGACCGGGCGCCTGCGGGACTAGCGCCCTGCCCTGCTGAAGCCATGACCGGGACGCGGCACGCAAGCCACATGCGGTTGCGAAGGCTGGTGCTGGCCAGCTTCGTGATCACGTTCCTGTCGACCCGCATCCTGGTGTACCTGATCATGTCGCGGCAACTGCCGGACCTGTACCTGCACCTGGGTGGCAGCTATTGGCAGCGGTCCAGCTTTGACGCGGTAGTGGCCATCTTCGGGCTGTTGGCCCTGCTGGCCTTTGGCGGCACGTTGCGCCGACTGAGGCCACGACTCGCGTTGCTGCTGCTGGTGACCTTCACGTTGGCGGCGTACTTCGCCTACGTATTCCGTGACTACGAACGGCTGCTCGCCACCACTGGCGTCGAGCACCTGCACCGTGTCGAGGTATCCGGGCCGCGGTGAAGGCCATCCGCGCGCGGCCCAAGCCCGCCCACCATCGTCCGCCCGTCAGCTGCATGGCATCACCGAGCGGATACGCTTGCGCTGCCGCGCCAGCGACCGTTCGGCAAAGTGCCTCAGGACCACGCGCGTGGCCCTGGGGAAGGGCGACCCATCGCCACAGTGCGCAATCAGCAGGCTCAGGTCCTGCATCACGCCCAACTGCTCGGTCAGATGCTTGTCGAATTCGTCGGGCTGCAGCGGCAGGCCCGCCGCCCCGGCCGCCCGTTGCTGCTGGGACAGCCGGCGCATGCTGCGGCGCCAGCGATGCCAGTCCTCGGCATCATCATGCGCGAGGGCATGCTGCCGCATCCGCTTCGCCTTGCGTGCCGCCGCGTCCATCGCATCGACCAGCGCCGGCACGGTGACGTCCGCCCAAGGCAAGCCATGGAGTGCCGCCTGCAGCATGGCCACCACTGCCTCGGCCTCGCCCAGCGCGCGGACAAAATCCGCCTGCCGCGCCAGGGCTGCGCACCGCCTGGCGGCGATCTTCCGTGCGGTGGCCAGGGCCTCACGTGCCTGGGCATTGCGCGGCTTCAGGCCAAGGCGGTCGAGGGTCTCCACCAGCGCATGCGCGTCGCGCAGCGGCGATAGCTGCCGGTTCAAGCGGCGCAGTTGGCGATCGACCAACCCGCCACCCGGTCCCAGTGTCTTGCCGCACAGGGCCAGCATTGCCCGGACGCGGCGAATGGACTTGCGTGCCTGGTGGATGCCCTCATGCGCCTGGCGGCCACGCAGGCCCAGCGACTCACGCGCCAGTGCCAGTTCGGCCACGCCATAGGCCCGCAGTGCGGAGCCAGGGCCGGCAGCGTCAGCGGATAGGTCTTCCACGCGGCGAAGATAGCGGAATTGGCGGTCCGCAACATCCCGGGCCAGGTGTACCCCACCCGGCTCACATCATCGCGGTCGTTCGCACGCGATGTTGTTCAAGGCGACGACTCCGGGCCGGCCACGTCGGCCTGGCGCGGCACCGAGGCCGGCGGCGTCCCCTCGATGCCCGCCCGGCGGTCCCGGAACAGCGACACCCGCGCCAGCAACAGGGTCGTCACCGGCACCGTCAGCGCCAGCAGCGCCGGCAACAGCAACGGGTGCAGCACCAGGCGCCCCCCCAGCACCGACAGGCTCAGCGCCGAAGCGCCGGCCACGCACCAGGTGCTCAACGTGTAGGCCAATGCCGGCGGGTGCATGCGCAGGAAGAAATTCTGCAGCCGCACGAAACCGATCGCCGACACCAGCACCAGCACGCCGCTGAGCACCAGCAGCATGGCCACCACCACGTCCACCCAGACCACCCCGGTACTCATTCGATCACCTCCCCGCGCAGGATGAACTTGGCCATCGCCGAGGAGCTGACGAAACCGAACAGTGCGATCAGCAGCGCCAACTCGAAATAGCGGTCGCTCTGGTAGCGCAGGCCTATCACCATCACCACCAGCATCGCGTGCACGTACAGCAGGTCGAGTGCGAATACCCGGTCCTGAGCGCGCGGACCGCGCAGCAGGCGCAACAGCACCAGCACCGACGCCAGCGCGTAGCAGCCCAGTGCGAAGTTGCTGGCGAAGGACAGCAGCGCGTTCATTCGAAGATCTCCCGAAGCGGTCTTTCGTAGCGGTCCTTGAAGCGCGCGACGTAGCCGGCCTCGTCATCCACGTCCCAGACGTGCAGCAGCAGCGTGCTGCGGTCGATGGCGAGTTCGGACCAGACCGTGCCGGGCACGATGGTGGTGACCAGCGCCAGCATCGCCAGTCCAACCGGGTCGTGCAGTTCCAGCGGGATCACCACGAAAGCCGCCGTCGGCCGGCGCCTGCGGAACAGCAGCACGTCGCGGCCCACGGCCAGGTTCGACGCGACCACGTCGAACGCGACCCGTGCGGCGAAGCGCAGCGCACGGTCCGGACGCCGGATGCGCGCATGTCCGATGCGCAGGCCTGCGGTCAGCGGCGGCACGACCAGTGCCAGGGCGATGCCGAGCACGACCTGCCCCGGCGCCGCGCTACGCGCCAGCAGCAGCCACAGCACGAACAAGGCCAGGCTCAACCACGGCGCCGGAAGTAATCGTCGCAGCATCGTCATGGCGCCGCCCGCCCGGCCGGTGGCGCGGTGGTGGGCCCCGGACGTGCCCGCGCCCCCAGTACCGCATCGATGTAGGGGCGCGGCGCATGCAGCGACGCCGCCGTAGCGGTTGCGTAGCGCATCGCCGGTTCCGCAAAGACCGTCAGCAGGCCCGCGGCGGCAATCAGGAACAATACCGCTCCGCCTTCCGCCGCGCTCAGGTGCGGCACGAACCGCCCCCCCTTGGACCAGAAATGGCGAATGCCGGCGCGCGTCAGCGAGATCGTCGCGAACGCGCTGGACAGCAGCAGCAGCGCGACCAGCACCCAGCGCGCCGTTCCGGGGCCGATGCCCGCCCCCGCATCCCGACCGACTGCCGCCGACAGCAGCCCGACCTTCGCCAGGAAGCCCGACAGCGGCGGTAGTCCGGCCACCAGCAGTGCGCAGGCAACGAAGGCCAACCCGAGCAGGGCCACCGACACCGGGATGGCGACGCCGATCATCGGCAACTGCGCATCGTCCAGGTTGTCCTCCTCGTCGGGCGTGGCATCGACGGCCGGCGGCTGCGTCGGCCCCTGCAGGCCGGTGCGCTTCACCAGTTCGGCCAGCAGGAACAGCATGGCTACCGCGAGCGTGGCGCTGGCCACGTAGAACACCGCCGCGGCACTCAGCGCGGGTGAACCCATGCCCAGCGCCGACAGCAGCGTGCCCGACGAAACCAGCACCGAGTACGCGGCAATCCGCTCCAGGCGGATCGACGCCAGCAGTCCCACCGTGCCGAAGGCCAGTGTCGCCAGTCCGCCGTACAGCAGCACCGTGCCGCCAAAGTGCGCGGACACCCCCGCATCGTCCGAGAACACCAGCGTCCACAGGCGGAAGAGCACGTAGAAGCCGACCTTGGTCATCAGCACGAACAACGCCGCCACCGGCACGCTGGCGGTGGAGTACGCCGGCACCAGCCACGCATTGAGCGGCCATACCGCGGCCTTGATCAGGAACGCGACCGCCAGGATCGAGGCGCCCACGTGCAGCAGGCCACGGTCCTGCGCGGGCACCAGCGCGGCCTTGTCGGCCAGGTCCGCCATCGACAGCGTGCCGGTGACGCCGTACAGCACCGCCAGCCCCACCAGGAACAGCGACGACGCCAACAGGTTCACCGCGATGTAGTGCATGCCCGCGCGCACGCGCGGCCATCCGGAGCCGTGCAACTGCAGGCCGTACGATGCCGCCAGCAGCACCTCGAAGAACACGAACAGGTTGAACAGGTCGCCGGTCAGGAAGACCCCGTTGAGCCCGAGCAACTGCACCTGGAACAGCGCATGGAACCAGACCCCGCTCCGCGCCCAACCGGCTTCGGCGTACAGCGCGGTGGCCACGCCTACCACCCCCACCAGCACCAGCATCAGCACCGACAGCCGGTCGGCGACCAGCACGATGCCGAACGGCGCCTGCCAGTTCGCCGCCAGGTAAACGCCGATACCGCCGCGGTCCACCGCCCACAGCAACGCGAGCGCCACCACCAGGCCTGCCACCGAGGCAGTGACGTTGATCAGCGCGCGCAGGCGCCAGCGGTTGCCATCCACCAGCAGCAGCAAGGCCGCCGTCATCAACGGCAGCACCAGCGGCACGATCATCAGCCCGGGCAGCAGCGACGTCATGGTTCGTCCTGCTCCCCGTCCACGTGGTCGGTGCCACTGAGGCCGCGTGCGGCCAGCAGCACCACCAGGAACAGCGCCGTGGTGGCGAAGCCGATCACGATGGCGGTCAGCACCAGCGACTGTGGCATCGGGTCGGTGTAGTGCTCCAGGTTCGCCGGTACACCGGGGGAGACGATCGGCGGCCGGTCGATCATCAGGCTGCCCATGCTGAAGATGAAAAGGTTGACCGCGTAGGACAGCAGCGCGAGTCCCATCACCACCTGGAAGGTACGCGGACGCAACACGAGCCAGATCCCGGACGCGGCCAGCACGCCGATCACCAGTGCGAGCAGGACTTCCATTACGGCACCTCCGGGTTGGCCGTGGCGTGCGGCGCCTGCTGTTGTCGATGGCCACGGATCGACTGGTGCGCCAGCGCGGTCAGGATCAGCAGGACCGCGCCCACCACCACCGCCAGCACGCCAAGGTCGAAGAAGGTCGCGCTCGGCAGGTGCACCTCGCCGATCCACGGCAACGTGAAGTGGGCGGTGTGGGTGGTCAGGAACGGGTATCCGACCAGCACCGCCCCCAGCCCGGTAACGGCCGCCAGCAACAGGCCCGCGGCGATCCAGCGCGCCGGCCGCACCGGCACGCGCGCCTCCACCCAGCGCGTGCCCGACGCCAGGTACTGCATCAACAACGCGATGGCGACCACCAGACCGGCGACAAAGCCGCCACCAGGCTCGTTATGCCCGCGCAGGAAGAAGTGCGCCGCCACCACCAGCGCCACCGGCAACAGCAGGCGCGAGACCACGGCCGGCACCAGCAGGTAGCCACCGGCATCCTCGTCGCGGCGCGGACTGACCAGGTCGGTGTCCGTGTCGACTGCCACCGCCCGCTGCTGTGCCGGCCGCGCCACGCTCTCCGCCGGCGGGCGGAAACGTCGCAGCAGCGCGTACACCGTCAGCGCCACCGCCCCGAGCACGGTGATCTCGCCCAGGGTGTCGAGTGCGCGGAAGTCGACCAGCATGACGTTGACCACATTGCTGCCGCCGCCCTCCGGCAGCGCCCGCTGCAGGAAGAACGGCGAAATGCTCTGCGGCGCCGGCCGCGTCAACAACGCATACGACAGCGCCGCCATGCCGCTGCCCACGAGTATCGCCAGCAGCAGGTCACGACCACGGCGCAGGCGGCCCAACAGGGGATGGCGCCCGGGCACGCCCTCCATGCGCATCGGCAGCCAGCGCAGGCCGAGCAGGAACAGCGTGGTGGTGACCACCTCGACCACGATCTGCGTCAGCGCCAGGTCCGGCGCCGAGAACCACGCAAACGTCAGGCACGTCACCAGTCCGGCGCCGCCCATCAACGTGATCGCCACCAGCCGGTGGAACTTGGCCATGGCCGCTGCACCCACCGCGCACACCATGCCGATGATCCACAGCAGCACGAACGGTTGCGAAGGCGGCAACCGCGCGCGGTCGCCCCACTCCAGCGGCATGCCACGGGTGGCCAGCAGGGCCAGCAAGCCCGCAAGCGCGATCACCGTGAACAACTGCGGCTGCAGGCGGCGGGTGCCAAACACGCGCAGGAACGCCCGCGACCCGCGGGTCAGCCCCAGAAGCGCGCTTTCGAACAGTTGCCGGCCATTGAGGCGCGAGACACCCGGCGTGTCGAGCAACTGGCCGCGTGCCTGGCGCCGCCGCAACCACCGGTAACCGGCAATGCCACCGGCAATCGCGATCATGCTCATCAGCAACGGCGTGGTGAAGCCGTGCCACACCGCCAGACTGTATTCGGGCAGTTCGCCGCCGACCACCGGGCGCGCCGCCGCCGCAAGCGCCGGACCGATCGACTGCTCGGGGGCGATGCCGACCACCAGGCAGGTGGCCACCAGCAGCAGGATCGGGATGCGCATCCAGCGCGGCGGCTCTTCCGGCTGGCGCGGCAGGTCGGTGGACGGTTCGCCGAAGAAGATGTCATAGCCAAAACGCAGCGAATAGGTGACCGCGAACATGCTCGCGACGGTGGCCACCACCGGCATGCTCCGCTCCACCCACGGGTACGAGCTGACGTAGATGGTTTCGGCGAAGAACATCTCCTTCGACAGGAACCCGTTGAGCAGTGGCACACCCGCCATGGCCGCGGTGGCCACCAGCGCCAGCGCGCCGGTGCGCGGCATCGCGTGGATCAGGCCGCTGAGCCGGGAGATGTCGCGGGTGCCGGTTTCGTGGTCGACGATGCCGGCCGCCATGAACAGCGACGCCTTGAAGGTGGCGTGGTTGACGATGTGGAATACAGCCGCGACCGCCGCCAGCGGACTGTTCATGCCAAGCAGCAGGGTGATCAGGCCGAGGTGGCTGATGGTGGAATACGCCAGCACCCGCTTCAGGTCGTTCTGGAACATCGCCGTGTAGGCGCCCAGCAACAGTGTCACCGCGCCGGTGCCGCCAACCAGCCAGAACCACGCGTCGGTACCGGACAGCACCGGCCACAGCCGCGCCAGCAGGAACACGCCGGCCTTCACCATCGTTGCCGAATGCAGGTAGGCCGACACCGGCGTCGGTGCCGCCATGGCGCGTGGCAACCAGAAATGGAACGGGAACTGCGCGCTCTTGGTGAATGCACCGACCAGCACCAGGCACAGTGTCGGCAGGTACAGCGGGTGCGCACGGATGGCGTCGCCGGAGGCGAGCACGGCATCGAGGTCGTAACTGCCCACGATGTCGCCAATCAGTATCACGCCCGCCAGCAGGCACAGGCCGCCGCCCCCGGTCACCACCAGCGCCATCCGCGCGCCACGCTGGGCGTCCACCCGGTGGTGCCAGTAGCCGATCAGCAGGAAGGAGACGAGGCTGGTGGCCTCCCAGAACAGCACCAGCTGCAGCAGGTTGCCGGACAGCACGACGCCCAGCATGGCGCCCATGAAGGCCAGGAACATCGCGTAGAAGCGCGCCACCGGATCGTCCGGCGACATGTAGTAGCGCGCGTAGATGCAGACCAGCACGCCGATGGTGGTGACGATGGCCGCGAATATCCACGCGAACCCGTCCATCCGCAGCACGATGTCGAGCCCCAGTGAAGGGACCCATGCATACGTCTCCAGCAGCACGTCGCCATCACGTACCTGCGGGAACAGCAGCATGACCTGCACCGCGGCGATTGCCGCGACCAGGCCCGCGACCCCGGCGAGGACCGTGCGGGCACGCGTGGGCAGCAGCGCAGTGACAATGCTGCCGACGAACGGCAACAGCAGCAGCGCCATCAACGACATGCGCGCACCCCGTCCCTCACCGCCCTGCCCCGCGCGTCGCGCGCACGACCAGCACGTCGCCGGGGATGGCGTCGATGATGTTGCGCGAGCGGCCCACGGCCGCGCTGTACAGCAGTCCCCGCGGGTAGGCGCCGATCACGGTCAGGTCGATGTTCGCCGCCAGCACGTGCCGGCGGAGCATCACTTCGGGTGGGCCGGACGCCACGGCATTGCGTATGCCCGCCTGGCGCGCCGCCGGCAACGCCGCGGCCTCGACTTGCTCGCGCAGGCGTGCCAACTGCTGCAACGGCCAGTCACGTCCATCCGGAGTGCCTTCCAGCAAATAGGCATACGCCTCTTCGTAGGCATGCATCAGGGTGATCGCCGCGGTCGGGAACAGCCCGGCGACCGCCACCAGCGCCTGCAACGCCTCGTCCGTGAAGTCTGTCCCCACCAACAGGTTGCGATAGGGGTTGTGCGGGCGGTCGCGCACCACCAGCACCGAGGCCGGCGACTGGCGCACCACGCGGTCCAGGCCGCTCTCGCCCAGCGGGCCGACCAGCCGTCGCCGTGGCTCACCCAGCACCAGCAGGTCGCAGCGCTCGCGTTCGACCACCTCCAGGATCGCGGCGGACGGCGTGGTGCCCTGCTCGATGTGCACCGCCGCGCCCAGGGCGACCGGCAACACGTCGCGGTGCAGCCGGCGCAGCGCCTCATCCTTGGCATCAGGGAAGCGCTGCAGGTAGTGGTCGGCATCAACCCCCAGCGGAATCGCCGGGGGCGGGACCTCGACCACGTGCAGCAGGTGCAGTGCCGCGTCCCAGTGGCGCGCCAGCGCCACCGCGCGGTCCAGCGCCCGATCACAGGCACTGGTCAGGTCGGTCGCAAGCAGGATGCGCCGTGGCGGCGCACTGTCGGCAGGGTGATCGTCCATGGCTCCATGCTACGTCACCTCCCGTGGAGTGACGAGGCTGGTTCGGCACCGTGGCAGCGCGAACCGGCCTAGGATGCCGATTGGATGTGCTGACTGTGGCATTGCCCGCGAAGCGACGATAATGGGCACCGCCAGCGGCTTCCACGCGCGCAGAGGTTTCGCATGACCGACCACATGCCCGACGACCTGTCCGCCACCGGCAGGGACCTGAGGGCTTACACCGACGAACTTCGCCCGCGGCATGGCGTAGTTCGCAACGTGCAGGGTGAATGGGTGCTGCTCAGGCACGACCTGGTCGTGCAGGCCGCCCAGGACGACCAGCGGTTTTCCAGCGCGGTGTCGCGCCACCTGCATGTTCCCAACGGCCTGGACGGCGTGGTGCACAGCAACTACCGCACGGCGCTGGACCGCTTTCTCACCCCGGAGGCCCTCGCCCCCTTCCACGGCGCCTTCCACCGGATGGCAGCCGACGTGGTCGCCTCGCTGCCCCGGGGGATTGCCGTGGATGCGGTGGGCGGGTTCGGCAGCCGGTTTGCCGTGCGTGCGCAGAGCGCGTGGCTGGGCTGGCCAATCACACTCGAAGACCGGCTGGTGGACTGGGTGGCCGAGAACCACGCCGCCACGCGCTTGGGCGACCGGGCATGGACGCGGCAGGTGGCGGAAACGTTCGATGGCTTGATCCACGAGGTGCTCGCGCCACGCCGTGGCACCGCGCACGCGGATGCCCCCGACGATGTCACCACGCGGCTGATGCAGACCGAGGTCAACGGCAGCCTCCTGACCGATGAGGAAATCGTCTCGGTGCTGCGCAACTGGACCGGCGGCGACCTGGGCTCCATCGCACTGTGCGTCGGCGTGCTGGTGCATCGCCTGGCCACGCAACCGGCATTGCAGGACCGGCTGCGCGCGGGTGTATCCGATGCCGAACTCGATGCCATCGTCGATGAGATCCTGCGCATCGACGACCCCTTCGTGTCCAATCGCCGCGTCACCACCTGCCCGGTCACGATCGGCGGCGTGGAACTGCCCCAAGGGGCCCGGGTGAAACTGAACTGGACGTCCGCCAACCGCGACGAAGCGGTGTTCGACGATCCCGACGCCATGGACCCGCAGGGCAATGCCGCGCACAACCTGGTCTACGGCATCGGCCGGCACGCCTGTCCGGGCCGCCTGCTGGCCACGCTGGAACTGCGCATCGCGCTGCGGGCATTGCTGGCGGCGACCACCTCGATCACGTTGGCGGCACAATCACCGGCCGAGCGCGCCGTGGCACCCGTGGGTGGGTGGGCCAGCGTGCCCGTGGTATTGGCGTAAGGCAAGGCTTCGCGCTGGCGGCGATTGAAGCGCCTCCGCCCGACCGCGCGTCAGGGGATGCGTCGTGCAGTGCCCACCGGCAAGTCGCTCACGCGGCGCATCGATGGCGTCTCGAACAGGCCCGGGTTAGCCAGGTAATCCTGGAACATCGCCGTGGCATCCTCACCCCAGAACAGCTGCCCATCGATGGCCAGCGTGGGCACGCCGAACACGCCGGCAGCCACCGCGGCCTCAAAGTTGTCGCGCAATGCTTGCTTGACCTCCGGGGCCTGCGGCGCATGGGCGTCGGCGACACCCAGTTGGCGCGCCACCGGCGCCAGTTCATCGAACGTCTCGCCCGGCTGGCCGCGGCCCCAGATGTGCGCAAAGATCGCGTCCACGGCCTCGCGCCCCGCACCCGCGGCAAGGCACAGGCGCAGCGACGCCAGCGGATTGAAGGGGTGCGCGGGTGGGAACACCATCGGTATGCCTGCGCGCTCTGCGCGCCACTGCGCGTGGCGGTAAGTGAAGCGACGCTTGGCCGGGATCTCCGCCGGCCCCTTGTGCTCCAGTTGCGACAACAGCCCCGCGAACAGCACCGGGCGATAGGTGATGTCCAGCCCGGTGAACTGCTTGACCGCCTGCCATTGCAAGTAGGCGAACGGGGAGATGAAGTCGAAGTACCAGTCGACGTGGCTGGCGGTTGGGCCTGTCGGCACGCGTGTGCTCCTGAAGGTGTACGAACTTTACAGCGGGCCAGCCATCGCCCCCGCCTAGCCCCGGCATCCAGCCACCGATGTCGGGGCGTCGCCCTGCCTGCTGATGTCCTCGCGCAGGATGCGGCGAATCTCGATGATCGCCGGCGCGGTTTCCTGGACGCTATGCGCCGAACGGATGACCTTTTCGGATATGGCGCCGTCCAGATGGGCGCTCCAGTAGGGCACCAGGCCGTCGTCGGACCTGGCCAGCGGCACCTCGGGATCGAGGTGACCGATGATCGAGTGGTAGCGCACGCATGGCGATATCGGCAGTTCGGCGACGGCCCGGATGAACGGGTTGGCGCGATCAAGGTTGTCGATGCTGTTGGGCGGCCTGCGTTTGCGACCGGGCTGCGCCGCGTCGCCATGGGCCAGATCGTCGAGCACGTCGGCGAAGCCTTCCAGCAGGGTCAGCGGCAAGCGCACCAGGCCTCCGACGAAGCGCCCCAATCGGCCACCCGCGACATCGGTACCGCGGTGCGGTGCGGCGAGGAAGATCGCACGTTCCACCTGGGGAACCGGCTCGAAGTGCATCAGCGGGCCGACCCGCACGCGCAACCGCTCCCGCCTGCGATCATCGAGCCGACGGCCGGCCAGAAACTGGTTGAACAAGGCATCGCCCCCCGATGAGGACACCATCAGCCGCGAGATCACCCCGCCCATGCTGTGGCCGATCAGCACGACGTCGCGGGAGGCCACCGCGCGGCCCTGCGGGTCGAAGTGCCGCAGCGCCTCGTCCAGCGTCTGGCGGATCACATGGTGGTTCAGCGCGATCGGCATGTTGGTCGGGTAGTAGAACTGCCAGATCTGGAACCGGCTGCGAATCTCCTCGTCGCCATTGAGTTCGTTGGCCATGTTGACCCAGGCCTCCGGGCTGCTGGCCAAGCCGTGGATCATCACGATGATGCGGCGATCCGGGTCGTAGGGCCGCATCAGGTACAGGTGCGGGTGATCGATGCCCTGCTCACGCCCGAACAGGCTGTAGAGCGATTGTCGATTGAATCCCGAGCGCGCCAGCCACAATCCGTAGCCGGCGGTGAAGTTCCCTGCCAGCGGCACGTCGCGTCCATGCAGGTCGATCTTCGCCTCCCGGAACGGGTCGTGTACGGAAAGCACGGCCTCGTGAGTGGACATCAGTTGGGCGAGGTTCTCCCCCGAAAAGCGCAGCAGCGCGGTGATCGCCGTTGCCGGCATTTCGCTCCAGGCCGGGCCAGGCTGCCACTGCTGTCGCAGCTTCGGTCGTTCGGGCCCAGGGGCGTTCGTGTCGACGTCCGCTGCCGTCATTGTCACCGGATCAACGCCCTTCACCGCCACCAGCTCGGCACCGAAGCCGTCGCGCCGGAACGTGCGGCGCAACCCCGCGAACGATAGCGACGAAGCTGGCAGCAGCTCCTGCGGCAGGGCTTCCCGCGACTGGCCAGAAGCCGCGCCTACCGCCGGCTGGTCCAACTTCACCACCCACAACCCATCCCTGAACTCCCCCGCCGCGCCCGCCGCCGCCTTGCCGTGATCGCTTGCGAACAGCCGCGATGCCGCCTCCTGCACGGCCAGGTTGTAGTAGTCGCGCACCTGGGTCTGGCGATCCTCGAACGCCCGCTCGGCCGGCGTCCGCTCGCTGAAGAACAGATAGGCATAGGCATGCCGGGCCACTTCCATCCAGGCATCCTGCCGCAGGTCGCCGGCAGCAGGCGCGGCGTTCTGTTCGGCCCCCGGCAAGGTCTGTGCCTGCTGGAGCCACAGTTCCGACAAGGCCGACAGGCGCTGCTCGTTGGATAAACCCTGGATATTGGACAGGGCTTGGATGCACCCGGCGGCCTCCGGCTTCGCACAGGCGCCGTCGTCGTCCAGACCGGCAACGCGGATCGTGTCCAGGGTCGCGGCGCTGAGCTTGCCGCTGGTCAGGATGTCGCCACGCTTGAGTGTGATGTACTCCCCGGGCGTCATCGCGGCGACCTCCACCGCCGGGCGGAACTCACGCAGCGCGGCGCAGCCGCTCAGCAGCAGCGAGGCAACCACCAGCACCAACGGCCTTGCGTGCCTGACTTTCATGCCCCTACTTCGGCTCAGGATTTGTCGCGTGCATGCATGCGCTGGTTTTCTCGCTCGAAGATGCGCCCAATGCTGGCGCCATCGGATGGCTCCCTGGCCAGAGTCTCCGGATCCCACTGGCTTCGTGTCGTGTCGAAGAAGTCGCCACCGTAGATATGGATGCCGCCGGTGAATCGCTGCAGCGGGTTGGTCACCGAGTGAATGACATCGACGGGAAGGGCGACGGAATCTCCAGCGAACAGGGCCTTGGCCCCAAATGCCTCAATGCGACCAGGTGTCTGGCGCCAAAGGATATTGTCCTCGCGTCCCGTATAGATACCAATGTTTGCCCACATCAGATGGTTGTGCGGCATGAGGTTCATCTGCGGGGTCCAGGCCGCACTGAATATCGTCAAGGCCTTGGAACGGTGCAGGACTTTGATCTCGGCCTGTGTGGGTTCGCCCACTGCGGCAAGCATTGCATTTGGATTGCGGATCGCTTTGGACAGCACCTCGAGCACGGCGGCCTGAGGATCGTCCTCAGTATTCGCCTTGATGCAGCCATCGACAAAACGTTCAATGTCCATGTTCGCTCCTGTCGGGGCCGCAGCCTCAGATCTGCGTTCCGACCAAGGTGCCGATGCCATAGGTCACAGCCATTGCCAGGATGCCACCGCCCACCGTGCGCGCCATGGCCCTGAGCTTCGGCGCACGGCCGAGATGGGCTGAGACCGAGCCTGTGACGGCGAGCGCGATGATGACGGCAACGGCCGTCACCGGCACGGCCATGTCGCGCGGCGTGAGCAGAATCGCCGCCAGCGGGATCAGACCGCCCACGATGAACGCCAGCATCGAAGCCAGGCCCGCGTGCCAGGGGTTGCTCAGCTCGTCCGGGTTGATGCCCAGTTCGAGCCGTGCGTGCGCGGCCAGCGGGTCGTCTGCCGAAAGCTGCAATGCCACCTTGCGCGCCAGCTCACCATCAATGCCCTGGGCCTGAATCAGCCCGGTAAGCTGCCTGAGTCCATGGTCGGGGTTCTGCGCCAGCTGCGCTCTTTCGATGTCGAGCTCCGCACGCTCCGAGTCGCGTTGGCTGGAAACCGAAACATATTCGCCAACCGCCATCGACAGCGCGCCGGCCACCACCGCGGCGATGCCCGCAACGATGAGCGCCTCGTTGCCCACCTCCGCACCGGCGACCCCGACCACCATGCCGGCCGTGGACACGATGCCGTCGTTGGCCCCCATCACGCCAGCGCGCAGCCAGTTCAGCCTGCTGGCAATCGCTCCGGACTGCGCATCTTCGGCGTAGCTCGGGTCCGTCGTCGACTCGGTCATCGCTGCTCCTTTCCGCTTGTGCAGCACGCTGAAACTGCCGGTTCGACTTCGGTTAGCGGGAATGCCGGTGGCCATGCTCATGGTGGCCACCACGCTCGATTTCAGTTCTTCGGCCAGGGCGGCATCTTCTTCACGGGCGCTCATGATCTTCTCCCAATGGCGCTCGCAGTGGCTTTGCTGGCCTCAGCAATGGGAGCAGTTCCTTGTAACACGGAGGTGCCCGGCCAGGTCACGCGCTTCACCCCGGCAATCCCGCTTACGCCATTTCCCGGATGGCATTTCCCGCCTGGGCCTGCACCGGCACTGAGTGGGAAAGCCAGGTAGCCCGCCTCGCCCTTCACTGGCTGGCGGGCGGCGCGCGTCTTCCATCATCACGTTCCGCGTTCCCACGACTTTGCACGAACTCCGGGAAGGTCTCCGCTAGCGGCGCCGTGTCCGGCAAGATGTAGAACACCCCGCCTCTCTCGAACATCGGACGCATGATCCCCTCGTAAAAATCGGGCGAAACGTTGATGCAGCCATGACTGACACGGTTGTCGTCGGGCGAAGGCGACGCAAGGCGTTGGGCGCGTCTCTCGGCAGGTACGCCAGTAGCGGTGGGGTGGATGGAGACCGCGGAATCGTAGTCCACCCACAGCACGCGCCCAGCGTCGCTTGAAGGGCCGAAGCCGCCCACAAAGCGACCAGCAGGCGTTGTGCGGTCCCGGCCCGGAATCTCGCGAAGCGCGAGACCGGCGATACCGGGGGCCGTGTGATCGCCGATCGCCGAGCCAAAGAGCCCCGGTGCCGCGCCGCGAAGCCGGCCGTCGCCGCCGAACACCAGGACCTGTGCAGCGGCCTTGTCCATGATCGCGAACGGATAGCCTTGGCTGTCCCTGGTTGCGACAACCCAGCCCGCGAGCTCAATCACCGTGTTGGACACTTCCTGGCCCGGCGGAAGCTGGTCGACGGCGGCCACCGGTTGGGCGGCGGCATCCTCGGCGGCGGCCACGCCGAAGCTCGCGAATGCCAGCGCCAACACCAGCGCGCCACAAGCGGCCTGGATGACGGGGTGTATGCGCCTAGAGATAGGGCGGCTCCCTGGAACGAATGATTGAGTGATCAAAGAAGACTGGTGGCCAGCAAAGGCCACCGGGTCCTGGATTGAAACCGTTCGTCACGAATAGTGCAAAAGCGACTAACCGCGCGGCTTTCGGCGCGGTCCCGCTTCAAGCTGCTGGACGCGGCCTTCGATTTGATCCAGCCGTTGATTGGCCTGCTGCGCGGACTGATTGGCGGATTCGGCGCTCTGGGCCGCGTTCTGCACCTTCATGTCGAGTTGATCGAGGCGCGAGTTGATTGTTGCGAACTCGTCCTTATAGGTGGCGCAACTGGCAAGGCCCAGGGCGGCGACAATCGCCACGCCGAGCGTACGCGCCGTCGTGAGATGTTGCTTGGTCGGGAACATTCCAATTTCTCCTTCGTCTGGGGTCCCGGAAATATGGGGGCTTTTTTGCCGGAGCCATGACCCTCCTTTAGCTAACGTCGGAATACGTAATTGGATTGTGAAGGCGCGGAAAAAAGTGAGTGTTGCGTCTCCAATCCATCCGTCCCCACGAAAATTCGCAGCACTTGATCGACCACCACGACCTCATCCCCAGTCACCGCCCCCCATCCGGGTGAACAGTAGACCTTGAAAAGCGAGCCGTTCTTGCGCCGACCGAGCTTCAGGGACTTCGTCGATGCCTCCCAATTCATCTGCAAGGAAAGCCATACCAGTCCTCCGCTGCTCCGGCGTCGAAGCCCCCCATGCCCCGGCAAACGGGGATCCGGCAGATGGAAACGCCCCAGGGCACGGTGGAATCCGGCGCACTGGAGAGTAGGCTGTGTCGACGAGCGTGACCGCTCCTCGTTCCCTTCCCCCGGAAGCATGGGCATGACCAACCGGTTGCACATCGGCGAGCACCAGACGTCAATCCAGGTCGACGACGGCCCGGGTGAACCGGATACGGTGGTGCTCCCGCTCGGCGCACTGGCCCTGGCGCGTCGCCATTTCCACCACCAGCCACCCACGGCCACGGAACTCGAATTGGCCATCGAGGCGGTCGAGGACGCGCTGATGCCATTGGTTCCGCGCCTGCGTGGACCGGGTACGCTGCTCACCAGTGACGATGAATCCATCGCCTTGGCGGCCTTCGCAGGCCGGCCTACCCACGCCGCGGTGGAGCTCGATCTGGACACCGTGGAGCGTCAGTTCAACCGGCTGGCCGACGTCGCCAATGGCCGACCCGCCAGCAGTGAGGGGTTGCCCCCGCGCGCCACGTTCGCGGCCCACCTGCTGATCCTCCGGGAGTTGATGCACCACGCCGCGCGCAGGTCACTCACGGTGGTGGCCACTGCCCCACCCGCAGCAGGCCCGTGAGTCAATCCGTTGGTTGGGGGCCTTCGTCCGCCCCCGTCCACGGCCCAGGCATCACGGCCCGCATACCCCGCGCCGCACACCATGGAACTCGTACCACGCACCACATACCGGCCTGCTTCAACAACCAGTGGAGGAAACATCGTGAAGAATCCAAGTGTTGTTCTGTGCATTGCCATCGTGAGCGCCTCACTGGCGGCGTGCACGCAGAAGTCCGGCGAAACGCCGGACACTGCGAGCACGGCCCCCGCAGCTGCGCCACAAACAGCGCCTGCAGCGAGCGGGGACGCACAGGTGGAAGCCAACCTGAAGCGTTTCGACCAGCTCGATTTTGACGCCTACAGCCTCCGCAAGGACATGGACCTGTTCCGGCGGCTGCATTGTCACGACGTCAAAGTCGTGTTCCCGGATGGACGTGTCACGAACGGCATCGATGCGCATGTCGACGACATCAACAACATCCTCTTCAACGGCACGCCAGACTCGCGGATCACGTCGCACCCGATTGCCTTCGGTTCGGGCGAGTGGACGGTTGCGACCGGGGTACTGGAGGCCACGTTCTCCGAACCCATGAAACTTCCCGACGGCAAGACCCTGCCCCCCACGGGCAAGCAGGTGAAAATGTCCATGGCCACCATCGCCAAGTGGACGGACGGGTGCATTGCCGAGGAACACCTGTTCTGGGACAACGCGGAATACATGAAACAGCTGGGGCTGTCGCAATAGCGCGACAGGCGCGTCCGTCAGGTGGGCGCCCCGCCCGGGTGCCCGCCCTGGATGCGGGGTACGCCGCCGAATCCGACCGGTTTTGGTGACGCGGTGCGTAGTGCACTGGTGCAAGGTGGGCTGCAGGCAGGTTGTTTCCACCCCGCGTCGCAGGTGCGGCGGCGTGGGTGGGGCCGGCTCCATCCGGCGCCCACCAGGCTCCGGTTTACCGCGGACCACGCGCGCCAATCCGTCGACCCGTGGCTTCAAAGGGAACACGAACATGCCACAGCGCGTCCTCATCACCGCCGGTGCCGCCGGCATTGGCCGGGCGATTGCCGAAGCTTTTGCCGCCAACGGCGCCCGCGTGCACATCGCGGACATCAATGCCGACGCGGTGCAACGGCTCGTCCGCGACAATGCCGCCATCAGCGGTAGCGTGGGCGACGTGCGGGTGCCCGAGGACCTGGACGCGCTGTTTGACGTGGTGCAGCACGAGATGGGCGGCCTGGACGTGCTGGTCAACAACGCGGGCATCGCCGGCGCCACCGCGCCGGTCGCGGACTACCCCGTCGACGCCTGGCACGAGGTGCTGGACGTCAACCTGACGGGCACGTTCCTGGTCACCCAGCGCGCCATCCCGTTGCTGGAGCAGTCCGCCGCGGCGTCGATCATCGTGATCTCGTCGGTGGCAGGGCGTTTCGGCTACCCCAATCGGGTGGCCTACGCGACCAGCAAGTGGGGGCTGGTGGGCTTCACCAAGACCCTGTCGATGGAACTGGGGCCACTGGGCATCACCGCCAACACCATCCACCCCGGCGTAGTGGAGGGCCCGCGGATCAAGGCGGTGTTCGAGGGGCGGGCCGAGGTCTCCGGTCGTAGCATCGAGGAGGAAGCGGAACTGGCGATGGCCAACCAGTCGGTGAAGAAGTTCACCAGCGCGGCCGACATCGCGGCCCTGGCGGTATTCCTGGCCGGTCCGCATGCGCGCACCATTTCCGGGCAGATGATACCGATCGACGCGGATTCCAAGTCATCGGTCTGACCACCGGTTTGGGCCTGAACCACGTCGGCGATCACGGGCGGCACGCGTGGGTACGCACCGCAGCAGCGAGGCGGGTTTCAGCACGAGCCACTGACCCTCGCTCAGTCCGCCACTTCGGACCATGAGGCCTTGTCGGCGGTTGTCGCGCGGGGATCCAACCCGTAAGGCCGTGTGAAAGGCATCCTCCGCCCGGGCGTACAGTGGCGCGACCCACGCCCCTTTCCTGGCCAGGACTCGCCCCGCCCATGATGACCGCCAGTTCTGCAGGTTCCGCGACCGGCCTCCCGTATGCGCATGTCTCCCCCGGGATCTGGGCACTGACCCTTGCACTGATCGGCGCGCTGCTGCTGTTCGACTACTTCTTCCACGTGCGCAAGGCGCACGTGCCATCGCTGCGCGAGTCCGCGACCTGGACGGCGGCGTACATCGGCATCGCGCTGCTGTTTGGCGTGGCCACTGTGGTGTGGGGGCGGCCCGGGATGGGCACGGAGTATTTCGCCGGCTACATCACCGAGAAGGCGCTGTCGGTGGACAACGTCTTCGTGTTCCTGGTGGTCATGACCAGCTTCCGCGTGCCGCGTCCGTACCAGCAGAAGGTGCTGCTGTTCGGCATCGTGTTCTCGCTGGTGGCGCGCATCGGCCTGATCTTCCTCGGCGCGGCGCTGCTGGAGCGGTTCTCGTGGGTGTTCTACGTGTTCGGCTTCCTGTTGCTGATGACCGCCGGCCACCTGCTCACGCCGCAGACCAAGGAGCATGAGAATCTGGTGATGCGGCTGGCGAAGCGCTGGCTTCCCACCACCGAGCACTACGACGGCCAGCGGCTGTTCACCCGCGAAAACGGCCAGTGGAGGATGACCCCGCTGATGCTGGTGATGATCGTGATCGGGGCCACCGACGTACTGTTCGCGCTGGACTCGATCCCGGCGATCTTCGGCCTGACCCAGGACACCTACGTGGTGGTCACCGCCACGGCGTTCTCGCTGCTGGGCCTGCGCCAGCTGTACTTCCTGGTGGACCACCTGCTGGAGCGGCTGATCTACCTGTCCTACGGCCTGGCGGCGATCCTGGCGTTCATCGGCGCCAAACTCATCCTGCACGCACTGCACGAGAACAACCTGCCCTTCATCAACGATGGTGCGCCGGTGAACGTGATCGAGATCAGCACGGGCACCTCGCTGGCCGTCATCGCCGCGATCCTGGTGGTCACCGTGATCGCGTCACTGACCAGCGAGAAGGGCAAGGCCAAGGCGGCGGTGGCGAACCTGCGCCAGCTCGCGACTGAGTACATGGACCTGGACGATGCCGCCTTCGCGCACGAGCGCGAGCAGCTCTACGCCCGCCTGGTGGCCGCCGAACAGCGGGTCATCGGCCTGGACGAAGCGTTGCGCAAACTGATCCAGGACCGTGCCGACCTGAAAGCCACGCTGGCGAGCGCGCATGCCCGGCATGCGCAGCTGGCCGGCGCCGGGGCTTCAGGCGTTCCCTGACCGCACCACGCAGGAGTCCGTGCCATGCTCGACTGGAATGGTTATCGCGAAGAACTGAAGGGCCGCATCGGTGAGATCGGCAAACTCTCGCCCGACACCGTGCGCGGCTACAGCGTGCTCAGCGGAGCCGGGGCCAAGACCGGCCACCTGGACGCCAAGACCCGCGAGCTGATCGCGTTGGCGGTGGCGGTGACCACGCGTTGCGACGGCTGCATCACCGTGCACGTGGATGCCGCGCTCAAGCACGGTGCCAGCCGCGACGAGATCGCCGAGGCGCTGGGCGTGGCGGTGGCGCTCAATGCCGGCGCGGCGCTGATCTTCTCGGCGCGTGTGATGGATGCGGTCGCGGCGCATCCGGGCTGACGGTGCTCATGCCGGGTCGGCAGGCTTGCGTCCGGGTTCGACGGGCGCGACGGCGTCTGCCGGGTCGGCGGGTTTGGCCCCTTCGCGCGCGGCGCGCTTCTTCGCCTGCTTTTCGTCCTGCTGCTTCTTCTTGGCGATCTCGCGCTGGCGCTTTTCGAATGAGTAGTTGGGCTTGGCCAAAGGGTCCTCCTGGCGTCAATGAAAGGGGTGGTGGACTGTGGACTCACGCTTTCCTGCGCGGCGTGCCCTTACTGGCGATGACCGGCGTTATCGGGGTTTCCCCGTTGCGGCGCAATGGAGTGTGCCCGAGCACTTCCACCTTGCCGCCCGCCTTGCGGAACGCCGCGATGTCTTCCGCCAACCGTTCGTGGGTCAGGGCCTTGTCCTGACCGGGCTTGGTGAACACGGAGGCAGTGCTGGGCTTGCCTGTGTTCGCACGTGGACGTGGGCTGGACATGATCGCGTTCCTCCTGGTCGGGGCGGGTGTCATCTAAGGGCGAGTGGGATCCCACCGTCACGCTGCTCGAAATACTCCTCGCGCACCGCATGGCAGTAGGGGCCGTCCATGACGAAGCGGCGGCAGACGGCCGGCCGGCTGTCGTAGATGCCGCAGTTCATGCGCGCACCGTCCAATGCGACGCACCAGCCCTCTTCGTCCTGGGCCATGACGCGCAAGCCGCTGGGCAGCGTCGTGGTCAGGTGCGCCGGAAACTGCTCTTCGGGCTGCAGCACCACGGTCAGGCGGCAGCAGACGGCATCGCACTGGGCGCAGTTGGCCGGCGGGGTGTCGATTCGTCCGTGTCCGTCGTTCAAGACGACACACGTATCTGGATAGCGGATGGCATGGTGTCGCTCCTCGGGCATCACCCCTGGCGGGGTGGATCACGCATGAAAGGGAGCGAAGCGCGCGCCGCTGGGCGGCCGCACAGGCATGGGGGTATGGCGTCCAACGCCTCATCTTACACCACGGGCGTGGGCCGGACCTGACTACATCCGGCTGACGCGGAACTTGCGACCCTTGATCTTGCCCTCGCGCAGCCGCATCAGGGCCTTGTCGGCCTGCCCGCGGGCGATGGCCACGTACGAGCGCGTGGCGAACACGTCGATCTTGCCCACCGCGGCCACCGGCAGCCCGGCGTCACCGGTCAGCGCGCCGACAATATCGCCAGGGCGAAGCTTGTCGGTCTTGCCCGCGTCGATACGCAAGGTGGTCATCGCCGCCACCGGCGCATTCCTGGCCTTGCCGGCCAGCGGCGTGGCCTTGTCCCAGCGCAGCGGCTTGCCACCCTGCCGGGCCTGGATGGGCTCAGTACGGCCGACCTCGCGCGGGGCCACCAGGCTCAGCGCCAGGCCCGCCTTGCCGGCACGGCCAGTGCGGCCGATGCGGTGCACGTACACGTCCGGGTCGGTGGGCAGTTCGTAATTCACCACGGCGGCCAGGTCGTGCACGTCCAGCCCGCGTGCGGCCACGTCGCTGGCCACCAGCACGTTGCAGCTGCGGTTGGCGAAGCGCACCAGCACCTCGTCGCGGTCGCGCTGCTCCATGTCGCCGTGCAGCGCCAGCGCGGTGAAGCCGTAGTGGCTCAGCGAACCGACCACTTCCTCGGTATCGCGGCGCATGTTGCAGAACACCACGCACGACTCGGGGCGGTATTCCAGCAGCAGCGCGGCCAGCAGCGGGGTCTTCTGCGCCGGCTCCACCTCGAAGAAGCGCTGCTCGATGGCCGCGTGCTGCTCGCCGCCTTCCACCGTCACTTCCACCGGCTCGCGCAGCATGGCGGTGGCCATGGCGCGGATTTCCTCGGGGAACGTGGCGGAGAACAGCAGGCCCTGCCGCTCCTTGGGCAACTTGCCGACGATTTCCCTGATCGGTTCCTCGAAGCCCATGTCGAGCATGCGGTCGGCTTCGTCCAGCACCAGCGTGCGCACGCCGCGCAGGTGCAACGCCTTCTTGCGCAGCAGCTCCTGCAGACGGCCGGGGGTGCCGACCACCACCTGCGGGTCGTGGGTTTCCAGCGAGGCCAGCTGCGGTCCCAGCGGCATGCCGCCGCACAGCACCGACACCTTCAGGTTGGGGATCCCGACGGCCAGCTTGCGCAGCTGTTTGCCGACCTGGTCGGCCAGTTCGCGCGTGGGGCACAGCACCAGCGCCTGGGTCTGGATCTTCGTGGCGTCGATGGTGTGCAGCAGGCCCAGGCCGAACGCGGCGGTCTTGCCGCTGCCGGTGGGCGCCTGCGCCAGCACGTCGCGGCCGGCGAGGATGGCCGGCAGGCTGTGGGCCTGCACCGGGGTCATGGCGGTGTAGCCCAGCGCGTCAACGCCCTGCAGCAGGGCGGGCGTGAGCGCGAGGGCGGCGAAGTCGGTGGCGGCGGCGCTGGACGGGGCGGCCGACGCGTCGGCGGGCGTGGTGGGGTCGGTCATGCGGCATTTTCGCAGCAATTGGCGCCACGTGCGCCCGGCCAATGCCGCGCGGGCACCGTAGCGGTGCTGCCGCGCGCCCGCCACCGGCCCGGCGGCGACTTCCAGGATCGCCGCCGCCGAACCGCCGCGTCAGTCGTTGAGCACGATGCGGAAGATCGCGGTGGCGCCGCTGACCTCGGTCCTGCGTGTACATCGGCTACGCTGGCGCATGGCCGACTGGCACCTGTACATCCTGGAATGCCGCGACGGCAGCCTGTATACCGGCATCACCGTGGACGTGGAGCGTCGCTTCGCCCAGCACGTGGCCGGCAAGGGTGCGCGCTACACGCGCTCGCGACCGCCGCTGCGGGTGCTGGCCGCCTTCCCCTACCCCGATCGGGCCACCGCCAGCCGCGCCGAGCACGCGGTCAAACGCCTGCCGCTGTCGCGCAAGCGGGCGTTGTGTTCGGAGGGTGCTGCTTCGCCGGACCTGCCGCGTTTCGGGCTAACCTGAGCGCCGTTCCCACGGCCCACGCCCATGCAGCAGATCGATTTCCCCCTCGACCGCGACTTCGTCGAACTCAACCAGCTGCTCAAGCTGGTGGGCCTGTGCGACAGCGGCGGCGCGGGCAAGGCCATCGTCGCCAGCGGTGTGGTGCAGGTGGATGGCGTCACCGAACTGCGCAAGACCTGCAAGATCCATGCGGGTCAGGTGGTGACGCTGGACAACGTCGCGATCCACGTCATCGCGGACTGATTCACATCGCGGAACGCGAGGCAGCAGGTTCCCTGCGATCCCGCCATCGGCCGGCACCGCACCCGCGGCACCGGCCCTGTTACGAAATGGGTGCGGATTACGGCTCGCGCACCGGCATGCGCGGCAGCTTCTCGTCACGCATGGCCGCATGCCACGCGAACGTAGCCACCACCGCGGCCGACTGCTTCAGGTCTTCCGGCACCACGTGGTCCAGCACGTCCAGATGGCTGTGGTGGACGTTGCTGAAGTAGTCCAGCCGGTCCTGGATGAACTGGAAGCCCGGCAGGCCGATGCGGTCGAACGGGATGTGATCGGTGCTGCCGGTGTTGCGGTGGGTCACGGTGGTGGCGCCCACGTCGTTGAGCGGCGCCAGCCACGCGGCAAAGATCGGCGCCACCGCGGTGTTCTCCTGGGTGTAGATGCCGCGGATGCGGCCGCCACCGTTGTCGTAGTTGAAGTACGCGGCGACCTTGCCGTGCGCGGGCTTGCGCTGCAGCGGGCCGGTGGGTTCGCGTAGCGACAGCGGGAGCTTCTTCTGCTGCGGGTCGGTAGGCTCCGGCCAGCCGCCGTAGTGGCGGGTGACGTAATCGCTGGAGCCCAGCAGACCCTGCTCCTCGCCACCCCACAGCGCGATGCGGATGGTGCGGCGCGGTTTGGCGCCGACGGCCTTGAGGATGCGCATGGCCTCCATCATCACCGAGACACCGGCGGCGTTGTCGGCCGCGCCGGTGCCGGCGTGCCACGAGTCCAGGTGCGCGCCGATGATCACCACCTCGTCCTTCAACGCGCCCTGGCCCGGGATCTCGGCGAAGGTGCTGTGGCCCATCTCGTCGGTGTCGCCGGTGAAGCGCGCATCCACGTTCACCCGCAGGCGCATGGGCTGCTTGCGCTCCAGCGAACGCATCACCGCGTTGTAGTGCTCGGCCATCATGGTCAGCGCCGGCACGCCCGCCGGCTCACCGGCCTTGCGCGAACCGCCGCCCCCCAGGCGGATGATGCCGTTGTCCCAGGTGCTGATCGACACGGTGGCCAGCACGCCCTCCTCGGCGAGGAACCTGTTGGTCGCCTCGGTCAGCGCGATCTGCTCGAGGCGCTCCTTGGCGTCCTTGGCCCGCTTGGCAGGATCGCGGTCCTTGGGCACCGTGAACGCGCGCAGTTCCTCCAACTCATGATCGTCGTAACGGTCACTGTCGGGCTTGTCGCCGGGCTTGTACTCGCGCGCGGCGTCGAGGAACACGATCTTGCCGCGCAGCTTGCCGCGCTGTTTGTCCAGGTCGGCCTGGGTCTTGAGCGTGGCCGCGACGGCCTCGCCTTCCACCGGACCGTTGGTGCCAGGGGTCCAGGCCTTGGGCAGCGCGTGCAACGGGAACGGGCGCGGGGCCAGCACTTCGACGCTGGCGTTGCGGAACTCCCAGCCGCGGCCGAACGGGCCGTAGGCTTCATCGTGCACGTTGGACAAGCCCCAGCCATCCATGCGCTCGCGCGCCCACGCGTTGGCCTTGGCCATGCCCGGTGAGTTGGTCAGGCGCGGGCCGACGTCTTCAGTCAGCTGCGACAGGGTCTGCATGACCTGCGAGCGGTGGAAGGCTTCCTGCCGGATCTTGCCGACCATGGCGTGGTCGACGGCTTCGGTGGCGCGCGCGGCGCCGACCAGGCCCAGGCACGCGGCCAGGGCGATGAGGCAATGCTTCACGGAGGTCCCCTGTGGATCGACTGACTCCCCGATTCTAGGGGCAGGACCGCCGGGGGCACGTGTGTCGATGGTTGGGGCCGTGCTGGCAGGCGGGGCGGTTCCCGTTCAACCAGGTCGCAATTGGCGCACCCGTTCATACAGGCACACCGCCGTCGCGGCACCCACATTCAGCGACTCCACGCCCGGATGCATGGGGATGCGCAGCCGCACGTCGGCGCGCTGGAACACCGCATCGGACACACCCGCGCCTTCGCTGCCCATGGCCAGTACCAGGTCACCGCGCAGGTCGGTTTCGTAAAGGTCGCTCGCCTGCGCCAGCGTGGTGATGGCCACACGGCCGATGAAGGCCGCCAGCGCCGGCTGCGGGTCCACGCGCTCGATCACCGGTACCACGAAATGCGCGCCCATCGCCGCCCGCAGCACCTTGGGCGACCAGGCATCGGCGGCACCCAGCGCCAGCCACACCTGGTCCACGCGTGCGGCGGCTGCGGTGCGCAGGATGGACCCAATGTTGCCCGGGTCCTGCACGCCGTCCAGCAACAGGCAACAGCCGTCGGTGCGCAATGCGGGCGGCTCGGGGATGCCGGTCAGCGCCAGCAGGCCGGTGGTGCTGGGCAACTGCTCGATGGCATCGAACAATTCGACCGCCAACACCGTGGCCGGTGCGAACTGCGCGGCCAGCAACCGGGCAATCTCGGCGCGCTGCTCGCTGCCCTCGCGCACGAACAGGCGCTGCAGCGGCCAGCCCGCGTCGCGCGCTGCCGCCGCCAGGTGCGTGCCGACCAGCAACGTCTGCTGCGACGTGTGTCGCTCGCGGCGCTGTTCCGCCAGTTTGATCAGGTGCTTGACCACCGGGTTCTGTCGGGAGCGGATGATGTCCAAGGGCGCCGGCCTGATGAATGGGAATACGCGATTGTCGCCGCGCGGCGGCGGCATCGCCAGCCACGATGGCGGCAAGCTGAATGCGCAGGCTGCACGGACATCTTCGCTTCACGCGTCGTCAACCCGCGCCGCGCGAGTCTGTCTCCACCTTCCCTTCCCCAAGGAGTTGCCGATGAACGTCCAATCGGTCATGACCGCCAATCCCGCCTGCTGCACGCCGCAGACCCCGTTGCGCGACGTGGCGCAGATGATGGTCAAGCACGACTGCGGGCAGATCCCGGTAGTCGACAAATCCGGTGCACCCGTCGGCGTGGTCACTGATCGCGACATCACCGTGCGAATGGTCGCGTCCGGCCGCGACACGCTGCACGGCTGCGCGGCCGACGCGATGAGCAGTCCGGCACAGACCGTGCGTTCGGACAGCCCGTTGAAGGATGCCGTCTGCCTGATGGAGGCATCCAGGATCCGCCGCGTGCCCGTGGTGGACATGAAGGGCCGCCTCACTGGCATGGTGTCGATTGCGGACCTGGCACTGCATGGCAAGGACCAGGCCACCATGGAAGTGGTGAAGGAAGTCTCCGAGCCCAAGCACTGAGCCGCCGGACGCTTTCGCTCGTGCTTTCGAGCGCGGCAGGCCCTTTGAACGAAAATGGCCCGGATATCCCGGGCCGTTTTCATCGTGCATTCCGCAGGATTCAGAGCATCGGCAATTTCAGCCCCTGCTCCTTCGCGCACTGCTTGGCGATCTCGTAACCCGCGTCAGCATGGCGCATCACGCCGGTGCCCGGGTCGTTCCACAGCACGCGGGCGAGTCGCTTGTCGGCTTCTTGCGAACCGTCGCAGACGATCACCACGCCGCTGTGCTGGCTGTAGCCCATGCCCACGCCACCGCCGTGGTGCAGCGACACCCACGTCGCGCCGCCGGCCACGTTGAGCATCGCGTTGAGCAGCGGCCAGTCGGACACGGCATCGGAGCCGTCCATCATCGCCTCGGTCTCGCGATTGGGCGAGGCCACCGAACCGCTGTCCAGATGGTCACGACCGATCACCACCGGCGCCTTCAACTCACCATTGCGCACCATCTCGTTGAACGCCAGGCCCAGGCGGTGGCGGTCGCCCAGTCCCACCCAGCATATGCGCGCCGGCAGGCCCTGGAAGCTGATGCGCTCGCGCGCCATGTCCAGCCACTTGTGCAGGTGCGGATCGTTGGGGATCAACTCCTTCACCTTGGCATCGGTCCTGGCGATGTCCTCCGGGTCGCCGCTCAGCGCCACCCAGCGGAACGGGCCCACGCCGCGGCAGAACAGCGGGCGCACGTACGCCGGCACGAAACCCGGGAAGTCGAACGCATCCTTGCAGCCCATGTCGAAGGCCATCTGGCGGATGTTGTTGCCGTAGTCGAAGGTGGGCACGCCCATGTCCTCGAAGCGAAGCATCGCCTCCACGTGCACGCGCATGGCGTGCTTGGCCGCCTCGACCACTTCCTGCGGTTCGGTCTTCTGCTTGTCCAGCCACTGCTCCAGCGTCCAGCCGGCCGGCAGGTAGCCGTGCAACGGGTCATGCGCGCTGGTCTGGTCGGTGACCGCGTCCGGGCGCACGCCTCGGCGCACCAGCTCCGGCAGGATCTCGGCGGCGTTGCCCAGCAGTGCGATCGACCTGGCCTCGCCCGCAGCGGTGTATTTTTCGATGCGCGCCAGCGCGTCGTCCAGGTCGCTGGCCTGCTCGTCCACGTAGCGGGTGCGCAGGCGCATGTCGATGCTGCTCTGCCGGCACTCGATGGCCAGCATGCACGCGCCGGCCATCGTCGCGGCCAGCGGCTGCGCACCGCCCATGCCACCCAGTCCCGCGGTCAGGATCCACTTGCCGGTCAGGTCGCCGCCGTAGTGCTGGCGGCCCATCTCCACGAAGGTCTCGTAGGTGCCCTGCACGATGCCCTGGCTGCCGATGTAGATCCACGAGCCGGCCGTCATCTGGCCGTACATCATCAGGCCCTTCCTATCGAGCTCGTTGAAGTGCTCCCAGGTGGCCCAGTGCGGCACCAGGTTGGAATTGGCCAGCAGCACGCGCGGCGCATCCGGGTGGGTGGGGAACACGCCGACCGGCTTGCCTGACTGCACCAGCAGGGTTTCGTTGTCCTCCAGCTCGCGCAGCGACTTGAGGATGGCGTCGTAGCTCTCCCAGTCGCGCGCGGCGCGGCCGATGCCGCCGTATACCACCAGTTCGGCGGGATTCTCGGCCACGTCGGGGTCGAGGTTGTTCTGGATCATGCGGTACGCGGCTTCGCTCAGCCACGACTTGCAGGATTTCTCGGCGCCACGCGGGGCGCGGATGGTGCGGGAGGGGTCACGACGGGTGGACATGGGCCAGTTCCTGCGGCGGCGGGGATGGATGAATTATTGCCCCCGGACCGGCGGTGCGACAGCGCCGCACGGGTGCACGGCGGCGTTTTGCGTATCCGGCCGGCGGTATTTCCACCCGCTGACGCCCAATTGTTTACGCTGTACACATCGAATGGCTCCATGGCCGCTGCAGAACCGTGGGCATCCACGGAGCCATCGGCCACAGGTCGAAGGCCCGCCCCGCCCACGCATCCCGCCATCCCAGCCCTGTCCGCGTCTCCTTCGCCCCGCCCTTACGCACAGCCGCGCCTCGCCAACCAACCCCGACCGATGCCTGCGCCTTCCACCACCGCCGACCGCCTGCTGCGCGCCGCCCGCACCCTGTTCGAACGCGAGGGTGCCGAGGCGGTGAGCATGCGCAAGGTGGCGGCCAAGGCCGGGGTCACGCCGATGGCCATCTACCGCCATTACGACAGCCGCGACGCGCTGCTGTGGCGCATCTGCGATGACGCCTTCGAGGAAATCACGCGGCACTGGCAGGCACGTGCTCAGGTCAGCGATCCGTTGCAACGCGTGCTGGCCACGCAGCGCATCTACCTGGACTTCGCCCTCGCCCATCCGCACCTGTTCGACTATGCCTTCGGCATCCAGCGCGGGCAGGCACGGCGCTTCCCGGAAGACTTCCGCGAACGGCGCTCGCCAACGCTGACGGTGGTGGCCGATGCGGTCGCGGAAGCGATGCAGGCCGGCGCGCTGCGCCGCGACGATGCGTGGGACGTGGCGATGACGCTATGGGCGCACACCCACGGGCTGGTCGCGCTGTACCGCGCCGGCCGCTTCAGCCTGGACGAGGCCGGCTTCCGCGCCTTCTACGAGGCGTCATTGCACCGGTTGTTGGGCGGCCTGCAAGCCTGAGCGGTACCGGCCTGCCACAACGCAACAGGCCCGGCGACACGCGGAGTCAGTGCACCGCGGGGTCCAGCATGCGCAGCGCATCGGCGATATCGACCTGACCGGTACGGTCCAGGTCCTCGCGGGTGTAGGCGCGGCCGGGCATCCCATTGCAACGTTTCTGGCCCTTGGCGTTCTGCCGGGCGACGATGCGCGAACCGGTTTCCCGCAGGCAGTAACTCTCGGACAACGGCGTCTTCGCGCTGTCGGCAAGCGACGCGGCCGGCGCAGTCACAGGCGCCTCGGGAGCCGCCTGGGCGAAAGCGACCGGCACCACACCGGCCAACAGGGCGGTCAGCAACAGGCGTTTCATGGCGGCACCTCCAAGGATTGGCCGGCGACCTCCGCCGGTCTTCAAGTGCAGGTATACGCCTGACGCCGGGGGCGCGCATGTGCCGCGGCGCGGCCATTCAAGCACGCGTCAGCAATCGCCGAAGCCTCGACCAAAGTCAGCGGTTCACTGACATCGGCTGCAACACTCGGCCGCTTATCATCGCATCCATGCATTGTCGCCTTCGTTCCGCCGCGCTCGCGGCCACCCTCGCCTTCTTCGTTACCGCCTGTGCCAGTTCGGGCCACCGCTCAGCCAGTGCGACCGCCGCTGTCCAGGCCCCTCCGGTCCCCGTGCTGCTGGTGTCGATTGACGGCTTCCGCGCCGACTACCTCGATGCGGGCCTCGCACCGCAGTTGCGCCGGTGGGCCAACGAAGGCGTGCGCGCGCAGTGGATGACGTCGTCCTACCCGTCGCTGACATTCCCCAACCACTACACGCTGGTCACCGGGTTGCGCCCGGACCGCCACGGCATCGTCCACAACACCATGTGGGACGAATCGCTGGGTGGCTTCGCGCTGTCGAAGCGGGAGGCCGTGGGTAACGGCGCCTGGTGGCAAGGCGAGCCGGTCTGGGTGGGCGCCGAGAAGGCCGGACTGCGCACCGCGACGATGTTCTGGCCCGGCAGCGAGGCGGAGATCCAGGGGGTTCGTCCGCAGCGCTGGCAACCGTACGACGGGGCGGTGGGCAACGAGGCACGCGTCGATACCGTGCTGGGCTGGCTGTCCGAGCCCGAAGCCACGCGCCCCCGGCTGAGCACCCTGTATTTCGACCGGTTGGACAAGGCGGGGCACGAACATGGCCCCGACTCGCCGGAAGCCCACCAGGCGTTGCGCGACATCGACGCCGCCCTGGGAAAGCTGCACGACGGCCTGGCCGAACGCGGCCTGCTCGATCGCATCAACGTGGTGGTGGTCTCCGACCACGGCATGGCGCCGGTGCCCGCCAACCAGGTGCTCGATGCCGAGTCCATGGTGGGGCCCGACGACGCGCGGCTGGTCGCATCCGGCGAATCGCTGGGCTTTGAACCGCTGCCGGGGCGTCAGGCCGCCGCGGAAGCGCGACTGCTGGGTCGGCACGCGCATTACCAGTGCTGGCGCAAGCAGGCGCTGCCGGCACAGTGGCACTACGGACGCCATGCGCGCGTGCCCTCGATCGTCTGCCAGATGGACGAAGGCTGGTCGGCCCGGCCGCGTGCCTATGCGGAGAAGCGCCGGCAGATGGGTCTGGGTGGCGCGCACGGCTTTGATCCCGCGCTGCCCTCGATGCGCGCCACGTTCATCGCCCGCGGCCCGGCGTTCGCGCCCGGCCGGGTGCTGCCGCCGGTGGACAACGTCGACGTCTACCCGCTGCTGACCCGCCTGCTCGGCATTCCCGCCGCGCCGCATGACGGCCGCGCGGACGCCTTTGACGCCGTACTGGTCGCGCCGTAACCGCTGCCGTCGCCCGCTCTTGAAGGCCGACTCAGTCGGCCAGCAGTTCGGCCATCGTCGCGCGGTAGCGGGCTTCGATGGCCTCGCGCCGCACGTGCTGACCACCGGCCACCACCCGGCGGCCGCCCACCCAGGTATCGCGCACCAGGTTGCGATTGCCGCTGAACAGCCAGCGATCCACCGCATCCTCGTCGCGTGCGCCGGCGAAGGCCGGCGCGTCGGTATCCAGCACCAGCCAGTCGGCATGGTGGCGGTCATCCAGCCATCCCACCGCATGCCCGCTGGCATCGCCCGCGCTGGCCAACACGCCGTGCAACAACGTCTCGCCCACGCTGGTGGAGGCGCTGCCCACGGCGATGTTGCGTCGGCGCGTGGCCAGGCGCTGGCCGTACTCCAGCCAGCGCAGTTCCTCCACCGGCGATACCGAGATGTGCGAATCCGAGCCCACGCCCCAGCGGCCACCGGCATCGAGGTAGTCGCGCAGCGGGAACAGGCCATCGCCGAGGTTGCCCTCGGTGGTGGTGCAGATGGCGACGGTGGCGCGACTGCCCGCGACATCGCGCACTTCGCCAGCATCCAGGTGGGTGGCATGCACCAGGGTCCAGCGCGTATCGACGTTGGCGTTGTCCAGCAGCCAGCGCACCGGGCGCGCGCCACGCACCGCCACGCACTCGTCCACCTCGGCGGTCTGCTCGGCGACGTGGATGTGGATGCGGCTGTCGGCCGGCAGCGCATCCAGCACGGCGCGCATCGCATCGGGCGGTACCGCGCGCAGGCTGTGCAGGGCGCAGCCCACGCGCAGGGCGTCGCCTTCATCGGCGCGCAGGGCGTCGAGCAGGCGCAGGTAGGCGTCCACGCCGTGGCCGAAGCGGCGCTGCCGCTCCGACAATGCGCGGCCATCGAAGCCGCCGGTCATGTACAGCACCGGCAGCAGCGTCAGGCGGATGCCGGTATCGCGGGCGGCCGCGATCAGCGCACGCGACATCGTCGCGGGATCAGCGTAAGGGCGGCCGTCAGGCGCGTGGTGCAGGTAATGGAACTCGCAGACGGTGGTGTAGCCGGCTTCCAGCATCTCCGCGTACAGTTGCGAAGCCACTGCATGCAGCCGCTCCGGAGTGAATCGTGCGGCGAAGCGGTACATCGTCTCGCGCCAGGTCCAGAACGAGTCGGCCGGGTCGGTCTGGCGTTCGGCCATGCCCGCCATAGCGCGCTGGAAGGCATGCGAGTGCAAGTTGGCAATGCCCGGCACGATGCGTGGCACGCCCGTCGTCAGTGGCGGCAGTGTCCCCGCCGGGCCTACCGCCATCTCCTGCGGCGCACTCCAGCCGGCCGCCATCCATACCTTCGCCTGGGGAATCGTCTGCATGGCGCGAATTGTCGCCGCTGGGCCGCGGCTTGGCGATCCCCGGCACCGCCGTCCGGGTTTGGCATTGATGTCCGAATCCGGCGAGTCAGTACCCCCGGCCGGTGCTAGCCTGCAGACATGTCCAGTGCCGTGCCGCTCGCGACCATGCCTCCCTCCGCCCTGCCCACGCCGCAGGTCTGCGAGCAGGCGCGGCTGAGCCGCGACGCGCGATTCGACGGGCTGTTCTTCACCGCGGTGTCCAGCACCGGCATCTATTGCCGGCCGGTGTGCCCGGCACCGCCGCCCAAGCGCGAGAACGTCGCCTACTACCCCAGCGCGGCCGCGGCCGAAGCCGCCGGCTACCGCCCATGCCTGCGTTGCCGGCCGGAGTTGTCGCCCGGCGATGGCGCGTGGCGCCGCGGTGATGCGGTCATCGCCCGCGCGCTCAAACTGATCGACGAAGGCGCATTGGCCGAGCAGCCGCTGGCGGTGCTGGCCCAACGCGTCAACCTGGGCGAACGACAGCTTCGGCGGCTGTTCGTGGAGCGCCTGGGCGCGGCGCCCATCGGCGTGCATGGCACCCGCCGCTTGCTGTTCGCCAAGCAGTTGCTGACCGAAACCGACCTGCCGATCACCGACGTGGCCATGGCGGCGGGCTTTGGCAGCCTGCGCCGCTTCAACACCACGTTCCGCGATGCGTACCGCATGGCGCCACGTGAACTGCGCAGGCGCCCGGCATCGTCCGGAACAGAATCGCTCACCCTGCGATTGGGCTACCGCCCGCCATACGATTTCGCGGCGATGCTCGACTTCCTGCGCGGCCGCGCATTGCCTGGCGTGGAGCGCATGGACCCGCACGCCTATGCGCGCGTGGTCGCCACGGGCGCCGGGCCCGGCTGGCTGCGAGTGGGCGCATGGCCCGGCGACGAACCGGCGCTCAAGCTGGAACTGCACGGCATTCCGGCCAGCGCACTGCTCGATACGGTCAACCGCATCCGTCGCATGTTCGATCTCGATGCCGATCCACAAACCATTGCGGAAAACCTGGGCCGCAGCCCGCGCCTGCGGCCGCTGCTCGCACGCAACCCTGGCCTGCGCCTGCCCAGCGGCTGGGACGGCTTCGAGATCGCGGTACGCGCGATCCTGGGCCAGCAGGTCAGCGTGGCCGCTGCGCGTACGCTGGCCACCCGCCTGGCGCAGCGCTTCGGCCAACCGCTGCCTGCACCGCTGGCCGATGGGCTGGCGTATCTGTTCCCCACGCCGGACGCGCTGGCCGACGCCGATCTGGCCAGCATCGGCCTGACCCGCAGCCGCGCCGACACAGTCCGCGGCGTGGCCCGCGCGCTGCTCGATGGCCGGGTCGACTTCCGCGCCGAACGCACGCTTGACGACTTCGTTGCCCGCTGGACCGCACTGCCCGGCATCGGCCCATGGACCGCGCAGTACATCGCGATGCGCGCGCTGGGCCACCCGGATGCCTTCCCCACCGACGACCTGGTGCTGCGCCAGCGGGCCAGTGGCGATGGCAACACCATCAGCGGCAAGTCACTCGCGCAACTCGCCGAGCACTGGCGGCCGTGGCGCGCATACGCGGTGATCCACTTGTGGCGCGATGCGGCAACACGGAACGACGCTCCCACACGAGCGGCATCGCGCATCCATGCCGCGCATGCTGGCGACTCCACCTCCACTTCCTCCTCCACGCCACCCGCCACGGGCGTCCCCGCCGCATCCGCGCGCCGGTCCCGTCGCACGCAAACCGGAGCAGACACATGATCCATTTCACCACCATCGACAGCCCGGTCGGCCCGCTGCTGCTGGCGGCCAGCGACGAGGGCCTGCACGCCATCGAATTCCACCAGTCGCGGCATCCGGTGCGGCGTGACGGCTGGCAACCCGGCGACCACACGCTGCTGGGCGAAGCCACGCGCCAGCTGGGTGAATACTTCGCCGGCACCCGCCACGCCTTCGACCTGCCGCTGGCGCCGCGCGGCACCGAGTTCCAGCGCACGGTGTGGCATGCGCTGGCGACGATCCCGTTCGGCGAAACCATCAGCTATGCGCAGCTGGCCGGCCGCGTCGGCAAGCCCACCGCGATGCGCGCCGTCGGTGCCGCCAACGGCCGCAATCCGCTGCCGATCGTGCTGCCGTGCCACCGCGTGATCGGCGCGGACGGCAGCCTGACCGGCTTTGGCGGCGGCCTGCCGACCAAGCGTTTCCTGCTCCAGCTGGAAGGCGCGTTGCCGCGCGACGACCTGTTCGCCGCCTGAATCCGTTCGACGGCGGACGAAACGGCGGAGCCGACCTGCCCGCCATGCGCGCCTGAAACGACGGGATCGACATGGCCCTCGATGCGGCCGAAAAGGCATGTCGGCAGGCTTAGAATGCGCCGATGACCGACACCGCCACGCTTGCATCCACGCGCCCCTGGGATGGACTGATCCTCGGCGCCGCCCTGGCCACGCTTGACGACGACACCGGCTACGCCGAAATCACCGACGGCGCCCTTGGCTGGCGCGACGGCGTGCTCACCTTCGTCGGCCCGCGTGATGCATTGCCCGATGCACCCAGCCGCCTCGCCCGCGAAGTGATCGAGGCGTCCGGCTGGATCACCCCCGGCCTGGTCGACTGCCACACCCACCTGGTATTCGCCGGCGACCGCGCACGCGAATTCGAGATGCGCCTGCAGGGCGCCAGCTACGAGGCCATTGCCCGCGCCGGTGGCGGCATCCTGTCCACCGTGCGCGCCATCCGCGAGGCCGGCGAAGACGAACTGCTGCGCCAGTCCTTGCCGCGCGCCCGCGCCTTGCTGGCCGATGGCGCCACCACGCTGGAGATCAAGTCCGGCTACGGCCTGGACTTCGACAACGAACGCAAGATGTTGCGCGTGGCGCGCCGGGTCGGCGAGGTGCTGGGCGTGACCGTGCGCACCACCTACCTCGCCGCGCATGCGTTGCCGCCGGAGTACAACGACCGCGCCGACGACTACATCGATGCCGCCTGCGAGTGGTTGCCACGGCTGCACGCTGAAGGCCTGGTCGATGCGGTGGACGCCTTCTGCGAGGGCATCGGTTTCAGCCCTGCACAGACCCGCCGCATGTTCGATGCGGCCCGCGCCCTGGGCCTGCCGGTGAAACTGCATGCCGACCAGCTGAGCGATCTTGGCGGCGCGGCGCTGGCGGCGGAATTCGACGGCTTGTCGGCCGACCACGTGGAGCACACCAGCGATGACTCGGTGCGGGCGATGGCCGCGCACGGCACCGTGGCGGTGTTGCTGCCGGGCGCTTTCCACGTACTGCGCGAGACCAGGTTGCCGCCATTGGAGGCGTTCCGCGCGCACGGCGTGCCAATGGCCGTGGCCACCGACTGCAACCCCGGCACGTCCCCGCTGCTTTCGCTGCGCCAGGCCATGCAGCTGTCCTGCACCCACTTCCGCCTGACACCCGAAGAGGCCTTGCGCGGCGCCACCGTGCACGCGGCACGCGCGCTGGGGCTGGCGGACCGCGGCGTGCTGCGCGTGGGCGCGCCAGCCGACTTCGTGCAATGGCAGGTCGGGCATCCCGCCGAGTTGTGCTACTGGCTGGGGGGCGGACTGGCCCGCGGCGTGTACGCTGGCGGTTGCCGTGTTGCCTGACGCGCGCAAGCCCTTCCGTCCCACGAGACAAGCCCTTCCATCCCGCGAGGTGTCCAATCCCATGCAATCCGCCACCGCCCTCCGCCTGACCCTGTGCCTGTTGGCACTGTGCGCGGCGTCCACCCTGCCCGCGATGGCCGGTGACCTCGGCAAGGCACGGCGTCTCGCCGATGATGCGCTGCTGGTCGACACGCACATCGATGCGCCGGGCGAGCTGGTCAAGCGCTGGGCCGACCTGGGCCAGGCCACGCCGTCGGTCGAGTTCGACTACCCGCGCGCACGCGCGGGCGGACTCGACGTCGCCTTCATGTCGATCTATACCTCGCCCGGACAGGACGCCGACGGCAGCGCGCCGCAGGTGGCCCATCGCCAGATCGACGCGATCGAGGCACTGGCCGGCCGCCATCCCGACAAGTTCGCCCTGCTGCGCTCACCCGCGGACGTCGAGCAGTTGCGCAAGGGCGGACGCGTGCTGCTCGCCTTCGGCATGGAGAACGGCGCGCCGATCGGCGACGACCTCGCGCAACTTGCCGCCTTCCACGCGCGCGGCGTGCGCTACATCACCCTGGCCCACAGCGACAACAACCGGATCAGCGACTCGTCCTATGCGCTGGTGAAGCGGTGGAATGGCCTGAGCCCCTTCGGCAAGCAGGTGGTGGCGGAAATGAACCGGCTGGGCATCATGGTCGATGTCTCGCATCTGTCGGACGCGGCCGTGCGCGACGTGCTCGCGCTCAGCCAGGTCCCGGTGATCGCCAGCCATTCCGGGCTGCGCCACTTCACCCCCGGCTTCGAGCGCAACCTCAGCGACGAACTGGCGCGGGCGATCGCCGCCAAGGGGGGCGTGATCCAGCTGGTGTTCGGCACCGGCTTCGTCAACGCCCAGGCCGCCGCCGACACCCAGGCCTACTTCCGCGCGCATGCCGACTTGCAGCGGGACAACGCGGCCGCCGAGGCCGCGGGCCGGCCCACGCGCAAGGTCAGCGACTTCGACCGCGAATGGGAGGCGGCACATCCGGTACCGGCCACCACGATCGATGCGGTGCTGGACCAGATCGACCATGGCGTGAAGCTGGTCGGCATCGACCACATCGGCATCGGCTCGGACTTCGACGGCGTGGGCGGCGCGCTGCCCGAAGGCCTGCGCTCGGTGGCCGACTATCCCAACCTGGTCGCGGGCCTGCAGGCGCGTGGCTACCGCGACGACGACATCCGCAAGATCCTCGGCGCCAACCTGTTGCGCGTGTGGTCGCAGGTGGAGGCGGCGGCACGGCGCTGACCCGCGACCCGGCCCAAACGAAGAAGCCCCGCCGGAGCGGGGCTTCTCGCTGGAATCGCGCCTGGCGCGTATTCCTCAGCCAGCGGTCTTCTTGGCCACGACCTTCTTGGCCGGGGCCTTGGCCACGGTCTTGGTCGCCTTCTTGGCGACCGGCGACGCGGCGTTGCCGGTGGCCTTGGTCACGGCCTTGGCCGCACGGGCGTTGCCGTAGCTGGAGTTGTAGCGCTTGCCCTTGGCGGTCTTGCGGTCGCCCTTACCCATGGTCGTGCTCCTGAACTGTTACTCAAAGTTGAACAAAGATGCCGCGCCGGGACGCCAAGCCCCACCGCAGGCACCAAATCGGGATCGCGGCTGTCGCGCGCGAGGCCGCAAAGCCTAGCACAAGCCGGCCCCCCGCCGCCTCAGTGGGCGCACTGGGCGTTGTGGAAATGGACGTGGTTCAGCCGCAGGTTGACCAGATGGGCCAACCCCACCAGCGTGCCGCCCAGGGTCATCGCCACCGCGTGCGGCACCAGCGAGTGATGCAGCGGCGCGTACAGCACCCCCGTCCACAATACGACCAGGCCCGGAGCCAACAACAGGAGCGCGCGGATGCCGTGGTGTCGGCGATACCCCCAGACAACGCTGAACAGCCCCAGCAACGAAGCGAACGCCACGAACGCAAATTCGAAGGCGTCGTTGTTCAGACTGGCCAGCCCCAGCGCCGGCAGCAGCGCAATGGCCACCGGGATCAGCGCGCAGTGGACCGCACACACCAGCGACCCCATGGCACCAAAGCGGTCGATCAGATGACGGACGCGATGAGGAGGCATGACCGTGACTTCCGGGTGGGTGAATCTGTAATTGCAATACTATAACATTCCGTCGCCACCGTCATCTGGAACCTCCTAGTCGCATGAAGCGCTCCCGCCTGCCGCATCGCCTCCCCTTGGCCATGGCCCTTGCCATGGGCCTGTCGACCCTCCACGCCGCCGAACCATCCCAGGTGCAGACCCAGCATGACCACGATGCCGTCGACCTGGACGCGGTGGTGGTGAGGGCCAACCCGTTGGCCGCCACTGCCGAAGACCTTACCCGCCCGGTCGAAGTGCTCACCGGCGAGCGGCTGGACGAGGCCAAGGCCAGCTCCCTCGGCGAAACCGTCAACAAGCTGCCCGGCGTGCAGTCCTCCTATTTCGGCCCCGGTGTCGGCCGCCCCATCGTGCGCGGCTTTGATGGCGCGCGCGTGCAGGTGGTGAGCGACGGCCTGGGCAGCGGCGACGTGTCCACCGTCAGCGTCGACCACGCGGTCAGCATCGAACCGTTCCTGGCCGACCAGATTGAAGTGCTGAAGGGCCCCGCCACACTACTGTTTGGCAGCGGCGCCATCGGCGGTGCGGTCAACGTGATCGATGGCCGCGTGCCCGAAGCCGTCACCGAACAGCCGCTGCAGGGCCGCGCCGAGCTGCGCACGGGCAGTGTCAACGACGAGAAGACCGGCATGGTGCGGCTGGACGGCACCTCCGCCTCGGGCAACCTCGTGTTCCATTTCGACGCGTTGCATCGTGAAACCGGCGACATCGACATCCCCGGCCAGGCCGAGAGCGCGTGGCTGATGGCCGAACACGGCGAAACGCCCGATCCGGCCGAAGCAGGCCGGCTGCCCAACAGCTTCGTGCGCACCGACAGCGGCGCGTTGGGCGTGTCGTGGGTGGGCGAGCGCGGTTTCATCGGCGTGGGCTACAGCCTGTTCAATTCGCGCTATGGCATTCCGGGCGGCGGTCACGTCCACGAAGAGGAAGGCCACGAGGAAGAAGCAGGCCACGAGGGCGAGGAAGAGGCCGATGCCCACGGCAGTGACGTGCGCATCGCCATGGACCAGCGCCGCACCGAACTGCGCGCCGGCCTCGATGACCTGGGCGCGTTCCAGTCACTGCGCGCCAAGGTGGCCCGCACCGAGTACACGCACACCGAGTACGAAGGCGATGCGGTTGGCACCGTGTTCGACAACGACAGCACCGAGGCGCGCCTGGAACTGGTGCACCAGCCGCTGGCCGGCTGGAACGGTGCGCTGGGCCTGCAGTGGGCGCAGCGCGAATTCGTGGCCGTGGGCGACGAGGCCTTCGTGCCCGGCTCCAATTCGCGCGACGCCGGCCTGTTCTGGATCGGCCAGCGCGACGTCGGCCCGCTGAAGCTGGAACTGGGCGCACGCCACGACCGCAGCCGCGTGGACGTGGACGACGCCGTGGCGATCGGCCCCGACCGCGACTTCGACACCACCAGTTTCTCCGCCGGCCTGAAGTGGGAGCCCACCGACCCGGTGCACGTGATGTTCGGCCTGGACCGCGCACAACGCGCCCCGTCCGCCGAGGAGCTGTACTCCAACGGCCTGCACGTGGCCACCGCCAGCCTGGAACTGGGCACCCCGACGCTGGACGTGGAAACCGCCAACCGCGCCGAGCTGGGCGTCCATTGGCACCACGGCCCGTTCAAGGCCAGCGCGTCGGTGTACCACGTGCGCTTCGACGACTACATCTACCTGGCCGACACGGGCCTGGTGGAGCACGAGGTGCCGGTGCGCCTGTGGACGCAGGGCGATGCCCGCTTCAACGGCGCCGAAGCCGAGGCCAGCTGGGCCTTTGCCGACAACGCCAGCGGCCAGTGGGACCTGCGCGTGTTCGGCGACGTGGTCCGCGCCAAGCTGGCCGGCAGCGGCACCCGCGAGGTGGCGTTCACGCTGGAGCACGAAGGGGAACTCGAGGAACTGGTGGCCGCACTGCCGCAGGGCGGCAACCTGCCACGCATCGCGCCTTCGCGCGTCGGCGGCGAACTGCGCTGGGAGCTGGGCCAATGGCGCGCATCGCTGGGCGCGGTGCGCTATGCCGAGCAGGACCGCGTGGCCGCGCACGAGCGGCCCACCGATGGCTACACGCTGGTGGACGCGCACGTGGCATGGCACGTGGATACCGCCGGCGGCAACGGCCTGGAAGTGTTCGTCGATGGCAGCAACCTGCTGGACGAGGAAGCCCGATCCCACACCTCGTTCCTGAAGGAACTGGCGCCACTGCCCGGACGCGGCGTCGTGGTGGGCGTTCGCGCGTTCTTCTGACCGAAGGGCCGGAAGGCATGCCGCCGTGGCATGCCCCCGCACGCTGCATGACAAGGCCCGCCCAATGACGCCGCGACGGTTGAGGGCGGGTATCCGACGGGCCAGGCCGTGGTTCATGCACACGGCCTCGTGGCCGTTCTAGACTGGTCACCACCTGCGGAAGGGCTTGGCCATGAGCGAACAGATCCGCCAGCTTGCCCAGTCATTGCTGGAACACGGGCACCAGGAACTCACTGCACTGGAACGCGGCCTGCTGGAACGCCTGTCGCGCCGTCAGCCGCTGTCGCGCGACCCACATGCGGATTACGAGGAAGGCCTCACATTCGGCCAGCGGCTGGCCGACCGCATCGCGCGTTTCGGCGGCTCCTGGAGCTTCATCATTCTGTTCATGCTGGTGCTGGTGGCGTGGGTGGCGCTGAACACGATCGTGCTGCTGCGCCATCCATTCGACCCCTACCCGTTCGTGTTCCTCAACCTGATCCTGTCGATGCTGGCGGCGGTGCAAGCGCCGGTGATCATGATGTCGCAGAACCGGCAGGCGGAAAAAGACCGCGTCACCGCCGCGCACGACTATGAGGTCAACCTCAAGGCGGAACTGGAGATCATGTCGCTGCATGAGAAAATGGACCGCATGCGCGATGAACAAATGGCATCGCTATTGGTGCAACAGCAGCAGCAACTGGCGATGATCGAGCGGTTGCTGCACGAGCGAACCGCGCGCTGACGGAAGTGGCGGGATGGTCCGGCACCGGGCGAGCCACCCCACCCCGCAGGCCGATCAGCCGATCGACTTGTCCACGGAAGCACACTCCGCGCATACGCCATGCACTTCCAGCGTCTGGCTGCGCGGCGTGAATCCCAGTGCGCGCGCACGCGCATCCAGCGTCTGCACGATGCGTTCGTCTTCCAACTCGGTGGCCGACTGGCACAGGTCGCAGATCAGGAACGGGACCGCGTGCGCCGGCGCGCCGGGGTGGTGGCAGGCGACAAACGCATTGATCGACGCCAGCTTGTGGATGAAGCCGTGTTCCAGCAGGAAATCCAGCGCACGGTATACCGTCGGCGGCGCGGCGGCATCGTGGGTCTGCTTCATCCGGTCCAGCAGGTCGTAGGCCTTCATCGGCCGGCCTGCATCGGCGATCAGTCGCAGCGCGTTCGCGCGGATGGCGGTGAGCCGCAACCCACGCGCTTCGCACACCCGCTCCACCTCGGCCACGTAGGCATTGCCGTCGTGGACGTGGTGCTTGGGGTCGGTGCAAACGTGGGTGTGGCTCATACCCCTGATTTAGGCGCTTGCCGGCAGCTTTGCAAGCGCGGCATCGATGCGCTTCACCGCTTCGGCCTGGCCGGCCAGGTACACCGTATGCGAGATGTCCGGGCTGACCTGGGTGCCGGTGATGGCCACGCGCATCGGCTGCGCCACCTTGCCCATGCCCACGCCGCAGGCTTCGGCGGTATCGTGCAGCGCGGTGGACACCGCTTCGGCCGACCACGTTGGCAACGCGGCCAGGCGCGCGCGCGCGTCAGCCAAGGGCGCCTGCGCGGCGACGGTCAGGTGTTTGGCGACGGCTGCATCGTCATAGGCGATCAACGGCTGGAACCACACCGCCGCACGCTCGGCCATCTCCTTCAGCGTCTGCACGCGGTCGCGCAGCGCGATGACGATGTCCGCCGCCTTCGGGCCATTGGCCAGATCGTAGCCCTGTGCCTTGAGGTGCCACTCCAGGTGCTTGGCCACGGCCTCGGGAGCGTCGGCCTTGAGGTACTGCTGGTTCAGCCAGCCCAGCTTGGCCGGGTCCAGGCGCGAGGCCTTGGAGTTGACGTCCTTCAGGTCGAACAGCTGCGTCATCTCGGCGATGGAGAACACTTCCTGATCGCCGTGCGACCAGCCCAGCCGCACCAGGTAGTTCAGCAGCGCGTGCGGCAGATAGCCCATGTCGCGGTACTGCATGACGTCGGCGGCACCGGTGCGCTTGGACAGCTTGGCGCCTTCCGGGTCGAGGATCATCGGCAGGTGCGCGAAGTGCGGTACCGGCGCGCCCAGCGCCTGGTACAGGTTGATCTGGCGCGGGGTGTTGTTGATGTGGTCGTCGCCCCGCACCACGTCGGTGATCCGCATGTCGAGGTCATCGACGACCACCGCGAAGTTGTACGTGGGGTACCCGTCCGGGCGGAAGATCACCAGGTCGTCGAGCTCGCTGTTGGCGATCTCGATGCGGCCCTTCACCTTGTCCTCCCACGCGACCACGCCGTCCTGCGGGTTCTTGAAGCGGATGACGCGGTTGGGGTCGTCGCAGCGTGCCTCATGGAAGCCGGGCGCGTTCTGCTCGCGGTAGGCGCCGTTGTAGCGCGGCTTCTCGCCCTTGGCCATCGCCGCTTCGCGCATCGCGTCCAGTTCGTCCTTGGACTCGTAGGCGTAGTAGGCCTTGCCGGCCGCGATCAGCTGCTCGGCGACTTCCTTGTAGCGGTCGATGCGGTGGGTCTGGTAGATCGGGCCTTCGTCGTAGTCCAGCTCCAGCCAGTCCATCGCCAGCAGGATGGCGTCGATGGCCTCCTGGGTGCTGCGCTCGCGGTCGGTGTCCTCGATGCGCAGGATGAACTGGCCGCCGCGGCGGCGCGCCTCCAGCCAGCAGTACAGCGCGGTGCGGGCGCCGCCGATGTGCAGGTATCCGGTGGGGCTGGGGGCGAAGCGGGTGCGGCAGGTCATGCGGGGGTGGCTCGGGCGGAAAGGGGGCATTTTACCCGGAGTTGGGTTGGGGTCCTGACCCGGCCATACAGGTGTCCTGGATCGCTTCCCGCATGACGGCGCGCGCCGCCCGACGCTTCCGGTCGTCACCAGGACTTCAAAGGGGCACGTGGATAGCCGAAACTTCTACAATTGCCCGATGACCACCCTGTTCATCTCCGACCTGCATCTGGACGCCGAGCGTCCCGCCGTCACCGAGTTGTTCCTGCGCTTCCTGCGCGAAGAGGCAATGCGGGCCGATGCGCTGTACATCCTCGGCGACCTGTTCGAGGCGTGGGTGGGCGATGACGATCCGTCCGAGGTGGGCACCGCGGTCGCCGCGGGCACGCGCGCGATGCGCGATGCGGGCGTGCCGGTGTACTTCATGCGCGGCAACCGGGACTTCCTGCTCGGCGCGGCGTATGCACGTCGTGCAGGCATGACACTGCTGCCTGATCCGGCGGTGGTGATGTTGCATGGCAAACCGACCCTGCTGATGCACGGCGACCTGCTGTGCACCGACGACACTGCCTACCAGGCATTCCGTGCGCAGACCCGCAATCCAGGCTGGCAACGCCAGTTCCTGTCACAGCCGTTGGCGGCGCGTATCGCCTTCGCACAGCAGGCACGCGCGGCGAGCAAGGCGCACCAGGCCGGCATGCATGGGCAGATGGAGACGATCACCGACGTGGCACCGGCCACGGTGGAGGGCACGCTGGCGCGCTACGGCGTGGATACGCTGATCCACGGCCACACCCACCGCCCTGCGGTCCACGCGCTTCGCGTGGGCGCGCAGGATTGCAGGCGCGTGGTGCTGGGCGACTGGTACGAGCAGGGCTCGGTGCTGCGCGTGGACTCAGCGGGCATGCAACTGGCCACGCTGGCCTGAGCAGGCTGCCAACGGCTTCCCTGGCAGCCCTCCAAACCGCGACCGACCGCAAGCCAGTCAATTGGCATACTGGCTCAACGCCGCCAACTCGTCCTCGTCAAAACCGGCTGCCGCACGCGCCTCCACGTTGAACGGCCCGTAGAGCACCGCACGCGCGTACTCGGCCAGGAGCGCGCGGAACGTGGTGCGCGGTTCCACGCCGGCGCGCTCGCAATACCAGCGGAACCAGCGCGAACCCGCGGCCACGTGGGCCACCTCCTCGCGCAGGATCACCTCGAGGATGGCGACCGTGGCCTCATCACCCATCGACCGCAGCTTGACGATCATCCCCGGCGTCACGTCCAGGCCGCGCGCTTCCAGCACCCGCGGCACCAGCGCCATCCGCGCCAGGCCGTCGTGCGCGGTCTTCTCGGCCATTTCCCACAGGCCGTTGTGCGCGTCGAAGTCGCCGTAGTCGTGGCCCAGTTGCTGCAGCCTCGTGCGCAGCAGTTCGAAGTGCCGGGCCTCGTCGCGCGCCACGCCAACCCAATCCGCATGGAACTCATGCGGAAGGCCGCGGAAGCGGTACACCGCATCCCACGCCAGATCGATGGCATTGAACTCGATGTGGGCGATGGCATGCACGAACGCCGCCCGCCCCTCAGACGTACCGAGTCCACGCTTGGGCAGATTGCGCGGATGCACCAGCAACGGCCGCTCTGGCCGTCCCGGCATGCGGATCGGCTCTGGCGCGGGGGCATCGCCCGGAATTTCCAGATCCCCCCGCTCGAACGCGTCGGCCGCAGCGAACGTGGCGGCCACCTTCTCCCCGGGAGTGGCGGCATCCAGACACCCACGGGCAGCTTCAAACAAGTTCATGCAGACAAAACCAGAAAGACCGGGGAGCACACTGACATCGAGCAGGCAACGTCTGACCGAAGCGCCATTTCTCCGCAGCAGAGCCCAGCTTGAACAACGACGATCTGTCCAATGCGGGTATCGGATTGCGATTCAACCGAGCGAGTATCGGGGAGCGAATTGAATCGCAATCCGATACCCGCCGCCAGCAGCCCATCAAGCCGAGCGCCGCACCTTCTTGGCCTCATCCGAGCGCTGCTGCTTGATCCGCTCGAAATACCCGTCCTCGATGCCGGTCACATACTCGCCGTTGAAACACGACGAATCGAAGCTCTCGATGCGGTGCTTGGGCCCCGACACCGACGCCTCAAGTGCGTCCAGGTCCTGGTAGACCAGCCAGTCGCAACCCAGCAGCTTCTGTACCTCTTCCTCGGTGCGGTTGTGCGCCACCAGCTCCTCGGCCGACGGCATGTCGATGCCGTAGATGTTGGGATAGCGCACCGGCGGCGCGGCCGAGGCCAGGTACACCTTGCGCGCACCCGCGTCGCGCGCCATCTGCACGATCTGCTGCGACGTGGTGCCGCGCACGATCGAGTCATCCACCAGCAGCACCACGCGGTTGCGGAATTCCAGCGGGATCGGGTTGAGCTTGCGGCGCACCGACTTCGCGCGCTGGCCCTGCCCCGGCATGATGAAGGTGCGGCCCACGTAGCGGTTCTTGATGAAGCCCTCGCGGTACTTCACCCCGATCACGTTGGCGATCTCCAGCGCGGCGTCGCGCGAGGTATCCGGGATCGGGATCACCGTGTCGATGTCGTGGTCGGGCATCAGCCGCAGGATCTTCTCGCCCAGCGCCTGGCCCATGCGCATGCGCGCCTTGTGCACCGACACGTCGTCCATCATCGAGTCCGGACGGGCGAAGTACACGTACTCGAAGATGCACGGCGCGAACTTGCCCGGCTCGGCGCACTGGCGGGTGTGCAGCTGGCCATCGGTGGTGATCACGATGCCCTCGCCCGGGCGCACGTCGCGCACGCGCTCGAAGCCGATCAGGTCCAGCGCCACCGACTCCGACGCCACCGCGTATTCGTCGCGGCCGTTGCTCACGCGCTTGCCCAGCACCAGCGGGCGGATGCCGTTGGGGTCGCGGAACGCCACCAGGCCCAGGCCCAGCACGGTCAGCACCACCGCGTAGCCACCCACGCAGCGACGCGTCACGCCCTCGATCGCCTTGAACGCGGCTTCCGGCGTCAGCGCCTTCTGCATGTCCAGCTCATGGGCGAAGACGTTGAGCAGCACTTCCGAGTCCGACTCGGTGTTGACGTTGCGGCGGTCCTGCTCGAAGACCTCGCGGCGCAGCGCCTCGGTGTTGATCAGGTTGCCGTTGTGCGCCAGCGCGATGCCGAACGGCGAATTGACGTAGAACGGCTGCGCCTCGTCCGACCCTTCGCTGCCCGCCGTGGGGTAGCGGCAGTGGCCGATGCCCATGTGGCCTTCCAGCAGGCCCATGGCGTCCTCGTCGAACACGTCGCTGACCAGGCCGTTGCCCTTGTGCACGCGCAGCTTCTTGCCGTCGGCGGTGGCGATGCCCGCCGCGTCCTGGCCGCGGTGCTGCAGCACCGTCAGGCCGTCATAAAGCTGGGCCGCGACGTCGTTCTGGCCGACGATACCGATGATGCCGCACATGGAAGATGATCCTGATGAACTGAAATGAGTGCGGACTCAGCCGCTGATTGCCGGCGCCGGCAGGGCCGCCGCCTTGTCCTGCGAAACCGGCGCCGACGCACCGCCTTCGCCATTGAAATCCACCTGCGCCGCCACCCAGTCGGGCAACCAGCCGCGCAGCCATTGCGCGCCGGGCACCAGCACCGGCACCACCGGCGAGGCACGCCATTGTGGCTCGCGCGGCAGCGAGGTCAGCGCCAGGATGAGCACCAGCGCGCACGCCACGAACCCGCCACGCACCAGGCCCAGCATGAAGCCGAGCATCCGGTCCATGCCGCCCAGGCCCGCTGACTGCACAAGCTTGCGCACCAACCAGCCGACCACGCCCACCACCACCATCACCGCGATGAACGCCAAGGCGTACCCACCGAACAGTTCCGCCGCACCGGGCTCGCCGTTGGAAGCGAGCAGCAGCGCGACGTCACCGCCATGGCGGAACGCCACCCAGGCACCCAGCAGCCACGCCACCAGCGAGGCCACCACACCGATGAAGCCGCGCATCACCCCCAACAGGGCCGACGCGCCAATAATGGCCAGCAACACCCAGTCAACTGCACCCATCGGTCCGCGCGCCTCGAGATTCCGACCAAGGCAATGTCACGGGTGCGGGCGGACGATGCCGCTCACGCCCAGCTTCGCGGCCACCTGCGCCTGCAGGCGATCGGCGGCGGCGCGGTCGGCAACGGGCCCGACGCGCACGCGGCTGAGCGTGCCCTTGTCGGTCCGTACCGATTCGACGAAGGCGCTGAATCCCGCGGCACGCGCGCGGTCGCGCAGGCGCGTGGCCTCCTCCGTATTGCTGAAGGCACCCAACTGCACGGCAAAGCCGACGTTGGACGCGGCCGGCTTGGGCGTGGGCACCGGGACCGGGGTTGCCTGCGCCGGCTTCGAGGCCGCCGCGGTCGGCTTGGACGCGGCTTCCTGCAGGCGCACCGCGGTCGCAGACCTCGTTTCGCCCAGGGCAACCGGCTTGGAAACGGACGTCGACGCCAGCGGTACGGGCTGTGACGCCGGTGCGGACGCAGGCGCGTTGGTGGTGGCGACCTCCTCTGCGCTGGCATCGAGCACGATCACCTTCGCCGCCACGTCGTCGCGTACGTGGGCCGCGCGCAGGCGCGCCGATTCCGCGATGGCCTGGGTGGCGTAGGGCCCGATCAGCACGCGGTACAACGTGCGGCCGCTGGCCGTCTTCATCGGTGTCTGGTAGCCGGGCAGCTGCGATGCGGTCAATGCGGCCACGACGCGATCGGCGTCGGCGGCGGAGGCATAACTGCCGAATGTCACTGCATGGCTGCCGCCCGCGGTCGGAGCCGGCATCATCCCCTGCACGGCCGGGGCCAGCATGGCGGCATCGGCATCGACCGTTGGCAGCTTGTCGGGGGCGGCCCCGTCCATGCCCACGGCGCCACCGGCGGGCACATCGCCCGGCGACACAAGCGGCAGTTCACGGGTTTCGTAGTCGCCTTCCGGCGTATCGGGAAGTTGCAGCGGCACGTCCGAAACGCCGCTTTCCGGCGCAGGCCCCTTGATCAGCATCGGCAGGAAGATCACTGCGAGGGCAACGAGCACCGTTGCGCCGATCAGTCGCTGTTTCAGGGCAGGTTCCATCGGATCTCGCACGCCACGGGCGGAAATGCTGGGCGAATTATACCCGGGCACGGCGGCCGGACCGGCCCGCCGGGTGCGGCTTCATTCAGCCGGCAACACGGCCAACGCGTCCGCCACGGTATGGAACGAGCCGAACACCAGGATCCGATCCCCTGGCTTGGCCGCGACGCGGGCCGCGGCCAACGCGCTGGCCACGTCCTCGAAGCTCGGCGCCGTGGCAGCCACGGTTCCCACCAGGCGCGCGGCCAGCCCTTCGGCCGTGGTGCCGCGCGGCCCATGGCCGGCCAGCCCCGCGAGATACCAGGCATCGACCTCGCCCGCCAAGGCCTCGATCACGCCGGCGGCGTCCTTGTCTGCCAGCGCCGCGTATACCGCGTGGACGGTGCCAGGACTCGTCCACCCGCCCCGCCCCAGCCTCAACCAGTCGGCCAGCGCAGCCGCGGCCTGCGGGTTGTGGCCCACATCGACCACGATCTCCACGCCATCGCGTTCAAACCGCTGCAGGCGGCCTGCCACCCGTGCGTTGGCGATGCCCGCCACCAGCGCCTGGCGCGACGGCGGCCTGGGCAGCGCCCGCACCGCCGCAATGGCTGCCGCCGCGTTGCGCAGTTGCACTGGTGCGGCCAGCTGCGGGCGCGGCAAGGTCACCTGGAAGCCGACCTCGCGCCACCGCCACTGGTCCGCATCCATCGGTTCGAAAAAATAGTCGCAACCCGCGCGGATCGCGGACGCGCCAACGAGGTAGGCACGCGCCAGCACGCTGGACGGCGGGTCGTCGTCACCCAGCACCAGCGGCTTCCAGGCGCGTGCGATGCCCGCCTTTTCCGCGCCGATGGCCTCGCGGTCATCGCCCAGATAGTCCTGGTGATCGAGGGCGACGGTGGTGATGACCGCCACGTCCGGATCCACGAGGTTGGTCGCGTCCAGCCGTCCGCCCAGCCCCACCTCCAGCACCGCCAGGTCGAGCCTGGCGCGCTCGAACACCCACAGCGCGCACAGCGTGCCGTACTCGAAATAGGTCAGGGGCACATCGCCGCGTGCCGCCTCCACGGCCTCGAAGCCGGCGACCAGCGCCGCGTCGTCGACGTCTTCGCCGTCGATCCGCACGCGCTCGTTGTAGGCCAGCAGGTGCGGCGAGGTATAGGCGCCGATCTTCCAGCCCGCCGCGCGACCGATCGACTCGATGAACGCCACGGCGGAGCCCTTGCCATTGGTGCCCCCAACGGTGATCACCCGCTTGGCCGGCCGCTTGAGGCCCATGGCGGTGGCAACGGAACGCACTCGCTCCAGCCCCATGTCGATGGACCTGGGGTGCTGGCGTTCGATGTAGGCCAGCCAGTCGGCCAGCGTGTTGGGCTTGCTCAAGGTCACGAACCCGCCTGTTGGTGGCGGGCGACGGCGTTGCGGGGCGCCTATTGCATCACAACGCCCGATGTACTGCTTCCCCGAACAGCGCGGTGTGGTGGCTGCAGTCGTTCAGGCGCACCACCTCGAGGTGGTCCACATCGGGGCCTTCGAGCAGGTTGAGGGTGGTCGGGGCCTGGCGGAACCCCCACAGCTGCGCCAGCGGAATGCCGAGGATCTTGCACAGCAGGACGCGGTTGACGGCGTCGTGGGCGACCACCAGCAGGGTGTCGTCGTCACCCAGCCCCTCGGTGGCACGGGCGAAGGCGGGCCAGGCGCGGTCAAGCACGTGCTGCAGCGATTCGCCTTCGGGCATCAGCACCTCGTGCGGGGCCTCGCGCCACAGGCGCAGGCGCTCCGGGTCGGCCTCGCGGATCTCGCTGGCCAGCAGGCCTTCCCAGGTGCCGTGGGCGATTTCCATCAGGCCCGGATCGAGCGTCAGCGGCAGGTCGCGCTGGCCGAGGGCGAGTTCGGCGGTATGGCGCGCGCGGCGCAATGGCGAGGCCACGGCGCGGGTGATGGGTACGTCGCGCAGGCGCTCGCCCAACGCGCGGGCCTGGCCTTCGCCCACGGGCGACAGTGGAATGTCTTCCTGGCCCTGGTAACGGCCTTCGGCGTTCCACGGGGTTTCGCCGTGGCGTGCAAGCAGGATGCGCATGTGGAGTCTGGTGCTGGGACGCGGGGACATCGGAGCCTAGCAGACAGCCAACGCGCTGCAACCGTTGCAACAGCAACCGTGTGCGCCATTGGCGCGGCACGTCGTACTGCCGTCCCTGCGCCATGCATTCTCGGCATGCAGCGGTCGAGCCACCCCCACTCGCCATCACGGCCCGGCGGCCACCGCCAACGAAAAACGCCGGCGCGGGGCCGGCGTTCCTCGTGTTGCAGGCGCAACGTGCGCGCTTACTTGCCCTTCGGCGCCACGTTCATTTCCTTCAGCAACGCCGGGGCCGGGAACACCTCCCGCATGATCCAGCGCATGTAGCGCTGGTCGACGGCGATCATGCGGGTCATGACCGGGTCGAACACCCAGTTGGAGCTGACCGATTCCCAGTTGCCGTCAAACGCCAGGCCGACCAGCTTGCCCTGTGCATCCAGCACCGGCGAGCCCGAGTTGCCGCCGGTGATGTCCAGGTTGGACAGGAAGTTGACCGTCACCGTACCCAGGCGCTTGTCGGCCAGTCCGCTGTAGCGCTTGGCGGCAATGGCTTCCAGCTGCACCTTCGGTGCGTCGAACGGGTCCACGCCGGTGTCCTTGGCGGGAATTTCCTCCAGCAGGGTGAAGGGCTTCTGCTTGCTGCCGTCCAGCTTGGTGTAGCCGGTCACGTTGCCGAAGGTGATGCGCAGGCTGGAATTGGCGTCGGGATAGACGAACTCGCCCTTGCTCTTCTTGTAGTCGGCAATCGCCTGAAGGTAGGCCGGGCGGGCCAGCAGGGAATCACCGGCACGCGTCTTGGCGGTTTCTTCCAACTGCAGCACGGTCGGCATCACCGCCACGGCGAACTGGATGGCCGGATCCTGGCTGGCCTCGAACGCCGCGCGGTCGCTGCCGATCAGCGCCATACGCTTGTCGGCGTTGCGCAGCTCGCTCTTGGCCAGGTTGTCCAGCGCGCGCTGGATGGCCTTCTCGTCATTGCCGCCCAGCCACTTGTCCACCGCCGCCACGCGCTGCGCCTGCGGCAGCTTCACGTATTCACGCAGCCAGTACTGCTGCAGCTCGCGGTCCATGTCCGGGTGGTAGCGGCGCTCCATCTGCTTCATGCCGCCTTCCAGGGCCGGCATGTCGCGCTGCTGGTAGCCCTGCTCGCGCTCGGCATCGGGCTTGGCCTTCTCGATCGACAGGCGGTACAGCTGCGAGGCCGCGCCCAGCACGCCGGTGCCGCGCAGGCTGCCGAACACCAGGTCGCGCTCGCGGGTGGCACGGGCGATATCACCCAGTTCCACCAGCTTGGCGTGCGCGTCCAGGCCTGCCTTGCCGGCATCGCCCTGCGTGCGCAGCCACGCCAGCACGGCGGCCTCCTCCTTGCGCTTGGTCTCGGCGGCGCCGATGCGCTTGAAGCCGTCGAGCTGACCCTCGTAGTTCTTCATCGTGTTGTTGAGGCTGGCCAGCGTCGCGGCGTACTTCACCGCGATGTCCGGGTTCTTCTTGCCCGCCGCCTCGATCATCGCGATCGTGTTCTTGTAGTGCTTGCCCACGGTCGGATAGGTCCAACCGGCGGTGTCGTCGAACTCGGTGGCCAGCGCGTAGCGCGCGGTGCGGCCCGGATAGCCGGCCACCATCACGAAGTCACCCTCGCCCAGCGGCTTGTCGGCCAGTTTCAGCCAGTGTTTGGGCTGGTACGGCACGTTGTCCGGCGAGAACGCGGCCGGCTTGCCATCCTTGCCCACGTAGGCACGGTAGAACGAGAAGTCGCCGGTGTGGCGCGGCCACATCCAGTTGTCGACGTCGCCGCCGTACTTGCCCACGCTGCTGGGCGGCGCGTAGGACAGCCGCACGTCCTTGATCTCGAGGTTGCGGAACAGGCGGTAGACGTTGCCGCCGGAGAAGCTGTACACGCGGCAGCGGAAGCCGGCTTCGGCCTCGCAGTCCGCGACCAGCTTCTTTTCCAGCGCGTCGGCAGCCTTGGTGCGGGCCAACGCGTCCGGTGCGGCGGCAATGGCCGCCTTGAACTGGTCGGTCACGTCGGTGATCGCGTCCAGCACGTAGATGCGCGCGTTGGGGCCGGCGGACAGCTCATCGCCCGGGGTGGCAGCATAGAAGCCGTCACGGATCAGGTTCTTCTCCGGGGTGGAGTTGAGCTGGATGGCACCGTACGCACAGTGGTGGTTGGTGGCGACCAGGCCCTGCGGCGAGACGAAGCCGGCGGTGCAGCCGCCCAGCGAAACCACCGCACCCAGCGGGTCACCGGTCAGGTCCGAGAGCTGCTTGGCGCTCAGCTCGAGGCCAGCTTTCTTCAGCGGACCGGCAATCTCGGGCAACTGCTGCGGCACCCACATGCCCTCGCCCGCTACCGCGGTCCCCATGCCTGCCAGCGAGATGGCGGCGGCCAACACCGTATGACGCATGCCTCTACTCCGTCTGCAAAATGCGAAAGGGCGAGTCTAACGGGGTTGGGGCGGGCGCGCCCATGACTTGCGACAAAACCCCACCCCTCGAGGCGCCGATGAGGGAGGTGACCTCAGCGGGTATTGCGCAGAAGCGCGCCATGGATGGCGCGCGGCGCGACTCCGCGCAGGACTGCGCGGACGGAGCGCCGGAGCAATGCCCGCTGAGGTCACCTCCCGCCCCGGCCGAAACTCACCTCACTCCGCCGGCAATCCCATCTCCCGCAACAGATGCGGCGCCGGATACACCTTCGCCATCAGCCAGCGCATGTAGCGCATGTCCACGTGGATCGCGCGCTTGTACCGCGGATCAAACATCCAGCTGGCGCTGACCGCCTCCCAGTTGCTGTCGAAATTCAGGCCGATCAGCCTACCCTTCGCATCCAGCACCGGTGAACCGGAGTTGCCGCCGGTGGTGTCCAGGTTGGTGAGGAAATTGACCGTCTGCGTCTTCAGGCTGGGCTCCGCGGTGGTCCCGAAGTCGCCCTTTGCAATCGCATCCAGCAGCGGCGCGGGTGCAATGAACGGCTCCACGCCGGTGTGCTTCTCGACGATCCCCTGCACCGTGGTCAGCGGCGTGTAGTGGATGCCATCACGCGGATCCATCGACTGGATGCGGCCATAGCTCACGCGCAGGGTGGAGTTTGCATCCGGGTACACCGCACGACCCTGCGATTCGCGGAAGCCGATCAGCGCGCGCATGTAAGCCGGGCGCAGCCGCAGCAGTTCACCCGCGCTGGCCTTGGACTCCCCGTCCAGGCGCAGGATCGCGGGCAGCAGCGTCTTCGCGGCCTGCAGCAGCGGATCGCTGGAGGCACCCAAGGTCGCTGCGTCGGCCTGCATCGCCTGCAGGCGGTTGGCCTCCCCACCCAGACCGGTGCCCGCATACAGGGCATCCAGGCGTGCGGTCAATTGCTCCCGCGTCGTGCCGAACAGCGCATCGTATTCGGGCACGTGCTGGTCGGCCGGAAGCACCTGGTACTGCGCCACCAGATGCGCCAGCAGCGCCTTCTCCACCACCGGCGAATAACGCCGTTGCACCTGCTTCAGCTGCCCGGTGATCAACACCTCGTCACGCTGCTGGAAGCCGGACTCGCGCTGCGCATCGGGCTTGGCCCGCTCATGCGCCAGGCGCTGCAGGGTGATTGCCGAACGCAGCAATTGCGCCTGGCCGTTGATCGCCCCCAGCAACTGGTCCCGCTCGCGCATCGCGACCCCGCGGTCCAGTACCGCCTGCGCCGCCGCGATGTCGGCGCGGATCGCCGCCGCGTCGGACTGACGCTCCAGCCAGCCGTACATTGCGTTCTCGTCCTCGCGCCGGACGGCGACGGCGTCGCTGCGACGCAGGCCATCCAGTTCACCCTGCGCACGCTTGAGTGAATTCTTGAAGCTGCGCACCTGCGAGGCATAGCGCACGCGCGCGTCCTCGTCGTCCGCGCTGGCGGTCTCGATGGTCCTGATCATCCCGTCGAACAGCGCGACCCGCGACGGCAGCTGCCACCCCACCTGGTTGGCGAACTCCGAGGCCATGCGGTGGCGGAACGTCACGCCGGGATAGCCGGCCAGCATCGCGTAATCGCCTTCCTTGACGTTGCGCGTGGATACCTGCAGATGCGCGGGCGGCACGTAAGGGATGTTGTCGGGCGAATGGTCGGCAGGCTTGCCATCCCTGCCCACGTAGGCACGCAGCAGGGTGAAGTCACCGGTGTGGCGCGGCCACATGAAGTTGTCGACTTCGCCGCCGTAGTTGCCGATATCGTTGGGTGGTGCGTACACCAGCCGGATATCGCGCAGTTCCAGCTGCTTCACCAGGTAGAAATCGGTGCCGTAGTACATGTTGGCCACGCTGCAGCGGTACCCCACGTCGAGTTCGCATTCGGCGACCACGGCCTTGGTGGCGGCATCGACGGCATCGTAATAGGCCTTGCCCTGCTTGCCACGCGCATCGGCCAGGATGCGGTCGGTGACCTTGTCGAAGCCGGTGGTGACCAGCACGCGGTAGTCGGGATTGGCCGGCAGCTCGGCCATGCGGTCGGCGGCGATGTACCCGTCCTGGATCAGGTCACGTCCCGGCTTGCTGTTGTATTGGACGACGCCGAAGGCCACGTGGTGGTTGGTCAGCACCAGTCCGTCCCCGGAAACGAACGCACCGGTCCCGCCCCCCACCTTGACCACCGCATTCATTGGCGGCCGTGCAAGCCCGGCCAGTTCGCCGGGCTTGCCCTGGAAGCCGGCCTGGCGCAGCTGCCTGGCAATGTCGGGCAACTGCGACGGCATCCACATGCCCTCGTTGGCAAGGGCACTGTTGGCGGCCAGGGAGAGTGACAGGGCAAGCAGACGGCGGCGCATGGTCGTTCCGGTTGAAGCGGGAATGGAACGATAGGCCACCATCCGGGCGTACGGCAAACCACTCCCCGGCCACCGTCTGCGGCCAGCCTCTCCCGCCAACACCGGCAAACGTGCGGGCGACAGGCGCGCAAGCGAAGGCCCGGCGACCGCCGGATGGGACATGCCCCACCTTGTCGCGCGCGGGTTTCCTGCTGGTCCCACGGAAGCTGGCCATGCCTGCGCCATTCCTCATTCCGCGTCGGCCGCACCTGAAGAGCCCGCGTATAATTGTCGCCCTTGGCGCCACCCTCTGGACGCCACCGAAGGACCCTCTCCATGACGCAGACGATGATGAAGGCGCTGGTCAAGCGCGAAGCCACCAAGGGCATCTGGATGGAGGAGGTCCCGGTTCCCGCGCCCGGCCCGAACGAGGTGCTGGTGAAGCTTGAGAAAACCGCGATCTGCGGCACCGACCTGCACATCTACCTGTGGGACGAGTGGAGCCAGCGCACCATCAAGCCCGGCCTGGTCATCGGCCATGAGTTCGTCGGCCGCGTGGTCGAACTCGGCGCCGGTGTCACCGGCTACAAGGTCGGCCAGCGCGTGAGCGCCGAAGGCCACATCGTCTGCGGCCACTGCCGCAACTGCCGCGCCGGCCGCCAGCACCTGTGCCCCAACACCGTGGGTATCGGCGTCAACCGCAACGGCGCCTTCGCGGAATTCATCGTGATGCCGGCCAGCAACCTGTGGCCGATCCCCGACCAGATCCCCAGCGAGCTGGCCGCGTTCTTCGACCCATACGGCAACGCCGCGCACTGCGCGCTGGAATTCGACGTCGTGGGCGAGGACGTGCTGATCACAGGCGCTGGGCCCATCGGCATCATTGCCGCGGGCATCTGCAAGCACATCGGTGCGCGCAACGTGGTGGTCACCGACGTCAATGACTATCGCCTCAAGCTGGCCGCGGACATGGGCGCCACGCGGGTGGTCAACGTGGCCAATACCTCGCTGAAGGACGTGATGTCCGACCTGCACATGGAAGGCTTCGACGTGGGCCTGGAAATGAGCGGCAACCCACGCGCCTTCAACGACATGCTCGACTGCATGTACCACGGCGGCAAGATCGCGATGCTCGGCATCATGCCCAAGGGCGCGGGCGCGGACTGGGACAAGATCATCTTCAAGGGCCTGACCCTGCACGGCATCTACGGCCGCAAGATGTACGAGACCTGGTACAAGATGACGCAACTTGTGCTGGGTGGCTTCCCGCTGGGCAAGGTGCTGACGCACCAGCTGCCGATCGACGCCTTCCAGGAAGGTTTCGAGCTGATGGAATCGGGCAAGGCCGGCAAGGTCGTGCTCAGCTGGAATTGAGACCCGGATGACCGCCGCGGCGCTGGGTTCGGTGGTGGCCGTGCTACTGCTCGGCCTGGTCGCCACGGTGGTCCGCGGCGCACGCAGCCGTCCCAAACGGCGCATTGACTAGAATGCGCCCCGCCCTCGCGCCCCACACGGAATCCACCATGTCCGACGTCACTGCCTCCCTGACCGCCCGCTACGCCGACGAACTCGACGCGATCCGCGCGCAGGGGCTGTTCAAGTCCGAGCGCATCATCACCAGCCCGCAGTCGGCGGAGATCACCCTCGCCGATGGGCGCACGGTGCTGAATTTCTGCGCCAACAACTACCTGGGCCTGGCCGATCACCCCGACGTGATCGCCGCCGCGAAGGAAGCGCTGGATACCCACGGCTTCGGCATGGCGTCGGTGCGCTTCATCTGCGGCACGCAGGACCTGCACAAGCAGTTGGAGAAGACCATCGCCGACTTCTTCGGCACCGAGGACACCATCCTCTATGCCGCCTGCTTCGACGCCAACGGTGGCCTGTTCGAACCGTTGCTGGGCGAGCAGGACGCGATCATCTCCGATGCGCTCAACCATGCCTCGATCATCGACGGCGTGCGCCTGTGCAAGGCCAGGCGCTACCGCTACGCCAACTGCGACATGGCCGACCTGGAGAAGCAGCTGCAGCAGGCCAAGGCCGACGGCGCGCGCACCATCATGGTCACCACCGACGGGGTGTTCTCGATGGACGGCTTCATTGCGCCGCTGGATGAGATCACTTGCCTGGCGAAGCAGTACGGCGCGCTGGTGCACATCGACGAATGCCACGCCACCGGCTTCCTCGGCGCCACCGGCCGCGGCTCGGCCGAGGTCAAGGGCGTGATGGACAAGATCGACATCTTCACCGGCACCCTGGGCAAGGCCATGGGTGGCGCGCTGGGCGGCTTCACCACCGCCAAGCGTGAAGTGATCGAGATGCTGCGCCAGCGCTCGCGCCCGTACCTGTTCTCCAACTCGTTGCCGCCGCACGTGGTGGCCGCGGGGATCAAGGCGTTCGAGATGCTGTCGGCGGCCGGCGACCTGCGCGAGCGCCTGCAGGAGAACACCCGCTACTTCCGCGAGCGGATGACGGCCGCTGGCTTCGACATCAAACCCGGCGTGCATCCCATCTGCCCCGTGATGCTGTACGACGCACCATTGGCGCAGCGTTTCGCCGAGCGTCTGCTCGAGGAGGGCATCTACGCGATCGGCTTCTTCTTCCCGGTGGTCCCGCAGAGGCAGGCGCGCATTCGCACGCAGATGTCGGCGGCCCATACCCGCGAACACCTTGATCGCGCCATCGACGCATTCATCCGCATCGGGCATGAACTGGGCGTGCTCAAGGCGTGAGCATCCGGCCGCGCGCATGTTCGCGCGGCCATGCGGATTGACAGTCCCGGGTCAGTCACCGCGCCTGCGCTTGGGCGCAGGCTTCGCCGCGACCAGGCCGGTGCAGCCGACCACCGGAGAGACCGGCAAGTCTGGCTCATTGATCGCATCGGCATACACCGCTGACATCTCCGCGCGCCAAACATTGCCTTGACGCACAGTCCAGCACTTCTCCCGGGAAAGCACCGATGCCTGCGCCCAGGCGGGTCGCCCTTGGGCGTGATGCGCATCGGCGCGATTCACGCACCGCCCAGCGCCGACACTTCCGCCGCGGTCAACAACCGCCACGCCCCCTTGGCGAGACCGCCCAGGGGCAATTCGCCCACGCGAACCCGGACGAGGCGCAGCACGCCCACATCATGCGCCGCAAGCAAGCGCCGGATCTGGCGGTTCCGACCTTCGTCAAGCACGATCTCCAGCCACGCATTCCTGCCTCCCGCACGCAGCATCTCGACCTGCTTCGCAACCAGCCATTCGCCATCGTCCTCCAACCCGGCATGCAGCGCCTGCAACAACGCAGGGGTAGGCACCGTGTCGACCTGGACGTGATAGGTTTTGTCCAGCCCGTGCCTGGGGTCGGTAATGCGGGCCGCCCATGCCGGGTCGTTGCTGAACAGCAGCAAGCCTTCGCTCGCCTTGTCCAGACGCCCGACAGGGGCCAGCCACGGCAATGTCGTGCCATCAAAGCATCGATACACCGTATCGCGGCCGTGCTCGTCCTTGGCCGTGGTCACCAGACCACGCGGCTTGTTGAGCATCAAGTAGATTCGGGGAGCGCCATCCAGGGCCTGCCCATCGACGTCCACGCGGTGACGGCCGATGACGACCGGGAATTCGGGATTGCGTACAACACTGCCGTCCACCGAAACGCGGCCCGCGAGGATCCACTGGGCTGCCTGGGTCCGCGAACACACGCCGTGCTTGGAAAGCACGCGTGCCAATCCGTGTCGTGGTGCAGTGTTCATCATCACCTAACGGAACGGCCGCTTGCGCGGCCGTCGTTGCTCAGATCTTCTGGAGCGCGGCCTCCGGCGAGTGCCGGACGCCAGCGGAAATCATTTGGCCTCGTTATCGGCGGAGGCCGGCGTGTCGGCCGGCTTGGCCGGTGCCGGCGCACCCTTGGCGACGCGGACGCCGCGCGCCTTCATCCACGCGTCAAACTCCTCGGCCGTCATCCGCTTGCCGTTCTGGCTCATGTCAAAACGCCACGGCGTATTGTCGTCCTTGGTCTTGGGCTTGTAGGTAGCCGGATCGATGGGGGCATCAGCGGTAGCGGCCGGTGCCGCGGACGACGCGGCAACCTTGGTGGATTTGGTTCGTTTGGCGGCCACCTCACGGCATTCACCCACGCGCAGGCGGTTCAACACGCTGTCCACGGACTGCGAATCGTCATAGGCCTGCGCCAGCACGCCGGCCGGTGCACCCAGGCGCGCGCTACGAGCGGCGAGTTCCGGCGCCACCGCATTTGCCGAAGACTGGGACTGGGCAATGGCATCGCATGCGCCCCCCTGGGCAGCCGCATGTCCCGCCAGCAACACCAGCGGAAGGGCAAGGATGGTACGGCGCATGGAGGACTCCCCGAGTGATGTTGGCAGACTGTAGCTCCGGGCACGCGCTTTGCCCAGCTTGAAACAGTGAAGCGAGCCACAATCCCGACGTATTGTCCGGTCCCGGCATGCGTAACTGCTGACCGGCGTCTCCATTCAGCGGCTCGCAACGAAGAAGCCCGGCGCGTGGCCGGGCTTCAACTCGAGTGGTTGGGGCAGGTCAGTGCCCCAACCCTGCATCCAGGATCAGTTCTGGACGTTCAGCTCGGTGCGGCGGTTCTTCGCACGGCCTTCCGGATTGTCCGAACCATCTTCATTGGTGTTCGGGGCAATCGGACGGCTCTCGCCGTAGCCGTTCGGACCGGCCAGACGCGAGGCGTCGACGCCGTTGCTGGTCAGGTAGTCATACACCGCCTTGGCGCGGCGCTCCGACAGGCCCTGGTTGTAGGCGTCAGTACCCTTCGAGTCGGTGTGACCGGCGACCTCGACCTTCAGCTCCGGATAGCGCTTCAGGATCTCGGTGGCCTCGGACAGGATGGAGACCGCATCCGGACGCAGGTTCGACTTGTCATAGTCGAAGTTCACGCCCTTCAGGTCGATCGACACCGGCACCGGGCAACCGTCCGGACCGATGGTCTGGCCAGCCTGCGAACCCGGGCACTTGTCGTCGCAGTTGTTCACGCCGTCGCCGTCATCATCCAGGTCGGCGCAGTTCGGAGCGGCCGGAGCCGGAGCCGGAGCCGGCGCGGCAGCAGCGGCACCCAGCGGGATGACCACGCCGACCGAGGCCAGCAGGTCGCCAAAGCGATCCTCGTCCGGAGCGGAAATGCTGGAGTCGTCCATGTCGAAGCGGTAGGCCAGTTCAGCACGCACCTTCGCGCGCTCGCCACCGCCCTGCATGCCCAGGCCGACCTTGGCGGCCAGGTTGCCGTCTTCGCGCTCACCCGGGGAATCCGGGTTCGGGAAGGCGTTGAATTCTTCCTCCGAGCGCTGGTAACCCAAGCCCATCAGCGCATACGGATTCCAGTTGCGGCCTTCCTGCATGAAGTGGCGGCGCAGATCGAGCGAGATGCCGTACTGGCTCCAGTTCAGGTTCTGGTTGGCGTCGTTGTTCGGATTCTGATAGTTCAGCTCGCCATCGAGCGACCAGTTCGGGCTGATCATCTTGCCCAGGCCCAGGCCCACGAACGGGGCATTGCGGGTGCCGCGCGCATTGTCCTGGACGTTGAAACCGGCGGAACCGGTCAGGTACCAGCGGTCGTCAAACTCCTGCGCACCCGCGACGTGGGCAATCGACAGACCACCCAGCAGGGCGGCACAGAGAAGCTTCTTGTTCATTCTCATCTCTCCTTGGATCAAAAATGGAAACCGCGTCTACGAGGTTCCTTGCCGTTCGAGACGGCGACCAGTACGACGCCATCCCGCGCAGGTTAAGTTTACAGGTGTGAAAGCCGTGTTAACACGTGTCTAACAATCCGCCAAGTTCCATCGATACGCAATGGTATCTCAGCAACGGTTCATGTTTGGTCCCGCCAAGGCTGCGGGACGGGTGATGCCAGCACGCTCCCTTACGCGCTGGCGGCGTCCCCGTTCAACGTAAAGCACATCGCCCGGCGTCCACCCATCCGGGGATGATCGGCTCGCTTGCCTGCGAGCACGATTCCCGGCATCGTGAGCCAATCCATACGCATCCGTACGTCAATGTCCGAGCCACATTCCCTGTACCCCCACCTGTTCCAGCCCCTCGACCTGGGCTTCTGCACCCTGCGCAACCGGGTCCTCATGGGCTCAATGCACACGGGCATGGAAGACCGCGCTCGGGATTTCCCGAAGCTGGCAGCGTACTTTGCCGAACGCGCGGCCGGCGGGGTCGGGCTGATCGTCACAGGAGGTTTCGCTCCCAATATCCAGGGCTGGCTCAAGCCCATGGGGGGCAAGCTGGGGTGGTCGTGGGAGGTGGGCAAGCACCGACAGGTCACTCAGGCGGTGCATGAACACGGCGGCCGCATCTGCCTGCAGATCCTCCACTCCGGACGCTACGGGTACCACCCCCTGCAGGTGGCGCCCTCGAAATTGAAGGCGCCGATCAATCCGTTCACACCGCGGGCGTTATCGGCAGCCGGTATCGAGCGCCAGATCCGCGCTTTCGTCCGCAGCGCCCGCCTGGCCCGCGAGGCCGGCTACGACGGCGTCGAGGTCATGGGCTCGGAGGGCTACCTGCTCAACCAGTTCACCGTACCTCGCACCAACAAGCGCGAGGATGCCTGGGGTGGCGACGCCGCACGGCGCATGCGCTTCACGGTGGAGATAGTGCGCCGCATCCGCGAGGCCTGCGGCCCCGACTTCATCATCGTCTACCGCCTGTCCATGCTGGATCTTGTGGAAGACGGCAATCGCTGGGACGAGGTGGTCGCCCAGGCCAAGGCGGTGGAAGCCGCTGGCGCCACGCTTATCAATACTGGAATCGGCTGGCACGAGGCCCGCGTGCCCACGATCGCCACGTCGGTGCCGCGAGGTGCCTTCACCGCAATTACCGCACGCCTCAAGCCCGAGGTGAGGGTGCCGCTGGTCACCACCAACCGCATCAACATGCCCGACGTGGCCGAAGGCATCCTGGCGCGCGGCGAGGCGGACATGGTGTCGATGGCCCGGCCGCTGCTGGCCGACCCCCAATGGGTGGCGAAAGCGCATGCGGGGCGCGCTGACGACATTAATACGTGTATTGCATGCAACCAGGCCTGCCTCGACCACGTCTTCGAGAACAAGACCGCAAGCTGCCTGGTCAACCCGCGCGCCTGTGCGGAAACCGAACTGGTCTACCGTCCGACGGCCCACCCCCGGCGTGTCGCGGTGGTCGGCGCCGGTCCGGCGGGGTTGGCATGCGCCACGGTAGCCGCCGAGTGCGGCCACCACGTCACCTTGTTCGATGCGACCGACGAGATCGGTGGCCAGTTCAACCTCGCCAAGCGCATTCCCGGCAAGGAGGAGTTCCACGAGACCTTGCGCTATTTCCGCCGGCGGGTGGCCCAGACCGGCGTGGACTTGCGCCTTTCCACCCGGGCTGAGGCCGCCGACCTGACCGGATTCGACCACGTGGTACTGGCCACCGGCATCGTGCCGCGCCGGGTCAACTTCCCGGGCGTCGACCATCCCAAGGTCGTGAGCTACCTGCAGGTCCTGCGAGGCGAGGTGGTTCCGGGCGAACGGGTGGCCATCATCGGCGCGGGCGGGATCGGATTCGACGTGGCGGAATTTCTGGTCCACGACGGCGTTTCGCCCAGCCTGGATCCGGCCCGCTGGCGCGCCGAATGGGGCGTGGACCTGGCTTACGCCGGCAATCGCGGCGGGCTGGCGACCCCCATCCACGCGCCCGCCGCCCGCGAGGTCTGGCTGCTGCAGCGTAGCCCAGGCAAGCCGGGCGCCCGCCTGGGCAGGACCACCGGCTGGATCCACCGCTCGACGCTCAAGACAAAAGGCGTGCACATGCTGGGCGGCGTGGAATACCTCGGCATGGACGACGGTGGCCTGCGTATTCGGGTGGATGGCCAGGAGCAACAGTTGCCCGTGGATCACGTGGTGGTGTGCGCCGGGCAGGAGCCGTTCAGGCCGCTTCAGGCAGCCCTGGAAGGTGGGCCGGCGACCGTCCACGTCATCGGTGGGGCCGATGTGGCCGCGGAACTGGACGCAAAACGGGCCATCGCGCAGGGCAGCCGACTGGCCGCCAATCTGTGACGATGGCCTCGCTCTTGACAGCCCCAAAGCCTTGCCCCGCAAGGCTTCCTGGCTACCAGACCGAATAAAAACTCCAGATTTTTCCGCAGGTTATAATTTCACCATTCACGCAACGTTTATGTTGCCGCCAGTACCTTGCGCCAACTTTTCCGCCCCGACTTGGCGGAACCCACACCGGCCGCGCAACCCCGCGCGGTTTAGGTGAAGGGGCAAAGCGCGCCGAAGAGCCGCCGCCCTCCCCAGTACGCCATGCCGGTCCGAGCAATGGCTTCCGCACCCCCGCAGGGATGGAAGCCGTGAGACGAACGGGCGCAACGGAGCAAGGAGTTCGAATGAAGTTGGCCTGGATCCTGTGGTTGGCCTCCGTGTTGCCGCCACAGACAGCAGACTCGCTGTGTTTGAGTACCACCGTCTATCTGGAAGCCCGCGACCAGTCCGTCCGTGGCCAGAAAGCGGTCGCCGAAGTGGCCCTGCGCCGCCGCGACAGCGGCCTGTGGGGCAACACCGTGTGCGACGTGGTGACTGCCCGCAAGCAGTTCGCCCCGACCCTGGTATCGCCTTCAACCCGCCTGAGCAACACCGAGGCGTGGGCGGAGTCGGTGACCATTGCCCTGGAAGCCGAGCGCAACTGGGCCCTGCCGCCCGGCCAGCGCAAGGAGATCGTGCCAGGCGCGAGCCATTTCATGGCGCATGCCATCGCCAGCCCCAGTTGGCGCAACGCCTACCAGGTGGCGACCATCGGCGACCACACCTTCCTCAAGGTGCAATCGCTCAAGCCGCGCCGCGGCTGAGGCGCACGCAGGCCGCACACAATCGGCGCGGCCGCGACGCAGCGTTGCATGCACGGCATTGAACCACCCCGGCGTAGTCGTCCACCATGGACGATCCATTTCCGTTCCGGAGTCTGAATGAAGCTGTTCACCATGCCCGGCGCCTGCTCGACGGCCGTCCACATCGCCCTGCAGTGGAGCGGACAGCCGTATCAGTTCGAGATCGTGCCGGACCATGCCGCGCTGAAGTCCCCCGCCTTCCTGGCCATCAATCCGGCCGGCGCGGTGCCCGCCATCACCGATGGCGATTTCATCCTGACCCAGAACGCCGCGATCATGGGCTATGTGGCCGACCGCCAGCCGGTGGCGGGCCTGGCCGGCGACGGCAGCCCCCGCCAGCGCGCCGAGGCGACCCGTTGGCTGGCGTTCGTGAACTCCGACCTGCATCCGGCCTACGTGCCCATGTTTGCGCCGGCCGCCTTCCACGCCGACGCCGACCAGCACGACAACGTGCGCGAGGCTGCCCGCAAGCGCCTGCGCGGCCTGTACGAGCGCGCCGACAAGCAGTTGGAAGGCCGCGACTGGCTCGCCGGCTTCCGCAGCTATGCCGACCCCTATCTCTACGTGACGCTGCGCTGGCCGACTTCACCGGCGTTGACCTGTCCGGCCTAGAACGCCTGCAGGCCTTCAAGGCGCGCATGGACCAGGATCCCGGCGTGCAGGCCGTGTTCCAGGCCGAAGGCCTGGCCGCCTGAGCAGTTGGGCGGTCGGGGTCCGCTTCTCGTTGAGGGCAGTGCGCCGCCGAAATCCCCTCCATCTCCGCCAACAGGAAGAGCCACGCGATTGCGTGGCTCTTCTGCTTTCCACCCACAACCTGCCAGCGGGTCGGGGCCCAAGGGGCGTCACAACCAAGCGGATAACGGGCCGCGACTTGTGACGCCCCTTGGGCCGCGGCCCGCTCCACCACCCCATAAAGCAGAAGGGCCATGCAATCGCATGGCCCTTCCAGCACATCAACGCTTCTCGATCGGCACGTAGTCCTGATCCTCCGGCCCCGTGTAGTTCGCACTCGGGCGGATGATCTTGCCGTCCTCGCGCTGCTCGATCACGTGCGCACTCCAGCCGGTGGTGCGCGCGATCACGAACAGCGGCGTGAACATCGGCGTCGGGATGCCCATCATGTGGTACGCGCTGGCGCTGTACCAGTCCAGGTTCGGGAACATCTTCTTGGTGTCCATCATCAGGTTCTCGATGCGCTCGGACACGTCGAACAGCACCTGGTTGCCGCCGTCGGCGCACAGCTTGCGCGAGATCTCCTTGATGATCGGGTTGCGCGGATCGCCGATGGTGTACACCGGGTGTCCGAAGCCGATGACGATTTCCTTGCGCTCCATGCGCGCGCGGATGTCCGCCTCGGCCGCGTCGGCGGTGCCGTAGCGGCTGATGATGTCCATCGCCACTTCGTTGGCACCCCCGTGCTTGGGTCCACGCAACGCGCCAATGGCGCCGGTGATGCAGCTGTGCAGGTCCGAACCGGTGCCGGCGATCACGCGCGCGGTGAACGTCGAGGCGTTGAACTCGTGCTCGGCGTACAGCACGAGCGACTTGTCCAGCGACTCGGCGTGCAGCGCGCTGGGTTCCTCGCCGTGCAACAGGTGCAGGAAGTGCGCCGCGGTGGTCTCGTCGTCGGTCTCCACGTCGATGCGGCGACCGTTGCGGGTGAAATGCCACCAGTACAGCAGCATCGAACCGAAGCTGGCGATCAGCTTGTCGGCGATGTCGCGGGCCTCGTTGGCCGGATGTCCTTCGCGCTCGGGCAGCACGGTGCCGAGCACCGAGCACCCGGTACGCAGCACGTCCATCGGATGCGCATTCGCCGGCACCAGTTCCAGGGCCTCGGCGACGATCGCAGGCAGGCCACGCAGGCGCTTGAGTTTGGTGCGGTAGGCCTTGAGCTGTGAGGCAGTGGGCAACGTGCCGTGCACCAGCAGGTGCGCCACTTCCTCGAACGACGACTTCGTCGCCAGGTCGTGGATGTCGTAACCGCGGTAATGCAGGTCGTTGCCGCTGCGGCCAACCGTGCACAGCGCTGTGTTGCCGGCGGCGGTGCCACTGAGCGCGACGGACTTCTTGGCCTTGGGCAGCACCTGGGTGGAATCAGTCATGGAAGATCACTCCTGGTGGAAAACGCGTTGCGATGGCCAGGACTTGTCCGGTCACCGTGGCGCGCAGCGTTATCAAACGCTAGGGAACACAGTGGAAAACGCCTGTTTTGCGACTGGCAAGTCGCAGCGACCGTGGCGGGCCATATCGAGCCCGCCGCGGTCGGGGGTGGAAGGACGTGCCGGCGGACGAACAGGGGAGCCCGACATCGAGGGGTTCCTGTACGCTCCGTCGGCCGACCATTCCGTGGCCGGTTACCTGTCCCGGGCAAACAGCGCGTCGAGCTTGTCCTCGTACGCGTGGTAGCCCAGGTAGTCGTACAACTCGGCGCGCGTCTGCAGCGTGTCGATGATGTTCTTCTGCGTGCCTTCGCGGCGCACGGTCTCATAGAAGTTGAGCGCGGCCTTGTTCATCGCGCGGTACGCACCGCAGCAGTACAGGGCGATGTCCACGCCGGCACCGCGCAGGTCATCGGTGGTGAAGAACGGCGTGCTGCCGAACTCGGTCAGGTTGGCCAGGATCGGCACCTTCACCGCGGCCTTGAACTTGCGGTAGTCCTCCAGGGTGTTCATCGCCTCGGGGAAGATCATGTCCGCACCGGCCTCCACGTAGGCCACCGCACGCTCGATGGCGCTGTCGATGCCCTCCACCGCGGCCGCGTCGGTACGGGCCATGATCACGAAGCCCGCGTCGGTACGTGCATCCACCGCCGCCTTTACGCGATCGACCATCTCATCCCGGGTCACCACTTCCTTGCCCGGGCGGTGGCCGCAGCGCTTCTGCCCCACCTGGTCCTCCATGTGCACGGCAGCGACGCCGATGCGCTCGAAGTTGCGGATGGTGCGGCCGATGTTGAAGGCGCCACCCCAGCCGGTGTCGATATCGACCAGCAGCGGCATGCCGGTGGCGTCCACGATGCGGCGCGCGTCGGTGAGCACGTCTTCCATGGTGCTGATGCCCAGGTCGGGCATGCCCAGCGAGTTGGCGGCCACGCCGCCGCCGGACAGGTACAACGCCTTGTAGCCCACGCGCCTGGCCATCAGGCCGGCGTAGGCGGTGATGGCGCCCATCACCTGCAACGGGGTCTCTTCGGAGAGGGCGGCGCGGAAGCGCGCGCCGGCGGACGGTGCAAGGGCCATGATGTCTCCTTTGTTCAGCCCGTTATGTTAGCCGAGCGCGTGCCCGGGTTTCCGACCGGCGTGCGCCCTGCGGCCACCCGGTTCGCCGGGATACCGGGGCGGGACGAACGACGCGTCCCCGGCCCCGTGGATTCAACTCCCGGCATCTGCCCCACGCCCCAGCGCCCGACGCACCTCCTCCAGCGCACCGGGGTCATCCAGCGTGGACAGGTCGCCGGGGTCGCGCGCCTCCGCCAGCGCCTGGATGGAACGGCGCAGCAGCTTGCCTGAACGGGTCTTGGGCAGCGCGTTGACCACATAGATGCGCGAGGGTCGCGCCACGGCGCCCAGCTGCTCCACCACCCGCTTCTGCATGGCAGCGGCCACCTCCACCGCGCTCATTCCCTCGGCGCCCTGCTTGAGCGTGGCGAACACCACCGGCACCTGGCCCTTGATCTCGTCATGCACGCCCACCACCGCCGCTTCCGCCACCGACGGATGGGTGGATACCGACTCCTCGATCTCCCGCGTGCCCAACCGGTGACCGGCCACGTTGATCACGTCGTCGGTCCGGCCGAGGATGAAGGTGTAGCCGTCGGCGTCGCGGATGGCCCAGTCCAGGGAGCTGTACAGCAGTTCCTTGAAGTGGCTGAAGTAGCTGGAAACGTAGCGCGCGTCGTCACGCCAGATGGTGGTCATGCAACCCGGCGGCAGCGGTGGCACGATCACCAGCACGCCCTTCTCCCCCGGCGCCACGTCTTCGCCGGTCACGTCGTTGATCACGCGCAGGTTGTAGCCGGGCGTGGGCAGGCCCGGCGAGCCGAACTTCACCGGCTTCAGGTCCAGCCCGGGCATCAACGAGAGTACCGGCCAGCCGGTCTCGGTCTGCCAGTAGTTGTCGACGATGGTCTTGCCGATCCCGTCGGTGATCCACTGCGCGGTGGGTTCGTCCAGCGGTTCGCCGGCCAGGAACAGGTATTTCAACGCCGACAGGTCGTGCTGCTTGAGGTAGGCCGCATCCTGTTTTTTCAGCACGCGGATCGCGGTCGGCGAAGAGAACATCGTGCGCACGCCATAGCGCTCGCAGATCTGCCACCAGATGGCGGGATCGGGATTGGTCGGCAGCCCTTCGTAGAGGATGGACGTGGCGCCTGCGATCAGCGGGCCGTACACGTTGTAGCTGTGCCCCACCGCCCAGCCCACGTCGGAGGTGGAGAACATCACCTGCCCGGGCTGGATGTCGTAAATCGCCCACATCGACATCGCCATCGCGACCGCGTATCCACCGACGTCGCGCTGCACGCCCTTGGGCTTCCCGGTGGTCCCGGACGTATAAAGCAGGTAGCTTGGCTCGTTGGATTCCAGCCACGCCACGTCCACCTCGGCGCCCTCGTGCTGCGTTCGCAACGTGGCGTAGTCGACGTCGCGTCCCTCGACACGGGACAGATCCGCATCCAGCCCGCGATTGACGATGAGCACGTGCGCGGGAGGCGACGATGCCTCGGCACAGGCCGCGTCCACCAGCGGCTTGTACGGGATGACCTTGCCGCCACGCATGCCCGCATCGGCGCAGATCAGCAGCTTCGGTTCCGCATCGTCGATGCGCAGCGCCAGGTTGTGCGAGGCGAAGCCGCCGAACACCACCGAATGCACCGCACCGATGCGTGCACACGCGAGCATCGCGAACACCGCCTCGGCCATGTTGGGCATGTAGATCACCACGCGATCCCCGCGCCCCACGCCGAGCGACTGGATCACTGCGGCAAACGTGTTCACCTCGCGGTGCAGCTCGCGGTAGCTGATTTCACGGGTGAGGCCGGTCTCGGTGGATAGGGTGACCAGCGCGAGTTGCTCTGCGCGTGCCTCCAGGTGCCGATCCACCGCGTTGTAGCAGAGGTTGGTCTCGCCACCGACAAACCACCGGCGGAACGGCGGCCGCGAATCGTCCAGGATCGCATCCGGCGCGCGATGCCAATGGATGGCCCGCGCCTGCTCCGCCCAGAAGGCTTCCGGCTGCTCGATCGACCGGCGATGGAACTCCTCGTACCGCATTGTCCGACCCTCCACGACGATGCATCGAGGCTATCGCGGCGACGCACGGAATCGCGCTAAGACATTGGTCGAAAAATTGCCGGACGCGCGTCGGGGTTGGCTTTCGGCGGTGAGGAGTACCGTGGATCGCGTCGATCACGGGGGCAATTGCTGCAGCGCGCCATGCCATTCCACGCGCGCTGCAAATGAGATGCACCACCGTTTCGGCTTCGATGCGAGCCGGTCACTCGCTCCCCGCGTCAGCGCAACGGTCACCGCGAGTCCGGGTCAACCCCCAGAAAAAAACGGGGCGACCCGAAGGCCGCCCCGTTTCGTGCTTTTCGTATCGGCCGCACCGTTCCTAGGCGCGGACGAGCGCCTTGGATCAACCCAGCAGGTGCGCCACGCCAGCGCGCTCTTCCTCAAGCTCGGCGAGGGTCTTGTCCATCGCCGCGCGGCTGAACTCGTCGACCGGCAGGCCTTCGATGCGGGTGTATTCGCCGTTGGCGCAGGTCACCGGCACGCCGTAGATCACGCCTTCCGGGATGCCGTAGCTGCCGTCCGACGGCACGCCCATGGTCGCCCACTTGCCGTTGGTGCCCAGCACCCAGTCACGGATGTGGTCGATGGCGGCGTTGGCGGCCGACGCGGCCGAGGACAGGCCACGCGCCTCGATGATCGCCGCGCCGCGCTTGCCCACCTGCGGGATGAAGGTGTTGGCGTTCCAGTCGGCGTCGTTGATCTTGTCCTTCAGCGACGCGCCGTTGACGGTGGCGAAGCGGTAGTCAGGGTACATGGTCGGGCTGTGGTTGCCCCACACCACCAGCTTCTCGATATCGGCCACGGCCACGCCGGCCTTGTTGGCCAGCTGCGACAGCGCGCGGTTGTGGTCCAGGCGCAGCATCGCGGTGAAGTTCTTCGCCGGCAGGTCCGGCGCCGACTTCATGGCGATGTAGGCGTTGGTGTTGGCCGGGTTGCCGACCACCAGCACCTTCACGTTGCGGCTGGCGACCTTGTTCAGCGCGGCGCCCTGGGCGGTGAAGATCTTGGCGTTCTCCAGCAGCAGGTCCTTGCGCTCCATGCCCGGGCCGCGCGGACGCGCGCCGACCAGCAGGGCGATGTCGGCATCCTTGAACGCCACTTCCGCGTCGTCGGTGCCGACCATGCCGGCCAGCAGCGGGAACGCGCAGTCTTCCAGCTCCATCATCACGCCCTTCAGCGCGGCCTGGGCCTTCTCCATCGGCAGCTCGAGCATCTGCAGGATGACGGGCTGGTCCTTGCCCAGCATCTCGCCGGAAGCGATGCGGAACAGCAGCGAGTAGCCGATCTGGCCGGCAGCACCGGTAACGGCAACGCGGACGGGGGTCTTCATGGAAGTTTCCTTGCGTAACAGGTTGGGGTGGGGCGGCCAGCGCGTCAGAACACGCGATAGCCCAGGGGGGCAAGCTTGTCTTTCAGTTCAGCGGTGTTGTAGCCATACACCACGTGTTGGCCAACCACCGTGGTGGGCACGCCACGCGCACCCAGTGCCTGCATGGCGCGGTCGCCTTCCGGCGTATCGACGTCGAGGATGCGGTAACGCACGTTCGCAAGCTCGAATTCCTTCTGCTGCTTGCGGCAGTACCCGCACCACTCGGCCGCCATCATCACGATCCGGTCATCGCCGGTCGCCACGCGCGGATCATCCGGGTGCAACGTGGGCGCGCGATCGCCGCGGAAGTGCATCCATCCGCCAATCGCCGCCAACACCACCAGCACCCAGGCCATGCGCATGACCGACGCTCCTGATCAGACCAGTTCCGCGAAGAACTCCTGGAACCGCTGCAGGCCCGGGGCCAGCTGCGGCGTCGGGCAGGTGTAGCTGATGCGCAGCGCGCGCGGCTCGCCGAAGGCCGAACCCGGCACGCAGGCCACGCCCTTGGCTTCCAGCAGCGCGTTGCAGAAGTCGACGTCGTTCTCGATCTTCGCGCCCGTCGGGCCGTGGGTCTTGCCGAAGGCGACGGAGATGTCCGGGAACACGTAGAACGCACCCTGCGGACGCGGGCACACCACGCCCGGGATGGCGTTCATCACGTCCATCACCTGGTCGCGCTTGGCCTGGAACTCCACGCGCTTCTGGTCCGGCACGTCCTGCGGACCGGTCAGCGCGGCGATGCCGGCGGCGTTGACCACTTCCGGCACGTTGGTGATGTGGTTGGAGTTGAGCGTCACCAGCGCCTTGGCCACCTGTTCCGGACCCACCATGAAGCCCAGGCGCCAGCCCGGCATGCCGTAGGTCTTGGACAGCGAGTCGAGGAAGATCACCCGGTCGCGCAGCTCCGGACGGGCCAGCACGAAGTTGTAGTACTCCAGCCCGTCGAACAGCATGCGGTTGTAGATGTCATCGGCGATGATCCAGGTGTCCGGATACTTCACCAGCACGTCGGCCAGCGCGATGATCTCGTCCTTGGTGTACACCATGCCCGTCGGGTTGGACGGATTGTTGAACAGGAACACCTTGGGCTTCTTCGCCATCGCCTCGTCAAGCTGCTGCGGGGTCAGCTTGTAGTTCTGGCTGGCCGGGCACGGCAGCAGCTGGACCTTCGCGTTGACGATCTCGGCGATGTCCATGTAGCTGGTCCAGTACGGCACCGGGAAGGCGATCGTGTCGCCCTCGTCCAGCAACGCCTCGGCCAGGTTGTAGATCACGTGCTTGGCGCCGATGCCGGTCGCGCAGTTGGCGCGCGTGTAGCCGGTCAGGCCGATCTTCTCGATGTGCAGCAGCAGCGCATCCAGCAGCGCATCCGGGCCGCGGTTGCTGCCGTACTGGCCGCTGTCCTTCTCCACCGCCTGGCGTGCGGCTTCGTACACGTGCGGGCCCGGCAGGAAGTTGGGCACGCCGATGGAGAAACTGATGATGTCGCGGCCTTCGGCCTTCAGGCGCTTGGCCTTCTCGGCAACGGCCATGATGGCGCTGGGCTTGGCACGGCCAATGCGCGCGGCGAGCTGGGGCATCGCGGGGAACCTCGTGGAAAGCGTGTGGGGAGGGCGGAAAGCCCGGAATCTAGCCCCGTGATGGTACCACGCGGGTCCAGCCCGGGCCGGGCCGACCATGGTCTCACCCCATCCCGTTTGCGGCTGCAACGACCCTCCTTCGTGACACCCCGCCCGCGCGGCTGAGCGGTCGGTGCGAAGCGAATGAGCGGCGCCCACCAGGCACTGTCAGCAAAACGCCCACCCGGCAACCCGGGTGGGCGTTCGCGTGTCAGCGCGGGCCGCGGACTCAGGCGCGCGCGTTGGCATCCAGCGTCTTGTTCCACTCGGCCACGCGGTCGGCCTTGGCGGCAATCGCGGCCGCGGCATCACCCTCGATCTTCACCGAGTTGATCTTGTCGCCCTGCTTCACGCTGTCCACCACGTTCTGGCCTTCGATCACCTTGCCAAACACGGTGTGCTTGCCGTCCAGCCACGGGCAGGCCACGTGGGTGATGAAGAACTGGCTGCCATTGGTCGACGGGCCGGCGTTGGCCATCGACAGCACGCCGCGCTCGTGGCCCAGGCCGTTGCGGGCCTCGTCCTCGAAGCGGTAGCCCGGGCCGCCGCGGCCACTGCCTTCCGGGCAGCCGCCCTGGATCATGAAGTCGGCGATCACGCGGTGAAAATCCAGCCCGTCGTAGTAGCCGCGCTGGGCCAGGTTGACGAAGTTGGCAACGGTCAGCGGCGCCTTGTCGGCGGCCAGTTCAATGCGGATCGGGCCGCGCTCGGTGTCAAAGTGGGCAATCAGGCTCATGGCCGTCTCCTGTCGGGGATGGGGGTATGGATTCGTGGCCCGTCCGGCCCGGCGCCAGGGCCGGAGCCGGCGGCCCATCCAGCGCGAAATGGCGGCGGCCACGGCGCGATACAAGGGGGCCTGCCCGTTCAGCGGATGCCTAACGGCCAAACCGCAGGTTCCGGTATACTGGTCCGCTTCCTTCCAGAAACTGGCGCCACCGACCGTGGTGCCCTTCGCCGATGTCCATCGAACGCCTGCGCAACATCGCCATCGTCGCCCACGTCGACCATGGCAAGACCACCCTCGTCGACCAGCTGCTCAAGCAGTCCGGCACCTTCGACGAGCGCACCCAGCTCGCCGAGCGCGTGATGGACAGCGGCGACATCGAAAAGGAACGTGGCATCACGATCCTGTCCAAGAACACCGCCATCCGCTGGACCAACCCCAATACGGGCGAGGACTGGCGCATCAACATCGTCGACACCCCGGGCCACGCCGACTTCGGCGGCGAGGTCGAGCGCGTGCTGTCGATGGTCGACTCGGTGCTGATCCTGGTCGACGCGATGGACGGCCCGATGCCGCAGACCCGCTTCGTCACCCAGAAGGCGTTCGCGATGGGCTTCAAGCCGATCGTGGTGGTCAACAAGGTCGACCGCCCCGGCGCGCGTGCCAGCTGGGTGCTGGACCAGACCTTCGACCTGTTCGACCGCCTGGGCGCGACCGACGAACAGCTCGACTTCACCACCGTCTACGCCAGCGGCCTGCAGGGCTACGCCGGCATGGACGAGAGCGTGCGCGAAGGCGACATGACCCCGCTGTTCGAAGCCATCTGCGAGCACGTGCCCGCGCCGCCGGTCGATCCGGACGGTCCGTTCCAGATGCGCGTGACCTCGCTGGACTACAACAACTACGTCGGCATCATTGGTGTCGGCCGCATCCAGCGCGGCAAGGTCAAGCCCAACCAGACCGTCACCGTGATCGACCGCGAGGGCAAGACCCGCAGCGGCAAGGTGCTGCAGGTGCTGGGCTTCATGGGCCTGGAGCGGCTCGAGGTGCCCGAAGCGCAGGCCGGCGACATCATCGCGTTCAGCGGCATCGAGGGCATCGGCATTTCCGACACCCTGTGCGATCCGTCGGCCGTGGAACAGCTGCCGGTGCTGGCGGTGGACGAACCCACCATCTCGATGACCTTCCAGGTCAACGACTCGCCGTTCGCCGGCGTCAAGGACCGCAGCGGCGGCAAGTTCCTGACCTCGCGCCAGCTGCGCGACCGCCTGGCCCGCGAGACCGCGCACAACGTGGCGCTGAAGGTGGAGGACACCCAGGACGCCGACAAGTTCAAGGTCTCCGGCCGCGGCGAGCTGCACCTGTCGATCCTGATCGAGAACATGCGCCGCGAAGGCTACGAGCTGGCCGTGTCGCGCCCCGAGGTCATCATCAAGGAAATCGACGGCATCATGCAGGAGCCGTACGAGTCGCTGGTCGTCGACATGGACGAGCAGTTCCAGGGCGGCGTCATGGGCCGCCTGGGCGAGCGCAAGGCGCTGCTGCAGAACATGGAGCCCGACGGCAAGGGCCGCGTGCGCCTGGACTACATCATCCCCGCGCGTGGCCTGATCGGCTTCCAGACCGAGTTCCGCACCCTGACCGCGGGCACCGGCCTGCTGTTCCACGTATTCGACCACTACGGCCCGAAGTCCGAAGGCAGCATCGGCCAGCGCATCAACGGCGTGCTGATCTCCAACGGTACCGGTCCGTCGCCGGCCTACGCGCAGATCGCGATGCAGGAACGCGGCCGCCTGTTCATCGAGCCGGGCGAGGAGATCTACGAAGGCCAGATCGTCGGCATCAACGCCAAGGACAACGACCTCACCGTCAATGCCCTGCGCGGCAAGCAGCTGACCAACTTCCGCGCCTCGGGCAAGGACGATGACGAAGGCCTGATTCCGCCGATCAAGTTCTCGCTGGAACAGGCGCTGGAGTTCATCGACGACGACGAACTGGTCGAAGTCACGCCCAAGCAGATCCGCCTGCGCAAGAAGTTCCGCACCGAGAACGACCGCAAGCGCGCCTCACGCGCGGCTTGACCGCGGCGGTACACGGCACGGCGATGGAGGCGCAGTCGCAGTACAACCCGGATCCGCACGCGCATCCGGGGCTGCATGCCATCGCAGTATTCGAGGCGGCCAAGGGCCTGGTGGCCCTGCTGGCCGCCGTCGGGCTGGTGTGGGCCGGCCCGGCCGTGCTGCAGCATGCCCTCGACGGGCTGGCGGCAAAGCTGCACCTCAACCCCTCGCACGGGCCGGTCGCGTCGCTGTTGCGCGGCATCAACCCCGAATCCATCGGCATCGCCGTCGCCGTCACGCTCGCCTATGCGCTCATGCGCTTCGTCGAGGCGTGGGGTCTGTGGCAGGCCAAGGCCTGGGGCTCATGGCTGGGGTGCATCGGCGCGGCGGTCTACCTGCCCTTTGAGCTGTACGCGTTGATCCGCCGTCCCGGCTGGCTGGAGGTCGCGGTGCTGACCATCAACCTGCTCGTGGTCTGGATCCTGGGCCGCGACCTGGCCAAACGGCGCCGGTAACCCCCTGGCCCCAGCTTGACCGCAGTCGCAATCCACGCACTTGCCTCGCCTCCCCCGCGGCCGGGGCGCTATCCTCGGGTGCGCACTTCCGCGAAAGGGGAATCGCAATGCGAATGCTTGTCCTGGCTGCGCTGGTCGTGGCCACGGCGGCGTGTGACCGCGTGTCCATGCCGAACCTGTCGTTCGAGGACCCGGCCAACAAGGCCAAGGCCGCCGCACCGGCCGGGGACGACTTCGCCTTCGCCGAAATGGACATCGCCAGCCTGCAGGCGCGCATGGCGCGCGGCGAACTGACCAGCCGGGCGCTCACCCAGGCCTATCTGGACCGCATCGCCGCCATCGACGACGCAGGCCCGAAACTCAATGCCGTGCTCGAACTCAACCCGCTGGCCCTGCAGGAGGCAGAGACCCGCGATGCGGAACGTCGCGCCGGTCGGGTCCGCGGACCGCTGCACGGCATCCCGGTACTGCTCAAGGACAACATCGACGCCACCCCCATGGCGAACTCGGCGGGCACGCTGGCGCTGGCCAACCACCAGCCGAAGGCTGACGCCTTCCTGGTGGGCCGCCTGCGGGCGGCCGGTGCCGTGGTCCTGGGCAAGACCAACCTGAGCGAATGGGCCAATTTCCGCTCCAGCCGCTCCACGTCCGGCTGGAGCAGCCGCGGCGGGCTCACGCGCAATCCTTACGTGCTTGACCGCAATGCCTGCGGCTCGAGCTCCGGTACCGGCGTGGCGATCGCCGCCAGCCTGGCCGCCGTCGGTGTCGGTACCGAGACCGACGGCAGCATCATCTGCCCGTCCGCCGTGAACGGCCTGGTAGGCGTCAAGCCAACGGTGGGACTGGTCAGCCGCAGCGGCATCATCCCCATCTCACGGACCCAGGACACCGCCGGCCCGATGGCGCGCAGCGTGGCCGATGCCGCCGCCCTGCTGTCGGTGCTGGTGGGCCGCGACGAACGCGATCCGGTCACCGCCGACAGCAGCGGACGCGCGGTGTTCGATTACGAAGCGCGGCTGCGCCCCGACGCGCTGCGCGGCGCACGCCTGGGCGTGGTGCGGCAGGCCATGGGCTACCACGCCGCCACCGACGCGGCGATGGAACGCGCCATCGCCGCCATGCGCAGGGCCGGCGCGGAAGTAGTCGATGTCATCGTGCCGACCTGGGGACAATGGGACGCCGCCGAATCGCTGGTCCTGCTCCACGAATTCAAGGCAGGCGTGGAGCACTACCTCGCCAGCAGCGGCGCCCCGGTATCCACGCTCGCGCACGTCATCGACTACAACCAGCGCCACTCCCAGGCGACGATGCCGCACTTCGGCCAGGAACTGCTCGAGCAGGCACGGGCGACGAACTCGCTGGGAGATCCGGTTTACCTCAGCGCGCGTTCCGATGCGCGGCGTCTGGCCCGTACCGAAGGCCTGGAAGCCACCTTGGCCGCCCACGGCCTGGATGCCCTCATCGCGCCGGCCACCTCCCCGGCCTGGCGCACCGACCTTGCCCAGGGTGACCGCTTCCTTGGCGCAGGCTACAGCCTGGCAGCAGTGGCCGGCACCCCGAGTGTGACCGTCCCCATGGGCGACGTGAAGGGCCTGCCGGTCGGCGTCATATTCATGGGGCCGGCGTGGAGCGAGCCGCGGCTGCTCGGCCTGGCCTACAGCTTCGAGCAGGCCACTAGGGCGCGCAAGGCACCCCGCTTCGTCGCCAGCATCGGCGCCGATCCTGCACCGCTGCCGGCGGCCATACCGGCACCGGTGGAGCTTCCGTCGGCGGCCACCCCATCGGACGACCGGCCGCGGTAAGCACGTCGCGGGAACGACAAAAGGCCGCAGGACACCCTGCGGCCTTTCGCCCTAATCCGCCATGGCGGAGTGTGGATCACGCCGGCGCGGAAATCTGCTCCTGCTTGCGCACGATCAGCATCGCCACTTCCAGCGCCTGCTCGTAGTTGAGGCGTGGGTCCACGGTCGAGTGGTAGGCGCGCTCCAGATCGCTCTCGGTCAGCTCTCGCGCACCGCCCAGGCACTCGGTCACGTCCTCGCCGGTCAGCTCCAGATGCACGCCACCCAGGCGCGTGCCGGCGGCCGCGTGCAGGTCCAGCGACTGCTCCAGCTCGCTGCGGATGTTGCGGAACCGACGCGTCTTGTAGCCATTGCTGGTGCTTTCGGTGTTGCCGTGCATCGGATCGCACACCCACAGCACGCGCCTGCCATCGCGACGCACCGCCTCCAGCAACGGCGGCAGCTTCTCCTCGATCTGCGTCGCGCCCATGCGGTGGATGAAGGTCAGGCGCCCGGGCTCGTCTTCCGGATTGAGCACGTCGATCACGCGCAGCAGCTGGTCCGGCGTAACCGTCGGTCCGACCTTGATCGCGATCGGGTTGCGGATGCCCCGGAAGTACTCCACGTGCGCGCCGTCCACTGCGGCGGTACGCATGCCGATCCACGGGAAATGCGTGCTGAGGTTGAACCAGCCCCAGTGGCGCGGCACCTGCCGGGTCTGCGACTCCTCGTAGGGCAGCAGCAACGCCTCGTGCGAGGTGTAGAAATCCACCCGGTTGAGGTTGTGCACCTGCGCGCCCGACAACGTCTCCATGAACCGCACCGCGTCACCGATGCCGTTCACCATCCGCCGGTATTCATCGGCCAGCGGCGAGTGCCCCACCCAGCTCAGGTTCCAGTACTCGGGGTGGTGCAGGTCGGCGAAGCCACCATCGATCAGCGAACGCACGAAGTTCATGGTCATCGCCGAACGCGCGTGGCCCTTGATCATCCGCCGCGGGTCGGGCACGCGCGCCTCGGCGGTGAACGCCGGCGCGTTGACCAGGTCGCCACGGTAGCTGGGCAGCGTCACCCCGTCGATGGTCTCGGTATCGGAGGAGCGCGGCTTGGCGTACTGGCCGGCGAAGCGGCCCACGCGCACCACCGGCTTGCGCAGCCCGTGCACCAGCACCAGGCTCATCTGCAGCAGCACCTTGAGCCGGTTGGAGATCACCCCCGACGAGCACGACGCGAAGGTCTCGGCGCAATCACCACCCTGCAGCAGGAAACGCTTGCCGTCCTGCGCCTCGGCGATCTGCTCCTTGAGCGACAGGATCTCCCACGAGGTCACCAGCGGCGGCAACGTGCGCAGTTCCACCAGCGCCTCTTCCAACGCCTCTGCATCGGGATACTGCGGCAGTTGCAGCGCCGGATAAGCACGCCAGGACGACGGGGTCCACTCGCTGGGCAGGTTCACGGATTGCAGGGTGCGGGGGGGATTGGGCATGTTGGTCACGACGGTTGTTGCGGAGCAGCAAGCCCATCATCCGCCCCGCTCCGGCGCGCTGCAACCGTTACGTCGGCAACCTTGGAGGGACCGTCAGGCGCGACGGAACGCCGCGTACAGCGCCCACAGCCCGAGCAGCACGAACCACACCAGGCTCCACCACGGCATCGACAGCCCGAGGAAGGTCCAGTCGATGTCGCCGCAGTTGCCGGTGGCGGTCAGCACCTTGCGGATCACGTCCGTGGTGGACATCGTCTCGCGCATGAACGACAGCGGCACGCCGCAGCTCGCCGTCGGCGACGGGAACATCTGGATCCACACGTGGCGGGCCGCGATACCGATGCCTACCAGTGCGGCCAGCCCTGCCAACACGCCATAACCTCGGCGCCCGGCGCCGCGCGGAGCATGCAATCCGCCCAGCAGGAACACCAACCCCAGCCCCGCGAACGCCAGGCGCTGGAAGATGCACAAATTGCATGGCTCAAGGCCGCCGTGGAGCTGCAGATAGATCGCGTACGCCAGCAACGCCACGCACGTGGCAAAACCGAGCAGGAACTGGGTACGGAACGATCCGCGCAGGAAGGTATTGATCATGCGTGAAGCTTAACCCCTGCATGCAACGGATAGGAATGCACACGATACAGCAAAAAGCTCCGGGCGTCGGCTCATCAAGAGGTTCGGGGGGCTCTCCGGCATGACGCCTGTGCCGAGTCGATCACGCTGGCTCGGCACTGGAAAAGCAAAAGCCCCGGACTGGCCGGGGCTTTGCAGTTACGCCGACGCCAGAGCATCGGTGAGCCAGCGCGTCGGATTACTCCGCTGCCGCCGGACGGTCGAGCAACTCGACGTAGGCCATCGGCGCGTTGTCACCGGCGCGGAAGCCGCACTTCAGGATGCGGGTGTAACCGCCGTTGCGCGCGGCGTAGCGCGGGCCCAGCGTGGTGAACAGGGTGCCCACGGCCTCCTTGTCGCGCAGGCGCGAGAAGGCCAGGCGGCGGTTGGCAACGCCATCGACCTTGGCCAGGGTGATCAGCGGCTCGGCAACGCGGCGCAGCTCCTTGGCCTTCGGCAGGGTGGTGCGGATCAGGCCGTGCTTGATCAGCGAGGCGGCCATGTTGGTGAACATCGCATCGCGGTGGGCGCTGGTGCGGTTGAACTTGCGGCCGGACTTCTGGTGGCGCATGGGTTTGTTTCCTTAAAAGTTAATGTTGTGACGTTGAATTTCGCTGTCGCCATCCCGGCGTTGATGCTTGGACTGCGGATGGTCCGTGCCGGCCCTCCGTGACCGGACATGTCGCGGGCATTTGGCCCGTCGACGAAGTACTGCGTTGTTGCGGTGCTGCGTTCCTACGGTGTTGGCGGGGATCCAGGACGGCCCCCCCCCCTGCCCGGCGCAGCGCGCCGGGCGTTCGCCCAAGCGCGCGGCCGTACCGCGCAAGCGGCTTGGGCTCACCCCATCATGCCGTGCGAGGCAATGCCCGCCGGCGGCCAGTTCTCAAGCTTCATGCCGAGCGAAAGACCACGCTGGGCGAGGACTTCCTTGATCTCGGTGAGCGACTTCTTGCCCAGATTCGGGGTCTTGAGCAACTCGACCTCGGTCTTCTGGATCAGATCGCCGACGTAGTAGATGCTCTCGGCCTTCAGGCAGTTGGCCGAACGCACGGTCAGCTCCAGGTCGTCGATCGGGCGCAGCAGGATCGGGTCGACACCGGCACCCTTCGTCTGCGTTACGCCGCGGTCGCGCTGGGTGAAGTCGCCGAACACCGACAGCTGGTCGGTGATGATCTCGGCCGCGGTGCGGATCGCTTCCTCGGCATCGATCGTGCCGTTGGTCTCGATGTCCAGCACCAGCTTGTCCAGGTCGGTGCGCTGCTCCACGCGGGCCGCTTCCACGGCATACGCGACGCGGCGGACCGGCGAGAAGCTGGCGTCCAGCATCAGGCGACCCAGAGCGCGGGTCTCCTCGTCCGGGCGGCGACGAGTCGCAGCCGGCTGGTAGCCGAAACCGCGCTCGATCTTGAGGCGCATGTTCAGTGCCGTGTCCTTGGTCAGGTGGCAGATCACATGTTCCGGATTGAGGATCTCGACGTTGTGGTCGGTCTTGATGTCACCGGCGGTGACGATGCCCGGGCCCTGCTTGGACAGGGACAGGGTCGACGCATCGCCCGTATGCATGCGGATGGCGACGTCCTTGAGGTTCAGCAGAACCTCCAGCACGTCCTCTTCCAGGCCTTCCACGGTGGTGTACTCGTGCAGCACGCCGTCGATCTCGACTTCGGTGATCGCGAAGCCGGGAATGGACGAGAGCAGCACGCGGCGCAGCGCATTGCCGAGGGTGTGGCCGTAGCCACGCTCCAGCGGCTCGATCACGACCTTCGCACGGTTGCCCGTGAGGCGCTCGATCTGGGGACCGCGGGGGCGCAGTACCTGGTTTGCGGTTACCGTCATTGGGTGGTGTCTCCTGCGTTTCCCCCGGCGGGGGCCGGGGGATTCAAAGTCATTACTTCGAGTACAGCTCGACGATCAGCGCTTCGTTGATGTCGGCCGGCAGGTCAGCACGGTCCGGAACGGCCTTGAAGACGCCCGCGAACTTCTTGCTGTCCACCTCGACCCACGACGGCGACAGGTCCATCTGCTGCGCCACGGACAGGGATTCCTGCACGCGAAGCTGCTTCTGGGCACGCTCGGAGAGCGCGATCGCGTCGCCGGCCTTGACCTGGTACGACGGCAGGTTCACCGACTTGCCGTTGATCGTCACGCCACGGTGCGAAACCAGCTGGCGGGCGGCCGGACGGGTCACCGCGAAGCCCATGCGGTAGACGACGTTGTCCAGGCGGGTCTCGAGCAGCTGCAACAGGTTCTCACCGGTGTTGCCCTTCTTGTTCGAGGCCTTCTTGTAGTAGTTGCGGAACTGGCGCTCCAGCAGACCGTAGATACGCTTGACCTTCTGCTTTTCACGCAGCTGGGTGGCGTAGTCCGACAGCTTGCCCTTGCGGGCGGTCGGACCGTGCTGGCCGGGCTTCTGCTCCAGCTTGCACTTCGAGTCGAGGGCGCGAACGGGCGACTTCAGCGAGAGGTCGGCGCCTTCGCGGCGGGAGAGCTTACACTTGGGACCAATATAACGTGCCATGTCTCTTCAGCTCCTCAGACGCGGCGCTTTTTCGGCGGACGGCAGCCGTTGTGCGGAATCGGCGTGACGTCGATGATGTTGGCGATCTTGTAGCCGACGTTGTTCAGCGAACGAACGGCGGACTCGCGACCCGGACCCGGACCCTTGATACGCACTTCGAGCGTCTTCAGGCCGTAATCGAGGGCGGCACGACCGGCCTTTTCGGCGGCAACCTGGGCCGCGAACGGGGTCGACTTGCGGGAGCCGCGGAATCCGGCGCCGCCCGAGGTCGCCCAGCTCAGTGCATTGCCCTGGCGGTCGGTGATCGTGACGATGGTGTTGTTGAAAGAAGCGTGGACGTGGGCGATGCCGTCGGTGACGACGCGCTTGATCTTCTTCTTTGTCTTGGCTGCAGCAGGCTTGGCCATGATCTATACCCCTTACTTCTTGATGGCCTTGCGCGGACCCTTGCGGGTACGGGCGTTGGTACGGGTACGCTGGCCACGCAGCGGCAGGCCGCGACGATGGCGCAGGCCACGGTAGCTGCCCAGGTCCATCAGGCGCTTGATGGCGATACCGACCTCACGGCGCAGGTCGCCCTCCACGACGTACTTGCCGATCTCGGCGCGCAGGCGCTCGACTTCCGGCTCGGACAGGTCGCGGATCTTGGTGGTCTTGGTGACGCCGGCGGCGTCGCAGACCTGTTTGGAACGGGTACGGCCAATGCCGTAGATGCTTTGCAGCCCGACCCAGACGTGCTTCTGGGCAGGCAGGTTGACGCCAGCAATACGCGCCATAACGCGATCTCCAACTTGGTTTGGCGGCCGGATGAGTTCATCCGGCGGAGTGAATCGACAAGTTTATCAAGGTCTCGGTCCAATAGGAAGCGCTGCGGGGCCCAAGGGCACCGCAGCAACTCCGGCATGGGGAGTGTGCCCATGCTCCGGCGACGAGAGGGAGCTGTCTGGGAGAGGCTGTCTAACCCCTCTCCCGACCCCCCGCGCTACTCTGGCGCGGGGACCGGCTCCAACTCACCCGTGCGCGAGACCGCCGCCCAGGTCGCCCTTCTTGTCGTCAATCCGCCGCTGGTGCGGAGACGCCAAACAACTTTCTCAACCGCGCGGCAGGCCGCGCGAGCCACCCTTCAGGTTGGCCTTTTTCAGCAGGCTTTCGTACTGGTGCGACATCAGGTGGGCCTGGATCTGGGCAATGAAGTCCATCACCACCACCACCACGATCAGCAACGAAGTACCGCCAAAGTAGAACGAAGTGCCCATCTGGGTACGCATCACTTCCGGCAACAGGCAGACCACCACCAGGTAGATGGCACCGGCCGCCGTCAAGCGGGTCAGCACGCCATCGATGTAGTCCGCCGTGGCCTTGCCCGGACGAATGCCCGGGATCAGCGCGCCCGACTTCTTCAAATTATCCGCCGTTTCCTGGGAGTTGAACACCAGTGCGGTATAGAAGAAAGCAAAGCCGGCGATCAACCCCGCGTACAACACCATGTGCAGCGGCTCACCAGGGTTCAACATGTTGCTGAGCTTGAGCAGCCACGAGTTGGAGCTGCCTTGGGCAAACCAGGTCGCCGCGGTCGCCGGGAACATCACGATGCTGGAGGCGAAGATGGCGGGGATCACGCCCGACATGTTCAGCTTGAGCGGCAGGAACGAGGATTGGTTCATGTACGCGTTGCGCCCACCCTGGCGCCGCGCGTAGTTCACCGTGATCCGCCTCTGACCGCGCTCGACGAACACGACCAGGTATGTGAAGCCCAGCACGATCAGCACCACCAGGATGGCAACGATGGGACTCATGTCGCCGTTGCGGATCTGCTCGAACATGCCGATCAGCGCTGACGGGAGTCCGGCCACGATGCCGGCGAAGATGATGAGCGACACGCCGTTGCCGACGCCACGCTCGGTCACCTGCTCACCCAGCCACATCAGGAACATGGTACCGGCGGTCAGCGCGATCACTGCGGTGATGACGAAACCCGGGCCCGGGTTGTACACCACCGGGATGCCCTGGCTGGCGCCACCGGCCTGCAGCGCCGTCGCGATACCCCACGCCTGGAAGATGGCGAGCGGAATCGCGCCCATGCGAGACCACTGGTTGATGCGCTTGCGGCCCGATTCGCCTTCCTTCTGGATGGCCTTCAGGCTCGGCATGATCTGGGTGAGCAGCTGGACGATGATCGACGACGAGATGTAGGGCATCACGTTCAGCGCCAACAGGCTGAAACGCTCCAGCGCACCACCGGAGAACATGTTGAACATGTCCACGATGGTGCCCTGCTGGGTCTCCATCAGGCGGAGCATCGCTTCCGGATTGACGCCCGGCACCGGGATGTAGCAACCGATGCGGTAGACGATCAGAGCACCGATTACAAACAACAGACGTTGGCGGAGCTCGGTGAACTTACCGAGCCCGCCGCCTACGCCGGCCATCGCGTTGCCGCTCCGCGCCATGCGTCGATTACTCCCCGACCTTGCCGCCAGCCGCTTCGATCGCGGCCTTGGCACCGGCGGTCGCCAGCAGGCCCTTCAGCACGAAGGCCTTGCTCAGCTCGCCCTTCTTCACGATCTTGGCCTGCTTGGCGGTGCTCGGCACCAGCTTGGCAGCGCGCAGGGCCGCGAAGTCGACCTCACCGGCCTCCAGCTTGTCCAGCTGGTACAGCAGCACTTCGGCGGTGTCGTTCTTCAGCTTGGAGCGGAAGCCGACCTTCGGCAGGCGCATGTACATCGGCATCTGGCCGCCTTCGAAGCCGGCCTTGATCTTGCCCTTGCCGGCACGTGCGAACGAGCCCTTGTGGCCGCGGCCGGCAGTCTTGCCCAGGCCCGAACCGATACCACGACCGACGCGGGTACGCTCCTGGCGGGCGCCCTCGGCGGGTTGCAGAGTGTTGAGACGCATGATGATTACTCCTCCACGCGGACGAGGTAGTGGAGCTGGTTGATCAGGCCGCGAACCTGCGGGCTGTCCTTGAGCTCACGGACGCTGTTCAGCTTGCCCAGGCCCAGCGCCTTCACCGACAGGCGGTGACGCGACTGGGTACCCCGCAGGCCCTTGACCAGGCGCACCTTGATGGTGCCGCCGGCAGCTTCGTTCTTAGCCATTGATCAGATCCTCCACCTTCTTGCCACGCTTGGCCGCGATCTGCGACGGCGAGTGCATGTCGGTCAGGCCCTTGATGGTGGCGCGGACCAGGTTGATCGGGTTGCGCGAGCCGACGGCCTTGGCCAGCACGTTCTTCACGCCCACGGCTTCGAGCACGGCGCGCATCGCGCCACCGGCGATCACGCCGGTACCTTCCGAAGCCGGCTGCATGAACACGCGCGCGGCGCCATGGCCGGACTTGACGGCATGCCACAGGGTGCCGTTGTTCAGGTCGACGTTGTTCATCGCCTTGCGGGCATATTCCATCGACTTCTGGATGGCAACCGGCACTTCGCGCGCCTTGCCATAGCCAAAGCCGACCTTGCCGTTGCCGTCGCCGACAACGGTCAGCGCAGTGAAGGTGAACTGGCGACCGCCCTTGACGGTCTTGCTGACGCGGTTGACCGCGATCAGCTTCTCGATCATGCCGTCGTCGATCTCTTCGCGGTTACGGTCGCGATCACGACCCCGCGGTGCACGTTCTTCTGCCATTTTCGAATGCTCTGTAGTTGAGGGATTTGCGGCTTGGCCGCTTATGGTTGTGGGTACTTCGGGCGTTCCGCGCTCCCGGCAACCCGGAGGGCACGTCCGACGAAAGGCCTCGTCGGCGGCGAAATGCTTGCAATGCAGGAGGCGTGGGGACGAATCCCCACGCCTTCAAGCATCAGAACTGCAGGCCACCTTCACGGGCAGCTTCGGCCAGCGCCTTGATGCGACCGTGGTAGCGGTAGCCCGAGCGGTCGAAGGCGACCTTCTCGATGCCGGCGGCCTTGGCGCGCTCGGCGACCAGGCGACCGACCTTTGCGGCGGCATCGGCGTTCTTGCCGTTCTTCAGGCCTTCCTTGACGTCGGTCTGCAAGGTCGAGGCCGAAGCCAGGACTTTGGAGCCGTCGGCGGTGAAGACCTGGGCGTACAGGTGCTGGCCGGTGCGCAGCACCGACAGGCGCGGCACGCCGAGTTCGCGGATGTGTGCACGGGTCGACTTGGCGCGACGCAGGCGAGCGGTGTTCTTGTTCATGATCTGGTCTCCGAAAGCTGAAGGCTTCGCTGAGCGGACCGACCGTTACCGGTCGGATCCGGTCCGCATTAGGCCTTCTTGGCTTCCTTGCGGATGATGACTTCGCCGGCGTACTTCACGCCCTTGCCCTTGTACGGCTCCGGCGGACGGAAACCGCGGATCTTGGCGGCGACCTCGCCGACCAGCTGCTTGTCGGCGCCGGTCACCACGACTTCCGTCTGGGTCGGCGTGGCGATGGTGATGCCTTCCGGCGCCGGGAACAGGATCGGGTGCGAGTAGCCCAGCGACAGGTTCAGGTCCTTGCCCTGCATCGCGGCGCGGTAACCCACGCCCACCAGCTCGAGCTTGCGCTCGAAGCCTTCGGACACGCCCTTCACCATGTTGGCGAGGATGGCACGCAGGGTGCCGGTCAGCGGGATCAGCGCGGCATCTTCGGTCGAGAACACGGCGTGACCGTCTTCGACCTTCACTTCGATGGCGGCCGGCTTGGCGATCGACAGGGTACCCTTCGGGCCCTTGGCGGCGATCGATTCGGCCTGGATGTTCAGTTCAACGCCCTTGGCCAGGGCGATCGGCTTCTTGGCAACACGGGACATGGTTCAGTTCTCCCTTAGGCCACGAAGCACAGGACTTCACCGCCGACGCCCTGCTGGCGCGCCTGCGCATCGGTCATGATGCCCTTGGAGGTGGAAATGATGGCGACGCCCAGGCCGCCCAGGACCTTCGGCAGTTCGCTCTTGCCGCGGTACTGGCGCAGGCCCGAACGGGAGTAGCGCTGGAGGCGCTCGATCACCGGCTTGCCTTCGAAGTACTTCAGCACGATCTCCAGCTCGGCCTTGGCGCCGTCCTGGGTCACGCGGAAATCAGCGATGTAGCCTTCGTTCTTCAGAACGGTGGCGATCGCGGCCTTGATCTTGGACGACGGCATCTTCACCGTCTGCTTCCGGACAGCGGCCGCATTCTTGATGCGGACCAGCATGTCGGCGATGGGATCAGTCATGCTCATGGATGTTTCCTTATGAGTGCACCGATATCCGCAGTATGCGAATTCAGTTGTAACAACGAGTTCCCCGCCCTGGGGCGGGGAACTCGCAATGGTACAAGAACCGGCTGGGGTTTACCAGCTGGCCTTGCGCAGGCCCGGCACGTCGCCACGCATGGTGGCTTCGCGGAGCTTGTTGCGGCCCAGACCGAACTTGCTGTACACGGCGCGCGGACGGCCGGTCAGCGCACAACGGGTGGTCTGGCGCGAAGCCGAGGAGTCGCGCGGCAGCTTCTGCAGCTTGGTCGCGGCATCCATCTTCTCTTCGTACGAAGCGGTCTGGCTGGAGACGATCTTCTTCAGCGCTTCGCGCTTCGCACCGTGCTGCTTGGCAAGCTTGGCCCGCTTGATCTCACGGTTGACCATGGAGGTCTTGGCCATTGTGTCAGTCCTCGAGTATCAGTTGCGGAACGGGAAACGGAAGGCTTCGAGCAGCGCCTTGGCCTCGGCATCGGTCTTCGCGGTCGTGGTGATCGCGATGTCCATGCCACGGACCGCGTCGACGGCGTCGAAGTCGATTTCCGGGAAGATGATCTGTTCCTTCACGCCCATGTTGTAGTTGCCACGGCCGTCGAACGCGCGACCCGACACGCCACGGAAGTCGCGGACGCGCGGCAGCGAGATGTTGATCAGGCGATCGAGGAACTCGAACATCTTGGCGCGACGCAGGGTCACCTTGCAGCCGATCGGCCAGCCGTCGCGGATCTTGAACGACGCAACCGAGACGCGGGTCTTGGTCACGATCGGCTTCTGACCCGAGATCTTGGTCATGTCGGCCACGGCGTTCTCAAGCACCTTCTTGTTGGTGGCCGCTTCGCCCACGCCCATGTTCAGCGTGACCTTGACGAGGCGCGGCACTTCCATCGGGTTCTTGTAGCCGAACTTCTTGGTCAGCTGCGGAACGACTTCTTCCTGGTAGAACTTTTCAAGCCGGGTGGTCATTTATGCATTCCTCAGGCGTCAACCGCCTCACCGCTGGAGCGGAACACACGCAGTTTGCGTCCATCCTCCAGCACCTTGAAACCGACGCGTTCACCCTTGCCAGTGGCCGGGTTGAAGAGCATCACGTTGGAAATGTGGATCGGCGCTTCGCGCTCGACCACGCCGCCCGGCTGGCCAGCCTGGGGGTTCGGCTTGGTGTGGCGCTTGATGATGTTGATGTTGGACACGACGACCTTGTCGCCGGCCACGCGCACCACATCACCCTTCTTGCCCTTGTCCTTGCCGGAGATTACGACGACCTGGTCGCCCTTGCGGATACGGTTCATTTTCTATTCCTCCGCTCAGAGCACTTCAGGCGCCAGCGAGACGATCTTCATGAACTTCTCGGAACGCAGCTCGCGGGTCACAGGCCCGAAGATACGGGTACCGATCGGTTCCTGCTTGTTGTTCAGGAGCACGGCGGCGTTGCCGTCGAAGCGGATCAGCGAGCCGTCCGGACGGCGCACGCCCTTGCGGGTACGCACCACGACGGCGTCATAGACGTCGCCCTTCTTGACCTTGCCGCGCGGGATCGCGTCCTTCACGGTGACCTTGATGATGTCGCCAATCGCGGCGTAACGGCGCTTGGAGCCGCCGAGCACCTTGATGCACATCACTTCCTTGGCACCGGAGTTGTCGGCCACGTCGAGGTAGCTTTGCATCTGGATCATGGTTAGCTCTCCTCTTACTCGGCCACGCGGCTGACGATCTCAACCACGCTCCAGTTCTTGGTCTTGGACATCGGCGCAATCTCCTTCACGCGCACGACATCGCCTTCCTTGCAGGCGTTGTCGGCGTCGTGGGCGTGGAGCTTGGTCGAGCGACGGATGTACTTGCCGTACAGCGCGTGCTTGACCTGGCGCTCGACGAGCACGGTGACGGTCTTGTCCATCTTGTTGCTGACGACCCGGCCTTCAACCGTGCGAATCGCCTTCTCTGTATTGTTGTCGGTCATTGCAGGGTCCTTACTTCTTGTCGCCCAGCAGCATGTTGACGCGAGCGATCTCGCGGCGCACGCGGCGGACGTCATGGGTCTTGGCGAGCTGGCCGGTCGCCTTCTGCATGCGCAGGGCGAACTGCTCCTTCTGGAGGTCCAGCAGGTGGGACTTCAGCTCGTCAGCCGACTTTTCGCGCAGTTGCTTGAGTTCCATTAGCGCACCGTACGGGTAACGAAAGTGGTGGTCACCGACAGCTTGGCGGCGGCCAGGCGGAACGCCTCGCGTGCCACTTCCTCGCTGACGCCCTCGATCTCATAGATCATGCGGCCGGGCTGGATCTGGGCCACCCAGTACTCGACGCTGCCCTTGCCGGAGCCCATGCGGACTTCGATGGGCTTCTTGGTGATCGGCTTGTCCGGGAACACGCGGATCCACATCTTGCCGCCACGCTTCACGTAACGGCTGATGGAACGACGCGCGGCCTCGATCTGGCGCGCGGTCAGCTGACCGTGCGCCGTCGCCTTCAGGCCGAATTCGCCAAAGCTGACGGCATTGCCGCTCCAGCTCAGGCCTTCGTTGCGGCCCTTGTGTACCTTGCGGTACTTGGTTCGCTTGGGTTGCAGCATGTTGGGTTACCTCGCTTCGCGGGCCGGGCGGGCCGGACGGTCGTTGCGATCACGACGGTCACCGCGGTCGCCGCGCTCAGCGCGCGGGGCGGCGTCGTCCTGCTTCTCCTGGCCAACCTGGGAGAAATCGAAGATTTCACCGCGGTAGACCCACGTCTTGATGCCGATGATGCCGTAGGTCGTCTTGGCTTCAGCGAAGCCATAGTCGATGTCGGCACGCAGCGTGTGCAGCGGCACGCGGCCTTCGCGGTACCACTCCGAACGGGCGATTTCCGCACCGTTGAGGCGGCCAGCGACGTTGACCTTGATGCCCAGGGCGCCCAGGCGCATCGCGTTGCCGACCGCACGCTTCATGGCGCGACGGAACATGATGCGGCGCTCCAGCTGCTGCGCGATCGACTCGGCGACCAGCTGCGCGTCGAGCTCCGGCTTGCGGACCTCGGTGACGTTGATGTGCGCCGGAACGCCCATCACGTCGGAGACTTCCTTGCGCAGCTTCTCGATGTCCTCGCCGCGCTTGCCGATCACCACGCCCGGGCGGGCGGTGTGGATCGTGACGCGGGCGTTGTTGGCCGGACGCTCGATGAAGATCTTCGAGATGCCGGCCTGCGCCAGCTTCTTGCGCAGCATTTCGCGGACCTTGAGGTCAGCCGCCAGGAACTCGGCGTACTGCTTCTTGTTGGCAAACCACTTGGAATTCCAGTCCTTGGCGATGCCCAGGCGGATGCCGGTCGGATGAACTTTATGACCCATTGTCTGACTCCGCCTTACTTGCCCGCGCCCACGACCACAGTGATGTGGCTGGTGCGCTTGAGGATGCGGGTGCCGCGGCCCTTCGCTCGCGCCATGAAGCGCTTCAGCGTCGGACCCTCGTCCACCATGATGGTCTTGACCTTGAGCTCGTCGATGTCGGCGCCCTGGTTGTTCTCGGCGTTGGCGATGGCGGACTCCACGACCTTGCGGATCATGTGGGCAGCCTTCTTGTCCGAGAACTTCAGCAGGTTGACGGCGCGTTCAGCCGACAGGCCACGGACCTGGTCGGCGACCAGGCGGGCCTTCTGCGGGGAGATGCGCGCGGTGCGCAGGATTGCTTTCGCTTCCATGGTCATCTCCTTACTTCGACTTCTTGTCGCCGCCATGACCCTTGAACGTCCGGGTCAGGGCGAACTCGCCGAGCTTGTGGCCAACCATGTTCTCGTTGACAAGCACGGGGATGTGGTTCTTGCCGTTGTGCACGGCAATCGTGAAACCGATCATCTCGGGGAGGATCGTCGAGCGACGCGACCAGGTCTTGATCGGCTTCTTGTTGTTGCCCGCGGTCTCCACCTTCTTGGCGAGGTGGTGATCGATGAACGGGCCCTTCTTGAGTGAACGTGCCATGGCCGATTAGCTCCTACGATCGCGCACGATGAACTGCTGGGTGCGCTTGTTCTTGCGGGTCTTGTAACCCTTGGTCGGCACGCCCCACGGGGTGACCGGATGCGGGTTGCCCTGGCCGGCCTTGGCCTCACCACCGCCGTGCGGGTGGTCGACCGGGTTCATGGCCGCGCCGCGGACGGTCGGCTTGACGCCGCGCCAGCGCTTGGCACCGGCCTTACCCAGCTTCTCGAGGCTGTGCTCGTCGTTGCCGACTTCGCCGATGGTGGCGCAGCACTCGACCGGCACCTTGCGCATTTCGCCGGAGCGCAGGCGCAGGGTGGCGTAGCCGTGCTCACGCGCGACCAGGTACACGCCGGCACCGGCCGCACGGGCCATCTGGGCGCCCTTGCCCGGCTTCATCTCGACGCAATGCACCGTGGTGCCGACCGGGATGTTGCTCAGCGGCAGGGTGTTGCCGGTGCGGATGGGGGCGTCACGGCCCGCGATCACCTGGTCGCCGGCCTTCAGGCCCTTCGGCGAGATGATGTAGCGACGCTCGCCGTCCACGTAGCACAGCAGCGCGATGTGCGCGGTGCGGTTCGGGTCGTACTCGACGCGCTCGACGCGGGCGGGGATGCCGACCTTGTCGCGCTTGAAGTCGATGATGCGGTAGTGCTGCTTGCTGCCACCACCGATATGACGGGTGGTGATGCGGCCGTAGTTGTTGCGGCCACCGGTCTTGTTCTGCTTTTCAAGGAGCGGCGCGTGCGGCGCGCCCTTGTGCAGGTCCGGCGTCACCACGCGGACCGCGCTGCGGCGGCCGGCGGAGGTGGGCTTGAAAGTCATCAATGCCATGGGTGTCTATCCTCAGGCCTTGGCCATCACGTCGATCGACTGGCCATCGGCCAGCTTCACGTACGCCTTGCGCCAGTCGTTGCGACGACCTTCGCGGAACTTGAAGGACTTGGTCTTGCCCTTGACGTTCACGACGTTGACCGCTTCAACCTTGACGTCGAACAGCTTTTCCACGGCGACCTTGATGTCGGCCTTGGTAGCGTCCGTCGCGACTTCGAAGACGTATTGGTTGGAAACTTCCTGCAGGCGAGCGGTCTTTTCGGACACGCGCGGCGCACGGATGATGTTGTAGAGCTTGGCGTCGTTCATGCCAGCCACTCCTCGATCTTCTTCACCGCGTCGGCGGTGACCACGACCGTATCCGCACCCACGAGGGCGACCGGATCCAGGCCCTGGACATCACGCACCTGGACATACGGCAGGTTGCGGGCCGAGAGGTACAGGTTCTCGGTGGCGTCTTCGGTGACGATCAGCGGACGCTGGCCGACTTCCAGACCCTTGAGCTTGGCGACCAGGCCCGAGGTCTTCGGAGCATCGAGCTCGAAGTTCTCGACGACCATGATGCGGCCCTGGCGGTTGAGCTCGGACAGGATCGCGGCGATCGCGGCGCGATACATCTTGCGGTTGACCTTCTGCGCGAAGCTGCGCGGCTTGGCCGCGAAGGTCACGCCGCCGCCGACGAAGATCGGAGCCGTCAGCGCGCCATGACGCGCACCGCCGCCCTTCTGCTTCTTCGACTTCTTGGTCGTGCCGTTGACTTCCGCACGGGTCTTCTGCGCCTTGGTACCGGCGCGACCGGCGTTGCGGTAGGCAACGACCACCTGGTGGACCAGGTCTTCGCTGAATTCGCGGCCGAAGATCGCGTCGGAGACCGAGACGGTCTTGCTGCTGTTATTGATGGCGAGTTCCATCGTCATCGTCTCCCTTATGCCTTGCTCGTCGGACGGACGATCACGTCGCCACCCGGAGCGCCCGGCACCGCGCCCTTGACGGCGATCAGGCCGCGCTCGGCGTCGACCTTGACCACTTCCAGGCCCTGGGTGCTCTGCTGCACGGCGCCCATGTGACCGGCCATCTTCTTGCCCGGGAACACGCGACCCGGGGTCTGACGCTGACCGATGGAGCCCGGTGCGCGATGCGACAGCGAGTTACCGTGGGTGGCGTCGCCCATGGTGAAGTTCCAGCGCTTGATGGTGCCCTGGAAGCCCTTGCCCTTGGTCACGCCCTGCACGTCGACGGTCTGGCCGACTTCGAAGATGTCGGCCTTGATCTCGCCGCCGACTTCGAAGCCACCGATCAGTTCGTCGGCAACGCGGAACTCCCACAGGCCACGACCGGCTTCGACCTTCGCCTTGGCGAGGTGGCCGGCTTCCGGCTTGTTGATCAGCGCGGCGCGCTTGGCACCGACGGTGACCTGCACGGCGCTGTAGCCGTCGGTGTCCTGGGTCTTGATCTGGGTGATGCGGTTCGGAGTGGCCTCGATGAGGGTCACGGGAACCGACTTGCCGTCCTCGGTGAAGAGGCGGCTCATGCCGGCCTTGCGACCGACGATGCCCAACGAATACTTCTTCGCGGTCATGGTGGTGGCCTCAGGTCAGCTTGATCTGGACGTCAACGCCCGCCGCGAGTTCGAGCTTCATCAGCGCGTCCACGGTCTTGTCGTTGGGGTCGACGATGTCGAGCACGCGCTTGTGCGTGCGGGTCTCGTACTGGTCGCGCGCATCCTTGTCGGCGTGCGGCGAAACGAGAATGGTGTAACGCTCGATCTTGGTCGGCAGCGGGATCGGGCCCTTGACCTGGGCACCGGTACGCTTGGCCGTCTCAACGATCTCGCTGGCCGAGCGATCGATCAGACGATGATCGTACGCCTTCAGCCGGATTCGGATCTTTTGGTCCGCCATGACGGTATTCCTTCGTTAAAGAGCGACGGGCCGGCCTCCGGGTGTGCCGAACCCCATGAAAACGCAAACACCCCGGGGCTACACCCTCGCCCCGGAGCCTCCTTGCCAGAAAAGCAAAGGCAGATCGGTTTCCCGACCCGCCCAGACTGAGCAGAACGCACGAAAGGCCCCGTTTAGCGTTCCTTGGTTGCCCTGAACTCAACAAGTTCGGGGCCCGGAACGTACGGAGCTCGCCGTGCGACATATCCCTGTCTGGCGAATACGAGGCGCATCCTGCTCCTCATTTCGCTGGTTGCGACCCCTCGAATGAACGAGTTGCCGCAGTGGTCGTGCATTCTAACCGGATATCCACAACCAGTGCAAGCACGGCTGCAACAAACCCTGGAACTGCTCCGACCGGTTCAGCATTGGCGACTAGCACCGCCAATACCGCCCCACGTCCTCCCCGGCGTTATCCGGCCCCGAAGGGCCGGATGATCGGCGGGAGTCAACTCGACAGCAACGCTGTCGTGTTAACCGTTCTTACTTGAGGATCTTGGCGACGACGCCGGCGCCGACGGTGCGGCCGCCTTCGCGGATCGCGAAACGCAGGCCTTCGTCCATCGCCACCGGGTTGATCAGGGTGACCACCATCTTGATGTTGTCACCCGGCATCACCATCTCCACGCCTTCCGGCAGTTCCACCGCACCGGTGATGTCGGTGGTGCGGAAGTAGAACTGCGGACGGTAGCCCTTGAAGAACGGGGTGTGGCGGCCGCCTTCGTCCTTCGACAGCACGTACACCTCGGCCTCGAACGTGGTGTGCGGGGTGATCGAACCCGGCTTGGCCAGCACCTGGCCACGCTCCACGTCGTCACGCTTGGTGCCGCGCAGCAGCAGGCCCGCGTTGTCGCCCGCCTGGCCCTGGTCCAGCAGCTTGCGGAACATCTCGACGCCAGTGACGGTCGTCTTCTGGGTCGGACGGATACCGACGATTTCGATTTCGTCGCCGACCTTGATGATGCCGCGCTCGATACGGCCGGTCACCA
>NZ_VLKP01000009.1:42271-167468 GCF_007830115.1 Aerolutibacter ruishenii | reverse complement strand
ACCAACCGCTCATGGTGGTCTACGTGATGAAAGAGCAGCTCAAGGCACTGTGGAACGCCCCAACGGCGCAAACGTGGCGTCGTGCATGGAAACAGTGGCTACGCCATGCCCATGAAAGTGGCATCCCGGCCCTGATCCACTTCGCCAAGTGCCTGAGGCCTTATTGGCGCGGCATCGTCAGCCGGGTGCGCTGGCCCATGCATACAGGCCTTCTGGAAGGCATCAACAACAGAATCAAGGTCATCAAGCGCATCGCCTACGGCTACCGCGATGACGCCTATTTCTTCCTGAAGATCCGGGCTGCCTTCCCCGGACTTGGGTGAAGAACCTAAAAAAACTCCCTCCCCGCCTGGGCTGCGGGAAGGGAGCGTTGGTACTGCGTGCTTCTTGGTATCGGGGCTTGCTTAGATCATCGGCGCCGGGGTCACCGGCATGGCGGCCGGAGCGGCCTTGCGGGCGCGCTTCTTGGCAACCTTCTTCGCGGCCGGCTTCTTGGCGGCCTTCTTGGCAGCCTTCTTCGCGACCTTCTTGGCAGCCTTCTTGGCGGCCGGCTTCTTGGCAACCTTCTTCGCGGCCTTCTTCACGGCCTTCTTGGCGGTAGCCTTCTTCGCGGTCTTCTTGGCGGCCTTCTTCGCGGCCTTCTTCGCGGCCTTCTTCACCGTCTTCTTGGCGGCAGCCTTCTTCACGGTCTTCTTGGCGGCCTTCTTCGCGGCCTTCTTCACCGTCTTCTTGGCGGCGGCCTTCTTCACGGTCTTCTTGGCGGCCTTCTTGGCAACCTTCTTCACCGCCTTCTTGGCGGCCGCCTTCTTCACGGTCTTCTTGGCGGCGGCCTTCCTGGCGACCTTCTTCACAGCCTTCTTGGCGGCGGACTTCTTGGCAGCTTTCTTAACGGCCATGGTATGGCTCCTCGTCAGTGGTCTATCGGGGTGAAGCGCCCAGTGCTGAACAATGCCGCGAAAATGCAAACCGCGGCCCACCGCCCATGCCATGCGGGCACGGAAACGGATTCGATCGGCCGGCGCGCATCCTGCCGCGCGCCGCCATGAAATCGGACCTGCCGTGGTTCCGCGCCCTCGCCCGGCCGGAACCACCACAAACAAAAACCCGATCCGTCCATGACGAACCGGGTTGTGCTTCTTGCGCCTTTCGCGTTTGCGCGGAGGAAACGAATCCTGCGTCCACCGTCAGGGCTGCACGGGCGGAGGTTCGTTTTGCACTTCGCGTTGTCGCTTTGGGTCGGCTCACTCGCATTTGCAGGAAGCGTCTGCTGGGCGAAACCTAATCACGCTTTTTCATAGTGTCAACAACCCGCGCGAAAAAAATTCCGGCGAGGACCGCTCGCGGCGGCTTCGCAAACCCCACGCCGCCGCCACTCCGGGCGAGAGATCCCGGGACTGGCCACCGGGTTTTCTTCCTCGCCATTTTTTCAAAAGCTCTTTTTTCTAGGTGTTTTCATCATTGCACCCAGGAAGTTCGTGCCGCGCAGGCACATCCGGCGCAACGGCTTCGCACCGTCATCGACGATGCAACGGGACAGCCATCGCGGCCCGAAAATTTTTTTATCGGCGCCGCCGATTTCGCGACGCAGCACGTCGATTTGCGCAAAAGTGCGCGGCCGATCCGGGCACTCGATCGACATCAATCGTCCAAAACGACACCGGCCGCACAAGGCGGCCGGTGGAGAAGCGATGATCAGATGGACTCAGTGGTCTTCGTCTTCCAGCAACTCGGCGTAGTCGTCCGGGGCCAGCAGTTCGTTGAGCTGCTCGGCATCGTCCATGGCCACGGTAAACAGCCAACCTTCGCCGTAGGCATCTTCGTTGATGGTTTCGGGCTTGTCAGCCAGCGCGCTGTTGACGGCGGTGACCGTGCCGCTGACCGGGGCATACACGTCCGAGGCGGCCTTGACCGACTCGACAACGGCACTTGCCGTGCCGGCTTGCACGCGATCGCCAACGTTGGGCAGTTCGACGTAGACCAGGTCGCCGAGCAGGCCCTGGGCGTGGTCGGAAATACCGACCGTCACCTTGCCGTCGCCATCGACGCGGGCCCACTCGTGGGACTTGAGGAACTTGAGGTCGCCGGGAATCTCACTCATGGGGGTGCTCCGGTGGTGCGTGTGTGGATGGGGGGGAAGACGTAGTTTAACCAAGCCACGGGCCGCGCAACCGTGGCGGGCCCATTGTCTTGTGCTGCGGTGAAGCATTGCGGCGGCGGCCCCGGCCGTCGCCGGACGCGCCGTCAGGCGAGCACACCGTCCTGCGGCTGGCCGTCGCGCACGAACGGGAACTTGACCACGCGCACCGGGACTTCCTTGCCGCGGATGTCGACACGGACATTGCCCGCGCTGCCCAGCGGAATATCACCGGCCGGCACGCGCGCGAGCGCGATGGCCTTGCCCAGCGTCGGCGAGAACGTGCCCGACAGGATCTCGCCCTCGCCGTGGGCGGTGAGCACCTTCTGGCCGTGGCGCAGCACGCCCTTCTCGTCCATCACCAGGCCGATCATCTGGCGCGGCACGCCATTGGCCTTCTGCTGCTCCAGCACGCCACGGCCGATGAAGTCACGGCCCTCGTCCAGCGACACCGTCCAGCCCATCGCCGCTTCGTAGGGCGACACGCCCTCGTCCATGTCCTGCCCGTAAAGGTTCATGCCGGCTTCCAGGCGCAGCGTGTCGCGCGCACCCAGTCCGGCCGGCTTGACGCCCGCCGCGAGCAGGGCGTTCCAGAACGCGACGGTGTGCTGCTCCGGCACCACGACCTCGAAACCGTCCTCGCCGGTGTAGCCGGTACGGGCCACGAATACGTCGAAGCCGTCCACGCTCTTCGCCTCGGCCGCGGCGAACTTGCCCAGCTTGGCGATGGCGGTGCGGTCTTCCTCGCGCAGCAGGCCCAGCACCTTTTCACGTGCGTTCGGACCCTGCACCGCGATCATCCCGAATTCCGGACGCTCGGCGACGGTGACGCCAAACGGCCTGGCCTGCTCGCTGATCCATGCCAGGTCCTTGTCGCGGGTACCGGCATTGACCACCAGGCGGAAGAACTGTTCGTCGCGGTAATAGACGATCAGGTCGTCGATGATCCCGCCCTGCTCGTTGAGCATGCCGGTGTACAACGCCTTGCCCGGCACCTTCAGCTTGTCCACCGAATTGGCGACCAGCCTGCGCAGGAAGGGGCGCACCTGTTCGCCGCGCAGGTCCACGACGGTCATGTGGGAAACGTCGAACATGCCGGCGTCCTTGCGCACGACGTGGTGCTCATCGATCTGCGAGCCGTAGTGGATCGGCATGTCCCAGCCGCCGAAGTCCACCATCTTGGCGCCGAGCGCACGGTGGGTGTCGTTGAGGATCGTCTTCTGGATCATTGAGCGTGGGCCTGCAGGGATGACGTGGGGGAGACGATTATCCCAGATCGCGCCCCTGAGGGACCAAGGGCGGCGCCTGCGGCAAGAACCCGCCCCCTGTCATCCCCGCACGCCACGCGCATACGCCAGCGCATGCTGGCCGTCGCATGCCGCTCCGCTCAATCGGCCGGCCGGACCCGCAACGTCATGCCGTCCACCGCGATCACCCGGACCGCGGTGCCCGCCGGGGCATCGGGCCCGACGACGTCCCAGAACGCATCGGCGATCTGCACGCGGCCCGCGCCGTTGACGATCGCCTGCTCCAGCGGCACCACGCGCCCGACCAGTTGCTCGGCGCGGCGATTGAGCATCGGCTGGTCGCTCTCGCGCCCCCGGTTCCGGAACCAGGTGCGGTAGACCTGGATGGAGACGAACGCGAGCACGACGAAGGCGGCCACCTGCGCCAGCACCGACATGCCGGGCATCGCCCACACCATCACGAACACCGCCACGGCGGCGAATCCCAGCCACAGCATGAATGCGCCGGGCGCCAGCGCTTCGGCGGCGAACAGCGCCAGGGCGACCGCACCCCACACCACTACCGGCCCGCTCCACTGCATGGCTCAGCCTCCCTTGGTCGTGGCGCGGCCCGGCTGCTCCAGCGCCTGCTTGGCCAATTCCGCGATGCCACCCAGCGAACCGATCACGCCCGCCGACTCCATCGGCATCATCACGAACTTCTGGTTGGGCGCCTCGGCCAGCGATTTGAACGCCTCGATGTACTTCTGCGCGACGAAATAATTGATCGCCTGCACGTTGCCCGAGGCGATGGCGTTGGACACCATCTCGGTGGCCTTGGCTTCGGCCTCGGCCAGGCGTTCGCGGGCCTCGGCCTGGCGGAACGCGGCCTCCTTCTCGCCCTCGGCCTCGAGGATCACCGCCTGCTTGTCGCCCTCGGCCTTGAGGATGGCGGCCTGGCGGAAGCCCTCGGCCTCGAGGATGTTGGCGCGCTTCTCGCGCTCGGCCTTCATCTGCCGCGCCATCGAGTCGACCAGGTCGCGCGGTGGCTGGATGTCCTTGAGTTCGATGCGGTTGACCTTCAACCCCCACGGATGGGTGGCCTGGTCCACCGCGACCAGCACCTTGGCGTTGATCTCGTCGCGCTTGGAAAGCGATTCGTCCAGGTCCATGGAACCGATGGCGGTGCGGATGTTGGTCATCACCAGGTTGAGGATGGCGATTTCCAGCGTGGCCACTTCGTACGCGGCCTTGGCCGCGTCCAGGACCTGGAAATAGACCACGCCATCGACCTTGACCACGGCGTTGTCCTTGGTGATGACGTCCTGGCTGGGCACGTCCATCACCTGTTCCATCATGTTGATCTTGCGCCCCACCCCGTACACCACCGGGATCAGGAAGTGCAGCCCGGGGGTCATGGTGTGGGTGTACTTGCCGAAACGCTCCACCGTCCATTCGTAACCCTGCGGCACCATCCGCACGGTCTTGAACAGCACCACCACGCCCGCCACCAGCAATACGACTGCCAGGATCTCCATCTACGCCCCCTCGTCCAATGATGGATCCGAGTATAGGCCGTGAATATGCCCGCATTGCGGGGCGGCCTGGGGGGCTACTTGGTCAGGATCAGCTTGTCGTTGCGGGTGTGGCGAAGGCGATAGAGTTCGCCGCCGTGGCGGATGAGCAACTCACGCGCGCCGTTGAGCAGCGCATGGCTCTCGACCTGGCCGGCATCCACCACGGTGGTCGGTGCGGAGCGCCGGGGCACCAGGTGCAGGCGTGCGCGGCGGAGGACCACGGGATTCGTCAGCGGCAGTGGCATTGTCGTGCCTCACGGCAAGGGAGAAGAGATCAAACGATAACAATTCTCATTTGCATGTCAAGTCCATGATGACCCTGACTGCGCATTCGTCGCAGATGGCGCGGCGTCCCCGCAGGCCTTGGCTGATGGCTCACTCCATCGCGGCTTCCACGCGCGCCCAGATGTCCTCGCCCAGTTCGTTCGCCAGGTCCAGCGCCGCCAGGTTCTGCAGCAACTGGTCCGGGCGACTCGCGCCGAGGATCACCGACGACACGTGCGGATTGCGCAGGCACCAGGCGATGGCGAGGGTCGCCGGCGCAAAACCCATCTCTGCCGCCAGCGCGGTGTAACGGCGCGCACGCGACAAGCGTCCGTCATCCTGGCCCAGCACGGTCGGCTGCAACCATTCCATGCCTTCCAGTCCCAACCGGGCGTCGGCCGGAATCCCGGCGTTGTACTTGCCGGTCAGCAGCCCCGACGCCAGTGGCGAGAACGTCGTGGTGCCCATGCCGTATTGGGCGTACAGCGGCGCGTACTCCGTTTCCACCCGCTCGCGATGCAGCAGGTTGTACTGGGGCTGCTCCATGCTCGGCGCATGCAGGTGGTGCACGCGCGCGGCCTCGTGCGCCTCGCGGATCTGCGCGGCCGACCACTCCGACGTGCCCCAGTAAAGCACCTTGCCCTGCCGGACCAGGGCGTCCATCGCCCACACGGTTTCGACTATGGGCACATCCGGATCCGGACGGTGGCAGTAATACAGGTCGAGGTAGTCCACGCGCAGCCGCCGCAGCGCCGCATGACAGGCGTCGGTCACGTGCTTGCGCGACAAGCCCCTCTGCGTGGGCCGCGGCTCCCTTGCGCTGCCGAAGAACACCTTGCTGGACACGCAATAGCCATCCCGCGGCAGGCGCAGGTCGGCGATGACATCCCCCATCACCGCCTCCGCCTCGCCCTTGGCATAGCTCTCGGCGTTGTCGAAGAAGTTGATGCCATGGTCCCAGGCGGTGGCGACCAGTTCGCGCGCCGTGCCGCGCCCGATCTGCGACCCGAAGGTCACCCAGGCGCCGAATGAAAGGGCCGACAGCTGAAGGCCTGACGAGCCAAGGCGGCGATAGTGCATGGACAACTCCCGATGAATCCGCGACAGGCAATTTCATCAGTGTAGCTGCGTCGGCGCGAGGGGCCGGGTACAATGCGCCCACTCTTCCTCCTCCGGGGAGTAGCCCACCCGCCACGCGGGGGCGCGCGTCAACACACTTGGCCGGCAGGCCATGGCGCGCGAGGGGCCACGCGACAACGCGCGGCGTCGGGCAAGACCGAAGGCAGGCGTTGCGCGCACCCGGGCCGGGCCGCGTGGCGTCCGCTTTCGCGTCAATCGCGAATGCCCGGCCCCGGAGAACTGATGGACGCGCTTTTCCTATCCACCGGCACGGTGGCCGTCGCAGAGATCGGCGACAAGACCCAGTTGCTGGCCTTGCTGCTCGCGGCGCGCTTCCGCAAGCCATGGCCGATCATTGCCGGCATCCTCGTCGCCACCCTGCTCAACCATGCCCTGGCCGCGTGGCTGGGTGCGCTGGCGGCCGACTGGTTGCGGCCAGAGGTACTGCGCTGGGTGGTGGCCGGCAGTTTCCTGGCGGTGGCGTTGTGGACCCTGAAGCCAGACACGCTGGATGACGACGATGGCACGCTGCCGGCGCGGGGCGCGTTCATTGCCACCACGCTGGCGTTCTTCGTCGCCGAAGTGGGCGACAAGACCCAGGTGGCCACGGTACTGCTGGCGGCGAACTACGAGCCACTGTGGACCGTGGTGGCCGGCACCACCGTGGGCATGTTGCTGGCCAACGTCCCCGTGGTGGCGCTTGGCAGTCGCTTCTCCGACCGACTGCCGTTGAAGGCCGCGCGCTATACGGCGGCCGCGTTGTTCCTGGGCCTGGCGGTCTGGGTCGCCGTACGCGGCATCGGCGGCTGAGCGCCCCCGGCCCTGCCGGGGGGCGCTATGCTCCGCGGCAGGCCCCGGGGACCGTTCATGTCCGACGCCACCAGATCCCTCCGCAAGCTGGGCGACGCGCTGTTGGCGCGCCCCGATGAAATGATGCTGGAAATCGGCGCCACCGGGGAATTGCTGGTGGCCCGCATCCGCGTGGTCGTGGCGGGCCTCCTCCTGCTCTTGCCGCTGGTGAACAACCTTGCCGGGGGCACGGTGGCCGAGACCCTGATCGGGCTGGCTGGTGCGGTGACCATCAACGTCTTTGCCCAGGTCTGGCTGGTGCTGGCGCGGCGGCGGCGGCGCTTTCGCTGGCTGCCTTTCGCCACCACGACCTTCGACGTCACCATCACCACCGCGGTGCTGGTGGCGCTGGCCCACAACCACCTGCCGTCAGGACTGAACAGCATGGTGGTCTGGTGCGGGTACGTGCTGGCCATCCTGGTGACCGCGCTGCGCAGCGACGGGCGCACGACGTTGCTGGCGGGCGCACTCGCGGTGGGCCAATACGGTCTGCTGGTGGCCGTCGTGTTCCTGGTGGCGGGCTCGCCGGAGCGACTGATATCGGCCGAGTACGGTGCGGTGACCGTGGGCAACCAGGTGCAGCGGCTGATCCTGCTGGCCGTGGCCGCCGCGATCACGATGATGGTCGTGTACCGGATGCAGCGGCTGGTCGAGATGTCGGGTACCGACGGCCTGACACGTCTGCCCAACCGCACATGGCTGATGCACCGGTTGCCGCAGATGTTGGACGTGGTGAAGCGCGATGGCGGCAGCCTGAGCGTGGCGATGCTGGACCTGGACCATTTCAAGCGGATCAATGACGAGCTGGGCCAGCATGCGGGCGACCGCGCGCTGCGCCACGTGGTGACTTCACTGCGCGTCCATCTTGAGCAGGGCGAACAACTGGTGCGCTTGAGCGGCGCGGAGTTCGTGATGGTGTTGCGCAAGCCGGTCGGCACGGCCTGGGAGCGCGTGGACGCCATCCGCCGGATGCTGTTGGAGCACCCGTTCGAGGCCGAGCGTGGCGGGATGCCGCGGCGCATCACCTTCAGCGCGGGCATCGCCGGGTTCCCGCAGGATGGGCAGGACCTGTCGCGCCTGCTGCGCCGGGCCGACCAGCGCCTGCAGACCGCGAAACTGGAGGGCCGCAACCGCGTGGTGGCGCGCGACGGCTGACCCGCGCGATGCGTTGCGGCTTGCCGTCAACGCGTGGCCTGCACTAGGCTGCGCCGACATGCGGCCGCGTCCGGCCGGGGGAAACCGTCACGTGGAAGCAATCACCCGAGTGGCCTTTGGCCTGTTCGGTCTCGTCGTCCTGATCGGATTGGCCTGGCTCTTCTCGAACAACCGCAAGTCGGTGGATTGGCGCCTGGTCGCGACCGGTGTCGCCCTGCAGATCGCGTTTGCGGCCCTGGTGCTGCTGGTGCCGGGTGGCCGCGATGTGTTCGATGCGCTGGGCCACGGCTTCGTGAAGGTGCTCAGCTTCGTCAACGCAGGCTCGAGCTTCATCTTCGGCGACCTGATGGACACGTCCAGGTACGGGTTCATCTTCGCCTTCCAGGTGCTGCCGACCATCATCTTCTTCGCATCGCTAATGAGCGTGCTGTACCACCTGGGCGTGATGCAGGCGGTGGTGCGGGCGATGGCATGGGCCATCACCAAGGTGATGCGTGTCTCCGGCGCCGAGACCACCAGCGTGTGCGCCAGCGTGTTCATCGGCCAGACCGAGGCGCCGCTGACGGTGCGCCCATACATCAGCCGGATGACCGAGTCGGAACTCATCACCATGATGATCGGCGGCATGGCGCACATCGCCGGCGGCGTGCTGGCGGCCTACGTCGGCATGCTGGGCGGTGGCGATCCGGAGCAGCAGGCGTATTACGCCAAGCACCTGCTCGCGGCGTCGATCATGGCCGCTCCGGCCACCATGGTGGTGGCCAAGCTGTTGATCCCGGAGATCGGCACGCCGCTGACCCGCGGCACGGTCAAGATGGAGGTCGAGAAGACCACCAGCAACATCATCGACGCGGCGGCGGCCGGAGCGGGAGATGGCCTCCGGCTGGCGCTGAACATCGGCGCGATGCTGCTGGCGTTCATCGCGTTGATCGCGCTGCTCAACTGGCCGCTGACCTGGATCGGCGAGGTGACCGGACTGCAGGCGATGCTGGGCAAGCCCACCGACATGGCCACCCTGCTGGGCTACGTGCTGGCGCCGGTGGCCTGGCTGATCGGCGTGCCGTGGCAGGATGCGATCCTGGTCGGCGGCCTGATCGGGCAGAAGATCGTGATCAACGAGTTCGTGGCTTACCTGCAGTTGGCGGACATCGTCAACGGCAAGGTGGCCGGCGTGGCGCTGACCGAGCAGGGCAAGCTGATCGCGACCTACGCGCTGTGCGGCTTCGCCAACTTCAGTTCGATCGCGATCCAGATCGGCGGCATCGGCGGCCTGGCCCCGGATCGTCGCCAGGACCTGGCGCGTTTTGGCCTGCGCGCGGTGCTGGGCGGCACCATCGCCACGCTGATGACCGCCACCATCGCCGGTGTGCTGACCCAGCTCGGGTGATGGCATGACCGCCCACGGTCGGGTCACGGTGCTTGGATCGTTCAACGTCGATCACGTGTGGCGCTGTACGGAATTGCCGGTGCCCGGCCAGACCCTGGGCGGCGAATACAGCACCGGACCGGGCGGCAAGGGCTTCAACCAGGCAACGGCGGCGGCGCGGTCCGGGGCGTCCACCGCATTCATCTGTGCGTTGGGCGATGACGTCGGGGCGCAATGGGCACGGGCGCTGGCGGTCGCGGATGACATCGACCTGCTGGACGAGCGCAGCGAGTTGCCGACCGGCACGGCAGGCATCTACGTGGATGCCGCCGGTCGCAACAGCATCGTGATCGGAGCCGGTGCCAATGGCGCGCTGTCGGCCACGTTCGTCGACGCGCAGCGTGAGCGGATCGCCGCGTCCGACGTGCTGCTGGCGCAACTGGAATCGCCGATCCCGGCGGTGGCGTCCGCGCTGCAGACGGCGCACGCTGCCGGCGTATTGACCATGCTGAACCCGGCACCCGCCAATGCCGTGGTGCCAGCCGGAATCTGGGTCCACGTCGACGTGGCCACGCCCAACGAGACCGAATTCTGCGCGCACCTCGCGCGAGACCGCGGGCTGACGGTGGATCCCGACGGAGTGGCCGCGCATGACGACGCAGGCCTGCACGCGCTTTGCCGCCTGTGGCAGCCCGCGGCCACGGTGGTACTGACCTTGGGCGCGGCAGGCTGTTTCGTCTCGCACCCTGCCGGCAGGCTGCGGGGCGATGCAAGCGCGCATTATCGCGTGGCGGCCGTCCTGGTGGAGCCGGTGGACACCACGGGGGCGGGCGACGCGTTCAACGGGGCCCTCGCCGCCTCGCTCGCTTGCGCGCCGGATCGCCCGTTCCAGCAGCACATCCGTTTCGCGGGCGCGTACGCCGGCGTCTCCACCGAGCGCATGGGCGCGGCCCTGTCGATGCCGCACCGGGACGAAGTGGATCGCCGTTTCGGGCGTTTCTGACGCGCACGACCACCGGCCGTACAATGCGCCACATGCGCATCGGCCCCTACGAGATCGCACCCAAGGTCATCCTCGCCCCGATGGCCGGGGTCACCGACAAACCCTTCCGCGTGCTGTGCAAGCAGCTCGGCGCGGGCTTGTGCGTTTCGGAAATGACCACCAGCGACCCCCGCTTCTGGCGCACTGCCAAGTCGCGGCACCGCATGGACCACGACGGGGAACCGGCGCCGGCCAGCGTGCAGATCGCCGGGACCGTGCCGGAGGTGATGGCCGATGCGGCGCGATACAACGTCGAACACGGCGCGCAGATCATCGACATCAACATGGGCTGTCCGGCCAAGAAGGTCTGCAATGCCTGGGCCGGCTCGGCCCTGATGCGCGATGAGCCTCTGGTGTCCCGCATCCTGGATGCGGTGGTGGGGGCGGTGGATGTGCCCGTGACGCTGAAGATCCGCACCGGTTGGGCCGCGGACCAGCGCAATGCGCTGGCCATCGCCCGCATTGCCGAGTCGGCGGGGATCGCCGCGCTGGCCGTGCATGGGCGCACGCGCGACCAGCAGTACACCGGCGTGGCCGAGTACGACACGATCGCCGCCATCAAGGCCGAATTGTCCATTCCCGTGATCGCCAATGGCGACATCGACTCGGCGGCCAAGGCCGCGTCGGTGCTGGCCCACACGGGTTGCGATGCGGTCATGGTGGGCCGCGCGGCGCAGGGACGCCCGTGGATATTCCGCGAGATTTCCCACCACCTTGCCACGGGCGGACACCTGCCGCCACCCACGCTGGACGAGGTGCGCGACGTGCTGCTGGCACACCTGCGTCAGTTGCATGCGTTCTATGGCGAACCCGGCGGGGTGCGCATCGCCCGCAAGCACCTGGGCTGGTACGTGAAGGGGCGGCCGGATGGCGCCGCCTTCCGCGCAGTGGTCAACCTTGCCGCGGACGCAGAGGGGCAGTTGCGCGTGACCCGCGACTATTTCGACGCGCTGGTCGCGGGCGTGTCGCCCCAACTGCCGACCGCGGCGTGACGGCGTCATCCCCCGATCAGGGCATCGTCGCGATGTCATCGCTCCGGAAAAATCCGTAACAGGGTTGCATGGCCGAGGCTGCCCGCAGGGTGGCGCCAACGGCCCGTCCGGGAGACTGCCATGAACGTGTCCAAGCGCATCACCGACACTTTCCCCAATGGATTGGGCGACCTGATTGGAAGCCAGTTCGGCCGCCGGCATAACGCGGGGGGCTACGAACTCGACAGCGGGCGCCTGCCGTTGTTCAACGATGCGATGCATCGCATGGACCCGGGCGCCTCGCCGCTGGGCACCGACCAGTTCGTCACCGCGGCGCGGCGGGTGCTGGAGCGTTATCCGACCGGCGTCACGCCAGCGTTCGTGGAATCGCGCATGCGCGCGTGGGACCACCTGCAGCAGTTGGCCGGCGATGTTTACTGGGGTGCCGACGGCGACGTACTGGCACGTACCGAGGCATTGCGTGAGTACGTGGAGAATCCCGACGACGTTTTCCCTGACCACCTGCCCAGCATTGGCCTGCTCGATGATGCGCTGCTGATCGACGTGGCCTTGCAGAACCTTCGATCCGAGATCGCCGACTACGAAAGCTTCTGCCATTTCAGGCAGGTCGCAGCCGAGTTCGCGGGCATCAGCGAGCAGGAAACCGGACTGGGCCGCGAACAGTGGCTTCAGGCATTGCGCCAGGCACAACAGTCGCACCGCGGCTGGGGAACGGCGGCGCAGGGACGCTTTGCTCCCGTGGATGCCCGGGCCACGTTGTTCCACGTCATGTGACAGTCGGGCGCGTGGCCGACTGGGCACTCCACGGTCCGTTGGCCAGAACAGGTGTCCTGCGTCGGGACATCCGTGCGCCGGAGCGATCGGTGTCCCGTTTCGAGACCACGCAGTGGAGCGTGATCCTTCGTGGCCAGTCCGGCCAGGCCGAAGCGCGTTCGGCACTGGAAACCATCTGTAACCACTACCGCAACCCCGTGCTTGGCTACATCCGCGAACACGGCTTCAACGCGGCGGATGCCGAAGACCTGACCCAGGAGTTCTTCACCGGCTTGCTGGAACAGCGCTGGGACGTGCGAGCCGACCCGCGGCGTGGCCGCTTCCGGACCTTCATGCTGTCGGTGTTGCGACATTTCCTCGCCAACGAGTGGGCCAGCCGCTGTGCGGGCAAGCGCGGCGGCCAGTTGCGCCGTGTTGCCTTCGACGAAGCGATGCTGGAGGCGCCGTCCGAGACATCGCCCGAGCGCGAGTTCAACCGCGTGTGGATGCTGACGGTGGTGGACCGTGCCAGGCACCGGCTGGAGGATGAAGCGCGCGTCGCAGGCAAACAGGCCTTGCTGCATGCGCTGTCCGGGTTCCTGGTGGAGGCGCCGGATCCGCACGACTACGCCGACGTCGCCGCCGCGCTGGAAATGAAGCCCAACACCGTGGCCGTCCACGTGCACCGCCTGCGTCAGCGGTTGCGTGAGCTCATCCGCGAGGAACTGACCGAGACGGTATGCGATGCCACGGCGCTGGATGCCGAGTTGCGCGCGCTGCGCGAACTGGCCGACGTCGACCACGACGGGTGACCGTCATGCCCGACGAGAAGGGAGAACCGGGACAACGAGACACTCGCTGGTGGATGAACTCGGCCGTGGTAAGACTGGCATTCGGCCAGGAGACGCTTCAATCGGGCAGGGACCGGGATGCGGTGGGGCGTTCCGAACTCGACCCACGGGACCCCGCGCAGCGCGAATTCGGGGACTACGAGTTGCGTGCCGTCATCGGGCGTGGCGGCATGGGCGTGGTGTATCGCGCCTTCCAGCGCTCGCTCGATCGCGAGGTCGCTCTCAAGCTGCTTTCAGGCGGGATATGGGCCGCGCCGGAGTTCGTGGCGACCCTTCGCAGCGAAGCGCGCCATGCCGCCCTGCTGCAACATCCAAACATCGTCGCCGTCTACGAGATCGGCGATTACGACGGCCAGATCTACTATGCGATGCAGCTGGTGGAAGGGCGCACGCTGGCCGAACGCCTGCAGCAGGAGGGCCCCTTGCCACCGCGCGAAGCCGCGGCATTGCTGCGCACCATCGCTGAGGCGGTGGACTACGCCCATCGCCAGGGCATGCTGCACCTGGACCTCAAGCCGGGCAACGTGATCCTGGGCAATGACGGTGTCCCCCGGATCACGGATTTCGGCCTCGCGCGGCGCCTGGGGGCCGACGGCCTGGTCGACAACGACCGCGTGTCCGGCACGCCGGGCTACATGGCCCCTGAACAGGTGCAGGTGCATGGTAGGAAACTGAGCCCGGCCACCGACGTCTGGGCCCTTGGAGCGATCCTGTATGAATCCCTGACCGGCCACGCACCGTTCGAGGGTGATTCGCCGCAGGCCGTCGTGGCGCTCGTCCGGGATGGGACCGTGCGCGGCCCCCACCGCTACCGGGAAGCGTTGCCGCGCGACCTCGAGGCCATCTGCCTGCTTTGCCTGCAAAAGGACCCGGCACGGCGTTACAGCAGTGCCCGGCAGCTTGCCGACGACCTGGGACATTTCGGCGAGGGCAAGGAGGTCCGCGCACGCCCACGCAACGCGTTGCAGAAAGCCTGGCAGTGGATGCAGCGCGAACCGCGCCTGGCCCTGGTGAGTGCGGTGGCCCTGGTTGCGCTGCTGGCCGGCGCACTGGTGGCCGCGAGGGAGTGGAAACGTGCGGAAGCCCATTCCCTGGAGGCCAGTCGCAACCTCTGGGCACAGCGCGAGGAAAGTGCCTGGCGGCTGTTCGAGGACTCGCGTGGTTATTCGGCGTTGGCATCGCTCGCCACCAACCTGCATGAACAGGAGTCCGCGGGCGCCAATGACGCGGCCAGCCGCGAACGCCTGCGCCTTGGCCTGGCGCGTGCGCGGATGCCTGCGCTGGCGGGCATCATCGATACCGGTGCCCCGATCCATGTCGTTGCACTGAGCCCGGACGGCGACCTGGTCGCGCTGGGCCTGGACCCGCTGACCGTGGCCCTGTACGAACGCGTGTCCGGCAAGCAGCGCTGGCGGGTGAAGCTGCACCAGCACCGGCCATCATGGGATGGCCAGTTGCGGCGCCTGGCCTTTACCCCCGATGGCCGACACCTGATCGTCGGCGAACACTGGACCATGGCCCAGATGCGCCCCGGTGGCTACCAGACCTACCGGCTCGCACTTGCCGACGGCGCGCAGACGCCGGTGTCGGCCGACAAGGCCCTGGTGAGCGAAAGCTGGAGCGAGGACGGGCGGCATGTCCTGCTGTACGACAGGAATGGCGATCTGGTGCTGCAGACTGCCGATGGCATGCCGCTGGCGCGCTCGCGCCTGCCCATGCCCGGCCATCCTGATCGACCCGGCTGGCTGCTGCCGGCCGGACTGCCGTTCATCGGTTTCCGGATGCGGCCGGAACGCGTTGACATCCTGGATCCCGGCACGCTGCTGTCGCGCCACCACGTGGACATCGACCGGGCGGGCGATGGCTTCATCGCCTGGACCGCAACGCCCGACGGTCGCTGGCTGCTGCTGGGCACGCGACAGGGACGCGTACTCCGGGTGGATGCCGCGACGGGCCAGACGCAGGTGATCCTGGCGGATGCAGGCGGCGAGGTCACGTGGTTGTCCACCGGAGCGCAGGGACGCCGGCTGGCCATCTCGACCCGTCAGGGTGACCTCTCGTTGTGGATGCTGCCCGAGGGCGTGCCGATCTCACGGGTGGTGTTGCGGCGCGAACTTTGGGGCCACCAACTGGACTGTGATGCCAGCGGCGACGATTGCCTGCTGTTGGCGATGCATTGGGATCGTGTGGCTCTATGGGCGATGGACTCCGTGGGAGGTACCGGTGGCCAGACCGTGCGTATCGCGCCTGAGATTGCCCATCATTCGCTGATACCGCGCTTTGCCAGCAGCGTTGTCCGCCGGGCAGGCATCCTGGCGACCGGCAGCCAGGACGGCATCCTGCGCCTGTGGCGCCTTCCCGCGGCTGCCGAGCGCAATGCCCGCGCCGCGCCGCAGCGCGAGTGGCCGCTGCACTTCGACGGAAAGCGACTGGTCGAGGTCGATGGCGTTCGCCTGCGGCTGGTCGATGTCGCCCGCAACCGCCCCGCGTCGCGCTGGGTGTCGCTCGCCGCGCCCATCGGCTTTGCCCTGCTGACCGCCGATGGGGGTTCGCTCGTCGCAAGCTCGGGACGCGAACTGCACGTACTGGATGCCACGACGCTGACAGCCCGCTTTCCACCCATATCACTGGAAGCGGCACCCATGGGCCTGCTCACCAGCGGCGACAGCAGGGTCATGGTGGCACGCTGGTTGCCAACCCGCACCCGCTCACCCACCGACAATCGCGTGCAAGCCTTCGATCTGGCACGGGGCTACCCGCTGGGGCCTGCGGGGGACATGCCGTTGACCAGCGCCCGCCTGTCCCAGGACGGCGAGCGACTGCTGGTGCGCGGCACCGGGGCCAGCCAGGTGTTCGACATCCGCAACCTGAAGCGCCCGCGCTTCGTGATGCCCGCAACAGGTGGTGACATGACCGTGACCGCTGCGGAACTGGACGAGACCAGGCAGGAAGTCGTGCAGGCCACCGAAGACCGGGAGCGCAGCCTGAGTGGCGAACTGCAACGCTGGTCACTGGTGGATGGCCGCCTGCTCTCGGCCACTCCGCTCAATGCCAGCGTCGACAGCCTGCAACTGGAACCCGCAAGTGGAGCGATCGCCATCAGCGGACGGCCGGGCGGTACCGCCACCACCGACCTGTCCGTGCTGGTCCGACGCGATGGCTCACGGCTGCCTGTCGCACTGGCCGGCGAGGGGCGACTGGCACGCGCCCAGGCGCTGTCCGCCGACGGCACCATCCTCGCCCAGGCACTGTTCAACGGGGTGATGCTGGTGGACGCGGGCAGTGGCGTCGCCCTGGGACCACCGATGCAAGCGCCGTTGCCTGCCAACGACATCATTGCCCAGGTCGCCTTCGCGACGGACGGCCGTTCCGTCCTGGCACGTACGGCGCTGGGGCGCTGGCTGGTCTGGGACCTGGCTCCCGACACGCGACCGACCCGCGTGGTCCAGGAAGAGGCCGTTTTGCTCGCGCCGCCACCCAGCAGCCTGTTCCAGCCCCCTTCGGATGCGCTCCGTGCCAGTTGGCAGGCCGGAAGCGCACACCTGCGCCCGGTGCCGCGGGCAGCGCCATCGCCCTGGTCGTGCCTGTCGGGCGCCCGGCCATCACGACTGCCCGAAACCCCTGCACATGCGTTGGACCTGGGGCCGTACTACACCGATCCCATCCACGACCAACTGGACGTGGTGACCAGCTTCTCGGTCCGCAACAAGGCGCTGGGGAACCCCTGCGGAATGCCGATGGGCACGCAGCGGCTACGCGGCGTGGACTACGACATCCGCGGGCTGCTCCGGCTGCCCGCCCATGGCCAGCAGGCGGTGGACATCGGGGTGCCGCCCGGAAAATTCGCCGCCGTGCAATTGCTGGCGGCCATCGGGGCCCCGCCGTATGACGTCGACCTGGCCGTGCCGGTGTCACGGCTGGAATTCCGGTACGCCGATGGAAGCCACGCCGAACAGCCCTGGCGGATGCCGATGATGATCGAGGGCGACAACCAGGATCCCGGGCCACACGCCACCCTGGCCTGGCGCAACCAGACGCCGCGTGACGAGGCGTCGCCGGGCACGGGTATCGGACTGTACGCCATTCGCGTAACCAATCCCCACCCCACGTGGACGCTGGTGGGGCTGCGACTGCACCCGGCGGCACCGGCGACGTACGACGGGCGCGTGCTGGTCGCCGCGATCACCGTTGTGGAGGAAGAAGTGGATTGACGCCGGTCACGCGGCATCGGCGAGCGTGCTGCGATCCTCCCGTCCATTCTCGCGCGGCGGCAGCCAAGCCAGCGTTTCATGTGTATGGGACAACACCCGCAACGTTCCGTCGTGGTCCTCGCACAGCGCGGTCAGGCTTTCCACCCAGTCGCCATCATTGGCGTAGATCCGACCCCCACGCTCGAACAGCGCCGCGCGGTGGATGTGGCCACACAGCACGCCATCAAGCCCACGCCGTTGCGCGTCGTCCAGCCCTGCCTGCACGAAGCGCGCGATGTAGCGTTCGGCCGCGCCGCTCCTGCGCTTCAGGAACTCCGCCAGCGACCAGTACCCCATGCCGCACCGCCGGCGGATCAGGTTGAGCCACTGGTTGCCCGTGAGAATGCGGTAATACAACCAGTCGCCGAAACGCTCCTGCAGACCGCCAAAGTGGGTGATGCCATCGTAGTCGTCGCCGTGCGTGACCAGCAGGCGGCGGCCGTCGGCCGTGGTGTGGATGGCCCGCCGCCGCACCTGCATGCGCGGCAGCACCAGGCCACAGAAGCGCCGCGCCGGGCGGTCGTGGTTCCCCGGCACGTAGACCAGTTCCGTCCCGGCGCGCGCCAGCGCATGCAGTGCCTCGACCACGCGCTGTTGCGCGGGCGTCCACGCAGCGCGCCGCAACGACATCCACCACAGGTCGATGATGTCGCCGACCAGGTACAGCCGATCGCAGCGCAGTTGCGCGAGGAAGTCGGCCAGTTCCGCCGCGTGGCAATGCCTGGAACCAAGATGGACGTCGGAGATGAACGCCGCGCGGCGGCGCTGTGGAAGGCGCGCCACCGGCGCGCTCACGCGGCCACCGCATCGACACGCGGTTGGACCGCAGGGCGCTCTGCTCCCAGGTAGCGCTCGCGCTTTTTGGGTCGCAGGGTGTGCAGGTCCACCTCGATCAGGCCGTCCACCGCGTCGCTGAAATCCGGGTCCACGCCGAACGCCAGGAAGCGCGCGCCGCCGGGCTCGCACAGTTCGGTGTACTGCTTGTACAGCATGGGCAGGGTCGCGCCGAGCGCATCGAGGTTGGCCTTCAGCACCCGGAACCCGGTCGCCGCATCCACCTCGCCGAACGCGGGTGGCGCGGCACGGTACACGAACGGTTGCTTCGACTCGGCGTGCAATTCGCGCGTGCCGTAGAAGCGGTCGTAGTAGGCCACGATCTGCTCTCGCGCCTCGGCGGGCAGCGCCGCGCTGATCGACACCGGACCGAACAGGTAGCGCACGCCAGGATGGCGTACCAGGTAGGCGCCAATCCCCTGCCACAGGTAGTCGATGCTGCGGCTGCCCCAGTAATCCGGCACCACGAAGCTGCGGCCCAGCTCCATGCCGGCGGCAATCCGCGGGATCGCGTCGTCGGCGTAATGGAACAGCGATGCGGTGTACAGGCCTGCCAGCCCACGCTCGGCCAGCACGCTGGCGCCGCGCGCCACGCGGTAGGCGCCGGCGATGCGCGACGCCGTCGCATCCCACAACACGATGTGTTCGTACCAGCCGTCGTGGATGTCCAGGTCCAGACCGCGACCGGTACCCTCGCCCACCGCACGGAACGTGAGTTCGCGCAGCCTCCCGATCTCGCGCAGCACCGGCGAGCCGGTCAGCAGGCGTCCACAGCGGATTTCCCGGCCATCGGTGGTGTGGCCCAGCAGCGGCATCGCCTGGATGCCGGCGAGCACCAGCGCCGGCGCAACCGCCTCCACCAGTGGTTCGGGCCCATCCGCGGCCCGCTCGCGCGGCGTGCCGATGGCATGCAGCTCGCGTCGCACCTCGCGCAGGTGCCGCGCGGCGTCCCCACCAGCGGGCACCTGCAGCGGCCGGCCAATGCGCAGCACGATCCTGCGCGAACGCCGCGCGAACATCTCGCGGGCCAGCAGCGCGGTCCCGGCCGGCTTGAACAGTGCCGATGCGCCATAGAACAGCGCCGAGTTGCGCGCCTCCACCCGGATCGGCAGCACCGGTGCGCCGGTGGCCCGGGCGAAACGCAGGAACCCGCGCCGCCAGCGCCCGTCGGTCACGCCGCGCAGCCCCAACCGGGCCACTTCACCCGCCGGGAAGATGATCACGCACTGCTCCGCCTGCAGCGCCTGCTCGACCGCGCGCAGACTCTCCGCGCCCGCGCGGCCGCCGAGGATGCGGACCGGCAACAGCAGCCCGCCCAGGCCCTCCAGCGAGGTCAACAGGTCGTTGGCGATGATCTTCACGTCGCGTCGCACGCGGCCCACCTGCTGCAGCAGCGCCAGCGCGTCCAGCGCGCCCGACGGATGGTTGGCCACGATCAGCAGCCGTCCGGTGGCCGGGATCCGCCGCAACTCCACCGGGTCGGCTTCGTGCCGCACCTGCAGGTAATCCAGCGCGGCCTGCACGAAGTCGAAGTCGCGCAGGTGGCCATTGGCCTGCAGAAAGGCCGCCACCTCGTCCAGGCGCGACCAGCGCCCGATGGTGCGCAGCAGCGGCCGGGCCAGCGTGGCGCGCCGCCCGCGGAACCAGTGTGGGAAACGCTGTTGCAGCTGCTGCTCGAGTGCCTGCATGGTCCGGTCCGACCGCCCCTGTTGGCCGGCAGCCTGCGGCGGTGGCAATACAGCGACATGGCATTTTGGCGTCAGCCACATGACATCACCCCGGGCCGACGCCGTCCGGGCTGGTTGAATGCACGGCAACGCCCGAACGCGCAGAATGCACGGACGCGCCCGACCCTGTATCATGCGCGGCCATCCTTTTATCCGAATGCAAGGATATAGACTCGATGTCCAGCTACCTCTTCACCTCCGAATCGGTGTCCGAAGGCCATCCGGACAAGATCGCCGACCAGATCTCCGACGCCGTCCTCGACGCCATCCTGGCCCAGGACCCGCGCGCCCGCGTGGCCTGCGAAACGCTGGTCAAGACCGGCGCGGCCATCGTCGCCGGCGAGGTGACCACCTCGGCGTGGGTCGACATCGAGGCGCTGGCCCGCAGCGTCATCAACCAGATCGGCTACGACAACTCCAACGTCGGCTTCGACGGCCACACCTGCGCCATCATCAACATGCTGGGCAAGCAGTCGCCAGACATCGCCGCCGGCGTGGACGGCACCAGCAAGAAGGCCAAGAAGCCGGAAGAACAGGGCGCGGGCGACCAGGGCCTGATGTTCGGCTACGCCTGCAACGAGGCGCCGGAATTCATGCCGGCCCCGATCTACTACTCGCACCGCCTGGTCGAGCAGCAGGCCAAGGTGCGCAAGGCCAAGAACAGCAAGCTGCCGTGGCTGCGCCCGGACGCCAAGAGCCAGGTCACCCTGCGCTACGACGCCAACCATAACGTGGCCGGCCTCGACGCGGTGGTGCTGTCCACGCAGCATGACCCGGGCATCAAGCACAAGGACCTGGTCGAAGGCGTGTACGAGCACATCCTGCGTCCGGTGCTGCCGAAGAAGTGGCTGGAGTCGCTGCCCAAGAACAAGATCCACATCAACCCGACCGGCATCTTCGTGATCGGCGGCCCGGTGGGCGACTGCGGCCTGACCGGCCGCAAGATCATCGTCGACACCTACGGCGGCATGGCCCGCCACGGTGGTGGCGCGTTCTCGGGCAAGGATCCGTCCAAGGTCGACCGTTCGGCCGCCTACGCCGCGCGCTACGTGGCCAAGAACATCGTCGCCGCCGGCCTGGCCGACAAGTGCGAGGTGCAGGTCTCGTACGCCATTGGCGTGGCCGAGCCGACCTCGATCTCGGTCACCACCTTCGGCACCGGCAAGATTCCGGACGAGCAGATCGAGAAGCTGATCCGCAAGCACTTCGACCTGCGTCCGTACGGCATCGTGAAGATGCTCGACCTGATCCACCCGATCTACCAGGACACCGCGGCCTATGGCCACTTCGGCCGCAAGCCGAAGGAAGTGTCGTACGTGGATGGCGCGGGCAAGAAGCAGACGGCCACCGCGTTCTCGTGGGAGAAGACGGACAAGGCCGAGGAACTGCGCAAGGCGGCGAAGCTGAAGTAAGCCGGTTGGCGGTTCAATGCAGGATTGGAAACGGGTCGCTTTGGCGGCCCGTTTTCTTTTTCGCGTTTGTTTGAGTGTTCAACAAGGTCAAGTGCTGTTGCTGCGGCGGCAGGGCTGTCGCACGGAGGCGGGCCGCAGGGGACGGTGCTACAGCGCTCCGTCGGCGCATCCTGCGCCGAGTCGCGCCGCCGGCCATCCATGGCCGGCTTTTCCGCACCATCCCCTACGGCCCACCTCCTGACCGGTTGTTTCTTGCGTCTTCAGAACAATCCGGGAAGAGCGGCCCCTCCAAGCGCTGAAGCTCGGGTCTGAAACGTGACGGAAAAGACTGCCCTCGGCTCGGCGTCGCAAAAGAAAACGGTGCCGGAGTGCGGTGCCGCTCTTGGTGTCACGGACGTAAAGGTTACTTGCTGCTGACGTTGGCGCTCGCGCGGGAACCATCGCTGGCGCCGCGCGTGGATGTCGCACCTGCTGCCTTGACGTACCTCTCCAGCCACGCGTCGCTTTCGGCCAGCATGTGCAGGATGGACTCGCGGGCACGGTAGCCGTGCGATTCGTTGGGCAGCATCACCAGGCGCGCGGTGCCGCCCATGCCCTTCACCGCGGCGAACATGCGCTCGCTCTGCATCGGGAACGTGCCGGAGTTGTTGTCCTGCTCGCCGTGGATGATCAGCAACGCGTCCTTGATCTGCTCGGCGTAGTTGAACGGCGACATGGCGCGGTACACGTCCTTGGCCTGCCAGTAGTTGCGCTCCTCGGCCTGGAAGCCGAACGGGGTCAGGGTGCGGTTGTACGCGCCGCTACGTGCAATGCCGGCCTTGAACAGCCGGGTGTGCGCCAGCAGGTTGGCGGTCATGAACGCGCCGTAGGAATGGCCCCCGACGGCCATGCGGTCACGGTCGCCCACGCCGCGGCGTACCAGCTCGTCCACCGCGGCTTCGGCGTTGGCCACCAGCTGGGCCACATAGGTGTCATTGGGTTCGGCGGTGCCTTCGCCCACGATCGGCATGGACGGGTCATCCAGCACCGCGAAGCCACGGGCGAGGAACGGCAGCGGTCCCCAGTAGCTGATGGTGTTGAAGCGGTATGGCGAGTCGGTCACCTGACTGGCCGCGGCGGCGGATTTGAACTCGCCCGGGTAGGCCCACATCAGCACCGGCAACGCGCCGTCACGCCTGGCGTCGTAGCCCGGCGGCAGGTACAGCGTGCCGGTCAGTTCCACGCCGTCCTTGCGCCTGTAGCGGATCTGTTCCTTCTGCACATCCTTCAGCTGCGGCGTGGGATGCGGGAAGCGAGTCAGCGCGAGCGGTGCGGAACGGCCCCTGGTCGCCAGGTCCTGAAGGTAGAAGTTGGTGGGCTCGGTCGGCGACTCGCGGGTGATCAGCAGGCGCGTGGCCTCGTCGTCGAGGATCGCGGCAGGCACCTCGTAGAGCGGTGCCTGCGAGTGGAACAGCCGTGTCTTCTGCTTCGTGGCGAGGTTGAAGCGGTCCACGAACGGGCGGTCGCCCTCCGGGGACGCGCCCGCGCCGCGCAGGAAGATGCTCTGTCCGTCGGCGGCGATCTGCAGGCGCTCGAAGCCGTTGGCGTCGCTGACCGTGGCCGGATTGCCGGGGTCGTTGTAGCGGTCTTCGCTGGAGCCCTGGTGGATCAGCTCCGGCGCCTGTTTCGGACGGTCCGGCGCCACGCGCCATTGCTTCTGCTGTCGCGTCTTCCACCAGTACTCGTCCACCAGCGCGAGGTCGCCGCGTCCCCAGGTGGCCCCCGCATAACGTGAGGACAGCTTCGCCAGCAACGTCGGCCTGGCCTTGAAGGGCGCTGCCTGCACGTACACGGCATCGCGTACTGGGGCCTCGCGATTGGGATCGCCGCCGTCCTGTGCTTCGGCCCACGCGAGGGTGGCGGGGGCGTCGCTGCGCCAGCCGATGTTGCGCACGCCGGTGGGCACCGCGTCGTTGCCCGGCGGCAGGCCTTCCACCAGCGGCAAACGCGCGACCTGATGCAACTGCTTGCCGTTGGCATCCAGCACATCGATCTGGCGCGGGAAGCTGCGCATGGTCACCTGGTAGGAGAACGGACGCACCACGCGCTGCACCAGCAGGTGGCGACCGTCGGGCGAAGGCGCCGCGCCCAGATACAGCGCTGGCTCGGCCACGTTGCGCGTGGTGCCCTGCAGGTCCACCAGCGCCAGCTGCGAGCGCAGGTAATGCTCGAACAGGTTGGCGTCGTCCTCGTTCTTCAGCAGGTCCTGGTAGGTGCGCAGCTGGCGCACACCGGCACCGGCTTCGGTCTGTTGGGTGTTCGGCCCCGTCGGGACCACGCCCACGCTGGGCGCGGCACCCTGCCCGGCTGGCTGCAGCTGCGCCAGCAGCCGTTGGCTGTCCGGCATCCAGGTGTAACCGCGCCCGACGACGGTATTCAGCGGCTGCGCCAGCACGCGGCGTGCGCTGCGCGCGGCCACGTCCACCACCCACAGTTCGTTGGCGCCGGTGCGTGTGTCGATGTGATTGAAGGCCAGGTGACGCTGGTCCGGCGACCACGCCATGCTCGCAACGGCAAGCGGCTGCGGCAGGCCTTGTACCCGGGTCTCCGCACCCGTGGCGACATCCATCAGCCACAGGTCGGTACCGAAGGAGAAGCGGCTGGCGGCATACGAGCGCGGGTTGATGCGCAGGCCAGCGAGCTTGAGTTCGGGCTGGGCCACCAGGTCGATCCCTGGCAGCGGCGGGGTCTGCAGCAACGCGACGATGTCGCGCCTGGGGCCCAGCATCAGCTGCGGCGCACGTGGCGCATCGACGATGGCCTGCAGCGCCGATGCTGGCATCTGGTAGCCCGATGCGGACGCATCATTGGCGGCCAGCGGCGACTGTTTCGGCAACGCCTGTGCGATTGCCCCCAGTGGCAGCACCGCGACGATCAACCCCGCGGCGCAACCACGCCACACCCGGTTCTTCATGCAACACCCCTCATGCGACACCCCATGGACGCTTGTCCGTCCGAGCGTCGCACACCACGAACCGCGGCGAAAATGACGAAAGTCCCGAGTCGCAGCTTCCGGTTGGCGGTTGGCGGTTGGCGGCGAGCATCTGACGATGACCCGCCATCAGGCCCGCACCACCCTCACGCCTGCTGTTCGCCCATCAACATCGCGATCTGCGCCCCCAGCGCCAGGTCCTCCACCTGACCGAAATGGTGGTGGCGCAGGCGACCGCGGCGGTCGATCAGCAACAGCGTAGGCGTACCGCGCAGGCCATACACACGCATGGTGCGGGGAATCGGCCCGTCGGCAGACGGCATGTCCACGCCAACAGGAAACCCGATCCGGTACTCGTGCAGGAACGCCTCCAGCGCAACCGGCGTCATCGCCTCGTGGTGCTCGAACACCGTATGCAGGCCGATGACCGCAACCGCTTCGGCCGGAAACGCCTGCCGAACTCGCTGCGCCTGCGGCAGGCCATGCGAGACACACCCCGGGCACAGCATCTGGAACGCTTCCACCACCACCACGCGTCCGCGCAACGACGCCAGCGTGATGGGCGCAGGCGTGTTGAACCAGCGTGTCACCTGCCACTCGGGCGCGGCTTGCATGGCTTCGATCATCGACAGTGAGTCCTCGCAGGTGGCCCGCACCCCGTGGGCGGCGCGGGCTCCAGGTCATCCGGCCGGGCCCCTGCCCACGGCAGGGTCATGGCCCGTGGTCCGGGATGGGGCTGCTCAGCGCAGGTCAGCCAGCGACGCACCGAAATTCACATGCATGGGAACGCCGCTGATGACCATCGCGGGTACCGACTTCACGCCTGCCGCCGCGGCCTCATCCAGGCGCCCGCGCTGCTCGCCCAGATGCACGATTTCGACGTCGTAACGGTTCGGATCCAGCGCGTCGGCGAGCGTGCGCTCGGCTTCCACGCAGACCGGGCAACCGGCGTGATAGAACACGGCCTTCTGTCGCATACTCGATTCTCCTTCTTGCCTGCTCATGACGGGTGGCTTGGGGAACGGGCGGCACCCGATGGCAGTCGGGTGCCGTCCTGCTTTTCCGCTCAGGGCGGAACCGGTCGCCGGAACCGTTCAAGGTTCGCGGCGAAATCCTCGGGATCGGCCGGCTGCTGCTCGGCACACTCAACGCGCAGTTCCAGGTCGCCGAACGGCTGCCCGATGTACTCGCACACATGTGGCCGCTGCGCATCACCACTGGCGAACGGCCGGAAGTAACGACAACCCAGGCAGGTGCGCAGTCCGGTCGCCCACCCCTGCTCCTGCGCCTGCGCGACCAGCAGTTGGGTGACCCGCAGCAGGGCCGCCACGTCGGCGTTGTGCAGCCCTTGCACCAGCCCGGCCATGCCGCGTCCGGCGCCGGCCAAGCGCGCCGCCACCGCACGCCCCTGACGGTCCAGTCGCACCAGCGAGGCGCGCCCATCGGCGGGGTCCGGGCGACGCCGGATCCAGCCCCGGGCCTCCATCGATTTCAGCGTATCGCTGAGGCTGGCGGCGGAAACACCGAGACGCTGCACCAGCCGTTGCGCGCGCTGCTCCGGCTCCGCGCCGGACAACAGCCGCAGCACGCCTGCCTGGGTCGGTGGCAACGCAGGGCCGTCGCCACCGCGCCATGCCTGCGCGCGCGCCAGGTGGACGAGCTGTTCCAGCCCGGCGGCGGCCTGTTCACGCTGGCGGTCGATGGCGGTCATGGCCTGATGTTAGGACTCCTAACTATCAGGATCAAGCCCTGCGTCGCCACCGGCGTTCGCGGCCCGGTACGCGCTACAATGCCGGCCTTCGCCGAGGGGCGCTGCGACCGTGACCAGGAGCACGGCCAGGCTCGGCGGACCCAGCGGCAGGCCACTGCCGTGCACCAACGGCGCCCGATGTCCGCGGACCAGCCGCCTGACCCGTCAGGCCACGCTGACCGCAAAGCCCGCCCCGCGCGGACTTTCCACATTCGGAGCTATCAATGAACGCTGTTGCCAAAACCTTCTCCCAGGAAGGCGACTACAAGGTTGCCGACCTCTCGCTGGCCGACTGGGGCCGCAAGGAACTCGACATCGCCGAGCACGAGATGCCGGGCCTGATGTCGATCCGCAAGAAGTACGCCGCCACCACCCCGCTCAAGGGCGTGCGCGTGACCGGCTCGCTGCACATGACCATCCAGACCGGCGTGCTGATCGAGACGCTGAAGGACATCGGCGCCGACGTGCGCTGGGCCTCGTGCAACATCTTCAGCACCCAGGACCACGCCGCCGCCGCCATCGCCAAGACCGGCACGCCGGTGTTCGCGTGGAAGGGCGAGACGCTGGAGGAATACTGGGACTGCACCCTCGACGCGCTGAGCTTCCCCGACGGCAACGGCGGCTTCCTCGGCCCGCAGCTGGTGGTGGACGACGGCGGTGACGTCACCCTGCTGATCCACAAGGGCTACGAGCTGGAGAACGGCAGCGACTGGGTCAACACCCCGTCGGACAACCACGAGGTGCAGGTGATCAAGAACCTGCTCAAGCGCGTGGCCGCCGAGCGTCCGGGTTACTGGCACAAGGTCGTGGCCGACTGGAAGGGCGTGTCCGAAGAGACCACCACCGGCGTGCACCGCCTGTACCAGCTGGCGCAGGAAGGCCAGCTGCTGGTCCCGGCGATCAACGTCAACGACTCGGTCACCAAGAGCAAGTTCGACAACCTGTACGGCTGCCGCGAGTCGCTGGCCGATGGCCTCAAGCGCGCGATGGACGTGATGCTGGCCGGCAAGGTCGCGGTCGTCTGCGGTTACGGCGACGTGGGCAAGGGCTCGGCTCATTCGCTGCGGGCCTACGGCGCGCGCGTGGTCGTCACCGAGATCGACCCGATCAACGCCCTGCAGGCCGCGATGGAAGGCTTCGAGGTCAACACCGTCGAGAGCACGCTGGGCCGCGGTGACATCTACGTCACCACCACCGGCAACAAGGACGTGCTGACCCTCGCGCACATGTCGCAGATGAAGGACCAGGCCATCGTCTGCAACATCGGCCACTTCGACAACGAGATCCAGGTCGATGCGCTCAATGCCTCCGGCGCCACGCGCACCAACATCAAGCCGCAGGTGGACAAGTACACGTTTGCCAATGGCAACAGCATCTTCCTGCTGGCCGAAGGCCGCCTGGTGAACCTGGGCTGCGCCACCGGCCACCCCAGCTTCGTGATGAGCAACAGCTTCTCCAACCAGACGCTGGCGCAGATCGACCTGTGGGCCAACAAGGACTTCTACGACCCCAAGGTCTACATCCTGCCGAAGAAGCTGGACGAGGAAGTCGCGCGCCTGCATCTGGACAAGATCGGCGTGAAGCTGACCACGCTGACCGCCGAGCAGGCTGCGTACCTGGGCGTGCCGGTGGATGGGCCGTACAAGCCGGACCACTACCGCTACTGAGCCACGTTGGTCCGCGACCCCTCGCGGCACTGGCCGGAAACAACGGAACGGGCGCTTCGGCGCCCGTTTCGTTTGTGTCACCGCACCTCTGGTCCCGCCCCACCTTCGTTCCGCCGCCGCCAGCCGACGGCATGCATGACCCCGGATGCAAGTCGCGGACTCAATCGCGGTCGTCGAAGGTGTAATCGAACTCGTAGTAATGCGCACCATCGGCAATGGTGATGGCCATGCGCCCATCGATCCCGGCCAGCCCGTCGCTGCCCGAGTCCGGCACCACCGCCAGTTGCAGCGTCGCCGCGCCGCGGTTCATGGTGCCGCTGTGCTGCAGGGTGAAACTGCCGCTGCGACCTTCCAGCGTGCCCGTCACCCGCTCCAGCGCCACATAGCCCGCAGACCCGTCCACCGGAGTGCGCGTGGCCAGCATCTGCCCTTCACTGCGGCCGTCCAGCGGGCCATGGAACTGCTTGTCGATCGCCATCCGGTTGATGACCGCCGTGCCGCCTTCGTCTGCCAGCGGTGTCAGCGTCACGTCGAAGGTTCCGTTCACCTGCCTCATCACCCTGGCTCCCGTCATATCCGCAGGGGTGGACCATCGCCCATTGCCGGCCAATCTGCCAAACCATTCATTCAGACTCCGTCAAAATATTATTGATTCATCGCGATGAAGCGATATACTCATGACCGATCCTGCCCCGGGCCCCCGCATGACGCTCCCCATCAGCTTCGAGTTCTATCCGCCCAAGACCGACGAGCAGCGGGCGCAGCTCGACAAGACCGCGGCCAAGCTGAAGGCACATTCGCCGGACTATGTCAGCGTGACCTTCGGCGCCGGCGGTTCGACGCTGAGCCATACGCCCGAGGCGATCCAGTACCTGCGCGGCCAGCATGGCTACGACGCCGCCCCGCACATCACCTGCATGGGCGGCTCGCGCGAGGAGATCCGCGGCCTGCTCAAGCTGTACAAGGCGCTGGGCGCGCGCCGCCTGGTCACCCTGCGCGGCGACCTGCCCTCGGGCATGGTCAGCCCCGGCGACCTGCGTTACGCCAGCGAACTGGTCGAGTTCATCCGCAACGAGACCGGCGACCATTTCCACATCGAAGTGGCGGCGTACCCGGAGACGCATCCGCAGGCGCGCGACGCGCACACCGACCTCAAGGCTTTCGCGACCAAGGTCAAGGCCGGCGCCAACGGGGCGATCACCCAGTACTTCTACAACGCCGACGCCTACTTCCGCTTCGTCGACGACGCGCGCAAGGCCGGTATCGACGTGCCGATCGTGCCGGGCATCATGCCCATCTCCAACTTCAGCCAGATCCGCCGCTTCTCCGAACTTTGCGGTGCCGAGATCCCGCGCTGGGTGGCGCAGCGCATGCAGGCGTATGCCGACGACGTGGACAGCGTGCGCGAGTTCGGCGCCGAAGTGGTCGCGCAGCTGTGCAGGCGACTGATCGATGGCGGCGCACCTGGCCTGCACTTCTACACGCTCAACCTGTCGAAACCGACACTGAACGTGCTGGCCCGGATTGGCGTTGTTTGATTGAGGTTCAGCGCCAGGCGCATTTTCCAGACAGTACGTTGACGACCTCCCGGGGAGCATGCACGCCACCCCGCGTTGTTCGTCATGCGTGCCATGAAAATGCTCCCCGCCACTGCTTTCACCGCCCTGACCCTGCTCACCGCATCGATACCCGTCGCCATGCCGGTCAATGCCGGCACCGGCATCCAGCGTTGCCAATCGGCTGACGGCACCACGGTCTACACCGACAAACCGTGCTCGGTCCATGGCGCCAGCACGGCAGCCATGGACGCTGACCTGTTGACCCGCATCGCTGGCGAAGAGGCCATGGCCGAAGCGCATTACGACCTGGTGGATGCCAACCAGTCGTTGGCGCCGGCCGTAGCGCCTGGGCGTCGATCGGCGGCCGCAGGCTGCGCGCGTTCGGCCACGCAACTGGCGATGGACCTGCGCGGCGCCTTCGCACTGGGCGACATCAACCGCATCGCGGAAAGCTTCCAGTGGGCGGGCATGACGCACCGCCAGGGCCAGCGAGGCATGGAGCGCATCGACCGGCTCAACGACGCGCCACTCGTGGACGTGCAGTACCTGGATGGCACGCTCGGCTTGGCCGGGCTGCAGCTGGCGGATGCGTCGGACACCACCATCCACGATGCAGGCACGGGCATCATGCAACTGTGGTTTGGCGAAGGTGGCTCGCAACGCATCGTCGACCTGGAGGTCAGGCGCTACCAGGGGTGCTACTTCGTCTCGTTCTGAACGCGCACAGTCTCGGGGGACAGCCGGCGTCAGACAGCGGCGCATCGTTCATCGCCACGAACGTCGAGCTTCCGGGACAGCGGCCCGGATCGCGCTCCGAGCGCGACAGGAATCGCATGAACCCTGCCACAACCTCGCAGGAAACTGGCATGGCGCACCCTGTTCGCCCACCCCTGCTGGCGCTACGCTGAAAGGATGCCGCGCTTCCACGCCCTCCACCTCATGGCGCCCCTGCTGCTCGCCCTGCCCTTGCTGCCGAGCCTCGCGCACGCCCAGGTGCAGCGCTGTACCGATGCCACCGGCACGATCACCTACACCGACAAACGCTGCCGCGACATCGGCGCCGAACCCGCGCCCGCCAGACCCGCGGATACGGGCGCAGTGGCCCGCACAGTCCGCGCGCCCCGCTGCCAGCGCAACGTGCAGGACCTGGTCCACGCGATCACCAACGCCATCGATGCACGCGACCCCAACCGGCTGGCGGCGCTGTACCACTGGCCTGGCACGTCCAGCGCCGAAGGCAACCGCGTGATGTCGCGGCTGGCCGAGGTCACCGAGCGCCCCCTGGTGGACGTGACGGTGGTCATGCCCGCGGCTCCCGATGGGACGGACGGCGGCTATTACCCGCAGACCACGGCCCGCCAGGCCCCCATTGGCCTGCGCGTGGAACAGACCCTCGCCAACGGCAGCACGCCGTCACGCACGTTCTTCGCCCTGCGACGCCACATGGACTGTCTCTGGATCAGTTTCTGACCTCTCCAGCCGGTAAAATGCCGGTTTCGACCCACCGAGACGCAGGCATGAGCATGCAATACCCTGAATGGATCTGGCACAACGGCGAAATCAAGCGTTGGGCCGAGGCCACCACCCACGTGATGGCCCATGCCCTGCACTACGGCTCTTCGGTGTTCGAGGGCATCCGCTGCTACGAAACCGCCAACGGCCCGGCCATCTTCCGCCTGACCGACCACAACAAGCGCCTGTACGCCTCGGCCCGGATCTACGACATGCCGATGCCGTACGACCTGGCCACCATCAACGCCGCCTGCCGCGAGGTCATCAAGAAGAACAACCTGACCAAGGCCTACCTGCGTCCGTTCGCCTATCGCGGCCTGGGCGGCTTCGGCCTGTCGGCGGACACGCCGGTGGAGATGTCGGTCGCGTCGTGGTTCATGGGCCCGTACCTGGGCGAAGGCGCGCTGGAAGCAGGCATCGACGCCTGCGTGTCCAGCTGGCAGCGTTTCGCGCCCAACACCATCCCCGCTGGCGCCAAGGCCGGCGGCAATTACCTGTCCGGCCAGCTGATCGCGCGCGAAGCGCGGCGCCTGGGCTTCGGCGAGGGCATCGCACTGGCGTCCACCGGCCTGCTCAGCGAAGGCGCCGGCGAGAACCTGTTCCTGGTGTTCGATGGCGCGTTGCACACCACCCCGGTGTCGGCCGCGCTGCTCAACGGCATCACCCGCAATACCCTCATCACGTTGGCCAGGGACGCCGGCATCGAAGTGGTGGAGCGCGACATGCCGCGCGAGTACCTGTACCTGTGCGACGAGTTGTTCATGTGCGGCACCGCCGCCGAGATCACCCCGATCCGCTCGGTGGATGGCCGCCAGGTGGGTGCGGGCCACGCCGGCCCCGTCACCCGCCGCATCCAGGAGCTGTTCTTCGGTCTGTTCGACGGGCGCACGCCCGACAAGCACGGCTGGCTGGAAATGCTGGACTGAGAGCGGAGCGACGCCTGCCGGCTTGCGGTCCGCTCCGCCGCGCGCTTCGCCTGGAACCCGCCCCCCACAACGCCACCGCCTCGCGGTGGCGTTGTGCCTTCAGCACTCCGGGGCTGTCGGGGACGGTTGATCAGCGCGAAAAGGTCAGCGTCGCCAGCACGCCGCGCACATCGCCCGGACGTACGCTGACCTCCCAGCCGTAGAGGTCGCACAAGCGGCGCACGATCGACAGGCCGATGCCACCGCCCTGGGAGTGCCCCGCATGCGTGCCGCGGTAGCCCCGCTGGAATAGCTTCGCGGCATCCTCGGCACTCAGCCCCGGACCGGAATCGGCGATTTCCACTGCCTGCCCGGCCAACCGCACCACCACCTCGCCGCTGGGCGTGTACTTCACCGCGTTGCCGATCAGGTTGCCCAGCGCCACGGTCACCGCAGCCTCGGGTGCGTCCACCACCAGCCCGCGCTCGCCTTCCAGCCGCAGTTCCAGCGCCTTGCCGCCCAGCTGCGTGCGGTGCACGTCCAGCAACTGCTCGGCTTGCCTTGCCACGTCGGTCGCGCCGTGACCGCGCTCGTTGCGCGACAGCAGCAACAACGCGCTGATCAGGTCCGTGCATTGCTGCTCGGCGCGCTGGATGCGCTGCAGTCGTCCGCGGGTCTTGTCATCGAGTTCCGGCTTGGACAGCAGCAGCTCGACCGCGCCACGGATCACCGCCAGCGGCGTGCGCAACTCGTGGCTGACGTCGGCATTGAACTCGCGGTCGCGCTGTACCACCTCGGTCAGGCGCCCGGCGTAGTCATCCAGCGCGGCCGCCAGCTGTCCCACCTCGTCGTCGGGAAAGTGACTGGCCAGCGCCTCCGGCAGCGCCGTGCGGCCGGATTTCTTCAGCCGGGTGGCCAGCTCCGACACCGGGCTCATCACCCGCGACGCCGACCACCAGCCCACCACCAGCGACAGCAGGGTGAACACCACCACCGAGCTGTAGATCGCGCGGTTGAACTGCGTCTCGCCGCGCATCGACTGCGTCATGTCGTAGGCGAGGAAGAACCACTCGTCCTGCGTCTTGCGCACCGCGAGTTTGTACGCAAACGGGCTGCCATCAGGGTTGCGCCCGGTGATGCTGTGGATGCCATCGTGCAGTTCGTACCAGTCCGGCTGCTCCAGCCGCAGCGCCTCGAAGTTCTCCCGCTTCACCACCCGGCCCAGCATCTGCTGCACGCCGAACTCGGGCTTTGCGTCGGGCTTGGCGAAGTACTGGCGCGCGTACTCGTCGATGTTGCGGTTCATCACGTCCTCGACCAGCGTGTTCTCGACCCGGGTGCGGGTCCAGTTGGTCGCGAACGCGAACAGGGTCGTCAGCCCGAAACCGAGCAGGACGAAACCGAGGATGATGCGGCTGCGCAGCCGCCTGCGGTACCGCCGCCGGTGGCGGCGCGGCGCCGGAGCCGGAGCCGGAGCCGGGTCAGCTGGCGCCATCGGGCGGGGCGATGCGGTAACCGATGCCGTGGCGGGTCTGGATCATCGGCTCGCCAAAGGGCTTGTCCACCATCGCGCGCAGGCCGTGGATGTGCACGCGCAGGCTGTCGGAGTCGGGTAGCTCCTCGCCCCACACGCGGGTTTCCAGCTCCTGCCGCGTGACCACCGCCGGCGACGCCTCCATCAACGCCTGCAGGATCTTCAGCGCGGTCGGATTGAGCTGCAGCAGCTTGCCCTGGCGGCGCACTTCCAGCGTGTCCAGGTTGTATTCCAGGTCGCCCACGTTGAGCACGCGCGTCTGTACGCCGCGCCCGCGGCGCGCCAGCGCGTTGAGCCGCACTTCCACTTCCTGCAGCGCAAACGGCTTGATGAGGTAATCGTCAGCGCCGGAGTCGAAGCCCGCCAGCTTGTTGTCCAGGCTGTCGCGCGCGGTCAGCATCAATACCGGCGTCTGCTTGCGCGCCTCGTTGCGCAGCTTGCGGCAGACCTCCAGGCCGTCCAGCCCGGGCAGATTGAGGTCGAGCACGATGGCATCGAACTCGTGCACCACGGCCAGGTGCAGCCCGGTGATGCCGTCGGCGGCGAAGTCCACGGTGTGCCCGCGGTCCTCGAGGAAGTCGCCGAGATTGGCGGCGATGTCCTGGTTGTCCTCAATGACTAGGATGCGCATCGAATCGTCCTGTAGGTGGGTCCTTCGACCGCGTCGCCGCGCCCGGGTTCCAATGATCGCCGACAGTGTATGCCGGAAAACAAAAAGACCCAGACGGGGAATCCCCACGCCTGGGTCAAAAGGTGTTGCCCCGATACCGAAGCCCGCTTTCCCGGGCCAACCTGACGCGGAGAGGCAAAGCAACGGTGGGAACAGATTACGCAGGGACCGATTAAAGCGCCGTTAAAGCCCCCGCCCCGGCCCATTGGGAACAGGGTCAAGCGCGTCGGGCCCGACCCCGCCGTTTGCGCGCATCATGCGAAGATAATCTGCGATCTTCTGCCAACGCCATTGAATATTCACCATTCGCCAAGTCACCCTCGGCCCGCCTGGCCGCATCTCGGCTCCGCGCCGCCTGTCCGTAGACGTACTCGATCACCGCACCTGCCACATCCACCCCGGAGGCCTCCTCGATCCCCTCCAGCCCCGGGGAGGCGTTGACCTCCAGCACCAGCGGGCCGCGTGCCGAGCGGATGAGGTCCACGCCCGCAACGCCCAGTCCCAGTGTCTGCGCCGCAAGGATCGCCGTCGCCTGTTCCAGGGCGGTCGGCTTGATGCCCTTGGCGTGGCCGCCGCGATGCAGGTTGGAGCGGAAGTCTCCCTTGGGCGCCTGCCGCTTCATCGCCGCCACCACCCGGTCGCCCACCACGAAACAGCGCAGGTCCGCCCCCTTGGCCTCGGCGATGAACTCCTGCACCACGAACTGCGCGTACAACCCGCGCAGCGCCTCGATCACCCCGCGCGAGGCCGACGGCTTCTCGGTCAGCATCACGCCCGCGCCCTGGCTGCCCTCGTTGAGCTTGATCACGTGCGGCGGCGGACCGAGCATCGACAGCAGGTCCACCGTGTCGTCCGGATTGTCGCCAAAGACCGTCACTGGCAGCCCGATGCCCTGCGCGGCCAGTAACTGGTGGCTGCGCAGCTTGTCGCGGGCACGCAGCACCGCCTCGGAGGGGTTGGGGGACCAGGTGCCCATCAGTTCGAACTGGCGCAGCACGGCCGAACCGTAGCGGGTCACCGAGGCGCCCACGCGCGGGATCACCGCGTCGAATCCGCGCAACTCGCGGCCCTTGTAGTGCATGTGGAAACCGTCGCTGGCGATTCGCATGTAGCAACGCAGCGGGTCCAGCACGCGCACGGTGTGGCCGCGCTCGCGCGCCGCCTCCACCAGCCGCCGGGTGGAGTAGAGCTTGGTGTTGCGCGACAGGATCGCGAACTTCATGGCAACGGCATCCCGGGCATCGAGGGTGGCAGCGCGACGTGGGGACGCGCGCGGCCGTGGAGGAAGGATCGTGACGGATCGACGGTGAACGCACGCGCCATGGCCGTGCGGCCGAGCAACATCGGGAACAGCATGCCCTGGCGCTGGGCAAGGTTGATCTCGATTTCACGCTCCACGCCGCCCAGTACCAACGTGGTCCGCAGGAACGTCCGCAGCGTGCGATGGCCACCCGAGTCGGTGACCACGCGCTCGTCCCGGATCGGCGCCGCGGCCTCGACGGCCGCCTGGCAGCGTGTCCCGGGGGTGACCCGGAAGCCCACCCACGGCGCGCCCTGTTCGTGGAACCGCCACTGCGCATCCACGTGCAGCGCCGAGGTGCGTGCACCGGAATCCACCTTGGCGCGCACCGCCTCGATGCCCAGGCCAGGCAAGGCCACCCATTCCCGCCATCCCAGCACGACCGTCGTTTCCATGGCGACTCCCGCTTGACCCCGACCATGCCGACCAGCATCCAGCTGGACCAATACATTTGCGTGAAGCCAACCGGCCCAGCCGGAGGGCCGCGCCGGCCGCCGAACACGTAATGCTGAAACCAAAACGGCGGTCAACCTCGAAGGAGGCTGACCGCCGTTGGATCTGGAGCGGGTGATGGGAACAGCACCCGGTCGCTAACTCGTTTATTACGAACGTTTTTTCCGATCCAGGCGTCACGGAATGGACTCGATTGTGGACTCAAGTCTTCGGCCTGGTCAACGCAGGCCGTTGCGGGTGATCCAAAGCGAGCCAAGCACATCTATCAACAGCCAGAGCATCGGATTTCATTCCGAAGTCTATCTGTCCACCGGCACATAACGCCACAGGCCGCAACGGACAGGCGAGCTGCGTCCTCAAAGGACCGGCTCATCATCGACCGGCGCGGCCCCGTCTTTCACCCGCTCGATGAATCGCCTCATGGGCTCCGAGGGTTCGCCCCGGCGGCGCAGCAGGTAGGTGGAGAGCATCGGTGGGATGCCGGCCAGGGGACGAATGGAGATGTCCGGGCGCTGTAGCGTCTGCACCTGCGAGGCGATGGCGAAGCCGATGCCGTAGCCGGCGCCGACCAGGGTCAGCATCACGCCCAGGCTGGTCACTTCGTCCACCAGCTTGAGCGGCATGTTCGTGTCCTGCAGCACCGCCTGAATCTGGTGGCGGCAACCGGAGCCCGCCTCGGGGTGGCACAGAACCAGCGGAAACTTCAAGGCTTCGGGCAGCGGCACCTGCACGTGTGCCAGCAAGGGATGGCGTGCGGGCACGATCACCGACAGCGGGTCGGTCCACACCGGCTCGGCGACGAGGCCATCATGCACCGCGTTTGACAACGCAAAGCCGATGTCCAGCAGATCGTCGTGCAGCATCTTGAGCTGCTGCGCGAACGGCAGCTCGAAGACGCGAATCTCCAGCTCGGGCTCCTCCTCACGGCTGCGTGCCAGCAGGGTGGCGATGCGGGGCTGCGCCAGGCTGTCGCAGATGGCGATGCGCAGATGGCCCTGGTAGCCCTGTGCCGCCGCCTTGGCGCTCTTGACTGCCTGCTCCACGGTGGCCATCACGCGCCGGCATTCGCCGAGGAACACCTGGCCGGCCCAGGTCAGCCGCGTCAGGCGTGTGCTGCGGTCGAACAACTGCACGCCAAGCTGGCTTTCCAGGTCGCGCATCGCACGCGACACAGGCGACTGCTCGATGCCCAGACGCTCGGCTGCACGGGCCAGATGCAGTTCTTCCGCAACTGCGACGAAGTAACGCAGCAATCTGAAATCCAAGGCCACCTCCTGTTTGTCTTCTTCTGGTTCGGCATCTCGGGCGCCAGCATCTACATCCGCATCCCGTCAGTACCTCCTTCGATTGCATCGCGTCGAAGCACTCATGCCTGTCGGGACCAGGCCCGTCGCCGACACGCGCGGAGCTGGCCGGCGCACACAGCCGGACACTGAATGCTGATGGCCAGTGTTTGCTGCTGCCATGCCAGGGCGGGCGGCCAAGCAATATGACGCAGGCGTTCCTGCGAACCAGGGCCGCGAAGACGATGCTGCGTCCGCAAGGCTGGTAAATCAGCCGGTGTGTCGAGCACCGCGCGCAGGCGCTCACGCGTGTCGGAGTTCGCGATCGGTGCAGCCGACGACGACACGCCGGCGTCAGGGCGGGCGTGCCGATGCAGTTTCATGGGGGTGTCTTTCGGCTCACCCCGGTCGTGGCCTGGTCGGTCACGAACCCAGCTCCAACACCCCGGACTTCTGCGTAGCCGCCATCCCCTGGGCGACGCGCTCGTAGATCCACCAGGCGGTCGCCGCGGATGAAGTCCTCGGGCTGCGGTTGACGCGGCGCGGAGGCCTGCAGCCGCTGCGCGAGCTGCTCGTCGCCCATGCGTTCGTCGTTCCAGAACACGCTGCCGTGGGTAGTGACGGACAGGTTCGCCACGTCGGGCTTGATCGGCTTCACTCCATTCAGACACAGATGCTAATAATAAATATTATTGATTGTCCGTGGTTTTGTGTGATATGGCAACACCGATGGAATAACCCGGCCTTGCCTGGACACTCGCAGCCTCGCCAGCGACTGAAGGCCGGATGGCGGCAACTGGAAAGCCTCTGTGACCGGCATCGCCACCGGGAAGCACTCATGCGGTTCCCTACGGCCAGAGGAATGGACTCCACTTTCTGGGGGGGAAGTACATGAACTTACGCCATCTTCGCTGTTTCATCGCCGTGGCCGAGGAGTTGCACTTCGGCCGGGCGGCGCGAAGGCTGCATGTGGAGCAGTCACCCCTGTCGCGAACGATCCGCCAACTGGAGGCGGACTTGGGCGTGACGCTGCTGGAGCGCACGCCGCGCGGGGTGCGCCTGACCCCGGCCGGGCAGGTGTTCCTGGAGGAGGCCCGGCGCGTGCTGCTGACCCTTGAGCAAGCCCAGACCAAGGCGCGGGCGGTGGCGGCGGGACACCGGGGCACCCTGCGCATCGCCTTGGCCGGCGGCGTCGGGCGGACCCGGCTGTCGGCGCTGCTCGCGCTGTGCCGGGAGGAGGCGCCGGAAGTGGGCATCCGGCTGTTCGAGGCGCCGCTGTCGCAGGTGGTGGGCGGGCTGGGCAACGACCTGTACGACGCGGCCTTTGCGATGGCCGGCGAGATGGAGGCCGGGGTGGTCGCCATGCCGGTGTGGCAAGACCCGCTGGTGGTGGCCATACCCGCGCGGCACCCCTTGCTGGCGCACAAGCGGGTGCCGCTGGAAGAGGTGGTGGGCTACCCGCTGGTGCTGTGCCACCCGCAGGTGTGTGCGGAGTGCAGCCGGCAATGCGAGCGCCTGCTACGCCTGGTGGAGACACCGTCGGTCGTGGCCGAGTACGTGACGACCCACTCGCTGATGCTGGCCCTGGTGGCGGCCGGCTATGGCGTGGGATTTTCCACCGAGGCGCACGTGGTGGCATGCCGGCAGGCGGACGTGATCGTCCGGCCGCTGGATGAAGACTCGGCGGCGCTGACGACCTACCTGCTACATCCCGAGGGCGCGATGTCGGAGCCACTGCGCCACTTCATCGACCGTGCGCAGCGTGTCGGCCATATGCCGTTGGATACGCAACGGCTCGCATGAGGCTGTTTCAGGCGGGTTGGCCGATTCCATTTTGGTCAAACCGCCAGACCTGTTTTGTCATAGCGGGTTTCCATTGACGTTGTGCACGGGCGCGCTGCATCCAGGCGTTGCTCGCGCTTGCGGTTGGCATCCTGCGATGAAACTCGCATGCCCATCGTGGCGCGTCACAGCGAAGACGCGCGGCGCAACAGTGCTTGCCGTATGCGCATCGGCTCTGGCGTGTTGAGCTGATCGCGCTTTACTGGGCCTTTTTCCCTGCAAAGACTTTGGCCTGGTTATCCGGGTCAGGCATGGCGCCCGCGAATGACGCTGGTGACAGCATGTTTCGCGGCTTGCGAATTGTGAGTGATGGCGCCTTGCGCGGCAAGGCGCACATCTCGCATCGGAACCGGCGGTATCACCGATGCCACGGTCTTCGCCGCTTCGCCACCTGCTCGTTTCGCCCGGAGATTCCTGGACAGCCACGCACGCCGCCTGTACGGCGGGTGCGCGTGCTTGGACTCGGTGCGATGACGAATGGAGGCGCGCGATATGCCGAAGTCGAGCAGCCTGGCCGATGGCGCCAAGACCTACTACCGCCCGATCGAGGCGGCAATCCGCTGGAGCGGATTGCTGCGCTTCGAGCGGCGCATCCTGGCGGCCTTGGGAGAGCGGCCTCTGCCGGAGGCAACGGAGTTTCCGCGCTGGCCGATGCTGCGGTTGAACGCCGAAAGAATCTTCGATGCGCTGGCTCACGGCGAGATGCCGTATGGCAAGGAGGGCTTAGTGCGGGACACGCAGGGCCTGGCAATGGACGACCCGTCGCTGACGGTGCGGCACGTCGATCTGAAAGCCTGGATGGCGCACTACTACCCAGGCGAGAAACCGACGTTTCTGTTCGATGAGATCGAGCGTGCGCTTCACCCGGCGATCAGCCTGGACACAGTGGGCGCATTGCTGGTCGAACGGGAAGCGATCAAGGCGCGGCTGGCGGAACACCTGGGCGTGCTCGAGACGCTGCGCGCCGAGCATGAGGCGCTGCTGAAAACGCACGCCGCCTGCGCGGCCGACACGGAGCGTGCGAACACGCTGGGGCCGCGCAGCGAATCGACCTACCTGAACATCGTTGGCGGGTTACTGACGCTGCTGCTGGGCAAGTCGCCCAGCGGCATGCCGTATTCCAGCTTCCTGACGCAGGAGGCCATCATCAGCGCGATGGTGGCGCACCACGGCAACGCGATGGGCATCACCGAGCGCACCCTGCAGGCCAAGTTCGCACTGGCTCGGCGCAATCTGCAGAGCACAACTTCCTGAGCGATGCCAGACCGTATCTGCGGTCGCGGAAACCGCATTTGCGGTGTCTTTCTTCAACGCGGCGTTCTTAATTCGAGTCACGCCAATCAGCGCCACTGAGCGTTAAGGAGTGACCCTCATGTCTTCGCAGACCACCGCCACGGCGGCACCGACCGAGCACCGCATCCTGCGCCGCGCCGAGGTCGAAGCCAAGACCGGCTTCAAGCGCGCGCACATCTACAGCCTGATGAAGGAAGGCAAGTTCCCCAAGGCGCTGCGCCTGGGCGTGCGCGCGGTGGGCTGGGACTCGGTGGAGATCGAACAGTGGATCGCCGAGCGCCTCAAAGAACGCGCCTGACGCTTCTTCTCGGTTCATGCCATTCGACGAGGAGAAGCCCATGCAGGTGGTGTCCATCATTTCGACCAAGGGCGGCGTGGGCAAGACCACGACTGCGGCCAACCTGGGCGGCTTCATCGCCGATGCCGGGCTGCGCGTGCTGCTGCTGGACCTGGACGTGCAGCCCACGCTGTCGAGCTACTTCACGCTGGACGTGCGCGCGCCCGGCGGCATCTACGAGATGCTGGCCTTCAACGAGCGGCGCATCGAGCAACTGGTGTCGCGCACCGCGATCGCGGGCCTGGACCTGGTGCTCTCGAACGACGACCGCGGCGAACTGAACACGCTGCTGCTGCACGCTCCGGATGGGCGCCTGCGACTGCGCCATTTGCTGCCCGTCTTCCGCACGCACTATGACCTGCTGTTGATCGACACCCAGGGCGCGCGCAGCGTGCTGCTGGAGATGGCTGTGCTGGCGTCCGACCTGGCGCTGTCGCCGGTGACGCCGGAAATCCTCGCGGCGCGCGAGCTGCGGCGCGGCACGCTGCAACTGATCGAGGACATCGCGCCGTATCGGCACCTGGGCATCGAGCCGCCGCCGCTGCGCCTGCTCATCAACCGTGTGCATCCGGTGTCGTCGAACGCGCGGCTGGTCCAGCAGGCGCTGCGACAGGTGTTCCAGGAACAGGCCGGCGTGCAGGTGCTGGGCACCGACGTGCCGGCCATCGAAGCCTATCCGCGCGCTGCGACACGAGGATTGCCAGTGCACCGGGTGGAGTACCGGCAGCCGGCTGGGCGCACGGCGCCCGCGGCGCTGGAGACCATGCGCACGCTGGCCGGCGAGCTGTTCCCCGCGTGGCGGGAGTGCTTCGCGCTGGTCACCGGCCGGGCCGATGCGGGAGGGGCCAGCCATGGCGAGCGCACATGAACTGGCGCGCGGCCGTGAACGGCTGCGCGCGCTGATCGAGTTCGCGCTGGGCGAAGGCTGGCGCGTGGTGCGCACGTCCGGCGGGCACCTGAAATTCACGAAACCAGGCTGCGCGTCGATCTACACCAGTTCGACTGCGAGCGACCACCGTGCCGACCGCAATGCCCGCGCGCAACTTCGCCGGGCCGACCGGCAGGCGCAGGAGAACGGCCGTGGCTGAGCTGACGCCGCAGGACATGGCTGCCAAGCTGCTGGCCACCGGCTTCGAGCGCAGCGGCCCTTCGGCCGCGACCTTGAGCGACCCCATCGCCGACACGCCGATGATGGTGACGCTGAACCAGTTGCGGCCCTACGACCACGACCCGCGCGTGACGCGCAACCCGGCCTATGCGGAGATCAAGGCGTCCATCCGCGAACGTGGGCTGGACGCGCCCCCCGCGATCACGCGCAGGCCGGGCGAGGCGCACTACATCATTCGCAACGGCGGCAACACGCGGCTGGCGATCCTGCGCGAGTTGTGGAGCGAGACCAAGGAGGAACGCTTCTTCCGCATTGCGTGCCTGTTCCGCCCGTGGCCGGCGCGCGGCGAAATCGTGGCGCTGACCGGGCATCTGGCCGAGAACGAGCTGCGCGGCGGGCTGACCTTCATCGAGCGGGCCTTGGGCATCGAGAAGGCGCGCGAGTTCTACGAGCAGGAAAGCGGCCAGGCGCTGTCGCAGAGCGAACTCGCGCGGCGGCTGACTGCCGACGGCTATCCGGTGCCGCAGTCGCACATCAGCCGCATGAACGATGCGGTGCGCTATCTGCTGCCGGCGATCCCGACGCTGCTGTACGGCGGATTGGGCCGGCATCAGGTGGACCGGCTCGCGGTGCTGCGCAAGGCGTGCGAGCGCACCTGGGAGCGGCGTGCGCTGGGCCGCACCGTGGCCGTGGACTTCGCCACCTTGTTTCAGGACGTGCTGACGCAGTTCGACACTCAGCCAGACGACTTCTCGCCGCAGCGGGTGCAGGACGAGCTCGTGGGCCAGATGGCCGAGCTGCTGGTGGCGGACTACGACACGCTGGCGCTGGAGATCAACGACAGCGAAAGCCGCCAGCGTGCGCTGACCAGCGAACCGGCAGCGCCGACGCCCCCGGCAGCACCTGTCTTGCCTGCTACACCGCCCTCGCCGGTCTCCGCGCCTCGGCAGCCACCCGCCTCGTCTGTGCCGCGCGACACCACGCCGGTCGCGCCTCCGGCGCCAGCAGCAACACCGCCTGCACCGCCCGGAGCGCCGGAGGAACAGTACGGGCAACGCGACGAGCGTCTGCAAGGGCACATCGTGACACCGGCACCGACCACCGAGCGCCTGCTGTCCATCCAACGGATGGTCGCGGACCAGCTCGGCGACAAGCTGCCCGACTTCGAGGTCGACGCGCTGCGTGCGATCCCCGTGCAGGCTGGCGGGCTCTATCCCATCTCGGACGTCTGGTATATCGAGCCGGGGCTGGACGCGCCGGATCGCCTGCGCGTGCACATCGCGCAGTTCGCGCGCGAGATTGCCGGGGACGCGGCGGTGGCCGACCACATCGAGGCCATCGACGGCGGCATCGGCTTCGTCTGCGTGGCGCCGGCCGTGGGCCAGGCGAAAGCGCTGCCGGCGTTCGCGCGGGCGGTGCTCACCCTGCTGCATGCGCTGAGTGCGGCGCCGCCTGCCGCGAACGGCTTGGACCGCGCGCGGCTGGCCGACGAGCTGGCGGCGCTGCTGCATGGCCACGGCGGCTCGGCCACACGCCTGAGCGATGCTGCGCTGGTGAAGCTGTTCCGTCTGCTGCGCCTGGCGCGCCGGCTGCTGGACCTGCAAGCCGGCGAAGCGGGCCAGGAATCCTGAGCGCAGGAGGCTCTCGCATGTCGGCACCGCACCCGCTCAACCAGGCCGTGATCGCCCAGGCCCTGCATGACCTGCGCAACGGCCAGTTGCGCCGCTGCAAGGCCATGGGCTTCGGCGAGGAGGAGCTGGATGCGCTGAAGCACCCTGAACTCGTGAGCATGCTGGTGAATGCCACGGTGTCATGGTGTTCGGTGTCGGTGAACCAGGAGGTGTTGAAGCGGCTGCTGAGCCAGGTGCACGACGTGGAGCGGGAGATCGCCACGGTGGACCGCATGCTGCGCCTGGGGGCGAGCACGGAGATGGTCAGCAAGTTCTACGGCCTCACGCATCAGGAAGTGGCGCTGCGCCGCGACATCCTCGGGCTGCCCAAGCGCAAGGGCCGGCATCCGGTACTCGACGAGGCGCAGGACGTGGCCTTGTGGGAGCGCTGGAAGGCCGGCGTCACCGAGCGCCATATCGCCCTGACCGACGACATGGCGATGCTGGCGCTGACCATGGACCTGGCCGAGGCCATGACCCTGCCCATGTCGGTGATCTGGTCGGCGATACGGAACTGGATCGACCAGGGGCTGGTGTAGCCATGACCACGGGCAGCGCACCACGGCGCGATGGCCCGGTTGCGCTGTCGGCGTTGTTCGACGAGGCGCTGCGGCACCTTGAGCCGAAGGAACCGGCGCAGGGCACGGCGCCGAGCCAGGACTGCTTTCTCTACAGCGGCAACCGGCACGAGAGCGTCCCGCGCGCGCTGTTCCTCGACCGGCGCCTGACGCCGCTGGAGCGCAATGCCTGGCAGGTGTTCCGCCTGCAGCTCAACGACGACGGCGTGACCGCCTTTCCTACCTACGACCAGCTCCGCCCCTATCTGGCGTCCATGCCCTGTGCGTCGCAAGCCTCGCACGAGACCGTGGCGCGCGCCTTGACGCTGCTGCGGCTGACACGCTGGCTCAGCCTGGTGCGGCGGCGGCGCGATCCCAGGACCGGCCGTATCCAAGGCAACCTCTACGTGCTGCACGACGAACCGCTGTCGCCCTTCGAGGCGATGCAGCTCGACCCGGACTACCTGGGCTTGGTCAGTCAGGCGCTCACGCACGCGGCGAAGGCGGTGCAGGTCGTGGGCATGAACACGCTGCGGGAGATCGCCGAAGACCCGCTGCTCAGCGGGCGCACGCTGCCGACCCGCCTGCAAGTGCTGGCGCAGCGCATGGCGCGGCATGGCTGGACGACGCCAGGTTATCCACAGGAGGGTGCGGACCACGAATCCGAAGAAGGCCAGGAAGCCCTTCTTCGGAATGCTGCGCGCCCGTCTTCGGAATCCGAAGCAGGGCCGAAACCCGCGCCGGACGGCTCTCTTCGGATTCCGAAGCAGGACCGTACAGTACGTAATGATCGTATAAATGAAGTACGTACAGTACCGCGCGCGAGGGCCTTGCAGAACCTGCGGCTGCCAGACCGCTTCCAGCGTTTGAAGCACGAGCAGCAGTCCGGCGCGCTGGTGGCCTTGCGGCAGGTGGACGAAGCCCTGCGGCAGGCGGTGCTGGACGAATGGGAGGCGCGCTGCTGCAACAGCTCGGTGCGCAACCCGGCTGGCTACCTGTTCGGCATCATCCAGAAGGCGATCCGTGGGGAGTTCAAGGCCTGGGCGGGCGACAGCGCCACGGTGCCGCCTGCTTCCCGTCCACCCGCACCGGCACCGGCGCCATCGGCACCGCCGGTATCCCCCGAAGTGGCGCGCGCCCACCTGGCGCGGTTGCGGGCGGCCCTGCGCGACCCGTGACCGGCCGAGCTATCCCCTGGGGATAGCTGGGACAGGGAGCCTTCCGGCGGGTCAATCCGGCTACACCCTTGCCAAGGTCTCAATTGAGATACAAAATAGGGGCTAATGCATAACAGGAGAAGCAACGATGGCCGCACAGACTTCGATGCTGCACATCCGCGTGGACGATAAGCTCAAGGCCGATGCAGCCGAGAAACTCGCCGGGGTCGGCCTCACCGTTTCGGACGCCGTGCGCATCCTGCTGACCCGTGTGGTCAAGGAAGGCGCACTGCCGGCTGGCCTCACGGCCGACCCGGAGGCCTACGATGCCTGGTTCCGGGCGAAGGTCCAGGAGGCGCTGGCCGACACACGGCCGCCGGTGCCGCACCAGCAGGTCATGGATGAGGCGCAGGCCCTGATCGACAGGAAGCGGCGTGCGCGTACTTGAGTGGCGGGAAGCTGCCCGCGCCGACCTGCTGGCGATTGTTGACTACATCTCGGACGACAACCCCGATGCCGCGCAGCGGTTGAAGGACGACATCGAGGCCAAGGCCGCGAAGCTGCCGGAGCGCCCGAAGCTCTACCGGCCTGGCCGCGTGGCCGGCACGCGGGAGATGGTCGTGCGTGCGAACTACGTGGTGGTCTACATGGAGGACACCCGCGCGGTGTCCATCCTGCGCGTGTTGCACGCCGCGCAGCAGTGGCCGCCGGCACGGGAGTGAAGGAGGTTTTCCTCACTGGAGATTCACCATGAATACCAAGGAGCCTGAAGCAGCCAAACTCAAGGCGCTGCAGGAAGCAGCTTGCATGGGCTGGGCCGACATCGCCGCCGGCCGCCATGCCGATGTTGCCGACGGCCAACTCGAAGGTTTCATTGCACAGTTGGGACAGCAGGCGGCGCTTGCCGTCGCTACCCGCCGCGAGGCTATCCCCAGGGGATAGCTGGGACAGCCAGCCTTCCCGCCACCGACAAACCGGGCGCACGCCGATTGCGGTTTGTTGACTGACGGCCTTCCGGGCGGTGCCGATGCTGGCGACTCGTTCCGTTAATGCGAGTCGTCACCCATGGCCAATGAACCCCTGCAACTGAATCTCGGGTCGCTGCGCAGCGCGATGTCGCTGACGCTGCACACGCACCACGCTTCGCGCATCTGGCACGGCCGTGCGCCGACCGAGGGGCGCGCCGGCATCATCGGACTCAACGGCTTCATCAGTGCGATGAACAAGATGAAGCGCGGCGCCGAGCAGGACGATCCGTACTCGGACTGGTGGATGTTGCGGATCGAGGACAAACTCGCCGACACCAAGACCCGTCTGCAGACCCTGCGCGAACAGGTGGATCAGGCCCTGGCCGACGTGCCCCCGGCGCTGTCGCTGGGCGAGAACATGAACGTGCAGCCGGTGAAGCTGCCGCTGTTCGTGAACGCCCAGCTCGGCTTCATGGCGGTGTACCTGCTGGCCGACTACGACGACTTGGCGCGCAAACTCATCCTGGCGCACCACACGGCGCTGATCGACCGCAGCACCTTGGAGCGCTGGCTCAATGATGGCGCGCACGCGCTGCGCAGCCTGTTCTCGCTGGCCCAGCAGTACCGCTACTCGGGCACGACGCGCGACGACTTCGCGGCGAAGAACGCCGCGGCGCGAGCGGCGTTGGAGAAGTTCGGCGAGCTGCCGCAGGACGTGCTGGAAGGCACGCGCCGCTCGCGCTTCGCGCCACCCATCGCGCGGCGGACGACCAAGCCCGGCACGCCGCATGCTGCGCCCGCCATCGAGCCCGATGCGCCGGCTCACACGGATGGCGCAGCCAATCCAGCGACGGGCAATGAGGGTGCTGACGCATGACGGCATCGCCCCCCATCAGCCACTCCACGCGCTTCGTGGCGCTGGAACAGGCGGACTTCCAGCGGCTGGAACACGCAGGCTACCTAAAAGGCCTTTTACAGCCTTTTAAGGGTAAGGGGAGTCTGGAGACCTGGGCCAGCCAGTGCGCAGCGCTGCGCGACGACGTGATTGGCCTGGCGCAGCGGCGCGTGCTGCCCCAGGCGCGCGCCTACCCCTTCAGCCTGCTCGACGTGCAACTGGCCCAGCAGGCCACTGGCGCAGGGACGACCTTCCTGCGCTGGCGCAACCTCGACCGTTCCTCCATGGGCGTGGCGTTGTGGGAGGCCCTGCTGGCCAACCCCGCGACGCCGGCCTCGCTGATCGACGAGCTGTACGCGATGGAACTGCAGCGCATCGTGCTGAACATGCAGATCAGCCTGACCCACAGCATCGCTCGCCAAGCCCTGGAATGCGCCAGCAAGGCCGCCCAGGCCGAAGCGGCTTACCTGCGGCGCGTCCACGGGCATACCGCGTCCGTTCCACCCACCACCAAGGAGTCACCATGAGCACGCACTTCGTCGGCGAGGGCAACATCGGTTCTGCGCCGGACTACCGCGAATTCCCGAACGGCAACGACGAGCCGCGCCGGCTGCTTCGCCTGAACGTCTACTTCGACAACCCGATCCCGAAGAAGGACGGCGAGTACGAAGATCGCGGCGGCTTCTGGGCGCCCGTGGAGCTGTGGCACCGCGACGCCGAGCACTGGAAGACGCTGTACCAGAAAAGTATGCGGGTGCTGGTCGAGGGCCGCACCGTGCGCGACGAATGGGAGGACGCCGACGAGAACGAGCGCGTGACGTTCAAGGTCGAGGCGCGGCGCGTGGGCATCCTGCCGTACCGCATCGAGTCGGTGGCGCTCAGCGCCAAGCCGGCCGGCGGACAGTAGTTCGCCCATCGCCGGTCCCCCGAGGGCGGCTGTAGCAACCGTCATACGCCCGCGATGCACCAGCGAGCTATCCCCAGGGGATAGCTCCAAGGTCGTCCACAGAGTTCCAGCCGCCCTCCCGAAACGACGCTCTTGCTGTGCCAGCTCCTGCGGTCTATGCGCACTGCTGCGGCAACGGACCGCCTGCCGATCACAAAGCGGTGTCTGCATCAATCGGCTTCCTTGCTGCCGGCATCTCCTGGCCCCGCCAAGCTGACGCCCATCCGATGAACCGCACATTTTCAAGGAGGCTTCATGCGCGTGTTCCTGTGCGAGAAGCCGTCCCAGGGCAAGGACATCGCCCGTGTGCTGGGTGCCGGCCACCGCGGCAACGGCTGCTACAGTGGCGCCGGTGTCGTCGTGACCTGGTGCATCGGTCATCTGGTGGAGGCGGTTCCGCCCGAAGGCTACGGCGATCAATACAAGCGCTGGGCCATCGAGCAACTGCCTATTCTTCCTGAGCGTTGGCGTGTCGAGCCCAAGGCGGCGACCGCGGCGCAATTCAAGGTCGTGCAGCAGCTCGTCGCCAAGGCGGGCGAGCTGGTGATTGCGACCGACGCCGACCGCGAGGGCGAGATGATCGCCCGCGAGATCATCGACCTGTGCGGCTACCACGGGCCGATTCAGCGCCTGTGGCTGTCGGCGCTCAACGATGCGTCGATCCGCAAGGCGCTGGGTGCGCTCAAGCCGTCCGCCGAGACGCTGCCGCTGTACTACTCGGCCCTGGCCCGCTCGCGTGCCGACTGGCTGATCGGCATGAACCTGAGCCGGCTGTTTACGCTTCTAGGTCGGCAGGCCGGCTACACCGGCGTGCTGTCGGTGGGGCGCGTGCAGACGCCGACGCTGAAGTTGGTGGTGGATCGTGATCGCGAGATCGCGCGCTTCGTCTCTGTGCCGTATTGGGCCGTGGACGTGCTGCTATCCCATGCCGGCCGGTCCTTCACCGCGAGCTGGATACCGCCCGAAGGCAGCACCGATGCAGCGGGTCGCTGCCTTCAGCAGCCGGTGGCGCAGCAGGCTGCGGATTGCATTCGCGCCGCACGCGATGCGCAGGTCGTGTCGGTGGACACCGAGCGCGTGCGCGAGGCACCGCCGCTGCCGTTCGACCTGGGCACGCTGCAGGAGGTGTGCTCCAAGCAGTTGGGCCTCGACGTGCAGGAGACGCTGGACATCGCGCAGGCGCTGTACGAGACGCACAAGGCGACGACCTATCCGCGCAGCGACTCGGGATACCTGCCCGAAAGCATGCTCGCGGAAGTGCCGGCGGTGCTCGATGCACTGCTCGCCACCGATCCCAGCCTGCGGCCCTTGATCGGCCAGCTCGACCGCAACCAGCGTTCGCGCGCCTGGAACGACGGCAAGGTGACGGCTCACCACGGCATCATCCCGACGCTGGAGCCCGCTAACCTGTCGGCCATGAACGAGAAGGAACTGGCCGTCTACCGGCTGATCCGCGCTCATTACCTCGCGCAGTTCCTCCCGCACCATGAGTTCGACCGGACGGTAGCGCAGTTCTCGTGCGGCAGTCAGTCGCTGGCGGCCGTGGGCAAGCAGATCGCCGTCACCGGCTGGCGCGAGGTGCTGGCGACGCCGGGGCCGGACGATGCCGACGGCGAGGATGCGCAGCGCAGCCAGGTGCTGCCGGCGCTGCATGCGGGCCTGTCCTGCCCGGTCGGCAAGGTGGATCTCAAGGCGCTGAAGACGCTGCCGCCCAAGCCCTACACGCAGGGCGAGCTGATCAAGGCCATGAAGACTGTCGCCAAGTTCGTGACCGACCCGCGGCTGAAACAGAAGCTGCGAGATACCACAGGCATCGGCACCGAGGCGACACGCGCCAACACCATCAACGGTCTGATCGGTCGCGGCTACCTGGTCAAGAAAGGCCGCGCCGTCCGCGCTTCCGATGCGGCATTTACGCTCATCGACGCGGTGCCCTCGGCCATCGCCGACCCCGGCACCACGGCGGTGTGGGAGCAGGCGCTGGACATGATCGAGGCCGGCCAGATGGCGCTGGACACCTTCATCGAGAAGCAGTCCGTGTGGGTCGGCCAGCTCGTGCAGCAGTACCGCGGCGCAACGCTCTCGCTCAAGCTGCCGCCGGCGCCGGCCTGCCCGCAGTGCGGCGCACCGATGCAGCAGCGCACGGGCAAGAGCGGCGCGTTCTGGTCCTGTTCGCGCTACCCGGACTGCAAGGGCACGTTGCCGATCGAGTCCCCGACGGGCCGGCGCAGCGCACCGCGCAAGCGGTGCGCTGCCTCCAAGGCGTCCTGATCCTCGCTTCCCCCTGCCGCGCCGGCCACTTCACTGGCGGCGAGGCAAACGTCCCGCACCGCGCGGGACTCCAAAGCGCGCGTCTCCTTCTGCAACGGTGTGCGCGCCCCGTCTGCCCGCCGTCGGGCGACGGGGCGAGAAGGTCATTGCTCCACGAATCGCGCCCGCCGCCATTCCCTTGATCGGTGTGCCTTGCCTCGGTCACGAGGGGCTTCCTGACGCCTTGCCGCCGCGCGAGCCGTGAGGAGGCCCCTTGGGCCGAGGGTATTCCGTGCCGGTGCCCGCCGGCGAAACATCGGGCTCCCTTTGTGTGTGGATGCACGCCAGAGGTTTCCGGCCCCAGCCACGAAACGGGCCGGGTGCGATTGCTGACGCAGCGAACGGCTTTGACGACGGCCTGCGCTGACGCAGCCCACAGGTGGTTTTCCTTTCTCTTCAGCCGAAGGCCCGTGTGGCCTTCGGCGCCCTGGTCTTTGCCTTGTCCCGTGACGCGGGCCATTGCCCTAAAGCGGGCCGTCCGCGATTCGGTTTTCCCTGCGACGGCAGCCATGCTTCGCGCCCATCCTCACGCCATGCGTTGCTGACAGTCGTCAGCGGCATGCCCTGGCAGTCTCGGTCTTCAAGACTGCAACGCGGTTCGCCGCGTCGACCGATCCAGTCCGCTTCGCATCGCCCACCGCGGACGCTCGCCGGCCTGGCGACGATGCACTTTTCTCAACCACCCGAGGGGAACCCCATCCCCTGCGGGATGCGTGCTCCCCGACCCACCAAGGAGCACGGCATGTCTGAACCTTCCGCATCTTCCTCTGCAACCGCAGTGCGCAGTGGTGCGCTGGCGCTGACCTGGACCGGCAAGCGTTTGCCGCTACAGGTGCTGCGCAGCGCGGCCGGCCACTACATCGGCACACAAGACGACGAAGGCCCGGTATCGCGGGAGTCCGTCGAGTATTTCCCGAACCACCTCGCAGCACAGCGCGCCCTGGATACCCATGCCTGGACACAGCGCGCTCACGCCTGATTCCCACCCTTCAAGGAGTTCTCTCATGAATCTGTCTTTACCCGAAGACGTGCTCGATCAGATGGCGCTGGAACAGGCGCACTTCGACGCTGCACCGCAGGCCTTCTTCGAGGCCTGGAAGCGCGGCGCGCAGATCGCCGGTCACGAGTGGTTCGGCGACGGCACACGCGAAGGTCTGCAGCGTGCCACCACCAAGTGGGACCTGCGGCCCAACATGCTGATGCTCAACGACGCCTTGGGCGTGCTGAGCAGCGGTCAACGCATGTTCCTGTCCGCGATGGTGAGCTTCTACAACTCCCGCGAGGGCGGCGCGATGCTCAAGCGTTGCGGCTTCGAGGGGCTGTCCGACTTCGGCGGCCTCGATCTGGAGCGGCGCCAGGTCATCGCCGACCTCACGCTGCACTACAACGGCTGGTGAGCCGCGCCTGGCAACCCGCCGTCTTTTCATCCCACCCCACGAGGGACATGCGTCCCCGTTCGGGGCCATGTCCCTCCTTCCTTTCGCAGGAGCGGCCATGTCCCGAATCAGCATCTTCCACTGACCTGCACCGCCCGCCACCAGGGCGGCCCGACGCCGCGGCCGGCTGACCGGCTGCCACTTCATCCACTCGCTGGGGTTCAATCCCCGGCAGGGGATTGCCTCGGCCATCCTCTGCTGGAGGAATCCCATGTCTCATTCCAAAAAACCCTTCGTCCGCGGCTACGATGGCCTGTCCGTGCAGCGGCTGCTGGCGATTTCCTACGACGACGACTGCCCGCTGAGCTATCTGCCGCTGCACGTCTCGCAGTCGCACCTGCCGGACAGCCAGGTCGAGCGCCATGCCTGCGTCTTCTGCGACGACTTCGCGCTGATCACCGAGGGCCAGAACGTGCCGCCCGAGCTGGACGCGCAGTGCCCCAGCCACGGTATCGCCCGAAACCTCGTCTACGCCGTCATGGCCGAAGAAGCCGGCCAGCCGCTGCACGTCGGCGATACCTACTCCGAGGAAGCCGCGCGCGAGGTGGTACGCCGCCTGCGCTTCGAGACCGGGTTCTACGGCCGTGCCTGGGAAATCAGTTCGGCGCACATCACCGAGGAGGCCGGTCGCTTCCTCGCCGAACTGGCGGACATCGCCACGCCGAGCGGTTTTCTGTTCGTGGCCTTCCGCATTCCCTACAGCCCGGCGGTCGGCGTGAAGCTGGTCGCCACGCCCTGGACGGATGCGAACCTGCAGCATGTCGAGGGCATCACCGCCGAAGAGCTGCGGCAGGAGCACCGGGCCAAGGGCGTGCCGGAGTCCCTCGTGGAAGTGTTGCACCTGGCTGCGCTCGCCGACGTTCGCATGTTGGTGTTCGATGCCGACGCGCCAGTGCTGGACGGGCTGACGCTCTACGACGACGAGTAACCCGCAACCCATTCGAGCCCCCACGTCGGGGCTCTTCTTTTTCGCGGAACGCGGTGCCGGCGCATTGCCGATTCCCAACGGACGGTCGCCGCCATGTGCCGCACGCTGGCCGCATGTTCGCTGGCGTTGCCGGCAGCATGCCCAGGCAGTCGAGACCTTCAAGACTGCGGCGCGGTTCGCCGTGCTGGTTGCTTCGTTCTCCGGGCGCACCCGCGTCCATCCACCTCACCCTCAAGGGACAGACCTCCCTTGCGGGCGGGAGTCCCTTGGTTGCCACAAGGAGTCTCCCCATGGATACCCAAGCCATCCGCGCACAGATGCCGACGCTCGTTGTCGGTCATGTGCCTTCCAACGTCCGTTCGTTCAAATTCAACATCTTCGACGGCCAGCCCAAGGTTTCGACGCTGGGCTTTCACATCGACCCGAAGCCTTTCGAGGGCAAGGTCATCGCCACCACCGACGAGGCCATCGTCGTCAAGACGGGACGAGCCGAGTTCGCGGTGCTCGATCGCACGCTCGTGACCGAAGTGCCCGACGAGGGCGCCAAGGTGCAGGTCGAACCCTATGTCAGACGCCGCTTCGACGGTCAGCGGGCGGACACGCCCGAGGAGCAGACCGAGTTCACCGCCGACGGCCAGCCCTACACGGTGAAGCGGTTGGTGCTCGGGTCCGCACCGGCGAAGCTGCCGATTCCCAAGCCCCGCTGCCCCGAGCTGCAGGAACTGGTCGACCAACTGGAGCAGTTGCCCGCTCCCGACGGTTTCCGGCGCGTCACCCACATGCTGGTGGATGCCGGCGCGCGGGACATCACCTGGGTCGATCCGCTGCCCGCCGACATCATCCGCACGCCGCCGGCCATCGGCTTCACCGTCGCCACGACGAAGTTCCAGGGTCGCGTCACCGTGCTGTATGAGCGTGGCCTCGACCTCTACGCGGTGGAGCTGCACCGCGACGGCGAGCTGGTCGAACGGGTCGATGAGGTGTTCTTCGACACCCTCGGCGAGACGCTGGAACGGCTGATCGACGACGGGAGTTGGCGGCGCATCCGCGTGCAGTGCCTGTCGTGTCGTAAGGCTATCCGGCACTGATCTCACAGCAGCTTCCCGCCCTCGCGGCGGGAAGCCTCTTTTCCTGCCCCCTGGAGATCACACCCATGACTGTTCGATTCAAAGGCACGGAGCTGCGGCCCGTGCTCGCCGAAGCGGTGGCGAATCAATGCCGCGTCATCCTGGTCAAGGATCAGGGCGTGTACTTCCTGGCCGAGTGCGGCGAGCGCCGACCCGATGGTCGCCAGAAGACCATCGCCTATGCCGCTGGCTGCAACCCGGATGTCGATGCCTTCGATGACTGGTGGGAGCTGGCGCGCGCCGAGTTCGGTGGCGACGACTTCGGCGAGTTCTTCGATCCGCAGGAGGGCGTGTTTGCGCGCATCCTGCACAGCGAGGACGACCTCGACGTGTCCGCCACCGCGACACACCTGTCGCTGCAGGCGGTTCCTTCCACGCCCAGCGGCAACTGACCGCCCATCCCTGGCCCCCGCTCCGGGGGCCTCTTTCTTCCCGGCAATGCGGACAGCCGCGAGTGCCGATTGCCGCTCGCCTGCGCGCCGCCCCGGCGCCACGCTTCCGGCCATGTTCCGCTGACGTCCGTCAGCGACATGCCCAGGCAGCCACGATCTTCAAGGCTGCGACGCGGTTCCGACCGCGTTGATCACCCCAGTTCGCACCGGCATCCATGCGCGAACGGCCATCGGTTCTCGATGGCGATGCCACCAAGCTGTTCCATCAACCCACGCGGGGGTTCCACACCTTCCCCGCCTTGGGTCGGGTGTGTCTCCGCCTCATTGTTCCCAGGAGATTCACCATGACCACTTCCAACGAAAAGTCCTACTTCGATCTGCACATCACCGGCCTCGGGTATCTCAATCGCATCCGCGAAGTGAAGCCCAAGAAAGGCGATGCGTTCCTGGCCTGCGACATCGCGGCTCTGAACGGTCCCAGCGATGACGTTTCGTATGTGCGTTTCGACACGCGCGTATCGGGATCGGAAGCGCAGCACCTGGTGCGCCGCTGCATTCAGGCGGTCGACGCCGAGAAGAAGGTGATGATCGGCTTCCGCATGGGCGACCTGTGGACCGACACCTTCACCTACTCCAAGGGCAAGCGTGCCGGCGAGCAGGGTGTGAGCCTCAAGGCCCGCCTGCTGTTCGTCAGCTGGATCAAGGTCGACGGCAAGCTCGTCTACAAGGCCGAACCCAAGCCGACCGAGACCGGCGAGCGCGACCCGGAAGTCCCTGTGACGTCCGACGCGCCCGCCGCGCAGCAGGCCTCGGCACCGGAGCCTTCCGAGCCCGACGCTGATGCTGCCGACGACGCTGCCGATGCCCTCGCATTGGCCGTTGCCGAGTCGTTTTGACCCGCAAGGCCCCATCCCCGGGGCCTTGTCTTCTCTATCGTCCCAGGAGACCTTCATGATCACCATCCCCGGCCAACTGGCCATCAAGACCATCCACGGCAGGAACGGCGACTTCAACGTCGGCCGCCTGGCGACCTCGATCGGCGAGTTCGTCGTGAAGAACGCCGAACTCGATCAGTACCGCGAGGGCAAGTACGACGGTGATTTCGCCATCGTCGAGATTCGTCCCTCCACGTACAACGCCAACGGCCGCATGGTCATCGAGATCCGCGCCCATCTGGGCGGGATGACGCTGTCCAACATCGACGCCCTGAGCCGCGACGAGGCCCGCCGGCTGAGTCCGCAGGAAGTCGATCCGATCGACGAGGAGGCGCAGACGCCCGCGCCGGCATTGCCCCCGGCCAAGCCGAAGGCGAAGCCGCGCAGTCCGCGCGATCCCCTGGTCGATACCACGCCGTTCGGCAGCGAACCGGCTCCCGTGTCCGCTGCGGCCTCGGCCGAGGCAGACGACGCGGCGCTGTTCGGTGCCTTGTGGCCCCTGGGCGAGACCGTGAAGCTCGATGCGACCGTGGATCGTCGTGTGCTGCGTCAGCAGCGCGACCGTCTCGACAAGCTGGGCTACGAGTTCGCTCCGTTGTCCCAGGACTGGCACCTCAAGACTGCCTGATCCATCCGCCGCCTTGCGCGGCATTCCGCCACCCGCCGGGGTTCTCCCCCGACGGGGAGGGCTCCGGCCATTTCTTCAAGGAGACCTTCATGGGCTGGACCTTCGTTCGTCAGACGCGCGATCAGTTGATCCGCGAGCTGATCGCTCCGCAGGCGTCCGAACGCGCTTGCTGCGAAGTCATCGACCACACGCTGGACGGCGACGTTCTGTGGACCGTGGTTCGCGTCACCGCCAGGCAGGCGGGCGTCATGGGCCTCGCGGCCGGTGAGTCCGTCTGCTACATCGGCTGCCATCTGCTGGAAAGTTCGGGCGGCGATTGGGGCTACAAGTCCCTCGATGAGTCCGTGCATCCGTACTACTACTCGTGCCCGCTGCGCTATCTCGACATGGCGCCGGTGCAAAGCCCCGAGTGGCGCGAGCGGGTTCACCGCTTCCACGCGGGACGCGCTGTCTAGGGGCACGCATCTTCCTTCACCCAACCGGGGCGAGCACGGCCCCGCGGGCTGTGGTTGCTCCTTCTTTTCCAAGAGGACATCACCATGCCTGCACCTTCTTCCGCGAAACCGCTGTACCGCATCGACGAATGCCCCGACCTCATGGCCGACGCTTGCGTCGGTGACGAGCAGGGCAATCTCGTCTTTCTCTCGATCTGGGCGCGCGACACCGCCGTTCAGGAGTTCCTCGCCCGCCTGACCCTCGGCCGGGATGAACAGGGACTGGATCAGTTCCACGTCATCACCGAGCAGGGCGCATCCATCTCGGTCTTCGTCGGCAACGTCGAGAACCTGGAAAAGCGCATCACCCGCGCCTATCGGCGAACGCTGTTCGGTTCGCTGACGAACGTGTGGCTGTTCGATCGTCGCTGCGTGAAGCCAGACAAGGCCAACGCCAGCGCGCTGGCGCTTCTGCCCAGGGATTCCGCTCACCGGCTCGACCGGCTGTGGACGCTGGTGCAGGACACCTGCCCGCTGCCACTGCTCGACCACTGGCGCGACACCGTGCTGGAGCTGTTGCAGACACGGCGGATGCTGACCGGTCTCCCCTTGGCCCTCGGGCCGCTGGAAGGGCATCGGCTGGCCCTCGATGTCCCGGCGCTGACGAAGGCGTTGGGCGAGCTGATCCGCAACGGCACCCTCGGCGCCACGCAGTACGAACTGGCCGCGAACGCACCGCTTCGGCGTGTGGCGTGAGCCATCCCAACGGGCATGCGCGCCGCGCGTGCCCGCCTTCCCTCATCCATCATCAGGAGTAATCCATGGCACTCATGTTTCCGCGCCTGGCGCGCAATTTCATCCGTAACGGCTACTTCCCCACCGACGAGCCGACGCTGGAGCGGGCCTTGTCCGCACTGGCGCCGTCTCCCGGCTCCATGTCCATCCTCGATCCCTGCGCCGGCGAAGGCGTGGCGATTGCCGAAGCGGCCCACGCCCTCGGGCGCGAGCAGGTCCAGGCCTTCGCCGTCGAGTACGACGCCGAGCGGGCCCGCCACGCACGGCAACTGGTCGATCGCTGCATCCACGGCGACTTGATGGACATGCTGATCTCGCGCCAGTCCTTCGGGCTGCTGTGGCTGAACCCGCCGTATGGCGACCTGAGCAAGGACGTGAACGGCAACATCGGCTATCAGGGCCAGGGCCGTGCGCGGCTGGAAAAGCTCTTCTATCAGCGCGCGCTGCCGCTGCTGCAGTACGACGGCGTGCTGATCTTCATCGTGCCGTCCTACGTGCTCGACCCCGAGCTGGTCGGATGGCTGACGCGCCACTTCGCCGACCTACGCATCTACCGTGCGGTGGAAACGCAGTTCAAGCAGGTGGTGATCTTCGGCCGCAGGATTCGTCAGCGCGACCAGGCGTCGGAGTCGGTCAAGGCCGTGCGTGGTCTGCTGCTGCAGATCGGACAGGGCGACGCCGAAGCCGAGGAGCTGCCGCTCGAATGGCCGTTCCTGCCGTACACCGTCCCTGCCAGCCCGGCCGAGCCGGAGCACTTCTATCGCGTGACGATGGAGCCCGAGCAGTTCGCCGATGAAGTCGGCCGGCTGCAAGGACTCTGGCCGGCGCTCGATACCCACCTGGGCGCCGCGCAGCAATCGCTGCGTCCGCCCGCGCGGGCCTTGTCGCACTGGCATCTCGCCCTGGCCTTGGCCGCAGGCGCGATCTCCGGCGTGGTGACGTCCAAGAGCGGGCGCGTGCTCGTCGTCAAAGGTGATACCCACAAGGAGAAGACGCTCCAGACGGAATACACCGAGCGCGACGACGGCTCCGTGGCCGAGACGCGCATCCTCACCGACAAGTTCGTGCCGGTCATTCGTGCATGGGACTTGACGCTGGGCTCGCCCACGTGGGGCGAAGTGCTGACCATCCGCTGATCGCTGTTCCCTGACGCTTCGCCGTCGCTTTCATCCACCCACCGGGGTCACGTTGCCCCGATGGGGGTGCCGTGGCCCCTTCTTCCATAAGGAGAAACCACCATGGCACTCGCAATCCTCAACCTCGCGTCACAAGCACGCTTTTCGCCCGGGCAGGTGGTCATGACCGCCGGCGTCGATGAGCTGGTCCGACAGGGCCGGCTCGACCCCACGCCGTACCTGCGCCGCCATCTTCATGGCGATTGGGGCGACCTGGACGACAGCGATCGACGGCAGAACGATGCCGCGCTGAAGTCCGGCGAGGATCGCCTGTTCTCGTCCTACCAGGTCACGCGCGACCTGAAGCTCTGGATCATCACAGAGTGGGATCGCAGCGTCACCACGCTGCTGCTGCCCAGCGAATACTGATCCGCATCCAGCGGCACCTACGGTCTTCTTTGCCGCGTCTTTTTTCCCACCCAGGGGCATGTCACGCCCCGTGGGGGAGGTCCATGCCCCATCTTCTTTGGAGCATCACCATGTCCCTCGATCTCGAAACCGTTCCCGAAACCGCTGTGCAGGGCGACCTGCTCGAAGCGGCCGCTTCACCCCTCACGCTCAGCCTGCAGGACTTCGTGTCCGAGTTCGGCGACGAGCTGCTCGACTCGCTCAACCGCGCCAATCCTCCGGTCTACACCGGCCAGGTGCGGGTGCATCGGCAACTGATCCTCGCCGCGCTCAAGCGCAAGCTGTTCCCGGCGCAAGCCGATGTGGTCCACGCCGTCACCGAGCTGTTGGTCGATCGCGGCGAACGCGCCGCGATCGTCAATGGCGAGATGGGCTGCGGCAAGACGACCGTCGGCATCGCCACGGCCGCCATGCTCAACGCCGAAGGCTACCGCCGCACCCTGGTGCTCTCGCCACCCCACCTGGTCTACAAGTGGCGGCGCGAAATCCAGGAGACGGTGGCCGGTGCCAAGGTCTGGGTGCTCAATGGCCCGGACACGCTGGTCAAGCTGCTGAAACTGCGCGAGCAGTTGGGCGTGCCGGCGCAGGGGCAGGAGTTCTTCGTCCTGGGCCGCGTGCGGATGCGGATGGGGTTCCACTGGAAACCTGTCTTCGTTCGGCGGCGCGCGCCTCACGGCGACGTGGGGGCCTGCCCGGATTGCGGGCATGTCATCACCGACCTCGACGGCGAGCCGATCAACCCGGTCGAACTCGAAGCCGAGGAGTCCCGCCGCAAATGCAGCCACTGCCGTGCACCGCTGTGGTCGTTGATCCGTCCCAGAGGCCTGTCCGCCAGCGACCAGTCCTCGACCGTGCTCAAGGCACTGAAGCGTATTCCAACCATCGGGGAAGTCACCGCGCAGAAGCTGATGCAGAAGTTCGGCGACGCCTTCCTCGCGTCGATGCTCGGGGACAACATCCACGAGTTCATCAACCTGATGGATGGCAACGGCGAGCTGGTCTTCTCGGACCGGCAAGCCCATCGCATGGAACGTGCGATGGCCAACATGGAGTTCGGCTTCGGCGAGGGCGGCTACCAGCCGTCCGAGTTCATCAAGAGGCAGCTTCCCCAAGGCACGTTCGACCTGCTCATCGCCGACGAGGCGCACGAGTACAAGAACGGCGGCTCCGCTCAGGGCCAGGCCATGGGGGTGTTGGCGGCCAAGGCGCGCAAGACGCTGCTGCTCACCGGCACACTGATGGGCGGCTACGGCGACGACCTGTTCCACCTGCTGTTCCGAGCCCTGCCGGGGCGGATGATCGAAGATGGCTACCGGCCGACGAAGAACGGCAGCATGACGTCGGCCGCGATGGCGTTCATGCGCGATCACGGGGTGCTCAAGGACATCTATTCCGAGAGCACCGGCACGGCGCACAAGACAGCCAAGGGCACCAAGGTATCGGTGCGCACGGTCAAGGCGCCGGGTTTCGGTCCCAAGGGCGTGCTGCGTTGCGTCCTGCCGTTCACGGTCTTCCTCAAGTTGAAGGACATCGGCGGAAATGTGCTGCCGCCCTACGACGAGGAGTTCCGCGAAGTCGCGATGGACACGGCGCAAGCTGCGGCCTATCGCGATCTGGCGGGTCGCCTGACCCAGGAGCTGAAGCAGGCCCTGGCGAAGCGCGACACGACGCTGCTCGGTGTGGTCCTCAACGTGCTGCTGGCTTGGCCGGACTGCTGCTTCCGGTCGGAAACGGTGGTGCATCCGCGCACGCGCAACACCTTGGCGTTCGTACCGGCTCAGTTCAACGAACTGGAGGTGATGCCCAAGGAACGCGAGCTGATCGAGATCTGCCGGCAGGAGAAGGCGGAAGGTCGCAAGACCCTGGTCTATTCGGTCTACACCGGCACGCGCGACACCACGTCGCGCCTGAAGGTGCTGCTGGAGCAGGAAGGCTTCAAGGTGGCGGTACTGCGCGCGAGCGTGGATGCCTCCCGCCGCGAGGACTGGATCGCCGAGCAGTTGGACCGTGGCATCGACGTGCTCATCACCAATCCCGAGCTGGTGAAAACCGGCCTGGACCTGCTGGAGTTCCCGACCATCGTGTTCCTCCAGTCCGGCTACAACGTGTATTCGCTGCAGCAGGCCGCCCGGCGCTCATGGCGCATCGGCCAGAAGCAGCCGGTGCGCGTGGTCTACCTCGGCTACGCCAATTCCTCGCAGATGACCTGCCTGGGGTTGATGGCCAAGAAGATCATGGTGTCGCAGAGCACATCGGGCGACGTGCCCGAATCCGGACTCGATGTCCTGAACCAGGACGGCGACTCGGTGGAGGTGGCACTGGCCCGGCAGTTGGTGCATTGAACGTTGCTGAACTTGGCGGCCCCTTCGGGGGCCGCTTCCTTTTTACAGCAAAGCCCTCGGGCAGCACACAGCGGGGTGACCGCCGTGACGTATGTCATTGCTGCCCTGAAAATTCTGCACTATTCTGTCATAGTTTTACCTAGACTGGCCATCACCATGCCTACAAGTACCAGCGAGGGCGAGATCCTCACCCTCAAGCAGGTCGCAGAGTTCCTGAAGGTCACGGACCGGACGATCTACAGGCTGGCCGCAGCCAAGAAGATCCCCGCGTTCAAGGTTGGTGGGACATGGCGGTTCTCCAAGGCGGAGATCACTGAATGGATTCAGCAGCAAACGCAGGGCGGAAAAGCCGATAAGACGTAACCACAGGAGGATTTGATGACCCAGCAGGCCGAAAGCAGTGAGCAGATGGAGCAATCCCTGATCGACATCGCTGTCGAGAGTTGGCGTTTCTCGCGTCTGTTCGGAAAGGTCGTCAGCAAACTCGATGCGGGTGAGTCGGGCCGTTATGTCAATCAGCTCCGCTACTTCCAGAAGAAGCTCGAGGAGAGCCTCGACTCGAGTGGCCTCAGGCTGGTCAACGTCGAGGGGCAGCACTACGACGCGGGTATGGCGGCATCTGCTTTGAATCTCGGGGACTTCGGCCCTGACGACGTGTTGCTCGTCGATCAGATGGTGGAGCCAATCATCATGGGGCCGAACGGCCTGCGCAAACAAGGCACGGTAATGCTCAGGAAGGTGGAAGCATGAAGTACGTCGGTATCGACCTGGGCACGACCAACAGTGCCATCTGCTCTTTCGACGGCGAGTCGATCCGGCTCTACAAGAGTCCAGAACAGCACGACGTCACGCCGTCGGCCATCTTCATCGACCGGCGTGGTAACAAGTACGTCGGTTCGCGCGCCTACAACAATGCCGCCCGCAATCCAGACAATGCGGCGGTGCTGTTCAAGCGGCTCATAGGTACGAGCACGCCGGTCAAGCTGCCGGCGGTGAACCTCACCATGACGCCAGAGGAATGCTCTGCCGAGGTCCTGCGTGCGCTATACGGCTACCTGCCGGAAGAGATTCGGGGCGATGGCGACACCGGCACTGTCATTACAGTTCCAGCCGCGTTCAACCAGATGCAGAAGGACTCGACGATGGCTGCCGCTGATGCGGCTGGGCTCGGGCGTGTGGCCTTGATGCAAGAACCGGTAGCCGCCGTGATGAGCGTCATGCGGCAGCGAAAGAACGACGGTGTATTTGTTGTCTACGACCTCGGCGGTGGAACGCTCGACATCGCAATTGCAGAGAGCATTTCCGGCCGTGTGACACTTCTCGCACACGGTGGCATCGCCATGTGCGGCGGCCGCGACTTCGACCGGATTCTGTTCGACAACATCGTGAAGCCGTGGCTGCTGGAAAACTTTGATCTTCCGGAAGACTTGACGACCAATCCACAGTTCAAGTCCCTGCTGCGTATGGCCACGTGGGCGACAGAGAAGGCAAAGATCGAGTTGTCGCAGAAGGAAGAGGCCGTCGTCAGTCTGCCCGAGACCGAACTCGGTGTCCGCGATCAGGCGGGTGAGGAGATCTACATCGACATCACCATTGATCGCAAACGATACGACGGCCTGATCGGACCGAAGGTGGAAGAGTCCATCGTGTCCGCCCGCGAAACCCTCGAAAAGGCTGGATTGAGCCCACACGACGTCGAGCGTGTCGTCTTTGTGGGTGGCCCAACCCACTACAAGCCTTTGCGTGACAAGGTGGCCTTCGAGCTCGGCATTGCCCCGTCCACTGATGTGAATCCGATGACCGCCGTTGCGGAAGGCGCAGCGGTCTTCGCCGAGTCCATCGATTGGGCGTCGCAAAGCCGTGGACGCAAGAGCGCCCGAGGAGCCATCAGCGCCGGTGGCGCGCTTGATCTGTCGTTCAACTACATCGCGCGCACGCCGGACTCGAAGGCAAAGATCGTCGCCAAACTGGGAAGTGCTGCTCCGGCCGGAGTCGAGTTTCAGATCGACAGTCTGGACACCGGGTGGTCCTCCGGACGCATCGCACTGAAGGATGGCGCAGGTATCGAACTCAACCTGACCAAGCCTGGCGATAACACCTTCAAGGTGTTCGTGTTCGATTCCAACGGTGGGCCCGTGTCACTGCGCGAAGACAAGATTGTCATTGCACGCACCGCGGCTAGCATCGATGCAATCCCGGCATCGCATTCCGTCGGCGTGGAAGCGCGCGACAAGGTGGGCGGTCGCTTGAGCTTGGATTATCTCGTTCGTGAGGGCGATCAGCTGCCCAAGAAAGGCAAGAAGACCTTCAAGGCAGGCGAGTCTCTCAAGGCTGGAAGTGCCGGGTCGATCAAGTTCAAGTTGTGGGAGGGCGACATCTCCGACCCCATCAACGACAACCGCTTCATCGGCATGTTCGAGATCAAGGGAACGGATTTCGACGACGGCGTCATTGCCGCCGGTGCCGAGCTGATTTGCGAGTACGAAGTGCTCGACTCTGGCAACATCGTTCTGGAGGTTTCAGTCCCTTCAATCAGCGGTTCGTTCCAGAGCGGGCGTAACTTCTACTCGAGCCAGGAAGGCAAGGTCGACTACACCAACCAGGCGAAGAACATCCAGGAACAGTCGGACCACACCTTGCAGCGGCTCGACGAGATGGCGTCCAAGGTCGATGACCCACGTCTTGAGCAGGCTCGCGAGAAGCTCGAGCAGGCGAGCACTATCAAAACTGACGAGGCCGACCCCGAGACGGCCAAGCAAGCGATGGATCACGTCCAGGAGGCCAAGCGGCTGCTGGCGCTGACCCGCAAGGAGCATCTGAAGGACATTCGCCAGCTGGAACTGGACAAGGCAGTCGATTTCTTCGACAAGGTCGTGCGTCAGCACGCCAGGCCCACCGAAGCTTCGTCTTTCGATAACTTGGTCAAGACGGCGCAGCGCTCGATTGACAACAACAGTGGCGACTTCGAGTCGCACCTGGATGATCTGCGCAGTCGCAACTTCATGATCCTGTGGCGTCAGGACTGGTTCGTCATCGAGCGCTTCAAGTGGCTGGCCGAGGATACCTACCTCTTCCCAGATGCCCGCGAGCATGCCCAGCTGGTGGCTGCGGGAGCGGAGGCGTTGAAGGCCAATGACATCGACAAGCTTCGTGCCGTAGTAGCTCATCTCGACTCCATCCGCATCGGTTCTGCGGGTGAAGACGACATGCTTGCTGGCGCGAACATCGTGCGGAGCTGACCCATGGCACTCGATGCGTGGCTTCCCATCGGTTTCAAGTTGCCCGACGGTGCGAAGGCGCGCGTCGCCCTGTTTGAAGGGGCAGACTGGCAGATCCTTGAGACCCAAGGCGGTGGGCGGGCGCTCGTCGTACGCGACGCACTGGCGGATCATTGGCTAGATGCCGGGCTGATCGATGACGGGACCTTCAACGCCTTCCAGTTCGGCGATCAGCAGCTTAGGTCCATCTCCTGCGGTCCGAGCCAGACGCTGTGCCCGGTCAGCGAGGCGAAATCACCCGACACCAAGGCCGAGGCGCTCGCCTTTGCTCTTGCGTTGAAGGCAACACGCGATATCGATACGGATTCGGCGCTCCAGGATGCGCTCTACGTTGAGAAGATCACGCGGCTGCTGCCAACCTACAGCATCAGCTCCAGAGCTGGCGATGACGTCGTGCTCGGCTACTGGCTGACGGGCGGCACCAGCATTCCGGCCACTTCCTTCCGCCGTCTCCGCCAGACCATGAGCTGGCTGGGCGCGAGCCACCTGAAGGATGTCGTGCAGGCGGCAGGCTTCGAAGTCGCGGAAATCATGCCGCTGGAGCGCAAGCCAGCGGCTCCTGCCGAAAAGACGGAAGTTGCTCCCGTCGAGAAGGTGGAGAAAGTCGAACGCGCCGAGCCGGAGCCCAACAAGGTCTTCGAACTCGCCGGGCGTCCCGAACTTGCGACCTTCTTCAACGAGCACATCGTCGACATCATTCTGCACCGCGACCGCTACAAGGCGCTCGGTATTGAATTCCCATCAGCCGTGATCCTGTACGGCCCTCCAGGCACCGGCAAGACCTTCGCGGTCGAGCGACTGGTTGATTTCCTCGGGTGGCCAAGCTTCCAGATCGACGCATCCAGCGTGGCCAGCCCGTACATCCACGAGACCAGCAAGAAGGTCGCACAGGTGTTCGACAAGGCGATGGAAAACGCGCCATCAGTTCTCGTGATCGACGAGATGGAGGCGTTTCTTGCTGACCGCGAAATGGGATCGGGCCATCACCGCGTCGAAGAGGTGGCTGAGTTCCTGCGGCGCATCCCGGAGGCCGTGAAGAACGAGGTATTGATCATCGCGATGACGAACCGAATCGACATGATCGACCCCGCCATCCAGCGCCGGGGACGCTTCGATCATGTCATCAAGGTGGACTTTGCAAGCGAGATCGAGGTGCAGTCGCTGCTGGACAAGCTGCTGTCAGCTTTGCCGAAGGAGTCAGACGTGGACTCCAAGCCGCTGGCGCAAGAACTCGCTGGACGACCGTTGTCCGACGTTGCTTTCGTTGTGCGGGAAGGTGCAAGGCTCGCAGCACGCTCTGGCAAGGAAAGGCTGGACCAGGCCAGTCTGCTGGCGGCTTTGCGCACGACACCTGCACGGGAACGTGAAGGCGGCGAAAAGCGGCGCATAGGATTTATCTAAGGGAGACAGTGGTGGCAGCGGAGGAAGAAAACAACAAGAAAAATGAAGGCAAGGGTTTCGCCGGCCTTTCATCGCTCGTGTCCGACGTGGACACGACACCGCCGCCCCCTGCGCCTAAGACGGAATCGGCCGGCTCGACGAAATCCACCGAACGCCCAGACTCGGAAGCTCCTCGACCGCAGCAGCCGACTCAGCGTCAGGCGTATCAAGAGCCTCCGCAACCGTCTTCTGGCTCGTCTGGGGGCAAATGGATACTGGGCATAGCTGCCGTCGTTGGCCTGCTTTTGCTCATTGGCCAGTCCAACAAGAACACTCCGTCTCCGTCTCCGTCTCCGGCTCCCGCTCCCGCCTACTCACCGCCCGCGCAGAGTGCAGCGCCGAGCTATTCGCCGCCTGCTCCACCGCAAGCCCCCTCCGGGCCACAAGAATCAAAGCCGCCAGTTGGTCAGGACTTGGTGTTTTCAACGGCTCAGATTCGGTATTGCCTGGCCGAAGACATCCGCATGGAGGGCGCGAAGGCCGCTCTCAACAACTACAGCGACTCCGATGTCGATCGGTTCAATGCCATGGTGGCTGACTACAACAGTCGCTGTGGCCGTTTCCGCTATAGAAGCGGTGCTTTGGAGAGGGCACGCCGTGACGTTGAGCCGTATCGGGGCCAACTTCAGGCAGAAGGAAGGAGCCGATTCGCTCGCGGTCCATCCACTGGCTCCCTGTCGGCACCAGCACCAGCACCAGCACCAGCGCCCGCGCGTCCTGCTCCGGATGCGACTGTACAAGCTATTCAACGGAAGCTTAATGAACTTGGCTACAGTGCCGGCCCCGCCGATGGGCTGATGGGAAGGGGCACTCGTGCTGCCATCATCGCTTTTCAGCAAGACAGGGGGTTAGCCGCCACGGGTGTCGCAGATCAAGCGTTGCTTCTCCAGCTTCAGCAAGCTCCTACCCGCTCGTCACGACCACAGCCAGAGAGCCGTCCAACCACCACATCTGTGCAGTTATCAGCTGCAGAATCTGCATCGCTAGAAGCGGCATGCTCGACTGACAAATATGTGAATGGGCCGGCTGCTTATCGTGCATGTGTTGAAAGGCAGAAGGCAGCTTTGGCCGCGGGTGTAAGACGACCGAATTTAAGCGTCCTGTCCTCGGCCGAGCAGCAATCCATTGAGGCGGCATGCTCCACAGACAAGTACGTCAACGGACCTGCTGCTTATAACGAGTGCCTGGCAAATCAACTCGCAGCAATGTCCGGTCAGGGAGCTAGGCGTCCTGATTTGTCCCGACTCTCATCCCCTGAGAGGCAATCGATTGAAGCTGCGTGCTCAACGGATAAGTACGTCAACGGACCAGCGGCTTACAACAGATGCCTCAACAATCAACTCGTAGCGTTGGAACGACAGGGTGGGCGACCAGATCTATCAAGACTTTCAACTACAGAGAGAAATTCAATCGAGGCCGCCTGCTCAACAGACAAGTATGTCAATGGTCCGGCCGCGTACAACCGCTGTCTGTCTCAGCAGTTGGCAAGACTACGTAATTAGCGGACGGGCACAGTCATGGGCATGGCAATTTGTTTTAAATGTGGTTCAGAGAAGTCAGGCGCATTGCTCGCCTGCGGTGCATGCGGAACCACTCCTCGATTAAACAGCGAGCTGGCTTTGTCACTCGTGCTTACTGATCACCTCTCTTCGAAAACGCAGCTGGCACATTACAGCCACGAGCTTCGCAATCATTTGAAGTTTTCCGTGCCATCTGATGCATTGGCACAGGCTCAAGAAGCCTTGAAGGACCCGCAGCTTATGGCGATGCTCGGTGCTCAACCGACATCAGGCGCATCTGCGATGCCCATGCCAACAGCTGCGTCTTCGCGCCCGACAGCCCCGCCCACCGGGCAACCGGCGAGAAGCGCTTCTGTGCCGCGCGTCAGTGCTCGACGCACACTGAAAACAACCGCACTCCATCAGACGCCCTTCGCGATTCTCGGTGTGACCACCCGCGACGACCGCAGGCGAATCGTTGAATTGGCTGAAGAGAAGTCTTTGGAGCTGGACCACGATGTCTGCCAGAAGGCACGCTCTGATCTAACGAATCCACGCACTAGGTTGAGTGCAGAGATCGCATGGCTTCCCGGCGTTTCTCCACGAAAGGCATCCCTGCTCGTTGAAGGCCTGCTCTATGATCCTTTTGTGGCCCGGGGCGGGGCTGGCCTGCCCACGCTTGCGCACTTGAATTTGCTTGCCGCTGCCTTCGAGGCGGTGGATGGCGAACACGATGCGGATGACCTGGCAAGTTTCATTCAGGAGGTTGCTTACCTCGTGGATGAGATCGATCCTGAAGATGTTCTGCGCGATATCAATGAAGACCGTGCTGCCTCTGGCTTCCCGGAGGTCCGGGCACTCGATCAAATTGAAGCCGAACTGGCGGAACGTAAACGGTACTACCGCAGCGCCATCAAGGACGCCCTCGACAGGCTGCCACCGACGACGCTTGTGCAGGTCATGACGGACACGGTGGAGGAGGTTACGTTGGGCGGCGAGGATCACGCGCCCGAACTGATCGATGACCTCGTCGATAGCTACGAAGTGGAAACCCAGGGCTTTCTTCAGAAGGAAGCTGAGAACGTCCACAAGCTGATCAAAGCCGCCCGTGACTCGGCGAACTCGGGTGAAGCTGCCGTCAAGCCGTATGTGGACAAGCTTGATGCCGTAGCACGTAATTGGGACAAGGTCGCCCAGCCTATCCAGCTGAGTGCCAAAGCGCGCGGCATCGATCATGAAGCAAGCCGTGACCTGGCCTACGAAATACGTATCCTCGCCATCGACCTGTTCAACACGCATGACATGTTGACGCAGTCCCAACGGCTGACTGGCCTGCTTCAAGAGTTGTTTGCCGAGCTACCTGAAGTGTCTGAGCGCGTTGAGCAGGATGCAGATGCGCTTGCCGATATCATCCAAGAGCGGAAGCAGGCGGTAGCACGAAGAGACGAGTGGGCGCACGAGATAACCTACCGCGCTGAAATTGGTGTGATGTTCAAGGACACCCTGAGCATTTCACCCGATGGCATCTCGTGGAAAGGACAGAGTTTTTCTCTGGACTCGATCACTCGAGTTCGCTGGGGTGGCGTGCGCCACTCCGTCAACGGCGTGCCGACGGGGACGACCTACACCATTGCCTTCGGAGACAAACGCTCTGAGGCGGTTGTCGAGCTAAAGAAAGAGGACATCTACAGCAAGTTCATCGACAAGCTTTGGCGAGCCGTGTGCGTCCGCCTGCTGGGTGAGATGCTGGAAGCGCTGAAGGATGGGCGGGACCTGTACTTCGGCGACGCACTCCTTCACGACGATGGCATCACCTTGGTGAAGCACAAATTCCTGGGTGCCAATGAAAGGGTGCGGTGCACGTGGGGGCAGGTGCAGATATGGAATGCTGATGGATCGTTCTGCATCGGGTCCAAGGACGACAAGAAAACCAATGTCGGCATTTCCTACATTCACGTCGCAAACACGCACATCCTGGAGCAGCTCATTCGCATGGCTTTCAAGAAGCCCGGACTGCGCCGACTGAGCGAACTGCTGCAATGACGTAATCCATTCGACTTTGGGGGCAGCTTATATGGGATTTTTATCAAACCTCTTCGGGGGCAACAAAGAAGACAAGGCGTTACGTGAGGCGCTTGCGCACATCCATCGCATCCTGGATGACGAAAAGTTCCAGTTGGAGCTCGTTCATCCAATGATGAAGGTGATGCTGGAATCTGCGCCTGCCTACGACAAGGACCCGAACGGCTCTGGCCCATTTGGCTTTACTGAGACGAACCCCATCCCGGTTAACGGGCCGATCGGTCAACTGGCATATCTGTCCAGACTCGAAACGCAGTCGGGGCAGCGCATTCTTTTTCATCGCCTCGGGGCCATCGATAAAGTGGACGTGTTTGAGGCCGTGACATTCGACGGAAGCGGATGGTTCATCTTTTTCGTTGACCTCTACCATCCACGGCGCTCGCGCCTGACCCCAGACGGCTTCCGATTCACGAAGGATGTCGCGCAGTTCTCCGGCTTCCACAAGTTCTGCGAGAACTTCCCATACGATTTCGTCGAGAAGAAGGCCTCAGAGCGGGAGTCTGGCTTGAGCATGGCGTACATCGCCATCAGCAAGGTGTCCGACCAAATCCAGAATCGTGTTTTCAACAGGCCACTGGCCCATAAGGCCAAGCTCGACCTCGTGAAAAGCCGCTTGTCGAGCTTCCAGACCCAATAGGCGATGGTCATGAAGAAGACCCTGCTGGCCACGCTTGCCGCATTGATGACCCTTCAGGCCGGGCCAGTTCTGGCTGAAAACTATGAGGTGAGCCTGACCCGCAAGGGCAGCAACGTTTACAAGATCGACGGCAAAGACATCATCATCCAGACGCGCTACTGCTACGTGTATGCCTACTCTGAAGAGGCCATTTTCAAGGCGTCCGGCTACGGCGGAGAGCTAATCTTCTTCGACAGCAAGGACAAGTGCGATGTGAAGGCGGTTTTTGGTCTGTCGAAGCAGAAGGCTGGTAAGTACGTGGTGACGGTCAGTCGTGAAGATGATGATTGGTACGAGGTCCTCGGAACAGATTCGTACATCAAGACATCGACCTGTCTCTCCCTTGCGCTCGGCGAAGAAGCCTACCTGACAATTTCGGCTTCTGGGTTCGGACAACTTCGCTTCGAAGACGGAGACGACTGTATGGTCGAAGGCGTCTATACGAAGCTGCGGCTTTGAAGAGGAGATGAAGAGCCGTGGCTGCTGACGACAAACAAAATGGAAACGCCAAAGGCTTCTCAGGCCTTTCGACACTTGTTTCGGATGTCGACGAAGGCAGCCCAGCCGGCGAGTCCACGCCACAAGTAACTCCGCCGCCCAACCCCGCTCCGGTTCCCGAAGCGCCACCCAGACAGGCCGAGGAAGCACCGTCTGCCTCAATTGTTCCACCGCCATCCAAATCAAAGAGCGACGGCTCATCAGACGCGGCCACCGGTAAATGGATGGTCGGTATCGGCTTGGGCATCGGGCTTCTGCTCATTGTCTTCGTCAACTCGACCAAGAACGAGCCCACCCGCTCGGCGACGGCACCAGTTGCTCAAGCCCCCGTCACCGCGGCCCCCTCCTATCCACCGCCAACTGTCGCGCCAGTCACGCAGAATCGGCAGGCTGCCCTGGAGACAGTTATCCAGCAACGCGCGGCTGCGGAGTCGGTGAACGTGCTTGGTCAGCAGGTCCTGTTCTCCAATCCAAGTGGCTATTGCACGCCGGGTAAGTCGGCGCGCGAAGTCGAGCTCATGGACTTGGCTAAGCGTTCCCTCGCAGAAGGTTCGCGCCTCGTGCACGCAGCAGTCCGTTGCTCCGAACTGGAGGACTACCGAGCGGGCCGCAGGGACATGCTGGATCACTGGCTGCAAATCCAACTTATCGGCCCGAAGGGGAATTTCCAGCGAATCGAGATGCCGCGAGAGGCGTTCCTTTCCGGCCTTTCCAAGTCGACTCCCCGGGTGAATTCCGCCGAGCTCAATCGACGGCTGAAAGCGTCGTTCGAGAATAGCGACGTCGCCCTAACAGACATGAAGTTTGAACCGATTGGGCGGGACGGGAACGCGGTCTATTTTTCCATGCGGATGAACATGAGCGTTGGGGAAAGCAGCCGACCAATTTCGGGAATCAGCGCAATAACGCTCCTGAACTCCCTGCCGCTCTCGATCAACGTTTATGAGGGAACCGGTTCACCACAGAGCCGTGGCCAACTGCAAGCTGTCCAGCAGGAGTTGCTGAACAGCCTCCTCACCGAGAACTGATGATGAACAATTCCAGAACAATATTCTTCGCCCTGTGCTTCTGCTTGTTGGCTGCGGTCGCCATGCCGGTGGCCGCGCAGTCAGCCGGTTACACCAAGCTCAACGTCAAAGGGCGGGTCCAGCTTGAAGTGCCGGGCGACTGGACGATCAGTGATGCCGAACAGCGCAGGCGTGTCAAGGAATTCAGCGAAAAGATGACTGGCGTGGCTATTGATCATGTGGCCTCGCTATCGGTGCAGTCCTATCCAGCACCCTCCCGGGTGTTTGTCCGGGTGTCGTTCATTCCAATGGAACCGCCACTTACTCAAGCAGACGTTAGGCAGGAGGTTCAGGCCAATAAGCAGCAGGTGTTGAGAGATTTGGCGGAAGTCTGGCGCGAAGAGTCTCCAACGATGTGGGCGGGGATGGCGAAGTATGGAATGAAGGAGGTCGGACGCCCCAGCTTTGCCGTTGAACCCATTGGAGGCCAGACCGCCCTGATCATTCGCTATGGACGCACATCATCCGTCAACTCGGCAGAGACGATGAGAGTAGCCCAGTACCACGTGCCGCTGGGCGCCGAAAAGGCATTGATCACTCTTTCGTACATTGAAGGTGATCAGCAGGCAATCGCTGCCCACAATCGATTGAAGAACAGCATCGTAATTCGATAAGAAGAACAGGAACAGCCAATGGCCTACGAAGACCCCAACGCACCGTCGCCTGTCTCCGCTAACTACGTCCAGGAATCAAGTTCACCCGTTGATCAAAGCAAGAGTTTTCTTGGAGGGAAGCATCACCCATGGAGAAGGCTGTTTGCTCGCACGGTTGACATCTGCACGGCTGGATTTGTGTTGTTTCTTCTCTTGATATTCGCTTTCAGCGCGGCGATGCCCGTACAGGCGGCGGGCTTCGCAAAGGCAGTAGAGAACCCAATTGTCGCCAGTATCGTGCTGTATCTGGTTTGGTTGCCTGCCGAGGCTTTGTTGCTATCGTTGTTTGGGACCACCCCGGCAAAGTGGCTGTTCGGCATCAAGATCGCACACCCAGGTGGCAACTTGCTGTCGTTTTCTGAGGCGCTGAATCGCTCATTTCTGGTCTTTGTTCAGGGCGTGGGCTTTGGCATTCCATTCGTCGCACTTTTCACCCAACTGTTCGCGTATCGGCGGCTCACGAAAACGGGCACGACGTTGTGGGATACATCTGCCGGCGCAGTGGTACTCCACAAAAAATGGGGGGTGGTTCGCGCGCTTGTGTGTACCGCCGCCGTCTTTGCTGTGCTGATTTTGATGAGCGCATTGAACGCCGTAGGAAATCGATAACCACAACAGGAGAAGACAATGGCTTACGAAGATCCGAACGCACCGTCATCTGCGCCGGCGTCCACAACGACGCCAGCGGCTACGCCAGCACCAGCTACGACCGAGAAGAAGTCTGGTTCATGGGACTGGCTTTGGCCGTCCATTCTGGCCGTTATCATCGTCAAGCTGTTTGGCCTTGTCGGCGGGTTGGTTGCCTTTGGCAGCTATTACTGGCTGAAACCAAAGCTGGGAACATGGGGGGCTGTTGCCGCTTCCGGTGTCATTGGCGTTGTTGTCGCAATTGGCCTCTTGGCGATGATTCGATGACCCCTGTCTTCCGTCCATGTGAGAAAGAGCGTTGCCCTGCCTCCCACCGAGCTGCCAGCCCCGGCAGCACTTTCCAGCCTCTATAGATCCATCGTCGCAGTTCCGGCCCAGCAGCGAGCCAGTCACGCTGGCTGATTGATATGTGCCCCTCCCTTGGGAAATGGGGCGCCGCGCGTTTCGGATTTTCGGCATCCCGCGCAGCACGTTTCTGCAAAGGTGAAGGCATCCCGTCACAGTGGGGTGCCACATGCTGCCGTCTCTGCCTCGTTTCCTCTGCATCTTCGCCGTGCTCAGCGGCCTACTGCCCGGTTGCACGACGACACCGGCCACCCCTGATCAGTTAGAAGCGCCACCCGACGAGATAGCTTCGGTGGTGGACCAGGGGCTGGTTCCGGTGGCCCGCTACGGCCGCTACACCCTGGTCGAGCTGGTACCGGAACCTGCGCAGCGTGATCTCTTGCAGCAGGCGGTGGAAGTCTCGATTCCGCCCATGCTCGATGCCAGCGTGGGCGATGCCATGCGCCACGTCTTGCTGCGCTCCGGCTATCGGCTCTGCGATGCGGCCGAGGCCGCCACCCTCTACGCGCTGCCGCTGCCTGCCGCACACCTGCGCCTGGGCCCGCTGATGCTGCGCGATGCCTTGCTGACCCTTGCCGGCCCCGCCTGGGAGCTCTCGGTCGATGACTTGACCCGCCAGGTCTGCTTCAGCCGGCACGGTGCTCCCACCTTCCTTTCCGCCAACCCGCCCGGCACCGCCACGCCCGTGCCGGACGCCGACCGGCCCGAGGAGCTGCAGCCATGACCTTTCCCCAAGCGCCATCCGAGCGCAATTCCCGCACGCGCTGGCTCAAGGTCGCCGCGGCCTTCTGGCTGCTGCTCATCAGTGCCGTGGCACTCATCAACAGCGTCGGCCTGTCGCGGCTCACCGAACAGACCCAGAGCAGCGCACAGGATGCGCAGGTCAACGCGCTGGGCCTGCGCGTGGCCGATCTCGAACGACAGGCCGATGCGGACAAGCGCCGGCCGGTGCCGATCAGCCAGGCAGAATTCGCCACCGCGCGGCAGGCGCTGGACGAGCGGATGGCGCGCCTCGAAGAGGCCGACGAGACGAGGGCCCTGGCCGTCGACCTGCAGACGCTGCAGGCGCGCGTGAACGGAATCGAGACCCGCCTGGAGAGGACCCGGCAGGTGGCATCCGCCGCTCGCCCGCGCGCTCCGGTTGCGACGAAGCCCAAGGTGCCGGAGCCGCCGTTCCGGGTGCTCGGCGTGGAGCTGCGTGGAGGCGAGCGCTTTCTGTCGATCACCTCCACCGCCGCGGCCTCGCTTGCGGGCGCCCGGCTGCTGCGCCAGGGCGATGCCGAGGGCGGCTGGCAACTGCAGTCCATCGAGGCGCAGGCGGGCGTGTTCCAGGTGAACGGCCAGACGCAGCGCGTTGCGGTGCCGTAGGAGGTGCCATGACCCCCACGCTCACTTCGTTCGCAGCCCCCCGAGGGGGCTTCAGCCTCCTTGAGGCGGCTCGGCGGAGGCTGACCATGAACCTGCGGCCGTTGCTCGCTACCGTCGTTCTGTTCGCCGCTTTCGGCGCATCCGCCCAGCCGGCCCCGGTGACGAACTCGCGCATGGTGCCCGCCCAGGTGCAGCCGGGCGCTGATGCCGCGCTCGACGAGAGGCAGGCGCGGGAGTGGGGGCTTCAGCCCGAGGAGTGGGCACGTTACCGCCAACTGATGCAGGGGCCGCTCGGGGTCTATTCGCCCCTGCTCGATCCGCTCACGGCGCTGGGCATCGAGGCCCGCAGCGACGAGGAGCGCAGGCGCTACGCGGAGTTGCAGGTGCAGGCCGAGGCCCAGCGCGTCGGCAAGACGCTGGCCTACCAGCGCGCCTACGACGCGGCGTGGCAGCGCCTGTTTCCCGGCCAGCCGCGCGTGAGCCTGCCCGGCGCCAAGGCGCAGGGTGCCGGCAACACCGGCTCCGGGCGCCTGGCGGTCTTCGTCAAGGCCGACTGCGCACCGTGCGCGCAGCGCGTGCAGCAGTTGCAGGCGGCCGGCACGGCCTTCGATCTCTACATGGTCGGCAGCCGTCAGGACGACGCGCGCATCCGGCAGTGGGCCACCCAGGCGGGCATCGACCCGGCCAGGGTGCGCGCCCGCACCATCACGCTCAACCACGATGCGGGACGCTGGCTGTCGCTCGGCCTGCCCGGCGATCTGCCGGCCGTGGTGCGCGAGGTGAACGGCCAATGGCAGCGGCAATAGGTGCTCCGGGCCGGGAGCACCGGCCGTCCCGCGTCGCCATCCGCTGCACCAGCGCCGCGCTGCTGCTCACCACCGTCGGCTGGGCGCTGGCCGCCCTGGCGCGGGAAGTGCCGCCGCCGGCCTATCAACTGGCGGCGCATCGTGCAGACGTGCCGGCGGCCGTGCTGTACGCGGTGGCCTTGCAGGAGAGCGGCGCCATGCTGCGCGGGCGCCTGATCCCCTGGCCGTGGACGCTCAACGTCGCCGGCTCGCCACAGCGCTACGCCACCCGCGTCGAGGCCTGCGCGGGGCTGCACCGTGCGCTCGCCCACACGCCGGCCAATCGCATCGACGCCGGCCTCGGCCAGGTCAATCTCGGCTACCACACGCATCGCTACACGCAGCCCTGCGAGCTGCTGGACCCGTACCGCAACCTCGCCATCGCTGCGGAAATCCTGCGCGAACAGCACACGCCGGGCGAGGACTGGCTGCTTGCCATCGGCCGCTACCACCGGCCCGCCGGCGGGGCACCCGCGGCGCGATACCGGCGCAGTGTGCATCGGCACCTGACCCGCGTACTCGACCCCGGCGTTCCCGTTCCAACTCTCCAGGCCACCACGCCATGAACCACACCGTCCTCATCGCCGCCATCGGGCTGCTGTCCACGACCACCATCTTCGCCCAGACCGTCTCCGGGCCGCTGATCGTCGTCGAAGACCGCGGCGGCGACTCCGCGCTGCCGTACTACCAGTCGCTGAATCCTCAGCCGGATCAGGCCACGCCGCCGGCCCCGATGCCGACCCCTCGCGCGGGCAACACGGCCGACGCCGAAGCCGCCATGCTGCCGGTGCGCTCGACGCAACTGTCGCCGGGCGAGGTGCAGCGCCGCGTCATCCGGGCGCCGGGCCTGACGGCGCTGTTCCTGATCGGCGACGACGAGCGTTCGCGCGCCTGGCTGCGGCAGCGGCAGGCGGCGCTGCGAGAGCTGCAGGCCGTGGGCCTGGTGGTCAACGTGGAGTCGATGGCTGCGCTGACGGCGCTGCGCAGGCTGGCGCCCGGCCTGATCCTGTCGCCGGCCTCCGGCGATGACCTGGCCCGCCGCCTGGGCCTGCGCCACTACCCGGTGCTCATCACGGCCACCGGTGTCGAGCAGTAGGTGCGCAAATGGCCCAACCGCATGCGGTCGAGGTCTTGCTGCGGCCAGCGGTGGAGCTTTATACCGTGGCGGTCTGCACCGGCGCCGCGATTCTGTGCCTGGTGGCACCGTGGTCGCTCGCGCTGAACCCGCTGCTCGGCCTGGGCTCGGCGCTGGCCTTCCTGACCTTCGGCGCGATTCGCCTGCGCGATGCCTGGGCGATCCTGCGCTATCGCCGCAACATCCGCCGCCTGCCGCGCTACGTGATGACCAGCCGCGACGTGCCGGTGAGTCAGCAACGGCTGTTCGTCGGCCAGGGCTTTCGCTGGGAACAGCGGCACACGCACCGGCTGATGCAGACCTATCGGCCGGAGTTCCGCCGCTACGTCGAGCCGACGGCGATCTACCGGGCCGCCCGGCGGCTGGAGGAGCGGCTTGAGTTCGCGCCGTTTCCCGTCTCGACGCTGGCGCGCGCGTTGGCCTGGGACAGCCCGCTCAACCCGGCGCGACCACTGCCGCCGGTCGGCGGACTGCCACGCCTGCATGGCATCGAGCCGCACGAGGTCGACGTCACCCTGCCGCTGGGCGAGCGCGTCGGCCACACCCTGGTGCTGGGCACCACGCGCGTGGGCAAGACGCGGCTGGCCGAGCTGTTCATCACCCAGGACATCCGTCGCAAGGTCCGCGGCGAGCACGAGGTGGTGATCGTCTTCGACCCCAAGGGCGATGCGGACCTGTTGAAGCGCATGTACGTCGAGGCCAAGCGCGCCGGGCGCGAAGGCGAGTTCTACGTCTTCCATCTGGGCTGGCCGGACATCTCGGCGCGCTACAACGCGGTGGGCCGGTTCGGGCGGATCTCCGAGGTGGCCACGCGGATCGCCGGGCAGCTCTCCGGCGAAGGCAACAGCGCCGCGTTCCGCGAATTCGCCTGGCGCTTCGTCAACATCATCGCGCGCGCCCTGGTCGAGCTGGGGCAGCGGCCGGACTACCTGCTGATCCAGCGCCACGTCATCAACATCGACGCGCTGTTCATCGAGTACGCCCAGCACTACTTCGCCAAGAACGAGCCGAAGGCCTGGGAGGTCATCGTCCAGCTCGAAGCGAAGCTGAACGAGAAGAACATCCCGCGCAACATGATCGGGCGCGAGAAGCGCGTGGTGGCCCTCGAACAGTACCTGTCCCAAGTGCGCATCTATGACCCGGTGCTCGACGGCCTGCGCAGCGCCGTGCGCTACGACCGGACCTACTTCGACAAGATCGTCGCTTCGCTGCTGCCGCTGCTGGAGAAGCTCACCACCGGCAAGATTGCGCAACTGCTCGCACCGAACTATTCCGACCTGTCCGACCCGCGGCCGATCTTCGACTGGATGCAGGTCATCCGCAAACGCGCGGTGGTCTACGTGGGGCTGGATGCGCTGTCCGACGCCGAAGTCGCGGCGGCGGTGGGCAACTCGATGTTCAGCGATCTGGTCTCGGTCGCCGGCCACATCTACAAGTTCGGCGTCGACGACGGGCTGCCCGGCGCCGCGGCGGGCGCCAAGATTCCGATCAACGTCCACGCCGACGAATTCAATGAACTCATGGGCGACGAGTTCATCCCGATGGTCAACAAGGGCGGCGGTGCCGGCGTGCAGGTGACGGCCTACACGCAGACCTTGAGCGACATCGAGGCGCGCATCGGCAATCGTGCCAAGGCCGGTCAGGTGGTCGGCAACTTCAACAACCTGTTCATGCTGCGCGTGCGCGAGACCGCCACCGCCGAGCTGCTGACGCGACAACTGCCCAAGGTCGAGGTGTACGCCACGGCACTGATGAGCGGCGCCACCGACAGCTCCGACCCGCACGGCAATACCGCGTTCACGTCCAACACGCAGGACCGCATCAGCACGACCAGCGTGCCGTTGATCGAGCCCGCGCATGTGGTGGCGCTACCGAAGGGGCAGTGCTTCGCGCTGATCGAGGGCGGCAACCTCTGGAAAGTCCGCATGCCGCTGCCGGCACCCGACCCCGACGAAGCCATGCCGAAGGATCTGCAGGAGCTGGCCGGCTACATGCGGCAGCACTACGTCGAGGCAGGAGACTGGTGGGAGAACCAAGGCATCCCCGGCCTGCAGGACAAGGCGCTGCCCGACGACCTGCTGGACGACTTCAGGCAGATGGCCGCCGCTGAAGAGGCCGAAGCATGAGCGATCCGGCCGTCGCTGCCCAGCGCCAGCAGCAACGACAGCAGGGGCTGATCGCCGGCCTGGTCACGCTGCCGTTCCGCTTCTTCGGCGTGCTGTGCGGCGCGCTGCTGCTGTGCATCCTGATCGAATGCGTCGGCATGCACTTCTTCTGGCCCGAGCAGGGCTGGCGCCACGCGCAGGGCATGCTGCACTACGAGCTGGATCAGCTCTCCACGCATTTCACGCGCAGCGCGCTGGTGCAGGAGCCGGGGCGCACCGCGCACCGGCTGGTCGAGCAAGGCTACGACTGGTTGTTCGTGAAGAGCGGCCTGCTGGACTGGATACGCGACGCCGCGGCGCAGGCCAGCGCCGGCAGCCATCGCCCGACCAAGGACTTCCGCTACTACATCGGCTTGGTCTACGTGAACGTGGAGAGCTACCTGATCGCGGCGGCCTACACGACGCTGGTCTTCCTCGTGCGGCTGCTGGTGCTGTGCCTGACCCTGCCGCTGTTCCTGATGGCCGCCTTCGTCGGATTGGTCGACGGCCTGGTACGCCGGGACATCCGCCGCTTCGGCGCGGGACGCGAATCGGGGTTCATCTATCACCGCGCCAGGGCCAGCCTGATCCCATTGGCCGTGCTGCCGTGGGTGACTTACCTGGCACTGCCGGTCAGCGTGAACCCGTTGCTGATCCTGCTGCCCAGCGCCGTGCTGCTCGGCGTGGCGGTATGCATTGCGGCGGCGACGTTCAAGAAGTATCTGTAGATCACTCCGGCTGCCAGGCGCAATCTGCCCAGTGCGTTTCGTAGCGTTTTACGAAGTCTTTCATCTCCCGGATGTTGACGGCAGGTTCGCGGAAGGCCCGGGCGCAGGTAGAAACGACATCCCGGTAGAACTCCGGAGCGACAGTCCTGATGCCGTCATAATTCATAAGCAAGTCCGGAAGACGCTCCGTGATATTTGCTCCGCGAGGTGCCATCACAATGCTCGGGGGCTCTCCATACGTATTGATCAACACGTATCGCCAGCTTGGGTCTGCGGCTCCCTGGCGAGGGACAATCTCACAGGGACGTGCGTCTCCGCCTTTGGACATGGCTTCGTAGACCTCCTTGATGGCCTGGGGTTTGTGGGCCACCAGCACATAAGGCCCGGCCCCTACATAACTACCCATGCGTTCGTCGTATTCGATGCCGAGCAAGTCTTCCAGGTCAAAGCGTGCATGTCGGCCCAGGGGAGCCTTTCCCGAGGTGAACCATTGAAGTTCCCGCAGGGTGATCCCTGCACACTTGGCAACGTCTGCAGGCGAATTGGGCCAGCACGCCACGAGGTTCTTGGCGATTTCGGCTGCGTTGTCATAGTCACTGTCGGCCCAGAAATCATCATCCTCAACGATGCCGTCCGGTGCCTTCTCACCTGTCACCAGCCAAGTCCTGCCATCGAACCCGTCGAGGTTGAAATAACGGGGCTGATCGGGCGGCAGAGAGGTCTCCCAGGACGACATCCATGGACCGGGTTCCCAGTCGAGCCCACCTGTCATTGTTGGCACCGGTACTTGCGCCGGTAAGGCCAGCCACTGCTGGATTCTGACCACGACCTCGCGGCTGTTCACGCCTCTGTGACCATCCCTGATACGAAAATCGTGGTCATTCTGAGCGTCCCGGCAAAGGGCCTGGATGGACCCGGTAAGAGATCGGTCTTTTCCGTCGTGCTTCCTCAGCAGACACCGGCTGGAGTCCTGGGCCGAGCGCAGAGACGCTGGAAGGGATTTCTCCTTGGCATCAGCGACCTCGACCTGGACTCCGATTCTTGCCATTTCCCCTACCAGTTCAGGGCTGGCCGTCGCGAGGTGGCGATTGATCCGCAGAATGTCCGGTCGGCCACGCAAGCCCTTGGCGTTACGCCACGCATCCAAAAGAACATCCCGGAAGGCCCTGGGCTGATCGGCTGGGGTAAAGGTCATCCACCGAATGGGCAACCCGGCAACGGTCAATCCATAGAGTATGAGGGGGCTGAGCCCCTACCGCTCTGCGTCCTTGACCTTGATCGGGTCCTGCACTGATACAACGCCGTGCTCCGGATGGTGAAAAAGGAACTTGGCAATCGCAACGTAGAAATGATGCTCTCTTGGTGCTGGCTGCGTCTGCTGATGCATGGACCCCCTCACTGGGTTCGAAAGAACCCGGCTGTTTAATCTGCTCGGCAGTAGTTTTTACTGTATGTACAATTTTGCTGATCCTTCAACTTCAACAGCTCATCGTCCAGTCCATAGCGAACCACGTCGATACGCTCGCTGCGTTGGGATACAAAGTCACCGGTCATCACGGGGAGCTGGAATGGGAAGAATGCCGGGTTGTTCAGGAGCAGACCCAATGCGCCCTTGGCCTCCGGTGTGGCCAGGAGTGCGGATTCAAACATCAGGATGGCCAGGTTTGGCTCGGCAATGCTCACCGGAGCGGCTTTCTCATAGCAGCCTTTGGTCTCGGAATCCTTCAGGGCTCCCCAGGCGACAAAGGAGCGGATGACGAACCGGGCATAGCGGCTGACGGTTTGCCGGTCGCCGTACTGTTCCTTCAGGCGGTTGATGATCTGGGTCTGGGTCACCTGATCCTGCAAGGCCAGCAAACGGCCGGTCTGGCGGGCCACATTGAACCAGAACGGATACACCGCCGAGATCATCCCCCAGTGGACCGCCAGAGCCATGGCCGGGTTTTCCCGCAGAAGCGCCAGCGAGGCATCCCGGAACGGGATCAACTCGGGGTCAGGAGAGACCCAGATCTTCATCAAGTTGTTGACCACGAAGGTCCGGGTCTGATCGCTTCGTTCGCGCTCTGAGCCGTTGCCTTTTCTGTCCACGAGGAACTCATGCAGCTCCTGGCGGATGGTTTTGGCGTCGAGGCCTGCCAGCAGCAGATTGGCTGCCTTCTGCATCCACTCGAAACGGATCGCCTGCTTGATGCCAATGGCTTCATGTCTTTTGCCCATCACCGTGTTCTCCTTTCAAACTTCACAAGGGGCACGATGACTTCTTCGATGGCTACACCGCCGTGACCTACGATGGCATCTCCCGGATTCACGAATGCGTCGCGGCCACCGGCTACCAGAGGGAAATAATCTGCGGGCAACCCGACCGGCTGCCACTCGTGGGCAAACGGGAAGGCCCCGGCCACCTGAGCGCGGAGTTCCGGCGTGGGATAGACACGAACCCGCTCGCCGCGAGTCTCGGCAATCACACCCTCAGATGGGCGGCCTTTGCCTTCGCATTGAATGTTGCCGTGATCGGCCGTCAGCCAGACCTCATAGCCGTAATCCAGCAGTTGGCCGACCATCGCGGAAAGAAACCCTGCATGGCACCACTGCTTGATCTGGTTGTGCATCCCGGCCGAGCCGAGTTGCATGCCGTGCATGATCTTGTCCACCTTGTCCACGACCAGCCCAACCACCTTGGTCTTTCCGGGATGGATTGCGGAGTCGAGGACGCCCGCAGCATCGCCGTCGCCAAGGCCGCGCTGGTAGGCGACATCCAGCCGAGACAGGCCATGGCCTTCCCAGAACTGCTTCCAGAGTTTCTCTTCGCTGTTGGTCGAGTTGATGGATGACGGGAAATAGAGCGGCGGCTTGCCCGAGAAGATCGATTGCCGCGATACCGAGGTCAGCGTCGGAATCCAGGCGAAGGTCGCGGATTCGCGCATGACCAGATTGGCATCCTGCTTTTGCAGTAGCTGGCGAATGGTCACCCACTGGTCCAGGGCCAGACCATCAACCACGATCAGCGCGGCCCGGCTGCTACCGGAGTCCTCGATGTCCCGAGCCAGGCGGCGCGGCACATGGTGGAGCATGGCCGGATTGGTCGGCGGTAAGTTGATCAGACTGGAGTAGTGGTCCGCCAGCCAACCGGCAAAGGTCGTGTTCAGTGCATCGCCGATTTCCTTGAGTCGGGTCTGATGCTCGGTGCTGTTGCCACAATGAACCAGCGAAGAGAGCTCGGCCCATTTCAGCGCGAAAGCGGTCCAATCAGAGTAACGCGCTTCCGCAGTGGGCAGCTCCTTCTCGACAAGGCCAAACAAGCGAGAGATCCGTAGATCGTCATCGTCCACGCCGGACGTGGCGATGCCGCTACGAACCCAGGACCCGGCATCCACTTCAATGCCTTTGGCCTCGACAGGGGTGAGTTTCCCCTCCAGGAACAGGTTGTCGATGTAGACCTTGATGTCCTGATGGTCGAACGGCAGGCGATCAGGGCCGGGATACTTGAGGCCGTATTCCGGCGAATCCTCCCGTACCTGATGAGCGCTGCCGAGCCTGGAAAGAAATAGCGGCCAGCGTTCCTGCAAAAAGGCGAAGAACGCCTCATCGTCCGGAACGATTTCAGAGAGCGGCCAAGCCTTGAATCCATCATGCCCTTTGAGAACCTGGATAAGCCGCTCAGCCAGCATCAGCGGGATCTGTAGCTTCCCATAGTGCAGGCGCAGCAATGCGCGAAGCAGCTCCACCTCGCCCCCAATTAGTTCCGCTGCAATGCCGAACACATGACGGAGAATGAAATCCTTGGTGGCGTTGTCGCCCATGCGATCCGGCGGCGACTTGCGCTGGGCCTCAAAAAGCGAATCCAGCAAGCTCCTGTCGAGCTTTTCAATGACCGGATAGCTCAGGTTGGGAAAGAGATCCCCCAAGTTGAATGAAAGCTTGCGGCCCGCCTGGAGTAGGTCGTAAGGCAAGGATTCCAGCTCCGCATCCTGCAAGCGGAGGACTACCACCAGATCGGTGTGCTCACCCCGGTCCCAGATCGAACGGTACTTTGACTCATAGGCGTATCTGAATTCGACCGGGTCACTGAACTCGATCAGGTCGAACCCGCGCCCGCGAAGCTCCAATGCCAGCTTCTCCTCGGTCAGCAGACAATCCGGGTCCGCGACCAGGGTCAGCTTGCTGACGTTGGGTACAAAATCGTTCAGGATGGCGTCTCTCCAACTACTCATTGAGCGCTTCCCTTGATGATCCGCAGCATCAGCAACGACCGGATTTCCGGTACGATCTGCCGCGCTGATTGCAATTCATGCCGCCACTCAGTTTCCTCGGCATCACAGCGAGCCAGACGGTACTGGCGCACTTCGGGCAGCCCCACCCGCTCGATGGCCTTCCGCCGTGAGGTAAAGGCGACCATGCCACGTTCCTCTTCCCGGTTCACCGAAGCGAGGTGCGCTTGCTGCAGGGCGTCGAACAGCTCCTGTCCGGCCTGTTCGGCAGCAATCTGCAAACGCTCATGCGCGGTGATGGATTCATCCTGCCCGAGGGTGGCTTGCACTTCGGCTTCCGCTGTCTGTAGCGCATCCCAGATATGCCGGGCCGTGGGCAGAAACAGTTTGCCTTCCTCGCTCAAGAACACGCTGACATAGCCCCGCCGCACCATGGGGATGCGCAGGAGTTGTGTCTTCTGGTGCATTCCGGCCTGAAGGCGGATCTCAAAGAGCCCCCAGAGTCCGGAGATGCTGGCTGGCAGTCCGCTCACAGTTGCGCAAGGCAATGGCTGACCTGCCGCGATTTGCGGAAGGTTCAAGGCCAGTCCACGGACACGGCTGTTTTCAAGATTGAGCAAGGTTGCATCGGCCAGGCGGTCCGCTTCCCGGGCGTTGAACACGGCCTTGCGATGTTCCTGGCCGTCCGGCCAATTCAGTTCCCACCAGGAGCGCTTGCGGCTGGCCGCGCCGCCGTGAGAATTGAGATAGCCCACCGTCATCCGCTCCACCCAATGGGGCAGCGGATGGGAACGCAGACGCTCAGCCGCCTGCACATCCGGTTCTTCTGAAATGCCATAGATGGCGGAGGCCTCGCGCACCTGCTGAATCTCATCACGAAGCCGGGCCACCGTGTGATCGACGGAGGTTTCGATGCCGTCAGGATTGAGAATGGCCGAGGCGAACACATCCTCGAACATCTCACCGGCCTGGGCGGAGTCAAGTACGTCGCCGGTCTTGTCGATGCCGAACTCGTCGAAGATCACCGAGAGCTTCTGCTCCAGCACTTCGCGGACCCGGAACTCGACCGAATCCTCGAACACGAAATTGATTGCCCGCACTTTCTTGGGCTGGCCGATACGGTCCACACGGCCGATTCGCTGTTCCAGCCGCATTGGGTTCCAGGGGATGTCGTAGTTGATGATGACATGGGCGAACTGCAGGTTCAGGCCCTCACCACCCGCATCGGTGGAAACCAGCACGCGGTGCGATTTGCGGAAGGCGTCCTGGGCCTGCTTGCGTTCCTCCATATCCATGGAGCCGTTCAGGGTGACGACCGATATGCCCCGAGCTTCCAGAAACTCCTTCAGCATCTGCTGGGTCGGCACGAACTCGGTGAAGATCAACACCTTCAGGTCCGGCTCGTTTTCCTCGGCCTGCAGTTCGTAGACCCACTCGATCAACGCCTCGGCCTTGGCGTCCGGTCCAGCCTGTTCGCAGCGAACCGCCGCATCCAGCAGGGTCTCCACATGGCTGCCTTCGCTCTGAAGAGCCGAGACATGGGATTTCAGCAGCTCATCGAGCAGCTCCTGGCCGTCCATGTCGTACAGCTCGTCGAAGTTTTCCGAACCATCCGCGCCGTTTTCCAGCTCCGCCAGGCGCAGGCTGGCTTGCTGTTCGCCTTCCTTTAGCGCCGCGAGCCGCCGTTCCAGCGTAGTGCGGATCGCCCGGGTGCTGGAAACCACCAGGCGCTGCATCAGGATCATCAGGAAGCCGATATGGCGCTTCTTCTCGCGCAGGGCCTGGTTGTAGCCCTCGCGCACATAGTCGGTCACCGCTTCATAAAGGAGCTGCTGAAGGTGATGACGGCTCTCCCAGGCCACCGGGGCCATCTGCGTGCGCCGGGGTTTGAAGAGCGGCTTGCCGTCGGCATCGATGGCCTTGCGCTTCTCGGTACGGATGACATACGGAGCCACCCGGTCACGGGAGACGCTGTCCATATCCGGAAAGGCATCGTCATCCAGCAGGTTCATCAGCCGATGGAAGGCATCAGTCTTCCCCTGGTGGGGTGTAGCCGAAAGGAGCAACACATAGGGCGCGGCTTCCGCCAGCCCCTTGCCGAGCTTGTAGCGGGCGACCTGGTCGGTACTGCCGCCCAGCCGATGCGCTTCGTCCACGATCAACAGATCCCAACCGGCGGTAATCAGATCCTCGAACCGGCTGCGGTTGTATTCGGCGACGCGCTCGGCGGTCCAGCCGCGCCGCTTGTCCATGGGCTTGACGGAGTCGAGCGAGACGATGACCTGATCGAACATCGACCAGGCTGAGCTCCGGTGATCCGCCCCTGGAGCCAGGCGTTGCAATGTGCCGATGTCGTCGCCCAGCACGAGCTGGAACTGCTCGTTGAAGTGGGTCTGCATTTCCGCCACCCACTGGGTGGCGATTCCCTTCGGCGAGACGACCAATGTCCGACGCACCAGTCCGCGCAGTTTGAGCTCGCGCATGACCAGCCCGGCCTCGATGGTCTTGCCGAGACCCACCTCGTCGGCCAGCAGGTAGCGCACGCGGTCACCGGAGATGGCCCGGGACAAGGCGTGGATCTGGTGCGGCAGCGGAATGACGTTGGACTCCATGGGAGCCAGCAATACATGGCCCTCGGTGGCGCTGGTGGAACCTTCGAGCACCTCAGCTACCTTGGCTGCGGCGGCCACATAGGCAATGCGTCCGGCCTCGATCTCCGGCTGCAAGTCGGCACTCAGCGGCCGCAAGGCGGAGCGGGGCACGCGCACCACCGCGTCCTGGTTCGGCAACCAGACACGGCAAACCGTCTGCCCCCACAAGGTCTGTTCTTGGATGACCTTGCAGACACTGTTATGAACGATGCTGTATTGCCAAACATCATGCATCAGCATCATCCCGGAATTGAAAAATCGTTGTGATAAACCACGGACGCCAACTCGACTGTCCCGTCGGCGCACTCCCAGTAATGAAGATGGAATTCCCTATCGATATCTCGACGCTGCGCTTTTTCAGAGCCACGCATTCTTTGCGGGTCATTTCCGCCCGGCCCTGTCCGAAGAGCGTGTACAGCGGGAAGATTGTATCCTTTGATAGTCTCAACGATTGACCGGAGAATCTTGGGTGGCACGGAGTCCCCTTGGTCGGCACAAACCTGCTGGCACAACTCCCGGAATCTGGACCCAATAACTGGAACAACCACGCCGCTCCAGTCAGGGGAATCACCTTGCGCAATCGCATTTTTGAACAGAGCGATTCGGACGGCGAGATCAATTCCAAGGTCGTCAGACGCGCCAACCAGAATGGCGGATTCATCGAGACAATCGATCAGCCCTCGAAAATCGTCACAGACCAACACATCGCCTTCAAAGAACTCGGGCGGGCACGGCAAGACAGGGATATCGTCTCTGGAATGTTCGAGCTCGTGAATATGGGCTCTTACCTGGATTACCTGTTTAGGTGCGTCCCTCAGTATGAGCGAATGACCGCCAAGAGGTTGAGCGCAGTGCTTACGCAGAATTGCGATCAAGGCAATGCATCGAGCCAGATCGGATTGGAGACCATTGTGTGTTGTAAGTCGAATAACATCGGGGTCTGTTTCAAGTTGATCCCACAGTACATCTTTGACTCGATAATAGGTCTCGAAGGAAGGCGTGAGCGACAGCAGTCTTTCCGCGACTGTAGCGATGTCGTTTACGCTGTATTCCACGATTCCATGTCTATTGAAAAGCTCACGGAGGTGGTTTCTGAGAGGAAAAAGCTCTTCATCAATCAAAGCTTCAGAAGCCCGCTCGCTCATGTAAATGGCGACCCATGGCTCATCAAGCAATTGGCTCCAATCCAGTAGCCTATCCACATACTGGAAAGCATCATCCTTGGCGCAATCAACATGGGGAACAGCGAGCACGCCTGCGTCAATTGTTACGCTGGGCAGGTTATGCATCTTTATTCCTCCGGCTTGCTTTGCGCTTCATCGCCGCAGCTCTAAGGATTTCCTCGGCCTGCTGTTGGGACTGATCAAAGAACCCTTCCGGCCAGTCTGAGATGGCTCCGTACTCGTTTATCACCACCTCTCGGAAAGCCGACCCCTGCCCCGGCTTTTCCACGAAGTAAATCTTGGTCTGGCTGTTCAGCTCCTTCTCGGGTGTTGCCGCTGCAATTCGGAAGCGGAGGCGGTCGATGAAATACTCGCTGTGGGTTTCAACAATGCATTGCTTGTTGCACAGCGCCATCGAAAGGAAAAAGTCGCCGAGCAGGGTCTGCACCTTCGGATGAAGGTGTAGTTCCGGCTGTTCAAAAACGAGTGTAGAGTCCGTGTCGGCGAGAAGGCACATGACGAGGATCGGTAGAACCTGGCTGACGCCTACACCCACATGCGTGAGGTCATGCGTGCTATCCGAATTGGAAAGCCCCACCTTCAGCTCGTGCCCCAATTTGCCCTGGTCTCGGCTTTTGACTGAGCTTGCGACTCCCAGATATTGGAGCCAATCGATAACCGCCGCTTCGAGTGTCCGGGTAACGGTTTTGCGGTCAATTACCGGGTCTTTGAAATTTGCCGACGGGATGTAGCGGATCTTCTTGCTCTTGTGCAGTTCAAGAATGGAAGCTGTGTGCTCTCCGCGTAAGCCTACGTCATGTGGGTCGGCTGCTGGCGCGAGTGGATACAGCGGCTTAGGCGCATCCCTCAATGGGCCGAGGTATTTCAAAGAAGATGCAAAGAAATTGTCCAGATACCAGGTGGCCTCGGTTATCAAACGAGGTGGTCTCAGTGGGGCGAATGCATGTGATTCTGGCCTTTGGGCAACAGAGACCTTCATGGCCGTATGAATGCGGTCAAAAAGATCCTCGCGCTCACGCAGGACCTGCTGAACCTTCAGGCGCTCGTCGCGTGGGAGGCTGCGCAACCTTTCATACCAAGACCTGAATGAAAGTGTATCGGCCTCGGAACCGAATAGTGACTCTTCCCGATACTTGTCCTTGAAAGTCTGGTCGAAATCGATTGTGCCTTCGAGGACTTCGCGCAACACCGCAATGATCTCTTCGGAAAGAAGGATATCTCTTCCCATGTTGCGCCGTAAGCCAATGGCACGACGGCCATCATCCTGAAGAGCCATGGCGATGGCGTTTGCGTCCTCTTCGATGGTATCGATAGCGTAAACAATTCTCTCGGGAAGGAAGTGTCGAAGTATGCAGCCGATTGGTTTGGCCGAGCGAAAGTCATCCTTCACCTCAGCCATGGAACCATCGTCCAGTTCAACAGCGTAAGCCAAACTGGCGCGTAGCTGATCGTCAATTTCACTGGCGGTGTCAGCTCCTTCAATTTCGGAGATGGCCTTGGTGGAATGAAGGATCGATATATCGGCTTTCTGATCCACGTTGTCCTCGTCTCTGGATATGCAGGACAACTGCGTGGCAAAAAGCCGAGGTTGGATTTGGAACAAATCGCGCTGGGAGCTTGAAGGATCAGCGTCGAACGAAACCTCACAAGCGATTTCCTGAAGCTGATTGAAGCGCGGTCCATAGTAAACAGCACGACGGGGTGCGAACTGAGACCGCCTGCCTATTGCAGCATCCTGATCTGGAAGTGGCCGACAGGTACATTTGATGCTGATCTGATCCGAGGCACCACCGTTGGATTTCAGGTCGTCAAACTGGCCCAAGCTCGTGAGAGCACCATTCAATACGACAGATCGTGATCCGACTTTATGGGCCAAAGTCTGTGCTACAAGAAGGACGGATTGGATGAATGTGCTCTTCCCGCTGCTGTTTGCGCCAGCGAAGATCGTGAGCGGACCGAGGTCCAGCTCGGTCTCCTCTCGAATCGATTTAAAGTTGAAGACCTTCCACTTGGCAATCATGGTCTATTCCCCTCCTATCCGTGTTACTGCCTGGTCGTACCACATGAGCAGCTTGGGATCTTCTTCCAGGACGTTGTTGGGGATCTTGTCGGCCACGGCGACGATGACGGCGTAGTCACGTTCCTGCCAGGCTTTCTTGAATCCGGCGCGGACAGCTTCCAGGCGGAAGATCTTGAGTTTCTTTTTGACCTCTTTGTATTCCTCGAACTCCTTGAGCAGCGCCTTCTCGCGCAGCTTCTCCAGGTCGCCCGCCTTGTTGGGATCGGGCACATACCACCGGTCACGGGCTTTGGTCACCAGCGCCGGGTCATCCTTGGTCAGGTTGCGCAGCTCTTTCCAGTTGGTGGAAAGGTAGGCGTGGATCTGCTCGGGCACCGGGCCTTTGCCGTCGTAGCAGAGGAAGTTCTGATTCAGCAGTTCGCGCAGGTCGAGCTGGGCTTCGTTCTTGCTCCAGCCGCCGAGCTGCTGCATGAACTGTGGATTGATGTCGGAGAAGGTCTGCGGTTTTTCTCTGATGAGCTGGCGGAGCCACTGGATCGACGAGGCCTCGTCGGAGACGAACATCGAAAGCTGCTGTGGGGCACCGGAGGTCATCTTTTTGCGGTCGTATTCGGCCACCTGATCCGGTAGGAAATACATGCCGTCACGCTCTATGAAGCGTTGTGCCAGCCCGATCTGGAATTCCTGGCTGGAGATCGGCACGGGGTACCCCTTGCGGACGTAGTAGGCCACCATTTGGTCGAACAGGATGCGCGGATCGCGCTCGGGAACGAAAAGCATCAATGGCCCCTGACGCTTGGTGACCGGCAGATACTTCAAATGGGTGCGGACAAAATCCCATACGCCTTCTTCGGTTTGCGCCTCTTTCTGGAAGCGCTCTTCAAAACCGCCATTAGGTTTGTATGCAGAAATGACCAAATCTTGCTTAACAGCAGTCGGTCCAAGCATTGCGTGCAATCCGCCACGAGTCTTATCTAGGGCTGCAACTGATGCAACAATAAACCCTGCATCAGAAAGTGCATTCTGGATGCTGTTCCAAACACTTGCTTTAGTGTTTGAAAACTCTACAGTCATCCAGTGCCCTGGCTTTAAATATTTGAATGCCTTTTCAAAGCAATTGGTCATGAGGTCGCGATATTCATCAATTCCTTTTTTTTGAGTCTTGTTCTCAATGGCTTCAGGCTTGTTATTAGTTATAACACGTAACCATGATTCTCTTATGTAGCTCAGTTCAGAATACATAATGTTCGATCCAAATGGTGGATCAAGAAATATGTAATCTATACTCGAATCTTGAATGTCAACTGATTGGGCAGCTTGTGTTGTTATTACTGAGCCGGAAAGCGAGGTTAGTGCCTGTATGATTTTCTTAAACTGGAAAACAAGTTGGTCTATTACATTATTTTCGACACTGACAGGAGGCACATAAAGCGTGTTGGCCATTGGACCAACCAGTGCTCTTCCTCCATGCTGAGGCATATATCGATTCATGATCGTAAGTTTTGGTAACATACTGCCGACTAAAAACTCCAATTGTGGATGCCCTTTGGTAAGGTCGGCCAATATTGATAGCGACGCCAAAATACGCTTTGTATAGAATTGATGAACATGACGAACACCGCATCCGAATGGATCGGCAGATTTATCACCTTCTATAATTTCAGAGAAAGGGATATTTTTGATTAGATCATCACTGACATCTATTGATGTGGCCTTCAACAGGTCATCACTGTCGATCAGTTTTTCGTGCCTTCTGGTTCCTATGCTGTAATTAATAAGGACAGGCACCTGTTTCTGCTTTTCCGTTACGGCTCTCGTGATAGGGTCATAGGCGGATTCAAAGATGCGAGCGGGCTTCTGTGCTTGCGAGTTTTTCGGTGGGTTTTTTGAAATCGAACAATTGCAATGGGGGCAATTGAACTCCGGATTGAACTCAACAGCGCCACCATTTTTAGTAAATGCTTCTTTATAATAAATTATCTCTCCCGAGCATTCTGGGCAGCTATACACGTCGCTCCAAACAATGTAATTAACTTTTCCAAGCGTTTTTCTATCGGTGTGTAATGTTTCCCACATCCACGTTGTTTTTTTCTCAAAATCACTGATGATTTTTTTTGCCGTTCTTTTAAATGATAATATGTCAACCGGTGTATTGTAGTTATAAGCGATAAATGTGGCTGCAGGTGACAAGTCGTTTAGCACAGCCTTGCGAGCACCAAGTTTTGAAAATGGTCGCCACGCTTTTTTGCCGTTCTCTTCTTCTACCTCTTCCTGCAAAATAGTCCCGTCAGGCTTTACCTGGTATCCAAGGGACAGCACCACGTCACGGTCACCGCACATCTGCGCGGCCACTCCTGTCATGCCCGTTCCTGCGAAAGCATCAAATACGATGTCCCCCGGCTGTGTGTAATGGAGGATGAAACGCATTATGGCCTTGTGCGGCACTTTGGTGTGATATGAGTGTGCATTGTAGATTGGGTCGTTCTTGCCTTCACTTACATCTGTAGCGAAAGGCTCACGATGATGGTCTTCTATATTGTCTTTTTGCGATTCCCACTCAGCAATAAACTCTTGAACCCATGGGTTTGGGCAAGCCGTATAATAGGGCGGATCGCTAAGATTCAGAATGTCCTCGTCGTCACCGATGGGAAAACCTTCGATCTTGCGGAACTCCGGGTCCCTCAGCTTCTTGCGCAGCTCTTCGGTGAAGTGGGCTCGGCGGGCCTCGTCGTTCTCGAAGGACAGCCCCAAGCAAGTCACCGGCTCGTCATTGGTCACCTGCTCTTCATCGAACAGCCTTCCCGATCCTTCTTTGGAGGGAACCAGCTTTGTTTGAAACAGGCCTTCTTGGTTGGGTTTCATTCTTTTTCTCCAATTTCTTTAACTTGGCTCACGATGAAGGCCTGCATCTCTTCTTTCTTGGGCAGTTCCAGCAGGTACTTGGAGACAAAAAGACTGTTGTCCATGCCTGCCAGGGCATACTCGGCCAGGGCGTGATTCTTGTCGGTGCAGAGCAGAATGCCGATGGGTGGGTTATCGCCTTCGCTCATCATCTGCTGCCGATACCAGCTCACGTAGGTATTGAGCTGGCCAATGTTTTCGTGCGTGAAGTGCTCCAGTTTCAGTTCCACCAACACATGGCACTTGAGAATGCGATGGTAGAAGACCAGATCGATAAAGAAGTGCTCACCACCGATCAAGATGCGCTTTTGTCTGGCCTCGAAGCAGAAGCCATGGCCCAGTTCCAGCAGAAAGGCTTCCAGCTTGTCGATGAGCTGTTCCTCGAGATGAGATTCGCTCATGACCTCTTTTGACTTGAGGCCGAGGAACTCGAAGACGTAAGGATCACGAATAGACAGTTTCGACGTATTCTTCTCGGCGGCCTGGTTGGCCAATTCAGCCAGTTTTTGTTTGTCGTGTGACAGGTCGGAGCGTTCATAGTAGAGACTGGTGATCTGCCGTTTCAGCTCCCGCACCGACCAGTTGCCCCGAAGGCATTCTATTTCGTAGAAGGCGCGCTTTAGGCTATCTTCCAGGGCGACAATCAGTTCGAAATGGCTGTATGAAAGGCTTTCGAGGAGCTTTTCAGGTGCGATAGCCAATTGTGCGGACGCTGTCCGCACTTTTTGACTGTCAATGTCTCTTGGGAGCAAATGGCGGGTTTGTGCGGGCACCGTCCGCACAATCTGAGGGTAGGCGCGGTAAAAGGCCAGATAGCTGTATAACTGCCGGCGTCCCGTGTTGCTGATCTTGTGCCTGCGCAGCGCCTCGGAAAGCTCGCTGAGCAGGCGGTCTCCATAGTTTGCCCTGTCTGAACCACGCAGCTCATATTCGGCGATATAACAGCCGATCAGCCAATTGCGCAGCGTCAGGCTGATATTGACAGCGCGGCTGGCCTGCTTGGACAACTCGTCATGGGCCTGCCGGATGGTGGTTACCAGCCGAGTGAAATCCAGCATATCGGTGTCGCTTTCCATGTTCCGGTCCTATTCCAGCACGATCCGCACCTTGGCCGGGTCCTTGCCCCTGGTGAGCTGATCGATGTACGCCTCAAAGCGTTTCTTCATCTCCGCCGGGGTGGCCGGGCCGCCGGTGACCCGCAGGGCCTGCTGCAGCTCCTGCGCCTTGACGGTGACCTTGACCAGGCCGGAGAGCACTTCCTTCAAGGCGTGGACAAAGTTGCTGTCCAGCGGCACCGGCAATTCCTTCGACTTGATGAAGGCCTCCAGGGGTTCGCGGTCGTCGATCTTCAGCAGATCCATGTTGGCCTGGGTGATCGGGTCCTCCAGGTTGCTGAGGATGGTCGAGGTCCAGGCCGCCACCATGGCGTCGAGCTGGGCGTCCATCTGGTCGATCATCTGCGAGCCTGCCGCCGTGCCGGTTTCCACCGACGGCCGGAACCCGCAATGCGGGCAGATGGGCGAGGCGTCGAGATTTTGCTCGGTCAGGGCGAAGCAGCTTTTCAGTCCGGCCAGGCGGTTCTGGTAATCGGTGAGCTGCTGCCGGGGCATCAGGTCGATACCGGCCAGCTTGAGCAGGGTTTGCAGGCGTTGATCGTTGAGCAGTCCTGCCTTGCGCTTGTCGTCGTTCACGCCCAGCCGCGCCTTGGTGTGCAGACCGATGTAGGCGACGGTGTAATCCTTCTTCAGCTTTTGCAGCTTGGCCCCGATGCCCTGAGACTGGCTGGCCAGCTCGGTCAGGTCGGCCTGTTTGAGGGCATCCAGCACGTCCTGCCGGGTGGTCTTCATGCGATCCACCCAGTCATGCTCGGCGGGCAGCACCGCCTCGGCGGTGGAGAGCCAGGACGCCGTCGGGCTGTGATCCATGATGAACTCGCGCAGGGCGTCCAACTCATCCAGCGCCTTCACGGCCGGCTCAAAGGCCAGCACTTCGGGAGCGCTGTAGCGGAAGTTTTTCAGCTTGCCCGGCGATGAGTAAGCTTGAAGCGATTCAAAGAAGGTCTTGGCCTCGTCCAGCCCGCTGGCCTGGCTGGCCAGGTAGGTTCCCGCGAGCAGGTCCAGGCCCCAGAAGGAGAGCCCCTCGCGCAGGGTCTGCTGGGTCATGACGATGCGCTTGACGATCTTGCCCACCGCCTGCTGCAGGTTCTGCACCGGCTCGTCCTTGCCCTGGGTGACGAGCTGGGCCATGCCCGGCGTCATGCCGAGCAGTTCGAACAGCGCTTTGAGCGCGGGCAGGTTCCATTCCTTGGGCTGCTCCAGGTGCTTGAAGCGGACCAGCTCGTCCATGCCGGTCGCGGCAAGTTGCTGCAGGCCGGTGGCGTCGAATTTCTTGCCCGGGATGGAGAGCACGATGTCGCCGGAGTAGACCAGCGCCGCCACCAACACGCTCACCCATTCCGGTTCCAGACGCGAACCGCCCGGGTTCATGTATTCCAGCCCGTGGTCGTCCTGGATGATTTCGCTGCGGTTGACCACTTGGCCGTGGCCCTTGGCTTTGACGGCATTGAGGATGAACTTGGTGTACTTCGACTTATAGGGGTCGATTTTCTCGCCATCGAGCAGCTCCAGGGCGTCCAGCACGGCCGTGGCTTGCTTGGTGCGGTTCTGCCCAGCGATGGCCCGCAGGGCGTCCTGCGCGGCCTGGGCACGGTTGTTACCGGTGATCAGGACCGAGAAGAACGGATAGTCCGGGGCCTGATTCTCGAAGTTCGGAGCCAGACAGACACCGGCGATGGTGTTGACCAAGTCGCGGAAGTTGATGGTCTCGTGGGGCGACAGACCGGACAGGTCGCGGATCGATTTCCCCTTGGCCCATTCGGTCATGGACTTGGCGCGGCCCTGGTAAGTAACCTCGAAGGCATCGCTCATGTGCTTTTGCAGCCACTGGACCAGCTTCTTCAGGAAACCGTTGGCCTTCGATTCATAGGTGGCCTTGGCATGGCCCGATGAGGTGGCTGCAAGATCCAGTGCGGCCGCATAGCTCTTCAGCGCAGTCTGGAATTCCTCGTCGGTGCCTTTCAGGCGGAAGAAGACCTCGTCGTTGACCTTGTCATCCTTGAAGCGCGGCGGATCGTTGGGCTGGATGAAGTAGAGGTAAAAGTCCCGCTGCGGCACGGCGGTGGAACGCTCGTTCGGTGCCCCGAAAAAGAGGTAGCCGGAGCGGGCTGCCTTGTGCTCCTGCCAGACCAGTTCGTGCTGCCAGATTTTGTAGCCGGTCACATAGGTGGCGTCCTGGCATTCCATGACCCGCTTGAGCGCCTCGTAATAGAAGCGGTCGAGCTGAGCCTGGCCCAGGCTTTCGGCCCGCTTGTCGATCAGGGCGTCGAAGTCGTCGGTCTTCTTCAGGTCGAGATAGAACTGGCGGTTGTCGGCATTGAAGGAGATGAACTGGCCGCTGACCGTTTTGTGGATCTCGCGCAGGACCGTTTCCACATGGGTCTGCAGATCCTTGTCGGGCTCATCGCTGCCCAGCTCGGCGATCAGCGGATCGAACAGGCAGAGACGGTCGCGCAGTTCCTCGGCGGACGCGCCCATGGGGGCATAGATGTCGCCGGTGGTGAGGCGGTGGACGGACAGCGCATGGATCAGGCGCAGCGCCATCGGCTTGTATTGTTTGCGGGTGATGGCGTTCTCGATGCGGGATTCCAGAACCTGGCTGCAATCAATGACTGCCCGGATTTCGGGAATGGCGCGGAACGAAGCGTTCTGCTTGAGGGTACCCCAATAGCTGTCGAAGGCGATCAGGCCGGGTTCGTCCTGCGGCACGTCCTTGCCAAGAATGCCTTTCATGCCCATGGACAGGGTCTTGAGCACCTCGCGCTTTTCCACCACGGTGACCCGCTCGAAGGTGTCGATGTAATCGGGATGCACCGGGAAGAGCCGGACAAACTCGTCCATGCGCTCATTGAGCCCGCCGTAGTATTTGGCAAAAGGCATCAGGTAGTCGCGGATCTTGGCCTGTTGCTCGGTGGTCTTCTTGAGCAGACGCTCGGCCACGACGAATTTCACATCGCTGCGGGCAATGAGGATCTGCTCGAAGCGGTCCTTCACCCGGCGGATGCTGTCGGCGACAAAAGCGAAGCGCGGGCTGTCGAAAATGGCTTCCTGGACACCGGCCATGAAGCGGAAGCGCAGGTCCTTGCAGACCTCGCCGACCTCGCGGAGGAAGTTGAGGTCGAGGATCAGCTCCTGGTCCTTGCGTGTGCGCAGGTAGTCGAGCAGCTCGTCGACCACCAGCAGCAGGCCGTGTTCGGGGAAGACCTCGCCGAACTTGGCCATCATGTCTTCGAAGGCCCGCTTGTGGCTGGTAATGGTCCCGGCTTCGGGGAACACATACTCCACGCCGAGTTTTTCGAGATGCTCTTCCAGTTCGGCCACCAGGATGTCGCGCAGGGACATGGTGGTGGCTCCGATCTCGGTACGGATAACCTTGAAACGCCCGGCGATCTGAGAGGCTGCGTCGCGGACACCATCGTTCTTCAGCCCTTCCAGCAGGGAGGCATCTGCGGCAAGGCTGGAGACCACCGACATCAAGTGCGACTTACCGGTGCCGTAGTTACCGACGACCAGCAGGCCCTTGTTGTCGACCGGCTGGTCGAACTGCATCTGAGGAATGACAAGCTGGGTGAGCCGTTCGGCCATTTCCTCGGAAATGACATAGGTGTTCACGAGGGTGTGTGCGGCGCTCGATTTGTCCGCGTCACGCAACTGAACGACCGACTCAATCGGGTCGAATTGGATAAGGTCTCCGTATTTCATGCTTGTCCTGCCTCTCTATTATTTTTTGCCGAATCGACCGTGGCCGTGCCATCCATGCCCACAATCAGCGCATCGACCGAGTCATAGCTGCGGTACTCGGGATGGCCGGTTTCGGCGTACAAAAGCCTCCCGGAATTCATGATTCCGTTCCACGAAGCCACCACGGCCCGATTTCTCGAAATGGACTGCAGCAGGCGCAAGGGGTCCTGCTGGAGATCCTTGTCGAAGAGGATCTCGAGATTATCCAGCACCACCGGTGCTTGAGCCTGGTCCGCGATCTGATCGAGGATGCCCGGCAACCGAAGCGACCGCTGCTTTGCCGTCAGCTCAAGCAGTTCGCCTGAAAGCGCCAGATTGACGTTGACGACAGATGAGCCGAATTCCTCGGCAATATCCCGAAGAACGCCGGTCTTGCCGGAACCGGTCTCACCCACCAGCAACACCAGACGGTGATACAAGCCTTCGGCTGCCTGGAGGGATCGTTTTATCTTGTCGTGAATCGGCTCGGCCATGGTCGCTCCTTATTGCTCGGTGTCCGGCTTATCGGATTTGTCAGCCGCACCGCCGGAGCGGACCCATTCGTCCACTTCGTCTTGTTTGAACATCCAGCGACGGCCGACGCGATGACCGGGCATAGCCCGTTGTTCGATCCACTTGTAGACCGTCTCGTTGCTTACATTCAGGTATTTGCAAATGTCATCGACCGTCAGCCATCTCTCATCCATAGCCTTCGTCCTTCGTTCATCATGTTTTCGGTAAAAGCCCGAAGGTCTCCGGGAAACCCGAAATCCGGACACAGTGCCGCAAATTAACCTCCATAAACTACATTGATGGATTGCCAAAATCAAGCGTTTTGTGCCGATTAGTACCGACTTTTCCGAAAAAGTGCCTGATTGTCGTTGGTGATCCGGTTGCCGTTCTGAGAAGGGGCCCGCTCGTATAAGGGGATCGCCCCTCCAGCAGGCACTGTGCGACCTAGCGCCAAGCAGCCACCGCGGTGACGACCTCGGCCAGCACCGCGAATGCATCGGCTTCGGTCGGAGAGAAGTAGGCACACCGCGCCAGCAGGGTTTCCACATCAGTGACCGGCCTGTCTTGTTCTAACAGCCAGGTCCTGGACTCCCGGCCTTGTCCGGAAACGGCGCTACGCCAACCATCGAGGCAAATCCGGTGCGCCGCCCGTTCCGATTCTTTGCGGCACACCCCGGCCTCACGCCGCAGCATCCCGCCATCCAGACGACTGCGGAACGGCGTGATGACACCCCTTGGCAACCTGACGACCGCCTGCCGCCGTGTGCCGGCCCTGGCCTTGGCGCTGACCATCGCGCTGGCCAGCGCATCGCCCGCATCGGCCGACGATGCCAGCGCTGAACACGAGCAACTGGCGGCCCTTGCCCGCCAACTCAACCTGATCGACCGCCTCGCCGAGCACGCCGCCAATTCCGCCCCGCAGGAACGCGCCCGCTATCACTTCGACTACGCCCGACTGCGCGCAGACCTGAAGCGCGTTCGCGCCGGCCTGCAGGACTACCTCGTGCCCCAGCGCGCCCAGCCGCGCGATCCCGTCCCGCTGGCCGGCGACTATGTCCGCCGCGACCGCGCCGACGACGAGGAGCCGTCGCCATGACGCCCTCTGCCGATCAGGTCGCCGCCTTCCAGGCCAACGGCGGCTTTGCGCCTTCGGCCGTCTCTGCCGTGGTGCTCGCTTTCGTGTTTGCCGTGTTGCTGCTGTGGGGCGTGTGGGCCATGCGCACCGCCTACGTCGGCTGGGCCGAGCACCGCATCACTGAACGTCAGTTCCTCGGCGTCATCGTGCGCTTCGTGGCGATGTACCTGATGCTGACCTTCTTTCTCCTCTCCTGACCGTCACGAAGGGCCATACGCCATGAACACGCCACCGACACCCCATCGCATTCCGTCCCGCATCGCCGCTCCGCTGCTGCCGCTGGCGCTCGCGGGCCTGCCGCTGTCGGCCTTCGCGCAGGGCCTGCCGACCATGGAAGACCCATCGCGCGGCCAGGGCAGCGGCATCCTGCAGACCTTGCAGAACTACGGCTACGACATCGTGCTGCTGATCGCGCTGCTCGTGGTCGCCTCGATGTTCGTCGGTGTCTGCTATCACGCCTACACACGCTATTCGGAGATCCACACCGGCCGCGCCACCTGGGGCCAGTTCGGCCTGACGGTCGCCGTGGGCGCGATCCTGCTGGTGGTCGGCATCTGGCTGCTCACCAAGGCCACCGGCGTGCTGTGAGGGCGGCAAGCGATGGCCGTCCCTTCGGAGACCCCGCGCGACACGCTGGTGACCTTCCTGCCTCACCGGCTGAACCGCCAGCCCGTGGTCGTGCGCGGGCTGACCGCCGACGAGTTGTGGATCTGCGCCGGCCTGTCGGCCGCAGCCGGGTTCGCGCTCGGCCTGCCGCTGGCCTGGCTCACGCACACCATCGCCATGGTGCCCACCCTGATCGTCGCCGGCATCGCGCTGGGCGTCTTCGTCGGCGGCGGCTTCCTGCGCGCGCAGAAGCGCGGCCGGCCCGACACCTGGCTGTACCGGCAGCTCCAGTGGCGGCTGGCATTGCGGCACCCGGCGCTGGCAGCGCTCCTGGGCGGCCAGCGCCTCATCACCCGCTCGGGCTATTGGACGACCCGGCGCAACGCCGATCGAGGTGCGCCATGAGCGCGCCCGCACGGCCGCCCGAAGGGCGCGCGAACCTCCCTCGGGGAGGATGTCGCGTCAGCGACAGGAGGGTAGTTCAGTGAGCCGTTTCAAGAACGAGGTTGCGCACCTGCAGGCGCACTTGAAGACGCTGCGCCTGGGGGCCGGCGCGTTGTTCGTGGTGGCGCTGCTGCTCGGCTTCGGCTGGTGGAGTGCGCCGAAGAGTCTGACCATCCATGTGCCGCCGGACCTGCGCTCGGGCAGCACGCGCAAGTGGTGGGACGTGCCGCCCGAGAGCGTGTATGCCTTCTCGTTCTACATCTGGCAGCAGATGCAGCGCTGGCCCACGAACGGCGAAGAGGACTATCCGCGCAACCTGCGTGCGCTGTCGGCCTACCTGACGCCGAGCTGCCGGGCCTTCCTGCAACAGGACTACGAGTACCGGCGCGCCAGTGGCGAGCTGCGTCAGCGCGTGCGCGGCATCTACGAGATTCCCGGCCGCGGCTATGGCGACGCTCCGGCCACGCGCGTCAAGGTGGTTTCCGACCGCGATTGGATCGTCACGCTCGACGTGAGCGCGGACGAATACTACGGCTCCGAGCAGGTCAAGCGCGCCCTGGTGCGCTACCCCATCAAGGTCGTCCGGCTGGACATCGACCCCGAGCGCAACCCCTTCGGCCTGGCGCTGGACTGCTACGCCAGCGCACCCCAGCGCATCGAACCGTCGCCGACGCCGACCGAGGCCGGCGTGCCCGCCAATGCCTCCGGCCATCTGCAGGGAGACTCCCCATGAAGCCCGTTAACTGGTCGGCCCTGGCCGGCGTCCTGCTGATCCTCGGTGTCGTGCCGGCCAGCCAGGCCGTGGAAATCCTGCGCTGGGAGCGGCTGCCCCTGCCGGTGCCGCTGGTGGTCGGCCAGGAGCGCGTGGTCTTCATCGACCGCAATGTGCGCGTCGGCGTGCCGGCCAGCGTCGGCGACCACCTGCGCGTGCAGAGTGCCGGCGGCGCGATCTACCTGCGGGCGAGCGAGCCGATTCCGCCCACGCGGCTGCAACTGCAGGACGTGGAATCCGGCGCGCTGATCCTGCTCGACATCGCCGCCGAGCCGGCGAAGGACGGTCAGGCGCCGCTGGAGCCGGTGCGCATCGTGGAAGCGGAAGCCCCCGCGAAGCGCTACGGCGGCGGTGCGGCAAGCGGCGCGGACGAGCAGGCCGACGCGCCCGCAGACAAATCCGTTTCCCGGCGCGAGACGCCGGTACCGGTCGTGCTGACGCGCCATGCCGCACAGAACCTGTACGCGCCGCTGCGCACCGTCGAGCCGCTCGCCGGCATCGGGCGCGTGAACCTGCGCCGTGGCCTCGCGCTGGAAACCCTGCTGCCGACGCTGCCGGTGCACGCGCGGGCACTGGCCGCGTGGCGCCTGGAAGACCAGTGGGTGACGGCCGTGCGACTCACCAACACCGCCGCGCGCTGGCTCGAACTCGACCCGCGCGCCCTGCAGGGGAACTTCGTGGCGGCGACCTTCCAGCATCCGAACCTGGGGCCGGCCGGCACCCCGTCCGACACCACGGTGCTCTACCTGGTCACGCGCGGCCACGGCCTGGCCGAGTCGCTGCTGCCGGCGCTGAGCCCGATCGACGCCAGCGTGAACCTGCCGCCGGCCGCCGCGGCCGGCTCGACCGGAGGAGCGCGCGATGAAGAGTAATCCGCTGCTCAAGTGGCTGCTGATCCCGATGGCGCTGCTGCTGGTGTTCGTCGGCATCAAGCTGTTCTCCGGCGCCCCCGGCGGCCAGCCCGCCCCCAAGGGCGCGGCCGGTACGCTCACGCCCGAGGAGATGAAAGCCCTGGGCATCGCTGGCGACACGCCGCGCGATACCGTCGCCACGCTGGTGGCCCAGGTGAAGCAGTTGCGCACCGAGCTGCAGAGCGCGCTCGGCGACAACAAGCAGCACAAGGCCGAGAACGAGCGCCTGCGTGCGCGGGAAGGCGCGATCGACCAACGCATCCAGAGCGCGCTGGAAGGCGAACGCAATCGCCTGGAGCAGGAGCGCACCCAGGTGGCCAGCGACAGGCAGCAGACCCAGTTGCTGCTGCAGGATCTGCAGCGGCAACTGGACGGCCTTGCCGGCAAGGGTGGCCCGTCCGACCTGCCCGTCGGGCTGGGGCTGGAAGAGGGTGATGGCCAGCGCTTCAACCGCGGCGCCGGTGGCACGCAGTGGGTCGAGCCCGACGATGCCAAGGTCGACGCCAGGAACGGCAGCAAGGAGCCGAGCTTTCCCCTGAGCTTCGGGCCGGGCCAGAAAAGCCTGTCGGCCGCAGTGGAATCGGTCGCCGACGTCGGCAGCCGCGCGGTGGGTGCCTCCACGAAGGCGGTCTACATCGTGCCGTCGAACTCGACGCTCATGGGCTCGATTGCCATGACGGCGCTGATCGGGCGCGTGCCGATCGATGGAACGGTCAACGACCCGTACCCGTTCAAGGTGCTGATCGGCCCGGATAACCTCACGGCCAACGGCATCGACATCCCCGACGTGGCCGGCGCCGTGGTCAGCGGCACGGCCTCGGGCGACTGGACGCTCTCGTGCGTGCGCGGGCAAATCCGCTCGGTCACGTTCGTGTTCCAGGACGGCACCATCCGCACGGTGCCGGAGGACAGCGGCAAGGGCGGCAGCAGCGGCGGCAACTCGGGTCACAACGGCGCCAGCATCCAAGGCGGCCTGGGCTGGATCAGCGACCCCTACGGCATTCCCTGCGTCAGCGGCGAGCGGCGCAGCAACGCCCAGCAGTACCTGGGCAGTCAGGCGCTCATCACCGCGGCCGGCGCCGGCGCGGCCTCGCTCATCAAGTCCGACAACGGCAGCGTGGCCGTGGTCGCCAACAGCAACGGCTCGCTGGGCACCGTCGGCATCAGCGGCAACGAAGCGATGGGCCGCATCCTCGCGGGCGGCGTGCGCGACATGGCCGATTGGGTCAACAAGCTCTACGGCCAGGCCTTCGCGGCGGTCTACGTGCAGCCCGGCGCCAGGGTGGCCGTGCATCTGGAGCAGCCGCTCGACATCGACTACGACGCCAAGGGGCGTCGGGTCCACCACCGCACCGGAGAAGCCCATGCCTCGGATCTGGATTGACGCGGCCGCCGTGCTGCTGGCGGCCACCCTGCTCGGCGGCTGCGCTACCAGCAAGGAGAAGCTGCTGCCGCACGGCGACAGCACCATGCTCGACATCTGGCATCGGGAGACCGGCGGCAGCGCGGGCGGCGGCCAGGCCGCGCGGCAACTGCTCGATGCGCGCCAGGGCCTGCGCCGGCCGCTGACCGAGGCCGCTGTGCAGGCAACGCCCGGCATGCAGGCGCGCTACACCCGTACCGCGCAGAACGAGATTTACCGCCAGTTCCACCGCCTGCCGAACCCCGACCTGGTGATGTACGTGTTCCCGCACCTGGCGGGCACCGACCCGGTTCCGGTGCCCGGCTACAGCACGGTGTTCCCGCTCTACCAGCGCGTGCAGTACGCGATGCCGGGCGAGCGCGTGGAGGACTACTGATGGCCTGGTCGCTGCCGTGGTCACGCAAGCCCGGCGCATCGCCTGCTGACGCCGCGGATGCGACCGATGATGCCTGGGCACGGCACGTAACGGCCTTGGCGGCACAGGGTGTCGCCGAGCCGGGCAGCGCGCTCGGCCGGGGCCGGCGCAGACCGGCCACCCAGGCCGACCACGATGCGCTCTATGGCGTCGCGCCGTCGTTCGCGGACTTGCTGCCCTGGGTCGAGTACCTGCCCGGCAGCAAGTGCATGTTGCTGGAAGACGGCCAGTCGGTGGCGGCCTTCTTCGAACTGGCGCCGGTCGGCACCGAGGGCCGCGAGATGGCCTGGCTATGGCAGGCGCGCGATGCGCTGGAGAACGCCCTGCAGGACTCCTTCGACGAGTTGGACGACAACCCTTGGGTGGTGCAGCTCTACGCCCAGGACGAGGCCGACTGGGACAACTATCTGCGCTCCCTGGCGAACTATCTGCAGCCGCGTGCGCAAGGCAGCGCATTCAGCGACTTCTACCTGCGTTTCTTCGCCCATCACCTGCGGGCCATCGCCAAGCCGGGTGGCCTGTTCGAGGATACTGCCGTGACGCGCCTGCCTTGGCGCGGCCAGGTCCGGCGCGTGCGCATGGTCGTCTACCGCAGCACGTCCGCGGCCCCGGCCTCGCGGCGCGGCCAGTCGCCCGAGCAGGCGCTGACGACGATCTGCGACCGCCTCGTCGGCGGGCTGGCGAATGCCGGCGTGAAAGCCCGGCGTCTCGGCGCGGCGGACATCCACGCCTGGCTGCTGCGCTGGTTCAACCCGAATCCGACTTTGCTCGGCGCCACTGCCGAAGATCGGGAACGCTTCTACGCGCTGACCCGCTACCCGGAAGAGCGGGAGGAGGGCGAGATCGAACTCGCCAGCGGCACCGACTTCGCGCAGCGCCTGTTCTTCGGCCAGCCACGTTCGGACGTGCCCAACGGCCTGTGGTTCTTCGATGGCATGCCGCATCGGGTGATCGTGATGGATCGTCTGCGCACGCCGCCGGCGACCGGCCATCTGACCGGTGAGACGCGCAAAGGCGGCGATGCCATGAACGCGCTGTTCGACCAGATGCCCGAGGATACGGTGATGTGCCTGACGCTGGTCGCCACACCCCAGGACGTACTGGAGGCGCACCTCAACCACCTCGCCAGGAAGGCCGTCGGCGAGACCCTGGCCTCGGAGCAGACCCGGCAGGACGTGCAGCAGGCGCGCGGGCTGATCGGCAGCGCGCACAAGCTCTACCGTGGCGCGCTGGCGTTCTACCTGCGCGGCCGCGACCTGGCCCAGCTCGATGCGCGCGGCCTGCAGCTCGTCAACGTGATGCTCAACGCCGGCCTGCAACCGGTACGCGAAGAGGACGAGGTGGCGCCGCTGAACAGCTATCTGCGCTGGCTGCCGTGCGTGTTCGATCCGGCTGCCGACAAGCGCCAGTGGTACACCCAGCTCATGTTCGCGCAACACGCGGCGAACCTGGCGCCGGTCTGGGGCCGCAGCCAGGGCACGGGGCATCCCGGCATCACGTTCTTCAACCGCGGCGGCGGCCCGATCACGTTCGATCCGTTGAACCGCCTCGACCGGCAGATGAACGCGCATCTGTTCCTGTTCGGCCCCACGGGGTCGGGCAAGAGCGCGACGCTCAACAACATCCTGAATCAGGTGACGGCGATCTATCGGCCGCGCCTGTTCATCGTCGAGGCGGGCAACAGCTTCGGCCTGTTCGGCGACTTCGCGGCACGGCTGGGCCTCACCGTGCATCGCGTGAAGCTCGCGCCGGGCGCGGGCGTCAGTCTGGCTCCGTTCGCCGACGCCTGGCGGCTGGTCGATACGCCGAGCCAGGTACAGACGCTGGACGCCGATGCGCTCGACGAAGACCAGACCGATGCCGGCATGGCCGTGGAAGGCGATGAGCAGCGCGACGTGCTCGGCGAGCTGGAGATCACTGCGCGGCTGATGATTACCGGCGGCGAGGACAAGGAAGAAGCGCGCATGACGCGCGCCGACCGCAGCCTGATCCGTCAGTGCATTCTCGATGCGGCCCAACATTGCGTGGCGGACAAGCGCACGGTGCTCACGCGCGATGTGCGCGACGCGCTGCGCGAGCGCGCCCGCGACGCCACGCTGCCGGAGATGCGGCGTGCACGGCTGCTGGAAATGGCCGACGCCATGGATATGTTCTGCCAGGGCGTGGACGGCGAGATGTTCGACCGGTCGGGCACGCCGTGGCCCGAGGCGGACATCACGATCGTGGACCTGGCCACCTTCGCGCGCGAGGGCTACAACGCTCAACTCTCGATTGCCTACATCTCGCTCATCAACACCGTCAACAGCATCGCCGAGCGCGACCAGTTCCTGGGCCGCCCGATCATCAACGTGACGGACGAAGGCCACATCATCACGAAGAACCCGCTGCTCGCGCCCTACGTGGTCAAGATCACCAAGATGTGGCGCAAGCTCGGCGCCTGGTTCTGGCTCGCCACGCAGAACCTGGACGACTTGCCGAAAGCGGCCGAGCCCATGCTCAACATGATCGAGTGGTGGATCTGCCTGTCGATGCCGCCCGATGAAGTCGAGAAGATCGCGCGCTTCCGCGAACTCAACGCTTCGCAGAAGGCGCTGATGCTCTCGGCCCGCAAGGAGGCCGGCAAGTTCAGCGAGGGCGTCATCCTGTCCAAGTCGATGGAGGTGCTGTTTCGCGCCGTGCCGCCCAGCCTCTACCTGGCGATGGCGATGACCGAGCCCGAGGAGAAGGCCGAACGCTTCCAGTTGATGCAGCAGCACGGCATCAGCGAGCTGGATGCCGCCTTCCGCGTGGCCGAGAAGATCGACCGTGCGCGGGGCATCGAACCTCTGGCGCTGGACACGTTGGCCTGACGGGAGCGACACGATGCGCATGCCTTCCTTCGCCCGCCGTCATCCCTGGATCGGTCTGCTGATCGTGGTGACGATTGCGGTGGCCTCGTGGATGCTGCTGCGCGCGCCGCATCCGGCAACCGAGTCCATGCCCCTGGCCGCCGCCGGGTCCGAAGTGCCGAAACCGGCCGGCCCGCCCTGGCTGTATGGCCGTGCCGATGCGCGCTTCACGGTGGTCGGGTACGCCGACCTGGAGTGTCCGTACTGCCGGGCCTACTTCCCCGCGCTCAAGCGCTGGATCGACGCCCATCCCGAGGTGAACTGGCAGTGGCACCACCTGCCGCTGTCCATGCACGAGCCGGCCGCGACTGCCGAGGCACGCCTGGCCGAGTGCGCGGGCGAGACGGGCGGACATGCCAGTTTCTGGCAGGCCGTGGCGTGGCTCTACTCGAACACCCGTGGCGACGGCCAGGGCCTGCCGGAGGGCCTGCGCTATCCCGGCCTCACGCCAGCCATGCGGGGTTGTCTCGACAGCGAGCGCCCCGATGCCGTCATCCGTGCCCAGGCGGTGGAAGCAGCACAGCAGGGCATCGCGGCCACGCCGGCCTTGCAACTGCGCGACCGCGAGTCCGGCAAGACACTTCTGCTGCACGGCCCCGTCGAAGGCGATGCCTTGCTGTCGGCCATCGACCTGCTCGCCGCCGGCAGCACGACCGCAGCCGAACCCACCCATTCCCCAGACATGCCCGCCGGCGTTGCCGGTGACATGCCCAGGTAGCCATCGATCTTCAAGGCTGCGGCGCGGCTCGTCCGCGTTGATCGAAACCCGTTCGCATCGCATCCCTTGACGCGAACAGCCACCGCACCCGCGGTGGTGGATGCCCGCTCGTCACCTGTTCCATCCCCATCGTCCCCAGGAGGGTTTGCCCTCCAGGGGCAGGCGCCCTCCGATCTCATCCATTGGAGGTTCGCCATGTCTCTCGTCATCGCCGACTCCCGCCCGGAGTCGCTCACCCTGATCGCCGCCCAGCACGAAGACTGGATCATCCGGCAGGCCATCACCCTGCTGGAGAACCGCGTGTTCAAGGCCGGTCCAGCGCTGGGCAGTCCCGCCGCCGTGCGCGACTACCTGCGCCTGAAACTGGTCGCGGAGCCGAACGAAATCTTCGCCGTCGTGTTTCTCGACAACCAGCACCAGGTGCTCGCCTTCGAGCCGCTGTTCAAGGGCACGGTCGACCAGACTTCGGTGTATCCGAGGGTGGTGGTCCAGCGTGCGCTGGCGCTCAACGCTTCGGCGCTGATCCTGGCGCATCAGCACCCCTCGGGGAACACCGAGCCCTCGGCCGCTGATCGTGCGATCACCGAGCGGCTGAAGAGTGCCCTGGCCACCGTCGATGTCCGGGTGCTGGATCACTTCATCGTCGGCAAGGGCAGCCCGTACTCGTTCGCCGAAGCCGGCTTGCTGTAGCAGCACCAGCGGACGCGCATTCATGTCATCACCACGGGAGCCATTGGCTCCCGTTTCCTTTCGCCGACCCGCCGAGAAATCGGGACTGACCGGTTTCGGTTTCTTTGTCGTCCCCTGATCTGCGTTGCGCTCGACTACGAGTCTGCATCGACTCCGCGGAGGCGCGACATGCCGGCTCATTCCCTCAACCTTCCTGCCGCTTCGCGGCGCCCCCTGGCCACGAGGCTGGCCGCTGGACTGTGCGCCGCGCTGCTCGGTCCCATCGCGGCGGCCGCCGATGTGCTCATCGTCACCGACAGCCGTCATCCGGTGCAGGCCCCGGCCGGCGTGCGGGTCATCGAGCTGGACCAGGCCACGCGCATCGAGGTCGAACTCGCCGCGCACCTGCCGGCCGACCCGCAACAGGCCGCAGCCGTGGTGCGGCAGCGGTTGCATGACGGCGGCGAGGCGCTGCAGCGCCGCATCGGTCATGCCTATCAAGGTGTCGCGGATGCCTGGGGACTGGGCATCGCCAAGATTCCCGCCGTGGTGGTCGATCGACGCTATGTGGTCTACGGCGAGCCCGACGTGTCCCGCGCCATCGCGCGCATCAACGCCTACCGGAGCACGCACCCATGAGCCTCCTGCTGGCGTCCCGGCGTCTGCGCGCCACCGCCGCCTCGCTGCTGCTGGGCGCGGCCACATCGACGTTCGCCCTGGACACCGCCACCATCGTCTCGTCGGCGCTGTCCCCCGACTGCCTCGAATACCGCGTGGTCGGAATCTGCTACTGGCTGTACTGCACGCCCTTCGGCTGCTCGGTTCGCACCTCCGTCAAGGTGCGCCACTACGTCCCCGATGCGGTGGTGTCGAGCTACTCGAACACCGGCGAAAACCCGTGGCTGGAAGTCAGGGCGATGAGCATGCCCAACCCGACCGCCAAGGCTGGCGGTGACGGTACGACCAATCACGACAACGAGAACAACCTCGCCAAGTTCAAGAACGCCGATGTCATCGGCCATCCGGCCGGGATGGTGTTCAGCCAGTTCGCCAGCGCCTCCGGCTACACCTGCGAAGGCGCTGGCACGGCCTTCATGCCGTATCTGCTGAGCACGCTCGACACGATCGCCTGGCGCTACAACATCCCGGAAGCGTTCTACCCCGAAGCGCTCATCCCCGGCCGGCGCGAAATCGGTACGCGCACCGGCCTGAACCTCTGGGGCAACGTGTATCCCCGCGGTGGCTTCCTGCACCAGACCGACGACCACAAGAGCGGCGCCGTGGTCGCGCAGCGCGCGGGCGACATCGTGACGCGCCGCAACCAGATTCACGTGTACCAGCCCCTGCTGGCCAACGCCCGCGACGGTTACTGGCCGGCCGGCGCGCTGATGGAGACCGACGCCTCGACGGGCAAGTGGCAGGAGCTGACGCCCACGCTCTCGAACAGTTGCGTGGTCTTCCCGCACAGCCGCACCCGCGTGCAGGCCCAGCAAGGCGACTACGCCTGGGCCTTGTGGCGGCCGTACTCCTGCTGCCGGCGCCGTGGCCAGGTCTTCCTCGGCAGCGTCGATTTCATGTGAGGAACCCACGATGACCGCCTCCCTCCCTCACTTCCTGCGCCGCGCGAAGTCGCCCCTGCGGGCCACGCTGCTCGTGGCGGCCATCACGCTGGTCGTCGGCGTCGCCTGGGCGCAGACCCGCATCGATCCCAATGGCGTGAACGTCAGCGGCAGCGTGATCGGCGACGACGTGCTCTACAGCATCGGCGGCGGCCGGGCCGTGTCGATGGGTGGTGCCGGCAACATGCAGAGCATCGGCGTCGGCGTCGGCTGGAACAGCAACCTGATCTGCGGCGACATGAGCATCACCACGACGCTGCAGAACCAGCTCAACGGCATCACCAACGGCTTCCAGACGATCATGAGCAACGTGATCCAGAACGCCACCAGCGCCGTGGCCTCGCTGCCGGCCCTGATCATCCAGCGCGCCGACCCGGGCCTGTACAACCTGCTCACCAACGGCATCCTGCAGGCGCGCCTGGATTTCGACCGCTCGAAGATGACCTGCCGCGCCATCGCCAATCGCATGGCGGACATGGCCGGCGGCCAGGCCGGCTGGGACCAGCTCGCCGAAGGGATGGCGCTGCGGGATGCGGTCAGCAGCACCGATGCCGTCTCCGCCATCGAGCAGGCCGAGTCCAACAAAGGGAACAACGGCGTGCCCTGGGTCGGCGGCGGCAACGCGGGCGGCTCCAGCCAGAGTTCGATCAAGGTGGTCGGCGATGTGACGCGCGCGGGCTACAACCTGCTCAACGGGCGCAGCGCCACCGATACCTCGTCGATCGCGCGCAGCGCCTGCGGCAACCGCCTGACCTGCCAAACCTGGTCCTCGCCCCAGGCGGCCGCCGACTGGGCGACCCGCGTGTTGGGCGAACGCGAGCAGCGCACCTGCGAAAACTGCACGAAGACCCAGACCACGCCTGGCGTCGGGCTCACGCCAATGATCCAGGAAGAGTACGAGACCAAGCTGCAGGCGCTGCAGGAACTGGTGACGGGCGCCCGGCCGACGACGCTGGCCAATCTCGACGCAGCCGGCAGCAGCTCGCTGCCGATCACCCGCGGCGTGATCGAGGCCCTGCGTGACGAACCCGACCAAGACGTGCTGGGCCGGCGCCTGGCGTCCGAGGCTGCGCTGTCCAGCGTGCTGGAGAAGGCCCTGCTGCTGCAACGCACGTTGCTGACCGGCAAGAAGGAGCCGAACGTCGCTGCCAACGAGCTGGCCGTGCAGGCGGTCGATCAGGAGAACAGCGCGCTGGAGCAGGAGATCAACAACCTCAAGACCGAACTGGAGCTGCGCCGCACGCTGGCCGGCAACTCGGCGATGGCGATCATCCAGCGCCACAGCACCCGCGCCGCCGGCTCGCGCGGCGTCTTCGAGGGCGACACCACACGCGACCGTCTGCGGGAAGTCCAGAAGCCGCGGAGCGGTACGCCATGAGCCGGCTGGCCTGGCTGCGGCTGCCATGGCTGTTCAACCGCCGCGTCGGCGTGGCGCTGCTGTGGACCTTGCTGGTGGTCGCCGCCGCGGTGGCGGTGAACATCGCCGGCATCCACGTGGTCGGCGGCGTCGAGGGCTGGCAGCACTGGCTGCAGGCGCATGCCGGCCACTTCTTCGGGTGGCGGCTGTGCCTCTACGGAGCGACGGCTTACGGCTGGTGGTGGATGCGCCGGCGCTTGTTGCGGCGGGAGCCGTCCCGCGAGACGCATCAGCGCCTGCTGCGCACGGAGATCGCGGCCGTGATCGCCGTGGTCGCGCTGGAAGCCAGCCAACTGTTGCGGCACGGCTGAGACCGGGAGGCAGGCATGACGCTCTACACCACGGACTACCTGGAGTATTACCTGACCCTGGTGGCTTGGGTGGTCAACAACGGCATCTGGAGCATCCTCGTGGCCAGCGGCGTGTTCGCGCTGCCGTTCGTGGCCATCGTGATCCAGGAATGGCTCAAGGCCCGCAGCGAAGGTGCGGACGAGGGCAACAAGGGCGTGCTGTCGTCGATGCGCATCGAGAACCGGGTGTGGGTGGCGATCGTGGTCATCCTGTTCGCCGGCATCCCGTTCATCCCGGTGGATCTCGCCACGATCAGGTTCGACACTACGCGCTCCGCGCAATGCCAGGTCAACGTCCCGCTGCCCAACGACACGGGCTGGTCCAACGTCTACACGGCGCTCAACAACCAGAGCGCGCTGGTGCCGGTGTGGTGGTTCTTCATGCACGCGCTGTCGAAAGCCGTGACGGGCGCTGCGGTGGCGGCGATTCCCTGCGGCACGGACCTGCGTCAGATCCGCATGGATGTCGATGCCACGCGCATCGACGATCCGGTGCTGGCACAGGAGGTCGCCGACTTCACGCACGACTGCTACGGGCCGTCGCGCGCCAAGCTGTTCATGAACCGGCCGACGCTCTCCGACGAGCAAATGAACGACGTCACCTGGATCGGGTCGAGTTACTTCCTCGACACGCCCGGCTTCTATGACACCTATCGCGCCAAGACCCCACGCACGGCCTGGCCCTACGACGCGACCCGCGATGCGGGGCTGGCACAGGTGGACAGCGGCGGCGGCTATCCGTCCTGCCGGCAGTGGTGGGCCGATGGCGGCCAGGGACTGCGCAGCCGGCTGCTGGCACAGGTCGACCCGGACCTGCTGACCCGCATCGGGAACTGGGTGGGCTTCCTGTCGCAGAGCGAGGTCAATGACTCGGTGATCCGCGCCGTTGTCTCACCTAGGCAGCAGAAGATGAACCAGGGCGCCGTCTATGCCGACTACGGCGGCCAGATCGACAAAACGCTGCCGAACATCGTCACACGCGGCGCGAGCGACCTGGGGCTGACCGTCGGCTCGCTGGGCTTCTTTCCGGCGATGGACGTGGTGCGCCAGGCGCTGCCGATGGTGCTGACGATGCTCAAGATGGCGCTCGTCATCTGCATCCCGCTGGTGCTGCTGATCGGCACCTACGACCTGAAGACGGTGGTGACGGTGAGCTGCGTCCAGTTCGCGCTGTTCTTCGTGGACTTCTGGTTCCAGCTCGCGCGTTGGATCGACAGCACGATCCTGGATGCGCTCTACGGCTGGGGGTTTGGCGCGGACAGGCCGCACACGAACTTCGATCCACTGATCGGCTTGAACAACGCCTTTGGCGACATGCTGCTGAACTTCGTCATGGCAACGATGTTCATCGTGCTGCCGACGTTCTGGGTCATGGCACTCGGATGGACAGGAGTTCGCGCTGGAAACTTCCTGGGCGGCCTCATCACTGGCACGTCCGATGCGAAGTCGGCTGGAGGTAGTGGATCTCGCCTTGCGATGACGGCCGTATCGAAAGGTGCGGCGAAGTAAGGAGCACTCTCTCGCGTCGATGCGACAGCTACGGCTCGTCGGGATCGCCCATGTCGATCCGCCAGTCATCTTTGTCGTACAGGCCGACGCCCGAGTGCCCGTCTCTAAGTTCCGGCTGCTTCTCGTCGTCCTCATCGGCATTCCGCGCGAGCCATGCGGCGACCACTGCAAAGGCCAGCAGCAGGACGAGCCAGGATACGGTGTAGAGCAGCATGCCAAGCACGGCCAGCTTGACGATCCAGAGCACCGCCGTCGCCGCGCCCGCGGGGTGCCCGCGCGTCACCAGCCAGCCGGCGACACGCCGCTCGCGGCGCAGGTATCCACGCCAAGCACGGCCAGCCCCCCGGCCCAGCCGGTGGCTCCAGCGCCCGTTGTGCGTGTTGGTGGTCATGCTCATGTGCCTCGGTTTCAGTGGTGCCTCACCTCAGGAGCGGCCGGTTGCGGCTTGCCCTCCAGCATAGACCGCGATCAGGAGGGCGGGTTGCGGCTGGCAGATACCGGGCTGGCTCGGGGGTCGCCAAGATGATTAGATTTTGCACTGAAAATCCAACCTTATGCTACTTTCCCTTCACGTTCTTGCGATAGCTCTAGGGTCTGATTGGATTCCGTGCTATTTTTATAGCATGGATGGAAATTCTAGGCACCAGGTAATCAAGCGGCTGCAGGCGGGACTCCCCCGCGGGGCGCCGTTCGACCTTGCCACCCTGAGCCAGTTCGGGGTGTCGCCCCAGCTCGCCGCCCACTATGCCGACGGCGGGTGGCTCGTGCGCCTGGCCCATGGCGTCTATGCCTTCCCGAACGATGAGTTCGGGGTCTACGGTGCGCTGAAGTTCCTGCAACAGCGCGTGCCCGGCCTGCACGTCGGCGGCAAGAGCGCCCTGGCCCTGCAGGGCGTGCGGCACAACCTGGGCAGCCGCGAGACGCTGGTGCTGTGGGGCGACGGTCGTTTCGCGTTGCCGGCCTGGTTCACCTCGCGCTTTCCGGCCCGCTACGTCCACGCCCGCCTGTTCGACTGGCCGGACACGGCGCTGTCCAGCAAGACCCTGACCACGCCGCCTGGCCTGCCCGAGGATCTGCGGGTGGCTGCCTCCGAGCGTGCCGTTCTGGAGCTGCTGTACGAAGCCGGCGTCAAGCAGAGCCTCGAAGAGGCCCGCAACATCTTTGATGGACTGCGTTCCCCCCGCAAGGACTTGCTCGGGCAACTGCTGTCCTGCTGCGCCAGCGTGAAGGCCGTGCGCCTGTTCCTCACCTGGGCGCGCGAGACCAGCCTCGTGGATGTCGATGCCCTGCTGGAGCAGTACCCGGTTCGCACCGGCAGCAACACGCGCTGGATGAGCCGGCTCGATGACGGCACCTTGCTGAGCCTGAGACCTCATGGATAAGACCTACGCGGACACCGTTCGCCTGCTGCTGGCCGTCGCGCCCGACGTGTTCGCCAACGACATCTTCGCCATGAAGGGCGGCACGGCCATCAACCTCTTCGTGCAGGACATGCCGCGCCTGTCGGTGGACATCGACGTGGTGTACCTCCCATGGCAGACGCCGCGCGACGAAGCGCTGCAAGCCATCAACCAGGAGCTGGCCGCCATCGCCACGCGCGTTGCACCACTGGGCGTGCAGACACGCCTGGTTCGCGCCAAGGACCTGGGAGACACCAAGCTGATCGTCGAGAACGACGCCAACCAGGTGAAGATCGAGGTCAACGTCGTGTTCCGAGGCAGCGTGCTGCCCGTCGAGCGGCGGCCGCTGAGCGCCAAGACCAGCGATCTGTTCGGCGTCGAGTTCGAGCTGCCGGTTCTGGCACCGGACGAGCTGTACGCCAGCAAGCTGGTGGCCGCGCTGGATCGGCAGCACCCCCGCGACCTGTTCGACGTGTGGCAGCTCTACGAATCGGGCGACATCAGCGACGGCATGGTCGAGTGCTTCGTGATCTATCTGGCGGGCCACAACCGGCCGCCCCACGAAGTGCTGTTCGGCAACGACAAGGACATCGCCGGCGAGTACGAGCGGGCCTTTGTCGGCATGACCGAAGTGGACTGCTCCCTGGAGACACTGCTCGACGCTCGCGCCAGGCTGCGGCGCGAGCTGCCACAGCGGCTGAGCACCGCGCACAAGCAGTTTCTGAGCGGGCTGGTGCGCGCGGAACCGGACTGGTCGCTGGTGCAATGCCAACACGCCGCTCAACTGCCGGCACTGCGCTGGAAGCTGAGCAATCTCGAAACCTTCCGCAAGCGCCGCCCCGACGACTTCGCAGCGCAATCCGCCGCCCTCGACACCGGCTTGGGCCAGAGCTGACGAACGTCCCGCAGCGTCCCACTTGCCGGGATTGCCCCATGCCGCATTCATCGTGGCATCCGCACAGCAGCGGCCCTATACCTAAAGGCTTCCGACAAAGGCCAAAGGGCTGGGAAGGGGCAAAGGAAGGGTGCCAAGGGGAAAGGCCCTATCCTGAAAAGGCCAAAAGGCGCCCCCGAGCAGCCCGTCATCCGGGGTTCGCCATGCTCTCGCTGTTCCAGCGCAAACGGGTGCCACCCACCGCCGGCACACCGCCCACATCCGCCATCGAAACTCCGAAAGGGTCGATGCGGCCGGAGTCGGCCGCATCGCTGCTGACCACGCCGCGTCGGCAGAAACTGCTGGAACACATCTGGCAGCGAACATCGCTCTCGCGCCGGCAGTTCGCCACGCTCTACCTCGCCCCACTGGAACGCTACGCCGAGCTGGTCCAGCAGTTCCCGGCCTCCGAGAACCACCACCACGCCTATCCGGGCGGCATGCTGGACCACGGCCTGGAGATCGTCGCCTATGCGCTGAAGCTGCGGCAGTCATACCTGCTGCCTGCGGGCGTCACGCCGGAGGCACAGGCGGCCCAGGCCGAAGCCTGGACCGCAGGCACGGCCTACGCGGCCCTGCTGCACGACATCGGCAAGATTGCGGTCGATCTACACGTCGAACATGCCGACGGCAGCGTCTGGCATCCCTGGCACGGCCCGCTGCGAAAGCCCTACCGCTTCCGTTACCGAAAGGAGCGCGAGTACCGCCTGCACAGCGCCGCCACCGGGCTGCTCTACGCGCGCCTTCTCGATCGGGACATCTTCGACTGGCTCAGCGGCTATCCCGACCTCTGGGCCGCGCTGCTGTACGTGCTGGCCGGCCAGTACGAGCACGCCGGCACGCTCGGCGAACTGGTCGTGCAGGCCGACCAGGCATCGGTCGCCCAGGAACTCGGCGGCGATCCCAGCAAGGCGCTGGCGGCGCCCAAGCATGCGCTGCAACGCAAATTGCTCGACGGCTTGCGCTACCTGCTCAAGGAAGCGTTCAAGTTGAATCAGGCCGGCCCGGCGGACGGCTGGCTGACACAAGACGCCTTGTGGCTGGTGAGCAAGACCGTCTCCGACAAGCTGCGCGCACATCTGCTGTCGCAGGGGATCGACGGCATCCCGGCGAGCAATACGGCGGTGTTCAACGTGTTGCAGGATCACGGCATCGTGCAACCGACGCCGGATGGCAAGGCGATCTGGAAGGCTACCGTCACCAGCGACGCCGGCTGGTCGCACGCCTTCACCTTCCTGAAACTCTCGCCAGCGATGATCTGGGATGCCGCCGACCGGCCGGCGCCGTTCGCAGGCCGTGTGCAGGTCGAAGAGGAACAGGCGGAGCCGCCGCCGCTAGCGCCGGCGGTGGCCGATGAGCCGCGCGTGGAAGGTATCGAAGCTGCACGCGCGAGCACGACGCCGATCGCATCCGCAGCCACAGACACCGGCGTGGCCGCGCTGCTCGACCTGCTGGGCGACACCGCTCCGCCCACAGCACCGGAAACCCCGAGTTGTCCTGTCGCCGAGCCCGAGCCGGCCCCTTCGACCGTGCCCCCGCCGCAGATGGGCCTCGCGCCTGCCCAGGATCGCGCGGAGCCCTCCGGGGCGCACTTCATGGCCTGGCTGCGTCAGAGCATCCAGACGCGCAAGCTCATCATCAACGACGCCAAGGCCCTGGTGCATACCGTCGCCGGTACGACCTACCTCGTCAGCCCCGGCGTGTTCCAGCGCTACGCGCAGGAGTACCTTCAAGTCGCCGCGCTGGCCAAGCAAGAGAAGCTGGAGGGGTGGCAGTGGGTGCAGAAGCGCTTCGAGAAGCTGGGGCAGCACCGCAAGCAGCCCAGCGGGCTGAACATCTGGACCTGCGAAGTCACGGGGCCGCGCAAGTCGCGCCGGCTGCACGGCTACCTGCTTGTCAGCCCGGATACGCTGTTCCAGGAGACGCCGCCAGACAACCCATACCTGCGGCTCCTCAACGAGGCCGCAAAGCGCGAAGATTCAGCCCTTGGGGGCAAGGACGCCGATCAGGCGTAGGCATGCGACCGCTGTGCGGGCCGGCTTCAATCTGCGGATGGGGCCGACTCTGCCAGCTTGGCTTCGGTCAGAGTCATCAAGTGGGCGGAACTGCATTTCAGCGCGCGGGCAATCTTTAGGATGAGAGGGAGCGTGGGGACATGCTCGCCGCGCTCGATCTTGCCCATGTGCGACCGTTCGATGCCGGCCATGTGGGCCAGCGTTTCCTGAGCGATACCCTGGTTCGTTCTTTCTTCCCGCACGGCAGCCCCAAACGCGATGGCTGGTTCCGCTTCGTAGGTAGTGGTGCCGGTGGGGCGGCCCCTTTGGATCGAACGCTTTGGCATTGCCAAGAGCGTCGAACACGGTCACGATTTAAACCACGTTAAACTTAACTCATTCAACGACTTCGAGATCAGTTGCCACGAGTTCACCGCCTGGGGGGAGCTGGACGTGGAATCGAGTGACATCACCGCCGAAATTCGCATGGCCGTCCTCGGCGAATGGGTGCCTCCCCAGCTCGCCGACGTGCTCGCCATGCAGCGTGCCGAAGAGCCGGAGACCCATGCCGTCCTGGCCGGATGGACAGATCCCGTTCGAGGCGCGGAGCTGCCGGGCGACGGCTTCGATTTCGCCTTGTCTGCGGTTGCCCGGCAGTGGCCTGGCTGGGTATGCGAACCGCTGTGGCATGACACGCTGGCGGTCGCCGTGGCCAAGCGCTCCCACCTGCTGGCCTACCGTGAAGTGCCGTGCGAGGAAGTGCTCAAGCAGCCCTTGATCTGCTCGCAGTCCACGGCCGATGAACCATGGCGCATGACCGTGCAGCGCGTGTTCGAGAACGCGCTGCAAGAGCGAGAGCAAACGGTGGAGACATTCGATGTGGCGATGACGCTGGTGGCCGCCGGGTACGGGATCGCCATTGCGCCTGCCGCGAGACTGGCGAGCTACCTACGCCGAGGCATCGCCGTGCGGCCGCTGGCCGGCGCACCAACGATCGTGATGGCTTACCTGCTCCGCCGCAACACTTCCTTGTCGGACACCCAGGCAAGATTCGCCCGCCGCGCGCGCTTGGTGTCCTGACTGACGCGCGGGAATCGCGGTTTCGGTATAGGTTTCGCCTCGGGGGCTACTGTGAGAATTTGCGCCCCGCAGCGACCAAAAAACTGCCGAAAGGCAACCGCCCGGACAGGCACTGCTCCGTCTGTCGGGCGAGCGGCGAGCCGGAAGCCAACAGCACGGCAGTTCGGATCTGAAGGTCGCAAACCGGTAAATCCGCCAAGGCTTTCCGCAGCTCCCGATGGGTGTGCCAATGTGCGCCCCGATATGCCCCGCTCCCACCGTTGCGCCCTTTCTTCCACCACAGCAGGCTGTGGCGGTTCAGCACCCCGACAGCGAAGCGGTCGCTGGTGACGCGAACGATTTCGGACAGCGCCTGTGGCCAATCGGCGATGAAACAGAGCGCCGTCACCGACATCACCTTGCGAAAACTGTCGTTTGCAAAAGGCAGGCAACACGCGTCAGCTTCCATGTAGCGCGAACGGGTGTCGTGCTCACGCGCGAAGGTCAACGCTTCGGAATCGATATCGGCACCTGTGACCTCTACACCAGCCAGTCCGGCAATGCGCCGAGTGAACCAGCCGGTGCCGCAACCGACATCGAGAACATGGTCACCACACTGCGGCGTCAATAACTCGGTCAAGAGTCGGTATTCGGTTTCTCCGATCCAGCGACCACGATCGGTGTCGTACCAAGCATCGTACTCGGCCGCTTTCACTGATGTGCCAAGCGCCGCCAAGCAACGATCAATGCGTCGGCAGCGCGCTCGATGTCCTGCAACGTTGTCGCCCAACCCGTGGAAAGCCGGATCGCTCCCGCGGCCCGCGCTGTGTCGATTCCCATCGCTGCAAGCACCCCGCTGACAGTGTCGCCTTCAGAGTGACAAGCAGACCCTACAGAAGCAGCCACCACCGCAGCGGCTTCGGCCAGCAACGTCCGGCCGGTAACGTGAGGGAACGACACGTGCAACGTATTCGGCAGCCGAAATTCGGAATGACCATTGAGGACAAGCTCCGGCACTCCCTCGGCCAACTGAGTATGCAATGCATCGCGCGCTGCTTTCATACGCATCACCGCCTCATTGAGTCGACCATCAGCGAGTGTGGCCGCCGCCCCGAGTGCCACGATATGCGGCACGTTCTCAGTTCCGGGGCGCAGCCCATGTTCTTGTTCGGCGCCATGGAGGATACCGGCGAGCGGGGTGCCGTGACGGACATAAAGGGCACCCACGCCCTTGGGTGCATAAAACTTGTGACCGGCGAGCGTCAGAAGATCGACGCCAAGCGCATCCACGTCGAGTGCAATTTTGCCCGCCGACTGCGCCGCATCGGTGTGTATCAGGCAGCCGTGGCTGCGGGCAATTTCCGCCAATTCGGCAACAGGCTGAACCGTACCGATTTCATTGTTGGCATGCATCACCGAAACCATGAAGGTGTCGGGCCTGAGCGCTCGCCGCAAATCCTCCGGATCGACGCGGCCATATCCATCCACCGGCAATGTCGTCACTTCCCAGCCAAGTGTCTTCATATACTCGGCCGGCGCCATGACAGCAGGATGCTCAATCGCGCTTACGACCAGATGACGCTTGCCTGGTCCGGCAACACGCGCAGCACCAAGCAGCGCCAGATTGTTGGCCTCAGTGGCGCTTCCGGTAAAGATCACCTCATCCGGCTGGGTGCCGATCAAGGCTGCGACCGCCTCCCTTGCCTGCATCACTGCTTGCCGCGCCCGAATTCCATAGGGGTGTGAAGAGGACGGATTGCCGAAGTGCTCGCCCAGGTACGGCAGCATCGCGGTCAGGACTTCAGGTGCCACAGGTGTCGTGGCGTTGTAGTCGAGGTAGATCGGAAGCGAAGGTTTCATGTTTTCAGACATCGGCTCTTCTCGAAAGCGTTTCGGTCATCCGCACTGCAGCGATCACACCGGACAGGAAGGTGAGCCCTGCTACCAACCAGACAGCGGCGGCGAGTCCAAACAGGTCGGCCGTGAAGCCAGCCAAAAGCGCGCCGACTGCATACCCCAGATCGCGCCAGAGCCGGTAGACGCCCACGGCAGAAGCGCGCCAGACGGGATGGGCTACATCGCCGATAGCCGCCAGCAAGGTGGGATAGACCATCGCCGTGCCAACGCCGAGCAGCACCGCCCCAAGGCCGAAACCGAGGAAGTCCGTAGCCCGCGCCGTGACGACAATGCCCGCCGCCTGAACCCACATCCCCCAGACGATCAACTGCTTGCGACCAATGCGGTCGGAAAGGGCTCCGGTGAAAATCTGCGTCAGCCCCCAAACAGCCGGATAGATCGCTGCGAGCGTGCCGATTTGGGCGAGTGTCATGCCGGCAGCGGCGAAAACCAATGGGAACAAGCCCCAGGCCATGCCGTCGTTGAGGTTGTTGACGAGCCCGGCCTGGCTGACGCTTGACAGGTTGCGGTCGGTCAGCGAGGTGCGACGGAAGATTTCGCCCTGACTGGGCGATTCCGTTTCATCTCCTGCGTGATGCGCCCGTACTTCGTGTGCCACATGATGACGGGTCTCGCGGACGGCCAGTGCAGAGAGCAACAAACCAAGAACGACATAGGCGCCCCCAAGGTAGAACGGCTCCGGCCGCAACCCGAAATGGGCGGCCAGCCAGCCAGTGGCGAGCGCGCTACCCGCCACGGCGAAATAACCCGCAAACTCGTTGAGCCCCATAGCCAGACCCCGCTGCTTGGGTCCAACCAAGTCGATCTTCATGATGACGGTGGTTGACCAGGTGAGGCCTTGGCTCACACCCAGCAACACATTGGCACCGACGATCCAGTTCCAATCGGGTGCCCACATCAGGATGAACGGCACTGGAGCGGCCACCAGCCATCCAGCCACCAGCACGTGTTTGCGGCCATACCGGTCGGAGAGCCGCCCAGCAAAATAATTGGTCAGCGCCTTGGTGATGCCGAAGACGACGATAAATGACAGAATTGCCGCCCGAGCCGCGATCTGGAACTCCTGCTCGGCGATGGCAGGTAGGATGCTGCGCTCCAGGCCCACCATGGCGCCGACGAAGGCATTGACCAACACCAGCAGAGAGAACTGGCCAAGGTTCTCGCGCAGCCCGAGGCGGATAGCGGCCGTGTGCATAGATCAGTTTTCCACGCCGAGGTTGAAACGCACCATCGCATCCATCTCGGCCGGGCGCGGCGGAATCTCCTTCGTCACGCAATCGATGAACGCCGCCCGCTCCATGGCGAGCGCCGGATTCCAGCGCTTCTCGAAACCCAACGTCGAGGCCGGCTTGCCCGATAGACCGGCGCCGCACGCACTGCCCGCCTGGTGCCCCGGATAGACTTCGATCTCATTGGGTAGGGCCAGTAGCTTGGTATGCAGGCTGTCGTGAAGCACGCCCGCCATCTCTCGTTCCTGCCCGGCAAGGTCCGGACGGCCTGTGGCGCCGACGAACAGCGTGTCGCCGGTCATGACGAACCAGGGCGCCTCGCCGCGCCGCTTGTCGGTCACCAGCAGGCAGAGACTGTCCAGTGTATGTCCGGGCGTATGCAGGACTTTGATCCTGACGTTGCCGATGTCGAGCAACTGTCCGTCCTGCAAGGGCAGGAAGTCGAACTTCACCCGGTCGCGATTGGATTCGTGCAAGCAGTAGGGGGCATGGGCACGTTGCGCCAATGCTCGCCCTCCTGAGTAGTGATCGGCATGGACGTGGGTGTCAATGACATGGGTAATCTCGACCTTGGCCTCGCGGGCCGCCTCGATAAACCAGTCCTCGTCGCCTGCCACCACATCCACGGCGACGGCCTTGCCTAACCCACCACAGCCGAAGAAGTAAGACAGAGACGATTCCTTGGTAGCCAGCTGTTTGAAGAACATCGCCATTTCCTCTCAGAACACGAGCACTTTGTCGGCTTCTGCCGTCCACTCAGCGAGTTCCTTCAGGGTGCTGCGACGCGCACCGGGAACCACTAGATCGTCGCTCAAGCCTCGCGCATCCATGCACGTGCCACACAGGCCAATTTCTCCTCCGGCCATGCGCACCATGTCACCGGCGTTGTAGTAACCGCTCGGGACTTTCTGGTCACTCTTTGCACATGCCACCGCATCCCCCATCAGGAACACACGAACGACCTGATCCGGTTCCTTGGAAAGTGCTCGCGCCAAGCGCAATCCGTTATAGCTGCGCTCGGTGCCATAAGGCCCGTCGTTGAGAATGAACAGGGTATTCACGGGAACCTCCAATGATCAGCATTCAAGGGGCAGACCTGTCGCGCGCCATTCACCAACGCCATCGCTGATCTTGTGCGCACTGAAACCCTTGTTTCTCAGCAACTCGACCGCCGCATCGGACATCACGCAATAAGGACCGCGACAGTAAGCAACCACCGGTTTGCCCGGCGGCAGCTCATCGATTCGCTTCTGCAGTTCATCCAACGGCATCGAGCGCGCAAATGGCAGGTGTGCCGACGCGTATTCATCGCTCGGTCGTACATCGATCACGACGACGTCACCTGCCCGGGCCTTGGCTAGTAATGACTCGCGCGTTTCAGAGCTCAGGAGATTTGCCGTGGCCGACATCTGGTCCAGTGCGACACGCAACTCGATCAGATGCTCTTCGGCGACCTCGCGAACCTTAACCAAGAGGTCAGCCACGTCATCGTTGGTGAGGCGGTAGTGAACATACTTGCCGTCACGGCGAGTCCCGACCAGCCTCGCCTCGCGCAAAGCCTTCAGATGTGCACTAGCCAGCTTGACATCGATGTGCGCCAGATCGGCCAACTTTTCGACGGTCTTCTCCCCCTGTACCAGTAGCTCCAGAAGCTCCAGTCGCTTGGGGCTGGAAATCGCCTTCCCGATTCGGGACACCTGTTCATAGAGAATGGTTTTCATGGTCACAACGCTTGGTATTGTTCAATCATTCTAACGAGTATGCGAACGTATGGAAAGGGTGGTTTCGGGAGCCAGTCGGTTACATGACAGTCCTTCAGGACGGCATCCCGATCCGCTCCCGCTGCTCATCCCATAGCGCCGGCGGGTCAACCGCTAGATCGAACAGGGTGATGTGGTTCGGCGGCGCGTCGTCCAGGATGGGCGTGTCGCCACCGACCAGCTTCCGCCAGCGTGCCCGGATCTCTGCCATTGGTAGCTTCGGGCAACCTGGCGATCTGGGCCGCTACTGATGGCGGCGTTGAAAGTGATGGTGTTTGCGTGCTGCTAGGCGACCCCGACTCGCAGCGGGGTCCATTCGCTTTCCTTCACGGCTGTGCTCACTGCCATGACGAGCTTGTCGAGATTGCTGGCCGTCACGCCCTCCAGTGCCGAATGCCCCCGCAGCATCGAGCGCGGTTGCAGCAGTGCATGGTAGATCTGCCAAGGGTCCGCACCCCTGGTCAGCTTCAGGACGGACTGGATCAGCTCGTGCTTGAGTGGGTCGAGGTGCCAGTCCGGCACACGCTGGCCGCGATTGCCTATGTTCAACGCCAGCAAGTTGCCCGCCTTGATCTCGTAGCTGATCCACCTGCGGGATTTGCCCGCCATCTTGGCAAACGCCGCGACGGGAAGGTTGTGCGGCGCTTCGAAGACATCGAACAGCTCCATCCTCTCGCGCTGAATGTCCGAAGGCACCAGCGGCGCGGCCGATCGAGGGGGCGGAACCGCCGGTAGCCGATGTGCGGCGGCAGAAACCAACGGCATGGCGTCACCCGGCTTCGTCACGAGCAGGATTGGCGAAGCGGCAACCGACGTGGAGGGTGCGCTTGCGGTTTGCTCATTCGGGAACGCGGGAACGCCTTCCAGATGCACGGTGAGCGGCATGCTGGCCGCCTCGACCTGGTTCTGCTCGAAGAGGTCGAGCCGATCGGCCCAGTCCTGCATCATGCGGCGACGCTGCTCCACGTACTCGGCATGGTTGTAGGTCGCGCTGACCTTGTTGGGATCGACATGCGAGAGCTGTGCATCCACCCAGACCTTCGGGTAGCCGATCTCGTTGAGCGCAGTGGACATCGTGCCGCGGATACCATGTCCGGTCAGGCGTTCCTGATAGCCCATGCGTTTGAGCGCACCATTGAGCGTGTTCTCGCTGATGCGCTTCTTCAAGTCGCTGTCGTGTCGGAACAGGTGGCGCTGGGCCGGCTTGAACTCATCCAGCAGGTGCCGGACGATCTCCATGGCCTGAATCGACAGCGGCACGATGTAGGGCGGGATGTCCTTTGGCTGCTGCCGCTTCTTGCGCATATCCAACTGGAGTTGCTTCACGACGTCGGGCGGGATGATCCACAGCCCGCGGTCCAGATCGAATTGATCCGGCGTCGCCTGTCGCAGCTCGCCGGTTCGCACGCCGGTCAGCAGCAATAGCCGCAGCCCGAGCTGGGTCTGCCGCCTGCCGCGATAGCTGCGCAGCCTCTGCAACAGCTTCGGCAGCTCGGCCATGCGCAGGAACGGGTTGTGGTTGACGGGTGGCAGCGGCAGCGCCACCACATCGAGATCGGAGGCAGGGTTCTGCTCCAGGCCCGGCACGATCACCAGCGCGTAGCGGAACAGTTGGTTGAACCACGTCCTGACTTTCTCGGCGACGGAGAGCGCCCTGCGCTTCTCGATCTTGGCGATCACCTCCAAGAGGTCGGGACGCTTGATCTCATAGATCGACCGTTTGCCCAAGGTGGGCAGCACATCCTTGTCGAAGATGCGCGGAAGTATCGAGAGGGTCGTCTGCCGGCCTTCCTTGAGGCTGAGCCCGCGATGCTTGAGCCACTTGCGATACACCGCCTCGAAGGTGTTTTCGTCGGCGAGCCGGACAGCAGTGCGCTTCTGCTTGCGGTGTACGCGAGGATTGGTGCCTTTGGCCAGCAGGGCGCGCGCTTCGTCGCGCAGGCTGCGGGCCTCGCGAAGCGTCACCTCCGGGTAGGTGCCGAGCGACATCCGCTTCTGCTTGCCCGCCCAGTAGTAGCGGAAGTGCCAAGTCCTGCCCCCTGCAGCGGTGACGGCCAGGGAGAGGCCATCCAAGTCAGGGAGGGTGTATGCCTTGCCTGTTGCCTTGGCCTGTCGAACGGCCAGGTCTGAGAGTGCCATGCTCTTGCTCCTGAACATGAGTCAGGAACCAGATGCTGGTCACGTCGACCTCGCCCCTCCATCAACAATCCGGAATCAGCCGCGCCCGCAAAAATGGACTTGTTTGTGGACTTAAAAGTCCCGGCTGTAGCCGGATCGCAGTGGACTACGGCAGAACATCAAAGAGAGGAAAAGTCCTTGTGAGGCAACGACTTGTAGACTCTCTTGGACTTCTGCGGAAGTCCGCAGATTGATGCAGTGGAGCGGGTGATGGGAACAGCACCCGGTCGCTAACTCGTTTATTACGAACGTTTTTTCCGATCCAGGCGTCACGGAATGGACTCGATTGTGGAC
>NZ_VLKP01000009.1:0-42261 GCF_007830115.1 Aerolutibacter ruishenii | reverse complement strand
AAGAGAGGAAAAGTCCTTGTGAGGCAACGACTTGTAGACTCTCTTGGACTTCTGCGGAAGTCCGCAGATTGATGCAGTGGAGCGGGTGATGGGAATCGAACCCACGCTAGCAGCTTGGGAAGCTGCAGTTCTACCATTGAACTACACCCGCGACCGCACCAGTCTATGCCGCGGGCCACGCACTTGGCAACGCGGCGCCCGGCCCGCGGGCGCCGCATGTCGCACTCAGAAGCCCATGCCCATGGTGGCGAACACGGTGGCGTGGTTGCCGCCTTCCTGGCCAACGGTGACGCTGGTGCCGAGGTTGGCATCCATGCCCATCAACTGGGTACGCGCACCGAACGTCAGCGTTCCGTACGTCTGGTCGAAGCGATGGCCCGGCACTGCGTAGGGCAGCGTGACGGACATGGACTGCAGTTGCGCGAACGCCTCGGCCGGCGCGTCCTCGAACTCCTCGTCCCAGGTCACGCGGGCATAGGGCTTCAGATGCTCGTGGATGGTGCCGCTGAACTGCCAGCCCACCGAGCCGATCAGCGAATCGAAGCTCTGCTCCGGATAGGCCAGCGAAGTCGACAGCGCCGGGTCGCTCTCGGCGAACGCATCGATCTCGATCTTCTGCGACAGCACGGCGATCACCGGGCCGTGGCGCAAGGCGCCCCAGCCGAACTCCCAACCGGCGCTGGCGCCAATGCTGACATTGCTGCCGTCCGCGGAGCCCTCATGGGTGCGGGTCGCCGGCCCCAGGACCACGTCCCGGTCGGTATCGAAGCCCAGCTGGCTGTAGCTGGCCTGGGCGTTGACCCACAGGCCGCTGTCGGCCTTCCAGCCGACGAAGCCGCCCAGGCTGGCATCAGACTGGTCGAAGCTGCCGCCGCGCCGCCCCCAGTCCTGCGACTGCTGGCCGTAGCCACCAAAGGCGCCGAACACCAGGTCGCCGCGCGTCCAGCTGGCGCCCACGGTCAGCGTCGGGCCTGCGCCGTCGTAGGTGTCGCCCTTGCCGTAGCGCTGGAAGTCGCCACGCACGTCCGCCCACCAGCGCAGGCCATCGCTCTCCGCCGGGTCCAGTTGCGCCGCGACGCGCTCGGCGCGCGCACGGCCGACCATCGATGCGGCATTGGGCAGCAACGCCACCTGGCGCGGACCTTCCAGCACCGACACGGCGTATTCGGCCAGCATCCGGTGCGTCGCCGCGGTGGGATGGACATTGTCCGCATAGAGATACGACTCCTGCGCGCCCGCGGGGTAATCAGCGGGGCTGCAGATCAGCGCGCTGGTCGCACCGCACGCTGCCTGCGTGACGTTGCCGAAGCCATACACGCTGGGCGAGGCGGAGATTTCCCGCAACAGGGCGAAGGTGTTGAGCGGAATCACCCGCAGCCCGCCCTGTGCCAGTCCGCCGAACAGCGTCTGGTTGTAGCCGCCGACCAGCGCGCTGATACCGGCGGCGTTGGCCGCACCCAGTGACAGGCCGAGTGGCGTGGTGCCCACGTCAGGCATGGTCGGCACCAGGACGTAGCGGGCGCCAGCGCCCTGCAGCTTGCCGACCAGACCGATCTGCTCCACCGCGGCGGTCAGGAACTGCTGCTGGGTGGTCAGGCCATTGATGTGGAAGAACAGGTCATTGGCACCGCCCCACACGGTGTACAGGGCGTTGGGATCCGCCCGGCCGCCGTTGCGCGCCAGGTAGGCGTTGACCTGCATCGCCAGCGAGGGTGCCGCGCTGGTGGGCGGCTGCGGCCGGAAGCCCGGCTGCAGGGTGATCCGTGCGCCACCCGCGGCATAGTTGGTGCCGGTGCCATTGACGATGCCGGTGGTGGTCAGGCCCCAGGCCGGTGCCGCACCTGTGCCATAGAAGTCCGCCAGATACTCCGACCAGACCAGGCCCGGGTTGGTGGTGAACCTGCCCAGGATCGCTGCCTGCGGGTTCTGCTGGACCAGGAACGGCCGGTAGAAGCCGGAGTCCGTCAGGCTGTCGCCGAAAAATACGGTCTGGGAGTAGGTCTGGGCAAGCGCCGGCGCAGCCGCCAGTGCCAGCGCCGCTGCGAGCGCCGAACGAACAATCTTCTTCATGTCTGTCCCTGGAAATGGTGATGCGAACGATCGCGACGGGCACACCCCTGCAACATACCCACGCGGATGGCCCATCGAAACACGCCGGCCGCCGCGCGACAAGGTGCACCGCGACATTTGCCCACCGCACCTGGCCACCTCGCGACTGGCTCCTCGGCGAGGAAGCGACGACAATACGCGCATGGACATCGTGTTGAACGGAGAGCCCCGCCACCTGACCGCATCGGCAACGGTGCTGTCGCTGTTGCAATCCGAGGGACTGGAACACCGGCGCGTCGCGGTGGAGGTCAACGGCGAGATCGTGCCGCGCAGCCGTCATGCCGGGTGGGTGCTGGGCGACGGCGACCGGGTCGAGATCGTGCACGCCCTGGGGGGCGGCTGAGCATATGCCAACGCGGTTGGCTGCCCGCGGACAAGGCAAATGCGGACAGGCCCACGCGGTGAGGTAACCCGGCCGCCCGCCACTCATCCTGAGCGTCCGGACCCGAAGTTTTGCGAAGCGGGCTTGCACCCGCCGTGCCATTTCGTACCGCGCGAGCCTGTGCCGCGGGCCACGATCGACGCCGGGTACAGGGGGGAACGCCGGCTGAGGTCGATGCGCCGCCCACTTTCCGATACGGGTTAACCCCCGCGTTCCGGCCACGCTTGCCGCAACGGCCAGGTCCCGACGATTGTTGAACCGTCAAATGCGGCCAGGCCTGGCCAAGGGTGGCTTTGCGCTTGGCGTTGGCAGGGGCTCCCGACCAACCAGTGCCCATGCCCATGCCCATGCCCGTGCCCGTGCCGATCACGCACCCAAGGCCACCGGCAACGGGTAGCACTGCGCCATCATCAACCGGTTCCGGCCGGCACGCTTTGCCACGTAGAGGGCGCTATCGGCGCGATGAACCAAGGCGGCCCCATCCTCGCCCTCCCGCGCTTGAGCTGCGCCGATACTCACGGTGACGGCACGATGCTTCCACGGGAACGCGCGAAAATCATCGAGGATGCGCAGCGCCACGTCCCTTGCCTGCTCAGCGGTGGTGTTGGGGAGCAGAACCGCGAACTCCTCGCCACCGTAGCGCGCGGGCACATCCTGGGGGCGTAGCGCCGAGACGAGGAGATGGCCGGTGAGGCGCATCACGTCGTCACCCGCCGGGTGACCGAACGTGTCGTTGTATGTCTTGAAACGGTCCAGGTCGAGCATCAGCAGGGAAAACGCGAACTCGTGCTCGCGCTGCTTCGCCACCAGCCCGGCCAGCGCGGCGTCAAAGGCGCGGCGGTTCGCCAGCCCGGTGAGTGCATCGGTGCTGGCATCGTTGCGAAGCACCTTGGACTCACATCGCTGGCGTTCTACCCGGTCGAGCAGTGCCGCAACCCACCAGATCGTCCACGACACCGTGCCACCGGTAAACAGGGCCGCCAGCACGGACGCAAACACCTCGGAAACGCCGAACCGCGACTGCAGCGCCTTGAACACGAACGAGAACGCCACGGGCAGGAGCAGGGCCGGGAGCAACAGCCGACGGGCAAAAGCGCCGCCCAGGCTGTTGGCTGTTGCGACACTGGTCAGCCCCGTGGTCGGCACCGAGGACATCCACCCCAGTGCACCCAGCAAAAGCATCAGCGACGTATGGATGGGCATATGGGCAAACAGATCGTTGCCCTGGCCGGCCAGCGCGAAGCCATAAGACGCCATTCCGGTCATCGCGATGGCGATTACCCCAATCGCAAGGCATTCCCTCAACCACAGCCCGCGGCGAACGGACACCAGGTATCCCACCCCTCCCAGGAAGACGAAGGCCAACGCGGCAAGTTCCGCAATCCGCCCTGGCGGCCGGCCCAAGCGATGCGCGTCGACGTCATCGAACAAATGATCGATCCCCAAATCCAACGTCCACAGGTACTCGACCAGGGTGAGCGCCCCCAGCACAAGCACGGACAAAGAGAGCATCCGACCAGCCGCCTGCGGTACCCGCCCGCGATTTCGACTCAGGAGCAAGGCGACCCCAGCCATCATGAAACCGATCGCGGCACCGGGCTTCATATCCCACCGCCCTACGATTGCCGCGCCCGTCAGCGAAAAGTCGTGGGACCAGCCAAGCAGCACTGCCAACCCGAACCCGATCATGACCAGTCCGGCCACCTGCGAGAACACCTCGAACCGCCGCACGATGTCGGCGTCATGCTCCATTCCCCAGGTGCTCAACGGCATGACGCACGCCTCGCCCATGCCTGTCCGACTGCGACGTCGCGCGACAACGCTATTGCGAAACGCATTCGCGCGCGCCCTCGCCGCTCAGCAGCGGCCAAAGCGCATCCTCCGGCAAGGCCCGGCTGAACAACCAGCCTTGGAACTCGTCGCAGCCGGCTTGCTGCAGGATGATCCGCTGCCGCTCGGTTTCCACTCCCTCGGCCAGCACCGTCAGGCCAAGGCTGTGGGCCAGGCCTATGACGCCCTTCACGATGGCCACGCCATTGCCGGTACCTTCCAGGTCCACGATGAACGAGCGATCGACCTTGAGCTTATGCAACGGGAAGTCCTTCAAGTAGGCGAGCGAGGAATAACCGGTACCAAAGTCGTCAAGCGCCAACCGCACGCCCAGCTCACTGAGTCGCTGCAAGGTCTGGGTCACGCGGTGGGGATCCCGCATGACGGCGCTTTCGGTAAGCTCGAGTTCGAGCAGCTGGGCGGGAATGGCGTTGCTCTGGAGGGCCGCGGAGACGCGCTGCACCAGGTCCGACTGGTGCAACTGGTGGGCTGAAAGGTTGACGGCAATCGGTCGCGCAATGCCACGGCGGTGCAACTCGCCGATCTGCCTGCACGCCTCGTCGAGTACCCAGTTGCCGATAGGGACGATCAACCCGCTTGCCTCCGCCACCGGCACGAATTGCCCGGGGTCAATCGGTCCGCGCACGGGATGGGTCCAGCGCAACAGCGCCTCGAACCCGCAGATGTGGCCATCCGTGAGCGAAACCTGGGGCTGGTAGTGCAAACGGAACTGATCCTCCGCGAGCGCCTCGAGCAGGAGTGATTGCAGTCCAAACCTGTCGGCGATGCGAACCTCCAGCCCTCGATCGAAGCGCCTGACGCAACCGCGGCCCTCGGACTTGGCCTGGAACAGCGCGATATCCGCACGCCGGAGCAACCCATCGTGGTCATCGGCATCGTCGGGATACAGCGCGATCCCCATGCTAGCCCCGCTGGGAGTACTGTGGCCATCGAGCTCGAACGGCCGCCGCAACACCTCCAGCACGTCGGTACAGACATCCAGTGCGGGTTGGGCATCCTCGAGTTCCGGCAGCAGGATCGCGAACTCGTCGCCTCCCATCCTGGCGAGCACACCACCACCCGGCACAAGGCCGCCCAAGGCACGCGCAACCAGCACCAGCAACTGGTCGCCGTAGGGGTGCCCCCGACTTTCGTTGATGCTTTTGAAGTTGTCGAGGCCGACCAGGATGACGCCAACCCGCAGTCCATCCCCTGTCGAGGCAATCGTCTGTGCCAGTTGCGCCGTGAAATGCATCCGGTTGGGAAGCTCTGTCAGCGCATCCCGGCGCGCCTGGTCCATCAAGGCTTGCCGCATATTCACCCGTTCGCGGATATCGCGGATGAAGGCGATGACGCGCCCGGAATCGTCGCCGGACAAAGGGCTAAGCGAGATACCGAGGGGAATCTCGCTGCCGTCACGGTGCCGCCCCAGGATCTCGCGCCCCCCCATCATGGCATGGCCATGCACGGTCGGATCGAAGCGGGTGCGGTGGCCGACGTGACGCTCGCGGTAGCGCTCGGGCAGCAATACTTCCACCGGTTTGCCAATCAGTTCAGCACGTTCGTAACCAAACAGCTGCTCGCATCGGTTGTTGCAGGCGCGGATCATGCCCTCGGCATCGGCCAGCAGGATGACATCGGGAGCACTGTTGATGATCGTGCGGTAATGCCGGTCGTGGGCGCCGGCCTCTTGGCGCACCGGGTCGGATCGCTGGTGCCACTTGCGCTGCTGCCCGCGGCACAGGCCGCACAGGATGAGCGCATAGGCCGCCAGCTTGTAGCCACCCCCCAGGACCGCCGAGGAATCCGACCCGCTGCCAACCAACATGAAACCGGCACTCGCCAGCAGCACCAGACCCGCACTGGCCAAGGCGGGCCTGGTCCAGGCATCGCTCCGGTGTGACCAGGCCATGCCCAGCACCAACGCCATCCCCACTACGGCCCCGCTGTTGGCGAATGGCGAGTGCTGCATCTTTCCCGCCGCCGTGTCGTCCGCTGCGGTCAGGGTCCATGCCAGCTCGAGCACCGCCATCGCACAGAACGCCCAGACCAACGGCAGCGATATGCCGTCACGGTAAAGAATGCGAATCAGCCACGCGAGGATGGCGATGGCAAAGGCGACCGTGGTCGCCAACAGGCTGGTGGTCGCATGCAATGGTTGCATCCATTGCGTCGGCGGCGCCATGCCGACTGCCTGCGTCCAGGCGAGCAGCGGCACCGCCAGCAGCAACGCGAGTGCGATCCGCGGCCAGGGACCCTTCTCCACCGGCCAAAGCACGCGCTCAGCCGACGGAATGCTCATACGCGTCCATCGCGGCCACACTTGCCGTTTCCAGCAGGTCCGATAGTGCTTCCGACAGCATTTCGCGCTCGAACCGGATGCCTGCGTCCAGTCGCCGGGCTGCGAAGACACTCCATTGCTCAAGGTGGCTGCCGCACCGGAGCAACAGCGTCGTGACTTCGTCGTCCAACCGCAGGTGCCCATGGCGGGCGTATGCGAGCACGGTCTCCACCTGGCAGGCGAAAGCGCCCAGATCGTCCAGGACCGAGCCCCCTGGCCGCCGTTTCACCGCGCGCGCCACGCGTGCAAGCGTGGCGAATCCGCCATTGACGGCCACGAGCGGCATGGAGGTGCGTCCGCCCGCGGAGGGCCGCGGCGATCTGACCCGGGTGGGCGCACTCATGGGCTCGCCTCGCCCGGCCGCCACCGCGGCAAGGTATCGGAATGCGCCGTCGGCCAGCCTTCGGCCGAAGAGGGAATCGTCATCCACATCTCGCCTGCAGCACCCATTGGAAGGTCCGACTCTGTCGCCAGAAAAGGCGCCCGCCAATCGGGTGTGGATTAGGCAACGTGTAGGCGAAGGATTAATTTGCTCCGCATCGAGCGATCGCCATGGACCGCACTGGCGAAAGACCGTCCTGGACGTCAGTCCACCAACTGATGCCTGATTGCATAGCGCACCAGTTCAGCCTCTGTCTTCAGCCCCAGCTTCTGCAGCACCCGGAACTTGTGCGTGCTGACCGTCTTCGGCGAGATGTACAGGTCATCGGCGATCACACCGATGCCCAGGCCGCGCGCCAACCTGAGGAACACCTGGTACTCCCGGTCGGACAGCAGGCGGTGTGGCGCGGCATCGCGGTCGAAGCGGTCATACAGCAGCTTGGCGGCAATCGGCTGCGCGACGTAGTTGCCCCCCTTGGACACGGTCCGGATCGCGTCCAACAGCAACTCCGGCTCACCGTCCTTGGTCAGGTAACCGGCGGCGCCGGCGCGGATCGTGCGGCTGGCCAACTCGCTCTCGTTGTGCACGGTGAGCACCAGGATTGGCAGGCTGGGCGCGACTTCGCGAACCCGCTTGATGAGTTCAATCCCGCTGGGACTCGGCATGGCCAGGTCCAGCAGCAGGATGTCCGGCTCCTGGCTGCGAATGCTCTCGAGGACTTCCCGGCCATTGGAGGCTTCGCTGACCACGCGCATGTCCGCGGCGAACTCGATGACGCGGCGCACCCCCTGGCGGAAGATGGCGTGGTCGTCGGCGATCAGGATCTGGATCATGCAGGTGCGGTGCCAATGGGAAGTATCGCGGTGAGAGTTGTACCGCTCTGCGGCGCGCTGTCAATCGAAACGGAGCCGCCGAACACCAGGACCCGCTCGCGCATGCCCAGCAGGCCGAACGTCCGCCGCTCTCCAACCGCGACCGGGTCGAAGCCGACCCCGTTGTCGTCGATCCGAAGATGCAGTTGTCCGTCCATGCACGCGATCCTGATCGACACCTCGGTGGCCTGCGCGTGCCGGCCGACGTTGGTGAGGGATTCCTGCAGGATGCGGAAGGCGGCCGTCGCCAGCTCGCCGTCCAGTTCGATGTCGCTGTCGGGGGCGTCAAGGTGGCCGATGATGCCGGTGCGACGGGAAAAGTCGCCCAGCAGCCATTCGACCGCCGGGACCAGGCCTTCATTGAGCGCTCCCGGTCGCAATGCCGCCACGACGTCGCGCACCACGGTCATGGTGAGGTCGATGGTCTGCTTCATGTGGCCCACGTGCTGGGCGATGTCGGGGTCCAGGTGCCCGAAACGCATGCGCAACATGGCCGCGTCCATCCGCAGCGCGCTCAGGAACTGGCCCAACTCGTCGTGGATCTCCCGTGCCAGGTGCGATCGCTGGCTTTCACGCGCCTGCTCGTGGTGGGCGGCGAGGTCGCGCAACAATTGGCGCGAGGCCAGAAGTTCGGCTTCCTTCTGTTTCATGGCGCCGATGTCCTGGACCGTACCCAGGATCCGCAGCGGCCGCCCATCGTCGGCCCGTTTCAATTCCTTGCGCCCACGCACCCAGCACACCACGCCCGCCACCAGCAGCCGGTACTCGATGTCGACGGCCACGCCTTCGACGGCCTCGTCCCAGCTGGCCTTGATGCGCGCGCGGTCGTCCGGATGCACGACCGAAAGCATCCAGCGCCTGCCGGGTGGCCCAGCAGGCAAGCCCCCGAAGATCTGGATCGCGGTGTCGGTCAGGGTGAGGCGGTGGCTGTCCAGGTCGTACCACCAGCTGCCCAGTTGGGCCTGGTCCTGCGACTGGGCGAGCAGTTCCCGGCTCTCCCGCAGGCGTTCGTCCGCCTCGCACCGCGCAGTGACATCCCGCATGACCGAGACGATGCCCGATGTTTCTCCGGTCACGGGATCACACACCTTTCGCCCGGCCGTCTCGACCCAGCGGTGGCTGCCATCCCGATGACGCACGCGGAAGGTCATCTTGTAGGTGGATTCCGCTCCAAGGTTGCGCAACGTGGCATGCTCGGCCCGCACGAGCGGCATGTCCTCCGGTGCCACGAGCGCCTCCGGGGTTTTCCCGATCAGTTCCTGCGGACTGCGCCCCAGGAGCGTTGCACAAGCCGGCGACAGGTAGGTGTAACGGCAGTCGACGCTGTGCAGGCAGATCACGTCGCTGGCGTGCACCGCGAGGAGCCGGTACATCCGCTCGCTCCTTGAAAGCGCCAGGCGCTCCTCGCCAAGCGTGCGCGCCATCACCCGCAACGCATGAAGCAGTTGCCCAAGTTCATCGTCAGGTGTTGGCGACGCCGGAATCTCAAGCTGTCCTGCGGCCACGCGGTTGGCGATGTCCACCGCCGAAGCCAGCGGGCGGGTGATGCCCTGGACCAGGCGCCGGCCGATAATGGCGGTCAGCAGGGCCACGATGAGGGAAATCGCCGCCAGTCGGCCCATGGCCAACCGGGCATGACGCTGGGCCTTCTCGTTCTCCAGCGTGGTCATGTCCCCGTGGAGGCGGGTCAGCGCACCGAGCGCGGCGACGTACGCATCCTGCAGCGCGAGCGCTTCCTGCATGTAGTAGGTCCGCGCCGCCTCATGGTCGCCGCCCTCCCACAGCGCGAAGAACCGGTTCTGCGCGGCGACATAATCGGCCCGGACACGGTCGACCTCGTCCAGCAGCCGGAGTTCGGACGGCGAACCGCCCTGCCGCCACAGCCACGTCAGATGCTCCAGGGCCTTGCCCCGCGCCACCATGATCGTCCGGCGCCCGCGCTCGAACGTCACTGCATCGTTCGCCAACAGGATTTCGCCCATGGTGCGAGCGATCTCGTTGGCCCGGTCGATCACCAGGTTGGCCTGCACCACCTTGGGGAAGCGGTCGACGGCGAGGTTCTGGACCCGGTTGCTGACCTCGCCGAGCTCCAGCACGGCGGTCACCACCACGGCCCCCAACGAGAGCAGCAACAGGAGCAGGCTCAGGCAGAGCCTGCCTGCCAAGGACTTCTTCCACTGCATGCCGTTCCTTTACATCGTTGACTGCACCACCCCGACCATGCCAGCCCGCCGACCTTAACCTGTATGCCCGGCCTACCCCCGTGCCATTGGTTGGGTCCAGCCGAGGCAAAGGCCCGCCCGCATGACGATGGCGAAGGGCCGCCCCAAATGCAGCCCTGGGAGCAGGCCGTGTGTCCCGTGCGGCAATGGAACCGCGCCGGAAACCGGCTGGCATGACCACCGTTTTGTTCGAAGGGTGGTGGGTGGAGCGGGTACACTGGCCAACCGCGCACTCCTACGCCCCCTATGCCACCAAGCCCGCACGCCCCCACTCCGCTGGCCAACGATACGCTCGTCATTGCCGGCAAGCCCTACCGTTCCCGTCTGTTGACCGGCACCGGCAAGTTCACCGGCCTGGAGCAGACCCGCCTGGCCACCGAGGCCGCGGGTGCGGAGATCGTGACCGTCGCCATCCGCCGCACCAACATCGGGCAGGACCCGGGCCAGCCCAACCTGCTCGACGTGCTGCCGCCGGACCGCTACACCATCCTGCCCAACACCGCCGGCTGCTACACCGCCGACGACGCGGTCCGCACCTGCCGCCTGGCGCGCGAGCTGCTGGACGGCCACACGCTGGTCAAGCTGGAAGTGCTGGGCGACCAGAAGACCCTGTACCCCGACGTGGTCCAGACCCTGGCCGCGGCCGAACTGCTGGTGAAGGACGGCTTCGAGGTGATGGTCTACACCAGCGACGACCCGATCCTGGCCAAGCGCCTGGAGGAGATCGGCTGCGTGGCGGTGATGCCGCTGGCCGCGCCGATCGGCTCGGGCCTGGGCGTGCAGAACAAGTACAACCTGATCGAGATCATCGAGAACGCCAGGGTGCCGATCATCGTCGATGCCGGCGTGGGCACCGCGTCGGATGCGGCGATCGCGATGGAACTGGGCTGCGATGGCGTGCTGATGAACACCGCCATTGCCGGCGCCAGGGACCCGGTGCTGATGGCGCACGCCATGCGTCTGGCGGTGGAAGCCGGCCGCGCGGCGTTCAAGGCCGGTCGCATCCCGCGGAAGCGTTTCGCCAGTGCGTCTTCGCCCATCGACGGACTGATCGGGTGACCGACCCGTTCAACAGCGAAGGCGCCAAGGTGCCGCCCAAGCCCTTCACCGTGGAGGAGGGCCACCGCCGCATCCGCAGCTTCGTGCTGCGCCAGGGCCGCTTCACGCCGGCGCAGCAGCGGGCGTTCGACGCGCTGTGGCCACGCTTCGGCCTGGACTACACGGGTACGCCGAAGGACTTCGACGCCGTGTTCGGCCGCCATGCGCCGCGCGTGGTGGAAATTGGCTTTGGCAACGGCGAGGCGCTGCGCTTTGCCGGCGCCCATGACAAGGCCCGCGACTTCATCGGCCTGGAAGTGCACGCCCCCGGCGTGGGTCGCGTGCTCAACGCGCTGGCCGAGGACGGCTCGGACAACGTGCGCGTGTACCACCATGATGCGGTGGAGGTGCTGGAGCACGAGATCGCCGACGGCGGCCTCGACGAGGCCCGCATCTACTTCCCCGACCCGTGGCACAAGAAGCGGCACAACAAGCGCCGGCTGGTGAACCCGGAGTTCGCCGCCCTGCTGGTCCGTAAACTCGCGCCCACCGGCCGCTTGCACCTTGCCACCGATTGGCACGACTATGCTGAGCAGATGTGGGACGTGCTCGACGCCACGCCCGGCATCCGCAATCGTGCCGGCCCGCGTGGATCGGTGCCGCGCCCCGAATGGCGTCCACAGACCCATTTCGAGACGCGGGGCCAGAAGCTCGGGCACGGCGTGTGGGACCTTCTCTACGACCGCTGCGCGGACACCTGACTGAGAGCCTGACCCGAACGGCATGGAAGACACCGCGCTGACGCTCACCACCGACATGATGCTCGTGCTCGGGCTGGTGGGCTTCACGATGGTGATGTTCCTGTTCGAGCGCATCCGCGCCGACGTGGTCGCGCTGGTGGTGCTGGTGATGCTTGGCCTGGCCGGGCTGGTGGCGCCGGAGGAGATCTTCAACGGCTTCTCCTCCAACGCGGTGATGAGCATCATCGCCACGATGATCCTGGGCGCGGGACTGGACCGCACCGGCGCGCTCAACCGGTTGGCCGGCTGGCTGCTGCGGCGCGCACATGGCGTCGAGTCGCGGCTGATGCTGCTGACCTGTGCGGTGGCCGGCATCAACTCCTCGATCATGCAGAACCCGTCGGTGATGGCGCTGTACCTGCCGGTCGCCTCGCGGCTGTCGTCGCGCACCGGACTGACCCTGCCGCGCCTGCTGCTGCCGATCGCCGCCGCCATCGTGATGGGTGGCGGGCTGACCATGGTCGGCAACTCGCCGCTGATCCTGCTCAACGACCTGTTGCTGGCGGCCAACGGCAACCTGCCCTCCGGCGCGGCGACCATCGAGCCGCTGAAGATGTTCGCGCCGCTGCCCATCGGCCTGGTGCTGCTCACCGCCTCGCTGGTCTATTTCCACTTCCGCGGCCACAGGCTGGAGCGCGAGGAGCCGGGCACCGGGGCCACCCCCGCGCGCACCCAGAGCTACTTCGCCAAGGCGTACGGCATCGAGGGCGATGTCTACGAGCTGACCGTCACCGCCGAGAGCCCGCTGGTGGGCATGTCGCTGGGCGAGGCCGAGGCGCTGCACGGTGCGCCGTTGCTGCTGGCGCTGAAGACCGGCGACGACGCGCGACTGGCCCCGCCGGCCGATACCCGGTTGTGGGTGGGCAGCGTGCTGGGGGCGATGGGCCCGAAGGAGCAGATCGGCGACTTCGCCCAGAACCAGTTCCTGCGCTTGAGCGCGCGGCTGCGCAACTTCGGCGACCTGTTCAACCCCAGCCGCGCGGGCATCGCCGAGGCGGTGATCCCCGCCACCTCCGGGTTCATCGGCAAGACCGCGCGCGCGCTGGCGCTGCGCCGGCAGATGGGCCTGGACCTGCTGGCGGTGAACCGCGACAAGACCGTGCTGCGCGAGAACGTGCGTGACGTGGCCCTGCGCGCCGGCGACATGATGGTGATCCACGGCATCTGGACCGACCTGGCCGAGGCGGCCAAGTCCAAGGACCTGGTGGTGGTCACCGACTACCCCAAGGGCGAGCAGCGTCCGCACAAGCTGAAGGTCGCGTTGGCCATCTTCGCGGTGGCGATGCTGCTGGCGCTGTCGTCGCGTCTGCCGGTGTCGATCGCGTTGATGACGGGCGTGGCCGGCATGCTGATCACCGGCGTGATCAACATCGACGAGGCCTACGCGGCGATCAACTGGAAGACCGTGTTCCTGATGGCCTGCCTGATCCCGCTGGGCTGGGCGATGGATTCCAGCGGCGCGGCGGCGTGGGTGGCCGGGCACAGCATCGAGCAGTTTCCGGACGGGACGCCATCGTGGGTGCTGCAGCTGGCGCTGGCGCTGCTGACCACTGCGTTCTCGCTGGTGATCAGCCACGTGGGCGCGACCATCGTGATGGTGCCGCTGGCGATCAACCTGGCGCTGGCGGCGGGCGACAGCCCCACGGCCTATGCGCTGATCGTGGCGCTGTCGGCGTCCAACAACTTCATGACCGCGTCCAACCCTGTGATCTCGATGGTCACCGGCCCGGCCGGCTACACAGGCAAGGATCTGTGGCAGGTGGGCGGGCCGCTGTCGCTGATCTATACGGTGATCGCGGTGGTGATGGTCAACCTGATGTACTGATTCACAACAGGAACACCGCCCCATCGCGGACGACGACGGGCACCGCACGCAGCGCCTCGCCGCGGCACGGCCCGGCCACGCACCCGCCCCCGTTCAACTCGAAGCTGGCGCCGTGCACGGCGCACACCAGCAGGCCATCCTTGCTGCGCAGGAACTCGCCCGGCGCCCAGTCCAGGCGGCGGCCGGCATGCGGGCAGACGTTGAGCCACGCCCGGACCGTGTCGCCTTCGCGATACAGGATCAGCGACTCGGCGTCACCCTCGACCACGGCCTCGATTTCGGCGAAACCGCCCACGGGGATGTGGTCCAGGGTCAGCAGGGGGCGGGGGACCGACGCTTCGTTTAACGATTCCATTACACCTCCACCGGGAAGGCTGAACGATACTTGGGTGACCGGCGTATTGCGCCATTGTGTCACGACGTGCCGAATGTCCGCCCAAGCCTTCCGCTTCGATAGCTTTGCCTTCCAGTCCCGCATGCGCTCCGCCCTGGGGCTGCGCAAGCCGCGCCACCGTGTGCTGCGCTTCGCGTTGGGCCTGGTCGGGCTGGGCCTGGTGCTGGTGCTGCTGGCGTTCAGCCTGGTGGTCGGCGCGGCCATGATCGGTGGCGGGCTGCTGTACCGCCTGTGGAAGCGTCGCGGCAAGCCTGTCGCGCGGCCGTCCCAGGTGGTGGAAGGCGAGTACCGCGTGGTCGCACCGCAGGTGCTGGGCCAAAGCCGCTGATCTGATCCCGTGCCGCTGCCCGGCCCTTGAGGGCCGAGGGGGCGCACACCCCACCCGCTCCGCTTTCCTCGAGTCCCCATGAGCGACGTCATTCCGGCGGCGACCACGCCGCGTGTCCCGGTCCGCCTCGGCGGCCAGCTGTCCGCCACCTTCCCGGTCCGCCGCATCTTCTGCGTGGGCCGCAATTTCGCCGACCACGCCCGGGAGATGGGGGCGGCGGTACCGGCCTCCCCGGCCGAACGCGGGCAACCGGTGTTCTTCTGCAAGCCTGCCGATGCCCTGGTCCTGGATGGCCAGGTGCCGTATGCGCGGGGCACGCACGACCTGCACCACGAGGTGGAGCTGGTGGTGGCGCTGGGTGCCGATGCACCCGACGGGGTGCTGGACCCGGTCCGCGCCGGAGCCCTGGTCTATGGCTATGCGGTGGGGCTGGACCTGACCCGGCGCGACCTGCAGGGCGCGGCCAAGGCCAAGGGCCTGCCATGGGATACCGGCAAGGCGTTCGACCACTCCGCCCCCATCAGCGCGATCGTGCCCGCGGCCGAAGTCGGCGACCTGGGTGGCCGTTCGTTGACGCTGGCCATCAACGGAACCGAGCGCCAGCACGGGGCCCTGGGCGACCTGATCTGGACGGTGCCGGACATCCTGCACGAGTTGTCGAAACTGTTCGCGCTGAAGGCCGGTGACCTGGTTTTCATGGGCACCCCCGCCGGGGTGGGACCGTTGCAGGTGGGCGATGCGTTCGTGGCTGCGCTGGACGGCGTGGTCACGCTGGAGGGGCGGGTGACGCCGTCGACGACGGCCACGCTATAGTCGCGGCACGTCATCCGACGTACCAACGACTGGAGGCATCGGCCCATGGGCATGATCAGCGAATTCAAGGAGTTCATCGCGCGCGGCAACGTCGTCGACCTGGCGGTCGGCGTGGTCATCGGTGCGGCGTTCGGCAAGATCGTCACGGCACTGGTCGACGGCATCGTCATGCCGGTGGTCGGCGCCGCAACCGGCGGCGTGAGCGTCAGTGACTGGAAGTACGTGATCAGCCCGGCACAACTGGATGCCGCGGGCAAGGAAGTCGTCGCCGAAGTGGCGGTGAAGTACGGCATGTTCCTGCAGACGGTGATCGACTTCGTGTTGATCGCCCTCGTCATCTTCGTGTTCCTCAAGGCCTACAACCGCGTGCGCAAGCCAGCCGAAGCCGCGCCGGCCGGGCCCAGCGAGGAAGTGCTGCTGCTGCGCGACATCCGCGACGCGCTGCGCAAGTAAGTAAGTCGCGTACGCCACCGGCATGCGAGGCATGACCGGTGGCACACACCGCGGACGTGACCGGTCGGTATGCTCGTGGTTTCATCCGTTGACCCGAGGTAACCGGAATGCGCGTTCTGTCTGCCGCCATCGGCATGGTGCTGGCGTCGGCCACCCTGCTCCCCCTGACGGCCGACGCCGCGCAACGCCAGACACGGATCGCCGACTCGGCGATCACCGTCGCGACGACGCTGCGCGACACCGCCCTGGCCAGCGACCTGGGCTACCGCGTCACCGAGTCGCTGACCACCGAGGTGGGGCCGCGCATGGCCGGCAGCGACGGCGATGCGCGCGCCGTGGCGTGGGCGCAGGCCAAGTTCCGCGAGCTGGGTTACGACAAGGTCTGGATCGAGCCGGTGACCTTTCCCAAGTGGGAACGCCGCGCCGAGCAGGCCAAGGTCGTGGGCGCGCATGCGCAGCCGCTGATACTCACCGCCCTGGGTGGCAGCCCGGGGGGCACGGTGGAGGCGGAGGTGGTGCGCTTCGCCGATCTTGCCGCGCTGGAAGCGGCGCCGGCCGGCTCCCTGGCCGGCAAGATCGCGTTCGTTGACTACCGCATGGAGCGCGCGCGCAACGGTGGCGGCTACGGGCCGGGCTCGCGCGTGCGCAGCCGTGCGCCTTCGGTCGCAATCAACAAGGGTGCCGTCGGCTTCCTGATGCGCTCGGCGGGCACGGATTCGCACCGGCAGCCGCACACCGGCATCACCCGCTTCGACGAGGGCCTGACGCCGGTGCCGTCGGCGGCGCTCGCCGTGCCCGATGCCGACCAGCTGGCCCGGCTGCTGCAGCGCGGCCCGCAGCGCGTGCGGATGCACCTGGACTGCGGTTGGACCGGCACCGCCACCTCCTACAACGTGATCGGCGAGATCCGCGGCAGCAAGCGCCCCGATGAGGTGGTGCTGATCGGCGGCCACCTGGACTCCTGGGACCTGGGCACCGGCGCGGTGGACGACGGCGCGGGGGTGGGGTTGACGATGGCCGCCGGCGCGCTGATCGGCCAGTTGCCCAAGGCACCGGCGCGCAGCATCCGCGTGGTGGCCTTCGCCAACGAGGAGCAGGGATTGCATGGCGGCAAGGCCTACGCGCAGCAGCACGCCAAGGCGCTGGGCCGGCACCAGATCGCTGCGGAGAGCGATTTTGGCGCGGGCCGCATCTACGGGTATTCCAGCTCCGCACCGGCCCACGCGCAGGCGGCGGACCGCCAGATCGCGGCCGTGCTGGCGCCGCTCGGCATCGCGCACACGCCGGGCGAAGGCGGGCCAGGGCCTGACATCAGCCCGTTTGCCGCCAACGGCCTGGCCTGGGCGCGACTGGCGCAGGACGGCAGCGACTACTTCGACCTGCACCACACGCCGGACGACACCTTCGACAAGATCGATCCGCAGGCGCTGGCGCAGAACGTGGCGGCGTACGCGGTGTTCGCGTACCTGGCGGCGCAGGCGGACGGCGACTTCGGCAGTGCGCCCAACACTGCGCCCAACACTGCGTCCAAGGGCGCGCGGGACTGAGCAGGGGCAACGGTGCCACACGGGTACGGCTACAGCAGTGGAACCCCGGTCGACCCGGTGACCGGCCTGTTCCGGCTGGGCGCCAACGGCCCCAGCCTCACGGCGGCCATTGCGGCGGCGGGTGCCACCGGACGCCGCATCGCGCTGCTGCACATCGACGTGGACATGTTCCGGCTGATCAACGTGAACATGGGCGAGGACGTGGGCGACCAGGCGCTGGCCGCGATCGCGCAGCGGCTGCGCGCCGCGATGCCGTCGGAAAGCTGGCTGTGGCGCCTGTCCAGCGATGAGTTCCTGGCCGGCATCGGTTACCTGCCGGGGGAACTGGACGGTGCAGGCCTGGCCGAGCGGCTGCACGAGGCGTTCAATGCGCCGCTGTCGCTACCGCCCTACACGTTCCCGGTCCGGCTGTTCACGGGCATCGCGATCTATCCCGACCACGCGGGCGACGCCGCGAGCCTGCTGGCGCGCGCGGACCAGGCGCGACGCCAGACCAAGCAATCCGGGCTCGCCGGCATCGGCATGTATGCCAGGCAGGTCCCGATGGAGCGGCCGGCCGACGCCGATGCCAACCGCATCGTCGAGGCGCTGGACAACGGCGAGTTCAAGCTCTACTACCAGCCCAGGGTCGCCGCCAGCGATGGCAGCATTTCCGGTTTCAGCGCGCTGCTGCGCTGGCACAGCGCGACACACGGCGTGCTGCAGCCGCACGCATTCCTGGACACGGTGGAACGCGTGGGCCTCACCGCGCATCTGGGCTGGTGGGTGGTGCGCGAGGCGGTGCGGCAGATCGCCAGCTGGCGTGAACGCGGGCTGGAATACCTGGACCTCGCCGTGCATGTGCCCGACGGGCTGCTGCAGCAGGCCGACTGCGTCGACCGGATCGGCGAGTTGCTGCACCAGCACGACCTGGGCGGGGATCGGCTGGAACTCGAGATCAGCGAGAACGCGCTGACCCTGGATGCGCGGCGGGTACTGCAGTCGCTGGAGGGCCTGCACAAGCTTGGCATCACCCTCACCATCCAGGACTTCGGCATCAGCGGCGTGGGGCTCAACGCGCTGTCGCACTATCCCATCGACCATATCAAGATCGACCGCAGCTTCATCCACAGCGTGGCCAGCAACCCCCGCAGCGCGGCGATCGTGCGCGGCATCATCGCGTTGGGCCACCAGCTGGGCATGAAGGTGATCGCCAAGGGCGTGGGCAGCGAAGCCGAGCTGGCGTTCCTGCGCAGCAGCCAATGCGACCTGCTGCAGGGCTATGTGCTCAGCCCGCCGCAACCGGCGGAGGCGCTGGACGAACTGATCCGCAACCGGTTCCTGCTGCAGGACGTCTTTGCCACGCCGCAGTCGGAACGCACGCTGCTGCTGCTGGACGACGAGGAGAACGTGCTGCGTTCGCTGGCACGCCTGTTCCGGCGCGACGGCTACCGCATCCTGACCGCCAACAGCGTGCGCGAGGCGTTCGACCTGCTGGCCAGCCACCGCCCGCAGGTGATCGTGTCGGACCAGCGCATGGCCGACATGCCGGGCACCGAATTCCTGTCGCGGGTGCGCGACCTGTACCCGGACACGGTGCGCCTGGTGCTGTCGGGCTACACCGACCTGGCGACGATCACCGAGGCGATCAACCGCGGCGCGATCTACCGCTTCCTGGTCAAGCCGTGGAACGACGACGAACTGCGCGGGCACATCAAGGACGCCTTCGCCGACTACGAGCGCAACCACAGCGCACGCGGCACCGAACCCGCCTGAGTACGCGGGTCAGGCCTCGACCGGCACGGCCTCGGGCTGGCGCAGCGGCAACACGACGCGGAACATGCTGCCCGCGCCGACGCGGCTGCGCACTTCAATGCGGCCGTGGTGGCGGGCCATGATGCCGTAGGCGACCGCCAGCCCGATGCCGGTACCGCGGCCGATCGGCTTGGTGGTGTAGAACGGGTCGAAGATGCGCGTCAGCGCGTCCTGCGGAATCCCGTAGCCGGTGTCGGCGATGCTGATCCACGCCTCTTCGCCCTCGCTGCCGGTGGCGATGGTGATGGTGCCGCTTTCCTCGATGGCCTGTCCGGCATTGAGCAGCAGGTTGAGCAGCACCTGGTTGATCTCGGAGATGCGGCATTCCGCCAGCGGCAATTCGCCGTAGTGTTTTTCCAGCCGCACCTTGTACTTGAACTCGTTCCAGACGATGTTGAGGGTCGATTCCAGGCCGCGGTGCAGGTCGGCCAGGCGCATGGGCTCGTTGTGGCCGGCGTGCGAGAACTCCTTGAGGTCCTGCACGATCTTGCAGACGCGTTCGATGCCCTCGCGCGATTCGGCGAGCAGCTTGGGCACGTCGTTGATGATGAAGTCGATGTCCAGCCGCTCGCGCAAGGCGAGGATGCCGGCGCGCGCGGCGATGAGGTCGCCGGCCGCAAGCGCGCGCTCGTGGGCATCGAGCATGTTCAGCAGGCCTTCGACGTACCCCTGCAGGGTGCCGAGGTTGGAGTGGACGTAGCCGATGGGGTTGTTGATCTCGTGCGCCACGCCAGCGGCCAGCTGGCCGATGGAGGCCATCTTTTCCGATTGCTGGAGCTGCTCGCGCGAAAGCGCCAGGGGCGGCTCGCCCGCGTGCGCGCGTGCGCCGTCATTGCCGGCGGCATCGTGGAAGGTGGCGAGGTAGACGCCATCCATGGGCCTGGGCTGGCGCAACAGGGTGGCCGCCAGGGTCACGTCCGCGGCATCGATGCGCACGAAACCGCTCCAGCGCTGGTCCTGGCGGGCGGTGTCCCAGGCGGTGGTGGGCAGGTTGGACAGCAGCACGGCGAATCCGTCCTTGCCCTGCACAGGAAGCCGCATCCGCAGCTGGTAGGCGGCCGGGTTGGCATGGATGACCGCACCGCGATCATCGAGCAGTACGGCGGCACGGTCTATCTGGGACAGGATCCAGGCGGGCTCGACGCCCGGGGAGATCATGGCAGGCAGGGGTGGTTCATTCATCCGGTACCGAGACTACGCAGCTGGGGGCGCATGCCCACCCTTCCCGCTGCATCGTACACGTTACCGCCCTCGGCCATGCCGAGGTGGCGCAGGGCCCAGTTGAGCTCGCGACGGCGCCGGGACAACAGCGCCGCGTTGGCCTGGTTGAGCTCGCTCAGCGCGGTGACGCGTGCCGGGGCATCGTCATCCAGGGCCAGCGCTTCGATCGAGCGCAACGCGCGCAACTTGGCCTGGGTCGAATCGAGCAGGCGTTCGGCATCCCGGTCCAGCAACGCCTGGCGCTCGGCATGCAGCGCCTGCTCGAGTGCGTCCAGCGGATGCACGGCCGTACCCATCAGCCACCCAGTGCCGCGTCGAGGTCGAGCATGCGCTCGGCGATGGCCTGCGGATCCACGCGGTAGCTGCCGTTGGCGATGGCGGCGCGCACGGACTCGACCTTGGCCAGGTCCAGTCCCGCCGGGGCATTGCCCAGTTTGCGTTCCAGGGCCATCAGGCCTTCGGCCTCACCGGTAAGGCGCAGGCTTTCGGACGGGGCGGCAGCCACGACGGGGGCGCCACGCTCGTTGCCGGCGCGGGACACGGTGCTGCCCTGGGCCGTCTCTACCGGCCGTGCGGCTGGCACCGGGGTGGCATCGATCCTGGAGGTCATGTGACTGTCGTCCTGTTTTCTGGGCTCGAGCACCCTAACGGCCGCCCATTTGGGAACTTTAATCCCCGATTGGGCACGGTCGGCCGGCATTCAGTACAGGACATCCACCTCGCCCTTGGCGGTGGCGCGGCCCCGGACGATGCGGCGGCTGGCCAGATTCTCCACCGAAACCGTACCCCCTGCGGTGGCGTTGCCCATGGCACGGCCCTCCGCCCGCACTTCAATGCCGCCCAATCGCGACACCAGGACCACCGGGTCGCCGCGCCGCAGCAGAATTTCGTTGGCCAACGCCTGCTCGGTGAGCACGGCGCCGGCGGGCAAGCCGCGGCGCGGGACGCGTCCGACCAGCGGCGCCGGCTCCGCGAAAGGCGTGCCGGCGACGGCGGCCACGTCGCGGGCCTGCACGGCCAGGTCCTCCGCGCGCAGCGGTGTACCGGCCCGGACGGAACGCGCGAGCACGACCACACTGGACTCCTCCCGCAGCCGCAGGGGAACGAAGACCCGCCAGCCGGGGCTGTCGGGGCAGCGGACTTCGACCGAGCGCGGGCCTGCAACGGCGGCGGCCAATGGCCGGACACAGGGCACTACGCGCAGCGCGGGGTCGACCAGGACGTCCTCCGGTGGCACGCGCCCGCCCACCGCCGCCACGGCCACGTCGCGGATGCGGGCGTGCGGCTCCCAAGCCCCCGCCATCACGGTGGCGGCACTCCACAGCCACAGGAGCAACAGCAGACCTCGCACGCATACCTCAAGGGGTCGGCCACGGGGCCGGTTCCCCGGATAAAGCAAGGGACGTGCCGCGGCCCGGACTCAAGATTGCGCCGCGGGCGCCGTCAATCCGGCCATGAGCCGTGACCTGCTGGACCGCATCGACCAACGAACCCGCCTCGCCGGCCACAACCGGCTGGCACTGCTGCTCTTCCGGCTGGGAACGCGTCAGCTTTTTGGCGTCAACGTCTTCAAGGTGCAGGAGGTGATCGCCCGGCCGCCCCTGTTCACGCTGCCGCAGTTGCCGTCGGCCTTCGCCGGTGCGGCCGACATACGCGGGCGGACGGTGCCGGTGCTGGACCTGGCGCGCGCCATCGGCCACGGCACGCCGGCCGACGCGCCGGAGCCGATGTACCTGGTGGTGGCCGAGTTCAACCGCTCGGTGCAGGGGTTCCTGGTGTCGGGGGTGGAGCGCATCGTCAACGTCGCGGTGGAGGACGTGCTGCCGCCGCCGGATTTCGGCGGGGATTGCCGCTCGCTGACGGGCGTGACCCGCTACAACGGCGAGCTGATCCAGATGGTGGACGTGGAGAGCGTGCTGGCCGAGGCGATTCCACGGGCCAGCGATGCGCTGGAAGTGGCGCCGTTGCCGGCCACCACCCCCGACGGTCCGCGCGAGGTGCTGGTGGTGGACGATTCGCGGGTGGCGCGCAACCAGATCCGGATGGTGCTGGAGCAGATGGGACTGGCCGCCAACCTGCTGTCCGACGGCCGCCAGGCGCTGGACCACCTGCTGCAGATGGTCGACGCGGGCCGATCCCCGGCCGAGCGCTACGCGATGGTCATCTCCGATATCGAGATGCCGGCCATGGACGGGTACACCCTGACGACGGAAATCCGACGCCACCCGGTGCTGCGCGACCTGTACGTGCTGCTGCACACCTCCCTGTCGGGCGTGTTCAACCACGCCATGGTCGAGCGGGTGGGGGCCGACGACTTTGTGCCCAAGTACTCCGAACAGGAGCTTTCGGCGAGGGTCCAGCACCGGTTGATGTCGATGGCCTGACCGGCCGGGCCGACCGCCGCAGCGGCCGTGGCACGCCGCTTGCTTGACCTTCGTCGAATCCCTGACGGAGGCCAGCCATGGCCGAGCCAACTTCGAGTTTCCTGGGTATCCACGGCACCGCCCTCGCCCTGCGCGAGCAGCGGCTGCAGCTGCTGTCGGCCAACCTGGCCAATGCCGACACCCCCCAGTACAAGGCACAGGACCTGGACTTCAACCGCGCCCTGCAGGCCGCGATGCAGGCCGGCCCGGGCGACCGCATCGCCCAGGCGGGGAGCCTGGCCCAATACGAGCGCGCCTCCAGCCAGCCCAGTCTGGACGGCAATACCGTGGACGGCGACCGGGAGAAGGCCGCCTTCGGCCAGGCCGCCCTGGAATACCGCGCCTCGCTGTCGTTCGTCGAGTCGAAGGTGCGCTCGATGCTGACCGCCATCACCGGCCAGTAAGGCCAGGGGACCCAAAGCCATGAGCAACCTTCCGATTTTCGACGTCGCCGGCTCGGCGATGAATGCGCAATCGGTGCGCCTGAGCACCATCGCCAGCAACCTGGCCAATGCCGACTCGGTGGCCGGCAAGCCCGAGGACGCGTTCCGCGCCCGCATGCCGGTGTTCGCCGCCGAGCAGGTGGCCGGCCAGCCGGAGTTGTCGGGCGTGCGCGTCACCGAGGTGGTGCAGAGCACGGCCGCGCCGGTGCAGCGCTATGAACCGGGCCACCCGCTGGCCGACGAGAAGGGCTACGTGTACGCACCCAACGTCGACCCGGTGGCACAGATGGTGGACATGATCTCGGCCTCGCGCAGCTACCAGGCCAATGTCGAGGTCTTCAACACCGCCCGCGAACTCGCCCAGGCCACGCTGGCCATGGGCCGCTGACCGATCGCCCCCTTGGAGCCCAAGACGCCATGAGCGCCATCGCACCCACCAGCAACGACAACCCGTATGCCGCCCTCGGCCTGTCCAGCAACACGGCCACGACGGCGCGCTCCAACGGACTCGGCCAAGCGGACTTCCTTCGCCTGATGAGCGAGCAGATGAAGAACCAGGACCCGCTGAAGCCGCTGGATGGCCAGCAGTTCCTGGCCCAGTTGGCGCAGTTTTCCACGGTGCAGGGCATCGAGCAGATGAACTCGGCGATGGGCGCGGTGGCCAGCGTCATGGAGTCCGACCAGACCCTGCGCGCGGCTTCCCTGGTCGGCCGCGAGGCCCTGGTGGAGGCCAATGCGTTCCAGTTCTCCGGCGAGGGCACGCTGCGCGGCGAAGTCGTCGCCGAAGGTGCGGGCGCGGTCCAGGTCGACATCCTCGACGCCAATGGCCAGCGCGTGGCGCGGCGCACGGTGCAGGCGTCAGCCGCCGGCCCGGTGGCGTGGCAGTGGGACGGCCGCGACGACGCTGGGCGCCCGGTGGCCGCCGGTGCCTACACCATCAAGGCCGGCAGCGGCGTCGGCGACAACGCCGCGACGCTGCCGGTGCGCATGGTCGCGCGGGTGGACAGCGTGTCCATCGAGCCCACCGGCCTGACCCTCAACCTCTCCGGACTGGGCGGCTTCGCGCTCGGCTCGGTCCGCCGGATCAGCTGATCCGGACGCCCCGCAACGACGGCGACAACGCCACCACCCAGGAGCAGCCCGCATGAGTTTCCGTATCGCCCTCAGCGGCATGAACGCCGCCAGTTCTGACCTCAACGTCACCTCGAACAACATCGCCAACGCCAACACCACCGGCTTCAAGCAGTCGCGCGCGGAATTCGGCGATGTGTTCCCCGCCTCGGCCTACGGGCTGTCGAAGAACGCCATCGGCGCCGGCGTACGCCTGGCCCAGGTCGCGCAGCAGTTCGACCAGGGCAACGTCGACGTCACCGGCCGTGCGCTGGACATGGCGCTGACCGGCGAGGGTTTCTTCACCCTGTCCAACGGCGGCGCCACGACCTACTCGCGCGCCGGCAACTTCGGTGCCGACCGCGACGGCTACGTGGTCAACCCGGCCGGCCATCGCCTGCAGGTGTTCATGCCCAACCCCAATGGTGCGGGCTTCGACACCGGCCGCATGGACGACCTGCGCCTGGCCACGGGCGATTCCGCGCCCAACGCCACGACGCTGTCCACGGTGAGCACCAACCTGCCGGCCGACGCGGCGGTGCCGTCGGTGACGCCATTCGATGCGACCGACCCCAACACCTACAACCACACCACCTCGCTGACCGTGTACGACTCGCTGGGCGCCAGCCACACGCAGTCGATCTACTACGTGAAGACCGCGAACCCGAATGAGTGGCAGGTGTACACCCAGATGGACGGCGGCGCCGCGGCCGGCCCCGACCTGGTGCAGTACTCGGACACGGGCGCGTTGCTCGTCCCGGCCAACGGCCAGATCGCGATGCCGGCGTTCACCCCGACCAACGGTGCCGCGCCGATGACGATCACGCTGGACATGGCCCAGTCGACGCAATACGGCAACGATTTCAGCGTGTTCTCGCTGAGCCAGGACGGGTATGCGACCGGCCGCCTGACCGGCATCGAGGTGTCGAGGGAAGGCGTGGTGCTGGCGCGCTACAGCAACGGCGTGGCCAATCCGCTGGGCCAGGTGGCGCTGACTACCTTCAACAACCCGCAGGGCCTGCAGTCGCTGGGCGACAACACCTGGGCCGAGACCTTCGACTCCGGGCAACCGCGCCGCGGGCCGGCCGGCACCTCCGAGTTCGGCCTGGTGCAGGGCGGCGCGCTGGAAGCCTCCAACGTCAACCTGACCGAGCAGCTGGTCAACATGATCACCGCGCAGCGCAACTTCCAGGCCAACGCGCAGATGATCTCCACCCAGGACCAGATCACGCAGACCGTGATCAACATCCGCTAAGGCCGGGGCTGAGCCGCCATGGACAAGAGCCTGTATGTCGCGATGACCGGCGCCAGCGCCACGCTGCGCACGCAGGCATCGGTGTCGCACAACCTGGCCAATGCCAACACCGTCGGCTTCCAGGCCACGCTCAACGGCACCGTGGCGGTGCCGGTGGCGGGCCCGGGGTTCGCTTCGCGGGTGGCGGCCTCCAGCCGCACCTTCGGGGTCAGCGATGCCGGCGGCGCGGTCACCAACACCGGCAACCCGCTGGACGTGGCCCTGCGCCAGGACCGCTGGCTGGCGGTGCAGGACCCCGCCGGCGGCGTGGCCTACACCCGGGCCGGCGACCTGCGCCTGACGCCCAACGGCATGCTGGTCACGGGCACCGGACTGCCGGTGCTGGATGCGGGGGGCGCGCCGATGGCGGTGCCGCCGCACCAGTCGCTGGACATCGGCGCCGACGGCACGGTGTCGATCGTGCCGCAGGGTCAGCCCGCCTCCACGCTGACCACGGTGGGCCGGCTGAACGTGGTCGAAGCCCGCACCGACGCGCTGGTGCGCGGCGATGACGGGCTGATGCGCGCCGCCCCCGGCACCACCCCGCCCGCCGCCAACGGCCCGTCGCTGGTGGCCGGCGCGGTGGAGGGCAGCAACGTCGACGGCACCGCGATGCTGGTGTCAATGATCCAACTCTCGCGCCAGTTCGAGATGCAGGTACGGGTCTTGCATACCGGTGATGAGAACGCCCGCGCCGCCAACGCCCTGCTGTCGACGCGCTGACCCCTACCGATGATGACCGAGGATTTGCCATGACCCAGGCCCTGTGGATCGCCAAGACCGGCCTCGATGCGCAGCAGACGCGCATGGCGGTCATCTCCAACAACCTTGCCAACGTGGGCACGACCGGCTTCAAGCGCGACCGGGCCAGTTTCGAGGACCTGCTGTACCAGACCGTGCGCCAGCCCGGCGGCGCCTCCTCCGAGCAGACCCAGCTGCCCACCGGCCTGCAGGTCGGCACGGGCGTGCGCGTGGCCACCACCGCCAAGCAGCACGCACAGGGCAACCTCGCGCAGACCGGCAATGCGCTGGACGTGGCCATCAACGGCCGCGGCTTCTTCGAGGTGCTGATGCCCGACGGCAGCAGCGCCTACACCCGTGACGGCAGCTTCCAGATCAACGCCCAGGGCGAGATGGTCACCGGCGAGGGCTACCCGGTGCAGCCGGGCCTGCAGATTCCCGAGGGCGCGCAGAGCGTGTCGATCGCGGCCGACGGCACGGTCAGCGTGCAGGTGGCCGGGCAGGCCGAGTCGGTGCAGGTGGGCGCGCTGACCCTGACCGACTTCGTCAACCCGGCGGGCCTGCAGGCCATCGGCGGCAACCTGTACCTGGAAACCGGCGCCAGCGGCCCGGCGCAGGGCGGCGCGCCCGGCACCGGCGGCGTGGGCCGGCTGGTGCAGGGCGCGCTGGAAGGCTCCAACGTCAACGTGGTGGAAGAGCTGGTGTCGATGATCGAGACCCAGCGCGCCTACGAGACCAACGCCAAGGCGATCTCGACCACCGACCAGATGCTGGCTTACCTCAACAACCAGCTGTGACCGCCATGAAGCGCCTTGCCCTGTCCGCCCTGCTCACCCTGCCCGTGCTGGCCGGCTGCGCCGCCACGATGGGCGACGTGCGCACGTTCGCGCCGCCGGTGGCACCGGCTGCGGCGGGCGCATCGGCGCCGGCTTCGGTCCCCGCTGCCGCTTCGTCCGGCTCGATCTACGCCGGCGGCGGCGGCCTGCGCCTGTTCCAGGACAACAAGGCGCGCGAGGTGGGCGACCTGCTGACCATCGTGCTGGTGGAAAGCACCAGCGCGCGCACGGCGGCCAAGACCAGCGTGGCCAAGGACAGCAGCGTCGGCATGGCCGCGCCCACGATCTTCGGCCAGGGCGTGACGCTCAACGGCAAGCCGGTGCTGCAGGCGGAGATCGAAGGCAGTCGCGGCTTTGACGGCAACGGCAACTCGACCCAGAGCAACGAGCTGGACGGCAACGTCACCGTGCGCGTGCTGCAGGCGCTGGGCAACGGCAACCTGCTGGTGGGCGGCGAGAAGCGCGTGCGCCTGAACCAGGGCGACGAGGTGGTGCAGGTTCAAGGCATCGTCCGCATCGCCGATATCGGTCCTGACAACCGCATCACGTCCGACCGGGTGGGCGATGCGCGCATCGTCTATGGCGGGCGCGGCACGCTGGCCCGCTCCAATGCGATGGGCTGGCTGGGACGCTTCTTCAATTCCGCCGCATTCCCCTACTGAGGCGATCCATGCGCATCCTGGTCCCCCTGCTGATCGCCGCCCTCACCGCCCTGGCGGTGCCCGCGGCGCACGCCGAGCGCATCAAGGACCTCGCCCAGGTGGCCGGAGTCCGCGGCAACCCGCTGGTGGGCTACGGACTGGTGGTGGGCCTGGATGGCAGCGGCGACCGCACCAGCCAGACGCCGTTCACCGTGCAGAGCCTGAAGTCGATGCTGGACCAGCTGGGCGTCAGCATTCCGCCGGGCGTCAACCCGCAGTTGAAGAACGTGGCGGCGGTGGCGATCCATGCCGAACTGCCGGCATTCGCCAAGCCGGGCCAGAGCATCGACGTGACCGTCTCGTCGATCGGCAACGCCGGTTCGCTGCGCGGCGGCAGCCTGCTGATGGCGCCGTTGCGCGGCGCCGATGGCCAGGTCTATGCGATCGCGCAGGGCAACCTGGTGGTGGGCGGCTTTGGCGCGTCGGGCAAGGACGGCTCTCGGATCTCGGTCAATGCCCCCAACGGCGGCAACATTCCCAACGGAGCCATCGTGGAGCGCGCCGTGCCGGGCGGCGCGCAATCGGGGCCGGTGACACTGAACCTGCACCGCGCCGATTTCACCACCGCCGCACGCATCGTGTCGGCGATCGATGGTGTGTTCGGTGCCGGGCACGCGCGTGCGCTGGACGGCGTCACCATCGAGGTGACACCGCCGGCCGGCGACCGTATCGCCTTCCTCGCGCAACTCGAATCCATGGACGTGGCCCCGGGCGCGGCTGCGGCCAAGGTCATCGTCAACTCGCGCACCGGCACGGTGGTGATGGGCGGCCAGGTAAGCGTGCTGCCCGCAGCGGTGGCGCACGGCTCGCTGACGGTGTCCATCGTGGAGGACATGCAGGTCAGCCAGCCCGAGCCGTTCGGCAACGGGCGCACCGCCGTGGTGCCCAAGTCAAGCGTGGACGTGCGCCAGGACGGCGGCCGCATGTTCATGTTCGAAGGCGGCACCTCGCTGGAGGCGATCGTGCGCGCGGTCAACGCAGTCGGTGCGGCGCCGGGCGATATCGTCGCCATCCTCGAGGCGCTGAAGCGGGCCGGGGCACTGCGCGCCGAACTCGAGGTGATCTGAGCCGTGATCGCGCTGCCTTCCGCTGCCGGACTGCCGTTGACGCCCAGTGGGGGCGCATCGCGCGAGCGCATCGAGAAGGCCGCGCGCGAGCTGGAAACGCAGTTCGCGCACATGCTGATCAAGTCCATGCGCAGCGCCAGCTTCGGCGATCCGCTGGGCGGCGACAACACCACCTACCGCGAGATGTACGACCAGCAGCTGGCGAAGGAACTGGCGAAGGGCCGTGGCCTGGGGCTGGCGCCGATGATCATGCAGCAGCTGGAGCGGAGCATGGGCACCACACCGGCGGTGACCGCACCGGATGCACCGCTGCCGCTGCCCGGGACCACCGGCACGCCTGCCGGGCTGCCGCTGTCGGTACCGGCGGCGGCGCCGATGCCGCTTTCCACGGATGGCGGCCTGGCGTTGGCCCCCAGCCACAGCGGCGTGTCGATGGCAGCGCTGCCGACGACCGCGTTGCCGCCGTCGTTGGCGGCGCCCGATGCCGCGGCCGCCTGTGACCCCGCGGCGCCCCTGGACTGCAGCAGTCCCGAGGCCTTCGTGCGCTCGGTCTGGCCGCACGCACGCAAGGCCGCCGACGAACTGGGCGTGCCGGCCAAGGCGCTGGTCGCGCAGGCGGCACTGGAAACCGGCTGGGGACGTCGCCTGGTGGGCACGGGCGGCGACGTGGCCTCGCACAACCTGTTCGGCATCAAGGCTGGCCAATCCTGGGGTGGTGCCCGCGTCAGCGCGGCCACCCATGAGTTCGTCGGTGGCGCGCGGGTAAGCGAACGCGCCGACTTCCGCGCCTATGGTTCGGCGGCGGAAAGTTTTGCCGACTATGCACGCCTGCTGCAGTCGCCGCGCTATGCCGCGGCGCGCGGCACCGGCGACGACGTGCACCGCTTCGCTTCGGCGCTGCAGTCGGCGGGCTATGCCACCGACCCGAGCTACGCCGCCAAGATTTCCGCCATTGCCAATGGCACCACGCTGCGCCGCGCCATTGACGCGCTGCCGGCCACCACCCGGGGCTGAAGACCATGGCCGATGTGCTCTCCACCGGCAGTTCCGCGCTCCTGGCCTTCCAGCGTGCGCTGTCGACCGTCAGCCACAACGTGGCCAATGCCGCCACGCCCGGCTACAGCCGGCAACGGGTGGAGCTGGAAGCGCGCCCTGGCCATGGTTCCAGCGCCATCGGCAACGGCGTGGACGTGGCGCGCCTGCAACGGCTGGCCGACGGCCTGGTGTTCGCCCGGCAGGTGGACAGCAGCGGTGAACTGGGACGCCTGACCCAGCTGGCCGACCTGTCGTCGCGCGTGGACAAGCTGGTTTCGAACCCCACGACCGGCTTGTCCACCAGCTGGTCGGCATTCTTCAGTGCGGCCAAGGGCGTGGTCGCCGACCCGACCTCGTCGGCCGCGCGCAGCCAGCTGCTGACCACCGGGGAACAACTGGCCGCGCGCTGGCGCTCGCTCGACAGCCATCTGGCCCAGGTCGGCGCGGATACCGAGGCGCGCCTGCAAGGCCAGGTCGCCGCCGCCAACCAGTTGGCCGGCGAAGTGGCCCTGCTGAACCGGGACATCCTCTCCGCCGGTACGAACGTCACTCCCGACCTGCTGGACCAGCGCGAACTGCGCGTGGGCCAGTTGTCCGCGCTGGTGGGGGGCAATGCCGTGCTGCAGGACGACGGGGCACTGAACGTGTTCACCGCCGGCGGGCAGCCCATGGTGCTGGGCACCAAGGCGATGCCGCTGTCCACCACGGCCGACCCCTACCAGGCCGACCGTATGCAACTGGCCCTGCAGACGCCGGGCGGCACGATCGCCCTGCCGCAGGGCGCGGTGTCGGGCGAAATCGGCGGACTGCTCGAGTTCCGCGCCAGCACGCTGGATCCGGCCCGCGCCGAACTCGGGCGCCTGGCCACCGCTTTCGCCGAAACCTTCAATGCAGTGCAGCGCGGCGGCGTGGACTACACCGGCGCAGCGGGCAGCGATTTCTTCACCCTGCCGCCGCCGCATATCAACGAACACGCCACCAATACCGGCAATGCAAGTTTCACCACGCGCGTGGCCGACGTGGGCGCGCTGACCGGGCATGACCTGGTAATGCGCTTCGACGGCAGCAACTGGAGCGCCATCCGTGCCGAAACCGGACAGGCCGTCAGTGTCACCGGTACCGGTACCGCTGCCGACCCGCTGCGGGTGGAGGGCGTGGAGCTGGTGGTGTCCAACACGGCGGCGGCCGGGGACCGGTTCCTGTTGCGCCCGACGGCGCAGGCCGCGGCGGGTATCCAGGTGGCCTTGTCCGACCCCAGCCGCATCGCGGCGGCCGCCCCCATGACCGTGGGCCTGGACAGCGGCAACCTGGGCAACGTGACCGGCGGCTCCGCGCGCATCACCGACGCCACGGCGTTCGCCTCGTTCGCTGGCGCCAACATCAGCTTCATCGATGCCAACACCTACAGCCTCGATGGCGGTCCGCCGGTGGCCTATGCGCCCGGCGACACCATCACGGGCAGCGGCTGGTCGCTGGTACTGGACGGCGCCCCGGCCGCGGGTGACGAGATCACGCTGGGCCGCACCGGACCGCGTTCGTCCGACAACGCCAATGCGCGCCTGTTGGCGGGTGTGGACGGCCAGGACGTGCTGGACGGCGGCCGCATGGACGTCACCGCGGCGATGACGCAGCTCACCGCGCGCGTGGGCAGCGGCGCCCGCCACGCAGAGCTCAACTTGAAAGCCCAGCAGGCCATCCACGACCAGGTGGTGGCCGAGCGCGAATCCGTGTCCGGCGTGAACCTCGACGAGGAGGCCGCCAACATGCTGCGCTTCCAGCAGGCCTACCAGGCCGCCGCGCAGGTGATCGCCACCGCCGACACCATGTTCCAGTCCCTGCTCGGCGCCGTGCGCCGCTGACGTCGCGAAGGAGCCCACATGACCCTGCGCCTGTCCACCGAAAGCCTGCACATGCAGGGACTCGGCAGCCTGCTTGCGCGGCAGGCCGACGTTGCCCGCACCCAGCAGCAGCTCACCAGCGGCAGCAAGCTCCCCCAGGCCAAGGACGACCCCATCGGCATGGCCACCGCGCAGCGGCTGGACCACGTGCAGGCCGCGCTGGAGCAGTTCGGCCGCAACGCCGACCGCGTCGACCACCGGCTGCGCCTGCAGGAGAACGCGCTGCAGGACGCCAACGACAACCTCACCCGCGCACGGGAGCTGTCCATCCAGGCCAACACCGGCGCACTGTCTCCCGCCGACCGCAAGGCGATTGCCGCGGAAGTGGTGCAGTTGCGGCAGAACCTGCTGGACATTGCCAATCGCGATGACGGCAACGGGCGCCGCCTGTTCGCCGGTACGCGCGATGGCGTGACGCCGTTCGTGGACAACGCCGGCAGCGTCGCCTACCACGGCGACGACGGGCGCAACCGCGTGGACGTGGCGCCGGATGTGGCCATCACCGATGGCGACCCGGGCAGCGCGGTGTTCATGCGCGTGCGCACCGGCGATGGGCAGGTGCGCGGCACGGCCGGCGGTACCAACACCGGCAGCGGCATGCTGCAGACCGCCCAGGTCACCAATGCGGCGAACTGGAGCGGCGCGGCACTCACGCTGCGCTTCACCGCGCCGGACGCCTACGAAATCGTGGACGGCGCGGGCAACCCGCTGAGCCCTACCGTCGGCGGCAGCTGGAGCAGCGGTGCCGCGGTGCCGCCGGCTTCGGCGGGACTGGGGGTGGAATTCCGCGTGACCGGCAGTCCGGTCGCCGGCGACAGCTTCACGTTGCAGCCCGCGCCCAACCAGGACGTGTTCGCCACGTTGCAGGCGCTGGCCGATGCGTTGTCCTCGCCCGGCACCACGCCCGCCGACGCCGCACAACGCGCCAATGCCTTCGGCAGCGCCATCGCCGACATCGCCACCGCGCAGGACCACATGCTGGCCTTGCGCTCAGATGTGGGCGGGCGGTTGGCCAACATCGACACCGCCAACGACGACCGCAGCCTGCAGGAAGTGTCGCTGGCCGAATCGCTGTCGACACTGCGCGACACCGACTACGCCGAGGCCATCAGCCGGCTCAACCTGCAGCTGGTGGCGCTGGAAGCCGCGCAGAAGACCATCCTGCAGGCGCAGGGCATGTCGTTGTTCAGCAAGCTTTGAGCAGCAGGTCAAAAAAATTCCGGAATTTCGCTAAAGATCCTCTTGACAACGCCGTTAGCTAGCTCAGCAGCGGACAGGGCCGGACGGAACGGCAAGCCCCTGCGGAACCCACCGGCAACGCCCTGACCTACGCCGGCATCGCTACCCAGGAGACCAATGCAATGTCCATGATCAACACCAACGTGATGTCGCTGAACTCGCAGCGCAACCTCGCGACCAACAACGCCAGCCTCGGTACCACCATCCAGCGCCTGTCGTCGGGCCTGCGCATCAACAGCGCCAAGGACGACGCCGCCGGCCTGGCCATTTCCGAGCGCTTCACCACCCAGATCCGCGGCCTGAACCAGGCGTCCCGCAACGCCAACGACGGCATCTCGTTGGCGCAGACCGCCGAAGGCGCGTTGGCGGAAGTCGGCAACAACCTGCAGCGTATCCGCGAACTGGCCGTGCAGTCGGCCAACGCCACCAACTCGGCGTCCGACCGCCAGGCGCTCCAGTCCGAAGTCTCCCAGCTGGTTGCGGAAATCGACCGCGTTGCGACCCAGACCGAGTTCAACGGCGCAAAGCTGCTCGACGGCACGTTCTCCGCCCAGCAGTTCCAGGTAGGCGCGAACGCCGGCCAGACGATTACCGTGTCCAGCGTCGCCAACGCCCGTGCAAGCGCCCTCGGCCAGTTCACCGGCGCGACCTTCACCAACCAGAGCATCGGTACCGCGAGCGACACGCCCGCGGCGCAGTCGATCACCATCGGCACCACCACGACCTCGCTGGGCACGATTGCAAATGATGCGAAGGCCATCGCCAATGCACTGAATGCGTCGGGCATCGCCGGCCTGTCGGCCAGCGCCGACGCCACGTCAGTGGCGGCCGCAGCGCAAGCCGTAACCACCACCACAGGTGGCACCGCCAGCTTCAGCCTGAACGGCCAGCAAATTTCCCTGAACGCGACGACGAACGCCAGCACCAACCGCTCCAACGCCCTGGCCGCCATCAACGCGGTCTCGTCCACCACCGGCGTGGTGGCCACCGACACCGGCTCCGGCATCAGCATGGTCGCCGCCGACGGCCGCAACGTGACCGTCTCCGGCTTTGCCCTCGGCACTGCCGTCGGCACGACGATCGCCGACTTCGGCATGGCGGCCGGCACGACGGGCGCGACGATCGACGTCACCTACCGCGCTCCGGCGGGCGCTTCCGGCAACGTTTCGTTCACCGGTGCTTTCGCTCCCGCCGCGAAGGCCCTGGCGGCGACCGGCACGGCCCTCAGCGCCATTGACATCAGCACGGTCGGCGGCGCCAACACCGCGATCACGTCCATGGACGCGGCCTTGGAGCGGATCACTTCGAGCCGCGCCGACTTGGGTGCCATCCAGAACCGCTTCCAGTCGGTCATCGCCAACCTCAACACCACCTCCGAGAACCTGACCGCGTCGCGCAGCCGCATCCGCGACACCGACTTCGCGAAGGAAACCGCGGAGCTGACCCGCACGCAGATCCTGACCCAGGCCGGCACCGCGATGCTGGCCCAGGCCAACCAGGCACCGCAGGGCGTCCTGAGCCTGCTGCGCTGATTTCCCGGTGGTACCCGTCGGGGAGGCCGGTTCGCCGGCCTCCCCGCACGGTTTGCAAAGATGAGTCGCCATGTCGAGCATCGCGTCCGTCAATGCCTCGCCCAGCGAGGACCGCTTCGCCCCGACGCCCGGCGCCGGGGCGTCGTCGTATCCGGCGCCCGACCTACCCGCCCCGGTCAGAGGCCAGGCGCCACCACGCGACACGGTACGCTCAAGCATGGGCCAACCGCGCCGTTAATTTCCCCATACCCCATGGCGCCGCCGTCGCGGACGCCGCCGAGGAGACAGCATGGCCATTTCCAGCGCAGGCATCGGCTCAGGTCTGGACGTCAACGGTCTGGTCTCGCAGCTCGTGGCCGCGGAACGTGCGCCCGGCGATGCACGGCTTGGCCGGATCGAGTCGTCGACCAAGGCGCAGGTGTCGGCCTTCGGTGCCATCAAGTCGGCCTTGTCGGGCCTTGAAAGCACGCTGAAGAAATTCGAAGGCAACGGCGCCCTGCCCGGCCGCAAGACCACGGTGGGCGCCGATGCAGGCTTTACCGCCAGCGCCTCGCCCAGCGCGGCGCTGGGCAAGTACGCCATCAGCGTGGAGCGGTTGGCCACGGCGCACAAGCTGCAGTCCACGGCGCATGCCAAGGATGCGCAGGTGGGCCACGGCACGCTGACCTTGAAGGTGGGCAGCGGCGAGGCCTTCGACGTGGCCATCGGCGAGGGCAAGGGCACGCTGGCCGACATCCGCGATGCGATCAACACGCAGGCTGCCGGCAAGGGCATCACCGCCACGCTGGTGAATGGCAATGCCGGCCAGGTGCTGGTGTTGGGCTCGGCCAAGGTGGGTAGTGCGGGGGCGCTGACCGTCACCGCCAGCGGCGGCGACGGCAAGCTCTCGGCGCTCGCCACCGGCGGACCGGGCATGACCGAGGTGACGCCGGCGCAGGACGCGCAGGTGATCGTGGACGGCATCACCCGCACCGTTTCGGGCAACAACATCACCGACCTCATCGACGGGGTCACCCTGGACCTGACCAAGGCGAAGCCGGGCGAAACCTTCAGCCTGGAGGTCACGTCCGACCCCAGCACGCTCAAGGCCGCCGTACTGGGCTTCGTGAGCGCCTACAACGCCGCACTGAGCGCGCTGCGCACGCAGAGTGCATCCGGCGGCGAGGGCAAGGCCGCCGGCCCGCTGAGCGGCGACGCGGCACCGCGCGCCATCATGCAGTCGCTGCGCGGTGCCGTCAGTACCTATTACGGCGAGCTGAGTGCACTAGGCCTGAAGACCGGCGTGGACGGCTCGCTGTCGCTGGACGGCAGCAAGTTCGACGCAGCCCTGCTGGCCGATCCGGAGGCCGTGAAGCGCCTGGCCGGCAACGAGTCCGGCCTGGGCGGGCGGCTGCGTGATTCGCTGGCGTCGTACGTGGGCGTGGACGGGATGCTGCAGTCGCGCAGCGAATCGCTGGACAAGCGGCTGAAAGACCTGACCAAGCAGCGGGCGGATTTCGACCAGCGCATCGAGGGCATCGCGGCGATGTACCGCCGCCAGTTCACCGCGCTCGACACGATGATGAGCCAGATGCAGAGCACGTCCAGCTACCTCGCGCAGCAGATCAGCCAGTTCCAGAAATCCTCCTGACTTCTTCCATGAGCCTTGCCATGTCACCACGCGGCTACGCCAACCAGTACCGACAGACTGCCGTCAGCAGCGCCGTGCTCGACGCCAGTCCCCACCAGCTTGTTTCGCTGATGCTGGCCGGCGCGCGCGAGCGTGCGCAACTGGCCATCGCGTGTCTGGAACGCGGCGACCTGCCGCGCAAGGCCAAGGCCATCAACGAAGCGTCCACCATCATTGGCGGGCTGGACGGCTCGCTGAACCTGGAGGCCGGTGGCGACATCGCCGACGGGCTCGCGGCGCTGTATGACTACGCGCAACGCCGCCTGGTGGATGCCAACGTCAACAATGATGCCGCGCCGCTTGCGGAGATCGACGGCCTGCTGGCCGACATCGAAAGCGCATGGAACGCGATCACGCCGGATGCCATGCCATGATCCCCAAGCTGCCCGTTGAAGCCGTGCGCCGCGCGATGTCCGAGGGGGATTGGGAGGCATCGTCCAACCTGCTTGCCACGCACGACGCCGCGGTACAGCGCACGCTCGAAAGCGCCACGCTGACCGCCGAAGACCTGTCGCAGTGGCAGTCGCTGCTGGTGGAGCAACTGGAATTGCTGGCCGAGCTGCAGGTCGCCCGCGACCAGACCGGCCAGCGGCTGCGCGAGATGGCCCAGCAGCGCCGCGGCATGAACGCCTACCTGCGCGGCGCTCTGGGATGATCCCCGACAGCCCCCACGCCAGGCTGTTTGACGACGCCTTGGTGTGCGAGGAGCTGCGGCCTGCGGCGTTCATCCCCGGCGCGCCCGACCCGGCCGTCATGCGGGCGGCCCTGGGTGCTGCCGAAGGCCTGCTGCGCGCCTTGGCGGTGGTTGAAGACCACCGCGGCGACGACAACGACGAACCCAGCGAGAAAGCCCACGCGCTGCAGCGGGTCGAGGCCAAGCTTGACCTGCTGATGGCACTGATTGCCGGGCTCAACGCGGTACGCGAACGGCAGGACCCGCTGCGCCTGCTGTGGTGGTCGGCGACCGGCGCGTGCCTGGATGGCCAACACGAAGCCACGCCCGGCACGCCGGGCCTGCTGTGCCTGCAGCCCGCGGACTGGCTGCCCCAACCGATGCGCCTGCCCGTTACCGTGGTCGCCGCTGAACCCTACGCCGGCGCATGGCGGCTGTGGCTGCGGTTCGCCCCGCTGCCCGAGTCGCTGCAGACTGCGCTGGAGCGCCATGTGTTCCGCGTGCACCGTCGCGCCATCGCCGAACTGCGACGCAAGCCCTGATTCACTGCACGACCGGCGACTTTGGTCCGCGGCGGGGTTGCGCCGTGGCCACTTTTCGCCACACTGGCACCATTGACTAGCAAGGTCCGTGCCTGTTCGTCGTGAAAACCACGCTCCGCCCGCAACTGGGTCAGACCCTCAACCTGACCCCACAACTGCTGCAGTCGATCCGGCTGTTGCAACTGACTGCCCAGCAGTTGGAACTGGAGTTGCTGCAGGCGCTGGAGCAGAACCCGATGCTGGAGCGCGACGAGGGCGAGGACGTCGGCGAGACCGATACCGACGCCCACGACGCCACTGCTGCGGACAGCGCGCTCGATGCCGGCGCCTGGGACGAGTTGCCGGAGCCGGCGTTCCTGTCGGGGTCCGGCAGCGGCACGCCCGACGGTGAGCTGGACGCCACGGCACGCATCGCGGCGGGCGAATCGACCGATCCGCGGATGCGCCTGCTGGAACGGTTGGCATTGCACTGGGCGCCCGCCGACCTGCGGCTGGCAGCCTGGTGGCTGGACCGCTGCAGCGACCTGGGCCTGCTGGAAGAGCCACGCCAGGCGCTGTTGGCCGAAGGCGCCCAGGCGCTGGGCGTGGACGCGGGCGAGCTGGAAGTGATCCGGCAACGGCTGCTGCACGGCGAATGGCCCGGCATGTGCGCGGAAACCGCCGCCGAATGCCTGCTGGCGCAGTTGGCGCGGCGCCCCGACACCCCGCCCGTGCTGCTGGCGCGACGGATCGTCGCCGAGGCGCTTGACGCGCTGGCCAGCGGGAACGTGACTGCACTGGCCGCGCGCCTGGGCGAAGACCCGGCGCGGGTCGCGGCCGCCATCGCCGAGATCCGGGCCTTGCGCCCGACGCCGGTCGACGATGCCGCGACGCCCGCCGCCGAGCACATCATTCCCGACCTGGTGGCCACCTTCGTCGGCAGCGAATGGCGCGTCGCCCTGAACGACCGCGCGCTGCCGCGGGTGCGCATCGCCGCCCATTGCGAGCGGGCACTTGCGAGCGCCCCGGGCGACACCTCGGCGCTGCGCGGCCTGCTGGACGAAGCCCGCTGGCTGCTGCGCGGCATCGGCATGCGCAACGACACCCTGCTGCGCACCGGCCACGTGCTGGTGAGGCGCCAGCGCGGGTTCCTGGAGCGCGGAGCGGAAGCCCTGGCCCCCCTGACCCTCAACGAGGTGGCCGAGGAGATCGGGATGCACGAGTCCACCGTTTCCCGCGTCACCAGCGGCAAGTACATCCAGACCCCGCGCGGCGTGCTGGAGCTGAAACAGTTCTTCGCCGTGCGCCTGGAAGGCGCGGAAGTGTCGGGCAATGCCGTCCGGGCGATGGTCAAGCGGCTGATCGAGAGCGAGCCGCCGGACGCCCCGCTGGCCGACGAAACCATCGCCGTGCTGCTGGCCCGCAACGGGGTACGGGTCGCGCGGAGGACCGTGGCCAAGTATCGTGACCAGCTGGCGATCGGTCCTGCCCGGTCGCGGATGCGCGCGCCCTCCGGCGGCGCCCCTGCCGAAGCGAGCCGCTGATGCCTCCATTGACATTGTTGCTGGTGGACGACCACGAAGCCTTCATCAATGCGACGCTGCGCCAGCTGCGCCACCTGGACTGGCTCAGGGTGGTGGGTACCGCGGCCAACGGCATCGAGGCGATCGTGCGCTGCGATGCCTTGCGCCCCGATGTCGTGCTGATGGACCTGGCCATGCCCGAGATGGGCGGCCTGCAGGCCACGCGGCTGATCAAGGCCGAGGATGGCGCGCCCTACGTGGTCATCGCCAGCCATTTCGACGATCCGGAGCACCGCGAGCATGCCGCACGCGCGGGCGCCGATGCCTTCATCAGCAAGCTGACCTACCTGCACGACGCGATTCCGTTGCTGGAACAACTGCGTGACCGACGCCTTGCCGACGCGGTGGCAGGGGACGCACCGGCGGAATGAGCGAGTCGCGGATACTGGTGCTGGACCAGGACTTCGAGCGCGCGGAGAAATTCGCGGCGCTGCTGGAGTTCATGGATTTCGTGCCCCGGCTGTGCACCGACGCGGCCGACATCGACCTGTCGCGGGCGCGCGCCAACCAATGGTTGGCAGTGGTGATGGGCGACCTCAGCCACGACCCCGACGCCCCCGCCTTCGTCGACTGGCTGGCCAGCCAGCCACAGCCGCCACCGGTGCTGGTGCTGCCGGGCCAGTCCAATGCGCTGGTGCGCGGCCGCCTGCACCCGGAAACCGTATGGCCGCTGGAATATCCGGTGCGCCATGCCCAGCTGCAGGAGGCGCTGCGGCGTGCCAGCCTGCGCCGCATCAGCCAGGACGAGCAGGCGGAACTGCCGCGCGGCGGCCCCACCGGCCACAGCGCCGCGGCCTCCCGCTTGTCGCGGATGATCGACCAGGTGGCCCCGCACAACACCACCGTGCTGGTCCTGGGCGAATCCGGCACCGGCAAGGAGGTGGCGGCCCGCGCCATCCACGACCGTTCGCGCCGGCGCACCAAGCCGTTCGTGGCGATCAACTGCGGTGCGATCCCGGCCGACCTGCTGGAAAGCGAACTGTTCGGCCACGAAAAGGGCGCGTTCACCGGCGCGCTGACCCAGCGCAAGGGCCGCTTCGAGATGGCCGAAGGCGGCACCCTGCTGCTGGATGAAATCGGCGACATGAGCATGCCGATGCAGGTCAAGCTGCTGCGCGTGCTGCAGGAGCGCAGCTTCGAGCGGGTCGGCGGCACCCAGACCATGCATTGCGACGTGCGGGTCATCGCGGCCACGCACCGCAACCTGGAGGCCGCCATCGCCGACGGGCGCTTTCGCGAAGACCTGTTCTACCGGCTCAACGTGTTCCCCATCGAAATGCCGGCGCTGCGCGAGCGTACCGATGACCTGCCGGAACTCATCAGCGAGATCACGCAGCAGCTGGACGAGGGCGGTCGTGGCCGGATCCGGCTGACGCCGGCGGCGATCCAGGTGCTGCAGGCCTACCCCTGGCCCGGCAACGTGCGCGAGCTGAGCAACCTGCTGGAACGCCTGGCCGTGCTCCACCCCGAGGGGGTGGCCGACGTGGACGACCTGCCGACGCGTTACCGTCACGCGCCGCCGGCTCCCGGTGCGGCCGGGGGCGTCGCATCCGCACCCGCCGTCGCAGCCGCACCCACGCTGACCATGCCTGCTGCAGCGGGAACCCCCGTGGCCGCCACCGGGGCTGAAGTCGCCATGGCGGCACCGCGGCGCTCCGAGCCCCCGGACCTGCTGCCGGATTCGGCCGACGAGCGCGCCGCCGAGTTCGCCCTGCTGCATGGCCGCCCCCCCAACCCGCCGGGGCGCTCCAGTTTTGACGCCCTGTTCGGCTCGCCGACGGACGTCAGTGGGCCGGCCCGGGCACTGCCGGGGGCCGAGGCACCCTTCGCCACGCTGGCGCCGCCAGCGGCTGTCGCGGTGGCGGATCCATCCGTGGGCACCACTGCCCCGGCCACGATTTCACCGACCGCGACCCTGCCACCGGAAGGCATCGCCCTGCGCGAGCATATGGCCGCGATCGAGCTGGACCTGATCCGGGCGGCGCTGCAGCAGTCCGGGGGCGTGGTGGCCCACGCCGCCACCCTGCTGGGCCTGCGCCGCACCACCCTGGTGGAAAAACTGCGCAAGTACGGCATCGAACGCGACGACGACGGCGCAACGCCGGAATCCTGACACCCCCTCTGGCACGGGCCTTGCTTGATCACCGTCAAGCAAGGAGAACCACCGCCCGACCATGAGCGACGCGATTTCCTCAATCCTTTCGCAGATCCGCGCCCACGAGATGCGCAGCCGCAGCGTGCTGGCCGATGCGCCGCCGTCGGGCGCCATCGCGCCGGGGCCGGCGGGCGCCAAGCCCGGGGAAGGCGCGGGCTTCACCCAGACCCTCAACCGGGCGATGGACGGCGTCAGCAAGGCGCAGAACGACGCCGGGGCGCTGGCCCAGGCCTTCGAACTGGGCGATCCGCGCGCCGACCTGGCCCGGGTGATGGTGGCGATGCAGCAGTCGCAGGTGGCCTTCCGCGCCACGGTCGAAGTCCGCAACCGGCTGGTCCAAGCGTACCAGGACGTCATGAACATGCCGGTCTGAGTCCTGTCCAACCACCGTCCCACTGACCGCCCCGCCCCGAGACCCGCCCCGAGACCCGCCCGATGAGCGTCGTGCCCGCCAACACCGCCCAGGACCGCCTGAAGAACCTGGGCCGCCTGCAGGACATCCCCATCGTCCGCCAACTGGGGGTGCTGGCCGTGACCGCAGCCGCGATCGCGCTGGGCCTGTGGCTGTTCTTCTGGACACAAAAGCCGGATTACGTGCCGGTCTTTGCCGGGCTGGACGCCAAGTCCACCACCGAGGCCAGCGAGCTGTGGACCGACCAGCCTTTCGTAGACATCCGGACGCCATAATTCATGGCAATGACCGAGGTGTTTATGGGCAACAGCAAGCAGTACACGGATGAGTTCCGGGCCGAGGCGGTGAAGCAGGTGATCGAGCGCGGCTTCACGGTGGTGGACGTCGCCGCCCGGATCGGGATCCCCAAGCACACCCTGTATGGCTGGGTGCAGGTGGCGAGGAAAATGGCGCCGGCATCGGGCGCTTCAGCAGCGCCGAGCGACTCGGCCGAGATCCGCCGGCTCAAGGCCGAGCTGCGGCGTGTGACCGAGGAGCGCGACATCCTAAAAAAAGCCGCCGCGTACTTTGCCAAGGGG
>NZ_VLKP01000008.1 GCF_007830115.1 Aerolutibacter ruishenii | reverse complement strand
CGCAGGCGCGGTAGCCGCAACTCAACCGGATCTCCGAACACCGGCAGATCCCGAACCCGGCGCATTGTGCGGTCGTGGATCGCTTCAACCCGGCCGCCACACCCCATGCAGGTTCGCGCCACTCCAGGTTCTGGTGCCAGCTCCACCACCAGCCAGCGCAGCGCCCCACGCATCTCGTGACGCCACTCCCCAACCCGGTAGCCCACCCAGCCACCCAGCTGGGCCATACAATCCCCTTCGGCCACGGCCGACCCCTGTTTGTAGTCTCGACAACCACAAATTAGCCGGGTCGGCCGTGCGCCTCTCCCTCAGTTGGGAGAAGAACCATTGATTGGCTGCCCCACCCCGCACGCGAACGCACGGGTTAATGACAGATTAACATACTGATCCGCATGTGTTTCTGTTTCATGACTTGCGTCAAGAAAGTTGCATGACCGTCTCGCGAACCGGCGCGATGGCTGGGATCAAGGCGTTCAGGGCGCCGAAATCTGCAGGTAGGTGCCCAGCCCGTCCAGGAACATCTGCACCGAGATGGCCACCAGCAACATGCCCATCAGCCGCTCCACCGCGGTCAGCACCCTCGACCCCAGCCACTTGTACAGGTAGGTGGCCGACATCAGGATCGCCGCCGTCGCGCCCCAGGCGATGATCAATGCGAGGCTCCAGTCGCCCAGCCGCGCGGGCTCGTTGCTGCCCATCAGCATCACCGCCGCCATGCCGGAGGGCCCGGCCACCAGCGGGATGGCCATCGGCACGATGAAGGGTTCGCCCTCGGGGATCTCGCCCATGAGGCCTTCCGGCGGGGGGAAGATCATGCGGATGCCGATCAGGAACAGCACGATGCCACCGGCGATGGAGACCGACTCCTGGCGCAGGTGCATCAGTTCCAGGGCGTACTTGCCGCCCCACAGGAACGCCATCAGCACGCCCAGCGCGATCAGCAGTTCGCGCGCCACGATGATCCGCTGCCGGCGCGCCGGGAGCCCGCGCAGCAGGCTCAGGAACACCGGTACGTTGCCCAGCGGGTCCAGGATCAGGAACAGCAGCAGCGCGGCGGAGGCGATCGTCATCGGCGGGTGGCTCGTGCTGTCGGGTCGGGAGGTTCAACGCCGCGCCTGGCGCAGGCGGGCGGGTGCGGCTGGGGTCCCTTTCAGGGCCGGGGAGCCCAGACCGTGCCTCGGTGGGCCGCCCCTTCGGCCGACAACAGCGTGACACACGCATCGGCATAGGCAACCGGGTCGCGGGCCAGGCGGTCGTTTTCCTCCACGTAGGCCTTGCTGCGCAGCGGCGTGCGCATCGGGCCAGGCTGCAGGCCTGCCACGCGCACCGGGGAGTTCGCCAACTCGGCGTGCAGCATGCCCACCAGCGCCGAGAGGCCATGCTGGGCCAGGCCGTAACCGCCCCAGTAGGCCTGGCCGACGCGGGACAGGTCATCGACGGTGAACACCAGTGCCGCATCGGGCGCCTGGGCCAGCAGCGGCAGGCAGGCCTGGGACAGCCACCAGCGCGCGGTCAGGTTGACGTGCAGGGCACGGGCGAAGGCGGCCGGGTCGGTCTGCAGCAACGGTGTCAGGCCGCGGAACTCGGCGGCGCAGTGCAGCACGCCGTCGAGGCGGCCCAGTTCCGACTCGATGCGCCCGGCCATCTCGGCATAGTCATCGGGCGAGGCGCCTTCCAGGTCCAGCGGGTACAGCAGCGGCTCCGGGCCTTCGGCGGCAAGTGCGTCGTACAGGCGGTTGAGCTTGGGCACCTTGCGGCCCAGCAGCACGACGGTGGCACCCGCGCGTGCGCAGGCCAGCGAGGCGGCGCTGCCCAGCCCACCATGCGCACCTGCGACCAGCGCTACGCGGCCGGCCAGGGCGGCTTCGGTCATGGGGGCGGCACTCACTGGGTTTGGGTTTCGCTGACCATGCGCGCCAGCTCACCCGACTCGGCCAGTTCCAGGGTGATGTCGCAGCCGCCGATCAGCTCGCCGTTGATGAAGAGCTGCGGAAACGTGGGCCAGTTGGAGTAGCGCGGCAGGTTGGCGCGGATTTCCGGATCTTCCAGCACGTTGACGGTGTGCAGGTGGGTGGCGCCGGCGGCCTGCAGCGCCTGCACGGCGCGGCTGGAAAAGCCGCACATCGGGAACTGCGCGGTGCCCTTCATGAAGAGCACGATCGGGTGGCCTTCGACTTCCGCCTTGATGCGGTCCATCACGGACATGGTGCGACTCCTGCAAAGGTGCGTTGCCGGATTTTGACGTTCAGGCAACGATGCATGGGGATAGAATGCCCATTCTAATCGTTCTCACCCCTGCGGACCCGGGCCTCGCCCGCTCCGCGTCCCCAACCGCCAGCCCCTGCTGCAAGGAGCAAGCCCCATGGCCATCGAACTGCCTGCCCTCCCCTACGATCGCACCGCGCTCGAGCCGCACATCTCGGCCGAGACGATCGATTTCCACTACGGCAAGCATCACCAGACCTACGTGACCAACCTCAACAACATGATCGCGGGCACCGAGTTCGCCGACATGTCGCTGGAGGACATCATCCGCAAGTCGCAGGGCGGCATGTTCAATAACGCGGCGCAGATCTGGAACCACACCTTCTACTGGAACTGCCTGTCGCCCAATGGCGGCGGCGAGCCGGTGGGCAAGCTGGCCGACGCCATCAACAAGGCGTTCGGTGATTTCGCCAAGTTCAAGGAAGAGTTCACCAAGGTGTCGGTCGGCACCTTCGGCTCGGGTTGGGGCTGGCTGGTGCAGCGCGCGGACGGTTCGCTGGCGCTGGTGAGCACGTCCAATGCCGCCACCCCGCTGACCGGTGAAGACACGCCACTGCTGACCTGCGATGTGTGGGAGCACGCCTACTACATCGATTACCGCAATGCCCGCCCGAAGTACGTCGAGGCGTTCTGGAACCTGGTCAACTGGGACTTCGTCGCGTCGCAGATGAAGTAAGCGAAGGCGGATGTCCGATGCGCGAACGGCCGGTTTCCCCGGCCGTTTGCATTTGTATGGGTGTCTGACTCCAGCTTCCATCGCCCGGCACACGCGCCAATGAAGTTGGGCCCAGCGGGCCGTTCTACGGCGTGAATCCCCTGGCGGTGTCATCCAACTGCACCCGCAAGCCTGGCAAGGCCGACTGCACCGTCTCCCACACCACTTCAAGGTCCACCTCGAAGTAGCCGTGGGCGATCCTGTTTCGCATCCCTTTCATGCTGCGCCATGGGACCGCACCATGCTGCCTTGCAAACTCACCGTGGTCCTGCAGCACCTTGGCTGCAATCTCACCCAGCACCATGAGGTTGAGGATGACGGCTTGCTGGGTACGCTTGTCCGCCATGAAGGCGTCCTTGGTCATGCCATCCACATATGACATGGCCAATCGGATGGCTTCACTGGACTGCGCAAGGTAGTCCGCCAGCCGATCTTGGGTCATACCGGAACCGCCTCCGCAAGCACCTCAGCACGGAATTTCGGGGGGAGGTCACCCGGGGTTCGCACATCCACAGGAACGCCAAGGAGTTCCTCCAACTCCACCTGCAACCCTCCCAGGTCGAGCAAAGTCGCCCCAGGCAATGGGTCGACGAGTAGGTCGAGATCACTGCCGTCGGCGTCGACCCTGTGCAACACCGATCCGAACACACGCGGATTTGCGACACGAAAGCGGTGCGCTGCCAACCGTATCGCAACGCGGTGGTTGTCCAATACCGCGGAGGGCTTCATGGCGCTGCCATTGGCGAGTGGGTCATGGGGATATCCTGCGGCCGCGGCCACCGAAGGTCAAAAGCTGGGCGATGCAACGCTACTCACCCCTGGAGGCGTACCACCACCGGCGCAACCTGGGTCTCGCGCCCTAGCGCCACACCAGCCCGTTCCAACACCGCAATCAACTCCTGCGCCGAATCCGCGCGCAGCGTGGCATGGCCCACCTTGCGGCCTTCGCGCGGCTGCTTGCCGTAGTCGTGCCAGTGTCCGCCGGGCTCGCGCAGCACCGCGTTGGCATCGGGCATGGCGCCAATCCAGTTGAGCATGCAGGCCTGGCCGACCATGCGGGTATCACCCAACGGCAGCCCGAGCACGGCTCGCAGGTGGTTCTGGAACTGGCTGGTCTCGCTGCCTTCGATGGTCCAGTGACCGGAGTTGTGCACGCGCGGCGCCAGCTCGTTGGCCAGCAGTTCGCCGTCGCGGCAGAACAGCTCCAGCGCGAGGACGCCGACGTAGTCCAGTGCCTCAGCCAGCTTGCGCGCATGGCTGATGGCGGTGGCGGCCATCGCGTCGTCCACTGTTGCCGGGGCGAGGCTGGCGGACAGCACGCCGTCCACGTGCCAGTTCTCGGTCAGCGGCCAGGCGCGGAACTCGCCATCGCGGCCGCGCACGGCCACCACGCTCAACTCGCGCTCGAACGCGACGAAGCCTTCCAGGATCAGCCCGACCTTGGCGGCCTGCGCACCGAGCGCGTCCCATGCCGCCGCGATGTCGGCCGGTGACTTGATGCGGAACTGGCCCTTGCCGTCGTAGCCCAGGCGACGGGTCTTGAGGATGCACGGCGTGCCGATCTCCGCCACGGCCGCGTCCAGCTGCTCGCGGGTGTCGATGACGGCGAACGGCGGCACGGGGATGCCCAGGTCGCGGAACAGGGTCTTTTCGGCGAGGCGGTCCTGCGCCGTGGCCAGCGCGCGCGGGTTGGGGAACACCGGCACGCGGCTGGTCAGCCACTGCGCCGACTCGGCAGGGACGTTTTCGAAATCGAAGGTGGCCACGTCCACGCGCGAGGCGAACTCGGCCAGCGCGGATTCGTCGGTGTAGTCCCCCACCACCATCGGCGCGAACTGGCCGGCGCAGGCGTCGGCCACGCTGTCCATGACCAGGAAGCGCAGGCCCAGCGGCGCACCGGCCAAGGCCATCATGCGCGCCAGTTGACCGCCTCCGAGGATGCCAACGGTGGTCATGCGGGAATCGGGAGTGCTCATCGATTGGAATTCGGGTTTGCGGTTGGGGCGCGGGGGGCGTGGCGGCCATGACGGCCGCACGGGCCCGTCAGCGGCGCGGGTCGTCGTTGCCGGCGACGTCGTCGGTCTGCTTCTGGCGGAAGGCGGCCAGCGCGGCGCCGATACCCGGGTGTTCATGGGCCAGCATGGCCGCGGCGAACAGCGCCGCGTTGGCCGCGCCGGCATTGCCGATGGCGAAGGTGCCCACCGGGATGCCGGCCGGCATCTGCACGATCGACAGCAGCGAGTCCATGCCGTTGAGCGCCTTGCTCTGCACCGGCACGCCCAGCACCGGCACGGCGGTCTTGGACGCCAGCATGCCCGGCAGGTGGGCGGCGCCGCCGGCCCCGGCGATGATCGCGCGCAGGCCACGCCCGGCGGCGCTTTCAGCGTAGGAGAACAGTACGTCGGGCGTACGATGCGCGGATACCACGCGCACCTCGTGGGGCACGCCAAGCGCTTCGAGCTTGGCCGCCGCATGCTGCATCGTCTCCCAGTCGGAGCGCGAGCCCATCACGATGCCGACCAGCGGCGCGGAAGCGTTCTCAGGGGGGGTCATGGCTGGCCCTTGCGGCAAAACGGTATTCTACCGGCCTTCCGCCAGAGCTTCACCGTATGGACCGCAAACTGCTCGACCTGCTCGTCTGCCCGGCCACCCGCCAGCCGCTCGCCCTGCTCGACAGCCGTGGGCTGCAGGCACTCAATGCCGCCATCCAGGCCGGCGGTGTCGTCCGCGGCGACGGCGCCCCGCAGGCCGAGGCCGTGCGCGAGGCGCTGGTGACGCGCGACCACAAGACCGTTTACCGGGTGGATGACGGCATCCCGGTGCTGCTGGTGGAGGAAGCCATCGCCACGGCGCAGGTCCCGGACTTCCCGGCGGCATGACCGTGTCGCCATCCGGCCACGACACGCGCCACGACGCCGCGGGCCCGGCAGGCGCAACGAGCATCGTGCCGCCGCCGGCCACTGCGGTGGAGGCCGACGTGGCCGCTGCCCTGGCCGAGGACCTGGGCCAGGGCGACGCCACCGCCGCGCTGCTGCCCGATGCCGCCGACCATGCGTACCTGCTGTGCAAGGAGGACGCCGTGGTGTGCGGGCGCCCGTGGTTCGATGCCTGCCATCGCGCCCTGGACCCGGACGTGCGCATCCACTGGTACGTGGCCGAAGGCGACCGTGTGCGCAAGGGCACGGTGCTGGCCACCCTGCAGGGCCGGGCGCGCGCGCTGGTGAGTGCGGAACGCGCCTCGTTGAACTTCCTGCAGACCCTGTCGGGAACCGCAACGGTCACCGCGCGCTACGTGGATGCGGTGCGGGGCACGCGTGCGCGCATCCTGGATACCCGCAAGACCCTTCCCGGCCTGCGCCAGGCCCAGAAGTACGCGGTGCGCGTGGGCGGCGGCAGCAACCACCGCATGGGCCTGTACGACGCGGTGATGCTGAAGGAAAACCATGTCCGCGCCGCGGGCTCGCTGACCGCGGCGGTGCACGCCGCACGCGCGATGCATCCGGCCCTGCCCCTGATCGTGGAAGTGGAAACGCTGGCGCAACTGGAAGAAGCCCTGGCCGTGGGCTGCGACCGCATCCTGATCGATGACTTCGACGCGGCCACGCGACGCGAGGCGGTACGCATCAATGCGGGCCGCATCCCGCTGGAGGTCTCGGGCGGCGTGGACCTGGAAGGCCTGCGGGCGATCGCCGAGGACGGCGTGGACTGCATCTCCATCGGCGCGCTGACCAAGCACCTGCACGCGATCGACCTGTCGCTCAAGCTCGGGCCGCCCCCCGGCGCCATCGCCTGAGGCGATGGCGTCGCAGGCGCCGCACGCTCCCTGGTCGCGCCCTCAGCGGAGTGCGAACGCGACGGCCACCGCGGCCACCACCAGGACGATCGCCGCCACGACCCATCCACGGCGCGAGGGCGCCGCCGTCGACTTCGCTTCGTGGCTGGCCTCCGGCTGCCCGTAGGCGACCAGTTGGAAGCGCATCGTGTCGAAGCCGATCTCGTCGCCCACCCGTGCCTCGCCGCGCAGCACGCGGTTGCCATTGATGAAGGTGCCGTTGCTGGACCCGACATCCTCGACCTGGACCTCGTGTTCGGTGGCCAGCAGGCGCGCATGCGCGCGCGAAAGCCCCGGCTCGTCCAGGCGCAGCGAGCATTCCGGGCCACGGCCCACGGTGACGGTGCCGGCCAGCGGAATGCTGCGGCCGAAGGCGCGACCCGCGGTGCCGCGCAGGACGAACTTCGGCGTCACCGGACGCACGGCCGTAACGCCCGGGTCATCGTTGGCGGACGATCCGGCGTGCCAGGGGTCGGAAAGCTTCCGCACGGCCGCCGCCGGTTCGATCGCCGCCAGGCGCGCCTGCACGCCATGGAAGGCCACTGCGTCGCCGGCACGCAGTGAGATGAGACCATCCACCGCCCGGCCATTGACGGTGACCTCGCCCGATTGGGGCACCTCAAGCATCACGCCGGTGCCGGTGACGTGCAGCAGGCAATGCTGCGGCCGGACACCGGGCACGTTGATCACCACATTCGCTTCTGGATCCGAGCCTACCCGGTTGACCCCGGGCCCCAACAACACCTGTGGGTGCTCCCCTCCTGGAAAGACCAGCTTCATCGCGTTGCAGTCCCCTCTCTGTCGATTGCCGTGCGGTGCTTGCGACGCGGTCGCCACGGCTGCACATTAGTGCACATGCCGACTCTAGTCATCCTGATGATCGCGACTGCGATTGTCGTCTCACTCTGGAATGCGAACCGCGCGGCCGCCGAGCGCGCCGAGGCCGCGGGTCGCGACGCTTGCCGCGCTGCCGGCGTGCAATGGCTGGACCAGAGCGTCCATGCCATCGGCTGGCGGCTCTACCGCCGGGAGAGCGGCTGGCTGGGCATGGAGCGCACGTTCCGCTTTGATTACTCGATCCACGGGGACGACCGCCACATCGGTCGCATGGTGCTGCGTGGCGACCGCCTGGTGTCTTTCACCGGCCCGGTGAGCGCGACCCCGGTTGCGATGCCGCCACAACGCAACTGAGCGCGGCTTACTTCACCACGCGCAGGAACGGACCGCCGGGACGCGGTTTGGGCGCATCCGGCCCCCTCGGGCCGTCGTCGTCGCCTTCGTCATCCGCGGCGCCATGGTCGGGCACGGCGCTCAGGCCAGGACGTCCCGCCGTCGTCGAGCGCGGTGACGCCTGCTGGTCGCCGGACTCCTCTGTGACCTCGTCGGCATCGTCCGGCAGCATGTCTTCCGGCAAGGCCATGCCCTGCCCGGTTTCGCGCGCGTAGATCGCCAGCACGGCACTGACCGGCACGGAGACCGCTTGGCTCACGCCGCCAAAGCGGGCGCTGAAGCGGATCGTTTCGTTGTTCATCTCAAGCCGCGCCACTGCCCGTTCGGCCACGTTGAGCACGATGCGTCCGTCCTTCACCGCATGCTGCGGCACCTGCACGCCGGTGCGCGTCGCGTCCACCAGGAGGTGGGGCGTCATGCCGTTGTCCGCGATCCATTCGTACAGAGCCCGCAACAGGTACGGGCGGTGGCTGGTCATTGGCGGAAACTGATCGGTCATGCATGCAGTGTAACGTCGCGGCCCCGGAGCGGCGACGCCTGCCTGCCACACAAGCCTTCGCGTCAGCCCGGCAGGTCGCGCAGCCGGCGCTCCTGCTCCGTCAGGCTGCGGGCGAAACCAGGACCGCGGAAGATGCGGTTGCCGTAATCCTCGATGGCCTTGCCATCCTTCGGTAGCGGCACACCCAGCGCATTCAGGCGCCAGATGATCGGCGCCATGGCGCAGTCGGCCAGGCTCATTTCGGGGTTGAGGAAGAACTTGGAGGCCTTGAACAGCGGCACCGAGGCGGTGAGCAGTTCCTTCAGGCGTTTGCGGCCTGCGTCGGCCTGCGCCTTGTTGCCCAACTGGATGGCCTGCACCTGCGGCACCCAGTCAACTTCCAGCCGAAGCATCGCCAGGCGCAGACGTGCGCGCGACAACGGGTCCACCGGCATCAGCGGCGGGTGGGGGTAACGCTCGTCGAGGTACTCACTGACGACGCTGGCGGCATACAGCACCAGCTCGCGCTCCACCAGCGTGGGCACCGAGTGGTATGGATTGAGGTCGACCAGGTCTTCGGGCGGGTTCTGCGGGTCGACCGGCACCAGGTCGTAGGTGACGCCCTTGGCGGCCAGGACCAGGCGCACGCGGTGGGACAGCACGCAATCCGTCGCTGAGAACAGGGTGAGGGCATTACGCATTCGTGGGCTAGCCGCCATCATCGACCTCGCTGTGGACCGGGTTCCACCGGTCTCAGGACGCCACCCACCCCGTGTGGGCAGTCATCAGCCCTTGAGACTAACGCTTTTTCCACATTTGCCACATCCCCCTCCCTTGGCGCCAGATGTGCAAAGGCCCGCTCGAGGCGGGCCTTTGCGCTGGACGGCGTCAGTGCTCGACGTCTCGCCAGTATTCCTTCTTGACCAGCCAGAACAGGAAGGTGAGGACCGCCAGGAACAGGATCACCCACACGCCGAGCTTCTCGCGCTTGAGGGCGGCCGGCTCGCCGGCGTACTCCAGGAACGCGGAAATGTCACGGGCGGTCTGGTCGAACTGTGCGGCATCCTGCACGCCCGCCTGGGTGACGGCCAGGCCCAGCACCGGGCGCTCGCCGGTGGCGTCGGGCTTGCCGAACTCGGCATGCTGCAGGCCCTGCAGCTCCCACAGCACGTTGGGCATGGAGGCGTTGGGGAACAGCTTGTTGTTCCAGCCCAGCGGACGGGTCTCGTCCAGGTAGAACGACTTGAGGTAGGTGTACACCCAGTCGCTGCCGCGCACGCGGCTGACCAGACTCAGGTCCGGCGGCAGTTTGCCGAACCACTGGTTGCCCTGCGCCTCGGTCATGCTGACCTGGATCTGCTCGCCGAACTTGGCGCCGGTGAAGTTGAGGTTCTTCATCACCTCGTCTTCGGTCAGGCCCAGGTCCTCGGCCATGCGCGAGTAGCGCAGGTACTTGAGCGAATGGCAGCCCGAGCAGTAGTTCATGTACAGCTGGGCACCACGCTGCAGCGAGGCACGGTCGTTGAGGTCGGTACCCGCCTGCTGCAGGTCACCGCCGGCGGCCGCGAAGGCCGAGACCGAGACCAGCAGGCCGGCGGCGAACACCGCCAGCTTGTGCAACGGGTTCACCCGCTTGGAAACAGTTGCGTTAGTCATGCATCGTCACCCGTTCCGGCACCGGCTTGGTCTTGTCGAGCTTGGTCCACAGCGGCATCGTGATGAAGAAAGCGAAGTAGTAGAAGGTCAGCACGCGACCCACCTGGGTCTCGACCGGGTCGGTACCCGGGCCGGCGCCGATCTTGCCCAGCCAGATGAAGCTGAAGGCGAAGGCCAGCAGCAGGGCCCAGGACAGCAGGCCGCGGTAGCGATAGGACTTGACCTTGGAGCGGTCCAGCCACGGCACCGCGAACAGGATGGCGATGGCCGAGAACATCACGATCACGCCGCCCAGCTTGTCCGGGATCACGCGGAGCATCGCGTAGTACGGGGTGTAGTACCACACCGGCTTGATGTGGGCCGGGGTCACCAGGCGGTTGGCCTCGGTGAAGTTGTCATGCTCCAGGAACCAGCCACCGAACGCCGGCGCGAAGAAGATGACGAACGCGGCCAGCATCAGGAAGAAGCCGACGCCCACCAGGTCCTTGACCGTGTAGTACGGGTGGAACGGAATGGCGTCCTTGGGCTTGTTGGCATCCCAACGGTTGCCCTTCGGGCCCTTCTTGATGTCCACGCCGTCCGGGTTGTTGGAACCCACTTCGTGCAGCGCGCCCAGGTGCAGCACGACCAGCAGCAGCAGGACCAGCGGCAGCGCGATGACGTGCAGCGCGAAGAAGCGGTTGAGCGTGGCGTCGCCGGGCAGGTAGTCGCCCATGATCCACTCGACCAGGCCGTTGCCGATGACCGGGATCGCGCCGAACAGCGAGATGATCACCTTGGCGCCCCAGAACGACATCTGGCCCCACGGCAGCACGTAGCCCATGAAGGCTTCGGCCATCAGCACCAGGTAGATCAGCATGCCGAGGATCCACACCAGCTCGCGCGGCTTCTGGTACGAGCCGTACATCAGGCCGCGGAACATGTGCAGGTACACGACGATGAAGAACAACGACGCACCGGTGCTGTGCATGTAGCGGATCAGCCAGCCCCACTCCACATCACGCATGATGTATTCGACCGACGAGAACGCTTCGGCCGCGGACGGCTTGAAGTGCATCGTCAGGAAGATGCCGGTGACGATCTGGTTGACCAGCACCAGCAGCGCGAGCGAGCCGAAGTAGTACCAGAGGTTGAAGTTCTTCGGCGCGTAGTACTCGGTCATGTGCTTGCGGTACGCCGGCATCATCCCCGGCGCGCGCTCGTTGACCCAGTCCATCACGCCGCACGCGGCGCGTGTAATCATGTTAGCCATGGCTTATGCGGCCCCCGTGCTGTTTGACTGCGAGGGATCGACGCCGATGATGATGGTGTTGTCATCGGCGTAGTGGTGCGGCGGCACGACCAGGTTGGTCGGCGCGGGCACGCCCTGGTAGACGCGGCCAGCCATGTCGAACTTGGACTTGTGGCACGGGCAGAAGTAACCACCCTTCCACTCGGTGTCGAACGGCTCGGGGCGGATCTCGGCCTTCATCTCCGGCGAGCAGCCCAGGTGGGTGCACAGGCCGACCAGCACGGAGATGTCCGGCTTGATGGAGCGCAGCTCGCCCTTGATGTACGCCGGCTGCTGGTCCAGGTTGTCCGACTTGGGGTCGCGCAGGTGGCTGTCGAGGGTCGGCAACGCATCCAGGATCGCCTTGGAACGCTTGACGATCCAGATGGGCTGGCCGCGCCACTCGAAGATCAGGCGCTGGCCTTCGGCCAGGGCGCTGATATCGGCGGTCACCGGGGCACCGGCCAGCTTGGCACGGGCGCTCGGGTTCCAGGACTTGATGAACGGCACCGCCGCAAAGCCGACCCCGACCGCACCGACCACTGCCGTGGTCGCGGTCAGGAAGCGGCGGCGTCCCGTGTTTACAGGATCGTTGACCCCTTGGTTGGCCATTCGGCACTCCGCAAAGCTTAGTAACGAAGTTTCACCACAGGGCCGCCGCCACTGGCGACGGCTCGCGGCTCAAAAGACGGGGAAGTGTAACGGAACGGTGAACGGCAGGACAATCGGCGGCGGACCTGCGGGTCTCATCGGGGCGAACGCCATCACATATCCCGGGCCACGGGACCCTGTCGCCCGAGGCTCCGGGCACTGGATTATTGCAGGCCGCCCGCGCTCCGATAGCGGTCGGCGAGCACTCCGACCCGCTGCACGTAGCGTTGGGTCTCGCTGTAGGGGGGCACGCCCTTGTACTTGTCGACCGCGCCCTCGCCGGCGTTGTAGCCCGCCGCCGCCAGGGTCAGGTCGCCCTTGAAACGCTTGAGCAGCCAGGCCAGGTACTGGACCCCACCGTGGATGTTCTGCGATGCATCGAAGGCATTGCCCACCCCGAAACGGCGCGCCGTGGCGGGCATCAGCTGCATCAGGCCCTGCGCGCCCACGCGCGACAGCGCATTGGGGTTGAAGGCGGACTCAGCATGGATGATGGCCCTGACCACGGCTTCGTCCACCCCGAACTTGCTGGCTGCCGCGCGGATCTCGTCACGGTAGGCCTGGGTGTTGAGCCGGACCGAGCCGAAGTTCACGCCCGGCTTTGCGCCGCAGGCGTAGCACGTCTCGATATAGCTGTACTTGATCGTGCGGACCGCCAAGGCCTGCGTGTCGCCGCGGGGGGGGCGGCTGGAGTAATGGCGAACGCCGTCCTGGACATAGGCGTAGACCTGCCCGCGGACCACCCGGCCACCCCCGGAAGACGACCGCTTCGAGGCCACCGGCGGCGGGGGCGAGGACAAGGTGGAGCTGGCAATGGCGATTTCGGCGGGGGTTGCCACCTTGGCCGGAGACCCGATGACGGGGTTGGCTGGCGTCGCACTGCCGACCGAGACCGGCTGTGGCGCTGGTGTGCGCCGGCCCCGCGCCCGGGCGGAGTGGGAGCCCACGGCGGTGCATGCGGCGCCTGGAATGCGCTTGCTGACGTAGCTGCGGCCGCCGTCGGCGGTCTCGCAGCGATACACGGTGCCGGCCACCGCAGGCGCGGTCGCAAGCAAAGTGATCGTCCCCAGTGTCAGGAAAATCCCCTTCATCGGTGTGAGTGTCCCCCGTCCAGTGGGTATTTGCCAAGTCATTGATCCGAAAACGGGATGCAGTGCCGGTTCAGGCCGCCGGGCGGGTCCGACGGCAACCGGCTAAACTGATCGACCCTCCGGCGCGGATTAACCGCCGCCCCTCCCGGACCTGACCATGACCGACACCGCCCTCCCCGACCCGCCCACGGCCGTCGCTGCCCCGACCGCTTCCGCCCCCGCCCTGCCGGCCCGCGGCAAGCTGTTCATCGAAACCCACGGCTGCCAGATGAACGAGTACGACTCGGCGCGCATGGCCGACGTGCTGGCCGCCGCCGAGGGCCTGGAACTGACCGACGACCCGGCCGAGGCCGACGTGGTGCTGGTCAACACCTGCTCTATCCGCGAGAAGGCGCAGGACAAGGTGTTCAGCCTGCTGGGCCGCTGGAAGCAGCTCAAGCAGGGCGACAAGCCGGTGCTGATCGGCGTGGGCGGCTGCGTGGCGTCGCAGGAAGGCGAGGCCATCGTCAAGCGCGCGCCCTACGTGGACCTGGTGTTCGGCCCGCAGACCCTGCACCGCCTGCCCGAGCTGATCCAGGCCAAGCGCGAGACCGGCAAGCCGCAGGTCGACATCTCCTTCCCGGAGATCGAGAAATTCGACCGGCTGCCGGAGCCGCGGGCCGAAGGCCCGAGCGCGTTCGTGTCGATCATGGAAGGTTGCAGCAAGTACTGTTCGTTCTGCGTGGTGCCCTATACCCGCGGCGAGGAGATCAGCCGACCGTTCGAGGCCGTGCTGGTGGAGGTGGCGGAACTAGCCGCGCAGGGCGTGCGCGAGGTGACGCTGCTCGGGCAGAACGTCAATGCCTACCGCGGCCCGATCGCGACCGAGGACGGCGCCGAACCGGAGCTGGCCGACCTGGGCCTGCTGATCCGCGCCATCGCCGAGATCGAGGGGCTGGACCGCATCCGCTTCACCACCTCGCACCCACTGGAGTTCAGCGATTCGCTGATCGAGGCCTACCGCGACGTGCCCAAGCTGGCCAACTTCCTGCACCTGCCGGTGCAGGCGGGCAGTGACCGCATCCTGTCGGCGATGAAGCGCGGTTACACGGCGCTGGAGTTCAAGCAGAAGATCCGCAAGCTCCGCGCGGTGCGGCCGGACATCTCGATCTCGTCGGACTTCATCGTCGGCTTCCCGGGCGAGACCGAGGCGGACTTCGAGAAGACGATGAAGCTGATCGAGGACGTGGGCTTCGACCAGTCGTTCTCGTTCATCTACTCGCGCCGCCCGGGCACGCCGGCGGCGGACCTGGAAGACACGGTGACCAGCGAGGAGAAGCATGCGCGCCTGTCGCGCCTGCAGGCGACGATCAATGCCCATGCGGCGAAGATCTCGCAGGCGATGGTGGGCAGCACGCAGCGGGTGCTGGTGGAAGGGCCGTCGAAGAAGAATCCGAACGAGTTGACTGGCAAGACGGAGAACATGCGTTCGGTGAACTTCCCGGCGCCTTCGCGGCTGGTGGGGCAATTCGTGGATGTGGTGATTACCGAGGCGCTGAGCAATTCGCTGCGGGGGCGGGTGGTGTTGGCGGATTGAGTCTCGGGCCCGGGGCTGGGCTCACGGGGACGTTGCTTTTCCCTCGGTCGGGGCTCCTGCCCCGACTCGGGCGCGCGCCATCCATGGCGCGCTTGTCGCAACGCCCCCGTGAGCCCATCCCCTCGGAGACTCAATCAACGGTGGATGAGATCAAAAGCAGCAGCGCGAGCGCCTGTCAGCGCGTGGCCTGGTAGACGGGGCGGCCATCCACGTACGTGGCCTGCACGTCCAGGGTGCGCAGTCCGGCAGGTGGGATGGCCAGCGGATCCTGCTTCAGCACGATGAAGTCGGCGCGCTTGCCCGGCACCAGGCTGCCCACGCGCGCTTCGGCAAAGCCGGCATAGGCGGCGTCCAGGGTGAAGCCGCGCAGCGCCTCGAAGGCGGTCAGCTTGTCTTCGGGGTGCCAACCGCCCACGGGCAAGCCGTCGCCATCCGCACGGGTCGTGGCGGCATACAGTCCCAGCCGCGGGTCCACCGATTCCACCGGAAAATCCGAACCGAGCGCCAGGCGTGTGCCGCTGTCCCGCAACTGGCGCCATGCGTAGGCACCCACGATGCGGGCGGGGCCGACACGGTCCTCCGCCCATGGCATGTCGCTGGTGGCGTGGGTGGGCTGCATCGAGGCGATGACGCCCAGTGGCGCCAGCCGCGGCAGGTCCGTCGGCGACAGGATCTGGGCATGCTCGATGCGCCAGCGATATTCGGCGGGTTGGGTGCTGCCCAGTGCCTTGGCGTAGGCATCGAGCACCTCGCGGTTGCCGCGATCGCCGATGGCGTGGGTGGCGACCTGCACGCCGCAGTCGCGGGCCTTGGTCGTGACCCGGTCGAGCTCTTCCGGCTTCATCAGCAGCAGGCCGCTATTGGCGTGGTCGTCGCTGTACGGCTCCAGCATGGCGGCGCCGCGACTGCCCAGCGCGCCGTCGGCAAACAGCTTGAGTGCGCGCATTTCGAGCCGGCCACCCGCGTGCCGATACAGGCCGTTCCTGCACAAGGCGTCCAGGGCGGCGCCATCGCCGTCGGCCATGGCGTATACCCGCAACGGCATGGCCTTGCGGTCAGCCAGGCGCTGGTAGGCCTGCAACTGGGTCAACGACACGCCAGCGTCATGCACGCCGGTGAGGCCGTGCTCCACCGCGGACTGCATGCCGAGCACCAGCGCGCGCTCGGTGGTGGTGGCGTCCATCGCCGGCATGGCCGACTCGACCAGGTCCATGGCGGCATCGATGAACAAGCCCGTGGGCGCACCCTGGGCGTCACGCAGGATCTGGCCACCGTCGGGCTGCCAATCACCGCGCAGGTCACGCTTCACGATGCGCATCGCCGCGGTGTTGCCCCATGCGGCATGGCCATCGACTCGGCTCAGCCACACCGGGCGATCGGGGAAGGCCGCGTCCAGGTCGGCGGCGGTCGGGAAATGCTTCTCCGGCCAATCGTTCTGGTCCCAGCCACGACCGAGCAGCCAGGCGCCCGGGGGCAGATCGCGGGCGAAATCACGCAGGCGCTGCAGCACGTCGGCCTTGCTGCGGGTGTCGACCAGGTCGGCGCGGAGCCTGGCCAGGCCCAGGCCGGCCACGTGGCCATGCGCGTCGATCAGGCCGGGCGCCACGGTGGCGTTGCCGACATCGATCCGCGTTGCCTTGGGGTATTGCTTGAGCAGGGCCGCGGTTTCGCCCAGGGCGAGGATGGCGCCACCGTCGTCGAATGCCATCGCTTGCGCACGCGGGCGCGCGGTGTCCATCGTGTGGATCCGGCTGGCGGTCAGCACGGTGACCTTGGCCGCCTGTACCGGCATCGACGCCGCGACGATCGACAAGGCGATCACTTGCCCGAGCCGTGAGTGCCTGAATCCGTGCATTGCCACACCCCGCTGAACAGTAAGATCGCCGCACTTTGCGAAAAACCCGCGACAGGCGCAAGCTGACCGCCTGCGGGCGCCGCCCCACGCGCCCGCTCCCCCTTCTGCATCGACGATGTCCTCGCGAACCACTTCCGAATTCACCTTGGACCCGCCCGAGGCCGAGCGCCTGGCCAATCTCAGCGGGCCGTTCGACGGCCACCTGCGCATGATCGAGTTGCGCCTGGGCGTGGAGATCGCCAACCGCGGCAACGTGTTTCGCGTGGTCGGCCCGCAGGCCGCGGTAGGCAAGGCCGAGCGCCTGCTGCGCGAGCTGTGGACCGATGCCGCCAACGAGACGCTGGACGAGCCCGCGATCCACCTGCGCCTGGCCGAGGCCGACGCCGACCGCATCGCCGAGCAGGACATCGAGCCGCAGGAAGTAGCCATCCGCACCAAGCGCGGCACCATCCGCGGACGCGGCGCCAACCAGGCCAAGTACCTGCACGCGATTGCCGTGCACGACATCAATTTCGGCATCGGCCCGGCCGGCACCGGCAAGACCTACCTGGCCGTGGCCAGCGCGGTGGAAGCGTTGAACGAAGGCCGCGTGCAGCGCCTGATCCTGGTGCGTCCGGCGGTGGAGGCCGGCGAGAAGCTCGGCTTCCTGCCCGGCGACCTGACGCAGAAGGTGGACCCCTACCTGCGCCCCCTGTACGACGCGCTGTACGAGATGCTGGGCGTGGAGAAGGTGGTCAAGCTGCTGGAGAAGAGCGTCATCGAGATCGCGCCGCTGGCATACATGCGCGGACGCACGCTTAACGATGCGTTTGTCATCCTCGACGAGGCGCAGAACACCACGATCGAGCAGATGAAGATGTTCCTGACCCGCATCGGCTATGGCAGCACCGCCGTGGTCACGGGTGACATGACCCAGATCGACCTGCCCCGCCACCAGAAGTCGGGACTGAAGGACGCGCTGGACGTGCTGCACCACGTCAAGGGCATCAGTTTCACCTTCTTCGAGGCGCGCGACGTGGTGCGCCATCCGCTGGTCGCGCGGATCGTGGAGGCCTACGATTCGCGCGACGAGAAGAACGCGCAATCCGGCACTTCGCCCTGACCCCCTCCGCTGATCCCGGATCGATGCCATGACTGTTGGTCCCACCCGTCTCGACGTTTCCATCAGCTACGGTCTGCCGCGTGCCGGCATCCCGTCCGCCACCAGCTTCCGCAAGTGGGTGGCCGCGGCGCTGGAAGGGCGCATCCGCGAAGCCGACCTGGCCATCCGCGTGGTCGACACCAAGGAGGGGCAGTCGATGAACCACCATTACCGGGGCAAGGACTACGCCACCAACGTGCTCAGTTTCCCTGCGGAGCTGCCCGAAGGCCTGCCCGAAGGCGTGAAGCTGCCATTGCTGGGCGATCTGGTGATCTGTGCGCCGGTGGTGGCTCGGGAAGCCCGTGAACAGGGCAAGGCGTTGGCGGCCCACTACGCCCACATGACCGTGCATGGCGTGCTGCACCTGCTGGGCTGGGACCATGACGACGAGCGCGAGGCCGAATGCATGGAGCAGTTGGAGCGCGAAATCCTGGCCGCCCTGGGCATCGAGGACCCGTACGCGGTCGCCGGCTGAATTCGCCGCCCACGACGGCGTCAGGGCCACGGCCCGGCAATGGCGACCCTTGGGGTTTCACCGATTCGCCCACCAACCGGGGTAGACTTCCTGAACGACCCCCACCCCCCAGGGGGCGCCTGACCATGCCCCATGTCCGAGGACGACAGTAGTCATTCCCACGCGCCGGAGCGGCGCTCCTGGCTCGAACGCATCAGCTCCGCGCTGTCCGGCGAACCCACCACCCGCGAAGACCTGGTCGAACTGCTGCGCGATGCCCAGGCCGACGGCCTGATCGCCGCCGACGCGCTGCGGATGATGGAGGGCGCCATCGCCATGTCGGACCTGACCGTGGGCGACGTGATGATCCCGCGCTCGCAGATGGTCTCGCTGCCTGCGGAGGCGCCGCTGCTGGACATGATGAAGCTGGTGGTGGAGTCCGGGCACTCCCGCTTCCCGGTGCACGGCGAGGAAAAGGACGAGATCCTCGGCATCCTGCTGGCCAAGGACCTGCTGCGCGGGGTGGTGACCGACCACGGGCCGCGCACGATCCACGAGCTGCTGCGGCCGGCGGTGCTGATACCCGAATCCAAGCGCCTGGACGTGTTGCTGCGCGAGTTCCGCCAGTCGCGCAACCACATGGCCATCGTCATCGACGAGCATGGCGGCGTGGCCGGCCTGGTGACCATCGAGGATGTCCTGGAGCAGATCGTCGGCGACATCGACGACGAGCACGACGATGCCGAGGACCCCAACGCGCTGATCGCGGCGCAGGCCGACGGCCAGTTCGTGGTGGATGCGCTGACGCCCATCGGGGATTTCAACGAGCGCTTCAAGGCCGAGTTCAACGATGACGAGTACGACACCATCGGCGGGCTGGTGGTGGCCGCCATTGGCCACCTGCCGGAGGCGGGCGAGGAACTGACGCTGGGCCGCTTTGCGTTCCGCGTGGCCAGTGCCGACGCGCGCCGCATCCATGCCTTCCACGTGGGCGTGCTGGGTGGTGACTGATGTGGGTGCCCGCGTCGCGGGCCACCGGGCGATCACAGGGTGGGCTGTACGCCTGCGCGCGGGGCTCGTCGCCGCGCTGCTGGGGTTGGCCATGCACGGGGCTACTGTGGCGACACCGACAGGGGGACGCACTGACGCGCCCGCGCTGAATGCGTCGAATGCCCCGATGGCCAGCACCGATGACCAGGGTCGGGCCGCCGTGCCATACCCCGCGTTGACGGGCGACGTTGCGGGCTCGCCTGGTGACGACGGCACCTCGGGCCGCCCTGCCCCGCCGCAACCATCCGGCACGCCCTCCGCCGCCGGGATTGCGCTGCCCCATGGTGGTCCGGCACCGGAGATCGGCGTGATGACGATGCTCCCGGGCGAGATCTTCTGGGAACGTTTCGGACACGACGCCATCGTCGTGGTCGACCCGGCCACACGGGAGGCCACGTCGTACAACTTCGGCTTCTTCGACCTGGACGAACCTGATTTCACCTCGCGCTTCATCCGCGGTGACATGCGCTACCGGCTGGTCGCGCTACCGGTCGACCAGGACCTTGCGGTCTACGAAGCCGAAGGCCGCGGCGTCAGCATCCAGTGGCTGGACCTGACGGCGGAGGATGCCCGGCAGTTGGCCGTCGCATTGGCCGAAAACGCGCGTCCGGAAAACGCGCGCTACCGCTACGACTACTTCCTCGACAACTGCTCCACCCGCGTGCGCGACGCGATTGACCGGGCCTTGCACGGTCGCCTGCGGAGCCAGTTGGAAGGCCGTTCGCAGGGCAATACCCATCGCGGCGAGGCCATGCGCCTGGCGTCGCCGGATTTCTGGATGTGGCTCGGGTTCGATGTCGGCCTTGGCCCGGCGGCGGACAAGCCATTGCCGTTGTGGGATGAGGCCTTCGTGCCCATGCGCCTGTCGACGGCGCTGCGCGACGTTACCCACCCCGATGGGCGGCCCGTGGTGCGACGCGAACACGAAGTGCTGCCCCACCGGCTGCAGCCGGAGCCACGGGAACGGCCGCAACGCTGGTGGTTGTGGGCACTTTGCGGACTGGCCATCGGTGGCGCGCTTGCGTGGGCCGGGCGGCGCCATCCACGCGTCACGACGGCGTTGGCGGTGCCCTTCTGGACCCTGTGCGGCGTGGTGGGAACACTGTTGCTGTTCCTGTGGTTCGGCACCGCGCATCGCTTCGCGTGGGGTAACCACAACCTGTTCCTGCTCAGTCCGCTGGCGTGGCTGCTGTTGCCCGGTGCCGTTCGCCTGCTCCGCGGGCGCCCGCCCGGCACCTGGTTCAACCGGGCATTGGCGCTGGTGGCCGCAGTAGCCGCCATCGGCCTGTTTGCCCATTGGCTGCCCTTGGCTCCGCAGCGCAACGCGCATTGGATCGCCCTGCTGCTGCCGGTCCACCTCGGGCTCCTGGCGGGGCTGCGGCGACGCTAGGGCCCTTGCGAAGGGGGCCCAGGCCAAGTCGACCATTTCGGGTTGCGCGCAACTTGTATGAGCGCGCGACAACCGCCACCATCCGGCCATGAGCCGTGCCGACCTGCCCAAGTGCGTCATCAATTGCGTCGCCTACGACCGTGAAGGTGCGCGCCGCGACATTACGCTGGACGCCATCAGCGAGGTGCTGGCCGTCGATGACGGCAGCTTTGTCTGGGTGGGACTCTACGAGCCCAGCGAGGACATCCTCGACAAACTGCAGGAAGAATTCGACCTGCATGACCTGGCCGTGGAGGACGCGCACAAGGCGCACCAGCGTCCCAAGCTGGAGGCCTACGGCAGTTCGCTGTTCATCGCCATCCACACCGCGCAGACGGTGGACAACCGCATCCGCTTCGGCGAAACACATCTGTTCGTGGGGCCGCGCTACCTGGTGACCGTGCGCCATGGCGCCTCGTCCAGCTATGCGGCGGCGCGCGCGCGCATGGAGCGCGAACCGGACCTGCTGCGCCACGGTCCCGGCGCGGGGCTGTATGCCGTGCTCGACATGGTGGTCGACAACTTCATGCCGATCATCGATGGCTTCAACCACGAGCTCAACGAGCTGGAGCAGGACATCTTCGCCAACGAGTTCCATCCCAATACGGTGCGCGAGCTGTACGAACTCAAGCGTGAGCTGACCCGGCTGCGCATGGCGGTGTCGCCACTGCAGGACATCCTTGGCCAGCTGGCCCGGTCGCGCGGCGGCCTGGTCGACGACGAGATCCAACTGTACATGCGCGATGTGCTCGACCACGCCGTGCGCATCAACGAGAGTACCGACACCCTGCGCGAGATGCTGACCGCGGCGCTGAGCGTGAACCTGTCGCTGGTCACCGTGCACCAGGGCGAAGTGGTGAAGCGGCTGGGTGCGTGGGCCGCGCTGCTGGCCGCGCCGACGTTGATCGCGAGCTGGTATGGCATGAACTTCGTTCACATGCCTGAATTGGGTGGCCGCTGGAGCTACGCGATCCTGATCGGCGTGGTGGCGGTGACCTGCCTGGTGCTGTACCGGATGTTCAAGCGCGCGCGCTGGCTGTGACAGCGCTCCCTCCGACATTGGTCGGCGGGTAGACCAAAGTTGCACGGTTTATGCCGCAGTGCGGATTGACCCCTCGCGCGCACGGGGTGACCCTTCCGGGGTCCATTGGGAGACTTTTGCATGAAGGGTGGAATCGCCAGGTTGGCCTGGGCGGCGTTGGCCGTGCTGGGTGCCGTGTGTCTGGGAGTAGTCGCGCTTCGGCGCGGGGAGCAGATCAACGCGCTGTGGATCGTGGTTGCGGCGATGTCGATCTATCTGGTCGCATACCGCTACTACAGCCTGTTCATCGCCAACAAGGTGTTTGGGCTGGACCCGACCCGTGCCACCCCGGCGGTGATCCACAACGACGGCCTGGACTACGTGCCCACCAACAAGCACGTGCTGTTTGGCCACCACTTCGCCGCGATCGCCGGCGCGGGCCCGCTGGTCGGACCGGTGCTGGCCGCGCAGATGGGCTACCTGCCCGGCACGCTGTGGCTGATCGCCGGCGTGGTGCTGGCCGGCGCGGTGCAGGACTTCATGGTGCTGGTGGTGTCCAGCCGCCGCGACGGCCGCTCGCTGGGTGAACTGGTGCGAGAGGAAATGGGTCAGGTGCCGGGCACCATCGCGCTGTTCGGTGCGTTCCTGATCATGATCATCATCCTGGCGGTGCTGGCGATGATCGTGGTGAAGGCGCTGCAGGGCAGCCCCTGGGGCATGTTCACGGTGATCGCGACGATCCCGATCGCGATCTTCATGGGCATCTACATGCGCTATATCCGCCCGGGCAAGATCGGCGAGATATCGATCGTCGGCCTGGTCCTGCTGCTGGCCGCGATCTGGTACGGCGGCGTGGTCGCCGCGCACCCGGTCTGGGGCCCGGCGTTCACCTTCACCGGCACCCAGATCACCTGGATGCTGATCGGCTACGGCTTCGTCGCCGCGGTGCTGCCGGTGTGGCTGCTGCTGGCCCCGCGCGACTACCTGTCGACCTTCCTCAAGATCGGCACGATCCTCGGCCTGGCGGTGGGCATCTTCATCACCATGCCGGAGCTGAAGATGCCGGCGCTGACCCAGTTCACCGACGGCACCGGCCCGGTGTGGAAGGGGTCGATGTTCCCGTTCCTGTTCATCACCATCGCCTGCGGCGCGGTGTCCGGCTTCCACGCGCTGATCAGTTCGGGCACCACGCCCAAGCTGCTGGCCAACGAGGGCCACGCTCGCTACATCGGCTACGGCGGCATGCTGATGGAGTCGTTCGTGGCGATCATGGCGATGGTCGCGGCGTCGATCGTCGATCCGGGCGTGTACTTCGCGATGAACAGCCCGGCCGCGGTGATCGGCACCGACGTGGCCAACGCCGCAAAGGTCGTCTCGGAGTGGGGCTTCGTGGTCACCCCGGAGATGCTGACCACGGTGGCCGCCGACATCGGCGAGAGCAGCATCCTGTCGCGCGCCGGCGGCGCACCGACGCTGGCGGTCGGCATCGCCCAGATCTTCCATTCGGTGATCCCGGGCGAAGGCATGATGGCTTTCTGGTACCACTTCGCGATCCTGTTCGAAGCGCTGTTCATCCTCACCGCGGTCGACGCGGGCACACGCTCGGGCCGCTTCATGCTGCAGGACCTGCTCGGCAACTTCGTGCCGGTGATGCGCAAGACCGACTCGTGGGGACCGAACCTGATCGCCACCGGCGGCTGCGTGGCGCTGTGGGGCTACTTCCTGTACCAGGGCGTGACCGATCCGCTGGGCGGCATCAACATGCTGTGGCCGCTGTTCGGCATCGCCAACCAGATGCTGGCCGGCATCGCGCTGATGCTGTGCACCGTGGTGCTGTTCAAGATGAAGAAGGACCGCTTCGCCTGGGTGTCGATCGTGCCGACAGTGTGGCTGCTGGTGTGCACCATCTCGGCCGGCTTCATCAAGATCTTCGACGCCAACCCGGGCGTGGGCTTCCTGGCCCAGGCCAACAAGTACCGGGCCGCGATCAACGCCGGCGAACTGATCGCGCCGTCCAAGGATTTCGGCGGCATGCAGCAGATCATGGTCAACAACTACATCAACGCCGGCCTGACGGCGCTGTTCCTGTTCGTGGTGCTGGCGATCCTGGTGTATTCGGTCAAGTCGATCATGGTCGCCCGCCGCAACCCGGCACGCACCGACCGCGAGACCCCGTACGTCGCCCTCAAGCCGCACGAGATGAACCTGTGATGGCCACCACCGGCACCGCCCTGGTCCCCGCCGGCGAGCACCAGCAGCTGCGCCGCGTGTGGCGGCGACTGGTGCAGACCGCGCGGCTGTGCTGTGGAATCCCGGACTACGACAACTACGTGCGGCACTTGATGGAGAAGCATCCGGAACGCCCCATCCCCGACTACGCCACGTTCTTCCGGCAACGGCAGGACGCGCGCTATGGAGGCGGCGGATTCCGCTGCTGTTGAGACACACGGGGCCCGGGAAACCGGGCCCTTCTCATGGCGGTCAGCCCGGGCAGTCCACGGGGAGTCGTACCTCGACCCGGTTGCGTCCGCTGGCCTTGGCGACGTACAGGCAGCGATCCGCCTCGGACATCATCGCCGACAGGCTTTCTCCGCTCAGGCATACTCCGATGCTCACCGTCACGGTGATGTGGCGGCCGTCCGGCAAGGGAATGCACGTGGCCTCGATCGAGGCGCGCAACCGTTCGAGCGATGCCACGGCCTCGTCGGCGGACAGGCCCGGTGCGATCAGCACGAACTCCTCGCCACCGAAACGCGCCGGCAAGTCCTGGGCTCGCGCATGGCGCGTGACCGCGCCGGCCACGGCCTGGATCGCGATGTCACCCACATCGTGGCCGTAGGTGTCGTTGACGTGCTTGAAGTGGTCGATGTCCAGCATTGCCACGACAAGCCCCTGCTTGCGCGCGCCGGAAAACATCTGGACGCCGCGATCGAAGAAGTGGCGCCGGTTGGGCAGGCCCGTGAGGAAGTCCCTGGTGGCAAGGTCGTGCAGCGTGCCGATCAACTCAAGGTTGTCCACGTTCTGCGAAACGCGGCAAAAGAACTCCTCGCGCGACCAGGGTTTGTGCAGGAAATCATTGGCGCCGTTTTTCAGGAACTGCGCCACCAACGACTGGCTGTCGCTGCCGGACACGCCAATGATCGCCAGGTGGTCGCGGGCATGCAGGGCGCGGATGCGCCGCACCAGTTCCAGTCCGTTCATGCCCGGCATTTCGAAGTCGGTGATGAGCATGCGGACGCGGGGATTGCTGGCGATGACACGCAACGCGGACTCGCCGTCGGCCGCCTCCAGGACATCGAAGCCATACAGCTTCAGCATCGACGTCGCCAGCGCGCGCGCCGCCTGCGAGTCGTCAACCACCAGTGCGGCGATGTGCCGATTGCGCTCAAGGCGTCGCGCAAGCCACACCAGGTAATCGACGCTGTCCGGCGTGTTCTTCAGTACGCAGTCGACGATGTTGCGTCCCAGCACGCGCTGGCGGACTTCATCGTCATACACGCCGGACACCACGACGGTCGGGACACCGGTCCCGGCAAAGTAGTCGAGGATGGCATCCGAATCGGCGTCCGCCAGCACCAGGCCGGTGAGCGCAAGGAAATAGCGCCCCGGGTCAAGCAAGTGCCGTTGCGCCTCGGCCAGCGTACCCGCGACCGTCACGGGCAGGCCCAGGCGCTCGCCCACCCGCGTCGCGACCATCCGTGCAAAGGACGGTGAGTTGTCCACCAGCAGGATGCCCGGGGCGGCCAGGGGCATGGGCTGGGTGTCGGGGGCGACGGGCACGATCACGTGGCGTCCGGGGCAGCGGGGGGCTTGGCCCCATCAACGGCCGACGCGGCGAAAACTGAAGCCTGGCCCGGGCGACCGCCCGGACCAGGCTTTTCAATGGATTACTGGCCGAGGTGCTTCTTCAGCCAGGCATTGACCGTGTCATGCCACTGGATGCTGTTCTGCGGCTTCAGCACCCAGTGGTTCTCATCGGGGAAATACAGGAACTGCGAGTCGATGCCCTGGCGCTGCAGCGCGGTGAAGGCGGCGATGCCCTGCTCCACCGGGATGCGGAAGTCCTGCTGGCCGTGGATCACCAGCATCGGCTTCTTCCAGTCCTTGACGTGGTTGACCGGGTTGAACTGCTCATAGCTCTTCGGCACGTCGTACGGCGTACCGCCCTGCTCCCATTCGGTGAACCACAGCTCCTCGGTGGCGTAGCCCATCATGCGCTGGTCGAACACGCCGTCGTGGTTGACCAGGCACTTCCACGGCTGGTTCCAGTTGCCGGCGATCCAGTTGACCATGAAGCCGCCGTAGCTGGCGCCCAGCGCGCAGGCCTTGTCGCCGTCGATGAAGTCATACTTCTTCTGCGCGGCGGCCCAGCCCTTCTGCAGGTCTTCCAGCGGGCGGTCACCCCAGTGCTGGCTGATGGAATCGGTGAAGGCCTGGCCGTAGCCGGTGGAGCCGTGGAAGTCGATCATCACCGCCACGTAGCCCTGGCCGGTGTAGGTCTGCGGGTTCCAGCGGTAACTCCAGCCGTTGCCGAAGCTGCCCTGCGGGCCACCGTGGATCAGGAACGCCACCGGGTACTTCTTGCCTTCCTCGTAATTCCACGGCTTGACCACATAGCCGTAAACGGTGTCGCCGTTCCAGCCCTTGAAGCTGAACTGCTCGAAGTCGCCGAAGGTCACGTCCTTGAGCATCTCGCCCGCGCTGGGCGTGACGGCGCGCAGTGGTGCGCCGTTGATGCCGCCGGTCATGACCTGGTCGCCGCTCTTGAGGCTGTTGCGGGTGAAGGCCAGGGTCGGGCCGGCCAGCTGCACCGAGCCGATGGAGCCGTCGCCGACCAGTTGGGTCACGCCGCCGCTCGCCACGTGCACCGCGAACAGGGGATGCTGGCCCATGTCACCGGCCGGCGTGTAGATGGTCTGGCCATCGGCGGAGAGCGTGATGCTGTCGGCCGAGCGGTCCCACTTGGGTGCGATCTCCCTACGCTTGCCGCTGGCCAGGTCCAGTTCCATCAGCGCGAAGCGGTCGGCCTCGAAGCCGGGTCGCTTCATGGCGCGGTAGTACAGCTTGTGTCCGTTGCGCGCGAACACGGCACCGGTGTCCCATGCCGGGTTCCCGGCGGTGAGGTTGCGCGCCTTGCCGCTGCCATCGGCGTTGACCTGGTACAGGTCGAAGTTGGTGGACCATGGCTCGGCACGATCGGCCACGCGCGCGCTCAGCACCAGCGTCTTGCCGTTGGGCGCCCAGGTGTATTCGCTGCTGTCGCCAAACGGACGCGACGGCACGTCGCCCAGCACATCGCCCCCCACCAGGGTCGCAGCGGTCACCGCCGACTTGCCCGCCGCCGGCAGCGCGGCCACGAACACGCGGTTGAGGCGACCGTCGTTCCACGCATCCCAGTGGCGGATGAACATGCGGTCGAACACCTGCCCGGTGCTCTTGCGCTCGCCGGCCTTGTCCATGCGCTGCCTGGTGCACGCCAGGTCCGTACCGCAATCCACGAACGCCTCGGTGTTGAACGCCACGCGCTTGCCGTCAGGCGAGAGCTGGAACCCACCCACGTCGGCCGGAATGTCGGTGACCTGGCGGGGCGTGCCACCCGCGGCAGGAATCGCATACAGCTGCGATGAGCCGGACTTGCCGCTGAGGAAGTAGACGGTCTTGCCATCCGGCGAGAAGGCCGGGGAATTGACGTTCCATCCGTCCGGCGTCAGCTGCTTGGGCGGGGCGGCATCGCGTGCAAACAGGTCCTCGATCCACAGCGAGGTGGAGGACTTGTTGGCCGGCAGGTCGGCCACGCGCTTGGCGAATACCACCATGCGGCCGTTGGGGGACAGGGCTGGGGAGGACACCCGGTCCATGGCCGCGAGGTCGCGGACATCGAGACCACGCGGGGCGGCGTTGGCGGACAGGGCGGTTGCGACCAGCAACGGCAGGAGTGCGTGGCGAAGCTTCATGGGGCGTGGGTCCCAGACAGGCGAAAACGCGATGGTAGGCCCTCGCGACCCGCCTTCGCAAAGCGGACACACGATGCTGCAACTGCAGCAAAGCGGCGCGCGCGAGGACTGGGCAGCGCGCGGAGCGCCAGTAGCCTCCGGCTATACTCGCGCGATTGCCTGGCCCGGAGTTCCGCGTGACCGCCACCACCGCCGCATCCCTGCCCTCAACGGGCGAGTTCATGGGCCATCCCAAGGGCCTGTACGTGTGCTTCCTCACCGAGATGTGGGAGCGCTTTGCCTTCTATGGCATGAAGGCGTTGCTGTTCCTGTACCTCACCAAGCACCACCTGTTCTCCGACACCGATGGCTACCTGCTGCTGGGCACCTATGCCGGCCTGGCGTACGCATTGCCGTTACTGGGCGGCCTGCTGGCGGACAAATACCTGGGCATGCGCAAGGCCGTGGTGTTCGGCGGCGTGCTGCTGGTGCTGGGGCAACTGGGCATGGCGTACACCGGCCATGCGGCTGCCGGCGTGCAGGGGGCGGGACAACAGGATGCATTCGCGGTGCAGGTGATGTACTTCTCGCTGGCGCTGATCGGCGTGGGCGTGGGCTTCCTCAAGCCGAACATCTCCACCATCGTCGGCCGGCTGTACGCCCCCAACGACCCGCGGCGCGACTCGGGGTTCACCATCTTCTACATGGGCATCAACGTCGGCGCGTTCCTGTCGTCGCTGATCGTGGCGTGGATCGGTGAGAAGATCGGCTGGGGCTACGGCTTCGCCCTGGCAGGCGTGATGATGGCGCTGGGGCTGGTCCAGTTCATGTGGGGCCGCAAGCACCTGCTGGGCCATGCAGAGCCGGCAGACCCGGAACTGCTCAGGGCACCGGTGTTTGGCGGCCTGTCGCGCGAATGGGTGATCTACCTTGGCGGCCTGCTGCTGACCGTGGTGGTGTGGCAGGTGCTGCAGACCCGCATCGACTTCGGTCCGTTGTCGGCGCTGTTCGGCGGCCATGAGGTCACCCTGACCGAAGTCGTGGCCGTGCTGCTGGGCGCGGCGTTGTACATCTGGTTCATCCGCCTGCTGTTTTCCGGCATCAGCCATGCCGAGAAGGGTCGGATGATCATGCTGATGACCCTGATCACGGTCAGCGCGCTGTTCTGGGGCCTGTACGAGCAGACCTACGGGCCGTGGGTGGCGATGGCCGACCGCGTGATGGACCGCACCACCTTCGGCATCGAATGGACCGCCGGCCAGACCACGGCCATTGGCGCGCTGTTCGTGATCGCGCTGAGTCCGGTTTTCGCCTGGATCTGGCCGCGCCTGGACAAGGTCGGCCTGAATCCGAGCTACCCGGCGAAGTTCGCATGGGGTCTTGTGTTCTGCGGCCTGGCGTTTGGCGTGCTGGCGTTCGCCGCGGGCAACGCCGGGGATAGCGCGACGGTCAGCCTGTGGTGGATGATCCTGGCCTACTTCGTACTGGTGCTGGGCGAGATGGTGCTGTCGCCGGTGGGCCTGGCGGCGGTGACGTCGCTGTCCATCCCGCGCGCCGTGGGCATGATGATGGGGGCATGGTTCCTGTTCTCGGCCTTTGGCGAAATCATCGCCGGCCGCATGGGCACGTGGGCGCAGATCGCCCCCGAGGCCAGCCGTGCGGAGGCGCTGGCGGTGTACGGCGGTGTCTTCAGCAAGATGATGTGGATCGGTTTGGGCGCGGGCGTGCTGTTGTTCCTCGCCACGCCGCTGCTGAAGCGGCTGGTGCGGGACTGAGCACCGCTTCGACTGCGATGACTGATGTGAAAACGGCGCCTGTCACGGCGCCGTTTTCCATTGGAACTCCTTGTTACCGGAGTCCACGTATTCAGACGTAGCTTTTAAAAAGGAATATCGTCGTCCGCGAAATCATCGGCGAAGTTGGCCTCGCGGGCCGGCGGGGCCTCGCGGCGCGGCGCGGACTCCTGGCGCATCGGCGGACGCGACGGGCGCTCGCTGCGCTCCGCACGTGGTTCACCACGGCCTTCGCCAGTGCCGCCGAGCATCTGCATCTCATCGGCCACCACGTCGGTGGTGTAGTGCTTTACCCCGTCCTTCTCGTAGGAGCCGTACTCAAGCCGGCCCTCGATATAGACCTGGCGTCCCTTGCGCAGGTATTCGCCGGCGATCTCGCCCAACCGGCCCATCAGCTTGACCCGATGCCATTCGGTCTTTTCCTGCTGGTTGCCGTCCTTGTCCTTCCACGCGCGGGACGTGGCCAGGCTGATCGTGGTGATGGCCATGCCGCCCTGGGTGTACTTGGTTTCGGGATCGTTACCGAGGTTGCCGACCAGGATGACCTTGTTGATGCCACGTGCCATGAATGTTGTCCTGTTATCTGGTTGTCACCGGCATGCCCGGTGACCGCCATTGCAGTATACCCGTCGGTCCGGCGCCATCGGACGGCATCCCGGTACTGGGTAGGAATCGGGCGCGACCGGCCCGGGACCCTGCCCACGGCCTATAATTGGCGCCCCATTCCCGCCACCAGATTCCATGCACGCAGACACTCCGGCCCCCACTCCCGCCCTCGACCTGAATGGCGTCCAGGCCCTGGCGCGGGAGGACATGGCCGCGGTGGACGCGTTGATCAGGCAACGGCTGGCGTCGGACGTGGTGCTGATCAACCAGGTGGCCGAGTACATCGTCAGTGCCGGCGGCAAGCGCCTGCGGCCGATGCTGCTGCTGTTGGCGGCGGGCGCGTTGGGCCATCGCGGGCCGGACGCCCACCAGCTGGCGGCAGTGGTGGAGTTCATCCACACCTCGACCCTGCTGCATGACGACGTGGTGGACGAATCCGACCTGCGCCGCGGCCGCAAGACCGCCAACGCGGTGTGGGGCAACGCGGCCAGCGTGCTGGTGGGCGACTTCCTGTACTCGCGCAGCTTCCAGCTGATGGTGGAACTTGAGAGCATGCCGGTGCAGCGCATCCTGGCCGACACCACCAACCGCATTGCCGAGGGCGAGGTGCTGCAACTGTTGCACGTGCGCAACCCCGACACCGACGAGCCCGCGTACCTGCGGGTGATCGAGCGCAAGACGGCGGTGCTGTTCGCCGCGGCGACGCGCCTGGGGGCATTGTTGGCCGGCGCGGACGAGGCGATGCAACAGAGGCTGCACGACTATGGACTCAACCTGGGCCATGCGTTCCAGATCGCCGACGACGTGCTCGACTACGCCTCCGATGCCGAGACGCTGGGCAAGAACCTGGGCGACGACCTGGCCGAAGGCAAGGCCACGCTGCCGCTCATCCACGCCATCCGCCACAGTGACGAAGCCACCCGCCAGGTGCTGCGTGCCGCCATCGAGAACGGCGACACCTCGGCGATGCCGGCGGTGATGGCGGCGATCCACGCCACCGATGGGCTGGGTTACAGCCGCCAGCGCGCCCGCGACTATGCGGCCCTGGCCGAGCAGTCACTCGACGGGCTGGACGACAACGATTACGTCGCCGCGCTGCGCGGGTTGGCCCGCTACGCGGTCAGCCGCGACCACTGAGGCGTCACGGGCGGACCCGGTACCTCACCGCGCCACTGAGAACCGTTCGACCAGGAAGTCGCGCATCATCCGCTCCGAGCGGGTGGCCGCACGGGGGTTGTACATGCAGCCCGGCCGGTTGGCATGCGGCAGCGCGAAGCAGTGCACCGCACCGCTGAAGTTGACGAACTGCCAGTCGGCGCCGGCGGCATTCATTTCCTTCTCGAAGCCGGCGATGTCGCCCGCCGTGCCCTTGTCGTCGGCCCCGTTGAGCACCAGCACGCTGGCCTTCAGCGTGCCGGGCGCCGCGGGGAGCGACGTGGAGAGGCCACCGTGGAAGCTCACCACGCCGGCAAGATCGGCGCCGCTGCGCGCGAGTTCCAACACCGTGGAGCCGCCGAAGCAGTAGCCGAATGCGGCCATGCGCGCTGTATCCATCGGCGCCTTGCCGGCCTGCGCGCGCAAGACCTCCAGCGCCCTGGTGGCGCGCGCCCTCAGCGTACCCGGGTCGGCATAGAGCCGGGTCACCAGCTCACGGGCCTCGGCGTCATCCTTGGGCCGCACGCCCTTGCCGTACATGTCGGCCACCAGCACCACGTAATCACGCCCGGCGATGTCGCGGGCCTTGGCCACGTTGGGCGGGGTGATGCCACGCCAGTCCGGCACCATCAGCAATCCTGGGCGTTTGGTGGCCACTGCGTCGTCGTATACGAGCACACCGCTGAAGCGGTCCTTGCCCACGCTCCATTCCACCGGCTCCTCGACCATGGCGGCACGTGCAGCGGGCATCAGCAGCAGCGCAAGGACAGCAGCGGCAAGGCGGGACATGGCGGCACTCCGGCTGGACGGTGCGCCGAGCATACGCCGCGGCGCATTCGCGCGCCGTTGACGTCAGGCGATGCCCAACCCCGGAATCGTGCTGATGCTGTCCGGGTCGAACCCGCCCAGTTGTGCGAAATGGCGGCCGCGGGCCACGTAGTCGCGGTACGGACCAAAGCTGGGTGCGCCCGGGGACAGCAGCAACACGCCGTCATTGCCCAATACGGTCCGGGCCTGCGTGATCGCCATGGCCAGATCGTCAGCGGCGGACAGCGCAAAGCGGCCCTCACCGGACAGCGGCGCCAGCAACTCGTGGATGCGCGGGCCGTTCTGCCCCATCGTCACGATCGCCTGTGGCGCGCCATGTCGCATCGCCTCGGCGAAGGCGTGCCAGTCCACGCCGCGGTCATGGCCGCCGACCAGGATCGCCACGCGGCGGCTTCGGAAACAATCCAGTGCCGCCAGGCTGGCGAAGGGCGTGGTGCTGATCGAATCGTTGACCCAGGTGAGGCCATCGCGCACGCCCAGGGTCTGCAGGCGGTGCGGCAGTGGCTTGAAGTCGGCGGCATGCGGCGCGAGCGCTACCGCATCCAGGCCCAGCGCCTCGATCGCCGCCAGCACCGCGCACAGGTTGCCGCGGTTGTGGCGCCCCGGCAGCGGCAGCGCGGCAGTGTCCATCACCTGCCGGTCACCGCGGTACAGCACGTCTTCGCGCAGGTGCCAGCCCTCGGCGTGGCCGAAGCAGCGCACGTCGCTGTCGGGCAGTGACAACCCCGCCAGATGCGGGTCGTTGGCGTTGATGATTGCGATCCTGGGCCGCGCGCCGGTCAGCAGGCGCAGCTTGTCCTCGACATAGCGCGCTTCGCCGCCGTGCCAGTCCAGATGTTCGGGGAAAATGTTGAGCACCACCGCCACGTCCGGGCGCGCGCCGCTGTCGGCCACGTCGCCGGTCTGGTAGCTGGACAGTTCGATGGCCCGGTAGGCCGGCACCGGCGACTCTGGCAGCTCCAGCAGCGGCAGGCCGATGTTGCCGGCCAGTGCGGTGACATGCCCGCCGGCGCGCAGCAGGTGCGCCAGCAGCGAAGTCGTGGTGCTCTTGCCCTTGGTGCCGGTGACGCAGACCGTGTTGGTCACGATGCCATCGGGCCCGGCGTGCTCGGCAAACCACAGCGCGGTGCCGCCGATGAAGCGGGTGCCGCGCGCGCGTGCGGCCACCGCTTCGGGCTTGTAGGGACTGATGCCGGGCGATTTCACCACCACGTCGAAGGCCGACAGGCGCTCGGCGGTCGCGGCGGTTTCAACCGCCAGCCTCGGGTCGCCCAAGGCCTGGGCGTTGGCGACTTCCTCGTCGGCGCAGAACAGGGTCAGCGGCAGGTGCGGCAAACGCCCGCGCAGCGCGCGGTAGGCGGAGTGGCCTTCACGGCCCCAGCCCCACAGCGCGACGCGTTGGCCATCAAGCTGCGAGATGCGCACGCAGGCGGCCCCACAGCTTGGCGGGGATGCGGTGCTCGTCGTCGATCACGAGCAGCGGCTCGATCGCCAGTTCGGTGGCGTCGAGCTGCGGCAGGATCTCGCGCGCGAAACGCTTGACCAGTGCGTCCTCCCGCCATTCGGGACGCGCCGCCAGCGCGGCCATCGCCGCACGCGACTCCTTGCCCTCGCCCACGCACTCGAACGGCTTGTGGTCCTGGTACTCCAGCAGCGCGTCGTAACCCGCGGTCTGCGCCGGATCGTCGAGCAGGTTGCGGCCAAAGATGCCCACCAGCCGCGGCTTGGGCATGAACGGCGCCAGCGCCAGGAACACGAAGTGGCACTTGGGGCACACGCCGCACCAGCGGTTGGCCGGGCGTTCGCCGAGGATGTGGAAATTGCGGTTGCAGCTGCTGAAGTGCGCGTCGTAGCGGTCGGTGCGGGCGAACTGCCGCGCCACCGCAAGCTCACTGAGCGGACGCAGCAGCGAGTAGTAGTGCAGGTCGGCGGCGACGTGCTGCTCGATGTACCCGCCGAAGGCCGACTCGAACGCCCAGCCCTTGGACCACTGGTGGTTCACCTCGCCGGTGCCTTCGATCAGGCTGCCGTAGCTGGCCGAGCGCTCGTTGGAGAACACCACCTGGTCCACGCCGTGCAGCAGCGCGGCCAGCACCAGGATCGCGGAGTTCACCGCGGTCACCGGGATGTGGCCGTTCCAGGCGCCTTCGCGGTTGTAGTCGAACAGTTGCGGCGCCAGCGCTCGGCCGAGGTTGAGCGTGGGCAGACCGGTGCGTTCGGCGCAGGCCTTGATCAACTGCGAGCCGCCGATCCAGGTCACCGTCTGGTCGATGCCCAGCGCACGCAGCGCCTCGATGCTGACCAGCGAGTCTTTGCCGCCGCCGATGGCGACCAGGGCGTGTTCGCGCAGGCCCAGCGCGGGCGCTCCAGCGGACGAAGCCGCAGCATCATCGGCGACTGCGGCTTGGGATGCTGCTGCGGACGCGGACGCGGGTCCGGACGCATCGCCAGTCGCCAACACCGCATGCGGGAAACGAATCTTCCCGTGCAGGTTAAGCCCATTGCGGTAGGCGAACTCGCCCAGCCCATGCACATACACCGACTCCAGCAGTGCCGCGGTATCGGCATCGATCGCGTACGACTCGATGCGGATCTCCTCCGGCACCGCCGCCTTGTAATAGCTCACGCCGGTGATCAGGTGCAGCAACTGCAGCGCGCGCTGCACCGCCGTGGCGCGGGCGCCATCGAGGGTGAATGGCGCGCCCGGAATGGTGACGGTCTCCACCAGCTCCGGACCATCGTCGAAGGCGTACACCAGCCGCGCGACGCCCGTCGCCGCATCCAGTTCGCAACGCACGAACCGGAACGCCTTGATGCCGTCACGCTGGAACCGCCACTCGCCCATGTCCACACCCATCACTCGGTTTTTCCCAACACCTGCTCGGCCGGCAGGGCCCGCAGATTGTAAGTGTTCGCCATCGCCATACCGTAGGCGCCCGCGTCGGCCACCAGCAGCACGTCGCCTTCGGCGGTCGCGGCCGGCAGCAGGCGGGCGCGGCCCAGCACGTCGCCGGTCTCGCAGATCGGGCCGACCACGTCGAACACCTGCCTGGCCCCGTCATCGAGGCGGCTGAGGTTGTGGATGCCGTGGTAGGCCTCGTACATGGCCGGCCGCACCAGCGCGTTCATGCCGCCATCGGCGCCCACCCGGCGCACGCCGTCCTTCTCCACCACCTGGGTGACGGACAGCAGCAGCACGCCGGCCTCGGCCACCAGGTAGCGGCCCGGCTCGATCACCAGGCCGAAACGCGGGTATTCGGCCTTGATCTCGTCCAGTCCGGTGCGCCACGCGCCCAGGTCGAACACCTCGGCATTGGGCGTGTACGGAATCGGCAGGCCACCGCCGATGTCGATGAACTCGATGGTGCCCACGCTGTCGGCCAGCCCGGCGAGGTTGGCGTACACGTCGCGCCAGTGGCGCGGGTCGTCGATGCCGCTGCCCAGGTGCGCGTGCAGTCCGCCGATGCGCACGCCCAGCTTGTTGGCCTCGCTGACGAACGCGTCGAAGCGCGCCACCGGCAGGCCGAACTTGGCGGCGACGCCGCCGGTGCGCACCTTCTCGTGGTGGCCTTCACCGTGGCCCAGGTCCAGGCGCAGCCACAGCGTGCGACCGCGGAACGCCTCGGGCCAGCGCTGCAGCGCCTCGATGTTGTCCAGGGTGACATTCACCCCGCGCGCGAACGCCGCTTCGTACTCGCGGCGCGGCGCGAAGCTGGGCGTGAACAGCACGCGCTGCGGCGCCATGTTGGGCACCACGCTGAACACGTGGTCGAGCTCGGCCTGCGACACGCATTCCAGGCCGAAGCCTTCCGCCACCACCGCCTTGAGGATGGCCGGGTGCGGGTTGGCCTTGATCGCATAGAAGCAGCGGTCGATGGCGGTGATCGACGCCAGCGCGCGGGCACGGGCACGCACGGTGTCCAGGTCGTACACGTAGCGCGGCGTCCCCGCCTGCGCGGCCTGCAGCAGCGCCTCGCGCTGCCTGGACCACCACGGCGTCTCGCGTAACGGCTTGCCGTGCGCGATCTCCTTCCAGCTGGGGCCGAACACATTGGCGTCCTGCACCGGCATCGCGCCGCAGCGGATCAGCTCGGCATGCAGCTGCGGCAGCAGGCCGTCGGCATCGGCCTCGTCGATGACGAAGGTCAGGTTGAGGTCGTTGGACGACTGCGAGATCAGGTGCACGCGCTCGCGGCCGAAGGTGGCCCAGATGTCGGACAGCTTGTGCAGCAGCGAACGCATGCCGCGGCCGACCAGGGTGATGGCCGCGCACGGCGCGATCACCTTGACCCGGCACACTTCGGCCAGGTCCTCGGAAAGCGCGGCCAGCACGTTGCTGTTGACCAGGTTCTCGCTGGGGTCCAGCGACACCGTGACGTTGGTCTCGGACGAACCGATCAGGTCGATCGACAACCCGTGGCGCTTGAAGCGCTCGAACACATCGGCCAGGAAGCCGACCTGCTGCCACATGCCGATGCTTTCCATCGACACCAGCACGATGCCGTTGCGGCGGCTGATGGCCTTGACGCCCGGCACGGTCGCGGCCAGCGCGTCGATGCGCGTGCCCAGTTCGTCGGGGCGCTCGGTGTCGAGGATGGCCATCGGCACGCCGGCGTCGCGGCACGGCGCGATGGAGCGCGGATGCAACACCTTGGCGCCGGTGGTGGCGATTTCCTGCGCCTCGGCATAGTGCAGGCGCGAGAGCAGGCGCGCATCGGGCACGTCGCGCGGGTTGGCGCTGAACATGCCCGGCACGTCGGTCCAGATCTCCACGCGCGCGGCCTTGAGCAGCGCGCCGAAATACGCGGCCGACGTATCCGAACCGCCACGACCGAGGATGGCGGTGCCGCCATCGCCATGCCGCGCGATGAAACCCTGGGTGATCAGCATGGCCGTGGGCTGCGCGGCGAAGCGCTCGGCGAAGCCCGCATCGGCCTGCGTGCGGCAATTCACCGACAGCCGCCCCGACCATTCGCTCTGGTTGGGTAGCGCGACGGCGTCCAGCCACTGGCGCGCGTCGCACCAGCCGAAGTCGTGGCCCTGCGCGCGCAGGTAGGCCGCACCGATGGTGGACGACAGCAGCTCGCCCTGCCCCAGCACCTCGGCCTGCCAGTCCAGCGCACGGCGGGCCGCGCGCGGATCGGCGGCCAGCGCCTGCAACGCCGCAAGGCGCTCGCCCAGTACCGCGTCCGGGTCCAGTTCCAGCTCGGTGCAGAACGCGCGGTGGCGCTCCACCAGTCCGGCGATGCGGCCGTCGATGCCGTCGCCATTGGCAATGGCCTGCAGCTCGTTGGTCACGCCCGACAGCGCCGACACCACCACCAGCACCCGCGCGTCGTCCCCGGCCATCCGTTTGGCGGCAATGCGGCCGATGTTGTCCCAACGGTTGCGGCGGGACACCGAGGTGCCACCGAACTTGAGTACAACCCAACGCTGCGATTGCGCCAACACGGTCTTTCGATCTCCGGGGAAAGGGCGCGTATTGTCCCCCGAAACCGCCGGGCGATGTTGGGCGGTTGCACCGGCAACCGCGGCGGCAAGTCCTGCGGCGAAAGCCTAGAATGCCCCGCTCGCCCGGCTGTTGCGGGCGGGCGCCCTCCCCCAGGATGTTCCCCCGATGACGCTTCGCCGCTACGTCCAGTTGGACGTGTTCGCCGACCGGCCCGGTGCCGGCAACCCGCTCGCCGTGGTGCTCGACGCCGAGGGCCTGGACGACGCCACCATGCAGGCCATCGCCCGCTGGACCCGGCTGCCGGAAACCACCTTCGTGTTCCCGCCCACCCAGCCGGGCGCCAACTACCGGGTACGGATGTTCAGCCCGCGCCGCGAAGTGCCGTTCGCCGGCCACCCCAGCGTCGGCACCGCGCACGCGGTGATGCAGGCCGGCCTGGCCGCGCCGAAGGACGGCCTGCTATGGCAGGAAGGCATCGCCGGCGTGCTGCCGTTGCGCGTGGTGGGCGAGGGCCGCCGCCGCAGCATCGCGGTGCGCACGCCGCGGGCACGCGTGGTGGAAGTAGCCGACGCGACCGATCCGCGCCTCGCGCCGGCCCTGCGCGGCCTGCCGCTGGGCACGCTGCCGCCCGCGCTGGTGGATGGCGGCCGCCGCTGGTGGCTGGCCGAACTTGCCAACGAAACCGCGCTGCGTGCCGCAACCCCCGACTGGGACGCCATCAGCGCCCTCGCCCAGGCCACCGAGTCGATGGGCCTGTTCGCCTATGCCCGCAGCGACGACCCGGTCTACTACTACGCCGTGCGCGCCTTCGTCGGCGCTCCCGCCCGCTTCGAGGATGCCGCCTCGGGCGCGGCCAACGCCACGCTGGCGGCGTGGCTGGCGGCGCGCGACGCCCTGCCCGGCACCGAAGGCCGCTACCGCGTCAGCCAGGGCCGCGAGGTCGGCCACGACGCCATCATCGACCTGCAGGTGGATGCCGAAGGCGAAGTCTGGTCCGGCGGCCGCGTGTGCGACGTGGTCAGCGGCCACATCGCCTGGGAGCACTGAACATCAGTCCGGCCGCACGTCCACGCGCACGCGGATACGGTCGCCGGGGTGGTAGTGGGTGCGGCTGGTGTAGCGGCGGCCACCGTACTCGTACGTCACGTCATACGCGTTGACCGCACGGTCGGTGCTGGCATAGCGCCCGTCCACCGGCTCCGGATCGCAGACCCGGGTGGTGGCGGTGCGCTGGCGATGGCTCTGGTCGTAGATCTGCTTGCCGGCCAGGCCGCCCACCATCGAGCCGATGGCCGAGGTCGCGTAGCGCGCCGAGCCGCCGCCCACCTGGCTGCCGACCACCGCGCCCACCACGCCGCCGATCACCGTGGCCATGGTGCTGCCGGCCTGGGTGCCGCCCTGGCTGCCGGTACGGTAGTTGCCGTACTGGTCGTAATAGCCGTCGCGGCGCTGGTCGCGATAGCCGTCATAGGCGCGATCGTTGCGGTACGGGTCGTAGCTGCCACCGGCGTACACCGGGCTGTCGTAGCAACGCTGGCCGCGCGCCGGGGTGTAGCCGGACTCGAACACCGGATCGACGCGGATCACCCGCGCGTAGTCGGACTGCGACGTGCCCGCATAGCTGTCCGGGTAGTCGCCACGGCCGGCGTCGTAGGACTGGGCCGACGCGGTGCCGACGGTGGCCGCGAGCGCGAAGGCGAGGGACGAGGCGAGAAGGCGGTTCATCATGGCTCCCACACGCCGGGATGGCGTGGAGTGATCCTCGGGCGCGTGCGGTTAAACCCGGCTGAATCCGCCTCACGGCGGCGCGACGCATTCAGGCCTGCGACAGCCAGTCCGCACCGCGCTCCGCGTCAGCTGACCAGCATCGCCGACAGCGTCACCGGTACCGCCAGCGTGCGCGAGATCACGCAGCCGGCCTTGGCCGATTCGGCGATCTCCTCGAACTGCTCGGGGCTGATGCCGGGCACCTTGGCGTTGACCACCAGGTTGACCCCGGTGATCGTCGGGCCGGGGTCCTTGCCCGGTTCCATCGTCACCTCGGCACGGGTCTGCACGTTGTCGGCGGTGAACCCCGCCTTCTCCAGCGTGGCCGACAGCGCCATGCTGAAGCAGCCCGCGTGCGCCGCCGCCAGCAGTTCCTCGGGATTGGTCCCCTTCTCATCGCCGAAGCGGGTCTTGAACGAGAAGTTCTGATGGGCGAACAGCCCGCTCTGCGGCGTGCTCATGTTGCCCTTGCCCGCCTGCAGCCCGCCCTGCCACATCGCTTCCGCGTAACGCTTGAAGGCCATTTCGCCACTCCTTGTCGTGAGGGACACACAGCCTACCGCCGCGAGTGTTAAGCCCGCGCCCCGCCGCCCGACTTGACCCCAGGCCCCCACGGCGTGATCTTTGCCTCCCGGCCCCCGCGCCGGCACCCCGCCATGACCGCCCGCCGAGCGCCCACCGCTCCGGCGCGAAGCGCGGACAGCCATGACGGCCTTCCCACCCTTGTCACAGGGAGAAGTCCGCTCATGTCCTACAGCACAACCTCCATCCGCAACGTGGCCCTCGCAGGCCACCCCGCCGCCGGCAAAACCACCCTGTTCGAAGCCCTGCTGCAGACCGGCGGCACCCTCCAGACGGCAGGTACGGTCGAGCGCGGCAGCACCGTCTCCGACTTCGACCCGATGGAGAAACAGCGCGGCCATTCCATGGATGCCGCCATCGCCAGCATCGACCACGGGGCCGCTTCCGGGCAGCACGTGCACCTCAACCTGATCGACACCCCCGGCTACCCTGACTTCCGCGGCCCCGCACTGTCCGCGCTTGCAGCGGTGGAGACCGTGCTGGTGGTGGTCGACGCCGACCTCGGCGTGGAGTACGGCACGCGGCGCATGCTGGAGTACGCCAAGGCGCGCAACCTGTGCCGCGCCATCGTGATCAACAAGATCGACCACGCCGATGCCGACCCCGCTGGCGTGCTGGCAGTATTGCGCGAGGGCATCGGTGCCGAATGCCTGCCGCTGAACCTGCCCGCCGAGGGCGGCAAGCGCGTGGTGGACTGCTTCGGCAGCAATGCGGGCGACAGCGACCTCGGCCCGGTCGCCGAGTGGCACCAGAAGATCATCGACCAGGTGGTGGAGATCAACGAGACGGTGATGGAACACTACCTGGACCTGGGCGAAGGCGGCCTGTCCGGGCAGGAGTTGCACGACGCGTTCGAGCAGTGCCTGCGTGAAGGCCACCTGGTGCCGGTGCTGTTCTGCTCTGCGCGCAGCGGCGTAGGTGTGAAGGAACTGCTGGACGTAGCCGAGCGCCTGTTCCCCAACCCGGCCGAGGCCAACCCGCCGGCGTTCCACAAGCTCAACGGCCACGGCCCCGAACCGGTCGACGCCCACCCCGATCCGGACGCGCACGTCATCGCCGACGTGTTCAAGATCGTCAACGACCCCTTCGTCGGCAAGCTGGGCGTGTTCCGCGTGTACCAGGGCACGGTGAAGAAGGACACGCAGCTGTTCGTCGATGACGGCAAGAAGCCGTTCAAGGTCGGCCACCTGTTCAAGCTCAAGGGCAAGGAGCACGTGGAGATCGACGAAGCGGTGCCCGGCGACATCGCCGCGGTGGCCAAGGTCGACGAACTGCACTTTGACGCGGTGCTGCACGACAGCTTTGATGCGGACCGGATCCACCTGGCGCCGCTGGACTTCCCCAAGCCGATGTTCGGCCTGGCCATCGAGGCGGCGAGCAAGGGCCAGGAGCAGAAACTCGCCAACGCCCTGCACAAGCTGGCCGAGGAAGATCCGTGCTTCCACGTGGAGCACGAGACCGAAACCAACGAGACCGTGGTGCGCGGCCTGTCCGACCTGCACCTGCGCGTCAACCTGGATCGGCTGAAGGAGCGCTACGGCGTGGAGGTGAAGTCACGCCCGCCGCGCATCGCCTACCGCGAGACCGTGAGCAGCAAGGCCGAGGGCCACCACCGGCACAAGAAGCAGACCGGCGGCGCGGGCCAGTTCGGCGAGGTGTTCCTGCGCATCGAGCCGCTGCCGCGCGGCAGCGGCTTCGAATTCGTCGACGAGGTCAAGGGCGGGACGATTCCCGGACAGTTCCTGCCGGCGGTGGAGAAAGGCGTGCGCCAGGTGCTGCAGCATGGCGCGATTGCCGGCTACCCGATGCAGGACATCCGCGTGATCGTGTACGACGGCAAGCACCACCCGGTGGACAGCAAGGAAGTGGCGTTCGTGGCCGCGGGCAAGAAGGCGTTCCTCGATGCGATCGCCAAGGCGCGGCCGCAGGTGCTTGAGCCGATCGTGGACCTGGAGGTCAGCGCCGCGGAGCAGCACATGGGCGACATCAGCGGCGGACTGGCGGGCAAGCGCGCGCGCATCAATGGGACCGACGCCGCGCGCGGCCACGAGATCGTGGTCAAGGCGCAGGTGCCGCTATCGGAGTTGGAGGGCTACGCCGCGGAACTGAAGTCGGTGACGGCGGGGCGTGGGCGCTACTCGCTGGATTTCAGCCACTACGAGCCGGTGCCGGCGCAGGTGCAGAAGAAGCTCACCGAAGCCTACAAGCCGAGGGTGGAAGAGGACTAGCCGACGTGTGTACTGCCGCCGCCCAAGCGGTGGCAGCACAAGCGATTGCGGCGAGCTGGATGCGTCAACCGACGACATCCGGATCGAACGCCATGGGCAGGAACTGCAGCCCATCGACGGACTGCACCTCAGCCGTGGCCTCGAACCCAAGGCGGCGGTACACCGGAACCGCGGACAAGGTTGCGTTCACCGTGATGCGAGGGCCATCTGCTTCGGCCTGTATCCATTGCCACAACAACCGGCCGATGCCCTGCTGGTGCGCTGATTCACGCACGAACCAGTGGTACAGATGGCTGCGGTCACGCAACGCGGCCACGCCCAGCAGATCGCTGCCACGCACGGCCACGACGTAGCTGAAACGCGGCAATCCGATGCGGTCACGGGTGGCCGCTGGCCCCAGGGCCTCGACAAACGCCACGACGGCCGGTGCGTCCGGATCCGCCACGATATGGTGCAGCAACCCGCGGACCAGGCCACTGATGGCGTCGGCGTCAGCCGCTGTTGCGCGCCGCAACGTCACGTCCACGCCGGCCCCTGGGCGCTGCGTCGCGGGAGGCCGGCACGCGTCAACCATCCGTCCGGCTTCCGAGCGCCTCGCGGAAGCGCGCAGGCTCATCGATCGCCAGATGCACCCGCTCCACGCGCCGGGCGCCAAACAGGGTCTGCAGTTCAGCGCCGTCGCGCAGCACCAGGGTCAGGTTGGCCGACGCCGTGCCCACGAAGCGCATCGCGTGTTTCGCGCGGCGCGGGCGCTGGTTGGAATTCTCGATCGACGCGATGGCCGCGTACGGCACCACCACGTCACCCAGCACGCCGCTGCGGATGTGCAGGCCGTCGCCTTCAAAGGTGGTCGCGCGCAGCAACGTGGCTCGGTATTCGGCATACAGGAAAGCCAACCCGTAGACACTCAGCGCCGACACCACCAGTGCCAGCGTGGGGTTGTACAGGTGCAGCAGCACGTGGGCGATGGGAATCTCGGCGGCCACCAGCACCACGAACGCCAGCTGGTTGGCGGCATTGGCATCATGCCGGGCACCGAGGAACGCCGGCTGCGTAAACTGGAACCGGTCCTGTTTGTGGACGAACAGGTACATCCACATGCGCGCGTCGGCCTGCAGCAGGCGCGCGATGCCTGCGTCCTTGACGCGCTTGAGGATGACGGCATTGACCGCCGTCTCCAGGTTGGGTGCCGCGCGGGCCCTGGCGATGTCCGCCAACACGGTGGTGAGCAGCGTCAGTTGCACGATGACCAGCGCCGCCAGGTAACCCCAGCGCACCTGTTCCAGCCAGCGCCAGGCGTCCTTTTCGCCATCGGGAATGATCCACGCGCCAGCCAGCACGCCGAACGACAGCAGCGCGAACACCGCCAACACCGCCTTCTTCAAGGGCGGCCGGACCAGCAGCAGGTACAGCGCCGGCACCAGCAGGAACACGTCCACCGCCACGGCCCACTCCGGGAACGGCCCGGCGGCCCGTGCCGGGTACTGCGACGCGATCAGGTAGTTGCCGAGGTACACCAGCAGCGCCGAGGCCGCGAACCACGGCAAGGCATGGGGATTGCGCGCGTCTGCGTTCATTGACCGTCCTTGTGGGGGCGTGCCGCCGCCGCATGGCGAAGGCACGCGGGCATTATCGCGCGGTGTCGTGGGCGTAAGCTTGCACCACAGGTCATGCCTCCCCGCCCCCTATGCCCAAAGCCACCCGTGCCGCCGAGGCCCGCCACCTCACCGACATCCCCAACATCGGCCCGGCCATGGCGGGCGACCTGCGCCTGCTGGGCATCGAGTCGCCGATGCAGCTGGACGGGCAGGACCCGGTGGCGCTGTACCTGCGCCTGTGCCGGCTGACCGAGGTGCGCCACGACCCGTGCGTGCTGGACACGCTGATGGCGGCAGTGGCCTTCATCGAGCGCGATGACGCGCGGCCGTGGTGGGCGTTCACCGAGGCGCGCAAGCGCGACTGGCCGGCTGTGGAAGCGCAATTACCCCACCACCTGCGCCGCCCCACCTTGCCCTCTCCGCGCCGCTAACCCACCATTCCCCCCTTCCGCCTAAGGCGGGGACTCCACCTCATCGGGAAATCTCCATGCGCCGTCCGCTGCTTGCCGCCCTGTTCGCCCTGCTCGCCGCCGTGGGCATTGCCGGCTGCTCCACGATCAACGCGGTGGGCGCGCTGCTGGGCAACCAGCTCACCTTCACCCCGCTGCAGTTGCAGGGGTCGCTGGACCGCAACTTTCCCAAGCGTTACGACAAGCTGGGCGGGCTGGTGTCGATGACGCTGATGAACCCGCGCCTGTCCATCCCCCAGGGCAGCAACCGGTTGCGCGTGGACTTCGACGTGGGCGTCGGGGCACTGGGCAGCGACAGTTCGCGCCCCAGTGGTCGCTTCGGCCTGTCCAGTGCGCTGCGCTTTGACCCGTCCACCCGCGGGCTGCACCTGGAACAGCCGGCGCTGGAAAACGTGGACGTGCCTGCGTTTGGCGGCGTGATGAACACCAGCACGCGCCAGATGCTCAATACCTGGCTCACCGACTACGCGCGCACCGAGCCGGTCTACCGCTTCGACAACACCCTGCTGGACCGCCTGGGCTCCCGTCGCGTCGGCACGACGCAGATCCAGAACGGCCTGGTCGTGGTCAACCTGGACAACTGACATGCCCCTGCTCCGCCCCGTTTACCTGCTGCTGGCCTGCGCCCTGCTATCCGCGTGCGGCGGTGACGATGCCGCAAACGCCAAGGGCGCCAACGGTGCGGCGGACGAGGCGCTACCCGCTCCGGCTGGCACGTCCGGCAGCGTCACCGGCATGCCCGACCAGCCCGGCCCTGGCCCGGTGGGTGCGCAGGGGGTGGAACCTGCGCCCGTCTCCGTGGACGCCGACGGCAACCCGCTGCTGCCGGCCGACGCACCGGTGGACGGCGTGCCTGCCGACGGCCTGGCGGTGGACGGTGTACCGGCCGAAACTGCCACCGAACCCGGCCCCACCGAGGCGGTGGGCCTGGTCCGCGACTACTACGCGGCGATCAACCGCGGCGATTTCGCCCGCGCCTATGCGCTGTGGTCCGACGGCGGCCGCGCCAGCGGGCAATCGCCACAGGATTTTGCGGCCGGATTCACCGACACCGTGGGCGTGTCGGTGCAGATCGGTACGCCGGGCGCAGTGGAAGGCGCGGCCGGCTCGCGCTACGTGCAGGTGCCGGTGACGCTGGTCGCCCGGCAGCGCGACGGCAGCGAACGTGCCTTCGCTGGCAGCTTCACGCTGCGTCGCGCCGTGATCGATGGCGCGACCGACGAACAGCGCGCTTGGCGCATTGCCAGCGCGAACCTGCGCGAAGGCGGCTGAGCCGGCGTGGGCACGACCCCGCGCGTGGTGCTGGACACCAACGTCTGCCTGGATCTGTTCGTGTTCGACGACCCACGCGTGGCACCGCTACGCGCGGCGTTGCGCGCTGGCAACGTGGTCGCGGTGACCGATGCCGCCTGCCGCGAGGAATGGCAGCGGGTATTGGAGTACCCCGCACTGGGGCTGGATGCGGCGCGGCGCGAAGTCGCCAGCATGGCGTTTGATGCAGTGGTGCAACTGTGGTCGCAATGCAATGGCACAGGCGAAAGCGCTTGCAGCACCGTCGGCACCATCTCTGCCCCCGGCCGTGACCCCACCGCTGCCGCCTCGCCACGTCTGCCCCGCTGCGCCGACCCCGACGACCAGAAGTTCCTGCAGCTGGCCCACGCCTGTGGCGCACGCTGGCTGCTCAGCCGCGACGACGCGCTGCTGGCGCTGGCCCGCCGCTGCGAGCGCGACGGGCTGTTCGCGATCCTCGCGCCACAGGCGTGGTCGGCCGACGTCCTGATCACGCCGTGCTGATCAGGACACGCTGATCACAGCTCAAAACGGTACGACAACTTCACCAGCAACTGCTCGCTGTCACGCAGGCTGAAGCTGTCACGCCACTGCTCGTCCGTACCGGCGGAGAACTCATCCAACATGTAGCCGCCACGGCCGTACACCACGTACAGGTGCGACAGCGGCGCCAGCTCGTAGCGGTAGCGCACCTGGAATCCGAGGTTGCGCAGGCTGAAATCGGTGACCGGCGCGCCGGTCGGCTCCACCGCCTGCGCGCGGCCGCCGGGCTGCACTTCCACCGCCTGCTTGAGCTCGGCGTCCAGGCCGATGGCCTGCAACTTCACCCGCAGTTCCTGGCGCTGGCCGATCGCCCAGTTCATGCCCGCCGACAGCGACAGCGCGCGCTCGCGATAGCGGCCGACGATGTTGTCGTACTGCCACACCAGCCAGTCGGGGGTCAGCTCCGTCGACAGGCCGGCGAACACGTTGAGCGCGTCGCTGACGTAATAGGTCGGTTCGATGTAGGTGTCCAGGCCCAGCTGCCGATTGCCCGAGAGGCCACCACCGCTCACCGACGCCTCGGCCTTCCATGACCAGTCCCCCTTGCGCGGACGGAAACGCTCCCAGTTGAGGCTGGCGTTGGGCGGGCGATACAACGCGTTGCCGCCGCGGGTCAGCAGGTCATCGTACGAGGCACTGTTGACGTTGAGCTGCGCGAACTCATCACCGCCATCGCGGCGCTGGCTCTGCGCGATGGCGCGGAACTGCCTCTGCAGGCGCAGGCCATCATCGTTGTCGATGCCGATCGCGCGCAGGCGCAGGTCGACGGAGGAATAGGCGCTGTTGGCCGGCAGGTTGGAGAAGCGCCGGCTGACTTGCCAATGACCGTAATTGAGGTCGTTGCGCGACAGGTAGCCGAAATCGTTGATCTCGAACGCGCCGCCGAAGTGCATCGCCAACCACTGCTGGCGCCAGCGCGGGTTCATCTCGTAGTTGACCACCAGCGTGGCGCCGACATCGCGGCTGTCGTCGGCCACCACTGTCGGCACGCCGCCCACTTCCAGCGTGTTGTCATCGCGGATGTCGCTGACCACCGCGTTGGCCACCACCGTGACCTTGTCGCCCGCCTTCCAGCGGTGGTCCACGCCCACCACGCTGGCCTCGCGCTGCAGCCACGGCCGGTCCACGTGGGTGGCCAGCAGCCCCATCGAATGCGCGCCCAGCTCGCGCTGCAGGCGCAGCGCACTGAACGAGCGCCCCGCGTCACCTTTTTCCTCGGCAAGCATCAGGCCGTAATTGGTCGCGCCCAGGCTGCCGTTGAGCTTGACCGCCGCGGCAATCTCGGCCGGGCCATCGCCATCATCCGAGTGGCCGCCGACGCGGCGGGTGTAGATCAGCTGGCTGTTGTCCAGCAGCAGACCGAAGTCGAACACGCCCTGGTTTTCGGTGAAGAACGGGCGCTTGTCGCTGAAGAAGCTCTCCTCGGCACCGAAGTTGATCACCAGGTCGTCGCTCTCCACCTGGCCAAAGTCCGGGTTGACGGTGGCGGTGAGCTGGGTCTGGCCGTTGGGCTTCCAGAAGATGTCGGCGCCGGCATCGAACTGCTGGCCGCCGCCCACCTGGTCGTGCACGCCCACCACGTAAGGGGTCACCGCCAACAGCGACTGGGTGTACGTGGCCACCTCCACCTTCTCGAAATCGGACAGATAACGCGGCCGCACCCAGTTGGCGTTGACCGAGGCCACGCGCTCGCCGGTGGCGCCGATCACCCGGTCCATGTATAGGCCGATGGTCCGGGTGTCGCCGTCGGCCTTGCGCATGGGCGCGATGTACCACGGGATCAGGATCTCCACGCTCCAGCCCGCGTCGTCCTCGGTCACCGCGTGCTGCCAGTTGCCGTCCCAGTCGTTGCGGAAGCTGTTCTCGTTGGTGACGATCTCGTCGGCGATGCCATCGGCCAGCGTGACCATGAAGTTGTAGCCGGTGCGGCCGTCGCCATCGAAGTCCACCCCTACGTTGACCCGGTCCATCGGTGCGCTCTCGTCGCGGCGCGTGCGGTGGCGCGTGCGGGGTGCGTCGGCCGACTGCTGGTTGCGGAAGGCGATGGCCAGCCCTTCGGGGGTGGCCTTCACCCAGGCCTCGGTGGGCTGCGGCGCCGAGCCCCACGACAGCGGTTGGGTCAGGCGGAATTCGGTGACGTGGCGGGCATCCGCCCATTCTGCCGGGTCGATGCGACCATCGATCTCCAGCGCCTGGGCGGGTAATGCGAGGGCGGAGAGGATGGCGAGGGCAAGGCTTGAGCGCATGGCGTGCGGCGGGCCGTCAATGGCAGGAGTGGTGCGCATCGTACCGGTCACTTCGCGTGCTGCCGTCTGGCACAAGTCACGGCAACCTTTTGCCGTTCCGGCGCATCGGACCCGCCCTGCGTGCCGCCAAAACCGCCACGGGCCCGAGCGACGGGTCATTCCCCGCCCTTGCCTCCTTCAGCCCGTACCGGCAGAAGAAGCGTGGCGGGCGTCACCCGCGGTGGGGCAACGTCCCGCCCAAGGGGCTACTGCATGTGCCAGCCGTGGCTGATCACGAAGCTCTGCCCGGTCAGCGCCGCGCTGGGGAATTCGGTGAGGAAGCGCACCGTCTGCGCCACGTCCTCCACCGTGGTGAAGATGCCGTCCACGGTACCGCCCAGCATCACCCGGCTGACTACTTCCTCCTCGCTGATGCCCAGCTCGCGTGCCTGCTCCGGGATCTGCTTGTCCACCAGCGGCGTGCGCACGAAGCCCGGGCACACTACGTGGCTTCGCACGCCACGCTTGCCGCCTTCCTTGGCCAGCGTGCGCGACAGGCCCAGCAGGCCGTGCTTGGCGGTCACATAGGCCGACTTCAGCGGCGAGGCCAGGTGCGAGTGCACCGAGCCCATGTAGATAACCGTGCCGCCGCGCGGCTTGCCGTCGGCGTCCTCGGCGTACATGTACGGCAGCGCCGCCTTGGTGGTCAGGAACGCGCCGTCGAGGTGGATGGCCAGCATCTTCTTCCAGTCGGCGTATGCGAACTGCTCGACGGGATTGACGATCTGGATGCCGGCATTGGAGACGAGGATGTCAATGCCGCCGAACTGCGCGGCCACGCCATTGATGCCGTTGTTGACCGCGTCCTCGTCGGTGACATCCATCGCCAGGCCGACGGCGCGGCCGCCGGCAGCGGCGATCTCGGCAGCGACCGCGTCAGCGCCCGTCTGGTTGAGGTCAGCGATGGCCACGATGGCGCCACCACGCGCCAGTTCCTGCGCGATCGCCTTGCCGATGCCGCTGGCCGCGCCGGTGACGACGGCGACCTTGCCTTCGATCGAACGCGATCCGGTCGAACTCATTCCAACAGAACCCATGGGGGACTCCTCGTGCCGTCCGCCGCGTGGCGGACCCGGTGATGACGGCGCCCATGCTGGCAGGCGCGTGTTACGCCAGTGTCGCGTGTCCGCCCGGCAACGACCATCGCCCTTTGGTACGTGGGCTCAGCCCTGCATCGCATGGCGACGCAGCTTCTCCGCCTTCTCCGCTTCCTGGCGTGCCTTCTTCTTCTCGGACTTGGGCTGCAGCATGGTGCCAGTGCATGCCGGCGAGCCACAGCGGCACGCCCAGATTTCCTTCAGCCGTTTGGTGTGCTTCTCGGCCAGGGTGATGCCGTAGTTGTACGACAGCTCCTCGCCCTTGGCGATGTCGCGGATGGCCTCGATGAACACCCGGTCCTTGCGCCGGTCGTCGCCCTCGTCCTCTTCCAGCACCGCCTCGCAGTTGGGGTCGCAGCTGTGGTTGATCCACTTCGCGGTGCCGCCTTCGAAGTTGGCGTCGATCACGTACTCGTCGTTGATCGTGAACAGGAACGTGTGGCCGGAGTCGGCATCACCGGTGTCGCCGGCATCCACCTCCTCGTGCGTGCGGCGGCGGCCCTTGTACTCGACGACGCGCTCGCCCTTCTTGATGGCGGCGGTGGCGAACACCCCGTTGCCGTGGATGGCGGAACGGCGGGCGGCGATCTTGCTCGGCATGGGCGGGTCCGGTGGGGTAATGGGTTGATTCTCGCCTACGCAAGGCATTTGCCCAAGTCATACACTGCAGCCAGCACAAGGAGGCCCCATGGACGCACGCGCGCACTGGCAGGAAGAGATGCAGTCGGCCTGGCTGTACCGGCAACTGGCGAAGGCCGAGCCGGAGCGGCGGGTCGGCGAATTGTTCACCCAACTCGCCGCCGAGGCCGAAACCCAGGCACGGCAATGGTGGCCCGAAGGCGATCCGGCCAGCCTGCAGCCCGAAGCGCGCGCGAAGCTGGCGGCCGCGCTGGCGCGCAAGGTCGGCCCGCGCCGGATCAAGCCGTTGCTGGTCTCGCTCAAGGTGCGCGGCCTGTCCGCCTATGGCATGGCGCCGCCCGGCCATGCCATGCCGCAAAGCCTGGACGACGTGGGCCGCGGCCACCGCCAGTTCGGCGGCGGCAACCTGCGCGCGGCGGTGTTCGGGATCAACGATGGGCTGGTGTCCAACGCCAGCCTGATCCTGGGCATGGTCGGCGCATCGGCGAGCACCAGCACGGTGCTGACCACCGGCATCGCCGGCCTGCTGGCGGGCGCGATGTCGATGGCGGCCGGCGAGTTCGTGTCAGTGCGTTCGCAACGCGAGTTGTTCGAACACCAGATCGCGCTGGAGCGCGACGAACTGGAGAAATACCCCGAAGCCGAAGCCGAGGAACTGGCGCTGATCTACCAGGCGCGCGGGGTGTCGCTGGACGAGGCGCGCGCCTTCGCCAAGCGGCTGGTGGCCGACCCCAAACACGCGCTGGACGTGCTGGCGCGCGAGGAACTCGGGCTCAACCCGGACGAACTGGGCTCGCCGTTGGGCGCCGCGCTGTTCTCGTTCGGCGCGTTCACCGTGGGCGCGCTGGTGCCGCTGGTGCCGTTCTTCCTCGGCCGGCAACTCCCCTCGGCCGCCTTCGTCGGCGCGGCGCTGGCCGCCGTCGGCCTGTTCGCCACCGGCGCGGCGATGAGCCTGCTGTCCGGGCGCGGGCCGCTGCTGGGTGGGCTGCGGATGCTGGCCATTGGCGGCGGCGCGGGGCTGCTCACCTACTTCATCGGGTCGCTGGTGGGCGGCGGGGCTGGCTGAATGCCCGCTTTGCGCGGCATGTCCGGTACGGCAGAGGCAACGCGTTACCCCGGGTTCACTCCCAGCCTCGTCGCACATGAACAAATACGCTTTCCCTGGCGTCGCGCTCGCCACCACCCTGATCCTGTCGGGCTGCCAGCAGGCGCCCTCCGCCGTGGCCGCCCCGGTCACATCGGCCGCCACCCACACGGCCCCGACCGACGCGGAGCTGCTCGCCCGCGGCGAGTACCTGATCCGCACCTCCGGCTGCAACGACTGCCACACCCCCGATTACGGCCCGCGCCAGGGCCAGGTGCCCACTTCGGAATGGCTGGTGGGCTCGCCGCTGGGCTACAAGGGCCCGTGGGGCACCACCTACGCCACCAACCTGCGCCTGCGCCTGGCGGACATGGACGAAACCCAATGGCTGGACTACAGCGCCACATTGAAGACCCGGCCGATCATGCCGGACTTCGCGGTGCGCGCGATGACTGCCGAGGACCGTCGCGCCCTGTACCGGTTTGTCCGTTCGCTAGGCCCGGGCGGTCAACCGGCGCCTGAATTCGTGCCGCCGGACCAGCCGGTGCAGCCGCCGTACTTCGAACTGGTGATGCCAACCCCGCCGGCCGGTGTCCCTGCCAACACCGCGGCTCCTGCGGTGGGTAGCGTTCCGGCAACCGACGCCGCACCCAAGGCCCCGTCCCGGGGTTGATCCGGCCCGCAATGCCGCATCGGGCCGGCTCCAGGCATTCGCCTGACCGGCCAAGCTGAACCCCATACCGCCCGAGAATGCTCCCTCAGGGCAACCGGCGTCCCCGTGCTTGGCCCCGGGGCGGATAAAACGTACAATTCCGGTACGGATTACTCTTCCCAACCGGCCATGCTCCGCGTCACCAAGCTCACCGACTACGCGACGGTCGTCCTGACCGTCCTCGCCGCCCAGTCCGATGCCGTGCTCAGCGCATCGGAACTGGCCGAGCGCGCGGGCCTGGAGCCGCCCACCGTCAGCAAGCTGCTCAAGCCGCTGGCGCAGGCCGGGCTGGTGGAAGGCTTCCGTGGCGCCAATGGCGGCTACCGCCTGGCCCACCCCGCCGACGCCATCACCCTGTTCGATGTCGTCGAGGCCATGGAAGGACCGCTCGGCATGACCGAGTGCAGCGTCCACGAAGGCAACTGCGGCATCGAAGAGCACTGCGGCATTCGCGCCAACTGGCGGCGGATCAACGATGTCGTGGCCGATGCCCTGCGTGCCGTGACCCTGGCGCAGATGCTGCAACCGCCCACGCCCCCCGCCCCCAATCCAGCGAAGCGCATCGACCTGCGCCTCGCCACCGCTTGAAACAGTAGGCAGCCCCATGGCCACCGAACTCACCGCCACCGCCCCGCTCGAGAATCGTGAGATCCACGAGCAGCTGGGCCGCAAATACTCCGCCGGTTTTGTCACCGATATCGAATCCGATTCGCTGCCCCCGGGCCTGAGCGAGGACATCATCCGCGCGCTCTCCGCCAAGAAGGAAGAGCCGGAGTGGATGACCGAGTGGCGCCTGGCCGCCTACCGGCACTTCCTCACCATGCCCATGCCCAACTGGGCCAAGCTCAACATCGGGCCGATCGACCTGCAGGCGCTGAGTTACTACAGCGCGCCCAAGGGCCCCAAGTACAAGTCGCTGGACGAAGTGCCGAAGGAGCTGATCGACACCTACGACAAGCTGGGCGTGCCGCTGCACGAGCGCGCCAAGCTGGCCGGCGTGGCGGTGGATGCGGTGTTCGACTCGGTGTCAGTGGGCACCACGTTCCGCAAGGAACTGGCCGAGAAGGGCGTGATCTTCTGCTCCATGTCCGAGGCCATCAAGGAGCACCCGGAACTGGTCAGGCAGTACCTGGGCAGCGTGGTCCCGGTGGGCGACAACTACTTCGCCGCACTGAACTCCGCGGTGTTCTCCGACGGCTCGTTCGTGTTCATTCCCAGGGGCGTGCGCTGCCCGATGGAGCTGAGCACCTACTTCCGCATCAATGCCGGCCACACCGGACAGTTCGAGCGCACGCTGATCATCTGCGAGGACAAGGGCCACGTGTCCTACCTCGAAGGCTGCACCGCGCCGCAGCGCGACGAGAACCAGCTGCACGCCGCGGTGGTCGAGCTGGTGGCGCTGGAAGACGCCGAGATCAAGTATTCGACGGTGCAGAACTGGTACCCGGGCGACGAGAACGGCGTCGGTGGCATCTACAACTTCGTGACCAAGCGTGCCGAGTGCCGCGGTGCGCGCAGCAAGGTCAGCTGGACCCAGGTGGAGACCGGCTCGGCCATCACCTGGAAGTACCCCTCCTGCGTGCTGGTCGGCGATGACTCGGTCGGCGAATTCTATTCGGTGGCGCTGACCCACCACCGCCAACAGGCGGACACCGGCACCAAGATGATCCACCTGGGCAAGCGCACCAAGAGCAAGATCATCAGCAAGGGCATCAGCGCCGGGCGCGGGCAGAACACCTACCGCGGCCTGGTCAAGGTCGGCAGCCATGCCGAGGGCGCGCGCAACCACACCCAGTGCGACAGCCTGCTGATCGGCAAGAAGTGCGGCGCGCACACCTTCCCCTACATCGAGGTCAAGCACCCCACCGCCACGGTGGAGCACGAGGCCACCACCTCCAAGATCAGCGACGACCAGATGTTCTACTGCCGTTCGCGCGGGATCAGCGAGGAAGACGCGGTGTCGATGATCGTCGACGGCTTCTGCAAGAGCGTGTTCCGCGAGCTGCCGATGGAGTTCGCGGTGGAGGCCAAGAAGCTGCTCGAGGTCTCGCTCGAAGGCTCGGTGGGCTGACCATGCCGATCGTCCGCATCGAAATGATCGAAGGCCGCGACCTCACGCAGAAGCGCGAGCTGGCCGAGGTGTTCACGCGCGAGATGGCGCGCATCTGCGGCTGCAGCGAAGCCGCCATCCACATCGTCTTCGACGACATCCAGAAGCAGGACTGGGCCATCGGCGGCCAGCTGCTCCACGACAAGATTCCGGGTTGAAACCAACGCCATGCTGAAGATCGAAAACCTCCACGTCTCCGTTGCCGGCAAGGAAATCCTCAAGGGCCTCACGCTGGACGTGCAGCCCGGCCAGGTGCACGCCATCATGGGCCCCAACGGCGCGGGCAAGTCCACGCTGGGCAACATCCTCGCCGGTCGTGACGGCTATGAAGTGACCGCCGGTTCGGTGAGCTTTGAGGGCCGCGACCTGCTGGCACTGGAGCCGGAAGATCGCGCCGCCGCGGGCGTGTTCCTCGCCTTCCAGTACCCGGTCGAGATCCCGGGCGTGAACAACACCTACTTCCTGCGCGCGGCACTCAATGCCCAGCGCAAGGCGCGCGGCGAGGACGAACTGGACTCGATGCAGTTCCTCAAGCTGGTGCGGCAGAAGCTGGCCGTGCTGCACCTGAAGGACGAACTGCTGCACCGCGGCGTCAACGAAGGCTTCAGCGGCGGCGAGAAGAAGCGCAACGAGATCTTCCAGCTGGCGCTGCTGGAACCCAAGCTGGCGATCCTCGACGAGACCGACTCGGGCCTGGACATCGATGCGCTGAAGGCCGTGGCCGACGGTGTCAACGCGCTGCGCACCCCCGACCGTGCGTTCCTGGTCATCACCCACTACCAGCGCCTGCTGGACTACATCAAGCCGGACGTGGTGCACGTACTGGCCGACGGCCGCATCGTCGAGACCGGCGGGCCGGAGCTGGCGCTGGCGCTGGAGGAGCACGGCTACGCGTGGATCAAGGAGCGCATTGCACCGGAGGCGGCGGCCTGACATGAGCGCACTGCTCGACTCCTTTGCCACCGCATTCGACGCGCTGCCCGCGCGCGACGCCGCCGGGCTTGGCGACAGCCGCCGCGCCGCGCTCGACGCCGTGCTGCGCGACGGCCTGCCCCACGCGCGCGCGGAGGCATGGAAGTACACGCCGTTGCGCTCGCTGGAGCGCCGCGCGTTCGCCGCGCCAGCGGAAACCCTCGCAACCTTCGATCCGGCACTGCTGGAAAGCATTCCCGCGCCGCGGCTGGTGTTCGTCAACGGTCGCCTCGACGGCGTGAACAGTGATACCTCGGGCCTGCCGGAAGGCGTGAGCCTGCAGCCACTGTCGGACGTGCTGGCCGGCAACGATGTGCGTGAGGCCAACTTCCTTGCCCGCCGCTTCGACCGTGGCGACGAGATATTCGCCCGACTCAATGCCGCGCTGGCCGACGAGGGCGTGGTGCTTCGCGCGGACACCGATGTCCGCAGCGACACACCGATCCACCTGGTGTTCATCGGCAGCGCACGCGGTGCCGCGGCTGACCAGGCGTGGCACCTGCGCCACCTGATCGAACTGCGCGAAGGCGCGGCACTGACCGTGGTCGAACACGTGCTCGGCGATGGCGCACACAACCACCTCGCCAACAGTCTCACCCACGTGCACCTGGCCAAGGGCGCCAAGCTGCGCCATGCCCGTGTGCAGGACGAGGCCACCGGTGCCACCCTGCTGGCCCGCACCGACGCGGTGCTGGCACGCGACACCGACTACCAGCGCCTGGACCTGGAGCTCGGCGCTGGCCTGTCGCGCCACGAACTCAACGTCGCGCTGCAGGGCGAATCGGCGCAGCTGCACGCCAACGGCGTGCTGCTGGCCAACGGCAAGCGCCACCTCGACACCCGCCTGGGCATCGACCACGTCGCCCGCGACACCGCTTGCGAGCTGACCTGGCGCGGCCTCGGCGCCGGCCGCTCGCGCGCGGTGTTCCACGGCGGCATCCTGATCCGCGAAGGCGCCGACGGCACCGCGGCCATGCTGTCAAACAAGAACCTGCTGCTCAGCGAAGGCGCGGAGATCGACAGCCAGCCGGTACTCGAGATCCACGCCGACGAAGTGCAGGCCGCACACGGCGCCACCGTCGGCCAGCTGGACCAGAACGCACTCTTCTACCTGCGCTCGCGTGGCGTTCCCGCCGAGCAGGCGCGCGCGCTGCTGACCGCCGCGTTCTGCCGCGAGACGCTCGCCGTGTTCGAAGATGCCGTGCTGCGCGAGACGCTTACCGCACGTCTCGACGCCGCACTGGCCCGGATGGAGGCCGCCTGAACATGGGCACGCTGACCGCCCCCGCCGCCATCGCTCCGGTGCACCCGGCCATCGCCGGCGACCACATCGACTGGGCCCGCATCCGCGCCGACTTCCCGCTGCTGCAGCGCGAAGTGCACGGCAAGCCGCTGGTCTACCTCGACTCGGCCAACACCGGGCAGAAACCCGCGGCGGTGATCGACGCGGTGGACGACTTCTACCGGCGTCACAACGCCAACGTCAGCCGCGCCGTGCACGCACTCGGCAGCGAGGCCACCGAGGCCTACGAGGCCTCGCGCCGCAAGCTGGCGAAGTTCCTCAACGTGCGCCACGACGAGCTGGTGCTGTGCAGCGGCACCACCTTCGCGATCAACCTGGTCGCGTACTCGTGGGCACTGCCGCGACTCAAGGCCGGCGACGTGATCGTGGTCACGCGCATGGAGCACCACGCCAACATCGTGCCGTGGCAACTGGTCGCCCAGCGTACCGGCTGCACGATCAAGGTCGCCGAGATCCGCGACAACGGCGAACTCGACCTCGACGCGCTGTACGCCCAGCTCACCCCCGAGGTGAAGCTGCTGGCCGTCACCCACGTCTCCAACGTGCTCGGCACGGTCAACCCGGTGCGCGAGATCTGCCGCGAGGCCCGCAAGCGCGGCATCACCACCGTCGTTGACGGCTCGCAGGCCGCGCCGCACCGCCCGCTGGACATCGCTGCCATCGGCTGCGACTTCTACGCCCTCACCGGCCACAAGATGGCCGGCCCCACCGGCACCGGCGTGCTGTGGGCCCGCAAGGAAACGCTGGACGCCATGCCGCCCTTCCTCGGCGGCGGCGAGATGATCAAGGAAGTGCGCTTCGACGGCACCGTGTTCAATGACGCCCCGCACAAGTTCGAGGCCGGCACGCCCAACATCGCCGGTTTCATCGGCCTGGGCGCCGCGGTGGATTACCTGTCCTCCATCGGCATGGCCAACATCGAGGCGCGCGAGCAGGCGCTGCTAGCCCACGCCACCGAGGAACTGTCGAAGATCGACGGCCTGCGCATCTTCGGCCGTGCCCGCGAGAAGGCGGCTGTGATCAGCTTCCAGATCGAAGGCGCGCATTCGCACGACCTCGCCACGCTGCTCGACCTGGAAGGCGTGGCGGTGCGCTCCGGCCAGCATTGCGCGCACCCGCTGCTGCAGTTCCTGGGCGTGGCCGCCACCTGCCGGGCCTCGTTCGCGTTCTACAACACCCACGATGAAGTGGACGCACTGGTGGCCGCCATCCACAAGACCCGACGCCTGCTCGGCTGACGCCAGCGCCAGTTTCCCCTGCAACTTGCGGGCCAGCCTACCCTCTGCCCTCTTGTCCCCCACTTGTTCAGACGGCTCCACCATGGAATCCAGCAGCGCCAGATCAGACCGCGACACGCAGACATCGGATCACCCGAACAAGCCGATGGCGGGTGGCGACGACACCGCCACGGTGGGCGCCACCGGACTGACACCGTTACCCGCAACGGGCGCACTGACCTTCCGCGCCGCCACGCCTGCCGACGTCGAGGCGCTGGTCGGACTGGTCGAATCCGCCTACCGCGGCGACAGCAGCAAGCAGGGCTGGACCACGGAGGCCGACATCCTGGGTGGGCGGCGCACCGGGGCCGACGACGTGGGCGCCTGCATCGACCGGCCCGAAAGCGTGGTACTCATCGCACAGCGCGATGGCGAACTCCTCGCCTGCGCGCACATCGCCATCGAGGACGGCGCCGGCTACTTCGGCATGTTCTCGGTATCGCCGACCCTGCAGGGCGGTGGCATCGGCAAGGCACTGATGGCCGAAGCCGAGCGCGTGGTGCGCGACGAATGGCAACTACCGGTCATGCGCATGACCGTGATCGACATCCGCGATGAACTGATCGCCTTCTACGAGCGTCGCGGCTACGTGCGTACCGGCATCAAGAAGCCCTTCCCCTACGGCGACGCGCGTTTCGGCGAACCCAAGCGCGACGACCTGCGCTTCGAAGTGCTGGAAAAGTCTCTATAGCTTCCGCACGGGCGCGCATCACGGCCTGAAGGCGGCTACCGGGCGTCCCGGGCACCGAGCGGGTATCGGGGAGCGAATGCCCGGGACACCCGGTAGCCGCCGCCCTGCTGAAGTCGCCCCTGAAGTACCCTTCCCATCAATTCGAATCAGGAACACCACCCCATGGGCGACTGGACCTTCGTTTGCGCCACCTCCCAACTGCTCCCCGGCGAATCGACGGTCGCCTGGGACGGCGACACGCCCATCCTGGTGGTCAACTACGACGGCGATTTCTACGCCATGGAAGACAGGTGCTCGCACGAGGACTTCGAACTGTCCGCGGGCAAGTTCGATGGCGAGGACGCCACCATCGAATGCGTGCTGCACGGCGCCAAGTTCGACGTGCGCGACGGGCGTGCGTTGTGCGCACCCGCCTACGAACCCGTGGTGAAGTTCCCGGTCAAGGTGGACGACGTCGGCATCTGGACCCGCGACGACCGCGAGTGATCGCGGCCCCCGCGCACGCCATGGCTTGAGTTGCTTCGCGACTCGCGTTGCCGCAAGGCCGGCGGATCACACCCTGTAGTCGGCCGGCCCCAGCAGGTCGATGCCGCATTCCAGCCGCTCCAACCAGGCGAGGAACTGGCCGATGGCCTCGCCACGGAAAGGCAGGCCGTGCTGCGGCACGATCATCTGCGGGTCCAGCTTGCGCACCATTTCCACCCACAGGCGCAGCACCCGGTTGGACCCCATGTAACGACGGTGGAAGCCGTCCATCTTCGCCACATGCGTGCCGAAGTCGCGGACGAACCCGTACGCCTCGCCACTGGGAATCAATGACGCGCCCACGTCACCCGAGAACAGGATCCGTGCCTGCGGGTCGTAGAAGCCAAAATTTCCCACCGAATGCAGGAAGTGAGCCGGCACTGCGCGAATCACCGCATTGCCCAACGGGATCAGCCCCCCTTCGTCCGGCAACAGCAGGTAGCGGTCCGCGCCGGTGTTCTTCATGTAGCCCGGCACGATGTGCGGCACGAACCGTCCCCACAGCTTGGAACACACCACCGTGGCCTGGCTGTACAGCAGCCACTTGTCCACCGCACCGATGATGTCCGGGTCCTGGTGCGAGCACAACACCAGGTCCACCTCATTGGGCTTCACGTACGCGGCCAGCGCCAGCATCAACGGGTTGTAGACCAGCGCACCGCCCGGATCGATCACCGCCGAATGCCTGCCGTCCTGGACCAGGAACTGGTTGGCCTGCACGCCGTCGTCGCCGCGCACAAGGTCGCTGAAGGCCACGCAGCGGTGGTCTCCGGACTCGAAAAGCACAAACGCCATGGGGGGGATCGCTACCGGATTTGTGAAAGGGGGCACTCTAGGTGGCGGTGGCGCGCGGCACTTTGATCATTCGCAAATTGCCTCCCGCGACCTTCGTCGCGCCCGACCTCGGCCCCGAGCGGTTTCAAGGCCACCCATCCCGCGATGCATGCCGGTTCGTCGGCCCGTCCAACGGCAAACCAGGTTGACTTGATCGAAATCACGTGCAATTCGTGTTGCGAATCATTATCATTCCGATCGAAACCTGACCCGGCCATCCCGGCCGATACCTGCTCAGAGCAATGAAGCCGCAACTCCTGAAAGGATCTCCCCTCGCCGTCGCCCTCTCGCTCGCCATCGCGTTCCCGGCTGCCGCCGCCGACGAGGGCGAAGGCCACGTCACCGTCGCGACCGCCGCCTCGGCCAACCTGGCCGCCCCCACCGACCTGGACAAGGTGGAAGTGCGTGGCTACCGCGCCGGCTACAACATCGAGGAAACCCGCACCGCGACCAAGACCAACACCGCGCTGATCAACGTGCCGCAGTCGATCACCGTGGTCACCGAGGACATGATCGACGACACGGGCATGCGCGGCCTGGCCGACGTCGTGCAGTACGTGCCCGGTGCAGGCATGGCCCAGGGCGAAGGCCACCGTGACGCGCCGGTGCTGCGCGGCAACACCTCCACCGCCGACATGTTCGTCGATGGCATGCGCGACGACGTGCAGTACTTCCGCGACCTGTACAACAGCGAACGCGTCGAGGTGCTCAAGGGTCCCAACGCCATGATCTTCGGCCGAGGCGGCACCGGCGGCGTGATCAATCGCGTGACCAAGCAGGCCGAGTGGGTCCCGACGCACGAAGCCTCCCTGCAGTTGGGCTCCTGGAACCGCCGCCGCCTGACCGGCGACTTCGGCCAGGCCGTCAATGAGGCCTTCGCCTTCCGCGTGACCGGCCTGTACGAGGACAGCGAAAGCTTCCGCGACGGCTTCGAGCTCAAGCGCTGGGGCATCAATCCAAGCTTTGCCATCAATGCCGGCGAGAACACCCAGATCCGTTTCGACCTGGAGCACTTCGAAGACGAGCGTGTGACCGACCGCGGCCTGCCGGCGTACGCCACGCCGTTCAACGGCCGCCGCTTGCCGGTGGACGCGGACCGTTCCACCTTCTTCGGTAGCGCCGCCAACAGCCCGACCACCCTTGAGCTGGATGCGCTCAACTTGATGGTCGAACACGACTTCGGCAACGCCGTGCTGCGCAACCGCACCCGCTATGCCGACTATGGCAAGTTCTACCAGAACGTGTTCCCAAACGGCGGCGCCCGCGTGTTCCCGGCGACGGGCGAACGGATGGTCGCCATCGCCGCCTACAGCAACGACACCCAGCGCGAAAACCTGTTCAACCAGACCGACCTGACATTTGACCTGCAGACGGGTGCAGTCAGGCACGGCTTCCTCGTCGGCCTCGAGTTCGGTCGCCAGGAGACCGACAACTTCCGCAAGACCGGCGCGTTCCCGTCCAACACCTGCTACAACAGTGCAGGCGCGTTCATCGCCACGACCTCCGCGTTCTGCGTGCCGCTGTCCAACCCGGGCTACAACGGGCCGGTGACCTTTGCCCAGAGCGCCACCGACGCTGACAACCACAGCGTGGCCAAGATCGCCGCGGCTTACGTGCAGGACCAGATCGAGTTCTCGCCGAAGTGGCAGGCCGTGGTCGGCGTCCGTTTTGACCGTTTCAAGGTCGACTTCCGCAACAATCGCAACGGCGCAACGCTCTCCACCACCGACAACCTGTGGTCGCCGCGCACCGGGCTGGTGTTCAAGCCGGTCGAAGACCTCTCGCTGTACGCCAGCTACGGCCTGACCTACCTGCCGCGCGCGGGCGAACAACTGAGCTCGATAACTGTCAGCAATGCCACCTTCGAACCGGAAGAGTTCAAGAACTACGAAATCGGCGCCAAGTGGAACGTGCTGCCACGCCTGGAGCTGAGCGCCGCCGCCTTCCGCCTTGACCACAGCAATGTGATCGTCCCCGGCGCCACCGCGGGCACCTCCATCCTTGTCGACGGCGAGCGTATCGAAGGCGTGGAAATTGGCCTGGCCGGCAACATCACCGACGCCTGGAGCGTGATGGGCGGCTACGCCTGGCAGGACGGCGAGATCCTCACGGCCACCAGCCGCGGCAACCGTCCGGCCAACCTTGCCGAACAGACCGCGTCGCTGTGGAACCGCTACAACTTCAATCAGCGCTGGGGAGCTGGCCTGGGCGCCATCCATCGCGGCGAAGTGTTCGCGCAGACCACCAACGCGGTCACCCTGAAGAGCTTCACCCGGTACGACGCGGCGCTGTTCTACTCGCCGACCGACTACCTCGATCTGCAGCTCAACATCGAGAACGTGTTCGACAAGAAGTACTTCGCGTCCGCGCACAACGACAACAACATCACCCCGGGCGCGCCGCGTGGTTACTACGTCACGGCCAACTTCAAGTTCTGACGGTCGCCACGCCATAGCCGCAGGGCCCGCACCGGCATGCGGGCCCTTTTTCTGATGCCCGGGAATCCGATGAACACCTCCACCTTCACCGCCAGCCTTGCAGCGCCCACTGCCCGCCGCCGCGGCAACACCGCCTACCGCTGGGTCCGCCAGCTACACCTGTGGATCGGCGCCTGGGGTGCATTGGCGGCGGTGATCTACGGGCTGACGGGCCTGGTGATGAACCACCGTTTCGGCGACGACGCGTGGCCGCAAGGCGAAACCCTGGAAAGCGGGCGGGTGGTGCTGGTGGTGCCGGCCGGGGCGCGCGACACCCCGGAGGCCCTGGCCGCATGGCTGGGCTCGGCCCATGGGCTGCAGCCGCAGGTCATCCGCAAGGGCAAGCCGGAGGCGGCGCGCCTGGGCGGCAACGAGGTCCGGCAACCGGCCAAGTGGAACCTGTCCGGCGGCACCGCGTCCAAGTCGTGGTCGCTGGAATACATGCCGGGCAACGCCACCGCGGAAGTGAAACAGTCTCGCCACGCGTTGCTGGCCGGCCTCAACCGCCTGCACAAGGGTGTCGGCGGCGGCTGGGCATGGATCGCACTTGCCGACAGCTTCGCCATCGGCATGCTGCTGCTGGGCCTTTCCGGCATCTGGATGTGGGCCCGCGGCCGAAGTGCCCGGCAGATGGCGGCCAGCGTGATGGGCCTGTCGGTGCTGGTGCTGCTGGTGGTGCTGGGGCCGGCGTTGCTCTGATCCCGGAGGGACGGGGCCACGCGGGCCCCGGGGTTGCCGGCGAAGTGCGGTCAGCCGTCCGCGCGCGGCGACAGGCGGATCATCAGGGCCTCGCCACCGCCATGCAGTACATGGCGCACGCGCGCGTCGCCGGCGCGGATGAGCGCCGTGTCGCCCATTGACAGCGTCGGCAGCTCAGGGGCGCGGTCAAAGGCGGCCTGCCCGGACAGCAGATGCACCGCCCACAGCCCGTGAGGCTCGGTGAAGATCACCATCGGCCCCACCAGCGGGCGATGCCACAGCCCGGCCTCGATGCGGTCACGCCGCCACATCAGGTTGAAGTCGTGGGTGGGGCCGTCGAGCAGTTCGCCGGTCAAGTTGCGTTCACCGGCAAACCGCAGCCGTTCATGCGGTGGGCGCAGTTCGTGGGTTTCGCCATCGTCGAAACGCAGGCGAACGCCGTTGCCGGATAGCAGCACCAGTTCCCGGTCGATGCCCGGAAACGAGGAGAACGCCGCGTCCTGCTCGATCTCGGCAATGGACAAGCGCCAGTCCCACTCGCTCACCGAGTCGCCTGGATCGACGCGAAAGCCTTCATTGGACAGGCCTCCGCGCGCGATCTCCCGCGTCCAGCCGAGCCGGTTGCGCCAACGCTCCCGTCGGTATTCGTTGGCGGGAATAACCAGCACGTGCCCACCCGCCTGCCTGCTGTCGGCCGCCATCCTTCCACTCCACATCGCCAGCCTGCCAGTCTAGCCAACCCCGACAGGACAAACGAACACGAAGATGTCGCCCGGCCGCACGTCCTGTGCGACCGGGCGATGCACTTCCTTGTCCGGGGCGCGCCCCGTTTCCCACACTCCTGTGGCTGGCGGAGTCAACGGCGCCGTGGAGGGGCGACGCCGACAACGATCCGGTCGCGGTTCTTCTCGATGGTCTTCAGGCCGATGCCCTTGACCAGGGCCAGTTGTTCGACGCTGCGAAACGGGCCGTTGGCGGTGCGGTAGGCCACGATGGCTTCCGCCTTGGCCGGACCGATATTGACCAGCACCCGGTCCAGCGTGCCCACGTCCGCGGTGTTGATGTCGACCTGTTCCGTCGCAAGGGCAGGCTGGCAGGCGAGTGCCAGCAGCACCGCCAACAGCAGGCCACGCAGCCGTCCGGTGATGTTCGTCATGCCTCGTCTCCTTTGACCCGCCAGTGCCGGGCTCGAACCTGCGGCGACATGGGCACAGTCTCCGGACCGCCGCACGCGGGCGGAATCGGGGACCGGCGCGGCGCGACCCGGAATCGGGCGCACCGCGCTGTAGGAAAATTCCTACCCCGGCCTGGCGGGTTAAAATGCCCGTTCATCACGCACGAGGGCCGTCATGGACGCCAAGCAGGTAGACCGCTTCGTCTCGAAGAAGTGGGACGACGAGATCGTTCCGCAGCTGGTCGAGTACATCCGCATCCCCAACAAGTCGCCGATGTTCGACGAGCAGTGGGTGGAGCACGGCTACATGGACCAGGCCGTCACGCTGATGGCCAACTGGGCCAACGCACAGGCCATCCCGGGGATGAGGCTGGAGGTGGTGCGCCTGGAAGGCCGCACCCCGCTCATCTTCGTCGAGATCCCGGCGGCCAACGGCGGCAGCGACGAGGACTGCGTGCTGCTCTACGGCCACCTGGACAAGCAGCCCGAAATGACCGGTTGGGACGAAGACCTCGGCCCGTGGAAGCCGGTGCTCAAGGGTGACAAGCTTTACGGCCGCGGCGGTGCCGACGACGGCTACGCGATCTTCGGCTCGCTGGCCGCGATCATGGCGCTGCAGGAGCAGAAGCTGCCGCACTCGCGCTGCGTGATCCTGATCGAAGCCTGTGAAGAGTCCGGCAGCTACGACCTGCCCGCCTACGTCGACCACCTGGCCGACCGCATCGGCAAGCCGTCGCTGGTGGTGTGCCTGGACTCGGGCTGCGGCAACTATGACCAGCTGTGGTGCACCACTTCGCTGCGCGGCCTGACCGGCGGCAACCTGTCGGTGAAGGTGCTCAACGAGGGCGTGCACTCGGGTGATGCCTCCGGCGTGGTGCCGTCCAGCTTCCGCCTGCTGCGCCAGATCCTGTCGCGGATCGAGGACGAGAATACCGGCCGCATCCTGCTGGACAAGCTGCATGCCGAAGTGCCCGCCGAGCGCCTGGCGCAGGCCAGGCGCGCCGCCGAAGTGCTCGATACCGCGGTGTTCGACAAGTTCCCGCTGGTCGACGGCCTCAAGCCGATGGCCGAAGCGCTGGACGAGCTGGTGCTCAACCGTACCTGGCGCCCGGCGTTGTCGGTGACCGGCGTGGACGGGATGCCGCCGCTGGCCTCGGCCGGCAACGTGCTGCGCCCGCACACCGCGGTGAAGCTGTCGTTGCGCCTGCCGCCGACCACCGACGGCAAGACCGCCGGCGAGGTGCTGATGGCGGAGCTGCTGCGCGATCCGCCCAACGGCGCGCAGGTGACGATGGAGCTGGAGAAGGCTTCCACCGGCTGGAACGCACCGGCCATGTCACCCTGGCTGGAGACTGCCATCGACGAGGCCAGCCAGGCGTATTTCGGCAAGCCGGCGATGTACATGGGCGAAGGCGGTTCGATCCCGTTCATGGGCATGCTGGGCGAGAAGTTCCCGGGTGCGCAGTTCATGATCACCGGCGTGCTGGGTCCGCACTCCAACGCGCACGGCCCGAACGAGTTCCTGCACATCCCGATGGGCAAGCGCGTGACCGCGTGCGTGGCGCACGTGGTCGCGGCGCACCATGGCGCCAGCCAGCGCGGCGAGACCAGCGGCGCCGGCGTGGTGGCTGACAGTGGTACGCGCCACGGCGGGCACGGCTGCTGCTGATGCCGTAGTTCCCCGGCTGACCGCTCGTGCAACGCCCGGCTTTCGCCGGGCGTCGTCGATCCGGGACCAAGCGCTCCAACCGCGGCCCAAGCTGCGCCGCAACGCCGGGCGGCAGGCTTGATGAAGCGGAGTCCTAGGCCAGCAGGCGCGCCACCACCAGGTCGGCCAGCGCGTCGGCGCTGGCGGTCGTCGTATCCAGCCGCAGTTCCGGCGCCTGCGGGGCCTCGTATGGCGAGTCGATACCGGTGAAGTTGGGGATCTTGCCTGCGCGCGCCTTGGCATACAGCCCCTTGACGTCGCGCGCTTCGGCCACCGGCAACGGTGTATCCACGAACACTTCGATGAAGTCGCCTTCGGCAAACAGCTCCCGTGCCATGCGCCGCTCGGCACGGAACGGCGAGATGAAGCTGACCAGCACCAGCAAGCCGGCATCGGTCATCAGTCGCGCCACTTCGGCAACGCGGCGGATGTTCTCCACGCGGTCCTCGTCGGTGAATCCCAGGTCCTTGTTGAGGCCGTGCCGCACGTTGTCGCCATCAAGGACGTACGTGTGGCGGCCCATCGCGTGCAGCTTCTTCTCCACGAGGTTGGCGATGGTCGACTTGCCCGAACCGGACAGGCCGGTGAACCACGCGCAGCGCGGGGCCTGGCCCAGGCTGAGCGCCCGTGCGGATTGGTCGATGTCGGCGGGGTGCCAGTGGATGTTGCCGGCTCGGCGCAGGGCGAAATCCAGCGTTCCGGCCGCTACCGTGGCGTTGGTCTGGCGGTCGATCAGGATGAAGGCACCCAGCTCGCAGTTGTCGCGATAGGCCTCGAACGGAATGGGCTGGTCGAGACCGATGTTGCAGTAGGCAACCTCATTCAGCTCCAGATGCTTGGCGGCCAGTCGCGCCTGCGTGTTCACGTCGACCTTGTGCTTGATCTCGGTGACGGTGGCGGTGACGGTACGCGTACCGATCTTCAGCCAGTACGGGCGTCCAGGCAGCAGGCGCTGCTCTCCCATCCACAGCAGGTGCGCTGCGAACTGGTCGGCGACCTCGCACGGGTTCGCTGCGACGGCGATCACGTCACCGCGGCTGATATCAAGCTCGTCGGCGAGGGTCAGGGTGATGGCCTGCCCGGGACCGGCCACTGCCAGATCGCCGTCGGCGGTGACGATGCGCTCCACCACGCTGCGGCGACCGGAAGGCAGCGCGACGACAGCATCGCCGCGACGCACCTCGCCCGCGGCAACGGTGCCGCAAAAACCGCGGAAGTCCTGATTGGGACGATTGACCCATTGCACCGGCAGGCGGAAGCCCACGTCGCCGCGGTCGCGGCTGACATCCACGCCCTCCAGGAACTCGACCACGCTCGGCCCGGTGTACCAGGGCATGGTGCTGGCGTGCGACAGCAGGTTGTCGCCCTTCAGCGCCGACAGCGGCACCGCGGTGACGTGCCCGATGCCCAGCTGCGCAGCCAGTTCGCGGTAGCCCTCCACGATGCGCTCGAACACGCCTTCGTCGTAGCCGACGAGGTCCATCTTGTTCACCGCCAGCAGCACGTGGCGGATGCCCAGCAGCGAGACGATGTAGCTGTGCCGGCGGGTCTGGGTCAGCACGCCCTTGCGTGCGTCGACCAACACGACGGCGACGTCGGCCGTTGAGGCGCCGGTCGCCATGTTGCGGGTGTACTGCTCGTGGCCCGGGCAATCGGCGACGATGAACTTGCGCTTGTCGGTGGTGAAGAACCGGTACGCCACGTCGATGGTGATGCCCTGCTCGCGCTCGGCGGCCAGGCCATCGACCAGCAGCGCGAAGTCGATGTCGTCGCCCTGGGTGCCATGGCGGCGGCTGTCCGAGGCCAACGCGGACAACTGGTCGTCGAACAGGCGCCTGGTGTCGTGCAGCAGGCGGCCGATCAGGGTGCTCTTGCCATCATCCACGCTGCCGCAGGTGATGAAGCGCAGCAGGCCCTTGGTCTCGTGCTGGTGCAGATAGGCGGCGACGGCGGCCGCGGCGTCGGTGTTGGTGTTGGTGTCGTGGTCGATAAGGGGCATGGCACGTGGCATCTGCAGGATCGTCGCGGTGCCCGGAACGGGCGGTTTGCGTCGACTCAGAAGTAGCCCTCCTGTTTTTTCTTTTCCATCGAGGCCGACGGGTCGTGGTCGATGACGCGCCCCTGGCGTTCGGAGGTGGTCGCAACCAGCATCTCGGCGATGATCTTCTCCAGCGTGTCGGCCTCGGACTCGATGGCGCCGGTGAGCGGGTAGCAGCCCAAGGTGCGGAAGCGCACCATTCGCGTCTGCGGCACCTCGCCTTCGCGCAGGGGCAGGCGCTCGTCATCGACCAGGATCAGGGCGCCGTCGCGCTCCACCACGGGCCGCTCGGCGGCGAAATACAGCGAGGGCACCGGGATCCGTTCGCGGTAGATGTACAGCCAGACGTCGAGCTCGGTCCAGTTGGAAATCGGGAACACACGCACCGACTCGCCCTTGTGCACCCGGGTGTTGTACAGGTTCCACAGCTCCGGGCGCTGGTTCTTCGGGTCCCAGCGGTGCTGCGCGGTGCGGAACGAGAAGATGCGCTCCTTGGCACGCGACTTCTCCTCGTCGCGGCGTGCGCCGCCGATGGCGGCATCGAAGGCGTGGAGTTCCAGCGCCTGCTTCAGGCCCTGGGTCTTCATCACGTCGGTGTGCACGGTGGCGCCGTGGGTGATCGGGCCGATGCCCTGGGCCACGCCTTCGGGGTTGATGTGCACGCGCAGGTCGATGCCGGTCTCCGCGGCGCGGCGGTCGCGGAACGCGATCATCTCGCGGAACTTCCAGCCGGTGTCCACGTGCAACAGCGAGATCGGCGGCTTGCCGGGGGCGAACGCCTTGAGCAGCAGGTGCAGCAGCACGGAGCTGTCCTTGCCGATGGAATACAGCATCACCGGGTTGCGGAACTCGGCCGCGACTTCGCGCAGGATGTGGATGCTTTCCGCCTCGAGGCGGTCGAGGTGGCTGAGCGCAGGCGGCGACAGGGATGGCAGGGACATCGGGAGGTTCAAGGGGCAACTCGCGGGATTGGCGTCAATCGTGACTCAAAACAGGCCAAAGTGCTTGAGCAGGGTGCGGGTGCTGAGACCGATGACCAGCAGACCCACCAGCACCAGCAGCGGGCGGGGGTGCACGTGCCGGACCAGGATCGCGCCCAGCGGCGCCGCGGCGACGCCCCCGATGGCCAGGCCGAAGATGATGTCCCAGTGGCCCAGCCCGAGCGTGAGCAGGAACACCAGCGAGGCGGTGAGGGTGACGAAGAACTCCACCGCATTCACCGTGCCCACGGTCAGGCGCAGGGCGTTACCGCGCGCGAGCAGGTTGCTGGAGACGATGGGCCCCCAACCGCCGCCGCCAATGGCATCGATCAGCGCACCGAAGAAGCCCAGCGGCGCCACGTGCGAGGCCACTTCCGCGGGCGGGAAATCGCGGAAGGCCTTGTAGATGATGATTGCGCCCATCAGCACCAGATAGCCGGCAATCCAGGGGCGCAGTGCGTCACCGGGGAGGCTTGCCAGCAGGTAGGCGCCGACGCCGGCCCCCACCACACCCGGCAACAGCAGGCGCTTGAACAGCTTGCGGTCGATGTTGCCGAAGGCGTGGTGCGACGCGGCCGACGCGCCGGTGGTAAAGCACTCGGCGGCATGCACGGTGGCGCTGGATATCGCGGGCGGCACGCCGAATCCCAGCAGCAGGCTGGACGCGGTGACGCCATAGGCCATGCCCAGCGCGCCGTCCACCAACTGGGCGGCGAAACCGATCGCAATGAACAGCAGCAGGTCGGGGGGCAGTTCCATTCCTGGATGTGGGCGTCGGTTCGAGGTGTCCGGCAGTATCGAAGCACACTTCGCCGGCCGGAAATACAGCGAGGGCATAAGCGCATAACCCGTCTTCCTTTCCGCCCGGACAAGCACGTCCCTAGGCTGGCAGCGTCGAAATCCCCCCGCGGTGCCTCCATGTCCGCCTTGCCCGCTTTCTCCGCTCCGCCTTCGCTGTTGTCGCCAGCACAGTCCGATCTGGTCGAAACGCTCACCACCAGCCTCGACGGTGCTGGCCTGTGGTGGCTTTCCGGCTATGCGGCCGGACTGGCGCGCGCCCAGGCCCTGCCCACGACGCGCCCCATGGCCGTGCCCGCGGCCGACGCGCAGCCAGCGCCGACACTGACCATTGTCTACGGCAGCCAGACCGGCAACGCCAGGCGCGCGGCCGAATCGCTGGCGCAGCAGGTCGAAGCGGCTGGCCTGGGCGTGCGCGTGCTGCGCGCGGACACCTACGCCACGCGCGAGCTGAAGCAGGAACGACACCTGATCGTGGTGATCAGCACCCAGGGCGACGGCGATCCGCCGGATGACGCGCGCGGTTTCGTCGAGTTCATCACCGGCAAGCGCGCACCCAGGCTGCCCGAGCTGCAGTTCGCGGTGTTGGGCCTGGGCGATTCCAGCTACCCGCAGTTCTGCGCGGTCGGTCGCGTGCTGGACGAGCGCTTCGCCGCGCTGGGTGCCAAGCGCTGGCTGCCGCGTGGCGATGCCGATCTCGACATCGAAACCGTGGCGACACCGTGGCTGGCGAACGCGCTCACCGTCGCCAGGGAGTCACTGAAGCCCCAGGCGCCACTGGCCACGGTCACGCCCCTGCGCCCGCTCGCGGCGGCCACCAGTGCCTACACCCGCGACAACCCGTTCCACGCCGAGCTGCTGGCCAACCAGCGCATCACTGGCCGCAATCGCGACGGCGCCTGGTCCGACAAGGACATCCGCCATATCGAACTGTCGCTGGAAGGCTCCGGCCTGCATTACCAGGCCGGCGATGCACTGGGCGTGTGGCCGCATAATCCGCCGCAGCTGGTGGATGCGGTGCTCACCACCCTGGCGCTGGATGGTGAGCAGCCCGTCGCCCATGGCGGCACGGACCTCCCGCTGCGTGAATGGCTGTCCAGCCGCCGCGAGCTGACCCGGTTGTCCCGCCCGTTCGTCGTCTCCCACGCGGCACGGGCGAAGGACGCGGCGCTGGATGCGCGTCTCGTACCCGACAACGCGGCCGGCCTCGCCGACCTGCTCGCCCATCACCAGCTGATCGACCTGCTGCGCGCGCATCCAGCGCCGTGGTCGGCCGAAGCGCTGGTGGCCAGCCTGCGCCCGCTGGTGCCGCGGCTGTATTCCATCGCGTCCAGCAGCAAGGCGGTGGGCGATGAAGCCCATCTCACCGTCGCGCACATCGAGTACCGCGTGGAAACGGGTACAGATGACGATGGCACCGACGGCCTGCGCTGGGGGGCGGCGTCCAGCTTCCTCGCGCGGGCCGCGGAAGGCGAGCGCATCCGGGTATTCATCGAACCCAACGAGCGCTTCCGCCTGCCGACCGACGGCAGCCGCGACGTGATCATGATCGGTCCCGGCACCGGCGTGGCGCCGTTCCGTGGCTTCCTGCAGGAACGCGACACCACCGGCGCCACTGGCCGCAACTGGCTGTTCTTCGGCAACCCGCACGCACGCACCGACTTCCTGTACCAGTCGGAATGGCAGGACGCGCTCCGGCGCGGGCGGTTGCATCGACTGGACCTGGCGTTCTCGCGTGATGCGCTCCGCGCCATCACCGCCGACGACGCCAGCGCCGCGCCCGCCCGCAAGACCTACGTGCAGGACCGTCTGCGCGAACACGGCGCGGAGGTCTTCGCCTGGCTGGAGGGCGGCGCGCACCTGTACGTCTGCGGTGACGCCACCCGCATGGCCAAGGATGTGCATGCCGCGCTGCTTGCCCTCATTGCCGAACACGGTGGCCGCTCGGCCGAGGACGCTGCCGAGTACCTCAACGCGCTGCAGGCGCAGGGCCGCTACGCCCGGGACGTTTATTGATGAGCACGTACTGATGAGCACGCATTCGGTTGAAGACATCAAGCTCGCCAGCCGCCGGCTGCGGGGATCGCTGCTGGAATCGTTGGCCAACCCGGTCACCGGGGCGCTGGCCGACGACGACACCGCGCTGATCAAGTTCCACGGCAGCTACCAGCAGGACGACCGCGACATCCGCGAGGAGCGCCGCCTGCAGAAGCTGGAACCGGCGTACTCGTTCATGATCCGCACCCGCACGCCAGGAGGCGTGGTCACGCCGGAGCAATGGCTCCAACTTGACCGGGTCGCCACCACCTACGCCGAACGCGGGCTGCGCATCACCACCCGCCAGGCCTTCCAGTTCCATGGCGTGATCAAGTCCGAGCTGAAGCCGACCCTGCAGGCGATCAACGCGGCGATGATCAACACCATCGCCGCCTGCGGCGACATCAACCGCAACGTGGTGGCCGCGGCCAACCCGCACCTGTCGCGCGCGCATGCCGCGGTGCACGCGCAGGCCGCGGCGATTTCGACCGCGCTGCTGCCGCGCTCACGCGCCTACTACGAGATCTGGCTGGACGAGGAGAAGGTCGCCGGCAGTGGTGAAGAGGAGGAGCCGGTCTACGGGCCGACCTACCTGCCGCGCAAGTTCAAGATCGGCTTCGCCATACCGCCCTTCAACGACATCGACGTCTTCGCCCAGGACCTCGGGTTCACCGCCGTCCTCGAGCAGGGTGAGTTGCTGGGCTACAACGTCAGCGTGGGCGGCGGACTGGGCGCGACCCACGGCGATCCCGACACCTATCCGCGACTGGCCAGCGTGCTCGGCTTCGTTCCCGCCGACCGCGTCCAAGCGGTAACGGAAGCCGTGGTCACCACACAGCGCGACTGGGGCGACCGCACGCAGCGCAAGCGCGCACGACTCAAGTACACGCTGGACGAGCGCGGCGTGGATGCCTTCAAGGCCGAAGTGGAACGGCGCGCCGGACTCGCGTTCGAACCGGCACGGTTGGCCCACTTCCAGCACAACGGCGATCGCTTCGGCTGGGTCCAGTCCGAAGACGATCCCGCGCGCTGGCACCTTACCTTGCGCATCATCGCCGGCCGGATCTGGGACCGCCACGGCGCGAGCCACCTCACCGGGCTGCGCGAGATCGCCACGCTGTTGCGCGATGCCGTGGCAGGCAGCGAGGCGACGACCAGCGCATCCCTGCCGCCGCCGGAATTCCGCATGACCGCCAACCAGAACCTGGTCATCGCCAACGTGCCCGACGCATTGCGCGAGAAGCTGGCGGCACTGGTGGCGCGACATCGGCTGGACATTCATGCCACTGCATCGCCCACCCGGCTCAATGCCGTGGCGTGCGTCGCGCTGCCCACGTGCGGCTTGGCGATGGCCGAGGCCGAGCGCTACCTTCCCGATTTCATCGACCGGCTGGAAGCGCTGCTAGACCGCCATGGCCTGCGCGGGATGCCCATCAACGTGCGCATCAGCGGCTGCCCCAACGGTTGCTCCCGCCCTTACCTGGGCGAGATCGCGCTGGTGGGCAAGGCCCCGGGCCGCTACAACCTGATGCTCGGTGCCGATCACCGCGGCCAGCGCCTGAACACGCTGTACCGTGAGAACGTCGACGAGGCCACCATGCTCGCCGCGCTGGACCCGCTGCTGGGCGACTTCGCCGCGCAGCGCGCGCCGGGCGAACACTTCGGCGACTACCTGCTGCGTGCCGCCGTGGTCTCGGTGCCCGCCAGGGACATCCGCACCATCGACGTCGCGGTGGTCGCATGAGCCCGCCAGATCCGATCACCGCCGCCGAGTCCCCGCGCGCGCTGGACGAACTCAACCGCTGGCTGGGCACGCAGAGTGCGCAGGCGCGCGTGGCGTGGGCGCTGGACGCGCAGGCTGGCGAGCATGCGCTGTCATCGAGCTTTGGAGCGCAGGCGGCCGTTTCGCTGCATCTGGTGACGCGGCAGAAGCCTGGCATCCCGGTGATCCTGGTGGATACCGGCTACCTGTTCCCGGAGACCCACGCCTTCGCCGATGAACTGACGCAGCGGTTGGACCTCAACCTCAAGGTCTATCGCCCGCGGCCGGACGCCGCGTGGGATCACGCGCGGGTGACCCGCCTGGCGGAGTTGGGCGTGGATGGCATCAGCCGTTACAACCAGGCGCACAAAGTGGAACCAATGCAGCGCGCGTTGCGTGAGTTGGGCGTGCGCACCTGGATCGCCGGGTTGCGCCGGCAACAATCGGCCAGCCGCGGGCGCATCGACTTCCTCGAACTGCGCGATGGGCGCTGGAAGCTGCACCCGTTGGCCGACTGGACCGACCGCGACGTGTGGCAGTACCTGCAACGCCACGACCTGCCCTACCACCCACTGTGGCACGACGGCTATGTCTCCATCGGCGACACGCACTCCACGCGCCGCTTGGAGGCCGGCATGAGCGAGGAGGACACGCGCTTCTTCGGACTCAAGCGCGAATGCGGGCTGCATGAAAGCTGGGACACGGACCAGGCGCTCACCAGCCAGGCGGCATGAGGGCTGCGTGTGGCTGGCAACACAGCCACGCGCAATGTATCCGTACGTTGGCTCCAGCAAGTCCCGGCGGCGGGCAGCCCCGCTTGGCTGCACCGGGTACGGCATGGCCGGCGTCACACCGTGATCGGCTGGCTCAGCTCGGTCCAGGTGGGCGGCGTCGGCCAGTGCGCTTCCTGGTTGCCAGCGAGCACTCGACGCAAGTCATGGCGATCCAGCTGCGGCGCCAGCGCATGCAGCAGTTCCAGCGTGTAGTCGCGCAACACGCGTTCGCGCGGCAGCACCGCCCATGCGACGCACTCGGGTATGGCCGCTGGTGCGGTCAACGCGCGCAGGTCGGCATCGTCCTGCGCGCTGACGGCCATCTCCGCCAGCAGGCCCACGCCGAGGCCAGCCCTGACGTAGGTCTTGATCAGGTCCGCATCGCGCGCGGTCATCGCCAGTTGCAGCTCCAGTCCGGCTGCGACGAACGCGCGGCGCAGCGACGACTCGGGGCGGATCGAGGATTCATAGCTCACGAGCGGATAGGCCGCCAGCTGCGCCAGCCCTGGCGCGGACTGTTCGGCCAACGGGTGGTCCTTGGGCACCAGCACCTGGCGGTGCCAGCGGAACAGCGGCACCGCGATGCCGCCTTCGGGCACGTCGCCGGCGGTGCTGATCAGCGCCAGGTCGGCCTCGCCGCTGGCCAGCAGCGCAAGCACTTCGCCGTCGGCGGTGGGCTGCAGGTGCACACTGACCTGCGGATAGGCCTGCTTCACCTGCGCGATGGCCGGTGGCAGCACGAAGCGCGCCTGGGTGTGGGTGGTGGCCAGCACCAGCCGGCCCTGGCCGTCGCGACGCTGGTTGGCCGCGTACGAGCGGATGTTGTTGGCCTCGGCCAGCAGCCGGCGCGCGTGCTTGATCACCTGCTCGCCACCGGGCGTTACCGCGTCCAGGCTGCGCCCCTTGCGCGCGAACAGCAGGAAACCGAGTTCGTCCTCGAGCTGCTTGAGCTGCTTCGACAGCCCCGGCTGGGTGGCATGCACGCGTTCGGCCGCGAGGGTGATGTTGAGCCCCGAGTCGGCGATGGCGACCAGGTAGCGGAGCTGGGTGAGGGTCATGAGAGCGGTGTCCTGGCAGATCGTGGATCGGAACGGGGAGCAGACGACGGCCACGGGCGACACGGCAGGAGGGCTGGGCGGTTCATAATTCATCTCTTCATTTTGATGAAACGATTCTAACCCTACGCCGCCAACGCCATCCGGTCCAATGCTTATGCATTTGAGGAATAAGGCAAGACTCGGATGTCATTTCCCCCCACGGACGCGGGTGCTTAGCGTCGAAGACCCCGCTTCCACCCTGTTGCCATGGCCACCCCGCTGTTTCCGCTGTTCATCGATTTGTCCGGACGCACCGCCGTGGTGGTCGGCGGCGGCAGCGTGGCGCGGCGCAAGGTGGGTGCCCTGTTGGAGGCCGGCGCCAAGGTCGTCGTGGGCGCCCCCGTGCTCGAGCCGGGCCTGGCCGAACTGGCCCGGCAGGGAACCATCCGTCACCTCGCCGGCACGTTCGACCCCAACTGGCTCGACGGTGCCTGGCTGGCCTTCGCGGCCACCGACCTGCCGGCAGTGAACCGTGCGGTGGCCGTGGCCGGCGAAGCACGCCGCATCTGGGTCAACGTGGTCGACGACGCGGCGCTGTCCAGCGTGCAGGTACCGTCGCGGGTGGAGCGAGGCCCGCTGCAGATCGCAATTTCCAGCGGTGGCGGCGCGCCCATGCTGGCCCGCCACGTACGCGAGCAGCTGGAGACGCAGTTCGACGAGTCGCTCGGTGCATTGGCCCATCTGCTTACCCGCCTACGCAGCACCATCCGCGAACGGTTGACCGACCTCGGCACGCGCCGCCGCTTCTTCGAGCGCCTGTTGAAGGGCGATGTACCCACCCTGCTGCGTCGTGGCGACACCGTGGCCGCCGAACGCAGCCTGCTAGCACAGCTGACCGAAAGCGCTCGCCAGGCCGAAGGCGTTCCCCCGGCGGGCCGCGTCGCCCTGGTTGGGGCCGGCCCCGGCGACGCCGGTTTGTTGACCTTGCGCGGCCTGCGCCTGCTCAACGAGGCCGATGTGATCCTGCACGACCGGCTGGTCAGCCACGACGTGCTCGCACTCGCCCGCCGCGACGCCGAGCGCATCGAAGTGGGCAAGCAGGCCGGCCACCACCATGTCACCCAGGATGGCATTCACGCGCTGATGCTGGAACATGCGCGCGCCGGCAAGCGCGTGGTGCGACTCAAGGGCGGCGATGGCTTCGTGTTCGGCCGCGGCGGTGAAGAGTTGGAGTTCCTGCATTCGCACGGCATCGCCTTCGAAGTGGTGCCGGGCATCACCGCGGCATTGGCCTGCGGTGCCTACGCCGGCATCCCGCTGACGCACCGCGACCACGCGCAATCGGTGCGTTTCGTCACCGCACATGCCAAGGACTCCGCCGACGCCATCGACTGGGCGTCGCTGGCCGCCGAGCGGCAGACGCTGGCGGTCTACATGGGCGTCGCTGGCCTGCCGCAACTTCGCGAGCGATTGCTGACCCACGGGCGCGATGCCGCCACGCCCTTCGCGCTAATCGAAAACGGCTCGCGCCCTGAACAGCGCGTCATCGTTGGCACACTCGAACGCCTGCCGCACCTGGCCGAAGAACATGCCGTGCAATCGCCCGCGTTACTGGTGCTGGGCGAAGTAGCCGCACTGGCAATCCGTCTGCACTGGTTCGGTGCCGCGCCGGTGGGCGATCAGCTGGGTGCCGGCCATCTCGACGAACAGCTGGAGCGGGCCGCGTGAATCCCCAGCCTCCCCGCCTCCGATGTTGAGCGCGAACCGTATTTCGCCGCCGCATACGCCAGTACGCCGCTGACCCCACAGCCTCTTTCGAAGGACACCCCATGGCCCTCTACGACAGCATCCTCGACACCGTCGGCAACACGCCGATCGTCCGCCTCAACCGCATCGCGCCCAAGCACGCCGCCCTCTATGCCAAGGTCGAAGCGTTCAATCCGGCCGGCTCGGTCAAGGACCGCCTGGCACTTGCGGTCGTACTCGACGCCGAGCGCCGCGGCGTGCTCAAGCCCGGCCAGACCATCGTCGAAGCCACCTCCGGCAACACCGGCATCGCCCTGGCCATGGTCGCCGCCGCGCGCGGTTACCCGTTCGTCGCGGTGATGACCGAGACGTTCTCGATCGAACGGCGCAAGCTGATGCGCGCCTACGGCGCCAGGGTCATTCTCACCCCCGCTGCCGAGCGCGGCACCGGCATGGTGCGCAAGGCCGCCGAACTGGCCGAGAAGCACGGCTGGTTCCTCGCCAACCAGTTCGAGAACCCGGCCAACCCCGCCTACCACCGCAGCACCACCGGCCCGGAAATCCTGCGCGACTTCGCCGGCAAGCGTCTGGATTATTTCGTCAGCGGCTGGGGCACCGGCGGCACCATCACCGGCGCCGGCGAAGTGCTCAAGCTGGCCCGCCCGGAGCTGAAGATCATCGCCACCGAGCCAGCCGGCGCGGCACTGCTCTCCGGCAAGGAATGGCAGCCACACAAGATCCAGGGCTGGACCCCGGACTTCATCCCCGGCGTGCTCAACCGCGGCATCGCCGACGAGATCCTGCCGGTGGACGACACCCTGGCGCGCGACACCGCCCGCCGCCTCGCCGCGGAAGAAGGCCTGTTCGTCGGCATCTCCGCCGGAGCCACCGTGGCCGCCGCGCTGCGCGTGGCCGAGTCCGCGCCGGAAGGCTCGGTGCTGTTGGCGATGCTGCCCGACACCGGCGAGCGCTACCTGTCCACGGTGTTGTTCGAAGGCGTCAACGAAGGCTCGGACGACGAGTGGCTGGCGTCGCTGGAATCGACCGCTCCCGCGAAGGCTGCCTGATTGCGCCAAACCCGCCTGAATCCGCCCCGGCCCGCCCGGGGCGATTGCATCTGGCTCCCTGACGCCGCTCCCGCGTGAAGGCCGACAGCCCGCATCCCGCGCCGGCTGCGCTACGCTTTGCAGTTGTGCAGCCCCCGCTGCCGCCGGAGCCTTCATGAGCCATACCGACAGCGCGCCCATCGCGCGCGACACCGCCCGCCTCGACTGGGCCTGCACCGTCACCGGCGACGCCAACTTCGACCTGCACCGCGCCTCCATGGACGCCGGCTTCCGCAGCTACTGGCGCGGCGCCGTCGCGCCCGGCAGCATGCCCGGCACCAATGCCGCCAGCGTCATCGTCATGGACTCGCCGCCGGACAAGGAAGACGTGCGCCCCTGGCTGCGCGTCCGCGACCTGCTGCAATCAGGCGGCGTGCGCGTGCCCAACGTGCTGGCGCGCGACGAGGACGCCGGTTTCCTGCTGCTGGAAGACCTCGGCGCCGACACCTACCTGCATGTGATCGGCCTGCACAACGCCGACGCGCTGTTCGACGATGCCATCACCCAGTTGCTCAAGCTGCAAGCCATTCCCTGCCCGCCCGGACTGCCCGTCTACGACGAGGCCCTGCTCGCGCGCGAGCTGCGGCTGTTCGACGGGTGGTACCTCGGCCACCACCTCGGCCTGTCGCTGGACTGCGGCGACATGGACCGGCTCGACCTGGTCTACCGCCGCCTGATCGACGTCGCCCTGGCGCAGCCGCAGGTACTGGTGCACCGCGACTTCATGCCGCGCAACCTGATGCCCGTCGCCAACGGTCCCGCCGTGCTCGACTTCCAGGACGCGGTGCGCGGCCCGATTGCCTACGACGCGCTCAGCCTGTTCAAGGACGCCTTCCTCAGCTGGCCCGAGGCCAAGGTCGATGGCTGGCTGGACCACTACCACGCCCGCGCCACCGCCGCCGGCCTGCCGGTTCCAGACCGCGCCCGCTTCCGTCGCGACGCCGACTGGATCGGCGTGCAGCGCCACCTCAAGGTCATCGGCATCTTCGCCCGCCTCTGGCACCGCGACGGCAAACCCAAGTACCTCGCCGACGTGCCGCGTTTCTTCACCTACCTCGACGCCGTGCTGCCGCGCTATCCGGAACTGGCGCCGCTGGCCGAAGTCATCGAACAACGCGTCAAGCCGGCCCTGGTCGAACTGGCGCGCGGCCAGGAAGGCATGGGCGGATGAAGGCGCTGATCCTCGCCGCCGGACTGGGCGAGCGGATGCGCCCGCTGACCAACACCACGCCCAAGCCGCTGCTGCTGGCCGGCGGCAAACCACTGATCGCCTGGCATATCGAGAAGCTCGCGGCGATGGGCGTGCGCGACATCGTGGTCAACACCAGCTGGCTGGCCGAACGGTTCCCGGAAACGCTGGGCGACGGCGCGCACTGGGGCGTGCGCCTGCATTACTCCTACGAAGGCCCGACGCCGCTCGAAACCGGCGGCGGCATGTGGCACGCGCGTACGCTGCTGGGCGATGCCCCGTTCCTTGCTGTCAACGGCGACATCTGGACCGATATCGACTTCGCCGCCCTGCCGCGCGAACCGGCCGGCGATGCGCACCTGGTGCTGGTCGACAACCCTACGCACCACCCAAACGGAGATTTCATCCTGCGCGACGATGGCCATGTGCACGACCACGTCGAAGGCAGCTCCTCCCTGGCTGCACGCCTTACGTTTGCGGGGATTGGCGTCTACCGCGCCTCTCTCTTCGACGACTGGCGCACCACCATCGGCGATGAGCCTGGTGCGGACGAAACGCCGCCGCGCTTCAAGCTCGCACCGCTGCTTCGAAATGCCATGCAGGCCGGCCGTGTCAGCGGCTGCCACCACCGCGGCCCGTGGACCGACGTCGGCACGCCGGAGCGGTTGGCGCAGCTCGATGCGGCGTTGCGGGCAACCGCCACCTGAGCACGTTCTGGCGCGGCCCCGCTCCGTGCAGCGCCGTCGCCGTGCTCAGTCCGCGCCCAGCACCTGCCGCAGGAACGGCACCGTCAAACGCCGCTGGGCCGCCAGCGATGCGCGGTCCAGGCGGTCCAACACACCGGTCAGCCCCACCAGGTCGCGGTCCACGCGCTTGAGCAGCCAGTCCAGCGCCGCCTCCTCCAGCACCAGTCCCCGGCGCTGCGCGCGCTGGCGCAGCACCTCGCGACGGCCGGTGTCGTCCAGCGGTGCCAGCACGAGGCGCGTGCACTGCTGCAGGCGTGACCGCAAGTCAGGCAACGCCAGCCCCAGCGCATCGGGATGGCCCTGCGCCGCGTACAGCACCGTGGTGCCCGCAGCCCGCGCGCGGTTGTGGGCATCGAACAGCGCCACCTCGTCGTCGCGATTGCCGGCAATGCGCTCCAGCCCGTCCAGCGCCAGCAGATCGTTGCCTTCCAGCGCCTGCAACGCCTCGCGCAGGCGCCCGGCCGCCGCCCCCAGCGGCAGGTAGGCCGCTCGGCGCCCGACACCTTCGGCCGCGGCACAGGCCGCCAGCAGCAAATGGGTCTTGCCCACGCCCGGCGGCCCCGACAGGTACAGCCAGTCACCGCCCTCGGTCGCTGCAGCCTGCACCAGCGCGGTCACGCCCGGCTCGGCCGTCACGTAGGTGTCCAACCGCTGGTCCGGCGGGTAGCGCAGGGCCAATGGCAATTGCGGCACGGCGGGCCCACTTCCTCCGGACACGCTCACCCCTGGCCGTGCTCCGGCGGATGCGTGTGGTGCGCCGTCGCCTCCAGCACGATGGCCGACTGCGTGCCGGCATACAGCCGGCTGGCCACGTAACGCTCATGCGCGAAGCGCAGCAGCACGTTGATCACCGCCGCCAACGGCAGCGCCAGCAGCATGCCCAGGAAGCCGAACAACTGGCCACCGGCCATCACCGCGAAGATCACCGCCACCGGATGCAGCCCTATGCGGTCGCCCACCAGCTTGGGCGTCAGCCCGTAGGTCTCGATCACCTGGCCGATGCCGAACACCGCCAGCACCCCGGCGACATGCTGCCAGTCGCCGTATTGCACCAGCGCCGCGATGCTGCCAAGGATGATGCCGCTGGTCGGCCCCAGGTAGGGAATGAAGGTGAACAGGCCCGCGACGATACCGATCAGGATGCCCAGGTCCAGCCCGACCGCCCACAGCCCCAGGCCATACATCACGCCCAGGATCAGCATCACCAGGAACTGACCGCGCAGGAACGCGCCGAGGACGTCGCTGGTGTCGCGCGCAAGGCGCGAGGCCGTGCCCAGGTGGTCACGCGGAATCAGCGCCGCGATGCGTTCCACCAGCACGTCCCAGTCGCGCAGGAAGAAGAAGGTCAGCACCGGCAGCAGTGCCGCATTGGCCACCATCGTCAGCAGCGCGAAGCCCGATCGCGACATGTAGCCCAGCAGCGTGGTCGCCACGCCGCCCGCGCGCTCCCAGTTGCCGCGGATCAGCTCGAACAGGTGGCTCAGGTCCAGCCACTGGGTGATTTCCAGCCCGGTACGCGCCTCCACCCACGGCAACGCGGTCAGCATCAGCCAGTCGCGATAGGTTGGAAGCGACTCCCACAGCGTCAGCACCTGGCGCTCGATGGTGGGCACCAGCAGCACCAGCGCCACCAGCAGCAGCACGATCATGCCAGTGAACACCAGCCCGACCGCGAAGTTGCGCGAACGGCCGCGCGCCTGCAGCTTGTCCACCAGCGGATCGCCCAGCCAGCCCAGCAACGCGGCCAGCACGAACGGAGTCAGTACCGGCGCCAGCAGCCACAGCAGCCAGCACACGACCGCGGCCATCGCCGTCCACTTCAGGCGACGGAAGAACTGCGCGATTTCCTGGATCGGATCCATGTCAGTCATCGGTCAGCGCACCCGGTACGCGGCTTCATCGCCTTCCTCGGCGAGCAGCACGTCGTCGCGGGCCACCGCGCGGCGGAGCCCCGGCAGGCCGGTCGACAGCTCGAGGTCGAAGGCCACGCTGCCCGGCACGGCGCGCACGGGCGTGATCCGCCCCACCACCGTCAGCTTCTCCAGGTAGCCCACCAGACGGATGTAGGCATCGGCACTGCCAATTCCATTGAAGGTCACCTGATAGGTGCCCGCCGGCCCCATGCCCTTGCCGGTGCCTCGTTTGGCGTAGCGCCGCACCAGCGCGTTGGCCGCACCGTCGGCACCCGCGGCCATTACCCGGCGTGCGTCGGCATGCTTCTCGGTCCAGCGCGACAGGACCTTGCCGCCGTCGACGAAGATCCAGTCGGCCTGCCAGCCTTCCTTCACCCGGTACAGCTTGCCCACCAGTTGCATCGGCGGGCTGTAGCGCGCCGACGCACGGGCCACCGCAGCGGTGTCGCCACGCCAGATCGCGCCCACCACGGCCTGTTCGGCGGCGGTGGCGGCCGGCAGGCCCAGCGCGAAGCCACGATCCTTGGCGCGATCCAGCGCCGGACGCGTCGCGTTGGCCTGCGGCAGGCCGGCCAATCGCGGCCCCGACCCGTCGTCGATCGCCAGCCACAGCACCGGCTTGGGCCGCGGCATCGGCCAGATCGGCAGGCCAACGATGGCCGCCAGTTCATCCACTGCTTCCGGGTCGAAGCGCACCACCAGCACCGTGCCGAAGGTGGGCGCGCCACGCGCGGATACCCCTTCGTCCTGTCGGTAGTCGTAGCTCTCCACCAGGTCCCTGGCCGAGGCCAGCTCCTGGCGCATGCCCGGGCGCGAGGCCACCGCGTTGTCGCCCGACAGCCGCGCCAGCACCTGCACCAGCGCGCGCACGAAGGCGTTGTTGCGCTCGGGCTCACCCTGGCCATTGACCCTGACCTCGGCGGCATACGGTCCTTCGGCCCGCGCACGGTCGCCTTCCACGCGCTGCGCGGCGGCACCGAACGCCATCGCCAGCAACGCGATGGCCCAAAACAGTCGGATTGCGCGGAGCATCGCCTTCCCTAGGTGGCTGGAATCGTCGGGAAATGGTGCCCCACGCCGGGTGATCCGTCCATTGACGGCAGTCGAGGGCCCAGGGGAGCCGCCAACCGGGTACTCCCGCACTGGCTACGCTCCACCAACCCGGCGCCGCACCCGAGTGACGCTTATCCGCCAATCCCGGCCCAGCCGGCTGCTAAAATGCCCGACTTCCCCACCGCCACCGCCGAGCCCGCCGTGACGAGCCCCACCCCGCTTACCTACCGTGACGCCGGCGTCGACATCGACGCGGGCAACGAAGTCGTCGAACGCATCAAACCAGCCATCAAGCGCACCCTGCGCCCTGAAGTGCTGGGCGGCGGCATCGGTGGCTTCGGCGGCCTGTTCGACCTGTCGGGCAAGTACAAGGAGCCGGTCATGGTTTCCGGCACGGACGGCGTGGGCACCAAGCTGATCCTGGCCAAGCAGTTGGGCCGCCACGACACCATCGGGCAGGACCTGGTCGCCATGTGCGTCAACGACGTGCTGGTGCAGGGCGCCGAGCCGCTGTTTTTCCTCGACTACTTCGCCACCGGCAAGCTCGACGTGGCCACCACGGTGGACGTGGTCGGCGGCATCGCCAAGGGCTGCGAGATCGCCGGTTGCGCGCTGATCGGCGGCGAGACCGCCGAAATGCCCGACATGTACCCGCCGGGCGAGTACGACCTGGCCGGCTTCACCGTCGGCGCGGTGGAGAAGTCCCGCCTCATCGACGGCAGCAAGGTGCGAGAGGGCGACGTGCTGGTCGGCATCGCCTCCAGCGGCCCGCACTCCAACGGCTACTCGCTGGTCCGCAAGATCCTCGCCCGCGCCGGCAACCCGTTCGACCTCGACGTCGGCGGCGTGAAGCTGGCCGACGCGCTGATGGAACCCACCCGCATCTACGTCAAGCCGGTGCTGGAACTGCTCGCCCGGCACGACATCCACGCCATGGCCCACGTCACCGGCGGTGCCCTGGTCGAAAAGATCATCCGCGTGGTGCCGCAGCCGCTGGGCCTGGCGATCGACACGTCGGCCTGGCCGCTGCCGCCGGTGTTCGACTGGCTGCAGCGCGAAGGCAACGTGCCGCGCGAGGAGATGTGGCGCACCTTCAACTGCGGCATCGGCTTCGTGCTGATGGTCGCGCCCGGTGACGTCGCGGCGATCGGTGCCGACCTCGACCGCCTCGGCCTGGCGCATTGGCAGATCGGCCAGGTCACCGCAGCGGGTACCGGCGAGCGCCTGCGCATCCGCTGATGCCTGGGCCCAGGACCTGCTGCCGGGCCGCGGACGGTCGCCCCGCACGCGCGCCCATCACCGCTTCCAGGGAGGCGGGTTGATGTCCGCTTTGCGACTGGCCGTGCTGGCCTCCGGCCGCGGCAGCAACCTGCGCGCCATCCTTGAGGCGATCGCGCGCGGCGAGCTCGATGCCCACGTGGCCGGCGTGTTTTCCGACCGGGCCAAAGCCACCGCGCTGGAACACGCGCGCGCCACCTGCGTGCCCGCCACCGCAATCAGCGCCAAGGACTACCCCACCCGCGAGGCGTTCGATGAAGCGATGTTCAGCCTCGTCGACGCCGTTCATCCCGACCTCATCGTCTGTGCGGGATACATGCGGCTCATGAGCGCCGACGCCGTCACCCCCCGTGCAGGGCGGATCATCAACATCCACCCCTCCCTGCTGCCCGCCTTCAAGGGCCTGCACACGCACCAGCAGGCGCTGGACGCGGGCGTGGCCGAACATGGTGCCAGCGTGCATTTCGTCACCGCCGAACTGGATGGCGGTCCGGTGATCGCCCAGGCCCGCGTGCCGGTGGTGCCCGGCGACGATGCCGAACGCCTTGCCGCGCGCGTGCTGGAACGCGAGCACCCGCTGCTGCTGGCCACGCTGCGCGAACTGGCCGCCGGCAGGATCGGACTCGGCCCCGACGGCGTGCAACATGACGGTGCGATCCTGGCATCCCCCCTGCAACTGACCGCCGACGGCCACCTCGCCCCGCCATGACCCGGATCCGACCGATCACCGTCTTCGCGGCCCTGATCGTCCCGCTGTCCAGCGCCATCGCGCAGCCCGCCACACCTGCCGCCGCTCCTGCCGCCAGCGAAGCCCAGGCCCCACTGGAACCCTTCGTCGCCCAGTACAAGGTCTACAAGGGCACCCGCGAACTCGGCGACGCCACCCTGCAACTGGTGCGCCAACCCGGTGACCGCTGGCGCGTGGACCTGTTGATGCGCGGTGCCGGCGTGTTCAGGATCGCCGGCGTCCATGCCGACCAGAGCACCGTTTTCGACGTGTCTGCCACGGGCAAGACTTACCGCCCGCTGACCCAGGCCACGGTGCGCCGGCTTGCGTTCACGCGCCGGCAAACCATCGGACTCTACGATTGGAATTCACGCAGCGCCCATTGGACGGGCGACGTGAAAGCGTCCCGCTCACGTCCCGTGGCCTTGCAGCCCGGTGACATGAGCGGCCTGTTGATCAACCTCGCGGTGATCCGCGACGCAGCCCCCGGCAAGGCCCTGCACTACCGCTTTGTCGACGATGGCCGCGTGCGCGACCACCAGTACCAGGTCGCCGGCGACGTGGAGAGCATGGGCGCGGGCGACATGCGGTTCGACACGCTGCGGGTGGGCCGCACCGGCCACGCCCACGGCGATGAAACGTTGCTATGGGTGGCCGACGGGGTTCCAACGCCGGTCCGCATCCTGCAACGCGAGAACGGCCAGGACACCTACGACCTGCGCCTGGTGGAGTACAAGGGAATCCAATAGATGACCAAGACGTTTGCCAAGTCGAAGCTGTACCGGATCACGCTGGCGGTGGCCGCCCTGCTCGCCAGCGCGTCCGCATGGGCGCTCGAGCCGTTCACCGCCGAGTACGAGGCCAGCTACATGGGCATGCAGGCCAACGGCCGCATGACCCTCACCCAGGCCGGCGAAGGCAAGTGGCGCTACAACCTCAGCATCCAGAACCCGCTGGCCAACCTCAGCCAGACCACGGTGTTCCAGGACGTGGGCGGGCAGTGGCGCCCGCTGTCGGGCACCGACAGCAGCAAGGTGCTGGTCAAGAGCTCGGTCAAGAACGCCGCCTATGACTGGTCGCGCGGCGTGGCCACCTGGTCGGGCGACGTCAAGCCCGAGCGCGCCGGCCCGGTGAAACTGCAGGCCGGCGACATGGACGCGCTGCTGGTCAACCTGGCGCTGGTGCGCGACGTGCTGGCCGGCAAGCCGCTGGTCTACCGGCTGGTGGAGAACGGCAAGGCCAAGGTCATGAAGTACACCGTGGCCGGCAAGGAGCAGATCACCGTGGGCGGCAAGCCGCAGCAGGCCACCAAGGTGGTCAACACCAGCGGCGAGCGCCAGACGATCGCCTGGGTGGTGGATGGCATGCCGGTGCCGGCGCGCATCCTGCAGCGCGAGAAGGGCTCGGATGCGATGGACCTGCGGGTGAGTGCGGTGCGGTAAGTCGGGTCTGGGGCGGAGCGGGGCTGCGCTGTATTGCTCCCGCGCTCCGTCCGCGCAATCCTGCGCGGAGTCGCGCCGCGGGCCATCCTTGGCCCGCTTGTCCGCAATACAGCGCAGCCCCGCTCCTTTCTCCATCGCACCGGCGCATGGAGCAACAAGAGCCAAAACAAAAAGCCCCGAAACCGGGGCTTTTTGCGTTCGCTGCCGTGGTGTCTCAGCCGATGCGGCGGATCTTCGCCCCCAGCCCCGACAGCTTCTCCTCGATGTTCTCGTAGCCGCGATCGAGGTGGTAGATGCGGTCGATGGTGGTCTCACCCTCGGCCACCAGCCCGGCCAGGATCAGCGACGCCGAGGCGCGCAGGTCGGTGGCCATCACCGGCGCACCGCTCAGTTTCTCCACCCCCCGCACCACCGCGCTGTGCCCGTCCACGTGGATGTCCGCGCCCAGGCGCACCAGCTCGTTCACGTGCATGAAGCGGTTCTCGAAGATCGTTTCCTTGATCACGCCCACGCCCTCGGCCACGCAGTTCATCGCCATGAACTGCGCCTGCATGTCGGTGGGGAACGCCGGGTGCGGCGCGGTGGTGAGGTTCACCGCCCTGGGCCGCTTGCCGTGCATGTCCAGGGTGATGCGGTCGCCGTCGCAGGTGATCTCCGCACCGGCTTCGCGCAGCTTGTCCAGCACCGCATCCAGGGTGTCGGGGCGCGCCTTGCGCGCCGTGATGCGCCCGCCGGTCATCGCCGCGGCCACCAGGAAGGTGCCGGTCTCGATGCGGTCGGCCACCACCGCGTGCTTGCCACCATGCAGGCGCTCCACGCCGTGGACCACGATGCGCGGCGTGCCCTCGCCCTCGATCTGCGCCCCCATCGCGCGCAGGCATTCGGCCAGGTCCACGATCTCCGGCTCCATCGCCGCGTTCTCGAGGATGGTGGTGCCTTCGGCCAGGGTCGCCGCCATCAGCACGTTCTCGGTGGCCCCCACGCTGACGATGTCGAACACGTGGCGCGCGCCCTTCAGGCGTGCGGCCTTGGCCTTGATGAAGCCGTGCTCGACCACGATGTCCGCGCCCAGCGCCTGCAGGCCCTTGATGTGCAGGTCCACCGGCCGCGAGCCGATGGCGCAGCCGCCGGGCAGCGACACCTCGGCCTCGCCGTACCTGGCCAGCAGCGGCCCCAGCACCAGCACCGACGCGCGCATGGTCTTGACCAGTTCGTAAGGCGCGACGTGGCTGTTGACCGTGCGCGGATCGACCACGATGCCGCTCTCGCTGCCGGTGCCGATGGTGCCCTGGTCGATGGTGATGCCAGCGCCCAGCCCCGCCAGCAGCTTGGCGGTGGTGACCACGTCGTGCAGGTGCGGCACGTTGCTGATCTCCACCGGCTCGTCGGCCAGCAGGGTGGCGCACAGGATGGGCAGCACGGCGTTCTTGGCGCCGGAGATCTGCACCTCACCGTTCAGCGGGCGTCCGCCCTCGACAACAATCTTCTGCATGGATTCCTCGACTCGCGGAACAGGTGGGGACGGACGGCCAATGGAGGTGGGCCGGAGCAGCCAGGGAGGCCGCGCGGATCCCGCGCAACCGCCCCGGGCCGCAACACGACTCAGCCCGATGCGCCGGCCTCGTCCGGCGTCATCGTCTTCAGCGCCAGCGCATGGATCTCGCCGCCCATGCGCTCGCCCAGCGTGGCGTAGACCAGGCGGTGGCGGGCCAGCGGCAGCTTGCCGCGGAACGCCTCGCACACCACGGTCGCCTCGAAGTGCACGCCGTCGTCGCCGCGGACATCGGCACGGGCGCCGGGCAGGCCTTGTTCGATCAGGGCGCGGATGGTGTCGGGATTCATGGGGGAGCCACCTCGGACTAATCAAAAGGGCGGTCGCATGGCACGGAACGCAGGTCCCGGCCATGTCGCCCCAAGGTCGGCCCCGGAGCGTGCGCCGGGCGTTTCCCGGCCAGACCGCATAGAATGAACCGATTAGCCTAGCGGAAAGGCCCCCACTCCGAAATGGCAACCGTGCCTTCGTCCAGCCCCACCCCCACCGACGCCCCCGAGGCCAGCTCCCTCGCCGCCAGCGGCCGTCGAGTCTTCGCCGTGGAGATCGACGCGCTTGCCGCCGTCGCCGCGCGCCTGGACGGCGAGTTCAGTGCCGCCTGCCGGCTGATGCTGGAGGCGCGCGGCCGCGTGGTCTGCACCGGCATGGGCAAGTCCGGGCACATCGCGCGCAAGATCGCCGCCACCCTGGCCTCCACCGGTACGCCATCGTTCTACGTGCACCCGGGCGAAGCCGCGCACGGCGACCTGGGCATGATCACCGACGCCGACGTGGTGCTGGCGCTGTCCTACTCGGGCGAAAGCGACGAGATCCTGCTGCTGCTGCCGGTGCTCAAGCGCCAGGGCAACAAGCTGATCGCCATGACCGGCCGCGCGCAGTCGTCCATGGCGCGCGAATCCGACGTGCACCTGGATGTCAGCGTCCCCGCCGAGGCCTGCCCACTGGCCCTGGCCCCCACCTCCAGCACCACCGCCTCGCTGGCGATGGGCGATGCGCTGGCCGTGGCCCTGCTGGAGGCGCGCGGCTTCACCGCCGAGGACTTCGCCCGCTCGCATCCGGCCGGTGCGCTGGGGCGGCGCCTGCTGCTGCACATCACCGACGTGATGCACATCGGCGATGACATTCCGGCCGTCGGACCCGATGCCACCATCACCGAGGCCCTGGTCGAGATCAGCCAGAAGCGCCTGGGCATGACCGCGGTGGTCGACGCCGAACGGCACCTGTTGGGCCTGTACACCGACGGCGACCTGCGACGCAGCCTCGACGACCCGGGCCTGGACATCCGCACCACCCGCATCGCCGAGGTCATGACCCGCTCGCCCAGGACCATCGATGCCGGCGCACTGGCGGTGGAAGCCGCACAACTCATGGAAACCCACAAGATCAGCGGGCTGCTGGTGGTCGACGCCGACCAGCGCGTGGTCGGCGCCCTCAACATTCACGACCTGTTGCGCGCACGGGTGGTCTGATCCCGACGACGCCGGACACCCACCCCCATGCCCTATTCCCACCTCAACGACTACCCCGCCCCAGTGCGTGAACACGCGGCACGGGTCAAGCTGGCCTGCTTCGACATCGACGGCACCCTGACCGACGGCCGCCTGTTCTTCGACAGCGAAGGCCGCGAACTCAAGGCGTTCCACGTGCACGACGGCCAGGGCCTGGTGCTGCTGCGCAAGGCCGGTATAGCAGTAGCCTTCGTCACCGCGCGCGCCAGCACGATTGCCGAGCATCGCGCGCGCGAGCTGGGCATCGTCGAAGTGCATACCGCGGTGGCCGACAAGCTGGCCTGCGTGCGCGACATCGCCGCGCGGCTGGGCATCGGCCTGGACGACGTGGCCTTCATGGGCGACGACCTGCCCGACCTGCGCGTGATGCAGCAGGTGGGTTTTTCCGTGGCCCCCGGCAGTGCGCACCCGTGGGTGCGTGAACGCGCGCACTGGCGCACCAGCGCCCCGGCGGGCAACGGCGCGGCACGCGAGTTCTGCGACCTGGTGCTGGCCGCCCAGGGCAAGGCCGAGGCGTTGCTGTCCACCGTGGTTCGCGTGGACGGCCTTCGCGTCGAGGGCAATGCGTGAGTTGGCGTACCGCCGCCACCTGGGTGTTGCTGGTCGCCGCCATCCTCAGCACGTGGATGGTCTGGCGCCAGCGTGACACGGACTCCGGGCCCATCCGGACACAGTTCCGCCCGGATTACGTCCTCAAAGGCCTGGAGCTGGTCGCCCTGGACGACCAGGGGCGCGAGGCTTTCGCCATGCGCGCCCCGCGATTGACCCGGGACCCGTCGGCCCGTTCGATGGACATCCAGACGCCGATCTTCGTGATTCCCTCGCGACCGGGCCAGGGCGGCACACCATGGGAAATACGCTCGGTGAGTGCCTGGGTAGCCCCCAAGGGCGAGGAGATCCGCCTGCGCGGCCAGGTCCGCGCCGACACCCAGGACAAGCAGGGTCGTCCGGTAAGCATCGCCACCGAAGAGCTGAACGTCTTCCCCGGCACGAAACGTGCCACGTCCGACGCGAAGGTCGCCATGACCCAGCCCGGATTTATACTGAGCGGCCGTGGGCTCGACGCCCAACTTGATGCCAAGCGCATCGTTCTCGAATCCGACGTCAAGGCCCGATATGAAAGGACTGCCCGCTAACCGGCTGGCCACCCTGCCGGCATTCGTGCTGGCCGCCGCGCTTGCCTTGCCGCAGGCGGCCCTGGCGCGCTCGTCCGACCGCAACCAGCCGATGGACATCGACGCCGGCCATGTCGACCACAGCCTGGACGACAGCAAGCCGGCCACGCTGTCGGGCGGCGTCACCATCACCCAGGGCACGCTGGACATCCGCGCCAGCACCGCCGTGATCACGCAGCGCGGCGGCGACCCCACCCGCGTGCTGCTCACCGGTGCCCCGGTCACGCTCAAGCAGCAGATGGACGATGGCACGCCGATGACGGCCACGGCCAACAGGATCGACTACGATCTCACCACCGAGATCGTGGTGTTCACCGGCAACGTCGACATCCGCCAGCCGCGAGGGACGCTGGGCGGGCAGCGCGTGGTGTACAACATGCGCACCAACCAGGTCACCGGCGGCGAACCCGGCAAGAGCCGGGTCAAGATGCGGATCCTGCCCAGGGGCGCACGCGGCAACGGGAGCGGCACCTGATGCTGGTTGTCAGCGGACTGCGCAAGTCCTACCGCTCGCGCCAGGTGGTCAAGGACTTCAGCCTGACCCTGGATGCCGGCGAGGTCGTCGGCCTGCTGGGCCCCAACGGCGCAGGCAAGACCACCTGCTTCTACATGATCGTCGGCCTGGTGCCGGCCGATGCCGGCGAGATCAAGCTCGACGGCCGCGACATCACCCACGAGCCGATGTACGTGCGCGCCAAATACGGCGTGGGTTACCTGCCGCAGGAACCGTCGGTGTTCCGCAAGCTGACCGTGGCCGACAACATCATGCTGGTGCTGGAGCTGCGCGATGACCTGGACCGTGCCGGCCGCGAGCGCGAACTGGCCAACCTCCTGGACGAATTGCAGATCAGCCACGTCGCCGACCAGCGGGGCGCCAGCCTGTCTGGCGGCGAGCGCCGCCGCGTGGAGATCGCGCGCGCGCTGGCCGGCCGCCCACGCCTGATCCTGCTGGACGAACCGTTTGCCGGGGTCGACCCGATCTCGGTCGGCGAGATCCAGCGCATCGTCACCCACCTCAAGAACCGCGGCATCGGCGTGCTCATCACCGACCACAACGTGCGCGAGACCTTGGGCATCTGCGACCGTGCGTATATCCTCAGCGATGGCGGCGTGCTCGCGCAGGGGGCTCCGGACGCGCTGCTGGCCAACCCCGACGTGCGTCGCGTCTATCTGGGCGAAACCTTCCGCCTGTGACCGGATTGCCAGCGACCGTCGGCCCTGCCGCGGTATGTTGGTGATCAACCATGAAGCCTCGCCTCCAAGCCTCCCTCGGACAGCACCTGGTGATGACGCCGCAGTTGCGGCAGGCCATCCACCTGCTGCAGCTGTCGACCGCGGAACTGGAGGCCGAACTGGCCGCGGCGGTGGAAAGCAACCCGCTGCTGGACTGGACCGACGACCAGGCCCCCACCCCGGACGCGGGTGCGAACGATGGCGCTCCGGAGCCTGCGGAGCCGCCCAACCCCGCGGATGACTGGGGCATGGCCGAAGGCGAGACCTGGTACGAGCGCATCGGCCCTTCCGACATCGACGACGACTCGCCTGCCGCCGAACAGGTGGCCGGCAACGAGAGCCTGCACGACCACCTGCTGTGGCAACTGCACCTGAGCCCGCTGCCCCCGCGTGACCGCCGCATCGGCGTCGCGCTGATCGACGCGATCGATGACGACGGCTACCTGCGCGAAGACCTGGAGGCCTTCGTCCAGTCGCTGGCCCCTGGAATGGACGCCAGCGTTACCGAAGTGACCACGGTCCTGCACCAGATCCAGCGCTTCGACCCGGTGGGCGTGGGTTGCCGCTCCCTGGGCGAATGCCTGCTGCTGCAATTGCAGAACCTGCCCGACGACACCCCGGGCATGGCCCTGGCCCGCCAACTGGCCGAAGGCCCGCTGGAACGCCTGCCCAGGATCGGCATCGAGGGCCTGGCCGCCGAACTCAGGCTGGACACGGCCGACGTGGAACTGGCCGTGCAGCTGCTGCGCTCGCTGGACCCCAAGCCGGGCGCGCAGATCGGTGGCGTCGACAACGACACCTACGTCAGTCCGGACGTGGTGATCTGGCGCCACCAAGGCATCTGGCGCACCGCGCTGGCATCGGGCACGCGCCCCGGCCTGGCCATCCACCGAGGCTACGAATCCATGATCCGCCACGCCAGTTCTGCCGACGCCAGCTACCTGCGCGGCCGGCTGCAGGAAGCGCGCTGGCTGCTGCGGAGCGTGGAGGCGCGGGGCGACACCCTGCTCAAGGTCACCCGCTGCCTGATCCACCAGCAGGCGGCCTTCCTGGAGTTCGGCGACAGCGCCCTGCGTCCGCTGACCCTGCGGGAAGTGGCCCAGGAGGTGGGATTGCACGAATCCACCGTGTCGCGCGCCATCGCCCGCAAGTACGCGCGCACGCCCCGCGGCACCATCGCGCTGCGGGCCTTTTTCGCGTCGGGCATCGAGACCGACGCCGGCGGCGAGGCCTCCAGCACCGCCAGCCAGGCCAGGATCCGCCAGCTGATCGAGGCGGAGAACCCGCGCAAGCCGCTCTCCGACGCCCGCCTGGCCGAATCGCTGAAAGCCGGCGGCATGCCGGTCGCGCGACGCACCATCGCCAAGTACCGTGAAGCGATGAACATTCCCTCCTCGCAGGATCGCGTGCGGGTCTGCTGATCCGCCGCATGCCACCATGCTGTCGCCGCTTGGCGGCCCGCCAATTGACGGCAATCAAGGCACGCACCGGCCAAAGCTTGAAACTGGGGCCAACACATCCCAGACATGAGATGCTGTCCCCACCGTTCCACTGTGAAGGAGGTTCCCTATGCGCATCGAAGTCCACGGTCAGCAGATCGAAGTCACCCAGGCCCTGCGTGACTACGTGGAATCAAAGCTGGAACGGCTCCCGCGCCATTTCGAACAGCCGCTCGAGGTGCGCGTGCTGCTGAATGTCGACAAGGTCGAACACTGTGCGGAAGCGACCATCAACATCGCCGGCAAGGCCCTGCACGCCGATGCCACCGGCGTGGACATGTATGGTGCGATCGACCTGTTGGCCGACAAGCTCGACCGGCTGCTGATGAAGCACAAGGAAAAGCAGGTCGACAACCACCGCCGCGCCGAGGGCATCGCCCGCAGTGCCGATTTCGGCTGACGGATGCCGCTGCATGACATGCTCACCGTTGACCGCGTCGCACGGCTGGCCTCGGCCGGCAGTCGCGATGCGGTGATCGAAGCCGCCGCACGGCTCCTGGCCGGTGCGGCGGCCTCCTCCGGCGAGATCACCCTGATCCGCGACAGCCTGCGGGCCCGGGAAGCCCTGGCGAGCACGGCTATCGGCCATGGCGTTGCCCTGCCGCATGGGCGCCTGGCCAACCTCGAGGACACGCGCTGCGCGTTCCTGCAATTGACCCCTCCCGTCGAGTTCGGCGCCCTGGACGGCCAGCCGGTCGACCTGGTGGTGGCCATGGCGGTCCCCGAACATTTCGTGCAGGAACACCTGCACCGCCTGGCCGAAGTGGCCCAGCGTTTCTCCGACCCGGCCTTCCGCCAGACCCTGCGCGCGGCCGGCTCCCCCGAGGCGCTTTACCGGCTGCTGGTGGCCGACCGCCCCGTGGCGCCTGAGTGCCGTTAGGATGGGCTGATGACCACCCGCATCAGCGCCAACGAACTCTTCGACCAGCAGCGCGAGCGCCTGGGCCTGCGCTGGATCGCCGGCCAGTCCGGTGGCGGCCGCGTGCTGGAAGCCGGCGATACCGTGGCCCGACGCCCGTCGCTGGCGGGCTACCTCAATGCCATCTACCCCAACAAGGTGCAGATCCTGGGCACCGAGGAACTGGCGTGGCTGGACGGGCTGGACCCGCGCCAGCGCTGGGAGACCATCGAGAAGATCATCCACTTCCGACCGCTGGCGCTGGTGGTGAGCAAGAGCCAGGACTGTCCGGATGACCTGCGGCTGGCCGCCGAGGAGTCGGAGACGCCGCTGTGGTGCTCGCCGCGCCGCGGACATGAACTGCTCAACCTGCTGCAGTACCACCTGGCGCGCGCACTTGCGCCGCGGATCACCATGCACGGCGTGTTCATGGAGATCTACTCCATCGGCGTGCTGATCACCGGCGAATCCGGTTCGGGCAAGAGCGAACTGGCGCTGGAGCTGATCACCCGTGGCCACCGCCTGGTCGCCGACGACGCACCGGAGTTCACCCAGATCGCCCCCGACGTGCTCGACGGCACTTGTCCGGACATGCTGCAGGACCTGCTGGAAGTGCGTGGCCTGGGCGTGCTCAACATCCGGCAGATGTTCGGTGACACGGCGGTCAAGAAGAACAAGTACCTTCGGCTCATCGTCCACCTGACCAAGCCGATGACCGACCCGCTGCCCAGCGGCCTGGAACGCCTGACCGGCGACAACAGCACCCGCCGCATCCTCGACCTGGACGTGCCGACCACCACCCTGCCGGTGATGCCCGGCCGCAACCTGGCGGTGCTGACCGAGGCCGCCACGCGCCTGCACAGCCTGCGGATGAAGGGCATGGACCCGGCGGCGGCCTTCATCGCCCGGCACAGCAATTTCCTGGAACGGGGCGAGGCATGAACGCGGTGGCGGCGCCGATGCTGGTCATCGTCAGCGGCCTGTCCGGCTCGGGCAAGTCGGTGGCGCTGCGCACCTTCGAGGACCTGGGCTACTACTGCGTCGACAACCTGCCCATCGAGATGCTGCCGCAGTTCGTGCGCAGCGTCAGCAGCGGCGAGGATGCCCCGCCCAAGCTGGCGGTGGGGATCGACGTGCGCAACCGCGGCGGCGAGCTGGCCAAGGTGTCCGGCTGGCTGTCGGCCGTGGGCGAGCTGGGCCTGGACCCGCGCCTGATATTCTTCGAATGCCGCGACGAGGTGCTGCTGCGGCGCTACGCCGACACCCGCCGCCGCCACCCGCTCAGCCACCTGGGCCTGCCGCTGGCCGAGGCCATCGACCGCGAGCGCGACCTGCTGCGCCCACTGCGCCAGATCGCCGACCGGGTGATCGACACCAGCGACCTGAACGTGCACCAGTTGCGCCGGCATGTCATCACCGAATTCGAGATGGGTGACGACAAGAAGCTGTCGCTGCTGTTCGAATCCTTTGCCTACCGCCACGGCGTGCCGGCCGATGCCGACTTCGTGTTCGACGCGCGCGCCCTGCCCAACCCGCACTGGGACGCAGTGCTGCGGCCCTTGTCCGGTCGCGACGCGGGGGTGCGTGACTATCTGGACCGGCAGGCCGACGTGGAAACGTTCTTCGGACAGGTCAGCCAGTTCCTCGACACCTGGCTGCCGCGCATGAACGCCGACACCACCCGCAGCTACGTCACCGTCGCATTCGGCTGCACGGGCGGCCGCCACCGCTCGGTGTACCTGGCCGAACGCATGGCCGCACGCGCGCGCGCCAACGGCTGGGACGAAGTCGCCGTGCACCACCGCGAACTGGATTAGTCCCACCCGCGTCACACCCGCCGGGGACAATGCATCCCGGATCCACGCTGCCCGCTTTCGGGCCGCGCCCCTGCTCTGTTAAGTTTCCAGCCATGGCCGTCGGAATCCTGCTCATCACCCACCCCGGCATTGGCAGCGCGCTCGTCGCGGTGGCCACCGGACTGCTGCGCACGCTGCCGCTGCGCACCGAGGCCTTCGAGGTGCCCTTTGGCGGCGACCCGGACGAACTGCTGCCGCAGGCCAGCGCGGCGCTGCGTCGCGTGGATGGCGGCGCCGGCGTGCTGGTGCTGACCGACCTGTACGGCGCCACGCCCAGCAACCTGGCGGCCAGGGTCGCGCGGCTGGGCACGCCGGTGCGCCGGGTGTCGGCGGTCAGCCTGCCGATGCTGTTGCGGGTGATGAACTGTGCCGAGCTTGAGCTGGACGAATTGCCCGCGGTGGCATCCGCGGGCGCCCGCAACGGCGTGATCCTGGACGACGCGTGAGGCCCCCCGCATGATCGAGCGCGAACTGACCGTCAGCAACCGCCTGGGCCTGCATGCCCGCGCCACCGCCAAGCTGGTGCAGCTGCTGTCGGCCTACAAGAGCAACGTGACCCTCACCGCCAAGGGCCGCGAGGTCAACGCCAAGAGCATCATGGGGGTGATGCTGCTGGCTGCCGGCCAGGGCACGCTGGTCAAGTTGCGCGTGGACGGCGAGGACGAAGGCACCGCGTGCGACGCAGTCGCCTCGCTGTTCGAACGCCGTTTCGACGAAGACAGCTGAGCGGAGGCCGCGGATGAGGCAGGTGTTCCAAGGACTGGGGGCGTCGCGCGGCAGCGCACTGGGACGCGCCCGGGTCCGCCTGCCGCACGCACTGGAAGTCGCCGAGGAGCACGTCGGCGCCGACGAGGTCGAGGGCGAACTGGCGCGACTGCATGGCGCCATCGACCAGGTGCGCACCGGGATGCACGCCCTGCGCGAACGCCTGCACGGCGCGCTGGCCCATGAAGTGGGCGAGTTCCTCGACCTGCACACCCTGCTGCTCGACGACCCCGAACTGCTGCAGGGCCTGGATGCGCTGATCCGCACCGGCCGCTACACCGCCGACTACGCCCTCCGCCTGCAACGCGACCGCATCGTCAGCGTGTTCGAGGCGATGGACGATGACTACTTCCGGACCCGCGTGGATGACATCGACCAGGTCATCGGCCGCATCCATGCCGCGCTGCACCGCCACGTGACCGACATGGCGGGCGTGGCCGGCGAGATCCTGATCACCGACAACGTCGCCCCGGCCGAGTTGGCGCAACTGCAGGCACAGGGCGTGGTGGCGATCGTCACCGCCGGCGGCAGCACGCTGTCGCACAGCGCCATCCTCGCCCGCAGCCTGCACCTGCCGCTGGTGGTGGGCGCGACACAGGCGCTGCAGAAGGCCAACGACGGCGACGCGCTGATCGTCGATGGCGGCAGCGGCCTGGTCGTGCTGGAGCCCGGCCCGGACGACCTGCGCGAGCACCGCACCCGCGAACGCAGTTACATCCGCGAGCGCAAGGAGCTGCATCGCCTGCGCCGCGAGCCCACGCGCACGCGCGACGGCCATGACATCCAGCTGCAGGCCAACGCCGAATCGCGCGAGGACGTGGCCGAGGCGCATGCACTGGGCGCGACCGGCATCGGCCTGTACCGCACCGAGTTCCTGTTCCTGCAGCGCCATGAGCTGCCCGACGAGGAAGAGCAGTTCCGCGCCTACCGCGACGTGGTCTTGGGCATGAGCGGGCGACCGGTGACCATCCGCACGCTGGACCTGGGCGCGGACAAGGCCGACCGCACCGGGCTGGCATTGCGCGACGAACCCAACCCGGCGCTGGGCCTGCGCGGCGTGCGCCTGTCGATGGCGCGCACCGGCCTGCTCGACACCCAGCTGCGCGCCGCACTTCGCGCCTCGGGCTATGGTCCGCTCCGCATCCTGGTGCCGATGGTGACCTCGCGCGAGGAGATCGCCGCGGTGCGCACGCGCATCAAGCTGCTTGGCCGCGAACTGCGCACGCAGGGCTACGAGATCGCCGACTACGTGCCGCTGGGCGCGATGATCGAAGTGCCGGCCGCCGCGCTCGCACTGCCGGGCTACATCGGCAAGGTCGATTTCCTGTCCATCGGCACCAACGACCTGGTGCAGTACCTGCTGGCCGCCGACCGCAACAACGAGGCGCTGGTCGACCTGTACACGCCGCTGCATCCGGCCGTGATCCGGCTGCTGCGCGACGTGATCCGCCTGGCCCACGCACGCGGCAAGTCCGTGGCGGTGTGCGGCGAGATGGCCGGCGACCCCGCGTTCACCCCGCTGCTGCTCGCGTTGGGGCTGACGGAGTTCAGCCTGCACCCGGGTACGCTGCTGGAAGTGCGGCGCCGCATCCGCGAGTGCGACCTGGCGGGGCTCAAGGCGCGCGCGCCTTCGTTGATGCGCGCCCGTGACCGGGCCGACATCGAAGCCTGGCTTTCCACCTGACACCGGAACCCAATGCCCGCTCCCGCATCGCCGAATCCCGCCTTGGTCAACCCGCATGCCTGCCTTCAGGCCGATGCGATCCGCAACACCTTCGAGCACGCCCGCCCATTCGCGCACTGTGTCATCGACGACTTCCTCACCGAGGACTTCGCGCGGTCGCTTGTGGATGCGTTCCCTGCGTTTTCGGACGGCAACGCGACCAGCGAGAATGGCACGGTCGGCGGCAAGGCCACCATCGAACGGATCGCCGGCCTCGCAGAGCCTTTCGCCGAGCTTGATCGCCTCGTCCAGTCACGCCCGTTCCTGGACTTGGCCAGCCGGTTGACCGGAATCCCCGACCTGCTCTACGACGTCGATTATTTCGGTGGCGGTACGCATGAGAATCGCCACGGCCAGAGCCTCGACACCCACATCGACTTCAACCGGCACCCGCGCACGGGCTGGCACCGGCGCCTGAACCTGATCGTCTATCTCAATACGGACTGGAAGCCCGAGTGGGGCGGCACGCTGCAGCTTCGCGGTGATCCACATGGCGCATCGCCCACGGAAACCGTCAATATCGTGCCGACGTTCAACCGCTGCGTGATCTTCGAGACCACCGAACACAGCTGGCATGGGTTCGACCCGATCACCCTTCCGGCGGAACATCGCGAGCTGGGGCGAAAGTCGGTCGCGCTGTACTTCTACACGAAGGAGCGTCCGGCGGAGCAGACGGCCCCCCGGCATTCGACCGTTTACGTCGATCGGCCACTGCCGCCACACATCGTGCCCGGTCGCACGTTGTCCGACCGCGACCATGCGGAGCTGCAGGAACTGCTGGCGCGCCGCGACGGCCACATCCGTCGCCTCTATCGGGACATTTCGGATCTCCAGGCAAACCTGGACAGGACGTTCGTGGGGCAGATCGGCGGCCTGGCCCGCAGGGTCCTCGGTCGCCTGCGGTGAAGGTGGGCTAGGCAGTCCACCCCACCCGAGCGATAATGCGCGCATGAACGCATGACGCCCGGTCGCATCCGTCGTCGCCCACCCAGGGCGATGGTTGCGGCTCCGCGCCGGAACCGGCCACGGCCGCCTCCCCGAGACCGCCCACGGAGCGCCGCATGGCCGAAGCCATCCGCCACGACAAGACCGCACGCCAGCTGCGACTGCTGTCGGACGCACTCGACAGTGGCCGCCTGGGTCCGGTCAAGCGGCTGGTCAACACCCTATCCCCCGCCGAGATCGGCAACCTGCTGGAGTCGCTGCCGCCCGGCAAGCGCACGGTCGTCTGGGGCCTGGTCGACCCGGAGGACGACGGCGAGGTGCTGCTGCACGTGGGCGAGGACGTCCGCGAGAACCTCATCGCCGACATGGACCCGGACGAAATTGTCGCGGCGGTCGAAGACCTGGACATCGACGACCTAGCCGACCTGGTCGAGGACCTGCCCGACACCGTCATCGACGAAGTGCTCAAGTCGATGGACCGCGAGAACCGCGAGCGGCTGGAGCAGGTGCTGTCGTACCCGGAGGACACCGCCGGCCGCCTGATGAACCCGGACGTGGTGACGGTGCGCACCGACACCACCGTGGACGTGGTGCTGCGCTACCTGCGCCTGCGCGGCGAGCTGCCCGACCACACCGACCACCTGTACGTGGTCAGCCGGCGCCACCAGTACCTGGGCCGGCTGGCGGTGACCGCGCTGCTGACCCACGAGCCCGGCACCCCGATCAACAAGCTGATCGACGACGAGCAGCCGGCCATCGACGTGGGCGAGACCGCCACCGAAGTCGCACGCCAGTTCTCCGACCACGACTGGATCAGTGCGCCGGTGGTGGACGACAACAACATCCTGCTCGGCCGCATCACCATCGACGACGTGGTCGACATCATCCGCGAGCAGGCCGAGCACCAGGCGCTGGGCGCCGCCGGCCTGGACGAGGACGAGGACCTGTTCAGCCCGGTGCCGCGCGCGTGGCGCCGGCGCCTGATGTGGCTGAGCATCAACCTGGGCACGGCGTTCCTGGCCGCCAAGGTGGTGGGTGTCTTTGCCGACACCATCGACCAGCTGGTCGCGCTGGCGGTGCTGATGCCGATTGTCGCGGGCATGGGTGGCAACGCCGGCACGCAGGTGCTGGCGCTGATGGTGCGTGGCCTGGCGCTGGGCCAGGTGGGCGCGTCCAACATCCGCACCTTGCTGTGGAAGGAGGCGCGCGTGGCCCTGCTCAACGGCCTGGTGCTGGGCACGGTGCTGGCGCTGATCGTGCTGGCCTGGTTCCGGGACATCGGCCTGGCGCTGGTGATCTTCATCGCCTTGACCGCCAACCTGCTGTTCGCCGCGCTGGCCGGGGTGATGGTACCGGTCACGCTCAAGCGCGCGGGTTACGATCCCGCGCTGGCCAGCAGCATCTTCCTCACCACCGTAACCGACGTGATGGGGTTCTTCACCTTCCTCGGGTTGGCGACGCTGCTGCTGGTGCGTTGAAGCGTCCTCCGCCATCACGCCACCTTCCCGCGTAACCCGTACGCTGGAGGCAGGCCCGTGCAGGGCTGGAGGTACCCACGATGGACGTCAGGACGAAACGGGTCTACGAGCCCGCCGCGCACGATGACGGCGTGCGGGTGCTGGTGGACCGGGTGTGGCCGCGCGGCATCCGCAAGGAGGATGCCCATGTCGTTGAATGGCTCAAGGACGTGGCGCCGAGTACCGCGCTGCGGCAATGGTTCAACCATGATCCGGAGCGCTGGGACGCGTTTCGCGAGCGCTACGCCGAAGAGTTGGAAAGCCACCCGGAGGATCTTGCCGCGTTGCGGGCACTGGCACATGGCAAGCGCCTGACGCTGGTGTATTCGGCGCGCGACACCGAGCACAACCAGGCGGTGGTGTTGCAGCAGCTGCTCACGGGCAGGCGCGGTGCGGCGCGGAAACGCCTGCACTGATCCGGGCTGTCAGCCCGCCAGCAGCGCCTCCAGCACCGCCATGCGCGCCGCCACGCCGTTGCGCACCTGCGTGAGGATCAGCGATTGCGGGCCATCGGCAACCTCGTCGGTGATCTCCACGCCGCGGTTCATCGGCCCCGGGTGCATCACCACCGCGTCGGACGCGGCGCGGCGCAGGCGCGCGGCGGTCAGGCCGTAATCGCGGTGGTAATCGTCCAGCGAAGCGACCAGACCTTCCTCCATCCGCTCGCGCTGCAGGCGCAACATCATCGCCACGTCCACGCCTTCCAGCGCGGCATCCAGGTCATGGGTGACGGTGCAGCCGGCCAGCGTGCCGTCATCGGGCAGCAATGACGCGGGGCCGCAGACGCGGATGTCGATCGACTGGCCTTCGCCCACACCCAGCGTGCGCAGTGCATGCAGGTCCGAGCGCGCCACGCGCGAATGCTTCACGTCGCCGACGATGGCGACCTTCAGTCGTGAGAAATCCGCGCCCTTGGCCTGGCGCAGGGTCAGCATGTCCAGCAGCCCCTGCGTGGGGTGGTTGCTGCGGCCATCGCCGGCGTTGAGCAGCGCGGTGCCGGGGTTGGCGGCGGCGGCCAGTTCGGCCACGGCGCCGTCCTGCTTGTGGCGCACGATGAAGCCGCGCACGCCCATCGCCTCCAGGTTCTTCAGCGTGTCGCGCGCGGTCTCGCCCTTGCTGGTGGACGAGGACGAGGCGTCGAAGCTGAGCACGTCCGCACCCAGCCGCTGCGCCGCCAGGGTGAAGCTCATGCGGGTGCGGGTGGAGGGCTCGAAGAACAACGTGCACACCGCGATGCCGGCCAGCGCACCGCGTGCGTCATGGCCTTCGGCGAAATGCTGGGCGCGGTCGAGCAGCGCGGTGAACTGCGCGCGCGGCATGCCATCAAGGGTCAGCAGGTGGCGCAGTGCGCCGGCAGCATCGGTCTGTGCAGTCATGCGGAAGGCAGGTCGGAAATCGGGGTGGCGTCGTCCGGTGCGGCGAGCCAGCGTTCAATGATGACGGCCGCGGCCACCGCGTCGAGCGCCTCGGCGTCGCGGCGGCGCTTGCGGCCTTCGGCGCGGTCGCTGGCGAAGCGCTGGGCGGCCTCGATGGAGCTCAGGCGCTCGTCCACCAGCGCGACCGGCAGCTTGCTGCGCACCTGTATCTCACGGGCGAATGCGTGCGCACGCTGGCGGATGGGCTGGTCGCCGCCGTCGAGTGTCATCGGGTCGCCGACCACGAGGCCATCGGGCCTCCACTCCTTGAGCAAACGTTCAATCGCCGGCCAGTCCGGACCGTTGGCATGCACGTCCACCACCGCCAGGGCACGCGCACCGTGGCCAAACGCGCTGCCCACGGCCACGCCGATGCGGCGGGCACCCACGTCGAAGCCCAGCACCGTGCCATCGCGGCGGATGCCAGCGTCGCTCATGCGTGCCCGGCGTAATCGGCCAGGTGGGCGAAATCGACGCCGATGCGGCCCGCGGCCGCGTGCCAGCGCGCTTCCAGCGGCAGCGTGAACAGCAGTTCAGCGTCCACCGGACCGGTCAGCCACTCGTTATCGGTGAGTTCCTGCTCCAGCTGACCCTGGCCCCAGCCGGCGCAACCCAGGGCGACGAGCGCGTGCGCCGGACCTTCCCCCTTGGCCATCGCCTCGAGGATGTCGCGCGAGGTGGTGAGGAACAGCGTGTCACTGACCTGTAGCGAGGAATCCCATCGCATCCCACCGTCGTGCAGCACGAAACCGCGCTCCGGGTGCACCGGGCCGCCGGCCAGCACGATCTGCTCGGCCATATCCGGGTCGTGGGCCTCCAGGCCCATCTGCCCGAGCACGTCGCCGAGCGTGTACTCGGACGCCTTGTTGACCATGATGCCCATCGCGCCGTCGTCGTCATGCTGGCACACCAGCGTGATGCTGCGCGCGAAGTTGCCGTCGGCCAGCGCCGGCAACGCGATCAGCAGCTGGTTGGTAAGGGGCGTGGGCATCAGCGACATGCGCCTATTCTAACTCGGGGCGACATTCCGGTCGCGCGCCATGTCCAGCTACTGCGATTTCGCTCCGCGCCACCCCCTGCATGGCCCCTGCCACGACACCGGGCATGACGTTCCGCATCGCGACAAAGCGGTGCTGTTCGAACGCCTGGTGCTGGAGACCAACCAGGCTGGCCTGAGCTGGGAAACGATCCTCGGGAAGCGCGACGGTTTCCGCGTGAACGGGCGCCTCAGCGCACCTCGGCCAGGTCCACGCCATCCAGGCCGGCGGACAGGGTCTTGGCGTCGCCACCCTGGGCCAGCTTGATGCGCAGGCGCACCTCGTTCTGGCTGTCGGCGTAGCGCAACGCATCCTCGTAAGTGATCTCCCCGGCCTGGTACAGCTCGAACAGCGCCTGGTCGAAGGTCTTCATGCCCAGCTGCACGGACTCCTTCATCACTTCCTTGAGCTTGTGGATCTCGCCGTCGCGGATGTAGTCCTGCACCAGCGGAGTGCCCAGCAGGATCTCCATCGCCACCCGGCGGCCCTTGCCGTCCGGGGTCGGGATCAGCTGCTGCGCGACCACGCCCTTGAGGTTCAGCGACAGGTCCATCAGCAGCTGGCTGCGGCGGTCCTCGGGGAAGAAGTTGATGATGCGGTCCATCGCCTGGTTGGCGTTGTTGGCGTGCAGCGTGCACAACACCAGGTGGCCGGTTTCGGCGAAGGCGATGGCGTGGTCCATGCCCTCGCGGGTACGCACCTCGCCGATCATGATCACGTCCGGCGCCTGGCGCAGGGTGTTCTTCAGCGCCGCCTCCCAGCTGTCGGTGTCGATGCCGACCTCGCGCTGGGTGATGATGCAGCCCTCGTGCTTGTGCACGAACTCGATCGGATCCTCGATGGTGATGATGTGTCCGGTCGAGTTCATGTTGCGGTAGCCGATCATCGCCGCCAGCGACGTAGATTTGCCGGTACCGGTGGCGCCGACGAAGATGATGATGCCGCGCTTGGTCATCGCCAGCGTCTTGATGATCGGCGGCAGGTTGAGCTCCTCCACCGTCGGGATCTTGGTCTCGATGCGACGCAGCACCATGCCGACCTGGTTGCGCTGGTAGAAGCACGACACGCGGAAGCGGCCCACGCCCGACACGCCAATGGCGAAGTTGCACTCGTGGGTCTTCTCGAACTCCTCGCGCTGCTGCGGGGTCATCACGTTCAACACCAGGTCGCGGCTCTGCTGCGGCGTCAGCGCGGTCTGGGTGATAGGCGACAACTTGCCGTGCACCTTCATCGACGGCGGCATGCCGGCGGTGATGAACAGGTCCGAGGCCTTCTGGTGGGCCATCAGCTTGAGGAACGAGGTGAAATCGATGGTGCTCATGCGGTACTCCCCCGCCGCGCGCCCCGCGGGCGCCACGGCCTAGAAATCAATCGATCGCGGCGGCAATGCACGCAATCACTCGAACAGTCGCTTGTCCTTGGCGTACTCGCGCGCCTGCGGGCGCAGGATCAGGCCGCGCTTGACCAGGTCCTGCAGGTGCTGGTCCAGGGTCATCATGCCCGCGGCCTGGCCGGTCTGGATGGCCGAGTACATCTGCGCCACCTTGTCCTCACGGATCAGGTTGCGGATGGCCGGGGTGCCGACCATGATCTCCCACGCCGCGGTACGGCCACCGCCCACCTTCTTCAGCAGCGCCTGGCTGATCACCGCGCGCAGCGACTCCGACAGCATCGAGCGCACCATCGGCTTCTCGCCGGCGGGGAACACGTCGATGATGCGGTCGATGGTCTTGGCCGCCGACGAGGTGTGCAGGGTGGCGAACACCAGGTGGCCGGTCTCGGCTGCGGTCAGCGCCAGGCGGATCGTCTCGATGTCGCGCATTTCGCCGACCAGGATGTAGTCCGGGTCCTCACGCAGCGCGCTGCGCAGCGCCTCGTTGAAGCCGTGCGTGTCGCGGTGCACCTCGCGCTGGTTGATCAGGCACTTCTGCGAGGTGTGCACGAATTCGATCGGATCCTCGACCGACAGCACGTGGCCATATTCGTTCTTGTTGATATGGTCGATCATCGCCGCCAGCGTGGTCGACTTGCCCGAACCGGTCGGGCCGGTCACCAGGATCAGCCCCTGCGGCTGGTCGATCAGGTCCTTGAAGATCTTCGGGCAATTCAGATCCTCCAGGGTCAGCACCTCGGAGGGAATGGTACGGAACACCGCACCCGCACCGCGATTCTGGTTGAAGGCGTTGACGCGGAAGCGCGCCAGCCCGGGGATCTCGAACGAGAAGTCGACCTCGAGGAACTCCTCGTAGTCACGGCGCTGCTTGTCCGACATGATGTCGTACACCAGCGCGTGCACCTGCTTGTGCTCCAGCGCCGGGATGTTGATGCGGCGGACGTCGCCGTCCACCCGGATCATGGGCGGAAGGCCCGCGGACAGGTGAAGGTCCGATGCCTTGTTCTTGACCGAAAACGCCAACAGTTCGGCGATATCCATGCGTGCTCCCCCGCACTGCTTTGGAACCGGTCGCGCGACCGGCAAGTTGGAACGATACTACCCCTTGCGAAGCAGTATAGACCTGTACCTGTGTCGCCAATTCATCCCTTGGACGAAACCACCGACGCGCTGGCGCATGCCCTCCGGGATGTGCGCCAGCAAGTGGACAACGCGGCCCGTTCAGCAAACCGGCCAACACCACGGCTGCTGGCGGTCAGCAAGACCCAGCCCGCTGCCCGGATTGCCGCACTGGCGGCCGCCGGCCAGCATGCGTTTGGCGAGAACTACGTGCAGGAAGCGGCGACCAAGATCGCGGAACTGGGGCCATTGGGGCTGGAATGGCACCTCATCGGCCATCTGCAGTCGAACAAGGCCAAGGATGCGGCGACGCTGTTCGACTGGGTGCAGACCGTGGACCGGGACAAGCTGGTCACCGCACTGGCCCGCCATCGCGACGCCGCGCGTCCGCCGCTGAACGTGCTGGTGCAGGTCAACATCGATGACGAAGCCAGCAAGCACGGCTGCCAGCCGGACGAAGTTGCGCCACTCGCCGCAGCCATTGCCGCCGAGCCGCGGCTGCGCCTGCGCGGACTGATGGCCATCCCCACGCCCTGGCCGGACCTGGAGCGCCGCCGCTCGGCCTTCGCCCAGGTGCGCCGGCTGTATGACGGCATGCAGGCCACCCACCCCGGAGTGGATACGCTGTCGATGGGGATGAGCGAGGACCTGACCGTGGCCATCGCCGAAGGTGCGACCATGGTGCGCGTGGGCACCGCGTTGTTCGGGCGCCGACCGGCCACAACCCAACCGCAGGATGCCCCATGAACCAGCCCGACACCTCCACCCTCGCCTTCATCGGTGGCGGCAACATGGCCCGCAGCCTGATCGGCGGCCTGGTGGCACGCGGCACCGATCCGGCCACGATCCGCGTCGCCGAGCCGGTGGATGCACTGCGCCACGCGCTGCAGCAGGCCTTTGGCGTGCACACTTTCGACCAGGCCGCGGATGCGGTGCAAGGGGCCGACACCTGGGTGCTGGCGGTGAAGCCGCAGGTCATGCGCGGCGTGTGCGAAAGCCTGGCGGCGCAAGCCCAAGCCACCCGGCCGCTGCTGGTGTCGATCGCCGCCGGCATCACCACGGTGCAGCTGGATCGCTGGCTGGGCGGCGACCTGGCCGTGGTGCGCACCATGCCCAACACCCCGGCGCTGCTTGGCGCGGGCGCCACCGGGCTGTTCGCCAATGCCGCCACCGGCTACGGCGGTCGCGCGCGTGCCGCCGCCCTGCTCGGCGCGGTGGGCGCCACCGTGTGGATCGATGACGAGGCATTGATGGATGCGGTGACCGCGGTGTCCGGCAGTGGCCCGGCCTACGTGTTCCTGCTGGCCGATGCCATGCAGCAGGCTGGCGAGGCGCAGGGGCTGGACCCCGCCGCGGCCCGCGTGCTGGCAACCCAGACCCTGCTCGGCGCGGCGCGCATGCTGACCGAAGGCGAGGAGCCGGCCGATGTGCTGCGTGCCCGCGTCACCTCGCCGGGCGGCACGACCCAGGCCGCCATCGAGAGCTTCGAGGCCGGCGGCTTCCGTGCGCTGGTGGCGCGGGCGATCGCCGCGGCGACCGAACGCGGGCGGCAGTTGTCAGCCGCCAACGACTGAGAGCGGCGTTCCTTCACGACACCCGTTCCACGGGGCCCCCACCGCCGGCACCCTTACCTGCCACCCAGCGCCCGCGCCCGCGTCCGCTGGCCCTACCATCTGCCAAGCCATCGCCCCGCGCAGGAATCCATCATGAGCCCGTTCGCTCCACGCATCGCCCTCGCCACCTGCCTGTTGGCCCTTGGGCTGTCGGCCTGTGGCGGCGGTGGTGGCACCGGCCAGCCATCCGCGCCCTCACCACCGAATGCACCGCAGGAGGCGATCAGCCGCATCGGCGACGTCACCATCCGCGCCAGCGTCGTGCAGACCTCGACCCTGCCCGAAGCCGTGGCCATGCAGTACGGCATCGCCCGCAGTGATCGCGTGGCGTTGCTGCTGGTGGGCGTGCGCCAAGGGCCGGAGGCGCAGGAAACCGCGCTGCCGGCCACGATCACCGCGACCGCCGTCGACCTGCGCGGCCGGCGCCAGGACATCCCCATGCGCGAGCTGCGCACCGGTGACCTGTTGGACTACGTGGGCACCACCGATATCGACCTGCCGGACACGGTGCGCTTCGAACTGGCCATCGTGCGCGAAGGCGGCGCGCAGTCGACCATGCAGTTCAGCCGCGAGTTCTACCCGCGCTGACCGCAGCGGGCGCGTCTCCACGCGCCCACGCCTGGATCACGGCCGCGATCTCGCGCACGCCGTCGGTCAGCGCCGCCGGGCCCGGCTGCAGGATCGCGGGCGACTTGATCTCGTGCAGCCAGCCGTCGCGTACGGCGGGGATGGCGTCCCAACCGGGGCGCGCGGCAACCTTCTCCGGGCGGAACTTCTTGCCGCACCACGAGCCCAGCACGATGTCCGGCGCACGCGCCACCACGTCGCCGCCATCGGCCAGGATCCGGCCCTTCGCCAGCGGCTCGGCGGCGCGTTCGGGGAAGATGTCGTCGCCACCTGCGACCCGGACCAGCTCGGACACCCAACGAATGCCGGTGATCAGCGGCTCGTCCCATTCCTCGAAGTACACCTTGGGCCGGCACGGCAAACGCGCGGCCTCGTCGGCGATGGCGTCCAAGCCGCGCTGCAGTTCATCGGCATAGGCATTGGCACGCTCACTGGCGCCGACCAGCGCGCCCAGCCGGCGGATGTACTCGAGGATGCCGTCCACGCTGCGGTGGTTGCTGATCCACACCTCCACGCCATGACGGATCAGCTCGGCGGCGATGTCGGCCTGGATGTCGGAGAAGCCGACGACGAAGTCCGGCTGCAGATTCAATATCTCGCCGATCTTCGCGCTGGTGAAGGCGCTGACCTTGGGCTTTTCCTTGCGCGCGATCGCCGGGCGCACGGTGAAGCCACTGATGCCGACGATGCGGTGCTGCTCACCGAGCGCGTACAGCGTCTCGGTGGGTTCCTCGGTCAGGCAGACGATGCGTTGCGGTCCCATCGCACCATTGTGCCGAAGGCCTCGGCGGCGTGATAGCGCAAGGATCAGGATCGCACCCGGCCGACAGGTGCAAACCACGAAAGGGCGCGGGCATGAGGCCCCGTCTTCCGCGTCCCTTGATCAGGGATACAACATCCGCTTCGACCACTGCCCGGCGGCATCGACTTCGTACTGCTGACGCTCGTGCAGGCGGAAATCGGCGCCGTACCAGAACTCGATGGCCTCGGGCTTGACCCGGAACCCGCTCCAGCGTGGCGGACGCGGTACGTCGCGGCCGGCGAACTCGCGCTCGGCGTCGGCCAGGCGCTGCTCGAAGGTGTCGCGGTCGGGCAGGATCTGCGACTGCTTCGACGCCCATGCGCCCAGTTGGCTGCCGCGCGGCCGCGAGGCGAAGTACGCATCGGCCTCGGCGTCGCTGACGACCTCGACCGCACCTTCGATCCGCACCTGCACGCCATTGCGCACCCGCGGCCAGTGGAACAGCAGCGCCGCGTGCAGGTTGGCCTGCAGTTCGCGGCCCTTGCGACCGTCCATATGGGTGTAGAACACGAACCCGCGGCGGTCGCGCGCCTTGAGCAGCACCACCCGCGCCGACGGCCGCCCGTCCGGCGTGGCGGTGGCCATGGTCATGGCCGTGGGGTCCGGTTCGCCGGCCGCGGTGGCCTCGGCGAACAGGGTGTCGAAGGTGGCAAGGGCTTCGTCGAGCAGATCAGGCATGTCCATGGCGTGCATTGTGCGGCATCCCTGCCGGCCCGCGCCTGATCCGGATCAACCTGCGGCGGGCGGCGCGCCGGGGCGTCGCCCGCGCCGGGCGTCATTCGACCACGAACGAAACGCGCAGGTTCACCCGCCATTCGGTGACGTTGCCGTCGTTGTCGGTCACCACCTTGATCTCGTTGACCCAGGCGCCCTTGATGTTCTTGACCGACTCGGCGCACTTCTTCAGTCCGCTCTTGACCGCGTCCTCCATGCTGCTCTTGGACGAGGCGTTGAGTTCGATGACCTTGGCGACGGACATGGCATTGCTCCTTTGTAACCCGCGATCGGGATGACACGGGGACTTCGACCCTAGGAGCGGGCGCGTTAAGACGGCGCAGTCGGTTTCGACCGCAACCGGTCCGCCAGCGTCACTGCAGGCGCCTACAATGCAGGCATGAATCCCGCCGCCAACCTCGTCCTCGTCGGCCCAATGGGCGCGGGCAAGACCACGCTGGGCCGCGCCTTGGCCGCACGCCTGGGCCTGCGCCTGCAGGACGTGGACAGCGCGGTGGAACAGGAGGCCGGGGCCAGCGTGACCGAATTGTTCGCGCGCGAAGGCGAAGCGGGCTTTCGCGCCCGCGAGAAGGCGATGCTGGCCCGGCTGCTGAAGGGCGAAGGCGTGTTGATCGCCACCGGTGGCGGCGCGGTACTGGACGCCGACAACCGCCAGGCGATGCGGGCGCGCGCATTCGTGGTCTACCTGCCCGTGGACGTGGCCACGCAGCTGGTGCGGTTGACCGGCGACGGCAGCCGCCCACTGCTGGCCCGCCCCGATCGCGAGCAGGTACTGCACGACCTCGCCACCGCGCGCTCCCCGTTGTACCGGGAGGTGGCGGACCTCGTTTTCGACACCCACGGGCTTGCGGCTGACACGGCCGCCAACCGGCTGGTCGACCGGTTGGCCAACCACTGGACACGCCAGGGAGCAACCGCATGAACACGGTCCGCACGGTCAAGGTAGGCGGCGACTACCACTACACCATCGCCATCGGCGCGGACCTGCTGGCCGATGGCGCCCGGCTGGCCCACATGCTGCGCGGCCGCCACGCGCTGGTGGTCAGTGACGGCAACATCGCGCCGCTGTATGCCGACCGGGTGGAAGCCGCGCTGCGTGCCGCGCGCCCGGACCTGGTGCTCCAGCGCTTCGTGATTCCGCCTGGCGAGCAGGAAAAGACCCTGGCCCGCTTCGGTGAATGCCTCGAGGCACTGGCCTCCCTGGGTGCCACGCGGGACGCCACGGTGCTGGCGCTGGGCGGCGGCGTGGTCGGCGACCTCGCCGGTTTCGCCGCCGCGTGCTGGATGCGCGGCATCGACTGCGTGCAGTTGCCCACCTCGCTGCTGGCCATGGTCGACTCGTCGGTGGGTGGCAAGACCGCAGTGGACCTGCCGGCAGGCAAGAACCTGGTCGGCGCGTTCCACCCGCCCCGCGCGGTGATTGCCGACACCAGCACGCTGCGCACCCTGCCCGACCGCGAACTGCGCGCGGGCCTGGCGGAGGTGGTGAAGTACGGCGCGATCTTCGACGCGCATTTCCTGCATTGGATCGAGGGCCACGCCGAAGCCCTGCTGGCGCGGGACGAGGCCGCGCTGGCGCACGCCATTGCCCTGTCGTGCGAATACAAGGCCGATGTAGTGGCGCGCGACCCGTTCGAGCACGGCGATCGTGCGATGCTCAACTTCGGCCATACCTTCGGCCACGCCATCGAATCCGAACAGGGCTATGCCGGCACCACCGGCGAAGGCCTCAACCACGGCGAAGCGGTGGCCGTGGGCATGGTGCTGGCGGCGCGGCTGGCCACGGCACTGGGCATGGCGCCCACCGAGGACGCGGACCGGCTGCAGGCACTGCTGCAAAGGCTGGGCCTGCCCACCGCGATACCAGTGGGATTGGCACCGGAGTCCCTGCTGGCCCGCATGCGCCTGGACAAGAAGGCCGATGCGCGCGGCCTGCGCTTCGTGCTCTGGACCGGTGCGGGCAAGGCCTGCATCACGTCAGGTGTGGACGAGGGCGCCGTGCTGCGCGTGCTGACCCACGGCTGAGCCAAGCTGCGGCTACAATGGCAGGCCATGCGCCTGCTCCTGCAACAACGGCCCGACGGCCACGAAGCCCCGCGCTACGTGCAACTGATGCTGCAACCCGACCTGCTGGGCGGGTGGACGCTGGTGCGTGAGTCCGGCCAGATCGGCGGGCGCAGCCAGCTGCGCCGGGACCAGTTCCTGGACCAGGACAGCGCGCTGGCGGCACTGGAGAAGGCGCGCGACCAGCACCTCAAGCGCGGCTACCAGCTGATGTTCACCCAAGGCGCGGACGCGCCGCGGTGAGCCTTGCGGTGACGACCCGAACCACCGCGGACGCCATGTCTGGCACCGCCCACCTACTGCATGCCGCTGTGCACGCAACGCGCCGGCTTCGCTCCCCCGTTTCCCGCGCAGGTGCTGCCCGCACCTCGCCACCACCCGTGCGCCCCAAGCGCCTGAGGATCCCCGCATGACCGTTTTTGCCACGCTGACCAACGACCGCTTCCTCCGCGCACTGCGCCGCGAGCCGGTCGATTGCACGCCGGTGTGGCTGATGCGCCAGGCCGGGCGCTACCTGCCGGAGTACCGCGCCAGCCGCGCTGCCGCCGGCAGCTTCCTCGGCATGGCCAAGAACCCGGAACTGGCCTGCGAGGTCACGCTGCAGCCGCTGCGCCGCTTCCCGCTGGACGCGGCGATCCTGTTCTCCGACATCCTCACCGTGCCCGACGCGATGGGCCTGGGCCTGTACTTCGTCGACGGCGAAGGCCCCAGGTTCGAGCGTCCGGTGCGCAGCGCCGCCGACATCGCCCGACTGGCCGTGCCCGACATGGGCACGGAACTGCGCTACGTGATGGACGCAGTCAGCCTGATCCGCCGCGAACTCAACGGCAGCGTGCCGCTGATCGGCTTCTCCGGCAGCCCGTGGACGCTGGCCTGCTACATGGTCGAAGGTGGTGGCAGCGACAACTACGCCAAGGTGAAGTCGTTGGCGCTCAACGACCCTGCCGCGATGCACCGGCTGCTGGAGATCACCACCGACGCGGTGATCGCCTACCTGTCGGCACAGCGCGCGGCCGGTGCACAGGCGCTGCAGGTGTTCGACACCTGGGGCGGCGTGCTGTCGCCGGCGATGTACCGCGAATTCTCGCTGCGCTATCTCAAGCGCATCGCGCAGGAACTGCCGCGTGGCGAAGGCGTCGACCGCACCCCGCTGATCCTGTTCGGCAAGGGCAATGGCGCCTACGTCGAGGAACTGGCCGCCACCGGCACCGAGGGCGTGGGCATCGACTGGACCGTGGACCTGGGCGATGCCGCGCGTCGCACCGGCGGCAGGGTCGCGCTGCAGGGCAACCTGGACCCGGTGACCCTGTACGCCTCGCCCGAGGCCATCCGCGGCGAAGTTGGCCACGCCCTGGACAGTTACCGCGACGGCAACAATGGGTCGCGCGAAGGCCACGTGTTCAACCTTGGCCACGGCATGTCGCCGGACATGGACCCGGAGCACGTGGCGGTGCTGGTCGACGCGGTGCACGAACTCAGCCGCCGCTGAGCGAACGCGGACAAGGCGACGGGCGGCCCCGCCTGCCGCCCGCGCTCAGGCGACAACGGCCGACCGGGGCGCCACCTCCGCCAGTACCGTGGCAAGCATCGCGCCGGTTACCGGCTTGCGCAGGAAACGACTGAAGCCCGCTTCCATCGCCTGTGCAACCGCGGCCTCATCGGAGCGCGCCGTTACGGCGACCAATGGCAAACCGAACCCCTGCTCGCGCAACTGGTGCGCCAGGCTCAGCCCGTCCATGCCGGGCAGATCCAGGTCCAGCAGCGCGACATCGAAGGCATGCGCCAGCGTGGCGGTGAGCGCGGCCAATGCGTGCGGTGCGTGCAACACGCGGTGGCCTTGCGCCTGCAGCAGGCCCGTCATCACCTCCGCCACGGTGGCGTCGTCCTCCACCAGCAGGATGTGCAGCGCCCCTGAAGCAGCGGGCAAGGCGGCAGCCCCCGGGAGTGGATCCAGGCTTGCCGCAGCCGTCAGGACGACAGTCTGCAATGGCAGTTCCACCGTGAAGCGCGCCCCCTCTCCCAGCGCACCGGAGACACTGATCCGCCCACCCATCTCGGCCGCCAGTTCCTGGCAGATGGCCAGACCCAGGCCACTGCCGCCGTAACGTGCCGCCGTGCGTGCGCCATCGGCCTGCTCGAACCGCCGGAACAACCGTGCGGCCTGCTCTTCACTCAGGCCCGGCCCGGTGTCCCAAACCTCCAGCACCAGGCCAGACGGGGACAGCATCCCCACGCCCAGCGTCACGCTGCCGCGCTCGGTGAACTTGATCGCGTTGGCCAACAGATTGGTGAGAATCTGGGCGATGCGATTGGCATCGCCCAGCAGTGCGGCGGGCAGATCCGCGGCCACGCGGAGGTTGAAAGCCAACCCCTTCTGCCTCGCCAGTGGCGCCATCAGGGCCACGGTCTCGTCCACCAGTGCGCGTGGATCGAATGGCTGCGGGTCCAGCGCCAGTTTGCCGGACTCGATCCGCGCCAGGTCCAGCGCATCGTTGACCAGTCGCAGCAGGCGCTCGCCCGCACGCCGGATGGCGTCGGCGTAACCACGCTGCTGCGGGTCAAGTGCGGTGCCCAACAGCAATTCGCTCATGCCAAGCACGCCGGTCATCGGCGTGCGGACCTCGTGCCCCAGCGTGGCAAGGAAGCGGGTCTTGGCCAGCGATGCCTGTTGCGCAAGTTCGCGCTCCTGCCGGGCCAGTTGCCATTCATGGCGCCGACGCACGCGACCGCGGTAGGCGGCGGCAATCCACCACAGCAGCAACCCCGCCAGGCCCAGCCCACCCGCCAGGGCAGCGGGAGTCCTCCACCAGGGCGGAGCCACGCCAAAGGCGATCCGCTGCACCGGCGACCACAGGTTGTCCGCATTGCGCGCCTGCATTTCCAGTTCGTACTCGCCCGGTTCCAGCGAGCTGAACACGCGTTCACCGCGCATGTCCACTTCGACCCAATCGCGGTCGTAACCACGGAGCCGGAAACGGTAGACATGGGTCTGTGCATTGTTGAACGAGAGCAGGCGCGCGGCGACGCGCAGGTCGCGATCATCGTGGGCCAGCCCGAAGCCGCCTTGGCTGGGCAACCGGTGCAGCCCGGCGTCGTTGCGCACGTCGATGCCTTCCAGCACCAGGCGCGGCGGCAACGTGGACGGCCGCACCACGGCCGGATCGAACAGCACCAGGCCCTCGGGCGTACCCGCCATGATGCGCCCGTCACCCGGACGCGGGACCGGGGGGCTGCTGAACTCCTGGCTGGGCAGGCCATCGGCAACGCCAAAGACACGTGCGCTGCGCGCCTGGGGATCGACACGGATGATGCCGCGCATGCTGGTCAACCAGACGATGCCGGCGGCATCCAGGGTGATGCCGTTGGTCACCACCTGCGGCAATCCACCGCGCGCATCCAGGCGCCACGTACGTTCGTAACCCCCCGCGGTTTTTCGATAGCGTTCGACGGCATCGTTCCGGGCAACCCAGAGCTGCCCATCGGCCGCCCACGCCACGTGGCGCGTGTCGGCGGGCATGCCTGCGACGCGCTCAAGCCGCTTGCCCCCGGCATTCCACGCAAGCACACCGTGCCTGCCCAGCAGCCACGGACGCCGATCCGGGTCCAATGCCAGCGAAACAAGCTGGACGTCGGCAGGCAGCCCCTGGCCGTCGCCGGGAAGCAGGGTGTGCACCACGCGTCCTTGCGCATCACGCGCCTGCACGCCAGCGGCCTCGGTCGCGATCCAGAGGGTGCCTTCGCCATCTTCCACCATGGCGATGGGTTCGGAGGCCAGTGGCGCCACCGCCGGGGACGAAGCACCATCCCAGCGTTGCAGCGTTCGCGTTTCCGGATCGTATCGGACAAGCCCCGCGAAGTAGCTGACCCAGACCCGCCCATCCCCAGCCTCGAGCACTGATCCCAGGATCAGGCCCTTGCCCACGTCCGTGAGCACATGCTCGACCCGCCCGGTTTCAGGATCGAACCAGTCCAGCACGCCACCCGTGCCCACCAGCCACATGTGTCCATCACGCGAAGGCGCGACACCCAGCACGCTCGCGTTGGCCAGCGAGGCGGGATCCTCCAGGCGGCGCGGCAGCACCGAGAATTGGCGCCAGTTGGGCGACAGGTACCACATACCGTTGCTGCTGCTGGCAAACCACAGCCCCCCCTCATGGTCCTCGTAGGTCTTCACCCATGGCGGACGCACGCTGCCTCGGCTGGAAAGGCTGTAGAGCGGCACCACGGACAACGCACCATCATTGTCGCGGCCCAATCCTTGCGGAATGTCGAGCCAACGGCTCCCGTCGCGATCGCGATGCAGTACGTGCAGCACCTGGTCGCGGCCGTAAGGGCGGCTGTCCACCCGGCCGTCGGGGTGCCTCACCGCCACCCCCTGGCTGGTGCCGACCCAGAGCGTGCCGTCTGGCTCCACGGTCATCGCATTCACCCGCGAAGAACCGAGCGATGCCTCCGCGAGCCGCACGAAGCCCCGCCCGGTCCAACGCGCGACGCCGGCCTTCGTCCCGACCCACAGCGTCCCATCCGGCGCCACCAGCACTTTCGATACGCTCTGGTGCGGCACGCTGCGCGGATCGCCTGCAACCGGCATGAATCGCACGGCGCGTCCCGCTCCGTCCAGCCGGTACAGCCCGTGGTCGGCGGTGCCGAACCACACGTCTCCGTTGGCGGTGGACGTGACCGTCCAGATGTCGTTGCTGGCCATCCCCGGGGTGTTGCCCGTGTCGAAGTAGCGGAACTCCTGCCGTGCCTCGTCCAGCAGGGCCAGCCCCGCCATGCGCGTGGCCACCCACACGCGGTTCCGGGCATCCACGTGGATGCTCCAGACGAAGTTGTCGCGCAGGCCCTGTTCGATGCGCCAGACCTGGTAATCCAGTCCGTCAAACCGCGCCAGGCCGTCACTGGTCGCGATCCACAGGTAGCCGTGGTGATCCTCGGCAATGTCGTTGATCCGGTTGGACGGCAATCCGTCGGCCACGGTCAGCTGGCGCAGTCGAGGCGTCTCGGGGAGTCCGGCGACCGCCGCAGGCGTGGCCATCGCCAACAGCAGCCACAGTGCCGCCCACAGCCCTTTGCCACGTCCCTGCATTGCCCCACCTCCGTTCGCGCCACGGTCTCGTCGCCACCCCGGCGGCATGCCACCGCGATTCCCCGTCGCAAGGCTGGGCGATCCACGCACGGCATGCAAGTCCGCACCCGCCCGGCGGCGGTCACCCCGGGGTGCCCCCGACTCCGGCGCACGCGCCTACAATCAGCCTTCCACCGCGACCACTGGACTGCCCATGCCGCTGACCAGACCCTGTTTTGTCGCCGCCGTGGCGGGAACCCTGATGGCTGCCAGCAGTGCGCGCGCCGCGGAACCGGAGGCGTACTCCCTTGACCCGGTGCACACCCGGGTGATGGTGGCGGTCGAGCACGCGGGGTTCTCGCGGGCACTGGGCATCGCGTCAGGCAGCACGGGCAGCGTCTGGTTCGATCCGGAGGATCTTGCCGCCACGCGTTGGGACATCTCGCTGCCGCTCACCCGCCTGGACTTTGGCGACGCGAAGTGGAACTCGGCCGTCCAGGCGGCCAACCTCCTCGATGCCAGCCGCCATCCCGAAGCGCGCTTCGTATCGACCGGCGTCACGCCGGTGGATGCGCGGCATGCGCGCGCGTGCGGCGACCTGACCGTGCGGGGAACCACGACGCCGCTCTGCCTGGACGTCACCGTGAACGCGGTCAAGCGGCATCCGCTGCCACCGTTCCGACGGACCGCAGGTTTCTCGGCCACCGGCACGCTCAGTCGCAGCGCGCTGGGGATGGCGGCATGGCCCAGCCTCATCGGCGACAGCATCGAACTGCGCATCGAAGCCGAGGCCGTGCGCGCGCGCAATGACGAACCTGCCTCCGCGCCCGATGCCGCAGCTCCGCCGAAGGCGACCGGTGGCACCCCCAGCCCCATCGGCCCCCCGGAGCCGCGCCCATGAGCCTGGGGAACACGCCCGAACGCTGGGGATGGGTCAGCCAGATGCTGCACTGGGTGATCGCGTTGTTGATCGTGGCGATCGCCATCATCGGCCTGACCATGGTCGACCTGCCCAATTCACCGCGGAAGATCTCGGTCTACGCCCTGCACAAGTCGCTGGGTTTGACCGTGCTCGCGCTGGCCACCGTGCGCCTGGCATGGCGCCTGTATGCGGGCGCGCCGCGCCCCGTGCCGGGCGTGCCCGCCTGGCAACACAGGACCGCTTCGGTCACGCACACCGCACTGTACCTGCTGATGTTCGCCATGCCGCTGACGGGCTGGTGGTTCAACTCGGCGGCCGGCTACCCGCTGCAATGGTTCGAGGCCTTCAACCTGCCCCCACTCGTGCCGGAGGATAAAGTCCAGCGGGCCTTGGCGGGGCAACTGCACGAGGCCGGCTTCTGGTTGTTGCTGCTGCTGGTGCTGGCCCATGCCGGTGCGGCGCTCGTCCACCACGTCGTCCAGCGCGACGACACCCTGCGGCGCATGCTGCCGCGACGCCGTCGCTAGCCCAGGAATCGCCGCAGCCCGTCCTGGTCGAAGGGCCAGTCCAGTTCGGTGCCACGCGCATCCCGCAGCACCGGAACGCGGTCGCCGTAGCGTGCCTCCAGCAAGTCGTCGCCATCGATGAACACGCTGTCGAACTCGGGCACGCGCGCCTGCGCCAGCTCCGCCAGCGCCAGATCGCAGAGGTGGCAGTCGTCACGCTGGAACAAGGTCAATCCATGCAAGGCGGGCGTGTTCATTTCGATGCGAGTCCGTATGGGCCAAACAGGACGCCGCAGCCCTCGAGGCAGCCCCGGCCCGCGTAGCATAATGGGTTGCCTGCGGCCGGAGGCCGCCCCCCATGCACCGTTGGTTTGGAGATTCCCGTGGCAGTCAGCAGTTTCGACCTGTTCAAGATCGGCATTGGCCCCAGTTCCTCGCATACGGTGGGGCCGATGCGCGCCGCGGCGCGCTTCGTCGAGCGCTGGCTGGTCGAGAATGGCGATCTCCCGCGTACCACCCGCATACGAGCCGAGGTATTTGGTTCGCTGGCCCTGACCGGTCGCGGCCACGGTACCGACAAGGCGGTGCTGATGGGGCTGGAAGGCCACATGCCGAACCTGATCGACCCTGACATCATTCCCCCTGCGCTGGAACGCATCCGCGCAAGCAAGCGCATCCGCCTGCACGGCGAGCATGAGATCGGCTTCGACGAGAAGCACGACATGATCATGAACAAGCGGCAGAAGTTGCCATTCCACACCAATGGCATGCGCTTCACCGCCTACGACGCCGCCGGCGAAGTGATCGCCACGCGCGACTATTACTCGGTGGGCGGTGGTTTCGTGGTCAACCAGGACGAGGCCGCCGAAGACCGCATCGTCGCCGACGAAACCGAACTGCCCTACCCGTTCCACTCGGGAGACGAACTGCTGGCACGTTGCGCCGAGAGCGGGCTGAGCATCGCCGAGCTGATGTTCGCCAACGAGCAGGCCTGGCGCACCCCGGACGAGATCAATGCCGGGCTGGACGAACTCTGGGCGGCGATGTCCGCGTGCGTGGCACGCGGCATCCGCGAGGGCGGCACCCTGCCCGGCGGCCTCCACGTGGTTCGCCGTGCGCCGGGCCTGCACGCCGAGTTGTCCTCACGCCCGGAAGCGGCGATGCGCGACCCGTTGACCACGCTGGACTGGGTCAACCTCTACGCGCTGGCGGTGAACGAGGAAAACGCCGCCGGCGGCCGAGTGGTGACCGCGCCCACCAACGGTGCGGCGGGCATCATCCCATCGGTGCTGCACTACTACGACCGCTTCTGTCCCGGCGCCAACATCCAGGGCGTACGCACGTTCCTGCTGACGGCCGCGGCCGTGGGCATCCTCTACAAGGAAAACGCCTCCATTTCCGGCGCCGAAGTCGGCTGCCAGGGCGAAGTGGGCGTCGCATGCTCGATGGCCGCCGCGGGCCTGACCGCGGCGATTGGTGGCACCTGCAGCCAGATCGAGAACGCGGCCGAAATCGGCATGGAACACAACCTCGGCCTGACCTGCGACCCGATCGGCGGTCTGGTGCAGATTCCGTGCATCGAACGCAATGCCATGGGCTCGGTGAAGGCGATCAACGCCAGCCGCATGGCGATGCGCGGCGATGGCAAGCACAAGGTGTCGCTGGACAAGGTCATCAAGACCATGCGCGACACGGGGCGCGATATGCAGGACAAGTACAAGGAAACGTCGCGTGGCGGGTTGGCGGTGAACGTTATCGAGTGCTGAGGTTGTTGGGCAATGCTTCGTTGTGGGGCCCGTGTCCTGCGGGGGCATTGCTCCAGCGCTCCGTCGCGGCATCCTGCCGCGAGTCGCGCCGCCGGCCATCCATGGCCGGCTTTTCCGCAATACCCCCGCAGGGCACGGGCCTCGGCTCTTCATTGCCCGGGTTTCGGAGGGAGAAGCAAGGCCGGGAAAAATGCGAAGGCACTCGGCGCATGCGACGAGTGCCTTTCTGTTTTGCGGCGTGGGCAGGGGATCGTCTGGGGATGGTGCGTCACTCAGAGGCTCGGACCCAGTCCAGGGCATCAACCCAGAATGCGTAGCACGTCGTCCAGCAAACCTGCGGCAGTCACTTCGGCGCCCGCGCCCGGCCCCTGGATCACCAGCGGCTGGCGGCTGTAGCGGTCCGACCAGATCGCCACGCGGTTGTCGGTGCCGGCACCACCCGCCAGCGGGTGGTCGCCAGGCAGGGATTCCAGGCCTACGCGCACCTTGCCATTCTCCAGGCGGGCGATGAAACGTAATTTCTCGCCATTCCGGTATGCCACGGCAAAGTGGTCGCGTAGTGGCTGATCGAGCTGTGGCAGCGCGGCGTCCACGTCCGCCTTGGGTAGCTGCGCCAGCGCGGCGGGCACCAGCGAGCTCACGTCCACGTCATGCGATTCCAGTTCCACGCCAGCGGCGCGGGCGAGGATCACGATCTTGCGGCGCACGTCCTCGCCGGACAGATCATCGCGGGGATCGGGCTCGGTGTAGCCCGCTTCGCGCGCCTCGCGGACGAAACCGGAAAACGCACGCAAGCCGTCGTAGTGGTTGAACAGCCACGCGAGCGAACCGGACAGCACGCCGGCGATGGCATGGATGCGGTCACCACCCGCGCGCAGCTCACGGATCGAGCGGATCAAGGGCAAACCCGCTCCCACGGTGGCACTGTCGCCGTAACACGTGCCGCCTTCGGCACAGGCGGCACGAATGGCCTGCCAACGCGCCAATGACGTGCCCTGCCCCAGCTTGCACGCAGTGACCACGTGGATGCCTTGCGAGAGCCAACGTGCATGGTGCGCCGCCACGTCTTCGCTGGCGGTGGCGTCGACCACGAGCCGCGGGCCGTAGCCGCCCTGCAGCACTGCCTCCACGGCCGACAAACGACCGGGCTGGCCCTCGTGCTGCAACAGGTCGGCCACGCCTTCCGGCAACAGCCCGAACCGACCGCCCAGCGCATGGCGTGAATTGGCTGCGTACACCAGCGACAAGCGGGCACCCAGCGGCGTGCCGGACCACGAGGCCAGACGCTCCAGCACCGCACGCCCGACCGTGCCGGTGCCGAGCAACGCGACACGGGCCGGCGCACGGGCCGCCTGCGGCGAAACAGCTGCCAACTCAGCGACGACGGCGCTCATCGCGCGGCGCGTTTGTCGATGTCGGCCACGGCCAGCGCGCGGTCGAGCGCAGCCGCAATGTCGGCCACCAGGTCATCGGCATGCTCGATGCCCACCGACAGGCGCAGCAGGCCATCGCCAATACCCGCAGCCGCACGCGCTTCCGCGGTCATCGCCGCATGGGTCATGGTCGCCGGGTGCGCGATAAGGCTCTCCACGCCGCCCAGCGATTCGGCCAGGGTGAAGCACTGCAGGCCATCGATGAACGCGCGCACCGCGGCCTCCCCACCTTCGATCTCCACGCTGAGCATGGCGCCGAAGCCGTGCTGCTGGCGCGCTGCCAACGCATGGCCCGGATGCGACGCCAGCCCCGGGTAGTGCACGGTGCGCACCGCGGGGTGGGCGTCCAGCAGCGCGACCAGCGCCTGGGTGTTCTCCTGGTGCACGCGCAGGCGCGCATCCAGCGTGCGCAGGCCACGCAGGGTGAGGAAGCTGTCGAACGGCGAGCCGGTAATGCCCAGTGCGTTGGCCCACCACGTCAGCTGCTGGTGCAGCTCGGCCTCGCGCGCGACCACGGCACCGCCGACCACGTCGCTGTGGCCATTGATGTACTTGGTGGTCGAGTGCACCACCAGGTCCGCGCCGAACTGGATCGGCCGCTGCAGCGCCGGCGAGAGGAAGGTGTTGTCGACCACCGCAATCGCACCGGCCGCGTGTGCGGACTCGATCACGAAGCGCAGGTCGGTGATGCGTAGCAGCGGGTTGGACGGCGTCTCGATCCACACCACCGCCGGGCCCTGCGCCAATGCATCGATCAGCGCGCGCGCGTTGGTCAGGTCCACCGTCAGCAGCTCGAACAGGCCCTTCTGCGCCAGCGCGTTGAACAGGCGCCAGCTGCCACCGTACGCGTCGTGCGGCACCACCAGCTTGTCGCCCGGCTTCAGGCATGCGTGCAGTACCAGGGTGATCGCGGCCATGCCGGTGGCGGTGATCACTCCGCCCGCACCGCCTTCCAGCTCGGCCAATGCCTCGCCCAGCAGGTCGCGGGTGGGGTTGCCGCTGCGGGTGTAGTCGTAGGTGCGCTTCTCGTTGAAGCCGGCGAAGCTGAAATTGGACGACAGCACGATCGGCGGGGTCACCGCGCCAAAGGCCACGTCACGGTCGATGCCGGCGCGCACGGCCGAGGTACACACGTTGCGGTTGCTCATGCTGCTTGCTCCAGTTGTTCGGCCAGCGTGGTGCGGAGGATCCGGGCGATCTCACCCTCCTCCTTCAGGAATGCGTCGTGGCCGTACACCGAACGCAGCACGCAAAGACGGGTTTCGCCACGGAGTTGCTCGACCAGCGCATGGGCGTCCTGCAACGGCACCAGGCGGTCTTCCGCCACGGCCACCACCGTCACCGGCAGGGCGATGCGCCGGGGATCGACCGCCTGCAGGTCGATGGACTCCGACAGGCGCAGGAAGGCGGTGGCCGAAGTGCGCTCCACATACTTCTGCCCGCAGTGCGCCAGATACGCCTCCGCGCCGACGCGCACGCGGCCGTCGACGACCTGCGGCGCGCCAAAGCGCGCGTCGAACTCCTCCGGGCTTCGATAGCTCAGCACCGCCAGCTGGCGTGCCAGGGCCACGCCATGGGCCTCGTCGCACTGCAACGCTCCCAGCGCCACGGCCTGCCGCTGCAGCGCGCGCCAAGCGCTGGAGAACGGATGCGCCCGATGCACGCCGCTGATCGCCACCAGTTGGCCCAGACGCGCCCCATGGCGCTCTGCGAACTGCAGCCCCACCATCGCGCCGTAGGAGGCGCCCACGAACGTCTCCACGCGCTCGATCTGCAGCGCCTCCAGCAGCGCTGCGATGGCATCGGCCTGGTCGACCGGGTCGATGACCGTGTCAAGGTCGCCCGCCGCGCCGATCCAGTCGAAGGACAGCACGCGATGCTGTTCCGGATCGATGGCCCGGCCCGGACCGACCTGTTCCTGCCACCAGCCCGCTTCGGGAAATGCCGCGCTGGCGGCCACATGCCGGTGCGCGGAAATACCGCCAGCAACGAACACCACTGGCAAGCCCGCCTCACCCAGCAACTCGTAACGCACGGTCACGTCGCGCGTGCCGGCATGGCGCATCGCCAGCCGCAGCGCGAACTCGCCGCGCACGGCCGGGATGGCCACGGGGGAAGGGACAAAGGTGATCGCGGCGGTATTGCAGGCGATCGGGACAGTCGTGGCGGCTGTGGTCAGGCTCATGGCGGCATCCAGGGAATCAGGGCCATCGAGCTGACAGTGCTGCCGGCCATCCGCGGGAATCCACGGGGACTGGACGCAACCATCTTCCGGCGACGCAGGGTCACCGCAGGAATTGGCACCTTCGCACTGCTCGCACAGTGCTGGGTTGCCCCGGCTTCTAAGGGCCTGTCCCTCAGCCGGTCTCGATGGATGGCGCCATTCTGGTTCCCGGCCAGATGCTTGTCAATCGCTTTATCCGCATAGAGCGATTTTTCATAAGGATGCGCGAGGGGCACCCCGAACCAGCCCGTCCACGCTTACACTCCGGCGCATGCATCGACGTACATTCCTGACCGCCCTGCTGGCGGCCACACTCACTGCCTGTTCAACCACGCCGGTCCGCACTTCGTCCGCCACCAGCGACACGGCGCGGCACGTAGCCACGCCCGAGGCGAAAGTGATTCCCGAATCCTTCGTTTCCGCGGAAATCCGTGGCGAGGAGCTCGATTCGCTGGCGACCTGGCCGGCCGAGGATGGCCACACCTGGCTCATCGCCACCGCCAAGACCTCGCACCGCCTGCTGGTGTTCGACGCCGACAGTGGCGCGCTGCTGCGCACCTTTGGTTTCCTGGGAAAGGGTACCGGGGAGTTCCGTCGACCCAATGGCGTCGCCGTGCATGGCGACCTGCTGTTCGTGGTGGAACGCGACAACCGTCGCGTGCAGACGTTCCGCCTGCCGGGCTTCACGCCCGCCGGCACGTTCGGCACCGGCCAACTGCGAAGCCCGTATGGGCTGTGGGTGCAGGAAATCGCCCCGGGTGAGCTGGAAGTCTTCGTCACCGACAGTTTCATGTACGGCGAGCGCTATGACGTGGTGCCGCCCTTCGAGGAGCTGGACCAGCGCGTCCGTCGCTTCCGCGTCACCGTGCCAGAGGACCGGCCGGTCCAGGCCCGCTATGCCGGTTCCTTCGGCGACACACACCCGGACACGGCACTGCGCATGGTCGAATCCATCGCCGGCGATCCCGCCAACGGCCGCCTGCTGATCGCCGACGAGGATCGCCGCCACCATTCCACGCTGCGCGAGTACACGCTGGAGGGCCGCTACACGGGCCGGCAGTTGCCCGAGTCAAGCTTTGGCGCCGAAGCCGAGGGCATCGCGCTGTGGCAGTGCCAGGGCGACGCGGGCTACTGGATCGTCGTCGACCAGTTGGCGCCGCGCGCGGTGTTCCACGTGTTTGACCGCAACACGCTCAGGCCCGTGGGCAGCTTCCGCGGCGAAGTGACCGCCTACACCGACGGCATCGCGCTCCACGCCGCGACCACCGCCGCATTCCCTACGGGTGCATTGTTCGCCGTACACGACGACAAGGCCGTCGCCGCGTTTGACCTGCAGGAGGTCGCACGGGTGTTCGACCTGCCTGCAGGCTGCACACGCTGACCATGGGCGGCCTGCGCAGCCTGCTGCTCTTTGCATCGGGCCTGGCACTCGCCAGCGGCACCTGCCCGGTGCACGCCGCCAAGGTCTACAAGTGGACCGACCGCAATGGCGTCACCCATTACGGCGACCATGTGCCGCAGAACGCCGCGGCAACGCAGTCATCGCGGATCAGCGTGATCCCGGTGCGGGCCGAGCCGTCGGCCATCGCGCGCCTGCGCGTGGAGCGTGCGGGCGAGCGCTACCTGGCATGGGCAGACAACACCCTGAGCGGCCCGATCGAAGTGGCACTGGACTTCAACCGGGCCGACAACGTCGCCGGCAGCCCCCACCTGCCCATGCGCAAGGTGATCCCGCCGCGCGGCACGTTACTGGTCAGCACCCTCAGCGTGAGCGACCCGTCCCGCGGTGGCGACTTCGAACTGGCCATGGAGAGCGTGCCGGGGGATCCCGCCGCGCGACCGCGAAACGTGGACTACCTGCTGCCCCTGCGCCAGAGCCAGTTCCGCATCGACCAGGGCTTTGGCGGCAGCTTCAGCCACTCCGACCCGCAGAACCGCTACGCCGTGGATTTCGCCGCGCCTGTGGGCACCCCGGTGCTGGCCGCGCGTGCGGGCCTGGTCATGCAGGTGGAGTCGGATTTCGAGAGGGCAGGCCTGAACCAGGAAAAATATGGCGGCCGAGCCAACTTCGTCCGCATACTGCACGAGGACGGCAGCATGGGCCTGTATGCCCACCTCAAGAGCGAGGGCGTGCAGGCAAGGGTCGGCCAACGCGTGGTCGCCGGCCAGCAGATCGGGCTGTCGGGCAACACCGGTTTCACCACTGGACCGCACCTGCACTTCGTCATCCAGGTCAATCGTGGGATGCGCCTGGAATCGATTCCTTTCAGGATGACCGGGCCGCAAGGGCCTTTGCGCATTGCCGGCAACCGGTGACGCGCCTCGCGGCGACGACCGAACGCATCACCCAACCGCCTGCTGCGCCGGAGGCTCGACCAGGTCACGCCACTGCGGCAATCGTTCGAGCATGCCCACCGATCGCAGGTATTGCTCGTCGACTTCAGTCTCCGCCACCAGCGCCGCGGCGACATGTACCGCGCCCGCCACCCAGAAGCCCGTTGCACGCAGCTTGGCCGGTCGGTGGTGGTAAGCCACCGCCTCCACGATCGGCATCGGCAGGCCCCACAGGCCCAGCAGGTATGCACCTGCCTCGGCATAATGCGGTCCGGCCTCGCCGCCTGCCGCCGACGAGATCCCCGGAAGCAGGCGCCCCACCTCGGCCAGCAGGCCTGCGGTCGCGGCCAGTTCCGCGCTGGGGCCAGGCAACAGGCGCCTTGCCACGTTGGATGTGCGCAACGCCCGGTCCTGCATCGCCTCTCGCGTTGCACTGTTGCCGAACTGCGGCACGCCGAACGCTTCGCTGGCCAGAACCAGGCGCAACAGCGTCTGGTGTCCCAGGCGCACAACCGCCGAGCGCATGTCGCTGATCTCGCGCCCGCCTGAGAAATATGCCGAATTGCACAGCCGCAACACCTTCGCGGCGACCGCCGGGTCCTGCGAAAGTACCTGGGCGATCGCGTTGTTGCTGGCATCCGGATCGCGCAGCATGCGCGTCAGTTCCAGATAGAGCTTCGGCGGTGGAGGCAACGAACTGACCCGCCCCACCGCTTGCATCAACGCTTCGTTGCCCAGCAGTTCGCGAAGCTCGTCCACGCTTTCCACTGCAGCGACCAGCTCGCCGGGATCGAGCGGGCGACCCAGCACGCGATGCGCCACGTCCATTTCCTCCACGACCTGCAGTCCCGTTCCCCCCGGCACCGCATCGAGCAACAGGATCCGCACCGCCTTGGGATGCTGGGCAGCAACCTGATGGAGCAACTGGAGCCCGTCAACACCGCCTGGATTCAGACCGCACACAAAGGCATCAACCTGCTGGCCGGCGGGTTCCACCGGGGAGCCCGCCGGTTGCCACTCAACCTGCCACTCCAGGCCGAAGTCACCCAGGACTTCATTGAACTCCTGCGCTCGCCCCGCATCCTCACCGACAATCACAATGCGCACTTCGGTCCCTCTCTTCTGCAGGCATGATGCGTACGATAACGGTAACGGCGAAGCCGCATCCGACTTGAACGCCCGAACCGGCTGGATGCCGGAACTGGGCTGGCGCCCACAGTTCCGCGCTCGCACCCTTGACGGGCCAGCTCCACATCCGCCCGGGGCCAATCCCGCCTGCCCGGTTATACTTTGGCGCTTTCAGCCCATTCTGCTTGCGCCCCCCATTCGGCGGCGCGCCCATGCCCGCCATGTCCGAAGTTTCCCTCGAAGCCCTGCGTCGCCGCACCTTCGCGATCATCTCGCACCCCGACGCCGGCAAGACCACCCTGACCGAAAAGCTGCTGCTGTTCGGCGGCGCGATCCAGATGGCCGGCTCGGTCAAGGGCCGCAAGGCCGCGCGCCACGCCACCTCGGACTGGATGGCGCTGGAGAAGGAGCGCGGCATCTCGGTGACCTCGTCGGTCATGCAGTTCCCCTACGAGGGCCGCATCGTCAACCTGCTCGACACCCCCGGCCACGCCGACTTCGGCGAGGACACCTACCGCGTGCTCACCGCGGTTGACAGCGCGCTGATGGTCATCGACGTGGCCAAGGGCGTCGAGGAGCGCACCATCAAGCTGATGGAGGTGTGCCGCCTGCGCGACACGCCGATCATGACCTTCATCAACAAGCTCGACCGCGAGGGCAAGGACCCGATCGAGCTGCTGGATGAAGTCGAGAGCGTGCTGAAGATCCAGTGCGCGCCCATCACCTGGCCAATCGGCATGGGCCAGCGCCTGAAGGGCGTGGTGCACCTGGTCACCGGCGAAGTGCACCTGTACGAACAGGGCCGCAACTTCACCCGCCAGGACTCCACCATCTTCCCGTCCATCGACGACCCGCGCGTGGAGGCGGCGATCGGCGCGCCGGCCATGGCTGAGCTGCGCGAGCAGCTCGAACTGGTCGAAGGCGCCAGCCACCCCTTCGACATGGACGCCTACCTGCGCGGCGAACAGACCCCGGTGTTCTTCGGCTCGGCGGTGAACAACTTCGGCGTGCAACTGCTGCTGGACTTCTTCGTCGAGCACGCGCCGGCGCCCAAGCCGCGCGCCACCACCACCCGCGAAGTGCAGCCGACCGAGGACAAGCTCACCGGTTTCGTCTTCAAGATCCAGGCCAACATGGACCCGCAGCATCGCGACCGCGTGGCGTTCATACGCATCTGCTCGGGCAAGTTCACCGCCGGCATGAAGGCCTTCCACCCGCGCAGCGGCAAGGAAGTGAAGCTGGCCAATGCCCTGACCTTCATGGCCAGCGACCGCGAGATCGCCGAGAGCGCGTTCCCGGGTGACGTGATCGGCATCCACAACCACGGCACCATCTCCATCGGCGACACCTTCACCGAGGGTGAGAACATCGCCTTTACCGGCATCCCCAACTTCGCCCCCGAACTGTTCCGCCGCGCCCGCCTGCGCGACCCGCTCAAGCTCAAGCAGCTGCAGAAGGGCCTGGCCCAGCTCAGCGAGGAAGGCGCAACCCAGTTCTTCAAGCCGATCATGAGCAACGACCTCATTCTCGGCGCCGTGGGCGTGCTGCAGTTCGACGTGGTCGCCTACCGGCTGAAGGACGAGTACGGCGTGGATGCCAGCTTCGAGCAGGTGCAGGTGGCCACCGCGCGCTGGATCCGCTGCGACGACGCCAAGAAGCTGGAGGAGTTCCGCGACAAGAACGCCCTCAACCTCGCGCTCGATGCCGCTGGGCAACTGGTGTACCTCGCGCCGACACGGGTGAACCTGCAACTGGCGCAGGAACGTGCACCCGCGGTGACGTTCATGGCCACGCGCGAGCACGCGCACGCGGTTGGCATCGACTGATATCGAGTTGGAAACGGGCGCCCGGTCCACGCGGCGGGCGCCTTCGGCGGTATGCTGCGCGGAACCCCACGATGGCGCCCAAGGCGTCGCGATTGGAGCCACTGCTCCTGCGCTTTCCGGAACGCTGCTCCCATGATGCCCAGCCACATCCATTCAGCCTCGCCGCCACAGGCGTCGGCCAGTGATGAACTGCTGGCCCGCCAGCGCCACCTGCGCGAGGAACTGGCCAACGCCTGGACCCACGGCGTGGGCGCCGCGGCGTCACTGGCGGCCGGCGGCATCCTGATCACCTTGGCCGCGATGCGCGGCGACGGCTGGCAACTGGCCAGCGCGATCGTATTCGGCGTGGCGCTCCTGCTGCTGTACACCGCCTCCACCCTTTATCACGCCATCCAGCACCCGGTGGCGAAGGGGCGGCTGAAGGTCTTCGACCACTGCGCCATCTACCTGCTGATCGCCGGCACCTACACCCCGTTCACCCTCATTGGTTTGCGCGGCCCGTGGGGATGGGCACTGTTCAGCACGATCTGGGCCCTGGCGATCGGGGGCGTGGTGTTCAAGCTGTTCTTCACCGGCCGGTTCAAGCTGCTTTCGACCGCGCTCTACGTCGCGATGGGCTGGCTCGTGATCGTGGCGATCAAGCCTCTGCTGCAGGCCCTGGACGACTGGACGTTCGGCTGGCTGATCGCCGGCGGCGTCGCCTATACCCTGGGTACGGTGTTCTACCACCGGCCCAACGTGCGCTTCTCGCACGCGATCTGGCACCTGTTCGTCATCGCCGGCAGCGTCTGCCATTTCATCGCGGTGACGGCGCAGGTGCTGCCGCACGGCTAAATGCGTGGGGACACGCGTCAGGACGTGATGTACCGCTGCAGCTGGTCCAGCTCGACCTGCTGGTCCTCGATCACGGCCTTCACCAGATCTCCGATTGACACCAGCCCCACGAGGTCCTGTCCGCGCATCACCGGCAAGTGGCGGATGCGACGGTCCGTCACGATCGCCATGCAGTAGTCGACCGTGTCCTCTGGACGGACAGTGACCAGTTGCGAGGTCATGATCGCCGATACCGGCGTGTCGGCGGACGCGCGCCCCTGCAACACGACCTTTCGCGCGTAGTCGCGCTCGGACACGATCCCCACCAGCCGCGCCCCCTCCATGACCAGCAGCGCGCCGATGCTGCGCTCGGCCATCAGCCGCACCGCGTCAATGACCGGTGCGTGGGGCGCAATGGAATAGATGTCAGCCGATTTCGCTTCCAGCAGGTGCCGAACGGTACGCATGACCGACTCCTCCGACGGGGCTTGGCTCCGAGGATACTCCTGTCTCCGGTCGCCAGCTGTCCACCAGGTACAGCGGCCGCTGCTTGGACTCGTCGTAAAGGCGCCCGAGGTACTCGCCGATCACGCCCAGCGCGATCAGTTGCACCCCGCCCAGGAACAGGATGACCGCCATCATGCTGGGCCAACCGGTGACCGGATCACCCCATAGCAACGCCTTCGCCACCACCCAGAGGCCATAACAGAAGGCCACCAGCGCAGTGAGCAGACCCAGGTAGGTCGCCAACCGCAGCGGCGCGGTGGTGAAGCTCGTGATCCCCTCCAGCGCCAGGTTCCACAGCCGCCAGAAATTGAACTTGCTTTGCCCCGCATTGCGCGCCTCCCGGTGGTACGGCAGCGCGAAACGGTTGTAACCCACCCACCCGAACAGGCCTTTCATGAAACGGTTGCGCTCGCGCAACTGCTGCAATGCGGCCAGTGCGCGCGGCGACAACAGGCGGAAGTCGCCCGTGTCGGCCGGGATCGGCGTCCTCGAAAGCCGGCCGATTACCCGATAGAAAAGGTGCGCGGTGGCGCGCTTGAGCCAGCCCTCGCCGTCCCGCTCCAGGCGCGTGCCATGCACGTCGTCGTACCCCTCGCGCCACTTGGCCACGAACTCGGGAATCAGCTCCGGCGGGTCCTGCCCGTCGGCGTCCAGGATCAGTGCCGCCCCCCGCTCCACCCGGTCCAGGCCTGCGGTGAGCGCCAGTTCCTTGCCGAAGTTGCGTGACAGCCGCAGCAGCGCCACCCGACCGTCGGCAGCTGCAAGCTGCTGCATCACCGCCCACGTACCGTCACGGCTGCCATCGTCGACGTACAGCACGCGGCAGGCGAGGTTGGCATCCGCCTCCAGCGCATCCATCACCGCCAGCAGGCGTGGGTGCAGCAATGGCAGGCTCTCGGCCTCGTTGTAGGCCGCGACGACGATGGTCAGATGATCCCGGGTCATGCGGGGATGTTACCCGCGCCTCCCGGCAAACGCCCATTGCGAAAACCGCGACCCGCGTCGGGACGCGACGACCACCCCGGCTTCAATCCAATTCACGCAGGTACGCGGCACCACCGATGTAGCGCATCTGCCGCTGGATCGCCCGGCTCCGCCGCTGCACGTAGGGTCCCGGCCGGGCAATGCTGTAGCGGCGCGGACTCGGCAACACCGCCGCCATGCGCGCTGCTTCTGCCGGCGCCAACCGCGATGCGTTCTTGTTGAAGAAGGTGCGCGCCGCTGCCTGGGCGCCATACACGCCATCGCCCAGTTCGACGATGTTGACGTACACCTCCAGGATGCGGTGCTTGGGCCACAGGGCCTCGATCAACAAGGTGTACCAGGCCTCCACGCCCTTGCGCACCCAGCGGGAAGGCCGGCTGCTGCCCTGCCACAGGAACAGGTTCTTGGCTGCCTGCTGGGTGATGGTGCTGCCACCGCGCACCCTGCGCCCACGCGCATTGCTCTTGTGCGCTTTTTCGATGGCTTTGAGGTCGAAGCCGAAGTGCTCAGCGAACCGCTGATCCTCCGCCGCCACCATGGCCAGGGGCACATGTGCGGAGATGTCCTCCAGGTCTCGCCAGTCGTACGCGACGCGGAACCGCCAGTCGCCCTCGCCCCAAGCCTCCAGTTGCCTGGCCACCATGAACGCACTGAAGGGCGGGTCCACGAACCGCAGCACCACTACCTGCAACACGGTTGCCAGCACGAACAACAGCGGCAACGCGACCAGCCAGCGCCGCCACCGCAACCGCCTCGGTCGCGTCGACGTTCCTTTCACCGCACCCCCCACATCTTGCACAACCAAGGCATCGCCCCCATGTCCGCGCCATCTGTCCCGCGCGCCAATCCGCATTATCCGCGATGCGCGCCCCCAGCATGAGCGCCCCCATGACCGACCCCGCTTCCTCCCCCGACGACCGCGACCAGCTCACCCGCTTCCTGATCGAGGATGCCGGGGTCCGCGGCGTGCTCGTGCACCTGGACGAAACCTGGCAGCAGATCCGCCAGCGCGCCACCGGCAGCCCGCAGGAAGGGGTGATACCGCCCGCCTCGGCAGTGGCGCTGCTGGGCGAAGCATCCGCGGCCGCCGCACTGTTCACCGGCCATGCCAAAGTCGAAGGCCGCCTCTCCGTGCAGTTGCGCAGCCAGACCGTGCTACGCACGCTGTTCGCCGAATGCACGGCGGCGGGCACCCTGCGCGGCATTGCCCAACTAAGTGGCGACGGCCCGGTCTCGCGCGACCTGCGCGCGTTGGGTGACGACGCGATCCTGGCCATCACGATCGAGAACCCCGCGTTTGGCAACCGCGAGCCAATTCGCTACCAGGGCCTGGTGGCGCTGGACACCGACTCGCTGGCCGGTGCGTTCGAAGGTTACTTCCGCCAGTCCGAACAGCTGCCCACGCGCCTGCTGTTGGCCGTCGACGACCAGCGCGCGGCGGGGCTGATGCTGCAAAAGCTGCCCGGGGACGAGGGAGACGCCGAGGGCTGGAACCACGTGGGCGCCCTGTTCGACACCCTGGGGCCGGACGAACTGCTGGCGTGCGACACGTCGACGCTGCTCACCCGCCTCTTCCACCAGGAGGACGTCCGCCTGCTGGGCTCGCGACCTTTGCGGTTCGCCTGCTCCTGCTCCCGCGAACGGGTGGAGTCGATGCTGGTCTCGCTGGGCGCCGACGAGGCCCGCGCGGCCGCGGCCGATGGTGAGGCCAAGGTACGTTGCGAGTTCTGCGGGGAAGAGTATCGTCTCAGCTCCCACGAGATCGAGAACCTGCTGGACGCGGCCCAAGGCACCCATGAGGCGCCCGAACGCCCCCAGTAGTGTGCCGCAGCGGCAGCAAGTGCCCATTCTGTGACGGCGTGATTGTTAAGGAAGTATAAATTCGTTAAAGTCTGGCTCCAGACTTAGGGGAACTTCGTCGATCCGCACCGGTCGATACGTACACCATGTATCCGCGCCTGCTGCCACTGTCGCTGACCCTGATGCTCGCCTTGGGCGTGGCCACGGGCGCGCACGCGCAGTCCAAGGCCCGCACCCCGGCCCAGGGTGAAAAGGCCGCGGTCCTCCCCGTATTGAACAATGCTAGCGGCAAGGTCGAGGCTTACCTGCTGCTGGAGCCTACGACGACTCCCGTCGCCGGTGCCCGGTGGCGCGTTGGCCAATCCTCGCTGGACGCCGCATTTGGCCTGGAGACCGGCGATACGCTCGGGCTGGTCTGCGACCGCAAGACCGGCCTATCCAACGCCATCGGCAACCTGGCCAACCATTGCATGCTGGCGTCCCTCGACCAGGACCGCAGCGGGCGTGGCAGCCGCCAAGGCACCGTGGGAGCCACCCTGACCCGCGCGGCGGGCCGCATTGGCGTGGCGCTGGGCACCGGGCGCGACTCGCTCCCGGCGTGGCTGACGCCCAATGCCCGGTCCAGCAAACTCGAGCAGAACACCCTGACGGTCTACGGCCAGAAGCACATCGGGTCGGAAGCCACGGTCTCCATTGGCGGCACGTGGGCACGCGCCACGCTCATTCCGGTCGGCCAGGCCAGCACGGAACTGGCCGACCAGTGGACCACCCGGTCGTTGACGATCGGCGCGGGCAAGGGCGCCTTCAGCGCCAACATCATCGGCCGCGTGGTTGAAACCCCAAGCCAGCCCGGCCATTGGGAAGGGCTCGGCGTGGGCCTGACCTGGCGCACCCCATGGAGCGGCCAGCTGACCGTCGGTGCCGAGAACGTGGTGACCCGCGGCCGGAATCCGTTTGCCCCCCGCAACCAGGGCGACAATGAAGGTACCGTGCCGTATGTGCGGTACGAGCAGGACCTCTGACGAGATTTTCACGCTGGCGGCACCGCGATAAATTGCCAGACGGGCATGGTGAGGGTGCGCACACACCCTTAAGCCATTGAATTTCAAAGCAAACAAGGCCGCCCGTGAGGGCGGCCTTCGCATTTGTTAACGACACTTTAATTTTCGCTCCAAGGGGGCTACTATCCGGACGGCCTTGCCGGATTTGGTGTCTTTCTTGACTCCACTGGTGAGGTTCCCATGGGAATTACCAAGCCTTCACTTGGAGAGAGAGATGACCTTTAAGACCAACAAGCTGCGCGACGCGATTTCCTTCGCGCTCGTCGTCGGCACTGCGGGCACCGGCGTTGCGTTTGCGCAGGAAGCCCAGCAGGAAGAGACCACCACCCTGGATCGCATCGAAGTGACCGGCTCGCGCATCAAGCGCGCCGAAGTCGAAACCTCGCAGCCGATCTTCACCCTCGACCGCGCCGACATCCAGGCCCAGGGCCTGACCTCGGTCGGTGACGTGATCCAGAACATCACGTCCAACGGCTCGACCCTCAACACCACCTACAACAACGGCGGCAACGGCGAAACCCGCGTCAGCCTGCGCAACCTCGGCTCGAACCGCACCCTGGTGCTGGTCAACGGCCGTCGTTGGGTCGGCGGCACCGGTCTCGGTGGCGCGGTCGACCTGAACACCATCCCGACCGCCATGGTCGAGCGCATCGAAGTCCTGAAGGACGGCGCCTCGGTCATCTACGGATCGGACGCCATCGCCGGCGTGGTCAACGTGATCCTGCGCGACAAGTACCAGGGCGCGGAAGCCAATGCGCACTTCGGTCAGTTCGACAAGGGTGACGGCACCCGCCAGTCGTACGACATCACCATCGGCACCGCCGACGACCGCTTCAGCGCCATGTTCGGCGCCGGTTACGTCAAGGAAGAGCCGGTCATGGCCGGCGACCGCGAGATTTCCTCGGTTCCCGTGTATGGCACCGGCACCTCGTTCGGCAGCTCCACCTCGCCGGACGGCCGCTTCGCGGTCTGTAACGGCACGGTGAACCCGGTCTCGGGCGCGTGCTCGGGCACCCAGACCCGTCCGGACGGCTCGGCCGGTCAGTTCACGTACAACTCGGGCTCCACGCCCAATGCGTGGCGTCCGTTCCTGATCCCGGCGGACATCTACAACTTCGCCCCGGACAACTATCTGGTCACCCCGCAGGAGCGCATCTCGATCTTCGGTCGCGCTTCGCTCAACCTGACCGACGACGTCAGCGCCTTCGTCCAGGCGACCTACAACAACCGCAAGTCGGAGCAGCTGCTCGCCGCAATGCCGATCGTGCTGGGCACCGGCCCGGGCGCTGGCGTCCAGGCCCGCACCGTGCACATCAGCGCGGACAGCATCTACAACCCGTTCGGCCGTCCGGTGTCGCGCATCCAGCGCCGCGCCGTGGAGACCGGTGGTCGCTCCTTCAACCAGAACATCGACACCTACGCGTTCACCGGTGGCCTGGAAGGCAGCTTCGAGTTCGCCGACCGCTTCTTCTCGTGGGATGCGGGCATGGTGTACGGCCGCAATGACCAGTCCGACACCACGTTCGGCCTGTTCAACGTTGCCGCGCTGAAGGCCGCTCTCGGCCCGTCCGAGATCCGCAACGGCGTGCCGGTGTGCGTCACCTCGCTGGGTGGCAGCATCATCCCGGGCTGCGTCCCGATGAACCTGCTGGGCGGCGTCGGCTCGATCACGCCGGAAATGCTGGCCTACACCTCGTTCGAAGCGCACGACAACTTCGGCTACGAGATGAAGCAGTACTTCGCCAACGTGAGCGGCGAGATCTTCGAACTGCCGGGCGGCATGTTCTCGTTCGCGGCTGGTGTCGAGCGCCGCGAGGAGTCGGGCTTTGACGCTCCGGACGCCCTGATCTCGGCCGGCCAGACCACGGGCAACGCCCGTACCCCGACGGCTGGCGGTTACAGCGTCGAGGAAGCCTACCTCGAGTTCGCGATCCCGCTGCTGCGTGACGTCGTGCTGGCCAAGGAGCTGGAGTTCAGCATCGCCGGCCGTTACTCGGACTACAGCAACTTCGGCGACACCACCAATGCCAAGTTCGGCTTCAAGTGGCGTCCGATCGAAGACCTGATGATCCGCGGTAACTGGTCGGAAGGCTTCCGCGCCCCGTCCATCGCCGAGCTGTACCAGGGCGTGTCCGACTCGTTCCCGCAGATTGCCGACCCGTGCTCGACCACCTTCGGTGGCGGCTACAACGGCCTGACCGCGGAACAGAAGGCCCGCTGCCACGCGCAGGGTGTGCCGGTCGGTGGCTATGACCAGGGCAACTCGCAGATCCGCATCAGCACCGGCGGTAACCCGAACCTGCAGCCGGAGAAGTCCGAGACCCGCACCCTGGGTCTGGTGTGGAACCCGGGCTTCATCGAAGGCTTCGACATGTCGCTGGACTGGTGGAAGATCGAGCTGACCGACGCCATCTCCGGCTTCGGTGGCCAGACGATCCTCAACCGCTGCATCCGTGACGGTGAGACCGCGTTCTGCGGCAACTACACCCGCGGCGCCGGTGGCAACATCGACTTCCTGCTGTCCTCGGGCGTGAACTTCGCCACCACCGAGGTGGAAGGCTACGACATGACGGTCAACTACCGTCTGCCGGAAACCTCCTTCGGCAAGTTCAGCTTCACCTGGGACAGCACCTACATGTCCCACTTCGAGAACAACAGCGACGGCAACAACCTGGTCGGCGAGTACTACGACCGTGACAACTACTGGCGCATCCGCAGCAACCTGATGGCCCGTTGGGAAATGGGCGACTTCGGTGCCACCTGGGCTTCGCGTTTCTACTCGAACCAGACCGAAGACTGCCAGTTCATGGTTGACTACGGCTTCGGCGACCTGTGCTCGGATCCGGACCGCTACGTCGAGGACGAAGATGGCAACCCGGTGAACGCCGCCGAGAACCGCATCGGCAGCGTCACGTACCACGACATCACCGGTTACTGGAAGGCGCCGTGGAACGCCCGCATCACCCTGGGCGTGAACAACGCGTTCGACAAGCAGCCGCCGGTGTCGTTCTCGACGTTCGCCAACAGCTTCGACCCGCAGTATGAAATCCCGGGTCGTTACATCTACCTGCAGTACAACCAGAAGTTCTAATCTGGCTGAACGAGGTATTCTGCTACGGCCCCGAAAGGGGCCGTAGTTTTTTCCGGACCCCCGCCACGTCAGTCACCACCATGACCGTCGAGATCTACCCTGCCTTTTCCGTCCCCTTCGGCCAACGGCGACATCCGAACGCCGAAGCGCTCAATGGGGAACTCAAGCAGCTCCTGCTGGCCCGGGAAGCGGAGGGCACGCGCTATGCCAATCCCCATCCGTCCCTGAAACAGCAACGCGGCGTGTTCGAGAGCGACTTCGAGCTGTTCTCCTGGCCGGAGGCGTGCGTGCAGGAACTGAAGCGCTTCTGCTGGGAGTCCCTGGGCCAGGCCATTGCCGAGCTCAACGGTTACGGCGCGCGTGAAATGGCAGCGCTGCAGATCTACTCACACACCTGGTATCACGTCACCCGCAAGGGCGGGTTCACGATCCTGCACACCCATCCCATGGCGTCGTGGTCGGGGGTGTACTGCGTGGATCCCGGCACGACGCCAGAGGACTATCCCGAATCGGGCGTGCTGCGCTTCCACAACCCGCATCATTACAGCAACTATTTCATGGATGCCGGCAACGCCAAGCTGCGTGCACCGTACCACCACGGCACCTGGAGCATCCGCCTTCAGCCGGGGCAGCTGGTGCTGTTCCCCTCCTGGGTGCAGCACGAGGTGCTGCCCTTCCATGGGGACGACGAGCGCATCACCGTCGCATTCAATTGCTGGTTTGGCAGCAAGGATCCCTGAGGCCTTCGATCATGGGGCCCAGCCAGGCTTCGTAGGGCCTCCAGGCCTCGCGTCGCTGCGTACTGATCCCACCACGAACCTGTGCAACGCTGGCGGTCGCCACGTCGCCGCCTTCACGCTGCACCTCGACCATGGCCGGACGGTAGTCCAGCCCACAGAAATCCGCGATCCGACGGGCCTGCACTTCGGGCTCAAGCACCAGTTTCCGGTAGTCCACGTCCAGCATCCGCCCGGGTAGGACGTCGCGCCAGTGATCCATCAGGCGACGGTAGCCCTTGTAGTACCCCACCAGTTCATCCTGGCGGTAGGAATACGCGGCGGCATCCGAGAACAGGGTGCGCAGATTCGAGAAGCACGTATCCATCGGGTCGCGCTGCATGTGCAGGAACCGGGCCGACGGCACCGCCTTGGCGATGAACCCCATCAGCAGGAAGTTGGCCGGCAATTTCTCGGTGAACCATCCCTTGCCCCGCGACAGCCATCGCGACGCGTCGGCGTATCCGCGCCCGACGGCGGCGTAATCGCACTCCCGGGCCCGGCGCAGCAGCTCGCCGTCCAGCGGACCGCTCGTGGCATGGTCAGTGGCCCGACGCATCTGCTCTGCGAAGGCGTAGGTCTCACCCGCGTCCGCAACCTCGTCATGGCCGGCCAGGATACGCTCGAGCAGCGTCGTGCCCGAACGGTACATGCCTACGATGAAGATGGGCGTCGCGCCCTGCGAGGCCTGCCCGCCCGAAGTACAGAAGGTGCGATCGCAGAGCTCGGCCAGCCCAGCGAGAAGACGCTCGCTCTCGCCGGCATCAAACTTCACCAGGCTGCGTTTGATCGCATTGCCCTTTTCCAGGGCTATCCATGCCTCGGCGTAGTCGCCCAGGTCATGCAACTCCTTGTGGAGGGCGTACTGGAGGTAGACCTCGCCCATCCCGCCGGGCGTCGCGGACCGCAGCTGTCGTCGAAGCAGGTCGACATGGTTGGAGGTCGCGGTCTGGGTGCGCAGACCCGCGCGCATCCACGAGCACTGGAACAGGCGCGGGTCCAGTGTCAGGCCGCGCGCATAGTCCTCGTCCGCCAATTCGAACTCACCGGCAAAGGCCCGCAGGTTGCCACGGACGTAATGGGAGGCCGCGTGCCCGGGAGCCTTCTGGATCGCCTTTTCCACAAGCGCCCTGGCCTGGGAATTCGCACCGATGGAGCTGAGCATGACCGCGGCCTCGGCCATCGCCTGGGCCGGCGCATCCGCCGCGAACCGTGGGTGAGCGAGGCATTCGCAAAGCGCTTCGTATTCGTTGAAGTGCCGAAGCCGGCGGGCCAACCCGAACAGGAGCGGAGCGGCCTGTGGGGAGGCATGGAATGCGGCCATCGTGGCCGCAAGCGCTTCCCGGTGGCTGCCAAGTCGCCCTGCAACTTGCGACATTCCCAGCAGCGAGGGCACATGTCTCGGCGCCTCGGCCAGCGCTGCGGCATAGGCACGCCGGGCCATCGCGAGGTTGCCCGACGCCACCGCGCGCTCACCCTCCTGCCAGTGCCGGTCGGCCTGTCCGCTCACAACGCGAACTCGGCCGATGCGAGGTCGACGGCGCCGGGGCGCACATGCGGCAGGATCTGGGCTTCCACCCACTGCATAGCGGCGGCCAGTTCGCCGGCATACGCGTGCCTGAGCATCTGTGACTCCTTTTCCCGGTCCCGCGCGTTGAACGCTCGCCCCGGCGCCTTGGCATGCTGGCCGGCGATCTGGATGGCGCGAGACCGCACGGTTCCGGCGTCATGCCCGATTCGCGTCCACGCAAGGAATGCTTGCGCCACTTCCGGCAACGATTCGAGCAGCCGATGCATGTCCACGATGCGAAGCCGATCTGGATGGGCCAACGCAATATCCAGCAGCACTTCGCGCTGCAGCGCCCACTGCAGCCCGACCGCGGCCAGCAGCGACGGCGGAGCAAGCGCCGCTTCGGGATAGTTCGGCGCGGTACTGGCCACGCCCAGCAGCCGTTTGCACAGCTCCGGCACCATGAACAGCGTTTCGCGGGGCTTCTTGAAATGGGAGACCAGGAAATCCTCGAGCGAGGACGTAACCGCGACGGCCCGCGCGCCCGGAACCGCGGTCATCAGGTCTGCCGCGATGTTCAGCGCACCATGCGTGGGCTTGACCACGATCCCGCCACCCGGCATCCACGGGCGCGCGAGCAGCTCCGTGCACGTCTTGACCCATGAGCCCAGCGTCAGCCCCTCTTGGCGGGCATCGGCCAAGCGTCGCAACACCAGCGGCTCACGGTAGACCATGGTGCGCGGGTGATCGTGCAGTGCGCGGGACAGCAGCGTCGAGCCACAGAACGACGTATGGAAGAGCCAGGCAGGCGGCGGCACTTCGTCCAAGTGGCTTGGGACGTCTGCCGCACCAAACGGCAGGGATTGCCTCAGGTCTGCCGCGATACGCGTGTCCATGAAGGTGGAGCGCTCCACCACGTCCGGCTCGATCCGCAGCATCGCGATCCGCCCACCGCGAACGTCCAGGTCAGCGGCGAACCATGCCGGGTTCGACCAGTCGACCGCGGCCCGCACTGCGCCCACCGCCGTCATCGGGTGATCCGCTCGAACTTGATCGCAAAGGTGTAGCGCGGCTTGTAGCAGATCCGGCTGGGAGGACGCCCCGCATGGAGGATCGCCCCATCGAACACCACCAGGCGCCCCGGACGTGGCCGCGCCGCCGCTACCAGTTCGCCGTGCTGGTCATAGAAGACCGTCTCGCCGCCCCACTCGATGTCCCACTCATCGCAGATGTACCAGAGGGCCGTCAGGTCGCCCATGCCCGGCAGGCAGTCAGTGTGGGTGAACAGCATGTCACCGTAACTGGCGACATTGGTGTAGGCCCGGTAAGGCCGGAAGGTTTCCCCGGTCTGGGCGAAAGATTGCGTGGCCCGCATGCTGAGCTCGAAGATCGGCTGGCGCACCAGGGCCTCCAACCTCACTTCGTTGACCCAGTGCTTGTATCCCACCGTGTCCGGGCGGGCCACCTCGGTCCGGGTGAAGCCCGCCTTGGAAAGCGCTTCAAAATGCGCGCCCGCGCTTTCCAGGTAGCCGTCGAACACCTTCAGGCGCAGGCCGTCGATCAGCACCTCGCGCGAGGGCACCAGCGGCGGCGAAGCGGCGTCCGAGCCTTGCATGCGTCAGTCGGCCAACAGTCCTGCGATGCGCTGCTGCTCATCCTTCAGCGCCTGCGGCATGCGCGGGCCGTACTCGTCCAGGTATTCGCCGATGCTGGCGAATTCAGCCTCCCACGCGGCGCGGTCGAAGCCGAACAGCTTGGCCTTGGCCTCCTCGTCCAGCGTGATGCCGTCCAGATTGAGCGCGCCTTCCGCAGGCAGCGCGCCGATCGGCGTCTCGACCGCGTCGGCCTCGCCCTTCACGCGCTGGATCATCCACTCCAGTACGCGCAGGTTGTCGCCAAAGCCCGGCCACAGGAATTTGCCGTTGTCGCCCTTGCGGAACCAGTTGACGTGGAAGACCTTCGGCAGCTGGGCGCCTTCCTTGTCGAACGACAGCCAATGGCTGAAATAGTCGGCGAAGTTGTAGCCGCAGAACGGCTTCATCGCCATCGGGTCGCGGCGCATCACGCCAACCGCACCGGTGGCGGCGGCGGTCGTTTCGGAGCCCATCGCGGCACCGACGAGAACGCCGTGGGTCCAGTCACGGGCCTCGAACACCAGCGGCACCAGCGATGCGCGGCGCCCGCCGAACACGATCGCCGAGATCGGCACACCCTGCGGGTCCTCGGCCATCGGGGAGTACGACGGGCACTGCTTGGCACTCACGGTGAAACGCGAGTTGGGGTGCGCCGCGGGACCCTTGGCCGGGTCGTACGGGTTGCCGCGCCAGTCGATCACCGGCGTCTGGCCATTCTCAAGACCTTCCCACCACGGCTGGTTGTCGGCGGTGACGCCCACGTTGGTGAAGATGGTGCTGCTCTGGATCGACGCCAGCGCGTTGGCGTTGGAGTTACGCGACGTGCCCGGGGCCACGCCGAAGAAGCCGGCCTCCGGGTTGATCGCGTACAGGCGGCCGTCGGCGCCCGGGCGCATCCAGCAGATGTCGTCGCCGATGGTCCACACCTTCCAGCCGGCGTTGCGGTAGCCCTCCGGCGGGATCAGCATGGCCAGGTTGGTCTTGCCGCAGGCCGACGGGAAGGCCGCGGCAACGTAGTGGGTTTCGCCCTGCGGGTTCTCGATGCCGAGGATCAGCATGTGTTCGGCCAGCCAGCCTTCCGACTTGGCCTGGTGCGACGCGATGCGCAGTGCGTGGCACTTCTTGCCCAGCAGCGCATTGCCGCCGTAGCCCGAGCCGTACGACTTGATCGTCAGTTCCTCGGGGAAATGCATGATGAAGCGGCGGTTCGGGTCCAGCTCGCCGATGGAGTGCAGGCCCTTCACGAACGTGCCCTCGCGCTCGATGCGCGCCAGCGCCGGGGCGCCCATGCGGGTCATGATGCGCATGTTGGCGACCACGTACGGGCTGTCGGTGATCTCGACGCCGCAACGCGACAGCGGCGAATCGATCGGGCCCATGCAGTACGGGATCACGTACATGGTGCGGCCCTGCATGCAGCCATCGAACAGCGCGTCCATCTCGGCATGGCCCTCTTCCGGCGCCATCCAGTTGTTGTTCGGGCCCGCGTCCTCGTGGTGCGTGGTGCAGACAAAGGTCAGGTGCTCCACGCGGGCGACGTCATCCGGGTGCGAGCGGTGCAGGTAGCTGCCCGGATGGGTCTCTTCGTTGAGTTTGTGCAGGGTGCCATCGGCCAGCATCCGGGCGGTGAGCGCCTCGTTCTCGGCATCGCTGCCATCGCACCAGTGGATCGCGGCCGGACGGGTCAGCGCCGCGACCTGGGCCACCCAGTCGTTCAACGCCGGCAGGCGGCTGCCGCCGGCCCCTCCTTCGACGGTTGCGGAGAAGGAAAGGTCTTGGGTGGATGCGTTCACGGATACTCCTCCGGCCCTTGCGGGCGGAACTAACAGGAAAAATTCAGGCGGCGGGGATGAGCGTGGCCATCATGTGCTCGACATAGGCCTCGAACTCATCGTGTTGCATGCGGGTCTGGTGCAGCTGCAGGTTGAGCTGCAGGAACCCGACGTAGGCCGAATAGGCCAGGCGCGCGCGGTGCTGGGCGTCCGTTCGGGCCAATCCGGCCTGGCGGAACGCGGCGGTCAGGTAGTCCAGGCGGCGCTCGGACACCCGGCCGATGACCGGCTGGACGGCAGGGTTGTCCGCCGCCTTGAGCAGTTCGGAATAGATGACGTGCGACTTGAACTCGTGCGCGACCATTTCGAACAGGGCACGCAGGCGCTGGCGCGGGTCCGGCACCGCTTCCAGCTGGCCCCAGACGGTCTCCAGTTCCAGCTTTTCCCAACGCTCCAGCGCGGCGACCAGCAACGCATCCCTCGACGGGAAGTGCCAGTAGAAGCTGCCCTTGGTGACGCCAAGGCGACGGGCCAGCGGTTCCACCGCCACGGCTGCGACACCCTGCTCGGCAATCATGTCCAGCGCGGCCTGGGCCCAGTCGTCGGCGCTCAGGCGCCCGCTGCGCTCGGGCTTGCTCAATTCAGCATCGTTCATCTGACAATTCTAAACGGTCGGCTTGGGCCAAAGCAGTATTGCAGTGCACCATCGGACCAGTTGACAGGGGTAAATCGGCGATTCCATACTCGGTCGTATGGTACTTGTTTGATGCCAGCGTTTGAATGAGTGAGGGCGGCCTGCGGTTGCACCCCTCTCCTTTCGGACCCACATTGGACCTGTGCCGCCGGACCTTCACATCGACCCTGTCTGAAGCAGCGGGCCAGCCGCCCGCCGGAGCACCACGATGAGCATCGCCGTACCTTTCCTCGCCTTCCTGCTGGTTGGCGCGATCGCGGCCTACCACCGCCTTCGCCTGGCTGTCTGGGCGGCACTGACCGCCGCGGTCCTCGTGGCCTGCTGGTTGCTGGGTGCCAACGGCACCGCCACCGTGGTCGCGGGTGCCCTCGTCGCGCTGATCGCGGTGCCACTGCTGCTGCCGCAGATCCGCCTGCCCTTCATCACCAAGCCGCTGCTGGGCTTCTACACCAAGATCCTGCCGCCGCTTTCGGAAACCGAGCGCGTGGCGCTGGAAGCCGGCACGGTGGGCTGGGAAGGCCAGCTGTTCTCCGGCAAACCGGACTGGGACGTGCTCGCCAACCAGCCCAAGCCGACACTGCGCCCGGACGAACAGGCCTTCCTCGATGGCCCGGTGGAAGAGCTGTGCCGGATGACCAATGACTGGCAGATCACCCACGTCGACGCCGACCTGTCGCCGGCGATGTGGGACTACATGAAGAAGAACAAGTTCTTCGGCATGATCGTGCCCAAGGAGTACGGCGGGCTGGGCTTCACCGCGCTGGGCAACCACAAGGTGATCCAGAAGCTGGCCTCGATCTCGTCGGTGGTCAGTTCCACGGTGGGCGTGCCCAACTCGCTGGGCCCGGCCGAGCTGCTGATGCACTACGGCACCAAGGAGCAGAAGGACTACTACCTGCCACGCCTGGCCGATGGCCGCGAGGTGCCGTGCTTCGCGCTGACCGGCCCGTGGGCCGGCTCGGATGCGACCTCGATCCCGGACTACGGCATCGTCTGCATGGGCGACTGGAACGGCGCGCGCGTGGTCGGCGTGAAGCTGACCTTCGACAAGCGCTATATCACCCTGGCCCCGGTCGCTTCGCTGATAGGCATGGCCTTCCGCATGTACGACCCGGACGGGCTGGTTGGCGACAAACAGGACATCGGCATCTCGTTGGCCCTGCTGCCGCGCGACACCGCCGGTGTCGAGGTCGGTCGCCGCGCAATGCCGCTCAACAGCCCGTTCCAGAACGGCCCGGTGCGCGGCAAGGACGTGTTCATCCCGCTGAGCCAGCTGATTGGCGGCGAGGCGATGGCCGGCAAGGGCTGGCAGATGCTGGTGGAGTGCCTGTCGATCGGCCGCTCGATCACCCTGCCCTCCACCGCCAGTGGCGGCTCGAAGATCGGCGCGATCGCGACCGGCGCCTACGCGCGCATCCGCAAGCAGTTCGGCCTGTCGATCGGCCGTTTCGAAGGCGTGGAGGAAGCGCTGGCGCGCATCGGCGGCAACGCCTACACGGTCAGTGCGCTGGCCGAAGCCTCGGCGGCGGCGGTGACGCGCGGCGAGCTGCCGGCGGTGCCGTCGACCATTTCCAAATACCACTGCACCGAGATGGGCCGCGAGCTCGCCAAGGACGTCATGGACGTCATCGGCGGCAAGGGCATCATCCTGGGGCCACGCAACTTCGCGGGCCGTGCGTGGCAGGCATCGCCGATCGCGATCACCGTGGAAGGCGCGAACATCATGACGCGCTCGCTGATGATCTTCGGCCAGGGCGCGATCCTGTGCCATCCGTGGGTGCTGAAGGAGATGAAGGCGGCGACCAACCCGGATGCGTCGGCGCGCCTGCGCGATTTCGATTCGGCGCTGTTTGGCCATATTGGTTTCGCCATCTCCAACGCGGTGCGTTCGCTGTGGTTCGGCCTGAGCGACGCCAAGGTCGGTGCGGCGCCGGGCGATGCCTACACCCGTCGCTACTACCGCAAGCTCAACCGCTACTCGGCGGCGCTGGCGTTGATGGCCGACACCTCGATGCTGCTGCTGGGCGGCAAGCTCAAGTTCAAGGAGTCGCTGTCGGGCCGCCTGGGCGACGTGCTCAGCAACCTGTACATCGCCAGCGCGCTGCTCAAGCGCTACGAGGACGAAGGCCGTCCGGCCTCCGACCAGCCGCTGCTGGCGTGGTCGATCCACAATGCGGTGTTCAAGATCGAGAACGCGTTCTCCGGCGCGTTGCGCAACTTCCCGATCCGCCCGGTCGGCTGGCTGCTGTGGGCGCTGGTGTTCCCGCTCGGCCGCCGTGCGCAGTACCCGAGCGACCGCCTTTGCCACAAGGTGGCCTCGTTGCTGATGTCGCCCAACGAGGCGCGGGACCGTCTGGCGGTGGGCGTGTTCACCACGCCGTGCGAGAACAACCCGGCCGGCCGCATCAACAGCTACCTGCCCAAGGCCATCCTGGCCGAGCCGGTGGAGCGCAAGTTCATCAAGGCACTGAAGAACAGCGACATCGAGGCCCACGACTTCGCCACGCAGCTGGACGAAGGCGTGCGCGAAGGCTGGATCACCGCCGAGGAACGCAAGCTGCTGGAGGAACTGCGCGAGCTGACCATCGACACGATCAGCGTCGATGACTTCGATGCGGAGGAATTGCGGTCGGCGGGTTACCGGCCACAGCACGAGCCGGGACGCGCGGCGGCGTAAACGGTCGCGCCACTTGCACAACGGCGGGCTCTGACCCGCCGTTGTTGCGTCAGATCGCTGCTAATCAGAAAAGGCCCTGGACATGCCGCCAGTACTCGCCCTGTTCCGCCGCATCACCCGTTGGCCGGGGGGCCACTGGCTGTTCTCCCGCGCGGTCTGCCTCAAGGCACCGTATTTCGCCACCATCGCGCCTCGTTTCGTGACGCTGGAGCCCGGGCGCTGCGAGGTGCGCATGCGCGACCGCCGGCGCGTGCACAACCACCTGGGAACCGTGCACGCGATCGCGCTGTGCAACCTGGCGGAGCTGTCGGCAGGCGTGATGACCGACGCCTCGCTGCCGACCGGCATGCGCTGGATTCCCAAGGGCATGAGCGTGGAATACCTGAAAAAAGCCAAGGGCACGATGCATGCAGTGGCCATACCCGACCGACCGCTGGTCGACGCGGACACCGGCTACGACGCGCCGGTGACGGTGGCGATCCGGGATGAGGCGGGCGACACGGTGTTCCGCGCGCGCATCGCCATGTGGGTGTCACCCCGTCCGCCGCGTACCGAAGCGCGGGCTGGCTGATTCCCTCAGGTGGCCGTAGGCGCGCCCACCACGGCCGGGGGCTGCTCCCGGACCACCCGCCATGCGCTGAACAGGAACAGGCCCGCCACGCCGACGCCGGCGGCGAACACGGTCGCCGAGCCGAATGCCGCCAACCCCTTGTGCAGCCACACGAAACTGAGGTCTCCACCGCGATACACCACCGTGTCGATCACCGCCTTGGCCTTGTAGCGCGACTCCCGGTCCACCCGGGTGTAGATGGTTTCCCGCGCCGGCTTGCCAAGTGAGAACTCACTGGACCGCGTCAGCACCTGCACCGCAGCCACCAGCATGGGCAACGGCGATGCCGCCAACAAGGCGAATCCGAACATGATGGCGATGCCCGGCAACAACAGCGCCGGCGCGATGCCGTACCGACGCAGCAGCCAGCGGGTAACCAGCAGCTGCGTGATGATGGTCAGCGTATTGATGGCCAGGTCGATGTTGGCGTAATAGGCCGTACGGGCCTCGTCGGCGATGAAATTCGCCTTCGCGATGGCCGCCTGCTCGTTGTACAGCAGCGTGCCCACGCCCACGCCGAAGAACATCAGCATCGCCAGGGCGCGCAGCAGCGGATCGGACAGGACCAGCCGGATGCCCGCCATTACCGAGCCGCCCATCGCGGCCTCGCCGCTCGCCTCGCCGCGCGCCTGTTCGCTGCGCAGGGCCCAGGGTCGCAACTTCATGATGCACAGCAGGCAGGCCGCCAGGAAACCGGCGGAAATCAGCAGCAGGTTGTCCACGCCGACGCGCTCGGCCAGCACGCGCGTCAGCACCGGGCCAACCAGCGCACCGATGGTGCCGCCCGCGCCGATGTAGCCGTAGTAGAGCTTGGCCTGCGCGTTGTCGAACACGTCGGCCATGAAGCTCCAGAACACGCTCACCGCGAACAGGTTGAACACCGCGGTCCAGACGAAGAAGGCGGCGCCGCGGCCGCTCCATTCCCGGTCGAACATCCAATGGAAGCCGAGCAGGCAGGCGATGAACACCAGGTACACCGCCGGCAGGAACACACGCCGGGGAAAACGCGAGACCAGCGCGCCATACAGCGGCTGCAGCACCACCATCGCCACGAAGGTGATGGAGAACAGCACCTGCAGGGTCAGGCCGGCCAGGTCCCAGCCAGCGCCCGCGGCCCAGGACACGAACCACTGCGGAAACACGTCGGCGACGTTTCCCGAGGCTCCCATCGCGTCGCGCACGGGCCTCAGCACGTAATACCCGCACAGCAGGCAGAAGAAATAGAGCAGCGACCACCACAGCGGCGGCGATTCGGCCAGTGCGGCACGGAACCGACCGGGAGCCGAAGGTTGGGCAGGACGCACGGGGGGGATGACCTTGGAGTGGCTGGCGCCACGGTAGCGGATCAGGGCAGCATGAGGAACCCCTGCCGCGCCGAGCATTTGCTCTACCCCCGGCACCTAGCCTCGTGTGAAGACGCCTGCGGACCTGCGTGTGTACGACTACATCATCATTGGCGCCGGCTCGGCCGGCTGCGTGCTTGCCAACCGCTTGAGCGAGGACCCGCAGGTGAAGGTCCTGCTGCTGGAAGCGGGCCCCCGCGACTGGCATCCCTTCATCCACATGCCGGCGGGTTTGGCCAAGCTGGTGGGCAAGAAGGGCGTCAACTGGGACTACGACACCGCAGCGGTGCCTGCGCTGGACAACCGGACCCTGTGGTGGCCCCGCGGCAAGGTCCTGGGCGGATCCAGCTCGATCAACGCCATGTGCTACATCCGCGGCTTGCCGCTCGACTATGACGAGTGGGCCGCCGCGGGCGCCACTGGCTGGGACTGGGCGTCGGTTCTGCCCTACTTCCGCCGGTCGGAACACAACGAACGCGGCGCCGACGCGCTGCATGGCGGCGACGGGCCATTGCATGTGTCCGACCTGCGCTACGCCAACCCGCTGTCGCGCGCCTTCATCGAGGCCGGGGGCCAGGCGGGGCATCCGCTCAACCGTGACTTCAACGGTCCGCGGCAGGAGGGCTTCGGGCTCTACCAGGTGACGCAGAAGGATGGCGCTCGTTGCTCCAGCGCGGTGGCCTACCTGCATCCGGTACGCACGCGGCAGAACCTGCGCGTGGTGACTGGCGCACTGGTCAACCGCATCACCTTCGACCCCGGCAGCGGGGCGCCGCGCGCGAATGGCGTGACCTACACCGCGCACGGCAAGGCGTTCCACCAGGCAGCCGGCCGTGAAGTACTGCTGTCAGGTGGCGCGATCAACTCACCGCAATTGCTCATGCTCTCGGGTATTGGTCCCGCTGGCGAACTGCGCCGCCATGGCATCGACGTGCGCGTGGACGTACCCGACGTGGGCGGCAACCTGCAGGACCATCTGGACGTCTGCACGCTGCGCCACGCCACCCAGCGCATCACCTATGACCGACTCAGCGACCTGAAGGTCGCCTTCGACTACTACCTGCGCGGCCACAGCGGTCCGGGCAGCAGCAACATCGCCGAGGCGGGTGCCTTCATCCGGTCGCGGCATGCGCCCGACGAGCGCCCGGACATCCAGATGCACTTCGTGCCGGCGATGCTGGACGACCATGGCCGCCATCGGCTGCAGGGCGATGGCTACACGGTGCATGCGTGCTTCCTGCGACCGCGCAGCCGTGGCCGCTTGACTTTGGCCAGCGGCTGGGCCGGAGACAAGCCACGCATCGATCCCAACTACCTTGGCGATGCCGACGGCTTCGACCTGAAGATGATGGTGGAATGCGCACGCGTGTCGCGTGACGTGTTGGCCCAGTCGGCGTTCGATGCCTATCGCGGCGCGCCCATCTTCCCTGCACGGGACGACCTGGACGATGCGGGGCTGGAGGCCTTCATCAGGGCGAAGGCCGAGAGCGTCTACCACCCGGTGGGCACATGCCGGATGGGCAGCGATGCCAGGTCGGTGGTGGATCCGCGGTTGCGCGTGCGTGGCGTGGACGGGTTGCGCGTGGTGGACGCCTCGGTGATGCCAACACTGGTCGGTGGCAATACCAATGCGCCCACCATCATGATCGCGGAGCGCGCTGCGGACCTCATCAAAGCAGGTTGAATCTGCATTATCCTGCCATTTCTTCGCTTTTTCTGTAGCTGACAGATAGGCACCGGCCACCTTTTCAACCCCGGCAAAACCCCAAGAAACGCACACCTGTCTTCCAATAATCTTCCAACGCATCTTCCAATCAGTCGAAGTCGCTTGGCCTCCTGTCTGTGAGACCAGGTCGACTCGGGCAAGCCCGAACGAATGCACCGCAGGGCGAAATACCGTGAAGCAGGCAGCGATTGCGTCCGATCACGCCCGTGCCGTGCTGGGATACCAAACCAGATCAGTCTCTTGTCGGATCACCGACTATGCGCAGACTGGTAGCATCCGCTTGCCTCATGCGGATTGGCCGCGATGCAGCCTTCGCCTTCCAAGAACGAAAGCGCCTCTGTTGAGACGGTAAGCGGGGTTCCATATCTGCCGCTCACTGGCTTGTTCTTGCGCTTCCTACGCTTCGGCGCCCTGGCATGGGGTGGCCCGGTCGCCCAGATCGGAATGATCCGCCACGAGTTGGTCGAGCAGGAACACTGGATCAGTAAAGAACAGTTCAACCGGGTGTTGGCCGTGTACCAAGTACTACCAGGCCCGGAAGCACACGAACTGTGCGTGTATTTTGGATATCGGTCGCGCGGACGGCTCGGTGGTCTGCTGGCCGGTCTGGGCTTCATGCTGCCCGGCTTCTTCCTGATGTTCGCGTTGTCCTGGCTGTATGTCCGGCACGGTCTGCAGCTGGAAGGATGGACTTCGGTGTTCAACACCGTGCAGGCGGCGGTAGCAGCCCTGATCGTCCGCGCCATTGTCCGTATCGGCGGTCATGTGCTGGAAGACCGATGGCTGTGGATGGTCGCTGCGGTGGCAATGCTGGCGCAACTCGCCAACGTGCATTTCGCCATCGTCCTGGCCGCGGGTGGGCTGGTCTATCTGTGCGCGCGCGAGCACCGCAAGGCGCTTGCCGGATGGCTTCTGAGCGCCGCAGTGGCGCTTGTGCTGGTGAAGGTGTGGAACGAAGACGCCCTGACGGGCCTGCATGCGTTAGCGAGCCGCGAGGATGAAAGTTCGGCATTGGTCGCGGGCACCGTGGGGGCTCCTGCGTTGTTCTGGTCCGGGTTGAAAGCCGGGTTGCTGACCTTCGGTGGGGCCTACACGGTGATCCCGTTCCTGCAGCGTGATGCCGTCAGTCAAGGGGCTTGGATGAGCAATGGCCAGTTCCTGGATGGCTTGGCGCTGTCCGGTCTGCTGCCCGCACCGCTGGTGATCTTCGCCACCTTCGTTGGCTATGTCGGTGGTGGGCCATGGGGTGCGGTCGCGGTGACCGCTGGGGTATTCCTGCCTGCGTTTGCTTTCACGTTACTCGGGCATGACGCCATGGAACGCTGGGTGCACCGTCCCCGCGTAACCGAGTTCCTCGCAGGGGTGACGGCCGCGGTGGTGGGCCTGATCTCAGGTACCACACTTGCGTTGTTGCTTGGCAGCATCCGGAGCATGCATGGAGTGCTAATCTTCGCAGTCGTTCTGGGACTGTTGTTCTGGTCCAAGGCGCGCTGGCTCGTTCCGGCAGTGATTCTCGGCGCAGCGTTGTTCGGCTGGGCGATACGCGCCCTGGGCGGTTAGCCGTTGGCGCGGCAGCCGCCATGCCTGTAGGCTAATAAGTACCATGCACCGCATTCGCCGCCACCGCAGCCTTCTGCGCATCGCCTTGTTGGCGCTGGTGGCGTTGGGCGTACTGATGCAGCCGGTGCTGCGTTCCGTGGGCGATCTCCATGACCTGGAGCACACCATGGCCCTGCAGTCCGATCATGGGCATTCGCATCATGACGGACACGAAGCGCCCCCGGGAGAGGACGAAGCGCCCGGCAACCCACAGGGTCTGCATGGCTTGCTGCACCAATACGGTACCGTCGGCTCCATGGCATTGCTGGAACCGGCGTCGCTGCTAGCCTCGGCCCCAGTGACGGGTGAGCCGCCTGATCGCACTCATGTGCCCGGACCACCTGCTTCCCGCCTGACGTCGCCCTTCCGACCTCCGATCGCCTGACAACGCCCGCAGCCGCATGGCTGCGACATGCCTTGCGTTGTCTTTCGATCCTTTCGGAGGTTTACCGTGAACTTGCGTTGTCTGCTGGTTCTGGCCGTAGCCGGAGCCTGCGGCGCTGTCCCCTTGTCGGGGAGCGCCGCCGAACCCTTGCGCCTGCAAGACGCCATTGCTCGTGCGATGGCAGGAAATCCCACTCTGGTCGCCGAACAGGCACAACTGCAGGCCATCCAGGCCAGGGCGCAGCGTGAAGCCTTGCCCACGCCCTATACGGTGGGCGCTGATCTGGAAAACGTGGTCGGTACAGGTGCCCTCAGCGGCCTCAAATCAGCCGAGACCACCCTGCGCATAGGGCGCGTGCTGGAACTGGGGGGCAAGCGCCAGGCACGCGAATCCCTCGGCGCTGCGGAGATCGACCAGCAGCAGAACCAGGCCGAGTCCGCCAGGATCGCGTTGGCCAGCCGCACCGCCGAACGCTTCATCGAAGTCATTGCCGACCAACACCGACTCGCTTTCGCCCAGGATCGGGTGAAACAGGCCGAACGCACGCGTCGCGAAGTCGCCACCTGGGTCAAGGCAGCGCGCAATCCGGAGTCCGACCTGCGCGCCGCCGAGATCGCCGTGGCCGAGGCCGAGCTGGAACGCGAGCATGCCGAGCACGAGCTGCTGAGTGCGCGGATGACACTCGCTTCGAGTTGGGGATCGCTCGACCCCGACTTCGGGGAAGCACTCGGTAACTTCGATGCCCTGCCGGCTGTGGAGCCGTTCGAGTCGCTGGCCAGCAAGCTGCCGATGACGCCAGAACAGCGGGCGAGCCTGTTCGAGGCACGCACAATCGAGGCGCGTCGCCGAGTCGCCGAAGCCGCGGCCAAGCCGGACATCACCGTCAATCTTGGCGTGCGTCGGCTGGACGCGCTGGACGATCAGGGCCTGGTCCTGTCGGTGTCGATGCCGCTGGGCAATCGCAAACGCTCGGCCTACTCGGTGGCCGAAGCGGACGCCCAACTTGCCGCGTTGAATGCGCGCCGGGATGCGCAGCGCTACGAGCGCCATCAGGAACTGTTCGAACGCTACCAGGAACTCGGGCACGCACGGCTGGAAGCCGACAGCCTGCGCAAGTCGATGATCCCGAAGGCCGAACAAGCGGTGGCCTTCACCCGCCGCGGTTTCGAGGCCGGGAACTTCTCCTTCCTCGCTCTGACGCAGGCCCAACGCACCCTGTTCGAGCTGCGCGAGCGCAGCACCGAGGCCCTCGCCCGTTACCACACCCTGCTGGTTGAGGTTGAACGCCTCACCGCCGTTGCCCAGGACGCCACGCCATGATCCGTATCGCAACTGTCACGTTGTTCCTCGCACTGCTGGCCGCCTGCGGCCGTGGCGAGAACGCCCCATCACCCGCATCCGAAGGCGAGGCCGCCGCACCCGCAACCGGCGAATACGAACGCGGTCCGCACCGCGGGCGCATGCTGCGCGATGGCGACTTCGCGCTTGAAGTGACCATCTTCGAGACGAACGTGCCCCCGCAGTACCGCCTCTACGCCTACCAGCACGACAAGCCGCTACCCGCTGCCAGCGTGCAGGCCACGATCCAGCTCAAGCGCCTGGACGGTGAGGTCAATGACTTCACCTTCAAGCCGGAGAACGATTACCTCACCGGCAACGGCGAGGTCACCGAACCGCATTCGTTCGATGTGGAGGTGAAGGCAGAGCATGCCGGCAAGCCGCATCGCTGGGCGTTCGCCTCGTACGAAGGCCGCACCACGATCCCGGCAGCGGCCGCGACCGAAGCAGGCGTCAAGGTCGAGCCTGCGGGGCCGGCTGTTGTCCGCGACACGATCCGGCTGATGGGCACGGTGGCACTCGATGAGAACCGTCATGCGGAGGTCAAGGCGCGCTTTCCCGGCATCGTTCGCTCGGTGCATGTCCAGCAAGGTCAGCGCGTGCGCCGCGGCCAGACCCTGGTGGTAGTGGAAGGCAACGACAGCATGCGCAGTTATCCGGTGACTGCCCCCTTCGACGGCGTAATCCTGGCGCGCAACACCAATGTCGGCGACGTGGCCGGCAGCAACACGCTGGTGGAACTGGCCAACCTGTCCGAGGTCTGGGTGGAACTGCGCGCGATCGGCGCGGATGCCGAGAAGCTCGCGGTCGGCCAGGAGGTCGACATCAACTCGGCCACCGGTGACAGCAAGACCAATGGGAAGATCCAGACCTTGCTGCCGTTGGCGTCAGGCCAGAGCGTGGTGGCCCGCGCCACCATCGACAACGCCGAAGGCCGCTGGCGCCCGGGTATGACCGTGTCGGCTGAGGTCATCGTCGGTGCGCGCGACGTGCCGTTGGCGGTGAAGGAATCCGGCCTGCAGCGTTTCCGCGACTTCACCGTCGTCTTCGCCCAGGTCGGCGAGACCTACGAGGTGCGGATGCTGGAACTGGGCGAGCGCGACGGCGTGTACGCCGAAGTGCTGGGCGGGCTCAAGCCGGGGACACGCTACGTCGCCGAGCAGAGCTTCCTGATCAAGGCCGACGTCGACAAGTCCGGCGCCAGCCACGACCACTGAGGAGACCGCCATGCTTGAACGCATCATTCGCGCGGCGATCGCACATCGCTGGCTGGTCCTGCTGCTGGTCCTGGGAGTCTCCGCGCTCGGGTTCTGGAGCTATGGCCGCCTGCCAATCGACGCGGTGCCCGACATCACCAACGTCCAGGTGCAGGTCAACACCGAAGCGCCCGGTTACTCGCCACTGGAAGCCGAGCAGCGGGTGACCTTCCCGGTCGAAACCGCCCTAGCCGGCATGGCCCGGTTGCAGTACACGCGATCGATCTCGCGCTACGGCCTGTCGCAGGTGACCGTCGTGTTCGAGGACGGCACCGACATCTACTTTGCCCGGCAACAGGTGGCCGAACGCCTGCAGGCGGCCAGCTCGCAATTGCCAGAAGGCATCGAGCCCACGCTCGGGCCGGTGGCAACGGGTCTTGGCGAGATCTTCATGTACACCGTCGAGGCTGAGGAAGGCGCGACGAAGGACGACGGCCAGCCATGGACACCCACCGACCTGCGCACGTTGCAGGACTGGGTCATCCGCCCGCAGCTGCGCAACCTCAAGGGCGTCACCGAGGTCAACACGATCGGTGGCAATGTCCAGCAGTACCACGTCACGCCGGATCCGGCGAAGCTCATCGCCTACAACCTGACGCTGAACGACCTGTTGCGCGCCATCGAACGCAACAACGCCAGCACCGGCGCCGGCTACATCGAACGCGGCGGCGAGCAGAACCTGATCCGCATTCCCGGCCAGGTCGGCGACGAGGAAGGGCTGCGCGGGATCACCGTGGCGATGCGCGATGGTTTGCCGTTGCGCATCAGCGATGTAGCCGAAGTCCACATCGGCTCCGAACTGCGCACCGGCGCGGCCACCAAGGATGGGCACGAAGTCGTGCTCGGCACTGTGTTCATGCTGATCGGCGAGAACAGCCGCGAGGTGGCGGTCCGCGCCGCCGACCGGCTGAAGGAGATCGACGCCACCTTGCCCGAAGGCGTGAGCGCTCGCTCGATCTACGACCGCACGCGGCTGGTCGATCGCAGCATCGCCACGGTCCAGAAGAACCTGCTGGAAGGCGCGCTGCTGGTCATCGCCGTGCTGTTCCTGCTGTTGGGCAACATCCGCGCCGCCCTGATCACCGCCGCGGTGATCCCGGTGGCAATGCTGATGACGATTACCGGCATGGTGCAGAACCGGGTCTCGGCCAACCTGATGAGCCTGGGCGCGCTCGACTTCGGCCTGATCGTCGATGGCGCGGTGATCATCGTGGAGAACTGCCTGCGCCGCTTCGGTGAACGCCAGCACACACTCGGGCGCCTGCTGACCCGTGAGGAGCGCTTCGATCTGGCAGCCACCGCCAGCGCGGAGGTGATCAAGCCCAGCCTGTTCGGCCTGTTCATCATCGCGGCGGTGTACCTGCCGATCTTCGCTTTGAGCGGGATCGAGGGCAAAACCTTCCACCCGATGGCCATCACGGTGGTCATGGCGCTGACCGCGGCCATGGTGTTGTCGCTCACCTTCGTGCCGGCGGCGGTAGCCCAGTTCGTCTCGGGCAAGGTGGAGGAGAAGGAGACCCGCGTAATGCGGGCGATGAACAGGATCTACGCACCCTTGCTGCAGAAGGCGCTTGCGATGCGGGCCCTGGTCGTGGCCTGCGCGGCTGTTCTGGTTGTGCTTTGTGGGTTGCTAGCCACGCGCCTGGGCACCGAGTTCATCCCTAACCTGGATGAAGGCGATATCGCCTTGCATGCGCTGCGCATTCCGGGCACCAGCCTGACCCAGGCCATCGGGATGCAGGAGCAGCTCGAATCGCGGATCAAGCAGTTCCCGGAAGTCGACAAGGTGGTCGGCAAGCTCGGCACCGCCGAGGTCGCCACTGACCCGATGCCGCCCTCGGTGGCCGACACCTTCGTGCTGCTCAAAGATCGCAAGGACTGGCCGGATCCGCGCAAACCGAAGGAGGTCTTTGTCGCCGAGCTTGAGCAGGCCGTACGCGCGATCCCCGGCAACAACTACGAGTTCACCCAGCCGGTGCAGATGCGCATGAACGAGCTGATCGCCGGCGTCCGCGCGGAGGTGGCGATCAAGGTATTCGGCGACGATCTGGAAGAACTCGCTGGCATCGGCGATCAAATCGAGGCGGTGGCCAAGACGATCCCCGGCAACGCCGACGTCAAGCTTGAACAGGTGACCGGTTTGCCGCTGATGGTGATCACCCCGGATCGCGCGGCCTTGGCGCGTTACGGCCTTGCGGTCGCCGATATCCAGGAGACCGTGGCCGCTGCCATGGGCGGTGCGAACGCCGGGCAGCTGTTTGATGGCGACCGGCGCTTCGACATCGTGGTACGGCTGCCGGAAGCCGAACGCCAGGATCCTAAGGCCCTGGCCGCCTTGCCCATCGCGCTGCCAGCAGGCAGTGGCGGCGTGGACGAGGCATCGGTCGCACATATCCCGGGCGTCGTACCCCTGAGCGCGGTGGCGAAGATCGAGGTCGAGCTGGGCCCGAACCAGGTCAGCCGCGAGAACGGCAAGCGGCGCGTGGTGATCACCGCCAACGTACGCGGCCGCGACCTGGGTTCGTTTGTGGAGGAACTGCGCGCGAAGGTCGCCGACGAGATCGAGTTGCCGTCCGGCACCTGGGTCGAGTACGGCGGCACGTTCGAGCAGCTGATCTCGGCCAGCCAGCGATTGAGCGTCGTGGTGCCCGTGGTGCTGGTCATGATCTTCGGCCTGCTGTTCATGGCGTTCGGCTCGGGCAAGGACGCGGCCATCGTGTTCAGTGGCGTCCCGCTGGCACTGACCGGCGGTGTGTTGGCGCTGTGGCTGCGCGGCATCCCGTTCTCGATCTCGGCCGGCGTCGGCTTCATCGCGTTGTCGGGTGTGGCTGTGCTCAACGGCCTGGTGATGATCACCTTCATCCGCCGCCTCCGCGAGCAGGGCGATCCGCTTCACGAGGCGGTGATCGATGGGGCCTTGACGCGTCTGCGGCCAGTGCTGATGACGGCGCTGGTGGCCAGCCTGGGCTTCGTGCCGATGGCGCTCAACGTCGGCACCGGTGCCGAGGTGCAGCGCCCGCTGGCCACCGTGGTGATCGGCGGGATCATCTCGTCGACCTTGCTGACCCTGCTGGTGTTGCCGGCGCTCTACCGCCTCATCCATCGCAAGGATGTCGATGCGCCGGACAGCGCACGCACGTCACCTGACGGAGCCAATCCGCTTCAGGCGCCCGGCCAATGACTTCCATCACGACAAGGCTCCCTCGCATGCAACATCGTCTCCGACTATCGGCGCCCGGATCCCGGGCGCCCTGGCTGCACCACCGATACACATTTTTCATTGCGGTGGCGGTCTTGCTTCTCGCACTTGCCGGCGACGCCTTTGCCCACGCCGTGGCCGAAGGCGACAAGGGCTACATCCAGGAGATCTCCGGCGTCCACCTGATCCCCTTCATGTACCTCGGTGCCAAGCACATGGCCACCGGCTACGACCACATCCTGTTCCTGCTGGGCGTGATCTTCTTCCTGTACCGGATGAAGGACATCGCGTTGTACGTCACGCTGTTCGCGATCGGGCATTCGACCACCATGCTGCTCGGCGTCTACTTCAACATCGGCATCAACAGCTACCTGATCGACGCCATCATCGGGTTGTCGGTGGTGTACAAGGCGCTCGACAACATCGGCGCGTTCCAACGATGGTTCGGCTTCCAACCCGATACCAAGGTCGCCACATTGGTCTTCGGTCTGTTCCACGGCTTTGGCCTGTCGAGCAAGATCCTCGACTACAGCATCTCGCCAGATGGGCTAGTCCCGAACTTGCTGGCGTTCAACGCGGGTGTCGAGATCGGACAACTGCTCGCACTGGGTGCCGTGCTGATCGCCATGAGCTACTGGCGCCGGACGCCGAGTTTCTGGCGCCATGCCTATACCGCCAACGTCGCCATGATGTGCGCCGGATTTGTGCTGATCGGCATGCAGCTCACCGGCTATTTCGTTTCCTGATCTCTGGAGCATTCACCCATGTACAACACACCACTCCCCAATGCTACCGACCTGCCTTCGGCACGAAAGCTGCTGCGCTCGACCCTGATTGCCCTGGCAGTCGCCATTGTCCTGCTCATCACCGTCGTGCTCCCGGCCGAATATGCCATCGATCCCACCGGTATCGGCCGGATGCTGGGCCTCACCGAGATGGGCGAAATCAAGACACAGCTGGCCGAGGAAGCCGCGGCGGATGCCGCTCTCGACGCGGCCGCTGCCGGTGAAACCTCCGTGCCTGCCATCGGTGCGGTGCCAGCATCAGCACCGGTCACCGCCGCGGCAACGGCTACGACTTCCACACCAGCCAACGCCAAGCCTGCGCAAGACTGGCAGGATGAGATGCAGGTCGTGCTGCAACCCGGGGAGGGCGCCGAGATCAAACTGGCGATGACGGCCGGGCAGCGCGCCCAGTTCAGCTGGACGGTTCAAGGCGGCGTGGTGAACTTCGATACCCATGGCGATGGCGGCGGACAATCCATCAGCTACGAGAAGGGCCGCAGCGTCGCCGCCGATGACGGCGAGGTCGAAGCCGCCTTCGACGGCAACCACGGCTGGTTCTGGCGCAACCGTGGCGATGCCCCCGTGACCGTTGTTGTCCGCGTGCGCGGGCAGTATTCCGGCATCAAGCGCCTTGTTTGATCCACCGGGCGCCCCGGCGCCCTTCATATCATTTCTCGCGGTCCTGTCTGCCGCGATTCATCATGAGGATCTGCGTCATGAATATTCGCACCTTCGCACTGGGTCTGTGCCTCGCCGTGTTGCCCTTGTCGGCGTTCGCCCACAAGGGCGGCCATAGTGACGATGACAAGCCCTTGGCCAAGACCTGTGAGCAACTCGCCAACTCGCAGCGCTACGCTATCGATCCTGCCTACCCGGAGATCAAGGCCCTCAAGGCCAAGTGCGACGCCAAGAAGAAGACCTCGCCCAAGCCCGAAGAGGCACCCGTCAAGCAGCCCTGACCGAGCGAGCGCGCTGTGGCATCACGCCGCAGCGCTGCTCATCCGCTCACCGGACACCGCCATGATCGAGATCCTGCGCTACCCCAGTTTCCGCTCGCTCTTCCTTGCCCAGGTCATCGCCCTGGTGGGGACGGGCCTCGCCACCGTTGCGTTAGCGTTGCTGGCTTACGATCTGGCCGGTGACCAGGCAGGTGCCGTGCTCGGCACGGCGTTGGCGATCAAGATGACGGTGTACGTGCTGCTGTCGCCCGTGGCAGCGGCGCTCATTCCTCGCACACGTCGAAAGGTCGTGCTGATCGCTCTGGACCTGGTGCGTGCCGGCGTGGCGCTGTGCCTGCCGTTCGTCACCGAGATCTGGCAGGTCTACCTGCTTATCGCTCTCCTGCAATCAGCGTCCGCCTGCTTCACGCCGCTGTTCCAGTCGCTGATCCCCGAAATCCTACCTGAGGAGCGCGACTACACGCGCGCCCTGTCGCTCTCGCGCCTGGCCTACGACCTGGAAAGCCTGCTCAGTCCATTGCTCGCCGCCGCGCTGTTGACGGTGATCAACTTCCACGGTTTGTTCGCCGGCACCTCGCTGGGCTTTGTGCTCTCCGCGTTGCTGGTGCTTGGAACCCGCTTTCCGGCCGTAGTCGATGCGCGTACCGGCGGAAGCCCGTACGCAAGGGCGATCCGCGGCATGCGCATCTACCTGCAAACTCCACGGCTGCGCGGCTTACTTGCGCTCAACCTGGTCGCAGCAGCAGGGGGCGCCATGGTGTTCGTCAATACGGTCGTGATCGTACGAACGGTGCTGGGTGGCGGGGATCGAGAAGTGGCCTGGGCACTGGCGGCGTTCGGCGGTGGCTCGATGTTCGTCGCGCTGTTGCTACCGAAACTGCTGGACCGCGTACCGGATCGCAGGGTGATGCTCACGGCGGCAATCGCGATGGTGATCAGCCTGAGCGCCACTGCTGTCCTGTGGTTGGGGTCAGGAGACCGGATCGGCTGGCCGGTATTGATCCCCGCATGGCTCCTGCTCGGCATGGCCTACGCCGGTCTGGTAACACCAGGTGGCCGGCTCTTGCGCAGGTCAGCTGTTTCCGATGACCTGCCGTTCCTGTTCGCCGCCCAGTTCTCTCTTTCGCATGTGTGCTGGCTACTGGCATATCCGTTGGCGGGATGGGTCGGCGCAAAGATGGGCCTGGGAACAGCCCTAGTGGCGCTCGCGTTGCTGTCCATGCTTGGGTGTGCGACAGCCGTTCTGACTTGGCCAAAGCAAGATCCAAGCTCTGTGCCGCATCGCCACGAAGATTTGCCACCCGATCATCCGCATCTGGCGGAGCATGCTAAGGCGGACAATGGCGAGCATGAGCACCCCTACATGATCGATGAAATCCATGAGCGTTGGCCACGCTGATCTGTTTTGGGAAGCCACCCCTTCAAACCGCTCAAAACCACCCGAAACAGGCGCGCCTGCTATGGCATGATCCGGTGACACCGGCTCATCACTGCCTATGGACCACCGCACAGACAAGCAGGCCGCGCTGGACGACACCGGCGCCTGGATCCTCAAGAAGCTCGAAAAGCGGTTCGGGGAAGAGCGCCTGGGGTTGAACACGCAGGAAATCGGCCAGGTGCTGGACTCGGTGATGGGTCCCGCCTACGACGACAAAGGCACCCCAACACCCCAGCGCCAGGATCCGGCCGAAGCGGCTCGCCGCCTGATTGCCCAGGGCGTCATTCACAACGGTCGCCACGGCAAGATCGAAGTCGGCAAAGGTGGCCGCTTGTCCGTCCCCCTACCTGCGCTGGCGGCCAGCCTAGCCTCGATGATGATTGACTCCGAGGGAGAGGAAGCCGACTGGGTCATGGGCGAGCACGATGCACCCGTACCCAAGCCACCCGTCATCACGCAGACCCGCGGTCCTCGTTCGCTCGGCTTCATGATCGCAGGCCTCGATACCCCAGTTGCGGAAGGCGAGCGCGTCTTCCGTTGGGCGCCGCCACCGGCCCCATCCTTCGATCCCACCCCGGAAGAGGACGCGCTTCTGGCCGGCGTGCTGGAGTCGCTGGAAGAGATCGCCGAACAGCACTTCGAGGCGCGCGCCCAGTTGCGGCGTGAAGCATTGCAAGCATCCCTTGCCGGTCATCGCCCATAGCGACATCGCAGGATCGAGTGCTTGACGGCACCGGATCGCGCCCGATGATGAAGTTGCGGCCGCGTTCTCCCCTTCGCGATCGCATGGGCTTCTATGCTGCCCGCGCCTTCGGTTCGCCGAAGGCGTCTTAGCACCCCGCTAATGCCGTTTAGAGAATGAATCTCGCAACAACATGAGATTTTACATTTTTACCTAATATCACTTTCGATATTTGACATTATCGCCAAAAGGGCTGTAGCCTACCCATGAGGAGGCTTGACCATGGCTGAGAACGAGACCCTGGATTTCGGGCACAAGAGTCGATGGCGCAGGAGTCGAAACCTCCTTCGCGATCCTGCTAGCACGCTCGACCAGTTCATCCGCACTGCCGCTGATGACTGCCAAGAGGCGATCCGCCTCCTGCCGGCAGTTCTGCGGAAAGGCACGGCGCTGCTCGCTCTCGTCCGCGCGCTGGAGGCGGGATCCACCGTCGCGATTCAGGAGGCCGTGGCTACCTTCAAGGAGAAGCGCCTGGCCAACATCGTTCTTGCCGCGCTTCGATGCACCCCATCCGGCGACAAGACGGAGCTGGCTCGAAGTGCCGCCGAAAGCATCATCGAAACCCTGATCGATCAGATCGCGGCAAGGTCGAAGCGCGAAAAACGCTTCATCTCTAACCTCGAACAGACCGAGCTCCGCAATGCCCTAGGGAAGGAGTTTTCGCCGCACCTAACCTTGCTGAGCGAAACCATTGAAGCCTCCCTGCGGGGGAACCCGGTTCGCCTCGTGAGGAAGGCCTTCCCTTCACAACGAATGGCACCGCGGGACGTCGCGCGGATGTCGCTGGTTGTTCCCGCCAATCCTCAGGAGCGTCCAAGTGTCCGCTGATCCCACTACCATCCGGGTGCGATACGACGCTGGGCACGTCATGCTCTCTGGCGCTGTAGAACAAGAGCTTGTGATCACCGCACAGACCATGCTCAATCAGCTTCTGGAAACGGCAAGCCAGCGATCCACCGATTCAATCGCCATTGCGACCGGGGCCTACGCCATTGATCGAGTGATCAAGCGCACTTCTGACATCAACAACGAGTGCGGCATCAGGACCTTCCGCGTCGTGTTCGAAGTGGCGGACGCAGCATTCTGGTCAGCGCCAGATATCACCGAGATGCTGACCGACATCCTTTGGCACCTCACCGGAGACACTTGGCTCGTCTCGTTCTCACAGCGAGATATGCTCTATCAGACGTCGTCAGTGCAGCGACTTCTAGGACTGAAAGATCCTCGTCCTACTCGCGCTGCGTTGTATAGCGGCGGACTGGACTCGGCAGCTGGGCTGGCCAATCAGGTGATTAGCACCGATGAGACCTACATACTGCTCACGGTCGGGCATCACCCATCAATCCGTTCAAGCAGTCTCCATCAGGTAGCCACTCTTCGAAACCTGCTTCACCCCAAGCCACTCCATCACGCGTCCTTCATAGTCAAGTTCAACGGTGGTGTCGCGGGGAAAATGAAGGCCCAGGAAACGTCGCAACGCGTCCGAGGCCTTTTGTTCTACACGACCGCTGCGGTTCTTGCAGAGGCATGCGGGATTGAGGAGATCGAAGTCTTTGAGAACGGCGTTGGCGCGATCAACCTGCCTCTAACTGAAGGCGGCATGGTTGATGGCCTTTCCACGCGCGGCGCCCACCCCGGCGTTCTCGCCAAGATTGGACAACTGCTGAGCAAAACCCTCGACAAGCCGATCCGTTTCTCACTTCCATTCCTTCATTCCACCAAGGCCGAGATGCTACGAACGCTCGCAGACCGTGCCCATCTGCCTGACTGGCTGAAGCTATCTCGGTCCTGCATCCATTCGTCGTTGCGCATTTCAGGCAAACGGCACTGTGGGCAGTGTGCCGCCTGCATTGAACGCCGACAGGCGTTTCGCGCCGCCGGCATTACGGAGGACATCCGTGATTACGACTTTGACCTGTTTGGTGGCGCCACGCCGAAGGAACCTGGATACCTACTGACCTATCTCGAGAATGCGCGCTGGTGGATCACCGAACACCCCAGGGTTCGAAGCAGGCTGGAGCGCCATCGCATTCTTTCCGACATGACCCAGCTTCCACTCGCATCCATAGAATCCCTCCTCATGAGGCACGCCAAAGAGTCTCTGGACACGTACGGAGATCTTGATCTCCGCGATGCCGCATAGCGGATCTTCAACCGAAAGCCATCCGCCAATCTTATGAACGCCCTTATCCAACGCCTCATTTCAGCCAGAAAAGCCGCAGGCATCTCGCAGGCTGTAGCTGCAGAGCGGCTGAGTATCAGCCGTCCCACCTTCATTGCCATTGAGAAAGGAACGCGCGACGTAAAGCCGGAAGAGCTGATGACGCTCGCGAAGCTGTACAACACCTCTCTCAATCGCTTGATGCGCCAGAACGCACCACCTACGCAAGTTGCGCCTCATCTACGCGCGGTTGTCGAACGCGAAGGCGAAGATGCAGGCCTGGACTGTGCCATCGCGAAGCTGACGGAGTTTGTTGACGACTACATGTTCCTATTGGACAAGGTCCAGGGGCATGCCATGCCGACGCCACCACCTCAGCCCGCCCGCTCCCCACTCCCCGTCGAGCGCTTCGCCGAACGGCAAGCGATCGAGCAGCGGCATCGGCTCGGGTTTGGCGACCGCGAACCTATTGGCTCACTAAGGAAGACGCTGGATGAAATCGGCGTGCATGTCTTCATTGACGGGCTCGACTCGAAACTCGCAGGCCTCTATGCCTACATAGAGAACTTCGGCTACTGCATTCTCGTCAACCGCCGCCACCCCCAAGCCAGGCGCCGCTGGACCATTGCCCACGAGTACGGTCATTTCCTATTCGACCGGGACCGCCGCGGCGTGGACTATGCGGAACCCATGCAGAGGAAGCCGGAGAATGAGCGCTTTGCCGATGCCTTTGCCATGCACTTCCTCATGCCGAGCGAAGGCGTGCAGCGTCGCTTTCACGACACCTATCAACAGAAGGGAGATGTCAGCGTTGGCGACGTACTAAGGATCGCCGACTACTACGGCGTTTCGCTCATGGCCATGGTCCTGAGACTGGAGTCGCTCGGACTGATACGGCGCAACAGCTGGGATGCGATCAAGGCTTCCGGTGCCAAGGTTCGCGACATCAGAGCCGAGTCCGGTATCGAGGAAATCGGTGACCAGGACTCAGTGGAGATATTCCCGGACCGCTATCTTATGCTGGCAATCGAGGCATGGTCATCCGAAAAGATTACGACCAGCCAGTTCGCAAAGCTGATGCGGAAATCCATTGTTGAGGCAAGGGAGTTCGCCTACACGCGATCCCAACAGGAAGATGACAATCAATCGATCATCGAGTTTAGCCTCGGCGACTCGCTACTCCATCGGGAGCAGCCGACCGCATGACGCGCTACTGTCTGGATGCCTGCTCCATCATCAACTTGTTCTGTGGGTGGGGTGGCATCCAGGAACTTCACTCTTTCGGAACCTACTGGTCTACTACGACAACCGCCCTCGGCGAGTTCAAAGACGTCAGGGTTCAGCAGACGGACGGCACGATTGTGCGCGTGCCTCTCAGCCATGGGCTGCTCCTCGGACAATACCCTCTGACTGTCCACACTGAGTTCCATCCGCTGGAAGTAGCGACCGCGACGAACCTTAGTGCACTGATCGATGATGGTGAGGCAGAGTGTTTGGCGATTGCCAAACACCGTGAGCTGATCTTCGTCTCCGACGACGGTCCCGCGATACTCGCAGCCGAAGGACTTGGGGTGAGGACCGCATCCTCCCTCGATCTGATCATTGCTTGGTCGGAACTTGACGCTTCCCGCCCCGCACGCCTGACCGAAATCATCGAAAGGATCGAGGTTTTGGCACGGTATGTGCCTCCTCGCAGTCATCCCCGCAAGGAGTGGTGGGACAGGCTTCGTTGCCGTTGATAAGCCAGCTTCGCCCTTATCGACAGAAGCCGATGTCGAAGTCCGGTTGCACCAGTGGGCTGCCCTGCTGAATAGCATTCTGCTTCGTTCGATCCAGCCCCAGCTTCATCCTCGCCACCTCCAGATCCTGCTCCGCGCCATATAGCCGGTAGTGGTGTGTCATGCGAGTGAACGCCACCAGCATGGTCTGGTTGTCGGTCTGCTGCGGGTTCACGTAGTGGAACACCGCCGGCTGGCCCTGCCCCTGGCTCTTGTGGATGGTGTCGGCATATCCCTGATTGAAGTGGTTGAACGCCTGGGTACGGACGACAACGCTAAATGCCTCGCGGTCGCCACGCGCCTGGATGCGCAAGCGCAGATCGTGGCCACCGTCGTTGGCACGGATGGCGACGACTTCGGTCAGGTCGCCGTTGGTCAGTCCCAGGTCCGGTGCGTTCTCGGTGATCCGGATCCGGTCGCCCCGAGCCAGCGTCAGTTGCAACGCCCGCCCGCCCTGGCGACCCATGACCTGGAACTCTTCACCTTCGAGCATGCCCCGGTCGCGCAGCCCTGAACGCAGACGCTGCGCGATGGCCTGCCCGTCCTCGTGTGTGTGGACCAGCACCAACCGGCGGTCGATGCCGTACTCGCTGTCGAACCAGTCCAGAGCCAGCGCGTCCATCGCCTGTTGGCGGGTGTCCCAAGCGTCGATCTTGTTGCTAGCTTCCAGCTGTTGCCAGATCTGCTGGCTCTTGGCTTGCGTCTGTGCACTCGACTTCGCGTCGGCGTCATGGCTCAGTACGACCCGCCCGGTGACATCGCGATCATAGAACAGCATGGCCAGGTCCCGGTCTTCGACACGATGCTGCCGCCGAACTTCGGTCAGTTCGGCCTGACCCAGCCGCTGCGCCAACAGTGCCATTCCGGAGCCTGCGCCGATGGGTTGAAGTTGTTTCAAGTCGCCGGAACAAAGCAATCGACCACCTGCCGCATCGACGCAGCGCATCAACTGGCGCACCTGTTCGGTGTGAACCATGCCGGCCTCGTCGAGCACTACCACGCAGCGGTCGTCTAGCACGATGCGCCCCAGCTCAATCCGCTTCAACAGCATGGCCAACGATAGCGATGCAATCCCACTCTCGGCCTCGAGCTTCTGTGCTGCGCGTGTCGAAACACACGCACCCAACAGTCGTTGGCCATTGGCCTCGAAGGCGCGCTTGTAGAGATCGGCCACCGTGGTCTTGCCGGCACCGGCGACGCCTGCCAGCACGGCGTGACCGCCGCTCTCGCAGCACACGTGGAGAACCGCAGCACGTTGTTCACCGCTGAGCACGAACCCCTTCTCGGCCTGGTAGTCGGCGATGACGGCATCAACTACTTCCACAGGCACGCGCTGTGCCTGCTCATCGCGTCGCGCGTCGGCCCTCTGCTGGACTTCCTGCTCCCAGTCCACCATCCAACGTGCCGACCAGCGCGAGCGTGTATGCCGACGCGGCAGTTTCACGCCACGGTCGGCTACCGCAATCGGTGGCGGCGCAATCTCACACATGACGGCTTTCAGGCGGGCGATGTCGGCGGCCAGTTGTTCCGGCCCGACACCCGCACGGGCCTGCGACACAGCCACCAGCAGGTCTTTGTCCTCGACGATGGCCTCGTGTTCGTGCAACCGGCGCAGGATGTCGTCGTCGCTGCGCGGTGGCGCGTTCGTATCAGCCAGCGCCTTCAACGCCTCCACCTCCACCAGCTGGTCCATCTGCGCCAGCAGTCCCTGCCAGTGCGCGAACATCTCCGCTGGGGAGGGTTCGTCCTTGTGCTTGCGGGTCGTTCGCCAGGCATCGTGATGGTTCATGCCCTCGTCCATCGCCGCACGGATCTCCGCGTCGCGCGAGGAGAAGTGCCGGATCGTGGCCTCTTCGATCCCGGCCACCTCCCAAGTCCGCACGCCGGTGTCCTGTCCATCCAGATCCCGGACGACGTTCTGCGCCAGGCCGTAGCCCAGTTCGCGCAGCCCCTGGGCCAGGTGCGCCTTGTAGAGGGCATCGGCCGCGTGCTGATGCGCGAACAGTTCAATGGGATCGAAGGTAGCCCACTGACCATCGGCACCCAGTCCGACGCCATAGATCAGGTTGTGAGTGTGCAGTTGGGGGTCTGTGTTTCTGTTGGCCAAGTGGTCGCAAGCAGTGATGACCAGCCCATGTACCGGCAGCACTTCGCGCCCGCCCTTGCAGCGCCGTGTCTCCACCAGGCCCTCGACAAAGGCCAGGGTCGCGTCCACCGCGCGACGATGCGCGGCCACGATCCGGCCGCGCTCCTCCACTTCGGCCAGTGCCATCAGCACGGACACGCTCTTGGGTGCCGAACAGGTCAGGTCGAACCCGACCCGATGGCCGCCGCGCCATTGTTCGACCGGTTGGCCATCGGCGCCGATCACTGGCTGGCCATGGCGATCCCGCTTGATTGTGCGTTGGGCCTGCGCGCCCGCATTGCGGCACAACGCGGTACCGTCGGGCGCGAATCCGCGCGCCAGTTGCTGCATCTGCTCACGGGTCGGCTCCCCATCGAGCCCCAGCGCCTGCGCCCCCTTGCCACGCCAGCGCATCGTCAGTTCCGCCGTGCCCGCCTCGCCCAGGTAGTAAGTCGTCAGCCGTTCGGTGTCGAGCAGGTAGTCGAGCACGGCGTCGCCGCGTGCGTTGTTGCCCTGGGCGGTGAGTGCCTGGACGGTGATCATCCGTCAGGCCTCGAACGGCATATCCAGCTGCCGCCGGATCCGGTCCAGCTCCTGCGGATCCAGTGCGCGCCCCTCTTCACCTGCGGCACCGGTCGCGTTGTTGCGTGGTGCCAGCATCGGGCCACGCTCGTTCATCCACTGCGCCTGGATCTGTCCGGGACGCCGCACCTTCATCGGCTGGCCCGGGAACGCAAGCAACAGAAGGTCGTCCTGTTGCTGCACGATGGCACGGATCGCATAGCCCGGCGGAGCTTTCGTCTTCACCGGCCCCAGCTCACTGGTCAGCTGGTGCGGATACACCACCGGCGCGCCATCGGTGTGGACGACCGCGCCTTCCTTGTAGTTCATCGAGGCCAGCTTGTGGGTGCCCATCAACTTGGCCAACTGCTCGCGGGTCTCGCCCATGCCGACCCGACAGATGATCTGGGTGCCGACCATCGAGGTCAGTGCCTTCACCTGGTTGTCGCCGTAGAGGTCGCGCAACTGGGCGAGGTCCTGGACGCAGGCCACGACGACCACGCCCTTGCTGCGCCCCTTGTCCACCAGCGGTGCGAACTGGATCTTGCCGATGGACGACAGCTCGTCGAACACGAAGCCGATGAAGCGGCCGCGCTCGTCATCGGGCAGCCCCGGCGAAATGATCTCCGGCACCGCAGCATTCACCAGCGCGGAGATATACGCCGCGGTCAGCGTGGCATCGGGTCCACCCTGGACAATGATCTGGCGTGGCCCCGCGTAGTCGTCGCGCACCCAGTCGGTGATGGCGAACCAGCGCTTGCCGATCTGCGGCCAGGCGCGCGCGAGGTCATCGACCACGCGCGTGTACGAACCCAAGGTGGCGAGGATGTTGAAGCTGGTCTGGCTCTGCGGGTTGGACAGCAAGCCGAAGGCCTTGCGGTAGTTCACCTCCAGGATCGGCACCAGCTGCTCGGCCTGCAGCGTCAGCCGCTGGGCGAGGTCGGGCCAGGTCCAGGCCTCGGGCTTCTCGTTCTGCAAGGAGATCAGCGCGCCGGTCAGCACCTGGCGCGCAGCCAGCGTCCAGAACTTGCCCGAGCCGGTGTCCTCCGGGATCAGGCTGTCGGCGAACACCGCAGCCTGGGTCGGCGTGCGCACATCGCGTGCCACATGCCACACCCGCGAACGTGCATCGAACGGCGACACGATGCTCATGTTCGGAAAGTAGGACCCAAGATCGCCCTTGATGTCGTACACGAACACCTTGTCGCGGCGCTTGTAGATCTGCCGCAACAGACCGAGCAACAGCTGGGTCTTGCCCGAGCCGACCCCGCCATACATCAGCAGGTGCCGCGACAGTTGCGCCTTGGACAGCACCAGGTCCGGATGCAGCGCCAGGTGCCCGGGATCCGCCGCGCGCTCGCGCACCGGCAGCGAACGGCGCCGCGCCTCGCGGATCGCCGCTTTGCCTTCGAGCAACTGCGGACCGGACACCACCCAGACGTTCTTGCGCGGGATCAGGCCCAGCCAGGCGAGCCCGCCACCCAGTCCCACGCCCAGCAGCACCGACACGGCCAGCCCGCACCAGTCGTGCAGCCATTGCGGATTGTCGATGCGCGAGAAGAACGCCGGATCCAAGGCAAGGACGCGCCACAGGTCGGCCCAGCCCAGCAGCCCCACGGTCAGCGGCACGAACCCGACCAGGAAGCCGAGTGCGCCATAGGCGGCACCCTGGTCCCAGCGCCGTACCGGAATGTCCGGCGCAATGTGCGGCCCGGGTTGGCCCCAGCTGTCGTAGATGGCCGGCTTCATCGCCCACCACCCGCGCGTTCGCCCACCGCCTGGACGGCATGGGCGACCGCAATCTGGATGGCCTTGGCCTGACGTTCGAGCAACCCGGTCTGGAACGTCTGCGCGACCTGTGCCTGCTGCTCGATGAACTCGCGCACCTGCTTGCGCATGACGCGGTTCTCTTCGGTGTTCTGGTTGGCATGGCTGCGCAGGTCGTAGCGCATATCCTCGCGCATCGCTTCCAGTGCTTCGACGAACGGCGCCAGCTGGTCCCGCACACCATCGGCCTTGTCGATGACTTTCTCGATGGCCTGCGCCATGAACTCCGACAGCGACAGTCCCGAGCGCAGCGCGGCCGTCACGATCCGCGCCTTGCGGGTTGGCTCGATGTAGATGAAAAGTCGCTCGCTGCGCTTGCGGGTCATGCCAGCACGTTATGGCGCAGCCACTTCACGTCAATCGCGCCACGACGGCGCTGCGTACTCCTTCGTATTCCTGGGAATGGTGAGGTTTCAGGTGGCTGTCGCGCCGCTGCCACGCCGTTGCCGCAAACGGTTGCCAGTGCTGGCGTTCGCGCTCGCCACAACGCATTCGCGCCGTCGTCCGGTCATTACCCTGGTGCGTGGTGTCCATGGTTCGCTTGGCCTTCACGGCGCTTCGGGGTGCTCGTCCATCCGGTCGCCCTGGCCAAGTCAGCTCGCGTCCCTAGGCTGGTGCCATGCCACCGCCCGCCACCGACCTGTCCACCTTCGTTGCCGCCATCGCCGCGCGGGACCGTCTGCGCCATGTTGCGCTGCCCATGTTTGTGCGGCGGCGCCTGCACGCCCACCCGGGCCAGGCCTGTCCGTTGTGCGCGGCTCCCTATGACCTCGCCCAATCACGTGGCGCACGGCTCCCGGTCGTGGCCACGCTCATCCATCCGGCCCTCGGGGGTCCCACCACGCCCGACAATGCTTTCCTCTGCTGCCGTCGCTGCCAGCAGCTACGCGCGGCAGCGGACCTGGTGGCCTCGGTCGCCATACCGGACCCACTGCGCGCCCAGCGCACCGCCGTCCTGCTGGCCAGCCACAACCATCTGCTGCCGTTGTCGCCTCATACACACCCGACCGATTTCGCGCAGGCGCTCGCGCGTCGCCACCACCATCCCCGTTCGCGCGTGTTCGCCGCGCAGGGTGAGGACGGCCGTTGTCTCATCGGCGTGTCCTCCCGCTTTGGCGACACGCAGTCCACGGGGCTGGCCCGCCTGCTGGCGCGGTTGGCCGGCGCCATCGTCCACCAGGATCACCGGCTTACCATCCATCACGTCGAGGACAAGGCCTTTCGCACGCTGGTCTGGCAGCTGATCGACGCCAATACCCTGGTGGTGGCGCTCGCCCACCTGGCGCAGCCCCGCGACTTTCTGGACTGCTGGTGGATCACGTCGGCGTCGCCGTCGGCATTGCGCCTGCGCCAGGTCGGCATCACCGTGCCAGACCCCGCCAGATCCCAGTCGGCAACGACGCCCCACCGGCTTACCGCAGGCGCCCGCGAACGATTGCAAGCAGAGCATCGTGTCGTTCGCCGCCAGGCGAACATACTGCGGCAAGCGATCAACGATCAACACAAGACGCACTGGCTCGATGGATTGGAAGGCAACACCCAGGACGAACAGCGCCTGCTGGATGGATTGCTCACCGCCGAAACCCAAGCGGCGGAGCTGCACCGTCAACTCAAGGCATCACGGGATGCGCTGGATCCTCGTCGAACGGCTCGCCCCCTGAAGCGCCATCGACCTTGGTCTCCTTGAACCACCACTGGCACACGCCGCCACGGAACCGCCGACCGGTAATGGGATGGTGGGTCAGTTCCATCGGCTCGACCCGCCACCCGTGAACCCGGTGCGAACGCACGTCCCGACTCCCGTCGTGACTGCGCCAGCGAACCGCCCCGGGGAGTGTGTAAACCTGGCTCATTGCAACCTCCTGCGTTAGTGAATGGTCAGGTTCCCATCCCCCGGCAGGGGCGTGTAGGGCAGTTTTTTTGGGTATCCGGAATCTGGTGTGGGTTTCAGGGTTTATGGCTGTTGTAGCTCTCATTTCAAAAGACGGATTCTAGTGTTGGAACCGAGAACGAGCATGCTAAGCTAGAAACCGGATTTCAGTGTGGGCTCGCCCAGGTGTTGAGTGACCGATTTTCTGCAGTTGCGTAGCCTCAATACACTTGAAGTCGTAGGCGATGACGAGCGCTATGTCGTCAAGGCTGAAGGCGTTGCGCCAGTGGCAACCTGCCCGCTGTGCAAGGTCGGACGTTTGCACGGTCACGGCTCACAAGAGCAGTCGTTTCAGGATACGCCGACGCACGGCAAGCCGGTCGTGGTGTTCATCCAGCGCAGGCGATATCGCTGCATCTCGTGCAATAAGACGCTCTTCGAGCCTGTCGCCGATCTCGACAGCAAGCGTCAAGCCACGGCCCGCCTGGTGCGTTATATCCGTAAAGAGAGCTTCACCAAGACCTTCGCGGCGCTGGCGCGCGAAGTGGACTTGGACGAGAAGACGGTCCGCCACGTCTTTGACGACTTCATCGAGGAGTTCGAGGCCAAGGTCCGGTTCCGGACGCCCCGCATCCTGGGGATCGACGAGCTCAAGATCATCGGCCAGTACCGGGCGATGATCACCAACATCGAACGCAAGACGGTATTCGACCTCCGGCCGAGCCGGGCCAAGGCCGACCTGTTGCCCTATTTCCGCAACCTGCGGGACAAGGACACCATCGAGTGGGTGGCGATGGACATGTACCACGTTTACAAGCAGGTGGTGCGTGCCACGCTGCCGCAGGCGCGGATTGTGGTCGATCGTTTCCATATCCAGCGGATGGCCAATGACGCGCTGGAGAAGCTGCGCAAGCGCATTCGCAAGGATCTGCCGGCTCGGCAGCGCCTCAAGCTCAAGGATGAGCGCTTCCTGTTGCTCAAGCGGCAGCACGATCTGAAGGGCGCAGACATGACACGGGCCCTGGAATGGTTCCGCCAGTTTCCCCAGCTCGGGGAGGCGCACGCCCTCAAGGAAGGCTTCTTGTCGATCTGGGATCACAAGAGCCGTCCGGAGGCTGAAGCGGCATGCGCGACGTGGTTAGGCAACATTCCACCGGAGCTGGCGGCCACGTTCAAGGATCTGACCACCGCCGTGCACAACTGGCACGACGAAATCTTCTCTTACTTCGAACAACCCATTACCAATGCCTATACTGAATCCGTCAACCGACTGGCCAAAGACATGAACCGCATGGGCAGGGGCTACAGCTTCGAGGTGATTCGGGCGCGGATGCTCTACAACGAGAAGGCGCGCAAGGACGGGGCCGTAGTCGAGACCGTAGATGTCGATGATGACCAGGTATCAACGAACTTCGAGTTCCAGCGAATGACGATGGCATCGATCCGCAAGAAGCAGGTCAGACGCGTGGTCGAATATGGACCTTACATTCCGACGTTGGTGCGGCTGCTCGAAGAGGGGTATTTCGAGTAAACCTTGACCCATCGCACAAGCCCCGAAGCTTCAACCTGGGTGTTTGGCTCAACGGATGAAGCTGAGCATTTGGGCCTGAACGCTCAGCACAGCACTACCCCGCGCAGCAGGACAGTTGCTTCACATCCTTGGTGAAAGTCTGCGCTGCGAGCTTCAGTCCCTCGACCATGGTCAGGTAAGGGAACAACTGGTCGGCCAGCTCCTGCACCGTCATCCGTGCCCGGATGGCGAGCGCGGCCGTCTGAATCAGTTCGCCCGCCTCGGGGGTCACCGCCTGCACACCGAGCAACCGGCCAGTGCCGGCTTCCGCGACCAGCTTGATGAAGCCACGTGTGTCGAAGTTGACGAGCGCCCGGGGCACGTTGTCGAGTGTCAGCGTGCGGCTGTCGGTCTCGATGCCGGCATGGTGTGCTTCGGCTTCGCTATAGCCCACGGTGGCGACCTGGGGATCGGTGAACACGACCGCCGGCATCGCCGTCAGGTCCAGCGCCGTGTCGCCGCCGGTCATGTTGACCGCGGCGCGGGTACCGGCCGCCGCTGCGACGTAGACGAACTGCGGCTGGTCGGTGCAGTCGCCCGCGGCGTAGATGTGCGGTGTGCCGGTGCGCATCCCATTGTCGATGATGATGGCGCCCTGCGCGTTGACCGCGACACCTGCCGCGTCGAGATCCAAGGCGCGGGTGTTCGGTGTGCGGCCGGTGGCGACCAGCAGTCGGTCAGCGCGCAGTTCGCCGCGCCCGGTCGTGAGCACGAATGCTCCGCTTGCAAAGGCCACCTCACTGGCCTGCGTGTGCTCCAGCACTTCGATGCCTTCGTTGCGGAACGCGGCCGTGACGGCTTCACCTATAGTGGGATCTTCGCGGAAGAACAGCGTGTTGCGCGCCAGGAGAGTCACCTTGCTGCCGAGTCGGGCAAAGGCCTGCGCGAGTTCGACCGCCACCACCGACGAACCGATCACCGCCAGCCGCTCGGGAATACGGTCGCTGACCAGCGCCTCGGTGGAGGTCCAGTAGGGGGTGCCCTGCAAGCCGGGGATCGGCGGAATCGCCGGGCTGGCGCCGGTGGCGATCAGGCAGCGGTCGAAGGCGACTGCGCATTCGCCGCCTTCTGCCAGTTGCACGTTCAGATGGCGGTCGTCCAGGAAGCGGGCGTCGCCGCGTAGCACGGTGATGGCGGGAGTGCTGGCCAGAATACCTTCGTACTTGGCGTGACGCAGTTCGTCGACGCGCTCCTGCTGCTGCGCCAGCAAACGCTCGCGCAGGATCGCCGGCGAAGCGGCCGCAATGCCGTCGTCGAACGGACTCTCGCGCCGTACATGGGCGATATGCGCGGCACGGATCATGATCTTGGACGGTACGCAGCCGACATTGACGCAGGTACCGCCGAGGGTGCCTCGCTCGATCAAGGTGACGCGCGCTCCTTGCTCGACGGCTTTCAGCGCCGCCGCCATCGCCGCGCCGCCACTGCCAATCACAGCGACGTGCAATGCCGGCTCTGCATCTCCGCGCTTCGGCTCGCCGTTTAACCCGCCCAGCGTCTTGTTCAACAGGTCCGCAGGCTTGCTCGGCATGTCGGCAGCCTGCGCCCGGTAACCGAGTGCAGACACGGCGGCGACCAGCGGTGCCATCTCCAAATCGGCGCCCGCATCAGCCGTGATTTCAGCCCGCCGTTGCGGATAGGACACCGCTGCCGAACGCACACCGGGCACCTTCTCCAAAGCTTGCCGGACGTGCTCGGAGCACGCCCCGCAGGTCATGCCATCGACGTGCAGTGTGATCGCCTCGGTCATGGGACGATCACTTCTTGACCGTGGAAGGGTAGCCTGCGTTCTCGGTGGCTTTGGTCAAGGCGGCTGGCGTCGTCTTGGTGTCGTCGTAAGTCACCACCGCTTCCTTGGGCTCCCAGGTCACCTTGGCTTCAACGACGCCTTCGACCTTGGACAACGCCTTCTTGACCGTGATCGGACAGGTGGCGCAGGTCATGCCCGGTACCGACAGCGTGACGGTTTTGGTGGCGGCCCAAGCTGGAGCGCTCAGGGCTACAGTCAAAGCGAACAGTGCGACAAATTTCTTCATGACAGTCTCCTTCAGTAGAACAGGGGCATGACGTAGGGGAACGCGAGGGCGATCAGTACCAGGGCGGACACGATCCAGAAAATCACCTTGTAGGCTGTTCGCACCTGGGGCACGACACACACGTCGTCCGGTGCACAGGCGCGGGCGGGCCGGAAGATGCGGCGCCAGGCGAAGAACAGCGCGACGAGCGCGGCGCCGATGAAGATCGGCCGATACGGTTCGAGCGCGGTTAGGTTGCCGATCCAGGCGCCAGAGAAGCCTAGCGTGATCAGCACCAGCGGGCCGAGGCAGCAGGTCGAGGCAAGGATGGCGGCCAAGCCGCCGGCAGCCAGTGCACCGCGGCCGTTGCTAGGTTTTGCCATGAGGGTCTCCTTCCGGGACTTTGCGTGATGCGCTAACGTTACTTCCGTAGCCAAGTACGGAGTCAAGCGCCATGATGAACATCCCGGAAACCCTGACCATCGGGGCCTTCGCCAAAGCAGCCGGGGTCAACGTGGAGACCATCCGGTTCTATCAGCGCAAGGGCTTGCTGCTGGAGCCGGATCGGCCCATCGGCGGCATCCGCCGCTATGGGCCGACGGACGTGGACCGGGTGAAGTTCGTGAAGTCCGCTCAGCGCTTGGGCTTCAATCTGGACGAGGTTGCGCAATTGCTCAAGCTGGAGGACGGCACCCATTGCCACGAGTCCGCCGACCTCGCGGCAGCGCGGCTGGCGGATGTGCGCCTGCGGCTGGCCGATCTCCAGCGCATGGAGTTGGCGCTATCCCAATTGGTCAAGGCATGCAGGTCGAGCCAAGGCAAGGTGACCTGCCCACTGATTGCTTCCTTGCACCGACATGCGCCAGCAGGAAAAACCCACACTGAAGGCTTGAAACGGACGAGCCTGCGAAACTAGAAACCTACAAGCAAGAACAGTCAGACAAGCAAGTGCTTTAGCTGTCGTCCCACACTAAAATCCGGATACCCGTTTTTTTGCGCTATCGCCTGCGCCGAAACGACGCGCATAGGCCAGCAGCCACACCCGCCCGGCGTGGTCGCCGTCATGAAATGCAATCTCCTGCGCCCAGCGCTGCACCGGCCAGTCGCCACCGAACGGCACGCGCCGCGCATAGGTCCTGGCCAACCACAGCAACTGCATCCGGTCGTCATCGCTGGATCCGGGGAACGGCTCGACCGCACACACGGTCGGCGACACCCGCCGCACGTGTCCTGGCGCCAGCGGCAAGCGAGCGCGCGTCATGTCCGCTCCCACTTGCCGGCTTCGGTCAGGTACTCGATGTCCCAGCACTGGCCGATGGGCGCGCCGACCATGACCAGCGGCTCACGCAACTTCTGCCGGTTGATCGGCCCGACGTACAGTCCGGTGTACAGCGTGCGCCCGTTGCGTCGCATCCGGAACCGCAACCGGTCCGGCGCCGCTTCGATCCGCTGTCGCACCTGCGCCCGATCCGGACCGGCCGGATCGTGCGTGCGGAAGCAACCGCGCTGGCTGCCATCGACATAGTCGCGGGTGATCATCCAGCTGGCGAACGCTTCACCCTGGACGGTGATGGTCTGGTGTTCCATGGTCATTACCTCGTGGTCACGCCAGGGACACGCCCCCGGCGATGTCCCTGCTGGTGACCGGCCGCCGGCAGTCGTCGTGCCGTCAAGGGAACAAGCCGCGGACGCTGGCGCGGCCCGCAGCGCAGCGAGGACACGGGCGAACGCGGCGACCCTTGACGGAACCAGCGACGACGAACGGCACCCGCTGCATGGCAGCGCTCGGCGCGGTGCGGCCCAGCGACCCAGCCCGCAGGGCCGAACAGCGTTCGGTCGCCACGCGACGCCGGGCGCGATGGCCAGCCGCAGGGTGGCCAGGCCCCGCCCCCCTAGAAGGAAATCCCCATCTCCGGCATCGACCGGACCACCGGCACCGGCAACGCCTCCGGCGCCAACGCCTGCTCCGGCTCCACCACCAGCGGCGCATGCCGATAGCGCTCTATCTCCAGGAAGTCGCACACCTTCTCCGCCGACGCCGCGGCCTGGTAGAGATAGCCCGGCTCCTCCTGGGCGATCTTGATCCACATCGACAGATACGCCGCATGCTGCGACACGTCATGCCCGATCCCCAGCTCCACGGCCAGAATGTGGCTTGCCGTTTCGGCGACCATCTCCTCACGTGCATACGACAGCGAACCGAACGCGCCGGACAGATCCCGATTGAGCCGCGACGGATGCCCGGTCCAATGCGCCAGCTCGTGCAACGCAGTGGCCAGATACGCCTCGTACGACACGAACCGCTCCGGATGCGGCAAGCCGATCCGATCCGAACCGGGCGCGTAATGCGGCGAAGCGGTCCCATGCACGATCTCGGCACCGGAGCCGCGCAGCAGTGCCTCGCACTGCGCATTGCGTTGCTCCGGTGCCAGCGCTTCCCTCGACGGCGCCGCAGGCATGCCGTCGATCTGCTCGGCATTGAACACGTTGAAGAAGAACGGACGCGGCTTCGAGGACATGATCACGCCTTGCCCCTCCTCCTTGTCCGGAAAGATCACATACCGAAGCGGCACCGACTTCGCGCCCTTGCGTACCTGCGCGCCGATGGCCTGCGCCTGCTTGTAGGTCAGCCAGCGCCGGTCCTCATAGCCGTCCACCATGCCGGCGATCCACAGCATCACCATGTTGCCGCCGCGATAGGGCTTGCCCGTGGTCGGGTTGTACGGCAATCCGTTGACCAGCGCCGGATCGCCGGGTTTCAGGAACGGCAGGAACGAATGCCCCTTCTCCATCTCGGCGATCAGCACGGCCGCCTGTGCCTGGGCCATGTCGGCGTACTTCATGATCTCCTCCTCAACAACGACACGGCATCCTCCCGGTTCCAGGGCAAGCGGTTCAGGGCAACTTTTCTGCGCTACCGGATCGGCGTGCCCACACGATTCGCACCTCGCGACCACGCTCCAGCGCCAGCCACACCAGCTGCAGCGCCTGCTCGATGTCGTAGCCGCTGTCCTCCGGATCGCCGTCCTCGATGCGCAAACCTTCCGCGCACTCGACCACGCGCAGGCGAATGCCCGCGTCCCATGCGTCCTCTCGTGAAAGCGCGCTCTCGTGCATGGCGAACTGAAACCTGAAGTCCGCTCCACCATAGGAACGCAACGCAGCCCGGCAAGGCCGGGACTGCGAACCACAGCAGCAGAACGGCTGGGTCATACCCAGCCGAGCGCCGCCATCGAGGTGTAGCCGGTGGTGCCGACCACGAAGTGGTCCAGCAAACGGATATCGACGAGGGCGACCGCCGACCGAATGCGCGCAGTCAACGCACGGTCCGCCGCCGACGGGTCCAGGCAGCCACTGGGGTGGACGTGCCCGAGCATGATCGCCGCCGCGTTGTGCGCCAGCGCCCGCTGGATCACCACGCGTGGATGCACCTCGCAACCATCGACCGTGCCTGCGTGAAGATCCTCGAAGGCAATCAGCCGATGACGCGTATCCAGGAACGCCACCGCGAAGATCTCGCGTTCGTGCGCCCCCAGGCGCATCTGGAACAGCTTGCCGGCCGTGGACGGGTCGGACAGCGCGGTCTGCTCACTGATGCGGTTGTGGCATCGGGTCAACAGGTCCTCGGCACGCAGCAGGATCTTCTGCTCGGCATCACTGAGAGGGACGGGAAAGCGCATGAGGTGTCTCCTGGCTCGCCGGATTGGCGTGCGTGGGACGACACCGGGGCAAAAGGCGACGACGCACCGCAGGGCGCAACGCAGTGGAGCAGCCCGCAGGGCTTGCGTCGGCGACCGCCCCGGTAGCGTGCCCATCGCCGCCTGGCGAGCCGGGAGCCACCCGCGACCGTCTAGAACGGGATGTGCGCCGCCTGCTCCATGCCCTTGACCTGTTCCTTGTCCAGCGCCTTGGCACGCGCGCGACGCTTGGCCGGCTCGGCGGCAGGTTTCACGTCCGGCGCAAGTTCACGACGCGGGACCTTGTCGAACACCAGTGGCTCGATGCCGATGTCCTTCAAGGCCTTGTGGGCATCGTTGATGGCGTTCTCCACCTCGCGCCAGTGCGGTCGTACCTCGGCGTAGGGTTGCAGGCGCTGCGTCATTGCAGGATCGACCTCCCGCGGCAGTCCCAGCCGCGCGCACGCGGTCAGCTGTGCCAGCTCACGACGCAATGCCGCCTGGGCACGGGCCTGCTCGTTGTCGCCCTCGGGGAAGCGTTCGACCAGCACCTCGCGCAACCGCGCCACATACTGCTCCGGCTTCGGTGTGCGCTTGCGTGGCGGGATCAACGCATCCAGCCCGGCTTGCCGGATCGCCTGCGCGTCCGCGGCCAACGTGCCTTCGTGCGGCAACGACACCCCCGACACCTGGTCGCCGTTGAACACCGTCATCAGCACATGCTTGTAGTCGCCCTCCTTGCCGATCCAGGACAGGATCTTGGTGCCGATCTCGCCGCGTTTGACGGACCCGCCGCAGGCCTTGGCCTGATCGAAGGTCAACCACAGCGGTGAGGTGTAGCCGAGTTCGGTCGCCGCCATCATCAGCTGGAGGGCGTTGTCGCCCTGGAACGGGAAGCCGGACACGCCGCGAGGCTCGCCGCCGATCTGTGGCAACGGTGCCTGCGGGTCGTCCCACTGCTGGAAGACGGGGTTGGTGGTGTTGGCGATCTGCTCGTAGAAGCTATGCGCCTGCTGCTGTCGGTAGGTTGGAAGATCCATGCGGAGACACCTCGATAAAGACTTTGTGCCCCTTGCGTAACGCCCTGCGCACCAACGCCAGACACTCGCCCACCGACACCAGTTCATCGTGCTCGGGCATGAACGCGTCAGACAGGCGGATACGCATGTCGTCCTCACTCTTGCGGATCACGAAACGGTCGGCAGCCAGCAGGATCTCGGTATCGGTGAACATGGTCATGGCCCTTCTATGCTGCGAACCAGGGTAAGCAGCCGCCCGGCCTGCGCAAGCCGGGCACTGCGAAGCGATGCGTGAAACGCGCCTGACCACGTCAGGCGCTCAACCCTCCCAACACCAGCAGGCGTTCCAACTCCACCTGCTCGGCATCGGTGAAGCGGTACTCGCGCTGCTCGCACGCGACACCCATGCCAAAGGGATCCTCACCGGCCACCACCGTGCACCGCCCTTCGGCCTCCGCCTGCGCCAGGAGCGCATCGCGTTTGGCACTGGCCACCTCGGCCGGCGTGATGGCCAGGCCGCGGATCAACTGCGTCCGCACTGAACCTTTGCGTCCACGCACCTCGCGCACGCCACCGTTGCGGATGTCCGGCCGCCGCTTGAACCGCTTCCAGAAGCTCTCGCGCTCGTACACGAACAGGTGCGCGTCCTCGGCGTACTTGCAGTAGGCCTCGTAGATCTCGCCCTTGGTATGCTCCACCCCTGCCGCCGGCACGATCTCGCAGGCCTCGAACCAGGTCTCCATGCTGTCGTTGTCGGTGTGGATCTGCCGCGACATCGCCTTGACCGCCTCGGGCAGCGCCGCGCCGGACAGCGGACCACCGCGCTTGAGCAGGCGCATCAACCCCTCCACGATCCAGCCCAGGAACAGCGTCCCCTCCTGTTCGAAGATCTTGCGATCCAGGTCCGGCGTCGAAGTACCACGCGCCCGTGCCGACCCCGGCCACGGCACCACCACCAGGCGGCGACGCACGCCATCGCTGTCATCGCGGATCAACGGCTCCTGGTTGGAGCAGATGATCCAGTAGGCGGTGGACTGGTACTTGAACGAGGGCCGATGCTTCGGGTTCACCGACACCGGATCGTTGGAGATGATCGACTTGAACTCCTTCTCCGCCCAGCGTCCCTTCTGCTCGACCTCGTCCACCAAGACGAAGGTGGCCCCAACCAACGGTTCCAGATGATGCGGATCGGCCAGCTTGTGCAGATCCAGCGTCGCCGACTTGCTGTGGAAGCGCAGCAGCAACTTGCTCAGAACACCTTTGCCGGCACCTCCGTCCCCAAACCACCAGGCCGAGCCTTGCCAGACATTAGGCACAAAGGACAGCGCACACTGCTCCTGAACCAGCTCCCGGACTTCAAGGTCCGGCAGCGACGTGGCCAGATAGCGCCCGAACAGGCTGGTCGGCGGAAACGTCATGGGCAAGAAATCCTGACCGTGCGCCACACCAGCCGATGCCTGGATCTGGTGGGTCAACCCGAACTTGCGTTCCGGCGCCTCCAGCCTGCTGCGCTGCGGGGTGATGTGAAGATAGCCGTCCAGCAGCGGGAACACCGCATGACCGGGATCTTCCACGCGCATCGGACGCTTCTGGTGCAGCAGTCCGGTCAGCGTCTTCCAGCAATCGCGGGCGCGACTGCTCGACAGCTCGTCCGGAAAGAAGCGGTTCATCCAGTCCGTCGCCCGGGCATAGCCGTCGTTCTCGCTCATCAGCTCCCAGTAGGCATCGTTCCAGCGACGCACCAGCGTGCTGTTGTCCAGGCGCTCGGCCGCGAACTCGCCGAACGCACCCCGCATGGCGCTGTCGCACCACACCTTGATCGGGTTCTCACGCTTCTTCTTGCCGCCAGTGTTCGGAGCAGGAGTGGCCGTTGCGGCTTGCGCCGCTGCTGCCGCTGCACCGAACGAAATGACGTTGTTCCCACTCGCAGGCACGGCTTGACTGCCGGGCGTTGCGCTCGTATCTTGCTGCTGTGACATAGGTAAATCCTCATGTTGCGGTCTCCGCCAGGAAACCAGTGATTGACGAGACCCCGCCGCGCCAACGGCGGGGTTTTGCTTTATGCGGCTCTCGCCGCGAGATGCGCCCACACCAAGCGACGCAGGTACTCCGACAACGACACACCTTCCCGCTTCGCCAGTAGCCTTAGCTGCGAGCGATCCTTCACGCCCAACCGGATCCCGGTGTGGACCAGCCGGTTCTTGGCTGGCAACGCTGGCCGTCCTGGCCTGCCGGTTGAATGCGACGATGACTGCGACATCTGATCCCTCCCGTGGGTGATGCCCCGAGCTAAGCAGGCATCGGAAAAACGTCAACGCAGGCGAACACGAAAACTGCGAACCCGAACTGCAGAACAACCCATCGACTTCACCTGCACCGGTCAAAGGTCAAGGCAGGTCAAACCCACTGAAACCAACCCCGCCCCGTGAAAAACCCCTGAGAAATACGCTCCAGGTCAAAGGGTCAAAGGTGTTTCCAATCTTCCGAACCTGTGCCGTTCGCTCTGGCGGTTGCCATGACAACCGCCACCACTGCGGCACTTGGCGCGAAGGCCTGGCCACCTTGACCCTCTGACCCAGCCCGATGAACACAGGCGCCATAAGGGTCAAGGCATGGGACGGGGGTCGGCATCACGCCGCCGCCTCGTAGCCGACTTCGCCCTCGTCTGCCAGCACACGCGCAGCGAGATCGACCAGGTACGGGTCGTCTGGATCGAACAGGCTCCCGCTCAACCTGTCGCGCTCCACGTCCTCCCAATCCGCATTCGGGTGAGCGACCAGGTAGGCCTCCATGAACATCGACCAGCGGTCCTCGATGCATTCATCGGCGTGCTCCTGCGTGGTCGTGGAAGTGGAGCCAGACGCCTCCAGGGTTCTCCATGCAGCGCGGCGACGCATGTCTGCCTGGCACGCCGTCGTCTTCGCAATCCCGGACTGGTGAACGAGCCTGATCTCCACCATCACGAACTCAGCGAGTGCCTCGACGTTGGTGAAGCCGTCGTCGTAGACCGGCTGGTACAACAGCACCATCGCACGACGATGCACCTCGTCTGCCCATTCCTCGGCCCTACCCGGAAACTCCTTCCGGAACTTCTTCATCACCAGCGCCACGGTCTTGGCGACAAGGTTGTCTTTGTGGTCATTCAAAATCATCGTCATCCTCCTCGTTGGTTGAAATGCTTGTTCTGACTCGTGCTTCGCACGATATCGACCGGGCCGGCTGCCAATCAGGGCAACTTTTCTGCGCAATACGTTGCCCGTGGTGCATCACATGGCCCTCCTGATTTCGTCGTTGACGCCTTCTCGACGCCGCCTGGCAGTGCTCGCCTTCCTGGTCAACTCATGCCGCGCGATCCGTGCCCAGGTGAGTGGCATGTGTTCGCGAAAGCGCTTGGCATAGGCGCGGGCGCACCATTTCTCCGGCGCATGCGCGTCGATGTCCGCCCCCTGCTCGATCAGGTACAGCGACAACGCGTCGTCCGCCCTCCGGCACGCCTCGATCAACGGCGTGGTGTCGTTCTCTCCGAAGCAGTTCACCGATGCGCCGTAGGACTCGATCAGCAGCTTCTGCCAGCCCATGGGCCGACCCTGGCAGGTCGCTTGGTCCAGCCATTGCTCCTTTTGCGCCGGATCGACGAGATGGCCAACTCGCGCCAACGACACCATGGCCTCATACCTGCCGTAGTTGAACGCGATCCTGAAGACCACCGGCTCGGGCACACAACCAGCATCGAGCATGGCCTCGACCAGCTCGGCGTACCCTTCCCGTGCCGCGTAATACATGGCGTCGCCGAGCTGAGCGCCGCCGGCATGGAAATGCCGAAACAGCACCAGCCTTTCGTCGGCCGTGAGGTAGGCGTGGTCGCCCTGGCACAGGCTTTCCAGCCTTGCCGTGGCTTTCTCGGGCAACATCGTCTTAGCAATCGTCATGGTCGTTCTCCTCAGTGATTGAAATGCTTGTTCGTCCTCGTGCTTCGCACGTTATCGGTCGGATCAGCAGGTGCTCAGGGCAACTTTTCTGCGCTATGGCCGGTGGGTGGGCAGGAACCCACCCACCGGCAACCGCTCATGCCGCAAGCGAGTGGCATGCACGGGCCGCGTCTTTCAGCGACCGCGCCACGCGCCGAAAACAGGCCCGCGTTTCCATCGGCGTGCGATGCCTGCCGGCACTGCCGGCGACCGTGGCGGTTGCCAGGTAGCCCGACAGCGACACGCAGCAGGCGATCCGCCCACGACTGCTCCTGGCCATCCGTTCGACCGTCAGGCCTTCGGACTCCGCCATCGCGCGTACTTCCCGGCGCCACTTCATGTCCGCGCTCATGCCGTCACCTCCACGAAGTCGCGAACAACCGACGGCGTGCCCAAGTCGCCAATCAGCAACATGGCCGTGAGTGCATGGCAGGGACAGGCACGAACAGGCATCGTGCTGACCGGGTTTGCGGCCTTGGCCGCGAGGTTCTTGCAGTGCTTCATTTGACGCTCCGTTGTTGGGGAGTCGTCATTTCAATGTGCACGGTGATCCCGTATCAGGTGATCTTTTTTGCCCTATCCAGAAAGCGAAAGCCCCGCACTGGGCGGGGCTCTGCTCTAGAAGATCCGATCCTTGTCTGGCGTTCTTGGCCGGCCTGGCTTGGTATCCGCAGCGACCTTCGAAAGCACCATGTTCTTCAACTCGTAGACTAGCGCCTGGCTGGCAAGCTCGAAGCGAGTCATCCACACAACGCGCTCCTTGGCGTCCACCCACTTGCGCCGCAGTGCCTGTTCGAGGGTCAGGCTCTGGATGCTCAACCGCTCCGGATGCGCCATGGCCTTGTCGAGCAGTGCACCAGGCATTTCCGACACGTTGCCCACCACGGCCCCACCGTTGGTGGTCATCCACATCATGGTCGCCCGCAGGGCTGCACCTGCACTGATGGATGCCGCAGCCCCCGCGTTCTCATAGACCTTCTTCACGGCCTGGTACGCCGCGATCTTTCGCCACTTCTTGTCCCAGTCTAGGATTTTTCCCTGTGGCGCCGTCCGACTGCGCCCCTTTTTCTGAAAGGGGTTTTCCGGTGGCTCGTTCTTGCGGCGCCATCTACCCTCGGTTCGGGTCAGTCGCAGCCAGAAGTCCGCCATCGTGGTTTGCAACTCCGCCTCAGCATCCAGTGCATCCATGCTGGAACGGACCTGCTTCTTGCCCACGGCATCCTGACGGAACGTCTTCCCCAAGCCCTTGAAGTAGTCACGGGCCTGATCGAAGCCATCTTCTTCGTAGTCCTTTGCCGACTTCTTGTCGAACCGACTCGGGTACTTCGGATAGCTCTCATACTCGGCGATCAGTTCGGCCTTACTCGCCTTCTTGGCTGGCTTACCCATCTACTCGCTCCTCAATCAAAATCCGCCGACGAAATCCCCAGCACGCGACTGTTCTCCTTCGCCGCACGCACGGTCGTTTCGTCGAAGCCACGGCTGTCGCTGGCCTCGATGTCCACCTTGATGACCACGTTGGTGCCATGGCGGGCGCTGAACAGCTCGACCAGTTCCTTCATGATGTTGGCGAACTTCAACGACGCGCCGACAGGATCCAGCTCCGCTGACGCCCAGAAGTGCGTGGGCATCGTCGCTTTTGGTCCTGGCGGCGGGGGCGGATCCGGGTCTGGATTGGGGTTGGGATCCGGATCGGGGTTCGGGTTGGGATCGGGCGGAAGTGGCGGCGGCGGGCGCGTAGCCTCTTCGTAAGCCGCAGCCTTGCCCGGTTCGATCAGCAGCGCGACTTCAATGAACGGCGACGTCGCCTGTCCGAAGGTGAACCCGAGATAGCGGTCGCCCTCCTTGCCGCTGGCCAGGCCGAAATAGTCGTGGCTGGATGCGCCGGCCGCGATGGCCTGGGACATGACGTGCGAGTTCTGCAAGCGCGGCAGGTACAGGTAGCTGCACGACTTCTGCCACACGTCCAGCGCCTTCACGTCCACCACGCCGTCCTTCCAGAACCACGCCTTGAGCAGGTAATGGAGGTTCACCGGCGCCCACTGGGCGATCACCCACTCGTTGTCGGCGAGCACCCGGTCGATCTCCTTGCCCAGCCCGACGGCGGCCGGGTTCAGCGCCTGCGCCTCCCACTCGATCTCGCCCACCGTGCCGTCCTTGCGGCTGACGGTCTGGGTCGGCGCCACAAGCCACTTGTAGGTGTCGCGCACCAGGCGCAGCACGGTGTCGCGGGTCTGCTCCCTGTTCTGGGTCACCTGCTTAGCCTGGATGTTGTCCAGGGTGATCCGTGTCTCCTTGAGATCGGTTTCGATGCTGCGCCAGGCCAGCAGCGCACGCACCGTTTCCTTCAGGTGGCTCACCTGGTCGGCGTCCGCCGCCAGGAACAGCAACCGGTTCTGCTTCACGCGTGGCTGGCCACCGCGATCACGCAGAATGGCCGCCGACGCATCGCGTGCCGGATTGGGACCGGCACCACGGGTCCAGCCGGTGTTGGGCGATAGCACCACCAGGCGCAGGTCCCACTCGTCCGGTACGTCCGCGGCAGGGGTGAAGATGTGGTGGTGCGCGATGGAGCCGCCCCCCAGCACCTTGCGCAGCACGTCCGCCACTTCGTCGAACACCTCCGGATCCTGGAAGCGCCGCTTGCGGTCCTCCATCTCCCGTCGCAGGTTGGGCTTCACGTCCAACCACCAGCGGTTGTTGCCCTCGTTGAGGAAGGTCAGCCGCGTCTTCAAGCGCGACAACGCGTCCTTGAACACGTGCGGGGCCTGACCCGGCTGGACACAGCTCAGGATCAACCGCTCGGTCTCCACGCCGCGCGCCATCTCGTTGCCAGAGACCGGCGCGCTGCCCAGGAAGATACTGCGGGTGATCCGCCGACAGGCCTGCACCGAACCAAACCTGGCCTCCTGGGTCTCCAACAGCGCAGGCTCGCTGCGCTCGCCATCGACGTCGCGCGAGAGCACGGGGTCCCAGCCCACCGGCAGGTTGCTGGTCAGCTCGGCGCTCACTTCCGCGTCGTACAGCGGCAGGCTGCCCGGCAGGATCAGCAGGTCCTTGTTGTCGCTCTGCCACAGACGGTGGATCACACGGGCCATGAGTTTCAGCACGCCACGCGTGCGCTGGAAGTTCGGCAGCGCCGACCAATCCTGATACAGGCGTTCGAACACTTCCGGATGGATCGGGTACGCCGAACGCAGGCGGTCGTAGTAGCGGCCCTCCTGCGTCTCTCCAGGCAGGTCATCGGCATGCTTCACGTACCAGTCGGCGAAGGCGCGGCACACCGTGTCGCGGGTATCCTGATCGCGGATCTCGGTGAACAGGCGGCGGCGCACGATCTCGAACGACTCCTCAGTGCTGACCGGCTTCCAGATCGCCTGGACACGGGAGAAGTAGTGTTCCAGCGCGTGCAGCGCAGCGATGCCACGCTCGCTGCCGGCTTCGCGCTCGCTCTCCGGCAACGAGGCCAGCAGCACCGCCTGTGGTGCGGCCTTCAAGGCCTCAGTCAGTGCCTGGATGAAGGTGAGGTTGGCATCGTAGGTGCCGCCGGAGAGCGACTTGCCCTCCTCGAACTGGCGGACATACGCCACCAGCTCGTCGATCAGGATCACGCAGGGTCCGGCCTTGCGGATCAGCTCAGCCAGCAGATCCTTGCCGGGGTTGGTACCGGTGGCATCGGCATCGGCCAGGGCCGCATAGGCTTCGGCGCCACCCAGTTGCCAGGCCAGCTCGCCCCACAGCGTGCGCAGGGTATGGTCATCCACGCGCCGCGGCATGCTGGGCGACAGCTTCACGCCATCCAGTACCACTACCTTGGCAGCGGGTAGGTCCAGGACGCCCGCGGCATCAAGCAAGGGCGGAATGCCGGCCAGGTCGCTCTTGGGCGCCTGGCCGCGGACCATGTGCATGACCGCCAGCATGGTGTGGGTCTTGCCGCCGCCGAACGCGGTCTGCAACTGGATGACCGGATCACCACCCTTGCCTGCCAGCCGCTTGGCCACCGACGTGAGCAAGGCGCCCATGCCTTCGGTGATGAAGGTGCGCTGGAAGAACAGCACCGGGTCCTGATACTCCGGCGTGGCCGAACCGTCATGGACGCGGGTGATGTCCGCCGCAAACTCGGCACGCACGAAGGTGCCGCGATGGACATCCTCGTGAGGGATGGCGACTTCACGCCAGGGCTTCAACGACATGGTCCTCTCCCACGGTCTGACTGCTCTGCAAATAGGGTTTGAAGCGTTCCAGGATCAGCGCCTTGCGCGCCTCGATGAAATCGCGGAAGTTCGCTGACTTCCACAGTTCCGGATCCTTTGGGATCAGGTGTCGATCGAGGAAGCCAGGATCGTCCTTGAGCTGCTTGGGTATCCAGGTTTCCGGCAGTTCCCCCGACTTGCCCTGGAAGCCATTCTCCTTGGCCGTCAGCAACGCCAGATTGGCGATCTGGTGTTGCTCGTCGGCCCAGTACATCTTGCGCGAACGCCCGGTCTGCGGGTTCAGTTCCTTCTGGCTGTTGAGGAAGCTCTGCGGAAAAATGTGGTCCTGCTGCGGCAGGTTGTCTTCCAGCGCTGGTTCGTAGTCGAAGGTGCGGTACCAGAGATTGAAAATCAGGTGCGACTGCGGCTTGCCGTAGCGGGTTCCGATGATGGTCTCCGGCGTCACTTCCAGGCTTCGGCCATCGCTGCGGATGATGTGGAAGATCTCATCCAGCTCGAAGGCCTTGCGCTCGTCGATGGACTTCACGCACCGGTCGATCAGGTTGTCCGGTGTGCCACTGAACGCGCCGGTGAGCATCGTCCGCAACACGTAGTCCTCGCGGCCGGTCGTGGCATTCCACTGGTCGGGGTACGTGTAGCGCAGGTAGATCAGCGGGATCAGGCCCAGGTAGGACGGAACCGCCTTGTCGCTCTTCAGGAAGGTCTTCCCGTGCAGGAAGTCCCTGACGGCCTTGATGGCATCTGAAAGTTCAGTCCAGTTCTTGACGAACGCTTCGCGGACTTCCGGCTTGCGGAACTTCGTGACCTCGTACTTGGCGCCCTGCCCGAGCATGACCAGGCAGGACTTGAGGACAAAATCGCGGTCGAACCCGTAGCCGGTCCGGTTCAGCTCCTCCAGCAGCTCCTCCATCTCCTCGTCGGCCAGCGCCCATTCCGACGCCAGCAGCGAGAACAACAGGTCGGACTTGCCCAGCTTGGTGCCGCCGGAGTTGGCGCGAATGAAGATCTCCACCACGTCTTCCGTGGTGTAGGCGTCGGGGTCATCGACGCCGTCCAGCAACTGGTAGCTGATGTTCTCGTCACTGATGAACTCGTGCTGGGCGCGGGCAATGTTCTTCTGGACGCGCTTGGCGTCGTCATCGGACAGCCCGGCCGGTCCCGCCGCGCAAACATCCTGGGCCACCTCCATCGCCAGCTTGCGGCCGCGCGACATGTCCTTGAGCACGTCCTTGAACTTGACCCAGGGCCACTGCGCACTGGCCGCCGGCAGGAAGCGGAACCGGTAGCGAATGTCTTCCGGCGAGGCCTTGGCGCCGCTCAGTACGTCGAAGTGCAGCTCCTTGCCGTTGTAGCTGCCGGCCAGGCCGATGATCAGGCTCTGCAAGCGCTGCTGCCCATCCAGGACCATGCCCTTGGCATCCGCGTTCTCCATCACGTAGGCATCGGACACCTTGAGGCTGTCCTTCCAGTCGGTGATGAACTTGCGATGCTTCACCTTCTCCCGCGTGCGCCAGACCAGCAGCGTACTGATCGGGTACTCACGCATGATCGAGTCGAACAGCTTCTCGATCTGCTCCTCGCTCCACACGAACGGACGCTGGATGTTCGGCAGCCACAGTCCGCCGTTGCTCTCGGCGTCGTTGAGCGCGCGGACGATCTTCCAGATGGTATTGCGTTCGTTACGCATGCGATTTCATCCCTGTAGGACAGGAGGCGGATGGAACGCATGTCATCGTGCCACTCACAGACATGCGACCAGCTCCTCGTTCTGGATGCGGATGGGAGGAAGCGTCGGCTTCTCGTGGGCCAGATAGACGGCCGTAGGCGTCTTGCCGTTGGTTTCGATCAGCAACCGGCTCGTTGAACTGCGGTCGTCCGCGACCGCTTGAACCCGCTCAATGATGGTCGCGCACCGCTTGGCGCCCTTGCTCAACGCCTCTTTCCCGGACTTGGCCTCGTTCCGAACATGCGTACGTCGCTCGGCAATGGTCTCGTCAGACGTAAAGCGCGCGTCGATCTTCTCGCAGTCGGCGTCCAACGCCCCGCTCAACTGTTTCTGTACCCTCGCGACCTGGGCCATGAACTGCTGGATCTGCTGCATCCGGCTTTCCAGCATCTTGCTTCGGTCGGGGTAGAGCGAACACAGGTACCAGTTGGCCAGACGCACTTCTGCGCATGCCACAAGTTCGGCGGCACGCGCTGCCAGCGCCTGATGCTTGGCCAGTGCGCTCTGGTACTCACCCTCGCAGCCGACGGTGTCCCGCTCCAGTTCGCTCTTCGACTCACGCTCGATCTGGCGCAGCAGCGTAGTTCCGGCCTGTTCCAACTGGATCTCGAAATCCTCCAGCTTGTCGCGCGTGCGATCGAGGAACTCCCCCTGCTGCATGGCTTGACGTGCGCTGTGGATGTACTTGAGAGCGCCGTCGATCAGGGCCGCCCGCTCCTCCTCCAGCATGGACTGGATGCCGGCAATCTTGTCTTCCACTCGCTTGAGGGTGGCGCTGATATCGGCCAAGTGCTTCTGCGCCACGGCGACAGAAGCTAGTTGCCAGATAGCCGCTGCATTGGCCACGTTCTGCAAGGCCTTGGGCTCGAACAACCTGGCGTTTTGCTGGACACCGTTCGCGCCCATGGTCATTGCACGGAGACCATTGCCGTCCGCCGCGGCCACGAGTGGTCCATTGATCACCACCTCCATCAGCTGACGACTGCCGGCCATGCCTGCCGTTGCCATGGAGGGCGCCACCTGCATCAGCGGCTCCAGCGCGCGACCGAATGCGGACGGCGCGTGCCTGGACAATCCCGCGATCTGCTTGCTCCCTTCGGCCTCATCCAACATGGTCATGGCAAACACCGGCTCGTCATCGACGGCCAGCACAAGCCGTGTCGGTACTTCCGGCTCTTCCGGTACTGCCAGTGCTTCCACTTCGACCGGCTGCACGACCACAGGCAATGTCGGCAGCTCGATGGCTGGAAAGGCGACCTGGCCACCACGTCGTTTCCGAACCACCGCGAGCACGGCCACCAGCAAGATCGCTGCGCCGCCCAGAATGACCCACGTCATGTCCATCTCACTCCCCCTGTAAGTGCGCCATCAGACGTCCAGGCTCCCCTGCACGTTGATATGCCCCGTGTCATGGCTGGCCGCTTCGATGGCATGCCAGGCGGTGATCAGTTCGTTGTAGGCTCGGGCTTCTTCCGGCAGGCGCTTGCGCTCGGCGCACGCGTTGTAGAGCCAGTAGGCCAGGCGGCGGATGTCGCCAGACTTCTCCGGCATACGGGCCAGCAGCATGCCGGCGGTGCTCTCGCCGCCTGCGTTGTAGGCGCGGATCAGCTGGTGCAGCGCTTCCCACACCGGGGTGCGGTTGTCGGACTGCGGGTCCCAGTCCGCCGGGTATTCGTCCGGCTTCAACAGGCGAACCTTGCCGCCATCGGAGGCCAGCACGCCGGCATGCTTCACCGCGTCCACGCTGGTGGCCTTGGCGCGGGCCAGCACATCGGCGTTGCCGAAGGCGCCAGTGCCGAAGCCGACCTCGTCGAACCAGCCCAGGCAGAAGTTGGTGTCGGCGTCGAAGGTCTCGCCGCCCAGCACTTCGTCCACCTGGCGGTTGATCAGCGTCAGTGCAGTCTTGACGCTCATCGGTTCACCGTTGCTTTCCAGCACGGCGGCGTACTGGGAGAACACGCCCATGCCGGGGCCGATGGCGGCCTGGGCCAGGTCCACCGGCGCGATGGGCGACGCGCCATCGGCGCCGCCGAGCATGGCTTCGAGCGCCTCGCTCAGCACTTCTTTCAACTCGCGCTGGAACTCGCGACGCGGTATCTGCGGTGCGTCGTCAGGACGACGACGGCAGACGAGGATGATGCTGGAAGCGAGCGCGTTGGTTCCGCTGCCGATCATGCGGTTGCCCAGCTCAGTCCGCATGGGCCAAGTGCCGTGAATGGCGAACCCAGCTCGCAGCACTGCCTCGATGAAAGTCTCCCAGCCTGTCGATGCGGTACCGTCGCTACCGGTATCGGATTGCTTGAAGGCGTAGTAGATCGAGACCGGAAACGCACCATGCGCTCTATCGGCGATGTTGTGCATTGCTGCGGTCATTCCATCGAGGAAGAACTTCTCCGCCCCTTCCTTACCACCATGCCTGCCAGGCGTAGCAACAAGCTCATCAGCCTTCGGCACGCTCAGCGTGGCAAAAAGAGATGGGTAAGTGTTCCGCAGCGATCTCCTAAGCCATGAATAGAAGAAGTCCGAAAGATCTGCGTAAAAAATATTGTCGTAGTAAGGGGGGTCAGTCGATACAACCTTCCCCGCGCTTACCTCTTGTGTTTGAGCATCCTTTTGAAGGGCTAAGCCACTACCCAGCGCCGGCAGTCTTTCGACTGCTGGAACGATCCACACGAAAGAGCTATCCCAACTGCCACCAGACTCACTAAACGGATTTACTTCACCGAAGTCCCACGCCATCGGTATCGCTTGCCGCGCGAAAAGATTTCGGATGGATGCCGTTCTAGCTGAGCCGCCAGTCGATGTCTTAGTACCTGAAGGGCCAGCGTCCCATGTACAAAGGGCGTTATTGCGATCTGAGAACTTGCTCAGGGCAAGGGCGAGGTAGGTAGCCAATGCATCTGAGTAAGCAGCCGCGCCACTTCCATCTTGACTTAGGCTCACCCCATCATCAGACCAACCCGCCGACCGCGCATCCAGCAGAACCCTCTCCCTGACATCGTCAATGAGTTCAGAGAACGTATTGAGGCGGAACGTGTCAACACTTTCCCAACACTCGTTGCGAGATTTCTATGTAACAACTTCGGGTAGCCCGGTGTCGACCGGGGTGGGGACGATGGTCAGTGCGCCGGAGGTAGCCAGCAGTTGCGAGGCATGCATGGCGAGGTCGGGGTTGATGTGCACGGCGGCGGGCGGCAGGGCGACGGTGGGCGCGCCTTTGACGTAGCGCTCGGGGTGGCGTGTGTAGTGCTCGGTGAGCGCCTGCTGGCGGACGGCGGCAACGGTGGGCACGCGGTCATGGAAGAGGTCGGCAGGTGTGAACAGCGCCAACCCTTCGTGCGGACGATCGTTATAGTGAGTGACGAACCG